>NZ_BMZP01000004.1:0-61192 GCF_014652855.1 Novosphingobium pokkalii
TGAATCAGCGATTTTACGCCTTGGGAATCCCAAAAATCACACTTCTGCCAAAGTAGTGCTAGAGTACGCGGCTGCGGATAAGCGCAGTTTGCGGCAGCGAGGCCATAATGGCCCTTATCTCAGTCAGACCCAACTCCGCCCACCGAGACCGGCACGTATCTTGAAAATGGACGAACCTGATCCGATCGACGTCTTTTGTGTCGTCAGCGACGTTTTCAAAAACCAACGTTACTGTATCCGAATCATCGTACGCATAAGTACATCCGCGGGGCAGGAACACCTCGTTCCGAGCTGGGGGGCGGAACGCAGCAATGCGCATCCTCAGCGCGCTTACTTGACTGCCACTTAATTGAATTTTCTCAGTTTTTACAAGTTTCCCGGTTGGGTTGCGCGATTCCACTACGATGATCCCGTTGGGTCGAAACTCCAACGTTAAGCTCGATGCTCCCTTGGCGTTGCTGGCCATGCCAATTGCGAAGGACTCATTGGTGCCCAGCGGCTCAAGCGGAGCGTTTCCATCTCCCATTGCTTCACGAAATTTGAGCTGAGGCGACCTTTCACAACTCATTAGCAAAACCGCAATGAAGATGAACAGTTTCCTCATGCAAGCGAGATTGCACCGGCAGCCGAACGTCTGCAAGGGGCGCATCCTGCCGTTGGCATTTGCCCGAGCCCCTAGAATTCCGACCAATCATCCTCAGACAGCGCGGCATTGCCGACGCTGCGGGGAGCAGGCGATGGCTTCGGGCGCGGTGGGGCAGCCGGAGTGGGCGCGGGCACGGCCGCAAGGGGGGCTGCTGGAACTGCCGCCGGCAGAGGCGCTGCCCGCACTGGCGCCGGAGCGGGAGCGGATGCGGGTATGGATGCAGGTGCCGGGGCGGCTGCGCGGGAGGTGACAGGCGCACGCGCCATGCTCTGCCCCCCGGCGAAACGGAACTTGCCCAGCTCGCGGGCCATCACCCCGGCCTGATCGGCCAGGTTGCGCGCGGTTGCCGTCGCTTCTTCGGCCATGGCGGCGTTCTGCTGGGTGATCGAATCGACATCGCGCACCGTGGCGTTGATCTGGCCCAGTGCGCCGGCCTGCTCGCTCGACGTGCCGGTGATGCGCTGCATCACATCGTTGATTTCGCCCACGCTGGCGGCGATCCGTTCCAACGCGTCGCCGGTGGCGGTGACCAGGCCCACGCCGTTGGAAACCTGTTCGGTGGAACTGCCGATGCGGGCGCGGATGTCGCGCGCGGCATCCCCGGCCCGCTGCGCCAGGGCGCGCACTTCGCTGGCGACCACGGCGAACCCCTTGCCGGCATCCCCGGCGCGGGCCGCTTCGACGCCTGCGTTCAGGGCCAGCAGGTTGGTCTGGAACGCAATAGCGTCGATCACCCCGACGATCTCGGCAATTTCCTGCGAGGATTTCTCGATCGCGGCCATCGCCTCGATCGCGCGCCCGACCACGTCGCCCGATTGGCGCGCCTCGTCCAGCGTGGTCTGCACCATGGTGCTGGCATGGCCAGCTTCCTGCGCCGATTTCTGCACGCTTTCGCTGATCTGGCGCAGTGCCGCGGCGGCTTCCTCAACGGCCGCCGCCTGCTGCTCGGTGCGGGTGGACAAGTCTTCCGATCCCGCCAGGATTTCCGAAGACCCATTGGCCACCTGCTCGGCAATGCCGCCAACCGAGCGCATCGCGCCGGCCATGGCATCGACTGCCGCGTTGAAGCTGGTGCGCAGGCACTCGTAGTCCTGCCGGAACGCGCGCGTCAGCCGGCAATCGAGATCACCCCCGGCCAGCCGCTCCAGCCCTTCGCGCAGCGCGTCGACCACCGCGGAGGTTTCGGCCTGGCTCTGCACCTGAATCATCAACGCATCGCCGCCATCGATCTGGATCGGCGTGAGCGTCACCAGCATGCGCAGCGGCTGCCCGTTGCGATCGACATTGAGCCACTCGAAGCGCGCAAAGCCGTTGCGCTGCGCTTCGGCCAAGCGCTCGCCAACATGCTCGGAAGAAGGGCGGCCATCGGCCTGGCGTGGCGCGGCCAGGGCATCGGGCGTGGCGCCGATGATCTCGTGCCGGGTGCGTTGATAGACCCGCTCGGCCGCCGCGTTGCACAGGGTGAAGCGGCCGTTCTGGAGCAAGAGGAAGCCATCGGCAGCGTGTTCGAACACGGCCTGCGCGAAACGGGTTTCAAGTGGAACGACAACGCGCCTTTTGAACATGCAACCTTTCCCCGGTTCCGCCGTCTGGAATGACAGGGAGCGGCGCTATCACCCCCGCGCTCAAACGGGCCTTAAGCCAAGGCCACGTAAAGGCCCGTGGGGGTCGCTTCAGGCTTGCCTCATCCCCGTGTCAGATCAAGGCGATAGCCGATGCCGGGTTCATTACGCAGCGCCGATTGGCCGGGCGGGCGATCGCTTTCCAGCTTGCGCCGGATACCCCGCGCGGCCACGCGCAGATACTCGACATCGGTTTCGTGGCCCGGCCCCCAGATCGTGCGCAGCAGTTGCGCATGAGTCACCACGCGGCCGGGATTGCCCGCCAATTCGGCCAGGAACGCATATTCCTTGGGCGCCAGATGCACTTCGGCCCCGCCCTTGCGCACCTGCCGCGCGGCCAGGTCGATCTCCACGTCGGCAAAGCGCAGCACGGCCTGCCCACCCGGTCCACCGGCCAACCGGGCGCGATGGCGCAGCGCCGTGCGCACGCGCGCCAGGATTTCCTCTGGATCGAACGGCTTGGTCACGTAATCGCTCGCCCCCAGATCGAGCGCAGCGACCTTTTCCGCCGTAGCGTCGCGGGCGGACAGCACCACCACCGCCACGCCGGCTGCGACCAGTTGCGGCAGGATTTCCAGGCCGTCGCGATCGGGCAAGCCCAGATCGAGCAAGGCCAGGTCGGGTGCCCGCGCAGCGCGCTCGGCCAGGGCCTGGGCCGCACTGCCGGCCTCGCTGACGCCATAGCCGGCGTGGCTTAGCGTCTGGCGCAGCAGCGCGCGGATGGCCGGATCATCATCGATCAGCAAAACGCCCGCGCTGCCGCCCTCGCCCGGCCCGCTCATGCCGGCACCACCACGGGACGGATCAGCGCCGGCGGCACGTGCAGGGCAAAGCGTGCGCCGCCATCGGGCCGGTTCGCAGCCGTTACGCGCAGCCCCATCGCCTCGGCAAATCCTTTGACGATCGCCAGGCCCAACCCCGTGCCACCCTGCCGATCCGAGCCTTCCAACCGCGTGAACATGCCGAAAATCCGCTCCTCCTCGCCGGCCGGCACGCCCGGCCCGCGGTCGCACACCGCCAGTTCGACGCCGCCCTGGGCGTCGGCCCCGGCCTCCACGCGGATGCCCCGCCCGCCGCCGTGGCGCGCGGCATTGTCGATCAGATTGATCAGGCAGTGGTGCAACAGGCGCGGATCGGCCAGCACCAGCGGCAGGTCTTCGGGCACGGCACGCTCGACGCCCGCCGCCGAAACGGCCGGGGCCAGGTGATCGAGCGCCGCGTCACAGGCCTCGGCCAGATCGACCGCTTCCGGCTCGCGCTGCACGGCGCCGATTTCCAGGCGCACCATCTCGATCAGGTTGGCCACGAAGCGATCGAGCCGCTCCGCCTCGCTGCGCGCGCTGGCCAGCGCCACCGTCTGCGCCGGGCTCAGCGGCCGCAGCGCGCGCAGCGTGCCGAGCACGGTGGTGAGCGGCGTGCGCAGATCGTGCCCGATCGACGAGAGCAGCGCGCTGCGCAGCCGCTCGCGCTCCTGCACCCGGCCCAGCGCGAGTTTCTCTTCCTCCAGCGTGATGCGGGCCAAAGCCAGCCCGGCTTGCGCCAGCAGGCTTTCCAGCAAGGGCGCCTGCGCGCCGTGCAACGGCAGATCGGCATCGGGATTACCCACGCCCACCACTGCCAGCGGCCCCTGCGTGCCGGGCACCGGCATGAACAGCCATTCCGACGCGGTCGGCACCTGCCCGCCCGGCCCGGCGGAGCGCCCGCTGTCGAGGCACCATTGCGCCGCCGCCGCTTCCAGCAAATCCAGCCGGTCCTGCGCCGGGCGCGCAGTGACCAGTTCGACCACCCCTTGCGCATCGGGCACGGCAACCAGCACGCGCACGCCAAACAGCCGCGCCACTTCCTGCGCCAGCATCGCCCACAGCGCGTCGCGCCGCGTCACGCCCATCAGGCGCCCGGCAAATCCGGCCAGCAGCGCATCGCGCCCGGCCTGGGCCTGGGCCAGCATCGCCTGTTGCCGCAGCCGCGCCGCCATCTGGCTACCCACCAGCGCCACACCCAGCAGGATGACCAGCGTGATGAGATGCGAAGGATCAGCCACCGCCAGGGTAAAGCGCGGCGGAATAAAGAAATAGTTATAGCTGAGCGACGACAGGGCCCCCGCCGCCAGCCCCGGCCGCAGCCCCAGCCGGATGGCGGCAAACATCACCGGCACCAGATAGAGCAGGCCAATATCGGCCAGATCGCCCCGCGCCAGCAGCGTCAATCCCAGCAGCGTGGCCAGCCCGACCAGCGCCACCATGGCCAGCAGCCCCGCCGCCAGGCCGCCGCCCTGGTCAGCGCCGGGCGCGGGTGCAATGCTGTGGGCGTGGGCCAGGGTCATGGCACTGGCATGCCGCAGCAAGGGGGGCGCTGTCGAGGGGCAGGCTTGTCACGGCCTGTCAATGCCGCGCGACACATGCGCGCCCGGCGTCCCGCCTTGTGACAAACACGCCGTGAAGCGGCGTAAAGAATGCATAAATTTCGTCGCACGCGGATCGGGCTGGGCGTAGCGGCGCCGCCATGACTGCCATGCCTCTTGCTGCGGGCTCTGATTCCGCAGCCGCGCGCGCCGCCGATGCGCCGGCCCAACCCTGCGAAGTTCAGGACACCGACCACCATGATGACCACCATGGCCAGGGCCTGGTGCCGCTGGCCGTGGGCGCGATCGGGGTCGTGTTCGGCGATATCGGCACTTCGCCGCTCTATTCGCTGAAGGAAAGCTTCATCGGCCACCATCGCCTGGCGGTGGATTCCGATCACATCTTCGGCGTCCTTTCGCTGATGTTCTGGACCATGACGCTGATCGTCACGGTCAAGTATGTCTTCGTGATCCTGCGGGCCGACAACAAGGGCGAAGGCGGCAGCCTGGCACTGCTGGCGCTGATCGGGCGGCAGTTGAAGCCGGGCAAGTGGACCGCGTTCACCGCCGTGCTGGGGATTGTCGCCACTGCGCTGTTCTATGGCGATGCGATCATCACCCCGGCGGTTTCGGTGCTTTCGGCCGTGGAAGGGCTCACCGTGGTGCACCCGGCCTTTGCCGAAGTGGTGCTGCCGATCTCGATCGCCATCCTGATCGGCCTGTTCGCGATCCAGTCGCGCGGCACGGCGGCGGTGGGCAAGCTGTTCGGCCCGGTCATGCTCGTCTATTTCGTGGTCATTGCGCTGCTTGGTCTTGGCGGCATTGTCCGCGCGCCGGAAATCCTGCTGGCGGTGAACCCCTGGTATGCGGTGAAGTTCTTCACTCTCGACCCGCTGCTCGCGTTCCTCGCGCTTGGCTCTGTAGTGCTGGCGGTGACCGGCGCGGAAGCACTCTATGCCGATATGGGTCACTTCGGCCGCCGCGCGATCATGGTCGCCTGGCTGTGGGTGGCGTTCCCCTGCCTGCTGATCAACTATGCCGGCCAGTCCGCGCTGCTGCTGCGCAATCCGGCCATGGTCGAAAACCCGTTCTTCCTGATGGCGCCGGACTGGGCGCGCCTGCCGCTGGTGATCCTGGCGACGCTGGCCACGGTCATCGCCAGCCAGGCGGTGATCTCGGGCGCGTTCTCGGTCTCGCAACAGGCGGTGCAACTCGGCTTCCTGCCGCGCATCCGCATCCTCCACACCAGCGCCAGCGCTGCCGGCCAGGTCTATGTGCCGCTGGTCAATTGGGTGCTTCTGGCCATGGTCATCCTGCTGGTGCTGGCGTTCCGCACCTCCAGCAACCTGGCCTCGGCCTATGGCATCGCCGTGACCGGCACGATGTTCATCACCGCCTGCATGCTCGGCGTGCTGACCTTTGCCGTGTGGAAATGGCATCCGCTGGTCGCGGGCGTGGTGACCGGTACGTTCCTGGTGATCGACGGCGCCTATTTCGCGTCCAACGCCACCAAGATCCCCGACGGCGGCTGGTTCCCGCTGCTGGTGGCGGCGATCACTTTCACCGCGCTCACCACCTGGGCCACCGGCCGGCGCATCCTGCGCGAGCGGCTGGCCGAAGATGCCATGCCGTTCGATCTGTTCCTCGGCTCGGTGTGCGAACGGGTGCGCCGCGTGAAAGGCACGGCGGTGTTCATGGCGTCGACCGTCGAGGGCATTCCCCCTGCCCTGTTGCACAATCTCAAGCACAACCACATCCTGCACGAGCGCGTTGTAGTGCTGACCGTGGTGACCGCCGGGGTGCCCCACGTGCCCGATCACAAACGGCGCGAGGTGGAAGACATGGGCCATGGCTTCTACCGCATGATCGTGCGCACCGGTTTCATGGACGAGGCCGACATTCCCGCCGAGCTGGCCGCCGAGACGCGCGCAGGCGGTCCGTTCAAGCCGATGGAAACCAGCTATTTCCTCGCCCGCCAGACACTGATCGCGTCCAAGCGGCCGGGCATGGCGATCTGGCGCGAAAAGCTGTTCGCGTGGATGGTGCGCAATTCGGAAAGCCCGATGCAGTTCTTCCGCCTGCCCACCAACCGCGTGATCGAACTGGGCAGCCAGTTGGAGATCTAGCACAGCGCATGCTCCCCCTCCTCTTCAGAGGAGGGGGTCGGGGGGTGGTGGATATCAAGCGCGAGGGTTCGCACCACCCCCAGCCCCTCCTCTGAAGAGGAGGGGAGAAAAGGCTCTTTGTGCAATCCCTTATCGCCGGTCTAAAGCGCCACGATGCGGTCCGCCAGCCGCGCCACCTCGTCCTGCTGGTGCGACACTAGCAGAACCGGCAAGGCGAAGGCATCGCGGATGCGGCCGATCAGGGCCATCACCCCTTCCCGCCGCGCCGGATCGAGCGCGGTCAGCGGTTCGTCCATCAGCAGGAAGCGCGGGGCGGACAGCAGCGCCCGGCCGATCGCCACCCGCTGCGCTTCCCCACCCGATAGCGTGTGCGGGCGGCGCCCAAGCAAGGGCGCGATGTCCAGAAACCCGGCCACCTCGTCCAGCCCCAGCACGCGGCGATCGGGCGCGGCGTGGCGCCAGCCGAACAGCAGGTTGTCGCGCACCGTCAGATGCGGAAACAGGCGCAAGTCCTGGAACACATAGCCCGCCGCGCGAGCATGGGGCGGCAGGTCGATGCCTTGGCCTGCGTCGAACAGCACGGTGCCGCCCACCGCGATCCGGCCCGAAACCGGGCGCAGCAGGCCCGCCACGGCATCGAGCGTGCTGGTCTTGCCTTGGCCAGAGGGACCAACCAGCGCGGTAATGCCCGCCGCGCCCGCCACGCGCACGGCAAATTCCCGCTCTCCCCGCGCCAGCACCACGTCGATTTCAAAGGACATGCGCGCCCTTTCCACCCTGGCGGCGGGCGAGCAGTTCCGAGGCGACCAGCGCCACCACCGAGAGCACCACCGCCACCACCGCCAGGCGCCATACCGTGGCATCGCCGCCGGGCACCTGCAACGCGGCGTAGATCGCCAGCGGCAAAGTCTGGGTTTCACCCGGAATGTTGGAGACGAACGTGATCGTCGCGCCGAATTCGCCCAGCGAACGGGCAAAGCCGAGCACGGCGCCCGCGACGATACCGGGCGCGCAGAGCGGCAGCGTGACGCGCCAGAACGTGGCCCACGGCCCCGCGCCCAGCGTGCGCGCCGCCTGTTCCAGCCGGGGATCGACCGCTTCGAGCGACAGCCGGATCGCCCGCACCATCAGCGGCAGGGCCATGATCGCGGCCGCAAGCGCCGCCCCGGTCCAGCGGAACAGCAACGTCACGCCCAGCGCGCGCCACAGCCAGCCACCCAGCGGACCGGCGGGCGCGAAGGCAACCAGCAGCATCCAGCCGATCACCACCGGCGGCAGGACGAGCGGCAGGTGAACCAGCGCATCTAGCAGAACGCGCCCGCGAAAGCGCCCCCGCGCCAAGGCCCAGGCCAGGCCAAACGCGATCGGCAACACGCCGGCAATGGCCACCCCGCTGACTTTGGCAGACAGCGCGACAACGCCCCATTCCTGCGCCGAGAGCAGCATGGCCTGTCAGTGCGCCACAAAGCCGAAGCGGCGGAAGATCGCCTTGCCCTGCGCCGAGAGCAGGAACCGGCGGAACGCTTCGGCATCGGGATGGGTCGAGCCGCTCAGCCGCGCCACGGGGTACGTGATCGGCGCGTGGCTGCCGGCAGGAAACACGCCGACCACTCTCACGCCCGGCTCGGCACGGGCATCGGTGGCATAGACAATGCCCAGCGGCGCGGCACCATGGGCGACCAACGCAAGCGCGGCGCGCACGTTTTCCGCCCGCGCCACCTGGCCCTGCACCAGGCTCCACACGCCCAGCCGTTCCAGCGCCGCTTTGCCATAGCGGCCGGCGGGCACCGCATCGGGATCGCCCATGGCCAGCTTGCCACCGCCCAGCGCGCGCGCCAGCGGAAAGCCCGGCGCCGGATAGAGGCGCAAGGCGCTGCCCGCCGGGGCCACGATCACCAGGGCATTGGTCACCAGCCGGGCGCGGCTGCGCGGGGCGAGCAGACCGGCGCGGGCCACGTCGTCCATCCAGTCTTCATCGGCCGAAACGAACAGATCGGCCGGTGCCCGCGCCTCGATCTGGCGCGCCAGCGCAGAAGACGCCGCAAACGACAGCACCGGGCGCGGATGGCCCAGCGCGGCCCAGCGATCGGCCGCCGCATTCATCGATTCCTGCAAGCTCGCCGCAGCCAGCACCAGTGGCCCTTTGCCGGCCGACTGCGCCTCGGCCGGGGCGAAAGAGGCGGCAACTACTCCAAGCAGGACAAGAAGACGAAGCAAAAGGCGGCCCATGGCATCTCCGCCAGCCCGCAGGCTGTATTTCAAGGGATATATTCAGCAGCCCTACAGGCAGCGGGCGCGAAATGCAAAGCGCGCGGGTTGCGCGCCGGGGGGCTTGCTGCCCGCAGCGGATTGCGCAACAGCACGGGCAAGGTTTGACGATGCAAGGAACAGCAATGCGCGCACGGTTCTGGGCGACGGCCCCAATGGCAATAGTCCTGGCAACGATCCTGGCGGTAGCGCCCACGCTGGCAGTGCCCGCCCTGGCGCAGGCTGCGGCGCAGACGCCCGACATTCCCGCCCCTTGGCGCAGCGTGCCCGATCTGGGCAACCTGCTGGCGCAGGACCGGGTCAGCGGCCCGGCCCAGGCGCCGATCAGCGTGGTCGTCTGGTCGGATCCGGAATGCCCCTATTGCAAGCAGTTTTCGGGCGTTCCCGATGCCGCCATCGCCCGCGCCAAGGGCAAGGCGAACCTCGCCATCCGCATGCTGCCCCTGCCCTTCCACGGCGCGGCGGCGGTGCTCGGCGGCATGGCCGCGCTCTGCGTGGCCGACCAGGGGGGCACGGCGGCCTATTACCGCTTCCTGGGGGATTACTTTGCCCAGACCGGCGGCAACGGACGCGGCCTGCCCGGCGGGCGGGCGGCGGTGGTCGCCCTGGCCCGGCAGGACGGCGCGGGCGATGGCGCCAAGCTCGACGCCTGCCTGCGCAGCGATGACACGCTGGGCCGCCTCTCTGCCGAAGGGGACGCTGCCGAGCGCGCCACCGTGCAGGGCACCCCGGCCGTTGCCGTGCGCAACAATACCACCGGCGAAACGATCATGGTCGATGGCGCGATCGATGGCGAAACCCTGGACGAAGCGATCGCCCTGATGGCCACGCGCAGCACGCGGCGCGGCCCGCCACCGGCCGATTATTCGCGTTGATCCAGAACGAGCCAAGCCTTCCCGCGAATCAGGCTTCAAACGCCAAGATTTTGCGCTAAACGGCGCCATGGACCGTATAGATCGTAAGCTGCTCGCCACGTTGCAGGCGGATTCGCAAAGTTCGCTGGCGCAATTGGCGGACCGGGTGGGGCTATCCAGCTCCGCCTGCCACCGGCGCATGCGCGCGCTGGAAGAAAACGGCACGATCACTGGCTATGGCGCGCGGGTGGACGCGGGCAAGATCGGCCTCAACCTGCATGCGCTGATCGATATCACGCTGGAAAGCCAGAGCCGCGAGGCGATGGAACGGTTCGAGCGCGCCGCGCTGGATTCGACCGAAATCCTGGAATGCTATCTCATCTCCGGCGTGGCCGACTATCGCCTGCGCATCGCCGCGCGCGACATGGCCGATTACGATCGCCTGCACCGCGATTGCCTGGCCCGCCTGCCCGGGGTGAGCGCGATGCACACCAGCTTCGTGATTCGCCCGATCAAGGCGTGGAACGGCTATGCCCTCGCCTGAGCGCGGCGCGCCGGCCCCGCGATGACCATGGCGCGGCGCGGCATCCTGGGCTGGCTGGCCGGGTTGCCGCTGGCCGGTTTGGGCTTGGGCAGCATGGCGCAAGCCGCAGCGCCTGCCTTCCCCCGCACCGCATCTGCCGCCCGGCGCCTGCGCCGCCAGTTGGGTGTGCCCGCACTGGCCGCCGGCTGGCGCAATGCCGGGGATGGCGGCGAAACCTGCGCCGGGCTGCGCATGGCCAGCGCCAAGGAGGCGCCGGTCCTGGCCGGAGATGCCTGGCACTGGGGATCGATCACCAAGCCCGTCACCGCCACGCTGATCGCCCAGGCGGTGGAAGCGGGGGAACTGGCGTGGGACGAACCGCTGGTGACGCGGCTGGCCCTGCCCGATGCCGATGCCTGGCACGGCGTTACCCTGCTGCACCTGCTGTCGCATACGAGCGGCTTTGCCCGGCTCGATCTCGACACCGAGATGGATGCGTTCCCGGCCGACGAGGCCGATCCGCGCGCCAGCCGCGTGGCACTCACCCGCATGACTCTGGCCCGCGCGCCGCAGGCCGCGCCGGGTGCGCGCTTCATCTATTCCAACCGCAATTACGTGGCGGCCGCCGCGATGCTGGAGGCTGCCTGCGGCGCGCCATGGGAAGACCTGCTGCGCCAGCGTCTGTTTCCGGCATCAGGCATGACCGGCGCCGGGTTCGGCGCGCCGGGCACGCCGGGACGGCTGGACCAGCCGGTCGGCCACGCCTGGTGGCCCGGCGAACACGGCACGCCCCATCCTCCGGGGGTGCCGCCCACCGACAATCCGGCGGTTGCCGGGCCGGCGGCAAGGCTCCACGCGCCGATCGCGGCCATGACCGCGTTTCTTGACGCGCACCGCACCCGCGCCCCGTTGCTGCGCGCGGAAACCTGGCAAAGGCTGCACACCCCGCCGTTTGGCGGCAGCTATGCGCTGGGCTGGGTGGTGCGCGCCGACGGCAGCCTGTGGCACGATGGCAGCAACAACCTGTGGACCGCGCAAGTGCTTGTCAGCCCAAGCGAAGCGCGGGCGATCGCCACCAACTGGGGCGATCACCAGCGCCTGGCCACGCCGCTGGAAGCCGCCTTGCGCGCCTGATCAGTCCTGTTCCTGCACCCGCGCCATGGCGATCACCGCACCGGCCATGACCAGCGCGGCCACCAGCATCGTCCACTTCGGCTGGTCGGGAAAGAAGCTGCGCATCACCCCGCCCATCGCCGTCGCCACGATCAATTGCGGGATCACGATGAACAAGTTGAACAGGCCGATATAGATGCCGAACTTGCGCGCAGGCAGCACCCGCGTGAGAATCACATAGGGCATGCCCAGGATCGAGGCCCAGGCCACGCCGACCAGCGCCATCGGCAGCAGCAACCATTGCGCGTCGCGGATCACCAGCAGCAGCAGGAACGCCAGCGCCCCCGCGCCCAGCCCGACCATGTGGGTGCGCACATTGCCGATCCGCCGCGCCAGCACCGGCAGGGCAAAGGCCGCCAGCGCCGCCACGCCGTTGTAGAACGCGAACATCACCCCCACCCAATCGGCCCCGGCATTATAGGCCGCGCCGCTGGTGTCGGTGGCATGGAACACTTCGCGCGTGACCACCGGCGTCGTGTATATCCACAGGATGAACAGCGCCACCCAGGTGAAGAATTGGGCCAGCGCGAGTTGCCGCATCGCGCGCGGCATTTGCGCCAGATCGCTCACCACATGGGCCAAGGCCCCGGTGCTGGCCCGCGCCCGTACCACCACCTGCAACAGGCCAAACGCCACCAGTCCACCGCCCAGCACCAGCAATTGCTTGTCCAGCCCCAGCGCGAGCACCAGGCCCAGCAGCAGCGCCCCGCCAAGCATCCACAGCGCCCCGCGCGCGGGATAGACCAGCGGTTCGTGGCTGGCCGAGTGTTCCGGCTCGTCGGCAAAGGCGGCCATTTCTGCCGGGCTGTATTCCTTCACGCGCAGCGCCGTCCACGCGACGGCGGCAACCATGGCCAGGGCGCCGAGGTAGAAGCTGTAGCGCACCGAGGGCGGGATGACCCCTTCGGGCGCAGTATTGGCAATGCCCATGGCCTTGAACGCCGCCGGCGCCAGGCTGCCGAGCACGGCGCCGGCACCAATGAACCAGGTCTGCAAGGCAAAGCCCTGGGCGCGCTGATGCGGCGGGGTCATGTCTCCCACAAAGGCGCGAAACGGCTCCATCGCCACGTTGAGCGAGGCATCGAGCACCCACAGGAACAGCGCCGCCACCAGCAGCAGCGGCGTGTTGGGCAGGCCCAGCAGCGCCAGCGCCGCCAGAACCGCGCCCGCCACGAAATAGGGCCGTCGGCGGCCAAACCGGCCCCAGGTGCGATCGGACCAGTGCCCGATCAGCGGCTGCACCACCAGCCCCGTCACCGGCCCGGCGATCCACAGGAACGCCAGGTCGTCCACCTTGCTGCCCAGCGCCTGGAAAATGCGGCTGACATTGGCGTTTTGCAGCGCGAAGGCCAGTTGGATGCCGAAAAAGCCGAAGCTGGTGTTCCACAAGCCCCAGAATGTCTGCGCAGGCTTTTGTGCCGAGCCCATGGCGTCCTCTCTTTTCATGTCCTGCCTGCCGCGATGCGCCAGAGTGGCCGCCGGGGCGATATGCATACGAATGCTATGCAGGAGGTTGCGGCAGACTCCTCACCACCCTACCCTCCCGTGCTCGCCCGCACCACGAGCCGGGTGGGCAGCACGGCGGGCGGCGGGATGCGCTCCTCGATCTGCGCCAGCACCGATTCCACCAGCGCTTCCCCGGCCAGGCGAATATCCTGCACCACGGTGGTCAGCGGCGGATTGGCAAAGCCAGCCGCCGGGATGTCGTCGAAGCCCACGATCGCCACGTCTTCGGGCACGGCGAGCCCGGCATCGGCCAGCACGCGCTGCGCGCCGATCGCGATCAGGTCGCTGGCGGCAAAGATCGCGTCGAACGGCACCCCGCGCGAAAGCAGCGTACGCGCCGCGCCGTGGCCGGATTCCTCGGAACTGATCGCGTCGACCACCAGGGCCGGGTCTTGCGACAGTCCGGCAGCGGCCAGCGCGCGCAGCAGGCCGGCGTGGCGCTGCTCGAATTCGGGATAGTGGCTGTCGGCCTGGCCCAGGAAGGCAATCCTCCGCCGTCCGCGCGCGATCAGGTGCTCGCCCGCGAGGCGCCCGGCGCCGAAATTGTCCGATCCCACGGTCGCTCCGATCGTGCCCTCGTCCACCGATCCCCAGCGCACGAAATGCGTGCCGGCCTTCACCAGTTGGCGCAGGCGGGATTCATACAGCGTGTAATCGCCGTAGCCGAGCAGGATCAGCCCGTCGGCGCGGTGACTTTCCTGATAGCGGCGATGCCAATCATCCTCCAGCTTCTGGAACGAAACCAGCAGGTCCAACCCCTTCGCCGCGCAATGCCGCGTGATCGATCCCAGCATCGAGAGAAAGAACGGATTGATGTTCGATTCGTCCGGCGTCGGATCCTCGAAGAACAGCAGCGCCAACGTGTTGGAGCGCTGTGTGCGCAGCGACGAGGCGTTCTTGTCGACGGTGTAGTTCAACTGGCGGGCGATCGCCTCGATTTTCTCGCGTGTCGCCTTGCTCACCGACCTGCTGCCGCGTAGCGCCCGGCTCACCGTGGGCTGTGACACCCCGGCGAGATAGGCGATCTCGAAACTGGTCGGCTTGTTGGATGGCTTGCGCCCCATGGCCTGCTCTCCCGCACCCCATTGTTAACCCGCACCATGCGCATAATTTCTAATTTATGCAACAAGGTGCGAGGTGCGCCTGCATGATGTGCATGAAGCACAATTCTATACGCATGGAAAAAAACAGATTTTTCCGCATAAGCGAAACGCATCCCCATGCATGGTATACGTATGCCTTATTCGCTCAAGGCCTGGATCGGCGTAATTTGAAACCAAGCGAGATCCGGTGGAACCAGATGTCACATCATCGCAAGGCGGGGTGGACGCATCTGGCGGGTGTCGCGCTTCTTGCCCGCCGCCACTTTTGGCGATGGGCACGCCAACAAGGTTCGTAGCCGGCGCGATGCCGGCTGGGGGAGTGGAAGGTATCATGGCACATCACGCAGTTTCTGCGGGCGGCTTGCGCTGCTCGCTGGTCGCGCTGGCGACCGTTCTGGCCGGCAGCAGCCCGGCCCTCGCCCAGGAAGCGCCCGCCGCAACGGCGCCGCAGGCAACCGCAGATGCCGCCCCCGAACAGGGCGCCATCGTGGTGTCGGGCATTCGCGCCTCGCTCAATGCCTCGGCCTCGATCAAGCGCAACTCGATCGCCATTGTCGAAGCGGTGTCGGCCGAAGACATCGGCAAGCTGCCCGACGTCTCGATCGCGGACTCGCTGGCCCGCCTGCCCGGCGTGACCGCGCAGCGCCTGGAAGGCCGCGACCAGCGCCTGTCGATCCGTGGCCTTGGCCCGGATTTCTCGACCACGCTGCTCAACGGCCGCGAACAGGTCACCGTGGGTGACAACCGCGGCGTGGAATACGACCAGTATCCGTCGGAGTTCTTCAAGAACGTGGTGGTCCACAAGGCCGCCGATCCCTCGCTGATCGCGGCGGGCATTTCCGGCACCGTCGATCTGCGCATGCTGCGTCCGCTGGCCCAGGCCGGCCGCGTCATCGCCGTGCAGTTGCGCGGCCAGATGAACGGCATGAAGAAGCTCAATCCCGATGGCCAGCGCTATGGCTATCGCGCTTCGGCAACCTATGTCGACAAGTTCGCCGACGACACCTTCGGCATCGCCATCGGCCTGTCGGCCACTTCGGCCCCGTCGCAGGACGAACGCTACAACGCCTGGGGCTTCCCAACGGTGTCGGACACCGACAAGACGCTCGTTCTCGGCGGCGCCAAGCCCTATGTGCAGTCCAACCTGCTCAACCGCTATGGCGCGGTGGCGACGCTGGAATACCAGCCGAACGACAACTGGCATTCGACGCTCGACGTGCTCTATTCGCACTTCAAGGAAACGCAGTACCTGCGCGGCATCGAATTCCCGATCTATCCCGGCTGGTCGGCGCTGACCAATACCGACACCACGGCGATCCAGCCGGGCTACACGGTGAAGAACGGCTTCGTCACCGATGCCACGATCACCAACGTCAAGGCGGTGATGCGCAACGACTACAACCAGCGCAAGGCCGACAACTTCTCGATCGGCTGGAACAACGTGATCGGCCTGTCCGACACGATGCACCTGACGGTCGATGCCAGCTACAGCCACGCCAAGCGCACCGACTTCCTGCTCGAAAACTATTCGGGCACCGGCTACATCACCGGTGGCGCACGCGACACGCTGCACATCACCCAGAACGGCAACGGTACGTTCGATATCGTCCCGACGCTGGATTATGGCAATGCCGCCAACTTCGGCATCACCGATCCGCGCGGCTGGGGCTACAACGGCACCACGGCCGTGGTCCAGGCAGGCTTCCTCAACAAGCCCAGCTTCAAGGACGATCTGGCCGCGCTGCGCGCCAGCCTCGATGGCGAATTCGCCCAGGGTGGCCTGCTCAAGGGCTGGGAAGTCGGCGCCAACTACAGCTATCGCAAGAAGACCTCGGCGTTCACGTCGTACTTCCTGTGCCCCAAGGGCGGCGGCACCGGCTGCACCCCGGGCAGCGGCACCACCACCTTTGCCCCGATCCCGCAGGCCGCGATCATCGGCACGGTTCCGCTCGCCTACCTCGGCGTGCCGCGCATGCTCGCGCTCGATCCGATGTACCTCTACAACAACGCCTACAACGCGGTGTACGACAACCGCCCGGTCTCGCTGGTGCGCGACAACTCGGTAACCGAAAAGGTCTGGACCGGCTATGCCATGATCAAGCTGGACGGTGACGTGGGCGGCAAGCGCCTGTCGGGCACCGTCGGCGTCCAGGGCATCTACACCGACCAGAGCAGCAACGGCTCGCTCTCGAACTTCGACTCCACCACCGGCGCGGTGATCGTCACCCCGGCCAGCGGCGGCGCGAAGTACTGGAACGTGCTGCCCAGCGCGAACTTTGCCCTGGAACTGGCCCCTGCCACTTACCTCAAGCTGGCGGGCTCGCTCACCATGGTGCGTCCGCGCCTAGATCAGGAGCGCGTGAACCAGGAATTCTCGATCAATCCTAGCAACATCGGCTCGACCGATCCGACGCGCCCGTTCTTCAGTTCCAACGGCGGCAATGCCGCGCTGCGTCCCTACAAGTCGGCCAATATCGACCTGTCGGCCGAGCACTACTTCGCCAAGGGCGGCTACGTCTCGGCGGCGCTCTACTTCAAGCGCCTGACCGACTTCGTCGATCCCAACAACTCCTACGCCTATGACTTCAAGTCGGTCGTGGCGAGCCTGCCGGCAGCGATCCGCGACCAGATCGCCACCACGGTCGGTCCGGTCACGGCACCGGGCAACACCGGCAAGGGCACGGTCAAGGGCGCGGAAGCGACCGCCTCGCTGCCCTTTGGCCTGTTCACCCCGGCGCTCGATGGCTTCGGCGTGTTTGCCTCGGTCAGCTATACCGACAGCCGCATCGTCTTTGCCAAGAACCCGGACAGCCCGATCACGCTGCCCGGCCTGTCGGACTGGGTGGCCAACGGCTCGGTCTATTATGAAAAGGCCGGCTTCCAGGCGCGCGCCAACTATCGCTTCCGCTCCAGCTTCCTGGCGGAAGTGGCGGGGCTGTCGGCCAACCCGACCTACCGCACGGCCAAGTCGGAAGGCATCCTCGACGCGCAGATCGGGTATGAATTCCAGCCCGGCTCGCGCTTTGCCGGTCTGGCCGTGATGTTCCAGGCCAAGAACCTCACCGATCGTCCGTTCATCACCTACCAGAACAACGATCCGCGCCAGGTGATCGACTATCAGCGCTATGGTCGCGATTTCTACCTGACGCTGAGCTACAAGCTGTAAGTTCCCTCAGACGGCGGGTGGTCCCAGGCTGGACCGCCCGCTGTCGCCATGACACTATTGCAATGGATTGCAGAGTCTCATGCGGGCACTGCAATCTCTTCCAGCGGGGGCGCCAGGGCCATGGACAGCCAAGTTGCACGTTCGATCACGATTGTCGGCGGTGGCACGGCAGGCTGGATGTGTGCGGCCGCCCTCGTCCATTTCCTGGGCGAGAACACCCGGATCACCCTGGTTGAAAGCGATGCCATCGGCACGATCGGCGTGGGCGAGGCGAGTATCCCGCAGATCCGCATGTTCAACCAGGCCCTGGGCATTGACGAAACCGATTTCATCCGTGCCACCGGCGCCACGTTCAAGCTGGGCATCGAATTTGCCGGCTGGCTGCGCGCCGGGCACAGCTATCTCCACGCTTTCGGCGATGTGGGCCGCGACATCGGCCTGGGCGCCTTCCGACATTTCTGGTCGCGCGCCCATCGCCTGGGCCTGGCCCGGCCGCTGGGCGATTACAGCGTCAACGACCTGGCCGCCCGCGCCGGCAAGATGCACGACGGCGCCCCGCTGACCAACCGCAACGTGCCGCAGATGCCCCATGCGTTCCATTTCGACGCCGGGCGCTATGCCGCTTACTTGCGCCGCTATGCAGAAAGCCGGGGCGTGATCCGCCAGGAAGGCACGATCGTGGCCGTGGAGCGTGATGGCGGCAGCGGCGACATCAGCGGCGTTACCCTGGCCGATCAGCGGCGGATCGATGGCGACCTGTTCATCGATTGCTCCGGCCTCAAGGGATTGCTGATCGAGGAATGCCTGGGCACCGGGTTCGACGACTGGTCGCACCTTCTGCCTGCCAACAGCGCGGTTGCCGTCCCCTGCGCCAGCGCTGCGCCGCTCACCCCCTACACCCGCGCCACCGCCCATGCCGTGGGCTGGCAATGGCGCATCCCGCTGCAACACCGCACCGGCAATGGCCGGGTCTATTGCAATGCCTTCATCAGCGACGATGAAGCCACCGCCGGCCTGCTCGCCCATCTCGATGGCGCCCCGCTCGCCGATCCGCGCGTGATCCGCTTCACCACCGGGCGGCGGCGCCAGGCCTGGTCGCACAACGTCATCGCCGTGGGGCTGGCCAGCGGCTTTCTGGAGCCGCTCGAGTCGACCTCGATCCACCTGATCCAGACGATGATCGCCAGGATCATGACCTTTGGCCCCATGCTGCGCCCGGCCCCCGCCGTGCGCGCGGCGTTCAACCGCCAGTTTGCCGACGAAATGGAGCGCATCCGCGACTTCATCGTGCTGCACTACCGGGCGAATGAGCGCGAAGAACCGTTCTGGCAGGCCTGCCGCAGCCTGCCCCTGCCTGACAGCCTGGTGGAAAAGATCGACCTGTTCCGCAGTGCCGGGCACTTGTTCCGCGACCAGGCAGACCTCTTCAGCGAAGTGGGCTGGATGCAGGTGCTGATCGGTCAGGGCATCGTTCCGGCCACCAGCCATGCCCTGGCCGAAGCCGTGCCGGCGGAGGATCTCGGCAACTGGCTGGAAACGCTGCACACGCTCTACAGCCGCGAAGTGGCGGCCTACCCTGCCCACGCCGATTTCATCGCGCGCCACTGCGCTGCGCCTGCCCCCCAAGGACTCGTCGCATGATCCTGCGTTTTTCCACCGCGCTGGCGGTGGCCCTGGCCACCACGGCACTCGCACCGGCTTTTGCCGCTCCGTCGGGCGTCCCGACCTCCATTCCCGCCACGCTGGCCACGCGCCCGGCTGACGGGGAAATGATCTATTTCGTGCTGCCCGATCGCTTCGCCAACGGCGATACCGCCAACGACACCGGCGGGATTGCCGGCGGGCGGCTCACGTCCGGCTTCGATCCCGCCGACAAGGGTTTCTATCATGGCGGCGACATCAAGGGGCTGATCGCCCGGCTCGATTACATCAAGGGCATGGGCTTTACCGCCGTCTGGGTCGGCCCGGTGTTCAAGAACAAGCCGGTACAGGGCGCGCCGGGGCAGGAAAGCGCCGGCTATCATGGCTACTGGATCACCGATTTCACCCAGGTCGATCCGCATTTCGGCACCAATGCCGAATTTGCCGCATTGGTCAGCGCCGCCCACGCGCTTGGCCTCAAAGTCTACATGGACATCGTGGTCAACCACACCGCCGACGTGATCCAGTATCGCGAGGTGCCCGCCGGCACCGCCGCCCCCTATCGCGACAAGGCCGATTATCCCTACAGCCGCAAGGGCGGCCTGGCCGGCCCGGCGATCAACGCGGGCTTTGCCGGAGACGAGGATTCCACCGAGGCCAACTTCGCCCATCTCACCGACCCGGCCTATGCCTACACGCCCTTCATTCCCAAGGGCGAAGAGCATGTGAAAGTGCCGGACTGGCTGAACAACCCGCTCTATTACCACAACCGGGGGGACAGCACGTTCAGCGGCGAGAACAGCCGCTTCGGCGATTTCAGCGGGCTGGATGACGTGTTCACCGAACACCCCCGCGTCCGCGCCGGGATGATCGCGATCTATGGCGACTGGATCCGCAAGTTCCATGTCGACGGGTTCCGCATCGATACCGCCCGCCATGTCGATCCCGGCTTCTGGCAGGCGTTCATCCCGGCGATGCAACACATCGCCCGCGCCGAGGGCATTCCCCATTTCGCGATCTTCGGCGAAGTGGCGCGCGAGAACCCGGACAATGGCTATATCGCCCGCTTCACCCGGCGCGATGGCTATCCCAACGTGCTCGATTTCGCCTTCCACGCCGCGGTTCGTGCCGTGCTCGCGCAGGACAAGGGCACCGATGTCCTGGCCGACCTGTTCGATGGCGACGTGCTCTATCAGGGCGGCGAGAAAGCCGCGCTGGCGCAACCGACCTTCATCGACAACCACGACGTCGGCCGCTTTGCCTGGCTGGTGGAGCACGACAGGCCCGGCATCGGCCAGGACGAACTGCTCGCCCGCACCGCGCTGGCGCACACCATGCTGCTCACCCTGCGTGGCAGCCCGGTGGTCTATTATGGCGATGAACAGGGCATGGTCGGCCACGGCAACGACCAGGCCGCGCGGCAGGACATGTTTGCCAGCAAGGTGCCCAGCTACAACGACCAGCCGCTGCTCGGCACCACCCGGACCACGGCGCAGGACAATTTCAATCCCGACCATCCGCTTTACAAGCTGATCGCCCGGCTCAACGCGCTGCGCGGCCGCCACCCCGCCCTCGCCCGCGGCGCTCAGGTCACGCGCAGCTATGGCGAAAAGCCCGGCCTGTTCAGCGTCTCGCGCTTCGATCCGTTCACAAACGCAGAATATCTCATCGCCTTCAACACCTCTGGCCAGCCGATCAAGGCGGCCAGCACGATCGGCACGGCGGCGCAACAACTGGAAAGCCTGTGGGGGCAGTGCCCCGCGCAGGTATCCGCTCCGGGTTCGGTTGTGCTTGACTTGCCCGCTTACGGCAGCGCTGTCTGCCGCGTCCTTCCCACGTCCATTTCCCAGCCCAATTCCTCGAACAAGCAAGGCCAATGACCCAGCAAACGCCCCCGCCTTCCGCCCAAGACCTGCCCTGGTGGCACGGCGCGGCGATCTACCAGATCTATCCGCGCAGCTTTGCCGATTCCAATGGCGACGGGGTGGGCGATCTGGCCGGGATCACCGCGCGGCTCGATCACGTGGCGCGGCTGGGCGCCGATGCCATCTGGATTTCGCCGTTCTTCACCTCGCCGATGCGCGATTTCGGCTATGACGTGTCGGATTACTGCAATGTCGATCCGGTGTTCGGCACGCTCGACGATTTCGATGCCCTGGTTGCCCGCGCCCACGAACTCGGCCTGAAAGTCACCATCGATCAGGTCTATGCCCATACCTCCGACCTGCACCCGTGGTTCGTGGAGAGCCGCCAGAGCCGCGACAATCCCCACGCCGATTGGTACGTCTGGGCCGATCCCAAGCCCGATGGCTCGCCGCCGTCGAACTGGCAATCGGTGTTCGGCGGCCCGGCCTGGCGCTGGGACGCGCGCCGCTGCCAGTATTACCTGCACAATTTCCTGGCCGAACAGCCACAGGTGAACGCCCACAACCCCGCCGTGCAGGAAGCGCTGCTGGGGGTGATGAAGTTCTGGCTGGATCGCGGGGTCGATGGCTTCCGCATCGACGCGCTCAATTTCCTGATGCACGACCCGACGCTGCGCGACAATCCGCCCGCGCCCGAGGATGGCCGCCGCCGCACCCGTCCGTTCGATTACCAGCTCAAGATCTACAACCAGTCCCACCCCGGCATCGTCACCTTCATCGAACGCCTGCGTGCGCTGTGCGACAGCTATGGCGCGGTGTTCACCGTGGCCGAAGTGGGCGGTGACCTGGCCGAAACGGAAATGAAGGAATACACCGCCGGCAGCGCACGCCTCAACAGCGCCTATGGCTTCGATTTCCTCTATGCCCCGCAGATCACGCCGGTCATGGTCCGCGATGTGCTGGCCAAGTGGCCGGACGAGCCGGGCATCGGCTGGCCAAGCTGGGCCTTTGAAAACCACGATGCGCCGCGCGCCCTCTCGCGCTGGGCCACGCCCGAAGCGCGCGACGCCTATGCCCGGATGAAAGCCGTGCTGTTTGCCACGTTGCGCGGGAACATCATCGTCTACCAGGGCGAGGAACTGGGCCTTACCCAGGTGGATATCCCGTTCGAGCAGTTGCAGGACCCCGAAGCCATCGCCAACTGGCCGCTGACCCTCTCGCGCGACGGCGCCCGCACCCCGCTGCCGTGGCAGGCGCAGGCGGCCATGGGCGGGTTCACCGCCGGCCCTGCCCCCTGGCTGCCCCTGGGCGAGGAAAACCTCGCGCGCGCGGTGGACCGCCAGGAGGCCGATCCCGCCTCGCTGCTTTCGCTCACCACGCGGCTGCTGCACTTGCGGCGCGAAACGCCCGCCCTGCGCCACGGCAGCTTCGACGTGCTGCATGCCGATGCTGCCTTGCTGGTGGCGCGCCGCCGGTATGCCGGCCAGTCGCTGCTGGTGCTGATCAACATGACCAACCAGCCCGTCGCCTGGCCGCAGGACGTGGCGCAGGAAGGCACCGTGCTGGTGGCCGAGAATGACGCAAGCCTGGGATACCTGCCCGGCTTTGCTGCCTTGATTGTCGAAGAGAGGATCTAACCCCCATGTCCGTTCTGACCCGCCTCGCAGCGCCGCTGGCGCTGACGCTGGCTTGCGCCCCGCTGCCGGCGCTGGCCCAGCAGACCCAGGATGCCCCCGTCACGCTTGCCTCGCCCGATGGCAGCCTGGTGCTGACCGTGGCGATCGACGGCGATGGCCGCCCCACCTACAGCCTCTCGCGCAAGGGCAAGCTGCTGATCGGCGCCTCCTCGCTCGGCTTCATCCTCACCGATGGCCCCACCATGGTGCGCGGCAACCACATCATCGGCAGCGAAACCGCCAGCCCCAAGCCCACCACCTGGGAACAGCCCTGGGGCGAGCGCCGCTTCGTCACCGACAACCACACCGAATTGCTGGTCAAGTTCAAGCAGGTGCCCGAATGGGGCGGGCGCGAGATGAACGTGCGCTTCCGCCTGTTCAACGATGGTTTCGGCCTGCGCTATGAGCTGCCCACGCAAGCGGCGATGACGACGATGAAGATCGCCGACGAGCTGACCGAGTTCAACCTGGCGCAGAACGGCACGGCCTGGTGGATTCCGGGCGGCGAATGGAACCGCTATGAGCAGGTCTATCAAAAGACCCCGATCGACGGCGTGTCCACCGCGCATACGCCGATTACCATGAAGCTGGCCGACGGCACGCATCTGGCGTTCCACGAAGCCGCGCTGGTCGATTATTCGGCCATGTGGTTCAAGCGCATCGACGGCACGCGCTTCCGCTCCACCCTCTCGCCCAATCCGGGCGGCCCCAAGGTCACGCGCGACCTGCCGTTCAACACCCCCTGGCGCACGATCCGCATTGCCGACAACGCGGCAGGCCTGGTCGAAAACGACCTGGAACTGAATCTCAACGAACCCAACAAGCTGGGCGACGTAAGCTGGGTCAAGCCGATGAAATACATCGGCATCTGGTGGGGCATGATCCGCGGCGACTGGACCTGGGCCGAAGGCCCGAACCACGGCGCCACCACCGCGCGCACCAAGCAGTATATCGACTTCGCCGCCAAGAACGGCTTTGGCGGCGTGCTGGTGGAAGGCTGGGACAAGGGCTGGAACGGCAACTGGTTCGGCAACGGCAAGGATTTCAGCTATACCCAGGCGACGCCCGATTTCGACATCAAGGCGGTGACCGACTATGCCCGCAAGAAAGGCGTGGAACTGATCGGCCACCACGAAACCGGCGGCAACATCGCCAATTACGAAGCCCAGCTCGACGATGCGATGAAGATGTATGCCGCGCTCGGCGTCCATTCGGTCAAGACCGGCTATGTCGCCGATGCGGGTGGCATCCTCGCCCCCGGTGCCACGCCGGGCACCTATGCGATGGCCTATCACGATGGCCAGCGGCAGGTGGAACACCACCTGAAAGTGGTGGAAACGGCGGCCAAGTATCACATCGCGATCGATGCCCACGAACCGGTCAAGGACACGGGCCTGCGCCGCACTTATCCCAACTGGATCGACCGCGAAGGCGCGCGCGGCATGGAATACAACGCCTGGGGGCAGTTCGCCAACGGCCCGAGCCACGAGCCTACGCTGGTCTATACCCGCATGCTGTCAGGCCCGATGGACTTCACCCCCGGCGTGCTCAGCCTGGAAGGCGCCAAGCACGCCGCGCTTGCCTCCACGCTGGCCAAGCAGTTGGGACTCTACCTCGCGATCTATTCACCGATCCAGATGGCGGCCGATTTCATCGAGAACCTGGCCGCCCATCCCAAGGAACTGGAATTCATCCGCCAGGTGCCGGCGGACTGGTCGGAAAGCCACCTGATCGCGGGCGAAGTGGGCGAATACGCGATCTTCGCGCGCAAGGACCACAAGAGCGACGACTGGTACGCCGGCGGCGTCAACGACGCCACCGCCCGCACCGTGACGCTCACGTTCGACATGCTCGATGCCGGCAAGACCTATACCGCCACAATCTACAAGGACGGCGAAGGCGCGACCTATGAAACCGAAGCGCGCCACAGGATCGCCTACGACACCAGGACGCTGAAAAAGGGCGACACCCTTACGATCTGGCTCGCCCCCGGCGGCGGCACCGCCATCCGGCTGCATCCGGGCAAGTAACCGCAAACAAGCAAAAAGCCCTCTCCCCTTCAGGGGAGAGGGTTGGGTGTGGGGGATGCTGGGCGCAAACAGCAACATTAACTGCCCGTCGCCCCGTGCTTGACACGGGGCTTGGCTTCCCTTGCCACCTCGCGTTTGGCATGCTGGCAAAATGGAAATGGGCGGCTGGGTATTCGGGATCAATGGTATCCGGTCGCGCCGACGCAAGGCGAGATCCCAAGTTAGCCAAGCCCCGTGTCAAGCACGGGGCGACGAGAAAATTGGTGCGCATGCAGTCGCGCTGGCGCGTCAAGAGCAATCACCGCCCCTGAGAGCGCAGATAGGCAATCACATCCGCCCGGTTGAGCGGATCGGCAATCCCCCCGAACATCATCGCTGTGCCCGGCACCACCGCCTTGGGATTCTTCAGCCAGGCGTCCAGCGTGGCATCGTCCCACTTGCCACCGGCATCGCGCAGCGCGGCGGAATAGCCGAAGCCGGGGCGGTTGCGGCCCATGGGTTGGCCATAGACGCCGTGCAGGTTCGGCCCGGCCATGTCCGGCGCGCCGGCATCGAAGGTGTGACAGGCCTTGCACGAGGCCGCCTTGCGATCTCCGATCCGCGCATCAGCCACTTTCATCAGTGCCGCGAGCGAGGGGTTCGGTCCAGCTTTGGCCAGCCGCGCATCGTGGGTCTTGTCTCCCCCACAGGCAGAGAGGCTGAGGGCGGCGGCAAGCAGCGCCAGGGTGTGCAAGGACTTCATGCCGCCGCGCTAGGCCATCACACGCGACGGCGCGATACGGCAATTTGTCCTGCCCCATTGCAGTTGCACTTTTTGCATTGCAAGCGGTTGCACCGCAAAAAAAGCGTGCGAAACCCCCTGCCGGCGGCGCCAGCAGCAGGCCAAACCCCGCCTCAGACGCCACCAGCAAGCCGTGATTCGCGAATCAGTGGCGCAGCGAGAGGCCCACGCGCTCCATCCGGCGGTAGAACGTGGCTCGGCCGATCCCCAGCAGGCGCGCCGCGCCGCTCACGTTGCCGTCTGCGCGGGCCAGGGCCTGGCGCAGCACGGCGCGGTCGCCGTCCTCGAAGCTGGCGGGCGCGCCATCGCCCAGGAACTCACCCAGCGGGCGCGGGCTGATCGTCTCGCCCGCCCCCAGGCGAAAGTGCTGGCGTGCCGCGCGCGTGGCGCCAATCACCAGGTCATCGCGGTCCACCGCCAGCAGGGCCTGCCCCCGCGCGGCCGGATCGGTGCCGGCGAGCACGATACGCGCATCGGCATAGCGACGGCAGAACAGGTCGCGCTCGATATGCCGCGCCGCATCCTGCACCAGCGCGCCGATCAGCGCCGCCATCGCGCGGTCGTGGTCGCCGCGCGCCGAAGAGATGTCGAGCGCGGCGACGAGGCGCCCCTCGGCGTCGAAAATCGGGGCATCCATGCAACTTACGCCAACGTTGCGGCTGGCAAAGTGCTCGTCGCGGTGGATCGTCACCGCGCGCCCTTCCACCAGGCAGGTGCCGATGCCGTTGGTGCCCTGCGCCGCTTCGGCCCACGATGCGCCGGGCGCCAGGCCCAGATCCTCGAAGCGGTCGGCATCGGCATCGCCCGCACGCCAGTCCAGCACCACCCCGCCGGTGTCGGCGATCAGCACGCAGGCGCCGGCCAGGCCCACGCTGCCGAACAGCCGGTCGAGCACCGGCGCGGCGACAGCGAGCAACTCGCCATTGGCCGCGCGCAACGCCTGGAGTTCCGCGCCGCCCAGCCGTTCCGCCCCGCTGCGCGGCGCGGCCGGGTCCAGCCCGTGATGCAGCGCGGAGCGACACCATGAGGCTGCCACGGCCGAAACCGCCGCGCGCGAGGATTGCACCGCGTTCAAGACCCGTGTGGCATGGTCGGGATCGGAAACGGGATGCAAAATGGCCATGGGCGATGCCTCTCCATCGATTGCGGCGCAAGGCTCGGCAGCGCCGGGTGCGCAGGTGGACCGCATGCGCCGGCGCGGCGGACGGGCCTTTGCGGCAGCAGGTCTATCTGGTTCCATCGGCTTTCTTTGCAAGGCCTTTCCCGCCTTGCCCATTGGACATTGGGCCGATGAGAAATCCTCATGTGCATTTGCGCAATTCCACGGCAAGAAGGCGCGCACCCGCAAAGATGGAGCCCCCTCATGCAAACCCGCAAGCTCGGCACGAGCGGCCTGGACGTCAGCCTGATCTGCCTGGGCACGATGACCTATGGATCGCAGAACACCGAGGCTGAAGCCCATGCGCAGCTCGACTACGCGATCGACCATGGCGTCAATTTCGTGGACACGGCCGAAGCCTATCCGGTCACGCCGTTCCACAACGACACCATCGGCCGCACCGAGGAATATATCGGTACCTGGCTGGCCCAGCCGGGCAAGCGCGAGAAAGTGATTCTGGCCACCAAAGTGGCCGGCCCGGCGCGCGACATGGTGCGCAAGTTCCGGGGCGGCGACAACAAGCTCGATCGCCGCAACATCCTCTCGGCGATCGACGGCAGCCTGGCGCGCCTGCGCACCGACTATGTCGATCTCTACCAGGTGCACTGGCCCGAACGCCATGTGCCGATGTTCGGCGCCCGCGGCCTGTCGCAGGTGGAAGACCGCGAAGACCTGACCCCACTGGAGGAAACGCTCGACACGCTGGGCGAACTGGTCAAGGCCGGCAAGGTGCGCCACGTCGGCGTGTCCAACGAAACCGCCTGGGGCGTGGGCGAATACCTGCGTTTGTCGCGCGACAAGGGGCTGCCGCGCGTGGCCTCGATCCAGAATGCCTACAATCTGGTCAACCGCCTGTTCGAAGGCGGCCTGGCCGAGGTGGCATTGCGCGAAAACGTGCCGCTGCTGGCCTATTCGCCGCTCGGCGCGGGCAATCTCACCGGCAAATATCTCGGCGGGGTGATTCCCAAGGGCTCGCGCCGCGACGTGGCCAACCAGTTCACGCGCTACAATACGCCCAATGCCAATGGCGCCATCGCCCGCTATGTGGCGATTGCCCATGCCTTTGGGCTGGACCCGGCGACTCTGGCGCTGGCCTGGGTCAACAGCCGCCCGTTCGTGGCCGCCAACATCATTGGCGCCACCACGCCCGAGCAGTTGGCCCTGGCCATCGCCAGCGCCGATGTCACCCTGCCGCCCGAAGCGATTGCCGCGATCGAGGCGGTGCACGCCGTGCTGCCCGATCCCTGCCCCTGAGAGGCTGACCGAAAAGTCCTGCGAACCATTCCGGCACGCAAAAAAGAAAGGGGGCCGTTTCCAGCCCCCTTTCCCTCTACCGTGGATGGCCCGCCCCCCGATCGCTGGCGATCGCTGCGGGCCTGGGGGATCACCCCGGCCAACGCATCGGCGCGGCCAGGGCGATCACGCCAGGATCAAGCCTTAGAGCTTGCCGTCCGAAGCGTTGTTCATGTCGTTCGACACGAGGTTGAAGGTGTTGCCGAGCGAGTTGCCGAGCGCGCCCATGGCGGTGATGGCGGCAACGGCGATGAGAGCAGCGATCAGGCCGTATTCGATGGCGGTCGCGCCTTCGGTGTCCTTGATGAGCTTGCGGAAGAAGGTCATTGTCCAAGTCTCCTGTTTGAGTAACCCCACCGCCGTTTTGCCGCTTTCCCCCTAATCATTGGTAAATGCCCTTAGAATTTTCTGCATTGCGCCTCCGCGCGAACACACCGTTGCGGAGGAATTTCTGGTTAACCAAACCTGCCCTGGGCCACGCCGATCACGCCCACGAAAAAGGGGAGCGCTTGCTCCCCTTCTCCAAAATCCGGAAATCTCGGGATTATCCCGCGATCAGCCACGCCCGCGATAGCCCGGCACGCCTTGGTCGGGCAGCCACAGTCCGGCCGGCGCCGGGCCGGATTGCCAGAACACATCGATCGGAATGCCGCCGCGTGGATACCAATAGCCGCCGATTCGCAGCCATTGCGGCTTCATCTCGTCGAACAGGCGCTGGCCAATGCCCACGGTCACGTCTTCATGAAAGCCGTTGTGGTTGCGGAACGCACCCAGGAACAGCTTGAGCGACTTGGATTCGACGATGGTTTCGCCCGGCGCATAGTCGATCACCAGATGGGCGAAATCGGGCTGGCCGGTCACCGGGCAGAGCGAGGTGAATTCGGGCGCGGCAAAGCGCACCAGATAGAGCGTGCCGACGCGCGGGTTGGGCACATAGTCCAGCACCGCTTCCTCGGGCGAGGCCGGCAAAGCGCTGGTCTGGCCCAGGTGCAGCGGGGCCGGATGGCGGGGGTCTGACATGGCAGGAGAATCCTTTCTGTTGCGCGGGCCATGCACCGAAACCCGCCGATGAAGCAACCCGGCGGCTTGCGCCTGCCCGTTCAGGCACTATTCAACGCCGTCCGGCCGTATCCGGCCATCGACGAGACATCCTGAAACGAGGCAGTTCAAACTCGGCCATGCGCGGCACTTTCCCCCCACGTTCCTTCGCACGCGGCGCGCGCTGCGCCATGCTTCTCGCCTCGGTCACGCTGGCCGGTGCAGCGCAGGCCCAGACGCAGGCGGCCCCGGCCGCGACCACGCCCGCGCCCACCCAGACGCTGAGCCCGGCAGTGCCAGCCCCCACGCTGCCCACGCTGGGCACGCCGACCCAGGCGCCGGTGATCAAGCCATCCGCGCCGATCCCGGCGGCATCGACGCCCACCGCCCCGGCGATCACGCTTCCCCAGGCCAGCCCCAGCCGTGCCGCCACCCCGGTTCGCCGCGCCACTCCGGCACCGGCACCCCGCCCGCAGCCGAGCGCGACGCCCGAAGCCGCGCCACAAGCCGCGCCAACGCCGGTTCCCTCGCCAATCGCGCAAGCCACTGCCGCGCCAAGCGAACAACCGCCTGCCCCCGACGCGAGCGCTGCGCCCGAAGCCAGCGCCTCGGCCGAACCGGCGCCCGCCATTCCGGCCGATACCAGCACCGACAGCAGCCCTGCGTGGTGGCCATGGGCTGCCGGGTTGGGCGCGCTGGCAGTGGCCCTCGCCGCCTTCGCCTGGCGCCGCCGCCGCCCCACCGCGGTCGAAGGTCCGGTCGACGCGGCCTTGCCCGTGGCGCCGCCGCCGCCGCCACCGCCAGCTCCCACGGCCCCGCAGCCGCCGCGCCCCGCTCCGGCACCTGCCCCCGTTCCGGCACCGGCGCCCATCGCCCCGCCGCCCGTCGATGTTCCGGCAGGTCTTGCCGTCACGCTCCTCGCCGATCGGCTCAGCGCCACGCTGGTCAATGCCACGCTGTCGTGCCGCCTGGTGCTGACCAACCATGCCTCCCACGCGCTGACCGATCTGGCGCTGTCGGGCGACATGACTTCGGCCCACGCTTCGCGCCCGATGGATGAACAGCTTGGCCTGGCCGGCCCGGAACTGCCGCCGCTGCGCACGCTGGAACGGCTCGATCCTGGCCAGAGCCTGACAGTCCCGGTCGAAATGCGCCTGCCGCTGTCCGCGATCCTGACGATTCGCGCCGGCAGTGCCCAGTTGTTCGTGCCGATCGTGCGCGCCAGCGTCTGGGCCACCCAGGCCGAAAACGGCGCCGCCGCCCATGCCCATGCCGCATTCCTGGTGGGCCAGCCGGCCGCGCCCGGCGATCCGGCGGCGCGGCTCCAGGCCTTCCGCCTCGACCAGGGGCCGCGCGTGTTCGATACGCTCGATCAGCGCCCGATGCCCCTGCCCGCCCTGTAACGTGCCCGTACCAGTCGCAAAGTGAAACGAAACGCGGCGTCGATTGGCCATTTTTGCAATCGACGCCATTGCGCGGTGGCTCTAAGTTCGACAGCCGAAATGAACCCGCGCCAGACGGGTCGCACGCAGGCAGGAGAAATTCATGGAACCGCTGGTCTCCACCCAATGGCTCGCCAACGAGATGGGTGCGAGCGATCTGCGCATCGTCGATGCCAGTTGCTTTTTGCCCGAACACAAGCGCGACGCCGCGCTGGAGTATGAGGCGTGCCACATTCCCGGCACTGTCTTCATGGACCTGGGCAACTTGGTGGACAGCGCCACGGGCTTGCCCAACTCGCTGCCTTCGGCCGAGAAATTCGCGATCCGCATGCAAAGCCTGGGCCTGGGCGATGGCAGCCGCATCGTTCTTTACGACGATAGCCCGATCAAGTCGTCGACCCGCGCCTGGTTCCTGCTGACCCTGTTCGGCGCGCAGAACGTGGCGCTGCTCGATGGCGGCATTGCCAAGTGGAAGGCCGAAGGCCGCCCCTGTGCGCAAGGTCGCGAGAAGCTGCGCCACCGCCATTTCACCGCGTGGAGCGACTTGCGCGCGCTACGCTCGAAGGACCAGGTGCTGGCAAATCTGTCCAGCCATGCCGAACAACTGGTCGATGCGCGCGGCGCCGGTCGCTTTACCGGCGATGTCAAGGAAACCAACCCGGCGCTCGCCAGCGGCCATATCCCCGGTGCGCGCAACGTGCCCTATGCCAGCCTGTTCGCGCCCGATGGCACCTGGAAAAAGCCCGATGGCCTGCGCGCCGCCTTTGCCGAAGCCGGGGTGGACCTCGCCCGCCCGGTGATCGCCAGTTGCGGCTCGGGCATGACTGCCAATGTCGTGATCTTCGCGCTGCACTTGCTCGGCAAGGACGACGTGGCGCTCTACGACGGCAGTTGGAGCGAATGGGGCGCCGATCCGGCCACGCCCAAGGAAACCGGCCCGGCCACCTGTCTGGTCGATTAACGCAGGCGATCGAGGCTTTCGGATCGGGCGCATCTGTGCTTTGCACGCGCACATGACTGCCTCTTCCGAAAAGCCGCTCCAGACCGCCACCCGCCTCGTTGCCGCCGGGCGTCGCCCGGAATGGACCGGCACGCCCGATCATCCCGGCGCTGTGGTCAACCCGCCGGTGTGGCGCGCCAGCACGCATCTCTATCCAGACATGGCCGCGCTGCGCCGCCATCCCGGCAATGCCGACGGGCATTTCTACTATGGCCGGCGCGGCGCCCCCACCCAGTGGGCTCTGGCCGAAGCCTTGACCGAGCTGGAACCGGGCGCGCAGGGCGGCGGCACGGTGCTCTATCCTTCAGGCGTGAGCGCGATCTGCGGCGCGCTGCTCACCGTGCTGCGGCCGGGCGATACCCTGCTGCTCACCGACAACGCCTATGAACCCAGCCGCGCCATGGCGCGCGGGCTGCTCGCCGATTTCGGCGTGAAGACCGTGTGGTTCGATCCGATGGACAGCACCGCCTTTGCCGCGCTGTGCCCCGGCGCTGCCGCCGTGCTGCTGGAGGCGCCGGGCAGCCTGACCATGGAAGTGCCGGACATGCCCGCCCTGATCGGCGCGGCCAAGGCGCAGGGCCTTGCCGTGCTGGTGGACAACACCTGGGCTTCTCCGCTCGGCTTTGCCCCGCTGGCCCACGGCGCGGATATCAGCATCATGTCGCTGACCAAGCACGTCAGCGGCCATTCCGACGTAGTCATGGGCAGCACCACGGCGGCGGCCGAGTGGTATGGCAAGCTGCGCCTGCGCAGCCAGAACCTGGGCCTGGTGGTCTCGCCCGACGATGCCGCGATCATGCTGCGCGGCCTGCGCACCATGGGCCTGCGGTTGGAAGCCTCCACCGCCGCCGCACTCGCCGTGGCGCAGTGGCTCGCCACCCGACCCGAAGTGGCGCGCGTGCTCTGCCCGATGCTGCCCGGCTCGCCCGGCCATGAGCACTGGCGGCGCGATTTCACCGGCGGCTGCGGCCTGTTCAGTTTCGTCCTGAAAGGCGGTACGGCCAAAGCGCGCGACGCCCTGATCGATGCGCTCGCCCTGTTCGGCATCGGCTACAGCTTCGGCGGATTCGAAAGCCTGGCCACGCCCGTCGATCCTGCCGCAATCCGCACCGCCAGCCCCTGGCCACGCGCCGACATGGACCCGGCCGACCGCTTCGCCGTGCGCCTGGCCATCGGCCTGGAAGACCCCACTGATTTGATCGCCGACCTCGAACAGGCGCTCGCTGCCTGGACCGCCGCGCAATGAGTGGCTGGGCCAACCGCAAGGTGCACCATCAAGTCGAAGACTTCTTCCAGTCGCTCGACGATCTGGGCTTCGATATCGGCCACTATCACATCTCGGTGTTCAACGCCGCCAAGATGGTGCTGGTGGTGGTGGCGATGTTCATGCTCGCCCGGCTGGGCAGCAAGCTGGCGCGCTATTTCTTCGCCCGCGCAACCAGTCTCGATTCCGCGCAGCAGGTGCTGGGCGAAAAGATCGTCTCGCTCATGGTCTGGGCGCTCGCCTTCTTCATGGGCATCGACCTGCTGGGGATCAACTTCACCGCGCTCACGGTGTTTTCAGGGGCCTTTGGCCTGGCCATCGGTTTCGGCTTGCAGAAGACCTTCGGCAACCTGATCGCCGGACTGATCCTGCTGATGGACCGCTCGATCAAGCCGGGCGACGTGATCGCGATCAACGACGGCAAGGGCAACACCGTGGGCCAGGTGCGCAAGATCGGCATCCGGGCAGTGTCGGTGGCCACGCGTGACCATCGCGAATACCTGATTCCCAACGAAATCCTCATGACCACCCAGGTGGAAAACTGGTCCTATTCCAACACCCAGATCGTACTGACCATTCCCGTCAGCGTGGCCTATGACACCGATCTCGATCTGGCCGAACGCCTGATGCTCCAGGCCGCGCGCGCCGCGCCGCGCGTGCTCGCCGAACCCGCCCCATCGGTGGTGATGAGCGCGCTGGGCGCCAGCGGCATCGACATGGCGATCTATGTCACCATCGAAGATCCGCAGGACGGCACCGCCAATGTCCGCAGCCAGGTGCTGCGCGCGCTGTGGCGCCTGTTCCAGGAACATGGCGTGGAAGTGCCCTTCCCGCAGCAGGATGTACGCCTGCGCGACACCGCCGCCCTGCGCGCCCTGATGGGTTCTTCAGAGCCAGACCCGGCGAACGGCGCGCAGTGACACACCGCCCCGGTGGCGGGGCCACTTGGGGCGGGCGATCCGCTGCGAGAGGTAGATGCCGCCATGGCCCGAGGCGAGGTAGGCCGCCACGCACGCCACGATCAGCGCCGGGGCCGCATCCAGCCCGAACAACTCCAGCCCCATCACCGCGCAGGCCACCGGCGTGTTCGCCGCTGCGCCAAACAGCGCAACCATGCCCAGCGCCGCCGCGAGCGGCACCGGCAGGCCGAGCAGCACGGACAGCGCGCTGCCGAGGCCCGCGCCGATGAAGAACAGCGGCGTCACTTCCCCGCCCTTGAACCCGGCGCTGAGCGTGGCAACAGTAAACACCAGCTTGAGCAGCCAGCTCCAGCGGTCAGGCCCGGTAACAAAAAAGCCGGGCAGCGTGGGCGCGCCGGGATGGGGCGAAAGCACCCCCAGCCCCAGGTAATCCTGCGTGCCGAACGCGAAGGTCAGCGCGATCACCACGCCGCCGCCGATCACCGGGCGCCACAGCGGCTGCGCCACGAACCGCTTGTAGAGATCGCCCAGGCCATGGTTCGCCTCGGCAAACAAGCGCGCCACCACCCCGCTGGCGAGGCCGACCAGCAGGGCCTTGGTCAGCAGCAGGGCAAAGCCGGCAAGGTCGGTCTGCGGCAGGCCGACATGAGGATAGGGGGTGTGATGGATGCCCCACAGGCGGCAGGCGAAATCGCCCGCCAGCGCCGCCACCAGGCAGGGCACCAGCGCGGCCAGGTCCAGCCCGCCCAGCGCCAGCACTTCGATGGCAAAGACCGCACCGGCCAGTGGGGTGCCGAATACCGCACCGAAACCGGCCGCCACCCCGCCCATCAGCAGCAGGCGCCGCGCCTTGCCGGTCAGCCCCAGCCGGTCCACCAGGCCATGCGCCAGGCTGCCGCCCAGTTGCACCGCCGTGCCTTCGCGCCCGGCCGATCCGCCGAACAGATGCGTGGCCACCGTGCCGATCAGCACCAGCGGCGCCATGGCCAGCGGCACGCCGCCGCCCGGCTCGTGAATCTCGTCAAGGATCAGGTTGTTGCCGCCTTCGGCGCGCGCCCCGAACCGGCGATAGAGCCAGGCCACCGCCAGCCCGCACAGCGGCAGGCCATAGAGCAGCCAGGGCGCGGCAAAGCGCAGGCGCGTGACAGCATCGAGCGACCAGAGGAACCCGGCGCAGGCCGTGCCTACGGCCAAGGCCATGGCCAGCAGAGCCAGCGCGAAACGGATGCGAAGACGGGTGAACAAGGCGCGCACGATTCCTCCTGTTGCAGGCGCCCGCTGGGGGCACTGCCGGTTTCAGGCAGGAATCATCAGCCCTGGCGCGGTGAAGCGTTGCGGGCGGTTCGGCCAAAGGCCCGGCGGAAATCCATCGCCTTGGGTGCGCCTATGCCGTGGCGCGCCGGCGGCGTCAAGATTGCGTGCCTTCAGGGGTTAGCCACGGCGCCCCGCACATCGACCTGGCCGCCGTTGTTGATGATGCGGCCGCCGACCATGCCTTTCATGCGCACGCGTGCGCCCTGCTCCACGATCAGGTCTCCCCCGATCATGCCGGTGATGGTCACGTCCGCACCCGCTGCCACCGTGGCATTGCCGCCGATCATGCCGCGAAAGCTGCGCTTGCCCTCCAGCCGGTAATCGCCGCCAATGGCCGTGCCATCGGCCGTCGCCTCGCGCGGCGTGTCGCGATGGCATCCCGCCAGCGCTCCGATCGTCGCCAGACTAAGGGCCAAGGGGAGAGCACGGCGAATATCAGGCATTAAAGCGGTTTCCTCATGCGAAAAGGCGGGCCGTGGGTCTGCCACCCTGCCCGCCTTCCCGGATCACCACATCGGCCGTTCGATCAACCGCAGTCGGTGTCCGACCGGTGCCGTGCCCACCGCTTTACCAACGGTGGCCCCAGCCATGGTGCCAGTAGTGGGGGTGGCCCCAATAGCCATGCCAGCCGTGGTAATAGCCCCACGCCGGCCGTTCCACCACCACAGTACGGCCCATGGGATAGCAGCTGCCATTCCAGGCGCGATACCAGCCAGCACCGCAGCCATCCCGCGCCATGGCCGGCGCGGCCGTTACCAGGGAAGCCGTGGCAAGCGCCACGCAAAGCAGGATCTTCTTCATGTCGACCTCTTGTGCTTGTTCATGCAGGCTCTTATTTCCGGCCTGACGTGACTTGAACGATAGCACGCGCCCATTCCGTCTTTCGGTTCGTCGCAGAATCTATACGATCAATCCGGTGATCGGCTTGGGCGGCCCGGCGAGCGGAAACAGCCGCCGCGCCACCAGCGCCGGATCGAGCCCCAGGCTTTCCCCGGCCACGCCCGCCAGCAGGGCATCGAGCTGGGTCGTCGGCGCCAGATCGCGCCCTTCGTAAAGCTGCGCAGGGTCCAGCCCCGGCCAATCGGCCACCACGCGCCCGCCTTTCACCGCGCCGCCCAGCACCCAGGCGACCGAGCCCGTGCCATGGTCGGTGCCCCCGGTGCCGTTGGCCGCAGCGGTGCGGCCGAATTCGGTGGCGACCAGTACGGTGGTCTGCGCCCAGGCTGGCCCCATTCCGTCGCGCAGCGCCGCCAGCAGCGTATCGAGCGCGCGCAATTGCGTGGCCAACCGCCCGTCCTGCCCGCTGTGAGTGTCCCACCCTTCGGTTTCGAGCATGGCGATGCGCGGCCCGTGCGGCTTGGTCAGGAACGTGGCGGTCAGCTTGCCCAGCGCAGCCGGATCCTGCTTGGCGCCACTGCCCTGCGCCAGCTTGCGCGCATCGAGCGCGGCGTTCCACGCCCCGCGCAACTGGCTGTCCGCACCATAGAGCGTGCCCACCCGCGTCAGCAGATCATCGGCCGGATCGGGCAGGCCTGATGGCGCGTAGGATGCCACCTGCACCGGGCCGCGCAGTGCCGGCGGCACCGTCGGCGCAATCGCGATCGCCGCATCGCCACCGCGCGGCAGCATCGCCACCAGGCGGTTGAGCCAGCCGTCGCGCGCCTGGTAGGGTTGGCTGCCACCCGTCTCCAGCACGTTCTGCCCGTCGAAATGCGACCGGTCGCGATAGGGGGACGCCACCGCATGCACGAACAGCGCCTGCCCACGCGCATACATCGCGGCGGTTTCCTTGAGCGCGGGATGCAGCGCAAACATGCCGTCCAGCCGCGTCGCGGCGGCCGGATCGACCGCCAGCGCGCCGCGCAGCCGGGCATAGCCGGGGTCGGCATAGGGCACCACGATGTTGAGCCCGTCCGCCGCTCCGCGCTGGATCACGAAGACAAAGCGCCGCTCGGTCTCGGCCGCCGCCAGGACCAGCCCCGGCGCCACCAGCAGGGAGCCAGCGGCGCCGCCGGCAAGATGCAGAAAGCTTCGGCGATGAAACATGCTTACCTCCGCAGGAAATCGGGCGAAACCAGCAGCAGCGCCAGCGCGCTGGCCGGGCTTTCGGCATGGGCAATCTCTTGCGCCGTGGCGCTGGACAACGCGGCGGGCAGCACTTGCGGCGCCCGCTGGCGCGCATCGATCTGCGCCGCGCGCGGCCCGGCCAGGCGCTGGGCGAATTCCACCCGGCGCAGCAGGGCATCGGGCGCGATCCAGCTTGCCGCGACATCGTCCCACCCGGCGGGGGAGCCGGGCTTCCACACCGGCTGGCCCAGTTGCTGCTCGATCGTGGCCACCTGCATCGTGCCGATCTCGGCCAGGCCCAGCGCGCGCAGCGACGAAATCGTCCACTCCCACGGCGTCTTGGCCTTGATCGGCCGCGCCACCCACGGTTCGGGGCTCGCCACCAGCGCGCGATAGACCGTGGGCAGGTCACCCCGGCTATGGTTGAAGGCCTCGGCCAGGCGGTCCACCAGCGCGGGCGGCGGCACGTCTCCGGCGAAGTGGCGCGCCAGCTTGGTCGCCACATGGGTGGCCGTGGCCGGTGCGCGCGCCAGGTCGGTCAACACCGCGCGTGCCTGCTCCACGCCCGGCTGGTCATAGGTCTTGCCCCGGATCGTGCGCGCGCCCGGCTCGTGCTGCGGGGCGTGAAACGCGAAGTCGCCGGGGGCATCGTCGTTGATGCCGCCCACCGTCCACCCGGTCAGCGCGCGGGCAAACTCGGTCACGTCCGCCTGGCTATAGCCGCTGCGCACGCCCAGCGTGTGCAGTTCCATGATCTCGCGCGCCAGGTTCTCGTTCAGCCCGCGCTGTCCGCCGCCGCCCGGCTTGGCCCTCGCGCGCAGGGCGGCCGGGCTGTTCGGCCCGATCGACTGGTTCTGGTTGAGATAGAGCAGCATGGCCGGATGGTGTTCCACCGCCAGCAGCATATCCTCGAACTTGCCCAGCACATGGGGGCGAATGGCATCGCGCTCGAACGCGCCGGCCAGCGCGGTTACGGGCAGGTTGTCGACCGAAACGCAGAAGTGGTTGGCCCAGAAATGGACCAGCCGCTCCACGAACGGCGCCTGGGTTTCCAGCGCGCTCTGCGCCCGCGCCTGAACCGCCTGGCGATAGAGCGCGTGGATATCCTCGCCCAGATCGCGGCGCGCGGCCTTCTGCTCGGGCGTGCGTTCAGCCTTGCCCGGCTGCGCGGCTTGCGCCCGTGCCTGGCGCAGCGCCCGCTGCTGTTCCTGGTATCCGGCGAGCAGCGCGCGGGCGTCGGCCAGCGCGGCCCAGGCGGGCGGCGTCACGTCAAAGCGGTCGAACTGGCTGGCCAGCCAAGCATGCGGATCGCCGAACGACGGATCGGCGGCGTCGTCAGGCCTCGCGCCAAGGCCGAACCGGTTGAGCGCGATGGCCGCTGGGGAAAGCGATTGTTCTGGCGGCCTGTGTTCTGGTGGCATGTGCAGAGCCCTGTGTAATGCGTCACCGCCTTGAACGCAGCATGGCCGCGCTTCCGTCGCGCGCATCTGCACGCTTACTTGTGCTGGCGGGGCTCCAGCCGGTCAGCCATGCGGGCGCGGTCGGCCAGCGGCAGGCCTGCGACGTAAGGCACCACTTGCGCTTCGACATGGGCACGCACGGCGGCATCGCCGCTGCGCAATTGCTCCAGTTGCGCCAGCAAGGCCGGCTGGTCCACGGTCGGCGCGCGCAGCAGCGCGGCGATCTGGTGACGCAGCGCACGGTTGGCGTCCAGTTGCGGGCGCACGTCGTTGCGCGCCTGGCGCACCACCTGGCGCAGCCCGTGCCGCTGCGCGGGCGCCAGGTCCGCCCCCGGCACGCGCAGCGCGCCCATGCCGATCGGCGAATTGCCGCGCGCGTGCATGCTCCACCACGCGGCGCCGCCTCCCGCCACCAGGAACACGTTGAGAAGGATCGAACCCGCGCAGACCAGGCGCAGGCGCCGCGAAGCCGTCATCCTTCTTCCCCTGCGCTTTCAAACACGCTGGCGTCCAGGCCCGGCCCCACGCGCTCCGGCCCCAGCGCCACGGCCGCGCCCAGGCCGGCCACCGCGCCGGCCAGCACCGTGCCCACGCCGATCGCAGACCACCACAGCCGCGCGCGCACGATCCACCCGCGCCGCCGTGCCGCCACCAACCGCTGGCGCATCGCCGGGGTCGGCGGCGGAACGGTCCAGGCATCCAGCCGCAAGTCCAGTGCCTCGGCCTCGGCCAAGGCGCGGGCGCAGGCGGGATCGGCGGCGGCCAGATGCCAGCCGGCGGCGCGCTCAGGCGCCGGCCAGCGTTCGATCCCGCCATAGGCCTGCGCCAGCGCGTCAAACCGCTCGCGGCTCATCGGTTCAGTCATGATCGGCCCCTTCCTCTTGTGCAAAGCGCTGGCGCAAGGCGCGGCGCCCGCGCGCCAGCAGGCTTTCCAGGGCCTCCACGCTCACCCCCAGCACGGCGGCCGCCTCGATATTGCCCAGTTCCTGATAGTGCACCAGCACGATGGCTTCGCGCTGCCGCTCGGGCAGTGCCGCTACCGCCGCGGCCACTGCGCGCGCCTGCGCCTGGGCAGCCAGCGCGGCATCGGCCAGCGGCGCTGTGTCCGCCTGCTCGGGCGGATCGGCCATCACCACCCCGCGCCGCCGCCGCAACCGGTCGCGGCACAGGTTCAACGTGACCAGGTGCAGCCAGGTGTCGAACCGCGCCTGGCCGCTGCGCCAGCGCCCGGCCTGGCGCCAGGCGCGCACGAAGACTTCCTGCGCCACGTCCTCCGCCTCGGCCCGGTCGCGCAGCAGGCGGCTGGCCAGCGCCAGCAGGCGGGGCAGCTTGGCCCCCACGAACTGGCGCACGGCCCCTTCCTCGCCCTGCGCCATGCGCGCCAGCAACGCCGCGTCGGGATCGGCCTCGCTCAAGCGAGAACCTCGCCGGCCACTGTCGGGAAAGGAGGGCGCATGCCGGCATCAGCCTCAAGACGGGTCTTGCCCGCCTTTCATGCCCTGGCCATCCATTCCGCCGCCAGCGCCACGGCCGCCTTCACCGGGCCACTTGCGCTCATCGGGCGACAGCACGCCGTCGCCGTTGGCATCCATGCGATTGAACCGCGCGGTCAGCGCGGCAGTGATTTCCGCCTTGTCGAGATACCCATCGCCATTGGTGTCCATCCGCGCGAACTGGCGATCGGGGTTGCCCCGCCCGGCCATCGCGGCAGTGAATTCCGCCTTGCTGACGCGGCCGTCGCCATCGGTATCGGCGGCCATGATCCGCCCCAGGCTGCGCGCAACAAAGGCATCGCGGGTCACGCCCTGCCCGTTCATCATCGGCGCTTGTGGAGCGGGGGTCTGGGCAAACGCGGGCAAGCCCACGGCCAGGGCGAAAAGCAGATATGCGGGGGCGAACTTTTGCATGAGACCTCCATCGAACTGCGCGCTTGAACGCATGCTGACGCGGTTTCCGTCGCTGGTCTCGCAAGCCCCGCTAAAGTTCCCCTGTTTCATGCCCAATCCATTCTCGCTGGCACCTTGGCGCCGGCACGCCCACATGCGCCATCATGACTCATGCCCCCCATCCCGGAACCGTGTTTCTGGTCGGCGCCGGCCCCGGCGATCCCGATCTGCTCACGCTGCGCGCCGCCCGCCTGCTGATGAAGGCCCGGCTCGTGGTGCACGACGGGCTGGTCGATCCGGCCGTGCTGGCCATGGTCCCGCGCGGCGCGCGCTTCATTTCGGTGGCCAAGAGCCGCGCCCGCCACACCATGCCGCAGGACGCAATCAACGCCCTGCTGGTGCGCGAGGCGTTGGCCGGGCATGATGTCGTCCGCCTCAAGGGCGGCGATCCGTTCATTTTCGGGCGCGGCGGCGAAGAGGCCGAGGCCTGCCGCGCGGCCGGCGTGCCGGTGGAAGTGGTTCCGGGCGTCAGCGCCGCGCTGGGCGCATCGGCGGCGGCGCAGATCCCGCTGACCCATCGCGAGAACGCCTCGATCGTCTCGTTCGTCGCCGGGCAGTGCAAGGGCCTGTCGGATCAGAACTGGGCGGGCCTCGCCGGTGTTGGCCGCACCCTGGTGATCTACATGGGCGTGGCCACGGCCGCCGCCATCGCGGAAAAGCTGATGGCCGATGGCCTGGCGCCGACCATGCCGGTCGCGGTGATCGAAAATGCCTCGCGCCCGCAGATGCGCGTGGTAAGGGGCGCGCTGGCGGGCCTGTCCGACATGGTGGCCCGCGAACGCATCAAGAGCCCGGCACTGATCGTCATCGGCGAAGTGACCGCGCGGGGAGACAGCATGGAACTGCAAGCGGTTGTGGAGGCAGCCCGATGAGCGCGAAGATCAAGATCATCACCGGCAACGATCTGCGCACCGGCGACGTGATCTGGTGGACCGGCGAAGGCTGGTCGCGCCATGTCGACAATGCCGTGGCGGTGGATCACGACGCCGATGCGATCATCGCGCGCGAGAATGCCCGCCAGGTGGTGACCGACACCCACGTGATCGATGCCTTTGCCGCCGATGGCACCGTGCGCCCGGCGCACATCAAGGACCGCATCCGCGCGCTCGGCCCCACCGTGCGCCTCGATCTTTCGCTCAAGCCGGCCGATCCGCAGGCCGGTAACTGGGTAATCTGACCATGTATCAATACGATCAACACGACCAGGCGATGGTCGATGCGCGCGTCGCCGAATTTCGCGGCCAGGTTGCCCGGCGCCTTTCGGGCGAACTGACCGAAGACCAGTTCAAGCCGCTGCGCCTCAAGAACGGGCTCTATCTCCAGCTTCACGCCTACATGCTGCGCGTGGCAGTGCCCTATGGCACGCTCAATTCCGCGCAGATGCGGGTGCTGGGCGATATCGCGGACAAGTATGACCGTGGCTATGGCCACTTCACCACGCGCCAGAACATCCAGTACAACTGGATCAAGCTGGCCGATGCGCCCGATATCCTTGCCGATCTCGCCAAGGTGCAGCTCCACGCGATCCAGACCAGCGGCAACTGCATCCGCAACACCACGGCCGATCACTTCGCCGGCGCCGCCGCCGATGAAGTGGCCGATCCGCGCCCCTATGCCGAACTGCTGCGCCAGTGGTCCACGTTCCACCCGGAATTCGATTACCTGCCGCGCAAGTTCAAGGTGGCGATCATCGCCAGCGAGACCGACCGCGCGGCCATGCGCCTGCACGACATCGGCATCCAGATCGTGAAGAACGAAGCGGGCGAAATCGGCTGCAAGTTCTTTGCCGGCGGCGGCATGGGCCGCACCCCGATGATCGCGCCGTGCATCGCCGAATTCGTGCCCGCGTTGCAGATGATCAGCTTCCTCGAAGCCGCCCTGCGCGTCTACAACCGCCATGGCCGCCGCGACAACAAGTACAAGGCGCGGATCAAGATCCTCGTCCACGAAATCGGCGTGGCGGAATACAGCCGCCAGGTGCAGGAAGAATTCGCTCATATCCTCACCCTGGGCCTGGAACCGCCGCCAGCCGAGCTCGACCGCATCAAGGCGATGTTCGCCGATCCGGGCCTGGAAACCGGCCTGAGCGATGACCTGGACCGCAGCGACCCCGATTTCGCACTGTGGGTGGATCAGAACGTCCACGCCCACAAGCAGCCGGGCTATGCCATCGTCACCATCAGCCTCAAGCCCACCGGCGGCATTCCCGGCGATGCGACCGCTGACCAGATCCGCCTGATGGCCGACCTGGCGCGTGACCACAGCCTGGATGAACTGCGCGTCAGCCATGCGCAGAACATCGTGCTGCCGCATGTGAAGAAGGCCGATCTCTACCGGGTGTGGCAGGCGCTCGACGCCGCCGGTCTCGCCACGCCCAACCTCGACCTGATCACCGACATCATCGCCTGCCCGGGCCTGGATTACTGCGCGCTGGCCAATGCCCGCTCGATTCCCCTGGCGCAGAAGATCACCGAGCGCTTTGCCGATGTCGGCCGCCAGCGCGAGCTTGGCGAACTGAAGCTCAAGATTTCGGGCTGCATCAACGCCTGCGGGCATCACCACGCCGGCCACATCGGCATCCTCGGCGTCGATCGCAAGGGCGTGGAAAACTACCAGCTCCTGCTCGGCGGCGCCGAAAGCGCCGATACCTCGCTGGGCACCATCACCGGGCCGGGGTTCTCGGAAGACGGCGTTGTCGATGCCATCGAAAAGGTGACCGACGTCTACCTCGCCCGCCGCGAGGGGGCGGAACGCTTCCTCGATACCTATCGCCGCATCGGCATGGTCCCGTTCAAGGAGGCGATCTATGGTTGAGACCGTGCTGCGCTATCGCACCGATGAGCCGGTGGCCGATCCGGCCGTTACCGTGGATGCCTTCGCCGCGCAGGGCAATGCCACGGCGGTGCGGATCGAGCCGGGTGACGATGCCCTGGCCCTGCTGCCCTACCTCGATCGCCTTGCCCTGATCGAGGTGAATTTCCCTTCGTTTGCCGATGGGCGCGGCTATTCGGCCGCCCGTTCCTTGCGCGAGCGCGGCTATACCGGCGAACTGCGCGCCGTGGGCGATGTGCTGCTCGATCAGCTTTCGCACATGCGCCGCTGCGGGTTCGATTCGTTCGCGCCCGACAAGCCGATCAGCGCCGAAGCGGCAGAGGCGGCCTTTGCCACCTGGCCCGAAGTCTATCAGCAGACGGTCGATGGCCGCCGCCCGATCTGGGCCGCGCGCCACGGCACCAAGGACGCCTGAGCCCATGGCCAGCCCTGCCCGCACGCCCGACACTCTCGACCTTGGCCCGCGCTTCACTGCGGCCGAAGTCGCCGCGCTCAATGCGCGCTTTGCCGATGCCAGCACGCAAGAGATGCTGGCCGCGGTGCTGGGTGAAGGGCTTGCCGGCCGGGTGGCCGTGGTCTCCAGCTTCGGCGCGGAAAGCGCGGTGCTGCTGCACCTCGTCGCGCAAGTCGATCCGGCCACGGCGGTGCTGTTCCTCGATACGCACAAGCACTTCCCCGAAACGCTTGCCTATCGCGATGCCTTGGTGGCGCAGCTTGGCCTCACCAACCTGATCGTGCTCGAACCCGATGCCGCCGTCGTCGCCAAGAAGGACGAAGCCGGCCTGCGCTGGTCGTGGGATCCCGATGGCTGCTGCGAAATCCGCAAGGTCGTGCCGCTCGCGCGCGCCATGGCCGGGTTCGATGCCTCGATCACCGGGCGCAAGGGTTTCCAGTCCGCCACCCGCGCGGGCCTGCCCCGGTTCGAGATCGACAGCAGCGACGCGGCCGGCCGCCTCAAGATCAACCCGCTGGCGAGCTGGACCAAGGACGCGCTGGACGCCTATTTCACCGTCCACGGCCTGCCCCGCCATCCGCTGGTCGACCAGGGCTACCCCTCGATCGGCTGCGCCCCCTGCACCAGCAAGGTCGCGCCGGGCGAAGACCCGCGATCGGGCCGCTGGAAAGGCTGGGACAAGACAGAATGCGGCATTCACGTGCCCGGCAGCACGGACAGCGACAGCGGCGAACTGCCGCCAGGCTACGAACCGGTGTTCTAGGCAGCTCGATCCTCCCCCCGCCCAGCGGGGGGGAGGTGGCGGCCGCAGGCCGTCGGAGGGGGGCAGCGCAACCGCAAGCCTTCACTTTCTTATGGTCCCAGCCGAAATTTGATCGCCCCGGCAGGGTTGATCCGCACCGACGCCTTGGCCAAGGCGGGCCTGTCCCGCTTGCCAGGAAAGCCCCAGCCTTGACCGAAGAGATCACCCCGCTGCGCCGCCGCCTGATCATGTGGCTGGTGACCGGCGCGCTGTTCATGGAGATTCTCGACGGGACGATCCTGACCACCGCGCTGCCGTCCATGGCGCGCACCTTCGGCACCACGGCGGTGGCGCTCGACATCGGCATTTCCGCCTATATGCTGGCGCTGGGCGTATTGATCCCCGCCAGCAGTTGGCTCGCAGACCGCTTTGGCTCGCGTCGCATTTTCGTCACCGCCATTGCCATCTTCACGCTGGCCTCGGCGCTATGCGGCCAGGCGCAATCCGTGCCCGAATTCGTCGCCCTGCGCGTGCTCCAGGGCGTGGGCGGCGCGATGATGACGCCGGTCGGGCGCCTGGTGGTGATGCGCCACACCCCGCGCGACCAGTTGATCGCCACGCTTTCGGCGCTGATCTGGCCCGCGCTGTTCGCGCCCGTGGTCGGCCCGCCGGTGGGCGGGTTCATCACCGAGCATCTTGGATGGCGCTGGATTTTCTATTTCAACGTGCCGCTGGGCATTCTCGCACTCGCCGCCGCGCTTTGGCTGATCCCCGATGTGCGCGGGGCGCGCCGTCAGTTCGACTGGACCGGCTTTGCGCTCACCGCCGCGGGCGTATTCGCGCTCCAGATCGGCTTCGAACACAGCGCGCGCCGCATCGATGCGCTGGGCTTGGGCCTAGTCGCGGCGGGCCTGGCCGTGCTCGCAGTAACCATGGCGCACTTGCGCCGCAGCCCCAATCCGCTGCTTCACCTCGGCGCGCTCACCACGCCCTCGTTCCGCGCGGCGGTCAGCGGCGGCACGCTCACCCGCATGGCGATCGGCGCCGTGCCGTTCCTCCTGCCGCTGATGATGCAGGCCGGCTTCGGCTTTGGCGCGGTGCATGCGGGGCTGTTCGTCGTCGCCCTGTTCGCCGGTGACATCACGATGAAATCGATGGTCGAGCGCATCCTGCGCCGCTTCGGCCATCGCCCCGTGCTGATCGTCAACGGGCTGCTCTGCGCCGCCTCGCTGCTCTCGCTCGCCGCGATCGGCCCTACCTCGCCCGCGCCGCTGGTCGCCGCGCTGCTCTTCGTCAATGGCCTGGGCCGCTCGCTCCAGTTTTCGACGCTGTCCACGCTCGCCTTTGCCGATGTGGACCAGGCGGCGATGGGCGATGCCAACGGCCTGTTCAACACGATCCTGCAACTCGGCGCCGCCGCCGGCGTCACCGCCGCCGCCATGAGCGTCCACGCCGGCGAAGCCCTTGCCAGCACCGTGGGCCTGTCTGGCGCCGGCGCGGACTACCGCTTTGCTTTCGTCGCCATGGCGGTCCTGTCGCTGGGCGGCGTGATCAGCGCGCTGAAATTGCCGCACGAAGCCGGGCGGACGTTGACGGCGGCTTGATAGGACGGCGTCCTAAAGCCACCCTTCTTCCTTGTACCAGGCCGCCGTGGCATGCAGCCCCAGGGTGGTTTCCACCTGCGGCTCCCACAGGCTGGCCGGTGGGCGGGCGCCATCGCTCACCGTCCAGTCCGGGTGGCACATGTAGCCTACCCGGTCGAGCGTCAGCTTGGCTTTGTCCTTGCGCGCCCAGCGGTCGGCCTTGGCCGCCCATTCCAGAACGCCGCGCGGCAGGGGCAGCGGCTTGACCCGCTTGCCGATGGCCAGCCCGATGGCGCGAGCAAGATCGGTATGGCTCCATCCGCCCGGCGTGCCATCGTCGGGCTCGAACGTCTGGCTGGTCACGTCCTCGCCACCAGGCACCAGCGCCACCAGCAACCGCGCCAGATCGCCGACGTGGATGATCGAGGCGCGACCTTCGGGCGGCAGCGGCACGATCCCCTTGCGCGCCAGCTTGAACAGCTCGAACATCTCGGTGTCGCGCGGGCCATAGACGGCGGGCGGGCGCACCACGGTCCAGTCCAGGCTGGACGCGCGCACGATCATCTCGCCCTTGCGCTTGCTGGCGCCATAGACCGAAAGCTGCGGCTCGCGCGCCGAAAGCGAGGACACGTGGATGAAACGCTCCACCCCGCCGGCCAGCGCGGCATTGACCACGTTGAGCGTGCCGGTCACGTTGCCGGCCTGAAAGCCCGCCTCGTCGGGCGCGTTGACCACGCCGGCAATGTGCAGCACCACCCCGGCACGATGCACCAGGCGCTTGAGCGCAGGGCCATCGTGCAGGTCGCCCTGCACCCATTCCACGCCATCGCGCGCCGGTTGCGGCCGCCGCGTCAGCGCGCGCACCTCCAGTCCCGCGCGCGCGGCATGGTCCAGCACGGCCTGCCCGACGAACCCGGTCGCCCCGGTCACCGCGAGCAGTTCGCCCGGCCGCTGGCGCAGCGCCATCATGCCCCGCATCCCACCGCGACAATGCTCACAACAACACCATCTGGTCCCGGTGGATCAGCGCCGAACGCGGGGCATAGCCCAGGATCGCCTCGTGCGCCGACGACGGATGGCCCAGCAAACGCGCCGCCTCGGCCGCGTCGTATTCGGCCAGCCCGCGCGCCAGCGTCTGCCCGTCCGGCCCGATCACGGCGACGGCATCGCCGCGCGCAAAATCGCCGGAAATGGCGATAACTCCGGCGGCCAGCAGGCTCGATCCCCGCGCCAGGGCCGCCGCTGCTCCGGCGTCCACGCTCACCGTGCCGCGCATGCGCAGGCGCCCGCCCAGCCAGGCCTTGCGGGCGGTGTGGCGGCGGCGCGGCAGGAACAGCGTGCCGCGCGTGGCATTGAACGCGGTCGCGATGGGCGAGCCGGGCTGCCCGTCGATGATCGCCAGGGCCATCCCGGCCATCTCGGCAATCTCGGCCGCCTGAAGCTTGGACGTCATCCCGCCCGAGCCGAGACCAGACGAAGAACCGCCCGTGGCCATCGCGTGGATTTCCGCAGTCACCCCCTGCACCACCGGGATGCGCACGGCACCCGCCTGGCGCGGATCGCGATCATAGAGCCCGTCGATATCCGACAGCAGCAGCACGCCCTGCGCCGCCGCCGCCTGCCCCACCCGCGCAGCGAGGCGGTCGTTATCGCCAAAGCGGATTTCCTGAGTCGCGACCGAATCGTTTTCATTGATCACCGGCACTGCGCCCGCCGCCAACAGGCGGCCCAGCGTGGCCGTGACATTGAGATAGCGACGGCGGTCTTCCAGGTCTTCCAGCGTCAGCAGGATCTGCGCCGCCGTGATGCCGTGGCCAGCCAGCAGTTCGGCCCAGAGCCCGGCCAGCGCGATCTGCCCGACCGAAGCGCTGGCCTGCGCATCCGCCAGGCTGCCGCGGCCGCCCTTGGCCAGCCCCAGCTTGCGCGCGCCCAGCGCAATGGCGCCGGACGAGACCACGATCACCTGCTGGCCCGCTGCGCGCGCGGCCGCGATTTCCGCCACCAGCGCCGTCAGCCATGCGCGGCGCGGCTGCCCATCCTTGCCCACCAGCAGCGCCGAGCCGACCTTGATCACAAGGCGGGGGCAAAGGGCAGGATCGGCGAGATGGGAAAGCTGGGCAATGCGCATGATCGGCGCGGCTTAGGCCAAATGCCCCGGCGCGTGAAGGGCGCTTGAAGGAATTGTGACACGCTTGGGCGCGGTGTTGTGCAGGGGTTCGCACCACCCCCACCCCCCTCCTCTAAAGAGGATGGGGCTCACCAAATCCTCCCCCCTCCTCTTCAGAGGAGGGGGTCGGGGGGTGGTGCGAGCCTGAAACAGGTGGTTTAAAGCCCGACGCTACGCCGCCATCAAATCGGCGACCAAGGCTTGGCGTCGGCCGCATCTTCCACTTCGCCGTCCGGACGCTCGGTCACGGTTGCGGCGGGCAGGTAATCCAGCACGGCGTCGAGCAGATCGTCCATGCCCTTGCCGGTCGCGCCGGAAATCGGGAACACCCGCGCCGCGCCGGCCTCGATCAGTTCGCGCGAGAATTCGCGGACCAGTTCGGCATCGACCAGGTCGATCTTGTTGAGCGCGACGACGCGCGGCTTGTCGTCCAGCCCGGCACCATAGGCGGCCAGTTCCTCTTCGACGATGGCCAGCGCTTCGGCCGGGTCGGTGCCGTGGATGTCGATCAGGTGGATCAGCACGCGGCAGCGCTCGATATGGCCGAGGAAGCGGTCGCCAATCCCCGCGCCTTCGGCCGCGCCCGCGATCAGGCCGGGAATGTCGGCCAGCACGAATTCGCGGGCGCGATGGCGCACCACGCCCAGTTGTGGCCGGGTGGTGGTGAAAGCGTAATCGCCCACCTTGGCCTTGGTGTTGGTGATCTGGTTGATGAAAGTGGACTTGCCGGCATTGGGCAGGCCCACCAGGCCAGCATCGGCCAAAAGCTTGAGGCGCAGCCAGACATACATCTCGTCGCCCGGCCAGCCCGGCCCGCACTGGCGCGGCGCGCGGTTGGTGGAAGACTTGAACGACAGGTTGCCGCGCCCGCCGTCGCCGCCGCGCAGCAGGACTACGCGCTGGCCCGGCTCGGTCAGGTCGGCCAGGACGTTCTCACGCTCGTCGTCCAGCACCTGCGTGCCCAGCGGCACCTTGATCACCAGATCGTTGCCACCGGCACCGGTGCGGTTCTTGCCGGCGCCACCATGGCCGCGCTGGGCCTTGAAATGCTGGGTATAGCGAAAATCGATCAGGGTGTTGAGGCCGGTCACCGCCTCGAAGATGATATCGCCGCCCTTGCCGCCATCGCCGCCGTCGGGACCGCCATATTCGACATACTTCTCGCGCCGGAAGCTGACCGCACCGGGGCCGCCCTGGCCGGAGCGGATGAAGATCTTAGCCTGGTCGAGAAAATGCATGGCGTTGGCGTCCGGCAGTCCTGAAACGGCGCAGCCGGCGCCTTTGCAGCAAACGCCGATTGCGCCAAGGCCCGCTTCCCCGCCCGGCCCGTCGGCGAAAGGCGCGTCGGAATTCAGGCTGGCAGCAGGCTGGCGAGCATGGGGACCGGAAGAATGGAACCGATCCGTTCATTATTTCATACTGGTGGAGCCGAGGGGGATCGAACCCCTGACCTCGTCATTGCGAACGACGCGCTCTCCCAGCTGAGCTACGGCCCCGTTCCAGTATCATCCGAGTGAGGTTCGCCGGGGCGTCCCTCGCTTCGGGAGCGCCGCCATTAGCGCAGAGCCATGGCGGCGCCAAGAGCAAATTTGATCTTTTTTTAGACTGTTTGGAAATCCGGCTTTGCCGGATTTACGGCACCGGCCCTCTCCCCCACCCGACCTCCCATAGGGTACTATCGTTGGGAGGTCGGGTGGGGGAGAGGGCCGGTGCCGCAACGAAAATGCGCCTTGGCGCATTTTCAAAACGGGCTGTTAGAGCGCCCCGGTGGCCTGCTGCTGCGGCGTGGCGGCACTGGTGCCTTCGCTGGCCACGGCCGGAATCACCAGCCTGGTGCCCGGCTGCGCATCGCCATATTGCGCCTTCCAGATCGCCAGATCGGTGCGATACTGGTCATAGCGGCGATAGAACGCATCGAACACGATCTCGATATTGGGCAGGCTGCGCACAGCAAAGGCCTCCAGCTCGGCCGGCGGCACGGTGGCGGCGTCGCGCGCCACGGCCATCGTCGCGTCGCAAAACTCGCCCATCGTCGCGGGCAGCGCGAAATGGTTGTAGACGGCGGTCATGTATTGCTCACGCGGGGCAACGAACTTGGCGCCGAACTTGGCCTTGAACTCCTGGTCCACGGCACGGTTGGCCTTGTCGAGCGCCTTGCCGTGCGTCTTGAGGAAGGCGCGATAGAGCGGGATCAGCTCGACGTGGCGCGGGCCGGTGCAGTTGAGCGCGGCGACGTTGTAGGCCGAGCGCAGGTTCCACACCATCTGCGCCGGGGTGATGTTGCGATTGACCGACTCGCGCAGGCCCGAGGCGGCCAGCGGCGGCACCACCAGATTGGCGCTGGCGCCATTGGGCGGCGTCGGCTTGGGCGGCACAATCACAACCTTGGGTGGGGGTGGCGGCGGTGGCGGCGGCGGTGGCGGAGCCTTGGCCGCGCAACCGGCCAAGACCAATCCCAGCGTGGTCGTCAGCGCATAGGCGCCCATTCTGCTGCGATATGTGCGCGACACGGTGTTCTCCCCCTGCCCTTGTTCTGAATCGTTGTTGGCGCTCACGCGCGGCATTCCTACCATCGTAGACCCCGGATCACGTAAAGCGGCACGTCCTGGTGGCGCGCCGAACCTTGCTGCAAGCTGACTGAAAGTGTTAACCCGCTTTCCCGGAAAGGAAAATGCCCGACAACCAAAAAGGTTGCCGGGCACGCAATCTAACCTAACCGCCGCAGCGCTGGCAATGGAACGATCAGCGACGATCGCCCATGAGTTGCAGCAGCATCGTGAACATGTTGATGAAATCGAGGTAGAGCGTCAGCGCGCCCATCACCACAACCTTTTCCGCCATCGCGGTGCCCGCGACATAGGCATACTGCTCCTTGAGGCGCTGCGTGTCATAGGCGGTGAGACCGGCGAAGATCAGCACGCCCAAGAAGCTGATGCCCCAGGCCAGGCCCGGCGAGGCCAGGAACAGGTTGATCACCGAGGCGATGATCAGGCCGAACAGCCCCATGATCAGGAACGTGCCCATGCCCGACAGGCTCTTGCGCGTGGTATAGCCGAACAGGCTGAGACCCGCGAAGGCGCCGGCGGTGGCAAAGAACGTGGCCGCGATCGACGGGCCAGTGTAGACGAAGAAGATCGACGAGAGCGACAGGCCCATCGTCACGCTGAACGCCCAGAACAGCGCCTTGAGCGTACCGGTGGAAATGCGGTTGATGCCAAAGCTCATGACCATGACGAAAGCGAGCGGCGCCAGCGCCACCAGCCAGCGCAGCGGGGTGCCGAACACGGCCGCAGCCATGCCGCTGGTGGCAAAGACCAGCGCGACCACGCCCGAGAGCAGGACGCCCGAGGCCATGTAGTTGTAGATCGAAAGCATGTAGCGGCGCAGGCCGGCGTCGAACACCTCGCCGCGACCAAAGGCGCCCGACAGGCTCGGAGACGCACCGAAGCCCGTCTGCGAGGGCCGAGGATCGTTCCAGTTTGCCATGTGCTTGCACTTTCTCCATTGCGGGCGACAATCGCCCATGACGGCAATATCGGCCTTCCCCGTCGCGCTTTCAAGCGAAACCGGCGGCCTGCGCGTGTGACAAAGTGTTAATCGCGGCGCACAGCCAGGGTTCATTTACCCTGCGGCGCGCGCTTCCTGTGTCATTTCCGCGCTGCGATCGCGCGCCGCACGCAGCGTATCGCGCATCAGGCTGGCCAGGCGATCGTCGGCATCGAGCACGTCGAGCCCCTTTTGCGTGGTCCCGCCAGGGCTGGCAACGCGACGCGCCAGTTCACCCGGGCCATGCTCAGAGGCGGCCGCCAGCGCCGCCGCGCCATCGACCATGGCCAGCGCGAGGCGATCGGCCTGCTCGCGCGGCAGGCCCAGGTCCGTCGCCCCGGCCGCCAGCGCATCGATGACGCGATAGATGAAGGCCGGGCCGGACCCGGCAAGCGCGGTCACCAGATCCATCTGGTCCTCGCCCGAAAGCCATTCGGCGGTGCCGAGCGGCGCCATCAGGTGCGTGACTTCGGCATTGATCGTGGCATCGCCATCACCCACCAGCGCGATCGGCGACTTGCCCAGCGCGGCGGCCAGGTTGGGCATGACCCGCACCACTGCGGCTGCATTGGGGAAGCGCGCACGCAAGGTGGCCATGTCCACCCCGGCCAGGATCGACAGCACGATCGTGCCCGGCCCCACCAGCGGGGCGATCGCCGGCGTCGCGGCGCCCAGGCCCTGCGGCTTGAAGCCCAGCAGGACAAAGCGCGGCGGAGCTTCCCCGGTCGGCGCGGTGCGCAGCAGGCGCACGCCGGCCGGTGCCTGCGGCAGATGCGGATCAACCACGGTGAAGGCCGCTGGAGCAATGCCGCTGGCCAGCCAGCCGGTCAGCATCGCGCCGCCCATGTTGCCACAGCCGAACTGGAGGAAGGAATAGGTCATCGAAACAGTCTCCGGATCAGGCTTCGCCGGCGGCATCGACCAGCGCGCTGGCCAGCGCATCGGCCGGGCTTTTGTCACCCCACAGGATGAATTGGAATGCGGGATAGAACCGGTCGCATTCGTCCACCGCCGCTTCGATCGCCACTTGCGCCTGGTGCAGGCTGAGCAGGCCATCATCGCCCAGCATCAGGCCGTGGCGGTAAAGCAGCACGCTGCCGTTGGACCAGATATCGAAATGGCCCAGCCAGACCTGTTCGTTGATCAGGGCCATGACTTCGAACATGGCGCCCTTCTTGTCATCGGGCACGCGAATGTCGGGCAAGGACAGGATTTGCAGCACGTGATCCTCGGGCCGCCAGATGCAGCGCAACTGGTAGGTTGCCCAGGAACCTTGCACTTCGCCATGGATCTCGTCGTCCGACACGAATTCGCAAGGCCAGCCCCGCGCTTCGAACAGCGACGCGAGCATGTCCACCGGCGCGGCGTCGTCGCGGTCGCTGTCGTCGTGGCCGGTTCGCATCATCACGCCCCCTCACACGGTGCCCATGCCGGCGAGAATGCCAGCGCCGTTGCCGGCAACCGTGGTTTCCCTTCGATCCATCGCGGAGGGAATTGCCGCCGACAATCGACCGTTAGCCCAGCCTTGGGCAAAACTCGACAAGCCAGTGCAAAACCTGTGGACAAGGGAGCCTTCTCTGCTCCCCCTCCTCTTCAGAGGAGGGGGTCGGGGGGTGGTGGATACCTTATGCAAGACTTCGCACCACCCCCAACCCCTCCTCCAAAGAGGAGGGGAGATTCTGTCGCCTGACCTGCTTGACGCCCCCTACTTCGCCGCAACGCCGTCCATCGCCTGGCCGGCCGGGCTGTCGAACTGGAAGGCGCCCACGCCCTTGGCCTTGAGCTTGGCCACGAATTCCTGTGCGGCGGCGTCGCTGGGGAACGGCCCGGTGACCAGGCGATAGACCCGGTTCCACGGCGTGACATAGGCCTTGCGCCCACGCAGCTCGGGTGCCTTGGCCTGAAGCCCTGCCCATTCCTTGCCCATCTTGGCCCGGTTGCCGCCGGTCAGCACCTGCACCCAGGTCCGCGCCGGATTGGCGGCAAGGCGCCGGGCCTCTTCCTTGGCCTTGCGCGCTTCCTCGGCCTTCTTGGCATCGGCCAGCTTCTTTTCGGCGGCCGCCTTGCGGTCGGCAGCGGCCTTGCGCGCATCGGCCAGCTTCTTGGCCTGCGCCGCCTGACGCGCCTCGATCGCGGCCTTTTCGGCAGCAGCGCGTTCGTTGGCCGCCTGGACTGCGGCGAGATCGACCGCGACCGTCGGGCGCTGCTGCTCCTCGGCCGGCGCGGTGAACCCGGCAAACAGCGAGGCAAAGCCATCGGGCGATGGCGCGGGTGCCGCCGCTGGCGCTGGTTGCGGCGTGGATGATTGGGGTTGCGGTTGCGGCTGGGGCACCGGCTGCACCATCGCTGTCTGCACCGGCGCAGGCGCGGTGGCCGTTGGCGTGCTGGCGGCTGGCACCGGCGGCAGCACAATGGTCGGCGTCGGGGTGGCGCTCGCCATGCTGGTCGGCACCGGGACCGGCGCGGCCTGGGGCGCGGTCTGCGGGGCCGGGCGCGTCGTCGTGCTGATGCTCGGCAGCGCCGGGGCGGGCGTCGCCTGTGCCAGTTGCGGCGCCGGCGTGGCCGCTGCGGCGGGCGTCGGTGTCGGGATCAGCCGCCCCCGGCGATCCCGGCGCGGTGCAGGTTGCGGCGTGGCGGGTGCCGATGCGGCCTGGGCCAGCACGACGGGCGCCGGGCGCGGATGGCTGAGCGCATATTGCACGATCTGCGGATCGTCGCGACCGATGTCGGCGGCGCGCGGGAAGCGGCCGAAATTCGCCGCTGCCGCCTGCTGCGCCGGGGTCAACCGCGTCAGATAGCGCAGATAGGGCGCAATCCCGGCGGCAAGCTGCGGCGGCATGGAGGAATTGGCCACGGCCACGGCTTCATCGGGCTGGCCGGCAATCGCCAGAATGAAGGTGCGCACGCGCCAGGCCGCCCGATCGGACTGCGCGATCTGCGGCGCCAGCACCTTTTCGGCCGCCGCGCGATCCCCGCCGATCGCCAGGCTCAGCGCCAGGCGGCGCGTCACTTCCGCATCGGGCGCGCGGGCCAGGGCCTGTTGGTAATAGCGCTGCGCCATGGCGTTATCGCCCACCAGATCGTGGGCCAGGCCGCGATCACCGGCCATCGCCGCCGTATCGGCCCCGGCCCGCTCGGCATCGTCGAACGCACGAATCGCCGCGAGCGGGTCGTTGTGGCGCAGCATGGCCTTGCCGATCTGCGCCTTGATCCGGCCATTGCCCGGCGAAACCTCGTCCGCACGGCGCAGGAAGCCGAGCGCTGCGTCGACATCGCCCAGTTCCATCGCCGCGTTGCCCGCATCGAGCAGCGCATCGGGGTTGCGCGGATCGCGCGCCAGGCGGGCCAGGGCGGCATCGAGCGTCTTGCCATCACCAGCAGGCAGCGGCTGCACCACCGGGCGCGAGACGCTGGGCACCGCCTGGACCACGGGGTTGGACACCATCGGCACCGGCGCGGCGCTGGGCGCCTGCTGCGGGTAAACCGGCCGTACGACAGGGCGCGACGGGCGGCTGCCGGGCGTATCCAGCACCGATTGCTGTGGCATCTGCGAGAGATCCTGCGCCAACAGCGGCGCCGGCGCACCGATCAGCAGCGCCACGGCCAGGGCGGACCGGGCGGATGCCCCCCGGACAACGCGGCCGGAGGAAAAACCCAGAGACAGGAACGGGCGAGCGGAGAGGGGGTGGAATGTCATCGTGGCGCCGCCTTAGCCGATTGCGTGTGAAGCCAAAACAACAAGCCGCCACTTTCAAGGGAGAAAGTGACGGCCTGAAGCTAGCATGGGTCCGGCGGCTGCGCACGGCAACCGCCGGCACGGATCACTGGTTGTTCTGGCGACCCAGGAAGCGCGGAATGCTCAGCGAAGCCGAATCCTCGCCTTCCTCCGCGTCTTCCGTGCGGGCCGCCCCGCGCGAAAGATTGGCCATGCGCTCGAACAGGGTGCTGCCACCAGCCCCACCGCCGACGCGCGGCGCCGGGCGCTCCGGCTCGGCGCCAGCACCAAGGCCGAGGCGCGGGGTGGGCGCGGCCGGTGCGGGATCGATGGTATAGTCCTGCGCCGGATCGGCGCCGAGGTCGAACGTCAGGTCCAGGGGATCGTCAGCCGGCGGCGCGGCTTCGGGCTGGGGCGCCCAGGCCTGAGCCGGAGGAGCGGCCGGAGCGGGCGCGGCCGGAGGCGGCGTCACGGCAGCCGGCGGCGGCGTGACCGGCGCGGCGGTCGGCGTGGCAATCGCCGGGCGCGGCGTGGCAGCAGGCGTGAATGCCGGGCCACGGGCAGCGCCAGGCAGGTTCACCGGGCGCGCTGCCTGCTCGGCCTGTTCCACGCTCTGTTCGATGCCGGTGGCCACCACCGACACGCGGATCTTGCCATTGAGATCGGGATTAAACGCCGAACCCCAGATGATGTTGGCGTTGGGATCGACCAGCTCGCGGATGTGGTTGGCGGCTTCGTCCACTTCCAGCAGCTTCATGTCGTCGCCGCCGATGATCGAGATGATCACGCCCTTGGCGCCCTGCATCGACACGCCATCGAGCAGCGGGTTGGCAATGGCGCGTTCGGCCGCTTCCAGCGCGCGGTTGGGGCCTTCGCCTTCCCCGGTGCCCATCATCGCCTTGCCCATCTCGCCCATCACCGAGCGCACGTCGGCAAAGTCGAGGTTGATCAGGCCGGGCATGATCATCAGGTCGGTGATCGAGCGCACGCCCTGCTGGAGCACTTCGTCGGCAAGCTGGAACGCTTCCTTGAACGTCGTTTCCGCCTTGGCCACCAGGAACAGGTTCTGGTTGGGAATGACGATCAGCGTATCGACGTGCTTTTGCAGCTCCTCGATACCCGCTTCGGCCGAGCGCATGCGGCGCGTGCCTTCGAACAGGAACGGCTTGCTCACCACGCCCACCGTCAGCACGCCCTTGCGGCGCGCGGCTTCGGCAATCACCGGCGCGGCGCCGGTGCCGGTGCCGCCGCCCATGCCGGCGGCGATGAACACCATGTGCACGCCATCAAGCACACGCTCAAGCTCGGGCAGGGTTTCTTCCGCCGCAGCGCGGCCCACTTCGGGGCGGGCGCCCGCGCCCAGGCCCTGCGTGATCGCCGGCCCAAGCTGGATGCGGTTTTCCGCGATCGAATTGTTGAGCGCCTGCGCATCGGTGTTGCAGACGACGAAATCGACGCCTTCGATGCCAGCGCCGATCATGTTGGCGATGGCGTTGCCGCCTGCGCCGCCCACCCCGATCACCGTGATACGGGGCCGAAGCTCGTCGATGGCCGGCGGTCCGATGTTGATGCTCATGTCGGTCTCCCTTTTCGGGTCGGGCAATGGATGGATCGAGGGCCGAAGTGGCCGAAAGGTGGATTTTCCAGCATTGGCACGGAACGTTTCATCGAATCAAAGGCGATCCGGGCTTTTCCACAAGATCGAAGGCCTGTTTATGGCGGAAATCCGCCGATCCGGTTTCTTCTTGCGACGAAAGGCCGGAATTGGCGCCATAACCGTTAAAAATACTCCTTGAGCGCGCGGGCGATCCGCCGCCCCATGCCCCACAGCGTGGTTGCGCCCGGCGCCTGCGCGGCCATGGTCAGCTTGCGGATGTCGATCGGATCGGACGCGGCATGGAGTACCAGCCCGACAAGCGTGGAGGAACTGGGCGTGGCATGCCCCTGCGGCAGGCCGAGCATGGCGGGCGGCGCCCCGATCCGCACCGGGCGCCCCAGCGCGGACTGGGCATAGTCGGCCAGGCCCGGCAGTTGCGCCCCGCCCCCGGTCAGCACCACCTGCTGCCCGCGCGTGCCGGTAAAGCCCATGGCCTTGAGGCAACGCCCCAGCTCGTCGGTGAAATGGCCAAGCTGCTGGGTGATCACCGAGATTAGCTCGGCGCGCGGGATGCGGTTCTTGTCGTCGGCATGGCGCGCCACCGGCCCGGCGCCTTCCGGATCGCCCGGCGCGTTGACCGGAATCATCTCGCGATGGTCGGCAGGACTCGCAATGGCCGAGCCCGACATGCACTTGAGCCGCTCGGCCTGATAGCGGCGGATGCCGAAGGCCGAAGCGACCGCATCGGTAATGTCGCCCGATCCGAACGGCAGCACCTGCATACCCAGCAGCATGCCCCCGGCATGGACCGAAACCGTGGTTACTTCCGCGCCGAAATCGACCAGCGCCACGCCCAGGTCGCGCTCTTCGGGAGTGAGGCAGGCAAGGCCCGCCGCCACTGGCGCGGCGACCACACCATCGACCTTGAGGTGGGCGTTCTCCACCGTCTCGCGAATGTTGCGGATCGGCGCGCCATCGGCGAGCATCACGTGGATATCCACCGCCAGCCGATCGGCGTGGAGGCCCTTGGGGTTGGGCACGCCATGCGCGCCATCGAGCGTGTAGTGCGCCGGTTGCGCATGGAGCACGGTGCGCCCGTCGGGCTGGATCACGTCGCGCGCGGCCACTAGCAGATGCTGGATATCGTCATCCTCGATGCGGCGGCCGCCGATCTCCACTTCCACTTGCGCGGTGGAGCTGGCCAGCCCTGCCCCGGCGCATCCGACCAAGACTTGCGTGACCGAGGTATTGGCCATCTTCTCGGCCCGCTCGATCGCGTCGCGCACCGAATGGGTGGCAGCGAGCATATCGACGACATAGCCGCGCTTGATGCCCTGCGAGGCGCGGTGGCCCGATCCGAGCACGACGAGTTCGCCCGCCTCCGACAGGCCAGCGATCATCGCCGACGTGCGGAACGAGCCGAGATTGACGGCGGCAAAGACCTTGGTGATGCGGGGTGCGGCCACGGGCAGCTTATTCCTTGGCCTTGGATGAGGCGGCCGCCGCCTTGGCCTTGGCTTTCGCATTGGCCTTGTCGCGCTGCTCCTCCGCCAATTCGTCGGCATGGCCGGGCACGAGCAGGTAGGTGCGATCCTTGGCGCGCATGTCGAAGCTGGCCACCTTGCCGCCCAGCAGGCGATTGACCCCGTCCATCCGCGCGAATTCGAGCAGTGCGGCGGCCGCCTCGTCCTCGCCTTCGGGCAGGGCCAGCACCTGGCCGGTCTTGAACGTCAGGTTCCAGCGGCGGTTGCCGATCCATTCGGCCTCGGCCACCTGCGGCTTGAGCGCGGGTGCGGCGTCGAGCAGGCGGTTGAGATCGGGCACGCGCGCCGCCGCGCCATCGCCCGACAGCACGAACATGCCCTTGGCGCGGGCCGGAGTGACCGGCTCCAGCTCGTGACCGGTCTCGTCGATCAGCATCAACTGGTCGCCCTTGCGCAGCACGCCGTGGGGCGTGCGCTCCACCACGTCGACCACCAGGGTATCGGGCAATTGCCGTGAAACGCGCGCGTCCTTGACCCAGGGCAGCGTCAGCAGCGTTTCGCGCAGGGCCGCCACGTCCACCCGCGACATCGCCTGGTCGCGCTGGCCCAGCACCTTTTCATAGATGGTCTGCTCGCTCATGCGCTTCACGCCGCGCACTTCCACGCGCTTCACGTCGAACCCGGCGCCATGGGCGGCGCGGGCCACCTGGCTTTCCAGCAGTGCGGGCACGCCGGCCACGTTGGCCACGGTCCACACCAGCACGGCAGCCGAGCCGAGAATCAGCGTCAGCAGGATCCGGTGCAGCGTTTCCTCGCTGAACGGCTGTACGCGCAGGACATGGCCGATGGCCGAGCCGGTCTGCTTGCGCGCCGTCTGCACCTTGGCCTTGGCCCCGCGCTGCGCCGCCACGCGCCGCACGCCCTTGCCGCCACGCCGGATCGTCTGCGCCATGGTCAGCCGGCCCCCTTCTTCGCCTTGGCCGCGGCGGCATCCTTGAGCGCTTCGGCCAGGATCGCCTCGACCAGATCGGGATAGTCCATGCCCAGATGCCGCGCCTGCTCGGGCACCAGGCTGAGCGGAGTCATCCCCGGCTGGGTGTTCACTTCCAGCAGGAACAGCCCTTCCACCCCGCGCTCGTCATCCCAGCGGAAATCGGAACGGCTGGTTCCCTTGCAGCCCAGCAGCTTGTGCGCGCGCAAGGCAATGTCCTTGCACGCCTGCGCGATGTCTTCGGGAACATCGGCCGGGCAGACGTGCTCGGTCAGACCATCGGTATACTTGGCATCGAAATCGTAGAACGCGGTCTTGGGGATCAGTTCGGTGACCATCAGCGCGCGATCGCCCAGCACGGCTGTGGTCAACTCGCGCCCGCGAATGAACGGCTCGGCCAGCAGCTCGTCGAACTCCTGCCACGGCCCGCGCGCCTGCGGGCTGATCGGATCGCCATAGTTGCCCTCGGCCGTGACGATCGCCACGCCGACAGACGACCCTTCGTTGACCGGCTTCAAGACATAGGGCCGGGCCAGCGGATCGCGCTCATAGAGCTCTGCCGTCTTGACCACGCGCCCGCCGGGCATGGGAATGCCATGGGGCACCAGCGCCTGCTTGGTCAGTTCCTTGTCGATCGCGATGACCGAAGTGGCTAGGCCGGAATGGGTATAGGTCAGGCCCATCAGGTCCATCATGCCCTGCACCGTGCCATCCTCGCCGGGCGTGCCGTGCAGCGCGTTGAACACCACGTCGGGCGCAGCCTCGGCCAGGCGCAACGCCACGTCGCGGCCCATGTCGATCCGCGTCACGCGATGGCCGCGCTGTTCCAGCGCGCTGGCCACGCCTTCGCCACTGGTCAGCGAAACCGGCCGCTCGCTCGACCAGCCGCCCATCAGCACGGCCACATGAAGCCGGGGCAATGCTGTCATTTCCGGCCTACCCGCTTGATTTCCCACTGCAACTCCACGCCTTGTGTCTGTTTCACGCGGGCCCGCACTTCCTCGCCCAGCGCTTCGATCTCGGCGCTGGTAGCGGTTCCGGTGTTGATCAGGAAATTGGTGTGCTTTTCGCTCACCTGCGCCCCGCCCAGCGTCAGCCCGCGGCAACCCGCCGCATCGACCAGCGCCCAGGCCCGGTGGCCATCGGGGTTCTTGAACGTCGATCCGCCGGTCTTGCTGCGCAGCGGCTGGCTCGCCTCGCGCGCGGCGGAAATGCGGTCCATCTCCGCCTGGATCGCCTCGGGATCACCCGGCTCGCCGCGAAAGCGGGCCGCAACCACGATGCTGCCATCGGTCAGCTCGGAATGGCGATAGGCATAGCCCAGCTCGGCCAGCGACAGCCGCGCGATCTCGCCCGAGCGGATCACCACGTCGCAATCGACCAGGATATCCTTGACCTCGCGGCCATAGGCGCCGCCGTTCATGCGCACAAAGCCGCCCACCGTGCCGGGGATCGAACGCAGGAATTCCAGGCCGGCAATGCCCGCATCGCGCGCCGTGGACGACACCAGAATGCCCGAAGCCCCGCCCCCGCAATCGAGCGTGACAGCATCGATAGCCGCGACTTTGGCAAAGGGCTTGCCCAGCCGCACCACCACGCCCGGCACCCCGCCATCGCGCACGATGAGGTTCGATCCCAGCCCTAGCGCCATGACCGGCACCTGCGGATCGAGCGCGGCGAGGAGGGCTTGCAAGTCCGCCACGTCCTTGGGTTCATAGAGCCAGTCGGCGCTGCCGCCGGACTTGAACCACACCAGCGGGGCGAGCGGGGCGTTTGGGGTCAGTTTGCCGCGCAGGTCGGGTGTGGCTTCCACCACCCCCTGGCCCCCTCCTCTGAAGAGGAGGGGGAGTGAGGCCT
>NZ_BMZP01000004.1:61234-339241 GCF_014652855.1 Novosphingobium pokkalii
GCAAAGCCTCCTCCTCTTCAGAGGAGGGGGTTTGGGGGTGGTGCTGCGACGCATCCGTCATGCGCCACCCCGCAAAGCCACAATCGCCGGCGCCAGACCAGCCGCCCACTTGGTGATATCCCCCGCGCCCAGGCACACAATCATGTCGCCCGCCTGCAACTGCGGCGCCAGTTCCGCCGCCAGCGCCTCTGCCCCGGCGATCAGGTGCGCGCTGCGGTGGCCGCGCGCCTTGATGCCTTCGACCATCGCGGCGCTGTCCACGCCTTCGATCGGCTGCTCGCCGGCGGGATAGACCGGCGCGGCATAGACCACGTCGGCATCGTTGAACGCGGCCTGGAAATCTTCCATGTGATCGCGCAAGCGGGTGAAGCGGTGCGGCTGGACCACCGCGATCACCCGGCCACGCACGCCTTCGCGCGCGGCGGCCAGCACGGCGCGGATTTCCACCGGGTGATGGCCATAGTCATCGATCACCGCCACTTCGCCGCCCGGCACGGTGACTTCGCCCACCTTGGTGAAGCGGCGCTTGACCCCGCCGAACTTGGCAAAGCCGGTGCGCACCAGATCGTGCGGCACGCCCATTTCCACGGCCACGGCGATCGCGGCCAGCGCGTTCTGCACATTGTGGCGCCCCGGCATGGGCAAGTGAATGTCCTCGATGCGCTGGAACGAGCCGTCGCGCTGGCGCAGCACGGCGGTGAAACGATTGCCGCCCGGCCCGGGCGTCACGCCTTCGCCGCGCACGTCGGCCTGGGCGGAAAAGCCATAAGTCACCACGCGGCGGTCGCGCACCTGGGGGATGATCGCCTGCACTTCGGGGTGATCGATGCACAGCATCGCCGCGCCATAGAACGGCACGTTCTCGATGAATTCGACAAAGGCGCGCTTGACCTTGTCGAACGAGCCATAGTGATCGAGATGCTCGGGATCGATATTGGTGACCACGGCGATCGTGCCATCCAGGCGCAGGAACGAACCATCGCTCTCGTCGGCTTCCACCACCATCCATTCGCTGTCGCCCAGCCGGGCGTTGGAGCCATAGGAATTGATGATGCCGCCGTTGATCACCGTGGGGTCGACGCCCCCGGCATCGAGCAGGCAGGCGACCAGCGAAGTCGTGGTGGTCTTGCCGTGGGTGCCGGCCACCGCCACGGTGTTTTTCAGGCGCATCAGCTCGGCCAGCATTTCCGCGCGGCGCACCACGGGAATGCGCGCTTCCAGCGCGGCGACCACTTCGGGATTGTCGCGCTTGACCGCCGTGGAGGTGACCACCACTTGCGCATTGGCGACGTTTTCGGCGCGCTGGCCGATCATCACCGGAATGCCCCGCGCGCGCAGCCCTTCGACGACATAGCTTTCCGCCATGTCCGAACCCTGCACGGCATAGCCCATGTTGTGCATCACTTCGGCAATGCCCGACATGCCGATGCCGCCGATGCCGACGAAATGGATCGTGCCGATTTCGACGCCGACGCCCTTCATGCTTCATTCTCCAGCGCCAGCGCTTCCGCGCCGGCCGTTGCCGGGGCGGCCGTGGCCGCATCCACCCGGATCACATCCATCAGCGGCGCACCGCCAAATCCTTCGACCAGATCAGCGAGGTCTTCCACCGCGCGTGGCAAGCCGCAGTTCCACCCGGCATGGGCGGCATGGCCCAGCCCGGCCGGGTTCATTGCCATGGCCTGGATCTGCTTGGCCAGTTCGGTGGGGGTAAAGCCGGTCTGGCGGATCGCCCGCGCACCGCCGGCCTTGACCATCTCGCGCGTGTTGGCGGCCTGGTGATCGTCGGTCGCGATCGGCAAGGGCACCAGGATCGCCGGGCGGCCCACGGCGGTCAGTTCGGCAATGGTCGATGCCCCGGCCCGGCCGACGAACAAATGCGCGCCCGCCAGGCGGCTGGCCATATCCTCGAAATAGGTGCCGAGTTCAGCGGGAATTTCATGCGCGGCATAGCGCGCGCGCACCGCTTCCAGGTCTTCCGGGCGGCACTGCTGCGTCACTTGCAGGCGATGGCGCAGCGCAGGCGGCAGCATCGCCAGCCCATCGGGCACCACGCTCGCCAGGATCGAGGCGCCCTGGCTGCCCCCCGTCACCAGCACGCGAAACAAGCTGTCGTCGGAAAATTCGGGGAACGGCTGCCCGCGCAGCGCCAGCACTTCGGGGCGGACCGGATTGCCCACCAGGTGGACCTTGCCGGCAAAGCGCGGGTCAAGCCGGTCCACTTCGTGATAGGCCGTGGCAATGGCATCGACCGACTTGGCAAGATAGCGGTTCACCCGGCCGAGCACGGCGTTCTGTTCGTGAATCACCGTGGGAATGCGCGCGGCCCTGGCGGCCAGCAGCGCGGGCAGCGCGGGATAGCCGCCAAAGCCGATCACGCAGGCCGGCTGAAAGCTTTCGAACAGGCGCAGCGCCATCGACCGGCCCTGCCAGATCGCGCGCAGGCCCTTGAGCAGCGCTACCGGATTCTTGCCCAGCCGCCCGGCGGGCAGCACATGGGCGGTCAGGAAATCGGGCTTGCCGGGAATCTTCGCGCCACGCGCATCGGTGATCAGCGCGACATGGTGGCCGCGCGCGTGCAGTTCGGTGGCGAGGGCAAAGGCGGGAATCAAGTGCCCGCCCGTGCCGCCGGCGGCCAGCACGAAATGGCGCGATACGCCGGGTTGGGGTTGTGCAGTCATTTGCGCGTCAGTTCGCCCAGGTGAAAGGTTTCGCGCGTCAGATAAGGGTTGCGGCGCGTGATGGCGAGCAGGAAACCCACGCCCAGCAAAAGCGCGATGGTCGAAGAACCGCCATAGCTGATCAGCGGCAGCGTCATGCCCTTGGACGGGAACAGTTGCAGGTTGACCAGGATGTTGATGAAGGCCTGGCCCGCCAGTTGCGCGACCAGGCCGGTGGCCGCCAGCACGGTGAACAGGTCTTCCTCGTCCACCAGGCGCAGCAGCACGCGCAGCACGATGGCACAGTAGAGAATGACCACCACGGCGCAGGAAATCAGCCCGAATTCCTCGCCGATCACCGAGAAGATATAGTCGGTGTGCGCCTCGGGCAGCGCGTTCTTGCGCGCGCCCAGCCACAGCCCGGTGCCGCTCCACCCGCCGGCCACCAGCGTGCGCATGGCCAGGTCCACCTGGTCGAATTCCGACCCGCCCGAAAGGAACGCATCGATGCGATGGGTTGCGTTGGGATAGAAGAAATAGGCAAGGATCACCGCGACGATCCCCGCGCCCAGCGCCCAGCCGACCCGCGCCAGCGGCAGGCCCGACAGCAGCACCAGCACGAACCACACCCCGCCGAACAGCACGGTGGAGCCGAAATCGGGCTGCGCCATCAGCAGGATCGCCACCAGCGCCATCGGCACCATGGACAGGCGGATCACCGGCATGTGCGGATCGCGCACTTTCCAAGAGAGAATCCAGGCCACGGCAATGGCGAAGCCGGGCTTGAGGAATTCCGAAGGCTGGATGCCCAGCACCCAGCGCTTGGCGCCTTTCACTTCGGTGCCCATGATCGGCACCAGCACCAGCGCCACGATCATCACCCCTGCCAGCATGATCGCCGCGCGGCGCGCGGTATCCTTGGGCAGCAGCGAGACGGCGAACATGCCGATCAGGCCCAGCGCCTGCATTTCCAGTTGGCGCCAGAAGAAATAGAGATCGCCCAACGCCTTCTGGTGGGTGGACAGGCGATGCGCGCTGGCCGGCGAAGCGGCGGCCACGGCAATCGCGCCCACGATCATCAGCACCAGGACCAGGCCCAGCAGCACGCGATCGATCTCGCGCCACCAGATCACCAGTTCGCTGCGCCGTGTGCGCCGGAACCGCTGCATGGCCGAAGGCGAAGGCACGGCGGCAGAGGCGGTGCCCGTTGCCGGGGGCATCAGGGGGCCACCGGAAGTCATGCCGTTCAACTCCCCGCCGTCAGCGCGGCCACGATCTGGCGAAAGCATTCGCCGCGTGCCTCGAAATCGCGGAACTGGTCAAAGCTGGCGCAGGCCGGCGAAAGCATGATCACGTCGCCCGGCACCGCCTGCTCCATCGCCGCGCGCACGGCATCGCCCAGCATTTCCGCGCGGGTGACCGGCAGCACCGGCTCCAGGATTTCGGCAAAGCGCGGCCCGGCTTCGCCAATGGTATAGGCGCGCACGACGTGGCTGAAATGCGGGGCGCAATCGTCCAGGTCATCACCCTTGGGCAACCCTCCCACGATCCAGTGGATGCGCGGAAAGGCGGCAAGCGCCGGCGCGGTGGAGGCCGGGTTGGTCGCCTTGCTGTCGTTGATGAACAGCACGCCGGCCTTTTCGGCCACACGCTCCATGCGGTGCGGCAGGCCGACAAAGCTTTTCAGGCCCGCCTCGATCGTGGCCTCGTCCAGGCCCAGATAGCGCGCCGCGCCCACGGCCGCGGCGGCATTGGCGCGGTTGTGCGGGCCTTGCAGGCTGGGCCACTGCGCCGGATCGCCGGGCAGGTCGATCGCGTTGATGAACGTGAAATTGGCCGCTTCCGGGGCAAAGCGCAGCACGTCGTCGTCCAGTTCGGCCTGCATGTCGACCAGCGCGAGATGGCCCAGTGCCTGCATGCCGAACAGCCGCGCCTTGGATGCGACGTAGGCGTCATAGCCATCGTAGCGATCAAGGTGATCGGGGCTGACGTTGAGCAGCACGGCCACATCGGCATCGAGCCGCTGCGTCAGGTCGATCTGATAGCTCGATAGTTCCAGCACATAGACCCCGCCGGCGGGCAGCGGCACCTGCTCCAGGATCGGCTTGCCGATATTGCCGCCCATCAGGCTGGGCACCCCGGCCTGCTGCAACAGGTGATGAGTCAGCGCCGTGGTCGTGGACTTGCCATTGGTGCCAGTGATCGCCACCACGCGGTGCGGCGGCAGATCGGCGCGGGCTTGGGCAAACAGTTCGATGTCGCCGATCACCGGCACCCCGGCGGCGCGGGCATGGGTGGCAATCGGATGGCGGTTGAGCGGCACGCCGGGCGAAACCACGACGCCGGCAAAGCCGGTCAGGTCGATCGCCAGCGGATCGGCCAGCGTGGCGCGCCCTTCCAGCGCGGCGCGCGGTTCCTCGCGCGCGTCCCACGCCGTCACTTCGGCGCCACTGGCCAGCAGGCATTCCACCGTGGCCATGCCCGAGCGCGCCAAGCCCAGCACGGCATATTTCTTTCCCGCAAAGGCAGACGAGACGATCATCGCACCTTCAGCGTGGCAAGGCCGAGCAGCGCCAGCACGATCGAGACGATCCAGAAACGGATCACCACGGTCGATTCCTTCCAGCCCAACTGCTCGAAGTGATGGTGGATCGGGGCCATGCGAAACACTCGCTTGCCGGTGCGCTTGTAGACAAAGACCTGGACGATGACCGAGACCGCTTCCATCACGAACAGCCCGCCCACGATCGCCAGCACAATTTCATGGTGCGCCGCCACGGCGATCACGCCCAGCGTGCCGCCCAGCGCCAAGCTGCCGGTATCGCCCATGAACACCGCTGCCGGCGGCGCGTTGAACCACAGAAACGCCAGCCCTGCGCCCATCACTGCCGCGCAATAGATTGCCAGCTCGCCCGCGCCGGGCACGTGGGGAATGCCCAGGTAATGGGCATAGTCGGCGCGGCCCGCGAGATAGGCGATGATCGCGAAGGTGCCGCAGGCGATGATCACCGGCATGATCGCCAGGCCATCGAGCCCGTCTGTCAGGTTCACGGCATTGCCCGCGCCGACGATCACGAAGGCGGCAAACACGAAGTAGAACGGCCCCAGCGGGATATAGAGATTGCTGAAAACCGGCACATAGAGGTTGGTTTCGGTCACCACCAGCCACGCCGCGATACCGGCAATGACGAATTCCAGCAGCAGGCGGACCTTGGCCGGCACGCCCTGGTGCGCGTACTTCGTCACCTTGTCGTAATCGTCGAGAAAGCCGATCAGGCCGAAGCCCAGCGTCACGATCAGGCAGGCCCAGACATAGCGGCTGGACAGGTCCATCCACAGCAGCAGGCCAAGCACGAGCGCCGTCACGATCATCAGCCCGCCCATCGTCGGCGTGCCGCGCTTGGCAAGGTGGGTTTGCGGCCCGTCCTCGCGGATCGGCTGGCCCTTGCCCTGACGGATGCGCAGCATGTTGATGAAACGTGGCCCTATCAGCAGGCCGATCATCAGCGCGGTCAGCAACGAGGCCCCGGCCCGGAACGACTGGTAGCGGAAGAGATTGGTCAGGCCTTCATAGTGCAGCCAGTGGGCCAGGAGATAGAGCATTCACCGTTCCTTGTCAGGCCAGCGCCTTCACCAGCGCGCCCAGACCAACCGAATTCGAACCCTTGACGAGGATCGCGTCCCCGCCCGCAATGCCGATCCGCGCCAGCACATCGGCGGCCTCGGCGCTGGTCTGCACATGATCGACTTGCAGGGGCGCTGCAAGCGCGGCGGCGCCGCTTTTCCCCAAGGCGTCGGCCAATGCCGCCATTTCGGGGCCAACCAGCACGGCATGGGCAATCCCGGCGCCAAGCAGCGGTTCGGCCAGTTCGGCGTGATAGCGGTCCTCGTCCGCGCCCAGCTCGCGCATCGCGCCCAGCACGGCAATGCGCCGCGCCGCAGGCGTCTTGCCCAGTTCGGCCAGCGTCGCCGCCATCGAGGCGGGATTGGCGTTGTAGCTTTCGTCGATCAGCAGGGCTTGGCCGCTGCCGTCGCCGCCCGGCGCCGCCAGGGTATGGCGCGCGCCGCGCCCGGCAAGGCCCGCCATTTCCGCGAGCGCCAACCCGGCCGCGCCCAGATCGCCACCGGCGGCCTGCACGGCCGCCATCACCGCCAGCGAATTGATCACCCAGTGATCGCCCGGCTGTGCCACGGTGTAGCACAGCTTGCGGCTGCCCAGGTCTGCCGTCACCAGCGAGCCGCCACCCGGCGCCGGCACCACATCGAGCAGGCGCACGTCGGCATGGGCGGCGCGCCCGAAGGCGATGATCGTGCCGGCGTGCTGCGCCGCTTTGGCGCGCAGGCGCTCATAGTGCCGGTTGTCGGCCGGAATGATCGCCACCCCGCCTGGCTCCAGCCCTTCAAAGATCTCGCCCTTGGCGTCGGCAATGCCCTCTTCGCCGCTGAAATGGCCGATATGGGCCGGGGCGATGGTGGTGACGATGGCCACGTGCGGGCGCACCAGGCGGGTGAGCGCGGAAAGCTCCCCGGCGTGGTTCATGCCCATCTCGAACACGCCGAACTGCGTGCGCGCGGGCATGCGCGCCAGGCTGAGCGGTACGCCGACGTGGTTGTTGTAGCTTTTCACGGAGCGGTGCGCCCGGCCCCGGCTGCCGCGATCGAGCGCGGCAAACAGGGCTTCCTTCACCGACGTCTTGCCTGCCGAACCGGTCACGCCAATCACGCGCGCCTCGGGCGCGATCCGCGCGCGCGCGGCGCGGCCTAGGGCATCAAGCGCGGCGGTGGTATCGTCCACCAGCACATGGGGGTGCAGCACCGGATGCTCGACCAGCGCGGCCGCAGCGCCTTTGCCGAACGCGCCACCCAGAAAACGATGGCCATCGGCGGTTTCGCCGCGCAGGGCGAGGAACAGGTCGCCCTCCATCACCTCGCGGCTGTCGAACGCCACGCCGTTTACGGCAAAGGCGGTGGATGCCTTGCCACCGGTTGCCGCCGCGATCTCGCCTGCGCTCCACAAGGCCAGCGGGGTGTCGTCCTCGGCCTCCAGCGGCCAGTCGATCAGGGCGGCAGTGGCGCTCATCCGGTTATCTCTCCCACGCATTCGCGGGCCACCTGCACGTCGTCGAACGGCAGCACCCGCATCGCTTCTCCACGCCCCACGATCTGTCCCTGTTCGTGGCCCTTGCCGGCCACCAGCACGATATCGCCCTTGCCCGCCTGGCTGACGGCAGCGGCAATCGCGGCGCGGCGGTCAGCCACTTCCACGGCCCTGCCATCGCACCCGGCCATCACGGCCGCGCGGATCGCGGCCGGGTCTTCGCCGCGCGGGTTGTCGTCGGTCACGATCACCACGTCCGATCCGGCGCAGGCCGCCGCGCCCATCGGCGCCCGCTTGCCCGCATCGCGATCGCCACCGGCACCGATCACGGTGATCAGCCGCGCCCCCACATGCGGGCGCAGCGCGGCAATCGCCGCCTCGATCGCATCGGGCGTGTGGGCATAATCGACATAGACCGGCGCCCCGGCCCGATTGATCGCGGCGCGCTCCAGCCGCCCGCGCACCGGTTGCAGGCGCGACAGCGCATCGAGCGTGGCACCCGCATCGCCGCCGCTGGCGATCACCAGCCCAGCCGCGACCAGCGCGTTGGCCGCCTGATAGGCGCCGATCAAGGGCAGCGTGACCTTGCGCGTGGCACCGGCGTGGACGAGTTCCAGCACCTGCCCCAGTTGCGTGGGGGTGCGGCTCGCCAGGCGGATCGCTTCGCCCTTCTCGCCCACGGTCAGCACGGTCAGGCCCCGCGCCGCCACATGGGCCAGGGCCTTGTCGCTCCACGCATCGTCCGCCCAGACCACCGCCGTGCCGCCATCGGCGACGACTTCATCGAACAGCCGCATCTTGTCCGCAAAATAGGCGTCCATCGTCTCGTGATAGTCGAGATGGTCGCGGCTCAGGTTGGTGAACCCGCCGGCCACCACCCGCAGCCCTTCGTTGCGGAACTGCGAGAGGCCGTGGCTGGAGGCTTCATAGGCCACATGCGTCACGCCTTCGCGCGCCAGGCCGTGCATGTTGGCCAGGAAGGTGACGATATCGGGCGTGGTCAGGCCGGTGGAAACGCTTTCATCGGCCGTGGTCACGCCCAGCGTACCGATCGAGGCCGCCGCATGCCCGGCCATGCGCCAGAGCTGCCGGGTCATTTCCACGGTGGAAGTCTTGCCGTTGGTGCCGGTCACCGCCACCACGGTTTCGGGCACGGGGGCAAAGAACGGCGCGGCGAGATGGGCAAACAGGCGGCGCGGGGTGTCGCTGGCCAGGTGCAGCGCGCCGTCCACTTTCGCTTCGGGGCGGGCGACCACGGCCACCGCCCCGGCGGCGATCGCGGCGGGAATGAAGTCCTCGCCATTCACCTGCGCCCCGGCAAAGGCGCCGAACACCGTGCCCGGCGCAACCTTGCGGTTGTCGATGGCAAAGCCGGTCACATTGATGTCGCCTGCCGCCTCGGGCAGCGTCACGCCGGCAGACCGTGCCAGCACACCCAGCTTCATTCACCTTCTCCATTGCCGATCAACGGCGAAAGATCCGAAATATCCACATCGCGGCTGGCATCGGGCACCACGCCCAGCAGCGGCCCGATGCGCGGCACCACGCGGCCCACGATCGGCGCCGCATTCCACGCCGCCGTGCGCTGGCCCGACGTGGCCGCCGTGCCCTGCGGTTCATCGAGCATGGCGATGACCACGTAGCGCGGCTTGTCCATCGGGAACGCAGCGGCGAACGTCGCCACCAGCGAGGTCTTGCGATAGCCGCCGTTGCCCGGCTTTTCGGCCGAGCCGGTCTTGCCGCCCACGCGAAAGCCCGAGGCATCGGCCTTGCGGCCCGTGCCATCGGCCACGATCATCCGCAAGAGCTGGCGGATGCGCGCGCTGGTCGAGGCCTTGAACACGCGCGTGCCGGCCGGAATGTGCGCCGGATCAACCTTGAACAGCGTGGCCGGGCGCCAGATGCCGCCGTTGACCAGCGCGGCATAGGCGCAGGCCAGGTGCAGCGGGGTCACGGCGATGCCGTGGCCATAGCTGACCGTCATCGTGGTGATCCGGCTCCAGTCGCCGGCCTTGTTCTCGCCGCGCGGCCACAGCGGGAAACCACGCGCGGGCAATTCGATGGTCGGCCGCTGGTTCATGTGCAGCGCCATCATCGTCTGCTTGAGCAGCGGCCCGCCGAGCTTGTCGGCCACTTGCGCCGTCACGATGTTGGACGAATGGATCAGCGCCTCGGGCACGTTGAGCGAGGCACCGAAATTGTGGCTGTCATGGATCGTGCGCCCGGCGATGTGCAGGGGCGCGGCCGGATAGCGTACGGAAAGATCGGTCACCACCCCGGCATCGATCGCGGCGGCAATGGTGATCGGCTTGAACGTGGAGCCAAGCTCATAGACCTGGTTCGACACGCGGTTGAACACCAGGTCGTTAAAGGCGCGGTCGGACCGGTTGGGATTGAACGAGGGCAGCGAGGCCAGCGCCACCACTTCACCGCTGTCCACATCGAGCACGATGCCCGCCGCGCCCTTGGCATTGCTCTCCTGCATGCCGCGCAGCAGTTCGTCTTCCAGCGCGCCCTGCGCCCGCGAATCGATCGACAGCGCCACCGGCGTGCCGCGCTGCGCCGGATCGAGCAGGCGCGGTTCCAGCACCTGCTCCATGCCGACATGGCCCTTGCCCTCTTCATCCACATAGCCGAGCACGTTGGCCGCCAGCGAGCCTTGCGGATAATAACGCTGGTTCTCGCGCGGGAACTCCAGCGCCGGCTCGCCCAGGGCAAAGACCTTGTTGGCCTCTTCGGGCAACACGCGCTTGCGCAGATAGCTGCCCCGACCCGATTTCAGGCGCTCGACCAGATCCTTGTAATCGGCATCGGGAAAGATCTGTACCAGCGCGCGGGCCACTTCCTCGGGCGTCTTGACCAGGGGATTGCCGCCCTCGCCCAGCGCCTTGGGATTGAACCACAGCGAATAGGAGGGAAACGCGCGGGCCAGCGGCACGCCGTTGCGATCGGTGATCTCGCCACGCGGCGGCAACAGCGCCTCGGCCAGCGAGCGGCGATCGGGCGCCTGCTCGAACAGGCCAAGCTGGGTCAGCCGCACCAGGGCGGTGAGCGTCAGGAACACGAAGCCCACCGCCACCACCAGGACGCGAACCTTGGCAGTGACCAGCAGGCGCTGGCGCACGCTGGCCAACTGGACGCGGCCCGTGGCGATGGCGGCCGAGGCGGTAAGCTGGTTCACCGGCTCGTCTTCACTCCTGTCTTGCGATCCCCGTGGATGGTCTTCTGCGCGGTCTTCACCGCCGGCTTGGCCTCCCTGCCGGATTTCGCCGCGGATTTGGAGTCCGACCGGGCAGATTTGCCCACAGCCTTAGTTTGTGCGCCACCTTCGCGGGAAGCCGTAGACTTGGCCTTGTCCACCGTTGCCGTGCGCTTGGCGATGGGCTTGCCGTGCTTTTCGCGCTTTTCGTCGGCCGCATCGGCCTGTCGCGCGCCGGCTGCGTGCAGCGTGCCGAGCTTTTCCGCCAGCGTCGCCGTCGCGGCGGCATGGTCGAGCGCGCGGCTGCGTGGCTTGCCAGCCCCGCCATCGTCGTCCGCGTGTTCGGCTTCATGGGTTTCGGAAAGCGGCCGCACCGCCGCATTGCTGCCCGAAAGCGCCGGGAATGCAGCGGCGGCAATCACGCTGTCATCCACCGTGGCAACGCGAATCGGCGCCGGGGCATCGGGCTCGGCCGGCTTGCTCAGCACCGCAAGCTGGCGCTCGTTTTCCAGGTATTGCCCGGCCACCGGGGCGACATAGCCGAATTCCAGATCGTTCCACGCCTTGAGCTGCTGCTGGTTGGCGCGTGTCTCGAATTCCGTTTCAAGATACATCTTCTGCTGCTTGAGCGCCACGATCTGCCCCTCGGCGCGGTGCACCTGGCTGCGCAGGGCATTGACCCGGAAAGACAGAATCATCACCAGCGCGCCGCACACCGCAAGCAGCGCGAGCCAACCGATCGACCGCAGGCGTTGGGCAGACAGGATCATGCCGATTGGCTCCCCGCACTTTGCGAAAACGCACGCGCCCGGGCAGTGGTTCGCACCGCCCAGCGCAAGGTGGCAGACCGGGCGCGCGGGTTGCGCGCCTCTTCCTCGGCCCCCGGTCGGATCGCCGCCGAAGGCTTTTCAAAGACCGCCGCAAAGGCTTGCGCCTGGGGCGGGAGATGGCGCGAACCAGACGGCAGGGCACCGGCAGCCTCGCGCAGGAACTGCTTGACGATGCGGTCTTCCAGGCTGTGGAAGCTGACGACGGCCAGGCGCCCGCCCGGCGCGAGCAGCCGCTCGGCCGCATCGAGCGCGGCGCGCAACTCGTCCAGCTCGCCATTCACATGGATGCGCACGGCCTGGAAGCTGCGCGTTGCCGGATCCTTGGCCGCGCCGGGGCGATAGCCCAGCGCCTTGCGCACCACGGCGGCAAACTGCGCGGTGGTGGTCAGCGGCCGCGCGGCCACCACCGCGCGCGCCACGCGGCGCGACTGGCGCTCTTCGCCATAGACATAGAGCACGTCGGCGATCGCCGCCTCATCCGCCTCGTTGAGGAAATCGGCGGCGCTCATGCCGTCTTGCGACATGCGCATGTCGAGCGGGCCATCGCTGGAAAAGGCAAAGCCGCGTTCGCGCTGGTCGAGCTGCATCGAGCTGACCCCGATATCGAGCACCACGCCGGCCACTTGCGTCACCCCCGCTTCGGCAAGGGCCGTGGCCATTTCCGAAAAGCGGCGCGGATGCAGCACCAGGGTGGGCGCAGCGCCGGTGGTTTCGGGCCATTGCTGCCCGGCGGCAATCGCATCGGGATCGCGATCGAACGCATGCACCGTCGCGCCCTGCGCCAGGATCGCGCGGGTATAGCCGCCCGCGCCGAACGTGCCGTCAACGATCACGTCGCCGGCCTGCGGGGCCAGCGCGGCGATCACTTCATCGAGCAGCACGGGAATGTGCGGGGCCTGCGCGGGCACGAGGGCGGAAGGGGGCGTGGTGGCGGCGCTCACTTGCGCTTCCCCTTCTGCGCGGCTTCGGCCAGCAGGGCGCGGCAGGTGGCCTTGGCACTGTCCCAACCGCTGTCCATCTCGAACAGAACTTCGGGCGCCCAGATCGTGAAGAATTCGCCGCCGCCGTGGAAATAGAGCGCGTCGCTCACGCGGGCCTGCTCCCCGAGGTGATCGGGCAGGATGAAACGACCGGATTCGTCAAAGCTGGCACGCAGGAAACCATAGAGTTGGGCAGCACGGGTATCGGGATCGAAGTCTTCCCCACGCTTGAAGGCCATTTCCTCTTCCCGGGCGATGCGGGCGGGAAAGGTTTCCACGCGGGACAGCCCGAAACCGGTGAGGCAGGGGAACTTGTGATGGCGATCGAGGCACAGCAGGCGCTGGCCCTGCGAGGCGTCTTTCACGGTGGCGCGGAAGTCTGCGGGCAGGACGAAGCGGTTCTTCTCGCCACGCGGCGAGAAGCCCTGCCCCCAGTAGTTTGACGGTGCTCCCGCCACGTCCCGTCACCACCTTGCCCGCCGGACAAAAGCTTCCCGTCATCAGCCGATGTGCGCACACCAGCCGAACCATCCCCCACGGATGCGACATGAAAGCTTGTCCCGATGGCGCCATGCTATCGCGGGAGCCTCCGGGCGAAAAGGGGAAATTACGGGAAAGAACGGTCAGAACCTGATTCAATTGGGGTTTTTTATGGTATTTTACTCTTAACCAAACCAATGTTCATGATATGTTTCATCCTGAAACCCTTGGAATCCCGCCAGTTTCCGAATCACGGCCATTTCGGAGGTGCTTTTTCCCGTGCTTTCCCGTGCCAAGCCGGGAATCAGGCGCTGCCCGTCCCGCGTTTTCCCAGACCAGACCTGGCCCAGTCTTGGCGCATGGAAACGGCCGCGTGGCCGCTCAGTGTTGCGGAGTGTTGGTCGGTTGCGGGGCCGGGGCGGCGCCCACCGGCAATTCGGGGGCAACGCCCATGTCCACCAGCGGATCGTTGGCTGCGGTGGAGCTGGCCTCCACCGTGGGATCGAGCGCGGCCGCGCGGTTGGCCAGCGTCACGCGCTCCATGATCACGTTGGCCAGGCTGATCAGCAACAGGATCGCGCCCAGTCCGAACAGGCCCACTTGCAGGCGATAGACCGCCTGGGCGCGCAGTTCGCGCGGCGAAAGGGGAACGTGGTGGACCGGCGCAACGGGCGCAGCCGTGGCGGCCCCGAACGGGGAAACCTTGCGTTCGCGTTGCAATCCAAACAGCGCCATCGCGCCGCTATACCGTATTACTCAAGCCACGGGAAGACCGGCAGCCCCTTGGCCCGCAACCACTCGGGATTGTAGAGCGAGGACAGGTAACGGAAGCCGGTGTCGCACAGGATCGTGGCGACCCTTGCGCCCGGCCCTATCTGCTTGGCGAGCGCCACGGCGCCGGCCACGTTGATGCCGCTCGACAGGCCCAGGCACAGCCCTTCCTCGGCCAGCAGGCGCTCCACCCAATAGAGCCCTTCCTCGTCGGAAATGCGGAACTGGGCGTCGATCGGCGCGCCTTCCAGATTGGCGGTGATGCGCCCTTGGCCGATGCCCTCGGCCACGGAAGACCCTTCGGCCTTCAACTCGCCATGCGCGTAATAGTTGTAGAGCGCGGCGCCATGCGGATCGGCCAGGCCCACGGTGATGGCCTCGTCAAAGGCCTTGAGGCCCATGCCCGTGCCGGCGATCGTGCCGCCGGTGCCGGCCGCGCAGATGAAGCCATCGATGCGCCCGTCCATCTGCGCCCAGATTTCCGGCGCGGTGCTTTCGATGTGGGCGCGGCGGTTGGCAATGTTGTCGAACTGGTTGGCCCAGATCGCGCCATCGGTTTCCTCGGCAATGCGGCGCGAGGTGTGGACGAAATGATTGGGGTTGGAAAAGGGCGCGGCGGGCACCAGCACCAGTTCGGCCCGCAGCGCGCGCAGCGTGTCCATCTTCTCGCGCGATTGCGTCTCGGGCATCACGATCACGCTCTTGTAGCCCAGCGCATTGGCCACCAGCGCCAGGCCGATGCCGGTGTTGCCTGCTGTCCCCTCCACGATCGTGCCGCCCGGCTTCAACGCGCCGCGTTCCTCGGCATCGCGCACGATCCACAGCGCGGCCCGGTCCTTGACCGAGGCGCCAGGGTTGGCGAATTCGCATTTGCCATAGATCTCGGCACCGGCCGCTTCGCTGGGACCGGCCAGGCGCACGAGCGGGGTGTTGCCGATAAGGGAGAGGCTGTCGGAAACGATCGCGGGAGCAGTCATGCCCCGGGAGGTAAGGCGCCCTGACGCAAACGGCAACTCAATTGCGCTTGGGCAGGGAAAAGCTATTCGCGTGTCGCCCGTATCGCCGCCGCCCCGGCAAAGGGCGCCACGGCCAGCGCCACCAGGCTGCACGCGGCCAGCAGGCCAAGCCCGCCCTCCCCACCCGGCTGCAACGAGCCGGCGCCAAAGATCAGCAGCGGCACGGTAAGCGGAATGGCCAGCAGCCCGCCCAGCGCCGCCCCGGCACGCAGGCCGGCGGTGAGCGCGGCAATCGTCACCCCGATCGCGGCCAGGCCCGGCGTGCCGAGCAGCAGGCCCCATTCGACCATCGCCAGTTGCCCGCCATCGAGCGAGAGCAGCCCCGCCGCCAGAGGTGCGGCCAGCAGAAGCGGAACGCCAAAGCTGATCCAGTGGGCGACGATACGCACCATCAGCAGCACTTCTTCCGACAGGCCGCGCAGCGCCCACTGGTCGAACAGCCCGGCTTCCACGTCCGGCTCCACCAGTCGGTCGAGCGGCAGGATCGCGGCGAGCAGCGCCGCAACCCAGATCACCCCTGCCCCGGTGCGACTCAGCAGGCGGGCATCCGGCCCCACCGCAAAGGGATAGAGCATGGCCACGGCCAGAAAGAACAGCAGCGGCAGCGCCGCCCCGCCGCGCCCCTGCGCCCCGCGCAGCAGCAGCGCCAGATCGCGCCGGAAGATCGGCCAGAGCCGCGCAATCATGCCCAATCCTCTTCGCCATTGGCGGCTTCGCCTGCGGGGACATGGTCGGCCATGGCCAGAGTCCTGAGGCCCGCCAGCGCCAGCGGCTGGTGTGAGGCGATCACCACCAGCCCGCCGGCGGCACGATGCGCCTCAATGCCGGCCTGCGCCTGCCCCGCCCACGCGGTGTCCAGCCCGTTGAGCGGCTCGTCGAGCAGCCAGATCGGCGCCTGCGCCGCCGCCAGCCGGGCCAGCGCCGCGCGCTTCTTCTGCCCGGTGGAGAGATAGCGCACCGGCACATCGGCCAGATCGGCCAGGCCAAAGGGATCGTCCGCGCCCGGTGCCGTGCGGTCGATCGCGTGCCAGAACGCCAGCGCGCGGCCCAGCGGCAGGTGCCCATCGAGCGCCAGCCGCTCGTCCACCAGCGCCAGCGCGCCGTCGCGCTCCACCGTGCCGGCAAAGGGCCGCATCAGGCCGGCCAGGATGCGGATCAGGCTGGATTTGCCGATGCCGTTGGCCCCGGCGAGATGCAGCGCCTCACCCGGCCCCAGGTCAAGCTGCACGCCCCGGAACAGCACACGATCACCGCGCCGGCAGGCCAGATCACGGGCAACAAGGCGGGGTGCGGTCATAGGATCAGGCCCTAACGCTCAACCCTCACCGCCGCAACCGGCGACGCAGGGCGCCCGGCAGCCAGCGCGCGGCAAAGGCCAGGCGCCGCGCCGTGGGGCCGACCAGCGTGTGCAGCCGCGCGCCATGCACCGCCTGCCACGCCGCCTGCGCCACGTCTTGCGGCCGCCCGATGTCCAGCCGCTGGCGCTGCACCACATCGCGGATCGTGCCCGGCGTGGCCGCATTGGGCGCCTGCTCGATCAAGGGCGTGGCAATGAAGCCGGGCATCAGGCTGCGCACGGCAATGCCATCGCCCGCCCATTCGGCATCGAGCGCTTCGGTCAGCGCGCGCAGCCCGGCCTTGGTCGCGGCATAGGCGCTGGTGCCAGGCGTGCCATAAAGCGCCGCTGCGCTCGCGGTGTTGAGCAGGCAGACCGGCCCGCCACCGGCCTGCGCCGCCGCCTTGAGCCAGGGATAGGCCGCCCGCGCCCCCAGCGTGGCACCGGTGAGATTGATGACAATCACCCGCTCGATCTCGGCCACGCTGCAATCGGCCAGCCTTCCGCCCAGCGGCACCCCGGCGTTGTTGGCCACCACATGGATCGCACCGCCACCCGCCTGCGCCGCAGCGGCCAGCGCGGCGTCCCAGGCGGCCGCATCGCGCACATCGAGCAAATGGGCAGACCAGCGCCCGGCCGGCAACAGCGCGCCGGTCTGCGCCATGCCCGGCACATCGACATCGGCCAAGGCAACGAACCAGCCCGCCTGCGCAAAACGCTGCGCCATCGCGCGGCCGATGCCCGAGGCGCCGCCGGTCACGAACAGACAGCGGCTCATAGTGCGGGATTGGCGTAGCAGTGCCAGGTGAACAGCGCGAGTGCTCCCCGGTGCGGGCGCCAGGGTTCGGCCAGGGCGCGGGTGTCCTTCTCGCTCGGCCGGTCCGGCAGGCCCAGCAGCTTGCCCAGCCCCACCTGGACCGCCAGGTCTCCGGCGGGCCAGATATCGGGCCGCCCTTCGGCAAACAGCAGGTAGATTTCCGCCGACCAGCGCCCCACGCCCTTGATCCGCACGAGTTGCGCGATGGCTGCCTCGTCATCGGCGGGCAGCGCGGCCAGATCGAGTTCGCCCGAAACCACCAGTTCGCACAGCGAGCGGGCATAGCCCTGCTTCTGCCGCGACAGGCCGCAGCCGCGCAGGGCATCGAAATCGGCGGCCAGCAGGTCTTCGGGCGGCATCGCCTCGCCCAGCAGCGCTTCCAGCCGCGTCCAGACCGAAGCGGCCGCCGCCACGCTCACCTGCTGCCCCACGATGGTGCGCAGCAGCGTGCGATAGCCGGTCTCGCGAATGCGCGGCTCGGGATAGCCCACTTTGGCCAGAGCCGCGGCGAACGCCGGGTTTTGCACGGCAAGGTGATCGAGCCCGGCCCTTATCGCTTCTGCCGAAAGTCCCATCGGGCGCCGCATCCCTTCGCACTTGCCAATAGATAGGCAGGGCTTTAGCAGCCGGGACGAAGGGCGAACAGAGAGGGATGCGAATCCCGCCCCCATGAGGAGCTTGTGACCATGCCGAAGCTTGTTGTCGTCGATCGTGCCGGTTCCGAAAAGACCATCGAAGTGGGCAGTGGCCTCACCGTGATGGAAGCCATTCGCGACAATGGTTTCGATGAATTGCTCGCTCTGTGCGGCGGCTGCTGCTCGTGCGCGACCTGCCATGTCTATGTGGAAGACGGCGGCGACGCCCTGCCGGCGATGAGCGAAGACGAAAACGACCTGCTCGACAGCTCCGATCACCGCACCGCCACCTCGCGCCTGTCGTGCCAGTTGCCCGTGGTCGAAGGCCTCAAGGTCACCATCGCACCGGAAGACTGATCGGGCCATTCCCCGCAAAAGGCGCGCCGGGGGCAACCCTGGCGCGCTTTTTTGTGGGCAATCCCCGGCCACGACGCAGCCACCCTGCCGGCGCGCGGCCCTTGCCCCCCTGCCCCCCAGCGGCTATCGGCCCGGCGACTTTTCGATTCCCCCCCTTCTTCCTTGCGCAAAGGCGCCCGCTCCCTTGTCCACGATCATTCCCCTCGCCGATGTCGATCCGCAACTGGTCGAAGACCTGCTCGACATGGCGTTCGAGCCGGAGCGCCGCCAGCGCACGGCCTATCGCCTGCGCGAGGGGCTGGACTGGCTGCCCGGCCTGTCGTTTGCCGCGCTGGACGAGGACGAGATGCTGGCCGGCACGATCCAGTGCTGGCCGGTGGCGCTCACCACGCCGGAAGGCCGCAAGGTGCCGATGATCATGGTCGGCCCGGTGGCGGTCATGCCCGGGCAGCAGGGGCGCGGCTATGGCAAGGCACTGGTCACCGCCAGCCTCACCGCGATCGATCCGCGCGCGCCGCTGCCGCAGGTGATGATCGGCGATCCGGAATATTACGAGCGGTTCTTCGGCTTCAGCAATGCTCACACCGGCGGCTGGCAATTGCCCGGCCCGTTCGACCAGCATCGCCTGCTGTGCCGCACCGCCAACCCTGCCGTCCTTCCGGGCGAAGGCATGCTGGGGCCTTGGCGGGGCTGATCAAGTCTGGCAGTGGCGGGGAGTGCCCTATGAACCTCCCCCCGAACTGGCCGGCCTTTCGCTGAGCGAAATCGCCGCCCTGGCGCAAGAGCGCCGCCTGCCCCCGCTGGACCAGTGGACCCCCGCGCACAGCGGGGAAAGCCACATGACGATCCAGGCCGATGGCGCCTGGCTGCACGAAGGCAGCCCGATCACCCGCCCGGCCATGGTCCGCGCCTTTGCCACGCTGCTGATGCGCGATGCGCAAGGGCAGCACTGGCTTGTCACCCCGCATGAACGGCTGGCGATTGCGGTGGACGATGCCGCACTGGTTGCCGTGGACATGGAAGTGCGCCACGATCCCGCCAGCGGCCAGGCCGTGCTCGCCTTCCGCCTCAACACCGACGATATCGTGCTGTGCGGGCCGGAGCATCCGCTGCGCGTGGCCGGGACGGCCGACGTGCCGGCGTTCTACGTCGCCGTGCGCCACGGCATCGAGGCGCGGCTCAACCGCAGCACTTATGGCCAGTTGATCGCCCATGCGCTCGCCATCTCGCCGCCCGAAGACCTCGCGGTGGAAAGCCGTGGCGCGCGCTTTGCCCTGGTGCCTGCGGCGTGAGCGAGGCCCTGCTGGCCCGGCTTTCCGCCCTGCACCGGGCCGGGCATGCCGGGCCTGACCCCGATCTGATCGCCGACTGGCGCGTGGTGCCCGATGGCCTGCGCCCCGCCGCCGTGCTGATCGCGGTGACCGACAGGACCGACCATCCCGATGGGCCGGGCGTGCTGCTGATCCACCGCCCCAGCCACATGCGCGCCCATCCCGGCCAGGCCGCCTTTCCCGGCGGCAAGATCGAGCCGGGCGAAACCCCGGTGGAAGCTGCCCTGCGCGAAGCGAACGAGGAACTGGGCATCGATCCGGCCCAGGTGCAGGTGATCGGCCCGACCGACCGCTATCGCACCGGCACGGGGTATGACATCACCCCGGTCCTCGCCGTGGTGCCCGAAGGACTGGCGCTGCGGCCCAATCCGGCCGAAGTGGCCGGCTGGTTCGAGCCGCCACTGGCGCTGCTGATGGACCGGCGCGGCCATGGCTGGATCGAGGCGGAATGGAACGGCCGCAAGGGCCGCACGATCGAGATCCTGTGGCAGGGCCACCGCATCTGGGGCGTGACCGCCGCGATCATCGCCAACCTTGCCAAGCGACTGGAATGGCCCACGGCATGACCACCAAGACTCTGCCCGCCGCCGCCTGGACCGGGCGCGAAGACCTCGCCGCGCTTGTCGCCGCGCTCGATCCCCAGGGGCTGAGCACCTGCCGCTATGTCGGCGGCGCGGTGCGCGACACGCTGCTGGGCCTTGCGGTCAAAGACATCGACATGGCCACGCAGCACCGGCCGGAGGAAACCCAGGCCCTGCTCAAGGCCGCCGGCATCCGCCAGGTGCCCACCGGCCTTGCCCATGGCACGATCACCGCCGTGCTGCCCGGCGGCCCGGTGGAAATCACCACGCTGCGGCAGGACGTGTCCACCGACGGGCGCCACGCCACCGTGTCCTTTTCGCAAGATTGGCGCGAGGACGCCGCGCGCCGCGATTTCACCATCAACGCGCTCTATGCCGATCCACGTACCCTGGCACTGAGCGACCATTTCGGCGGGCTCGACGATCTCGCCACGCGCACCGTGCGCTTCATCGGCGATGCCGAGCAGCGCATCCGCGAGGATTACCTGCGCATCCTGCGCTACTTCCGCTTCCAGGCGCGCTTCGGTTCCTTGCCGGCCGATGCCCAGGCCGAGGCGGCCTGCGCCGCGCTGGCACCGGGGATGAAAGGCCTCTCGCGCGAGCGGATCGCCAGCGAACTGCTGGGCCTGCTCGGCCTGCCCGATCCCGCGCCCACGGTGGCGCGCATGGCCGAGCTTGGCGTTCTGGCGCAAGTCCTGCCCGAAGCCGATCCGGCGCCCCTGCCCGCGCTGATCGCCGCCGAAGCGCGCGAGGGGCTGGCGCCCGACGCACTGCGCCGCATGGCCGCGCTGCTGCCCGCCGATCCGGCCCTGGTCGAGCAGGTCGCCGCCCGCCTGCGCCTCTCGGTGGCGCAGCGCAAGCGCCTTGCCAGCGCAGCCGGGCGCCACCCGCTCGACGCGATCAAGCCCGCGCGCACGCTGGCCTATGAACTGGGGCGCGAGGAAGCACTCGACCGGCTCATGCTGGCCGGGCGCAGCACTGGCGATCTTTCTGATTGGGCCACGCCACGCCTGCCGCTCAAGGGCGGGCAGATCGTGGCGCGCGGCATCGGCGCCGGCCCAGACGTCGCCCGCATCCTGCGCGCCGTGGAAGCCCGCTGGGTCGCCGAAGGCTTCCCCGACGAAGCCCGCGTGATGCAGTTGCTGGACGAGGAACTGGCCAAGGGGTGAGACGGGGCGCGTGATATCCACCACCCCCCAACCCCCTCCTCTGAAGAGGAGGGGGCTTTTGCGTCTCACTCCCCCTCCTCTTCAGAGGAGGGGGTCGGGGGGTGGTGCGCGCCACAACACAACGCCCCGAACTCCTACTTCAACCGCAAAGCCAGCCCCGCGCAGACCAGCTCGACCTCGTCGCAACAGGCCGCCAGGCGCTGGTTGGCCCAGCCCGCCTCGTCGCGAAAGCGGCGGGCCAGGGCGTTGTCGGGCACGATGCCCTGGCCCACTTCGTTGCTGACCACGATCACCGGCCCCGCCGCCCCGGCCACGGCCCGTTCCAGCGCGGTGAGCGCAGCGGCGATGTCGTGTTCGGCCAGCAGCAGGTTGGTCAGCCACAGCGTCAGGCAATCGACCAGCAGGACACGGCCCGGCGCCGCTTCGCGGGCAATCGCCCCAGCCAGGTCGATCGGCGCCTCCACCGTACGCCAGCGCGCGTCGCGGTCGGCCTGGTGGCGGGCGATACGGTCGGCCATCTCGCCGTCGAAGGCCTGGGCCGTGGCGACATAGACCGGGGCCAGCCCGGTCTGTTCGGCCCGCATCTGGGCATGGCGGCTCTTGCCCGAGCGCGCGCCGCCAATCACGAAAAGATTGGGCACGAAGAGGCTAGGCATCGCGCGCCTTCGCCGCCACGGCGAGCAGGCCGTCAAGATCGAGATGCCGCTCCAGTTCGGCGGCAATCTCGTCGAGCGCGGCATCGACCACCGCGCCATGGTCCGCCCCGTCGGATACCCCGCCGGTCCACGCCAGCAAGGCGCCGCGCAATCCCGGCTCGCTCAGCCCACCGTGGACATAGCTGCCGATCACCCGGCCATCGCCGCTGATCGCGCCATCCGCGCGCGTGCCGTCGAGCAGGGCGAAGGGCCGCGCGCAGTCCGCGCCGGATGTCTGCCCCATGTGCATCTCGAAGCCGGTGAACGCCTGCCCCAGCGCCTGCCCGCTGACCCGGCGCAGCGCCTTGCTCGCCGTGAGCATGGTGGAAACGTCGAGCAGGCCCAGCCCGGCGATCTCGCCCGGCGGGCCTTCGATGCCCAACGGATCGGCAATGGTCCTGCCCAGCATCTGATAGCCGCCGCAAATGCCCAGGATGCGCCCGCCCCGGCGATGGTGAGCGAGAATGTCGATATCCCAGCCTTGCGCGCGCAGGGCGGCCATGTCCGCCAAGGTCGCTTTCGATCCGGGCAGCACGATCAGCGCGCAATCGCCGGGGATCGGCTGGCCGGGCGGCACCATGACCAGATCCACGCCGGGTTCCGCCTTCAACGGATCGAGATCGTCGAAATTGGCAATGCGCGGCAGGATCGGGCAGGCCACGCGCAGCGCGCCCGCGCCCGCTGGCACCGCCCGTTCCAGCACCACGGCATCCTCGCTCGGCAGCCGCGCGCTGGCCGCCAGCCAGGGCACCACGCCAAACCCGCGCCAGCCGGCCAGCGCCTCGATCTGGCGATAGCCATCGGCAAACAGCGCCGGATCGCCGCGAAACTTGTTGATCACGAAGCCGCGGATCATCGCCGCATCCTCGGGATCGAGCACCGCGCGGGTGCCGACCAGCGCGGCGATCACCCCGCCCCGGTCGATGTCTCCGGCCAGGATCACCGGCACCCCGGCGGCCCGGGCAAAGCCCATGTTGGCAATGTCGCCCGCGCGCAGGTTGATTTCGGCGGGCGAGCCGGCGCCTTCGACCACGACCACATCGGCGCGGGCGCGCAGCCGCTGCCAACTCTCCAGCACATCGCCCAGCAGCGCGCCGCGCCCCTCGCGGAAATTGCCGCTGCCCAGCGTGCCGCGCACCCGGCCATGGACCACCAGTTGCGAGGTGTGATCGGCCTGCGGCTTGAGCAGCACGGGGTTCATGTCGGTGTGCGGTGCCACGCGGCAGGCCATGGCCTGGAGCGCCTGCGCCCGGCCGATCTCCCCGCCGTCCACGGTGACGGCGGCATTGTTCGACATGTTCTGCGGCTTGAACGGCAGAACCTTGAGCCCCCGGTTGGCCAGCGCGCGACAGATGCCCGCCACCAGCACCGACTTGCCCACATCCGATCCGGTGCCCTGCACCATCAACGCGCCCATGCTGCTCCCTTCCACGCAAACGCAATGACCAGCGCGATCAGCAGCGCGCAGGCCCGGCGATAGAGCCGCAGCGCGCGCGCCACATCCTGCGCGTTCGCATCGGCGCGGCCATCGCCGATCCAGGCCTTGGCGTGAACCACGCCGTCGTAGGCCACCGGCCCGGCCAACCGCAGGCCCAGCGCCCCGGCCATGGCCGCCTCGGTCCACCCCGCATTGGGCGAAGCATGGCGCGCGTGATCGCGCCACAGCACGGCCCAGCCAACCCCGCCCGCCAGGCACAGCACCACGCCGCCCAGCCGCGCCGGGATGAGGTTCAAGCCATCGTCGAGCCGCGCCGCCGCCCAGCCGAACGGCCCCCACGGCGCCTCGCGATGGCCGATCAGGCTGTCGGCGGTGTTGATCGCCTTGTAGGCCCAGAGGCCCGGCAGCCCGCCCATGACCAGCCAGAACAGCGGCGCGGCCACGCCGTCGCAAAAGCTTTCCGCCAGGCTTTCGATCGCGGCACGGGCCACCCCAGCGGAATCGAGCGTGGCGGTATCGCGCCCCACGATCATGCCTACCGCCCGCCGCGCCGCCGCCAGATCGCCCCGCGCCAGGGCCTGACCCACCGGCTGCACATGATCGTACAGGCTGCGCAGTGCCAGCCCCGGCCAGGCCAACAGCCCCAGCACGGTCCAGGCCCATGGCCCAGCCATCCGCAAAGCCAGCGACTGCACGGCCCAGCCCCCGCCGATCGCCAGGACCAGCAGCACCAGCACTGTCGCCACGCCGAGCAGGCGCCGCCGCGCCGCGCTCCAGCCGGCGCGGTTCCAGGCGCGCGCACAGGCGCCGATCACGCGGGCAAACCCGCCGACCGGATGGCCGATGCGGGCATAGAGCCAGCCCGGCCAGCCCAGCGCCAGGTCGAGCACCAGCGCCCCCAGCACGGCCGCCTCAGCCACGGTCGGGCAGCGCCGCAATCAGCCGGGCGAGCGCCGCCGCGTCGGCCGGCAGGCCCAGCCGCAGCCAGCCCGGCTGTTCGGCAAAGGGCCGCGTCAGGATATGGCGGCGCGCGAGCCGCTCGAACAGCGCGGCGCCATCCACCCCATGCAGCAGGCGGAACAGCGGACAGGCCCCTTGCACGGCATAGCCCTTGGCCATGAGCGCGGCATCGAGCGTGGCTGCCTGCGCCGCCAGCGTGGCGCGCGCCTGCGCGATCCACGCTCCGTCGCGATAGGCCGCCGTGCCCACCGCCAGCGCCGCCGCGCAGACAGGCCAGGCCCCGAGCCGCGCCCGCACCCGCGCCAGTAGCGCGCGCGGCCCGATCACGAAGCCCAGGCGCAGGCCCGCCAGCCCAAAGAACTTGCCGAACGAACGGAACACCACCAGCCGCGCCTCGTCGCTCACCAGCCCGGCCAGGCTCTGCGCGGGGTGCGTATCGGCAAAGGCTTCGTCGAGCAGCAGCCAGCCGCCATCGCCGCGCTGGTGCAGCATGGCTTGCAGCATGGCGGGGCTCAGAAGGCGTCCATCGGGGTTGTTGGGATTGGCCAGCACCAGATTTCCGGCGGGCGCGGCCAGCAGATCGTTCACCGCCACGCTGCCGCGCAGCATGTCGCCATGGGTGCGATAGGCGGGCGCCGCGTGAAAGCCCCTACCCTCCAGCAGAGCGCCCACCAGGCGCAAGCCGATCTCGGTGCCGGGCACGGCGCAGACCTGCTCTGCCGCGCAGCCGAAATGCGCCGCCGCCGCACGTTCCAGATCGCGCAGCGCGGCTTCATCGGGCAAGGCCTGCCAATCGACCGGCAGTGCGGGCGCATGAGGCCAGGGACAGGGGTTGATCCCGGTGGACAGATCGAGCCACGGCCCCTCTCCAAATTGCGCGCGCGCCGCCGCCAGCCCACCGCCGTGCCAGGTGAACCGGTTCAGCTCCACAACCGCGCCTCCACGCAGAGGCCCAGCAACAGAACGGTTTCGTTCCATTCGATCCCCGCGCCATGGCCATCGCCGGAAATGCCGCCTATGCGAGTCACGATCCACCCGCCCCACAGCGCGATCCCCGGAACGGCGAGCAGCAGCGCGGGACAGCGCAGCGCTGCAACAGCCAGCGCCACGGCCCAGAGCGCCAGGTCGCGCCCGCGCACCACCCCGGCAAAGCGCGCGCCCAGCCCGGCATGAAGCGGCGCGATCCAGCGCGCCCAGGCCAGCGGCCCGATGCGCGCGACAAAGGGCACCAGCACCACGCCGGCCAGCGCGCCTTGCGCCACCAGCGCATGCAGCAGCACCAGCTTGGCCAGCACCTGCACCGCCAGCGCCACCGCGCCAAAGCTGCCAAGGTGCGGATCGGCGAGCACTGCCAGCAGCCGCGCGCGATCCCGGTGCGCCGCGCCGCTGGCATCGGCCAGGTCAGCGAGGCCATCGAGATGCAGCGCCCCGGTGATCGCCACCCAGGCGACAAGGCCCGCCTGCGCGCCGCACCAGGCGTCGAGCCAGGCCCCGGCCCAGGCGGCACCCGCCACCCCCATGCCCACGATCAGGCCCACCGCAGGAAACCAGCGGATCGAGGCGGCAAAGTCGTGCGCCGTGGCTGCCACGCGCGGCGTGGGCAGGCGGGTGAGGAACTGCGTGGCCAGCACGAACCCCTTCACGTGGCCAACCCCACGACCTGCGCGGTCGGCCGCGCCCCGGGCCAGACCCGCAACGACAGCAGCGCGGCATAGGGCAGGTCGAACGCCCAGGCCTGTTCCCGCGCAAAGCCGCAGAGCACCGCCAGCGCCGCACGCATCGCCCCGCCATGAGTCACGACGAGAACATCGCTTCCGGGCAGCTCAGCCAGCGCCGCCCCTACCCGCGCGTGCAGCGCCGACCAGCGCTCCCCGCCCGGCGGGGCATGGGCATCGGGATCGACCCAGAACGCGGTCAGCGCCGCGCTGCTCACGTGCGCCGGATCGAGCCCGTCCCACGCGCCGAAATCCAGCTCACGCCAGCGCCGGTCAAGCTGCACCGGCAGGGCGCGTGGGCTGGCGATGGCCTGCGCCGCCTCGGCACAGCGGCGCAGGTCAGAGGCCACGATCGCGGCCACGTCCAGCCCCTGCGCACGCGCGGTGCAGGCCGCCAGCCCTTCGGGCGTCGGCGCCATGTCGGCGTGGCCCAGCAGCAGGCCGGGCTTTGCCGGCGCGCCATGGCGTAACAAGTGCAGCATGAAGGGTGTCACAGCCCGGCCGCCACGCCCGCTTGCGCAAACGTCGCCATCTGCGCATGGGTGGCCAGCGCCGCGCGGATCACCCCCACAGCCAGCGCCGCGCCGCTGCCTTCGCCCAGCCGCAGGCGCAAGTTCAGCAGCGGCTCCAGCCCCAGCCGCGCCAGCAGCCGCACATGCCCCGGCTCGGCCGAGCAATGCCCGGCGAGGCAGTGATCGAGGATGCCGGGCACGGCCACCGCCAGCGGCGCCACGGCCGCGCAGCCGATGAAGCCATCGAGCACCACCGGAACGCGCAACTGCCGCGCCCGCAGCACGGCACCGGCCATGGCGACAATCTCGCGCCCGCCCAGCCGGCGCAGCGTTTCAAACGGCGTGGGCGCGCCCTGGCCATGGCGGGCCAGCGCCTGATCCACCACAGCGGTCTTGCGCGCCACACCGGCCGGGTCCAGCCCGGTGCCCGGCCCGACCCATTCCGCCGCGCTGCCACCCAGGCTCTGGGCGCAAAGCGCGGCAGCCGCCGTTGTGTTGCCGATGCCCATTTCGCCCAGCGTCAGGATATCGAGATCGGGCGTCACCACCGCCGCCCCGGCATTGAGCGCGGCCAGGCATTCCGCCTCGCTCATCGCGGGGGATTGCGTGAAATCGGCAGTGGGCTGGTCAAGATCGAGCGGGACGACCACCAGGTCCAGCCCGGCCGCCCCGGCCAGCGCATTGATCGCCGCGCCCCCGGCGGCAAAGTTGGCCACCATGGCGGCCGTCACACTGGTGGGAAAGGCGCTGACACCGTGAACGGTAAAGCCATGGTTGCCGGCAAAGATCGCGGTGCGCCCCTTGGCAATCGCCGGACAGGCACGGCCCTGCCATCCGGCCATGAACACCGCGATGTCTTCCAGCCGGCCCAGCGAGCCACGCGGCTTGGTCAGCTCATCCTGGTGCGCGCGAGCGGCGGTCAGTGCATCGCCATCGGGCGCGGGCAGATCGGCAAGCGCCGCAGCAAAGGCGGCGGGAGACGCAAACACGCTCATGCCGCGACGAACCCGGCCGGCGGCGTGCGGCTGATGAAATGGCCTTTCACCCCTTGCGGCCAGTCCTTGAACGGGACGCGGCCATGCTCGCTCTGCGCATAGGCGGCGGCATAATCGAGAATGGCCTTGGCCGCTTCGGCGTCCGGTGCGAAACGCCCCAGCACATAGCCGACCTTGCCCGGCGCGCGCAGGTGCACGGTGCAGTGGTCCTTGCAGGCAAACAGGCAGGCCATTTCCTGCACGGCGATCCCGGCATAGCGCGCATCGCCCTGCTGCACGCTGCGCAGCGCCTCTGCCAGGCGCGCGCCACCGCGCTGGCCGGCTTCGTCCTCGCGCAGGTCGGCACTCAGGCGGCAGGTGGTGCAGGCAACCACGGCGGGGCCATCGTCAACGGGGGTGAGCATGGTGAAAATCCTTGTCGTGCAAAAGGAAAGTGTCAGAATTCGATGCCGGCCTGGGCTTTCACGCCAGAGCGGAAAGGATGCTTGACCTGGGCCATTTCGGTGACGAGATCGGCCGCCTCGATCAGCGCATCGGGCGCGTTGCGGCCGGTGACGATCACATGCTTGCCTTCCGGCCGCGCGGTCAGCACGGCCAGCACTTCGTCGAGCGGCAGATACTCGTAGCGCAGCACGATGTTCAGCTCGTCGGCCAAGACCATGGCATAGGCCGGATCGGCGATCATGCGCGTCACCTCATCCCACGCGGCGCGGGCCGTGGCCACGTCGCGGGCGCGATCCTGCGTGTTCCAGGTAAAGCCCTCGCCCATCGGCTTGAATTCGACATGGTCGGGAAAGGCATCGAACACGGTCTTTTCGCCGGTGGTCATCGCGCCTTTCACGAACTGCACTACGCCCACGCGCATGCCGTGGCCGATGGCGCGCACGACCATGCCCATGGCCGCGCTGGTCTTGCCCTTGCCCTTGCCGGTATGGACGATCAGTAGGCCTTTTTCCTGCGTCTTGCTGGCCATGATCTTGTCGCGCGCGGCCTGCTTCTTGCGCATCTTGTCCGCATGGCGCGCCTCTTCATCAACCGCTTGCATCGGCCGTTTCCTTTTTCAGCAGATAGATATCCATGATCCAGCCATGCTGCGCGCGCAGCGCGGCGCGGCGGGCGAGAATGCATGGGCCGGCCTGGGCCAGGCTGCCGTGCTCCAGCGCTTGCTGCTCCATGCCCAGATAGGCGCCCCACCAGATGGTCAGGCCCGCCGGATCGAGCGCCTGGAACGCGCCGCCGGCATCGAGCATCACCGCCACATGCTGCGCCCCGGCGGGCCAGCCATGCTGGCGCAACAGGCGCCCGGTGGTGATCGTCACCGGCCCGGCCAGCGGATTAAGCGGAATGGCGTGAGCGGCGGTCAGCACCTGAAGGCTAGTGATGCCGGGCACGACCTGCACATGCAGCGCCAGCCCCTGCGCCATCAGCCGTTCCGCGATCCGCAGGCTGCTGTCATAGAGCGCGGGATCGCCCCACACGAGCAGGGCCGCGCGCCCGCCATGCGGCAGCGCCCGTTCCAGCGCGGCCTGCCAGACGCGCGCGATCGCATCGTGCCAGGAATGCACGGCTTGCGCATAGTCGCCCGCACCATCGCGCAGCGGCATGGCGAATTCCACGATGGCCACCGGCCGCGTCAGCACTTGCGCGCAGATCGCGCGGCGCAGGTCGATCAGCCCGGCCTTGTCCGCGCCCTTGTCGGGCAGCAGGATAACGTCGGCCGCGTTCATCGCCCGCACTGCCGCCAGGGTGAGATGGTCGGGATTGCCGGTGCCGATGCCGATCAGGTCGAGGTGGATCATGCCACGTCTCCCGATCCGGCGATCAGGTGGAAGAACGAGCCGGTCACCCGCCCGCGCCGCGATCCGGTTTCGGCCACCGCCGCGCCCGTGGCATCGCTCACCTCGGCCAGCGGCGCATCGTCTTGCGCCAGGATCGTGCAATAGTGGAACTCGTGCCCGCGCAGCGCCGTGCTCGCCGCCAGCGCGCCCACCGGCGCCAGCAACCGCGCCGCGCGATAGCCCAGGTGCAGCCGCCGCTGGGCATGGCTGGTTTCCAGCCCGAGCAGCCCGGCCATGGCATGGCGCGCGCCCGCCTTGTCCACCAGCCCCTGCCCCAGCACCATGTAGCCGCCGCATTCGCCGTGCACCGGGCGGGTCTGCGCATGGTGGCGCAAGCCGGCGAGAAAGCGCGTGGCCGCCGCGATCCGCCCGGCGTGCAGTTCGGGATAGCCGCCCGGCAGCCAGACCATGTCGGCCTCGCCTGCCGGGGCTTCGTCGGCCAGCGGCGAAAACGGCAGGATCTGCGCGCCCGCCGCCTGCCAGCCCTGCAACAGATGCGGATAGAGGAACGAGAACGCCGCATCGTGCGCCACCGCCAACCGCTGCGCCGGGGGCGGCGGCAGCGCGGGCGGCGCAGCGGCGCGGCCATTGGCCATGGGCACGGCCTCGGCCAGCGCCACCAGCGCGGCAAGATCGACATGCCCGCGCACAAAATCCGCCAGGCGATCGAGCGCGCCAGCCAGGTCGGGATGCTCCAGCGCCTGCACCAGCCCCAGGTGCCGCTCGGGCAAGGCGAGATCGGCCCGGCGCGGCAGCGCGCCCAGCACCGGCAGGCCGACCCTGGCCATCCCGTCGCGCAGCAGCCGTTCATGGCGCGCGCTGGCCACCTTGTTGAAAACCACCCCGGCCACGCGCACCTGCGGATCGATCCGGGCAAAGCCCAGCGCGGTGGCCGCCGCCGATTGCGCCTGGCCCGAGGCATCGAGCACCAGCACCACCGGCCAGCCCAGCCGCCGCGCCACATCGGCACTGGCGCCATGCCCCAGCGCGCCCGCGCCGGCAACGCCGTCGAACAGGCCCATCGAGGCTTCGGCCAAGGCCAGATCGGCCCCCGCCGCCTGCGCCGCAAGGCTGTCTACCAGCCCGCCCGTCATCGCCCAGCTATCGAGATTGAACGAAGCGCGGCCCGTGGCGGCGCGGTGAAACGCCGGATCGATATAGTCCGGGCCGTTCTTGAACGGCTGCACCGCCAGCCCGTCCTGCGCCAGGGCGCGCAGCAGGCCGAGTGTCAGCGTGGTCTTGCCCGCGCCCGAACTGGGCGCGGCAATCATCAGGCCGGGCACCGTCATGCCGTGGCGCCTTGCGGGCGGAAACGGCGTTCGTAATCGGCGGCATAGAGCCGGCTGGCGGCAAAATCGGCGGCCCCCAGCACGCGGCCGACCAGGATCAGCGCGGTGCGCTCCATTGTGCCGTCCACCGCCGCCGCCACCGTCTCCAGCGTGGCGCGGACCACGCGCTGATCGGGCCAGGAGGCGCGCCAGACCACCGCCACCGGGCAATCGGCGCCATAGTCCGGCAGCAGATCGGCCACCACGCTGGCCAGGTTATGGATCGAAAGGTGAATGGCCAGCGTCGCCCCGGTGCGGGCAAAGGCGGCCAGGTTCTCGCGCGGGGGCATCGCGCTGGCGCGGCCCGGCGTGCGCATCAACACCAGCGACTGGCCCAGCTCGGGCAGAGTCAGTTCCGCCTCCAGCGCGGCGGCGGCAGCGGCGAAGGCGGGCACGCCGGGAGTGATGGTAAAGGGAATGTCCAGCGCCCTCAGCGCGCGCACCTGCTCGCCCATGGCCGACCAGATCGACAGGTCGCCCGAATGCAGCCGCGCCACATCCTGCCCGGCGGCGTGGGCCTGGGCCATCTCGGCCACGATCGCGTCCAGCGCGAGCGGCGCGGTGTTGACGATCCGCGCGCCGGGCGGGCAATGGTCAAGCAGCGCGGGCGGCACCAGCGATCCGGCATAGAGGCACACCGGGCTTTGCGCGATGCGATCGCGCCCGCGCAGCGTGATCAGATCGGCCGCGCCGGGGCCGGCACCGATGAAATGGACCGTCATCGTTCAATTCCTGTGGCAAGCGCACATGTGGCCGTGCGATCGGGGGAAACACAGCGCGGCGCGAGCAGACGCGCGCCAGGGCCCGCCCCGGCCAGTGCCGCCGCTTCGGCCAGGCTGCCGGTGCCGCGCGCGCGCAGGCTGGCGGGGGACCGGGTGGGCGTGGCACAGCCCGCCAGCGCCGGCGCGGCGATGGCCAGCAGGGGCAGGCCGAGCGCCTGCGCCAGCGGAGCGAGCGCCGGAGCCTTGTCTGCCGCCGTGGCCAGATGCGTGACGCGCGGCTGCCCGGACTTGCATTGGGCCTGGGCCAGAGCGAGCGCGGCGCGCAGCGCGGCCTGATCGGCAGCGGCGCGAAATCCGAAACCGGCGACGATCATCGCACCACGCTCCACTGCACGACCGGGTAGCGCGCTTTCCAGCCGGTGCGCGTGCCGAGTGGCACCGCATCGGCCAATTCGATGCGCAGCAGATTGCCCCCAACCTGCCCGTGCCAGGTGGCGAGCAGCGCTTCGGATTCCAGCGTGACGGCGTTGGCGACGAGCCGGGTGCCCGGCCGCAGGCGGGGCCACAGCACTTGCAGCAGGGCCGCCGACAGGCCGCCGCCGATGAACACCGCATCGGGCAGCGGAGCATCGGGCAGGCAGGCGGGCGCGCGCCCGGTGATCACGCGCAGGCGATCGGCGCCCAGCGCCAGGGCATTGCCCCGCGCGCGGCTGGCGCGCAGCGGATCGCATTCCACCGCCACGGCGCGGTTGGCCGGATGGGCGAGCAGCCATTCGATGCCGATCGAGCCGGAACCGGCGCCGATGTCCCACAGCAGCTCACCCGCGCGCGGCGCCAGCGCGGCAAGGGTGAGCGCGCGCACCGGCGCCTTGGTGATCTGCCCATCGGCGGCAAACAGCATGTCGGGCCGCCCGGCGCCGAGCGGCAGGGCAAAGCCCGCGCCGGCAACGGCCAGGCCCACGGCAACCGGATGCTGCACATCATGCAGCGCAAAGTGATCGGCGCGGACCACGCGCACCCGCTCGCGCGGGCCGCCCAGCGCCTCCAGCACATGCAGGTCCGTCTCGCCAAAGCCCAGCGCCGCCAGCCAGGCCGCGAGGTCGGCCACGGCGGCGCCATCGCGCAGCAAGACCAGAATGCGCCGGCCAGGAGCCAGATGCGGGCGCAGGCGCATGAGCGGTGCGGCATGAAGGCCCAGGCAGGCGCAATCCTGCAAGGCCCAGCCCAGCCGCGCCGCCGCCAGCCCAAAGGTGGAGGGCGCGGGATGCGCCACCCACTCGGCCCGATCGAGCCGGGCAATCACGCTGGAACCGCCACCGAACCAGAACGGATCGCCCGAGGCCAGCATCACGACCGACCGCCCGCGCAGCGTCAGCAGCAGGTCGATCCCCGCCGCAAAGGGCACTGGCCATTCCAGCACCTTGGCCGTAAGCGGGCCGAGCAGCGCAAGATGGCGCGGCGGGCCGAGCACGAATTCGGCCCGGTCCAGCGCCGTGTGTGCGGAGGGCGAGAGGCCGGCGCGGCCATCTTCGCCGATGCCGAGGATCGTCAACCAGGGAGCCGCTTGCGCCATGCCCGCTTCAGCCATGCCGAACATCCTGCTGCTGGGCGGCACGACCGAGGCGCGCGAGCTGGCGCCGCTGCTCGCCGCGCGCGGCATTCGCGCCACGCTGAGCTATGCCGGGCGCACTCTGGCGCCGCGCGTGCTGCCCCTGCCCACGCGCATCGGCGGCTTTGGCGGCGTGGCGGGCCTGGTCGCCTGGCTGCGCGCCGAGGGGATCACCCATGTGGTCGATGCAACGCACCCGTTCGCCGCGCGGATGAGCGCCAATGCCGTGGCCGCGACGCAGGAAACCGGCGTGCCGCTGCTGGCCTTCACCCGCCCCGCCTGGCAGGCCGGGCCGGGCGACCGCTGGCAGCATGTGGCCGATCTGGATGGCGCGGTGGCCGCGCTCGCCGGCCCGGCGCGGCGCGTGCTGCTGGCGCTGGGGCGGCAGCATGTCAGCCTTTTTGCCGCGCAGCCGCAGCACCACTATGTGCTGCGCTTCGTCGATCCGCCCGAGGCGCCACCGCCGCTGCCCCGGCACGCGCTGGTGGTCGATCGTGGGCCGTTCACGCTGGACGGCGACCTGGCCCTGCTGCGCGACCACGCGGTGGACCTGGTGGTGTGCAAGAACGCCGGGGGCAGCGCGGCACAGGCCAAGCTGATCGCCGCGCGCGCGCTGCGCCTGCCGGTGATCATGATCGATCGCCCGTTCATCCCCCCGCGCCAAGAAGTGCACGATGCGCAAGCCGTGCTGGACTGGATCGCTCATGCGCCAGCCCCCACACCGCTCGCAGGAACGCTGCGCGGGGTATAGAGCACCGGGCCGCTGGGGCGGTGGAACAGCCGGGTCTGGCTCGATCCCACGATCACCATGGTGCGCATGTCGGCCATCTCGGGTGTGGCCTGGGCCAGCGGCACGATGCGCAATTGCTCCTCCGGCGTGGAAACCGCGCGGGCGAACAGCACCAGGCGCTGCGCCTCGCAACAATCGCGCAGCACCGCGAGCGTGCGGGCAAAACCCTGGGGCCGCGCGCGCGAGCAGGGGTTGTAGAACGCCATGGCGAAATCGGCCTGCGCGGCCAGGCGCAGGCGCCGCTCGATCAGCGGCCAGGGCTTGAGATTGTCGGACAGGTTGATCGCGCAGAAATCGTGGCCGAGCGGCGCCCCGGCGCGCGCGGCGGCGGCGAGCATCGCGGTGATCCCCGGCAGCACCTGCACCGGCACGTCCGCCCAGTCTGCCGGGCCATGTTCCAGCACTTCGAACACCGCCGCCGCCATGGCAAAGACGCCCGGATCGCCCGAAGAGACGAGCACGACCTGCCCGCCTTGCGCCGCCAGATCGAGCGCATGGGCAGCGCGTTCGCGCTCCACCCGATTGTCCGAGGGGTGCAGCCTCAGCCCGGCACGCGGCGCCACGCGGGCGACATAGGGGATATAGCCCAGCACGTCGGTCGCCACCGCGAGCGCGGCGGAGACTTCGGGCGTGACCTGTCCCGCGTGGCCGGGGCCGAGCCCGGCGATGGTGAGCGTGCCGGTCATGGGCGGCGGCCCTGGCCGTGGATCAGCAGGATGGCGAAATAGGGCGTGACCGCCTCGGCCTGGGCCAGCGGGGTGACGCGCTGGGTGGGCATGGCGGCGTGCTCCACCAGCCAGGCTTCTGCGGTGCGCCCGGCGGCGGCCACGGCGCGGCGCAGCTTGGCAAGGTTGCGCCCGATCTTCATCACCACCAGCGCATCGGTATCGCGGATGCGGCGGGTGAGTTCGGCCTCGGGCAGTGTGGCCATGGCCACGGTCAAGACATCGTCGCCCCAGGTGATCGGCAGCCCCGTGGCGTTCCAGGCGCCGGCCATGCCGGTGATGCCGGGCACGACCTGCACCGGCACTTGCCCTGTCAGTCGGCTGTGCAGGTGCATGAACGAGCCGTAGAAGAACGGGTCGCCCTCGCACAGCACGACGACGTCTTCGCCTGCGCGGGCCAGATCGGCCAAGCGCTGCGTGCAATCGGCATAGAACGCCGCCAGGCAGGCGTTGTAGCGCGGGTCGCTGACCGGAATTTCCGTGGTGACGGGATATTCCATGGCGATTTCCACTGCATCGGGGCGCAGCAGATCGGCCGCGATGCGGCGCGCATGGCCGGGCCGCCCGGCCTTGCGGAAATAGGCGATGTGGCGCGTGGTGCGCACCAGCCGATCGGCGCGCACGCTCATCAGGTCGGCGGCGCCCGGCCCCAGGCCGACGCCGTGGATCGTCCCGCTCATTCGGCGTCGCTCGCCAGGGCGTTGATCGCCGCCACGGTGATCGCGCTACCGCCCAGCCGCCCCGCCACGATGCAGCAGGGCACCTGCCCCCAGGCCCACAACGCATCCTTGGATTCGACCGCGCCGACAAAGCCCACCGGGCAGCCGATCACCGCCACCGGGCGCGGGCAGGCCGGGTCTTGCAGCATGGTCAGCAGATGGAACAGCGCGGTCGGCGCATTGCCGATCGCCACCACGCTGCCCGCCAGATGCGGCCGCCACAATTCCAGCGCGGCGGCCGAGCGGGTGGTGCCCAGCGCGGCAGCTAGGCCCGGCACGAGCGCATCGTGCAGCGTGCAGATCACGCGGTTGGCGGCAGGCAGGCGCGCGCGGGTGATCCCTTCCGACACCATCCGCGCATCGCACAGGATCGGCGCGCCGCCCCGCAGCGCATCCCGCGCCGCCTCGGCAAATCCGGCAGAAAAGCGGATGTGCGGCGCCAGCTCGACCATGCCGGCGGCGTGGATCATCCGCACTGCCACGCGTTCTTCATCCGGCGTGAAGCGCGCCAGATCGGCCTCTGCCCGGATCGTGGCGAAAGACTGGCGATAGATGGCCGCGCCATCGGTTTCATAGACGTAGGGCATCAGCGGCTTTCGCAATGGGCCAGCACGGCCCGGGGCGTGAGAGGGGATGCAGGGGCGCCTGGCCCCGCCCAGTCGAACCGGCCATCGGCCCGCCCGATCAGGGTGTTGGTGGTGGCGCGCGTGCCGGCGCAGCGCTTGGCACAGCCCGAAACGTGCAGCGTTCCCGCCACCAGCGGCGCCAGCACGCGCGCCAGATCGCGCGTGGCCACGCCCGCCTGCGGACAGGCCGGGGCGCCGGGGCAGGCCTCCACGCGCAGCAGCGGATCGGCCGGATCGGCGATCAGACCCGCCACCGCGCCCGGTGCAGCCCCTTCGGCGACGATCACGCGCCATGGGGTGAGCCGAAGGGCCTGCGCGCCGGGCACGGCGAGCGCGGCGGCCAGCACCGGGGCTTCCACTTGTCCGAACGGCGCGGCATGGGCCATGCCCAGCGCGCAAGGACCGGGTTGCAGCAGTGGCGCGGGCGCGGCGGGTCGGTCCTCGCCCTGCGCCCAGGCGGGCAGCGGCGCGTCATGGCGCGCCATGCGTCCGGCCTGCGCCCCGCCGCTTTCGGCAAACCAGCGGGCCAGCGCGATCAGGCCGGTCGCTTCCTCGCCCGGTGCCAGCGCCACGCCCGTGGCGCGCCCGGCCGCGCGCAGGATCAGGCCGCCGCCAGCGCCGCGCTCCACCCGGAAATCGCCCGGCTCGCGCAAGAGCAGCGGCGCCGCGCCGGCATCGATCACGAAGCCCACCTTGCCGGGCAATTCGGGCCATTCACCGCTGCGGGCGACAAGATCGTCGGCAATGCGCTGCGTATCGTCGCCCGCGCGCCAATCGGGCGCGACCAGCACGTTGCGCCTTGCTTCCACCGCCGGATCGGCCGAGACCAGGCCCAGCGCCAGCAGTTCGCGCAGCGCAGCCTGCCAGCCCGCTTCGCTCAGCCCGCGCAGTTGCAGGTTGGCGCGGCGCGACACGTCGATCAGGCCATTGCCTTGGCGCCCGGCCAGATCACACAAGGCCAGCACGGCATCGCGCGGCAGGCGCGCGGCGTGGGGCTTGATCCGCAGCAGCAGGCCATCGCCAGCGGCCATCGGGTGCCAGGCATCGGGGCACCAGCCCGCCACGCGAAAGCCGCTCATGCGCCCAGCTCCGCCAGAATGGCATTGCGCCGCGTGGGCCACAGCCCGGCGGCATGGAGCGCGGCAAAGCGCGCCTGCATCGCCGCCAGCGCCGCCGGGTTTTCCCGCGCCAGGAACGCGCGCACCGCCTCTGTCCCCAGCGTGGCGTGGTAATAGAGATCGAAAAGATGCGCCGGCACGCTGCCGGGCGCGAGATGGGCAAAGGCGCCGAGGTGATCGAGCATGGCCGAAAGCTCTGCCCCGCCGCGAAAGCCATGGCGCATCATGCCCGCGATCCAGCCGGGATGGGCCGCGCGGGCACGCACCACGCGGGCCAGCTCCTCGCCCAGCGGCCGCGCCACCGGCCGCGCGGGATCGCGGTTGTCGAGGTGATAGAGCGCGGCCTGCGCGCTCCCACCGGCAACTGCCTGCGCGGCGGCAAAGCCGGCTTCGTGCGTGGCATGGTCGGCGCCGAGCAGCAGGTCGGTCTCGGGCAGATCCTGCGCATGGACAAAGGCCTGCGCCGCCGCCACGCGGGCGCGCAGGCCAGCGGCATCGTCTTGCGGCGTTGTGGCGTCGAGCGCGTGGGACGAGGCGGCCAGCCAGGCCTCGCCCGCCGCGCGGCGGCTTTCGGCGCCATAGCGTTCCGCCGCCGCGCCGATGCCCGCGCCATAGCGGCCCGGCCCCGGCCCATAGACGCGCGGGGCCGGCGCCTGCCCGGCAAAGGGATTCCATTCGGGCGGCTCGTCCCGCCCGCACAGCGCGCGCACCGCCTGGCCGAACAGCACCGGCAGCATCGGAAAGGCATCGCGCAGCAGGCCCGAAACCCGCAGCGTGACATCCAGGCGCGGATGGTCGAGCCGGGCCAGCGGCAGGATTTCGACGCCGGTCACCCGCTCGCTGCCCGCGTCCCACACTGGGGCGGCGCCCAGCAGGTGCAACGCCATGGCAAAGTCCTCGCCCGCCGTGCGCATCGTCGCCGAACCCCACAGGTCCACCACCAGCGTGCGGGGATAGTCGCCATGATCCTGCAAGTGGCGGCGCACCAGTTCCTGCGCCAGCACCACCCCTTGCGCATGGGCGGCGCGGCTCGGCACGGCGCGCGGATCGATGGCATAGAGATTGCGCCCGGTGGGCAGCACGTCGGCCCGCCCGCGCCAGGGCGAACCGGCCGGGCCAGCTGCCACCCTTTGTCCCGCCAGCGCGGCCAGCAGCCCGTCGCGCTCCGCCGTCCCTTGCGCGCCGCGCCCGAACACGTGGAGGCCATCGCCATACTGGCTGTCTTTCACGTCGCAGACAAAGCGATCGATCCGGGCAATCGCCTCGGCTGCGCTGGCTGCGGGATCGAGGCCCAGTTCCGCCTCCAGCCCAAGCGCCTGCGCCTCGGCCCGGATTGCCTTGACCAGCCGGTCGCGCCGCGCCGGATCGAGGCCAACGGCGCCGGAAAACTCGTCGAGCAGGGCCTCCAGCGTGTGTAGCCCGGCGCCGCCTTGCGCGCGGCGCAGCGGCGGCGGCAGATGGCCCAGCGTGACCGCGCCGATCCGCCGCCGGGCCTGCGCGGCTTCTCCCGGATCGTTGACGATGAACGGATAGACCACCGGCAGCGCCCCGGTCAGCGCCTCGGGCCAGCAGGCCGCAGACAGCGCCACGGCCTTGCCCGGCAGCCATTCCAGCGTGCCGTGGGCGCCCACATGGACCAGCGCATCGGTCTTCTGCGCGCGCAGCCACAGGTAGAACGCGACATAGCCATGGCGCGGGCAGCGCGACAGGTCGTGATAGGCTTCGTCGCGCTGCGCCCGTTCGCCGCGCTCGGGTTGCAGCGCCACCAGCGCCCGGCCACAGCGCAGCGCGGCAAAGTGGAACGCGCCATCGCGGCAGGCTGGATCGCTTTCGGGCGCGCCCCAGGCTTGCGCCAGATCATCCTGCAAGGCAGTGGGCAACTGCGTCAGGGCGGCGCGGTAGGCGGTGAGCGGCCAGGCCAGGGTTTCGGCCGCCAGTCGCCGCGCCAGATCATCGGGCGGCGTCACGGCATAGCCCGCCCCGGCCAGATCGGACAGGATCGCCTGCGTCGAGGCCAGGGCATCGAGGCCAACGGCATGGGCCATCGCCTCGGCCTTGCCGGGATAGGTCGAAAGCACCAGCGCCACGGTTCGCTTGGCCACAGGGCGGCGGGCCAGCGCGATCCAGCCCTGCACCCGCGCGACGATTGCGGCAATGCGATCGGCATCGGGGGCGTGGACCTGACGGGCAAAACCCAGCGCCGCATCCTGCGCGCAGGGCTGCTTGAAACTGGCGACGCCGGCCATGATGCGCCCGTCGATCTCCGGCAGGACCACGTGCATGGCAAGGTCTGCCGGCGAAAGCCCGCGCGCAGAGGCGGCCCAGCCCTCACGCGGCGCGGTGGCCAGGGCCACCTGGAACACCGGCGCGCCGGTGGCATCGAGCGGGGTGTGCCCGGCATCGTCCCGCGCGGAAAAGGCCGTGGCATTGATGATCGCGGCGGGGCGCCAGTGGTTTAACGCCGCCTCTGCCACGCGGCGCGACTGCGGTTCTTTCAATGACGTTACGTAAAGCCCGTGCGCCGCCAGACCAGCCGCTTCCAGTGCGGCGATCAGTGCGGCAATGGCTGCGCAATCCTGCGCCGCCAGATAGGCGCGGTAAAAGACTACGGCCACCAGCGGCCGGGCCGGATCGGGCCGCAATGCCAGCGGGTCGCCCGCGCCCGCCTGTGGATGCCAGGCGCCGGCCATGGGTAGCGGTACAATGTCTGCGGCCAGATCCTCCGCCACCGGCAGCCCCCCCGCCCGCGCCAGCATGGCCAGCGCGGCGCAGGCCGCCTGCGGCCCGCCCGCGTCGCAGGCCTGCGCCAGCGCGGCGAGCGTGGCCGGCGGCAGGGTGGACGCTTCATCGAGCTGCGCGTCGGCCCGGCCATCAGCGGGCAGCACGGCCAAGGCGATGCCCCGCGCCCGCGCCAGCGCCGCCACCTGGGCCAGGCCATAGCGCCACCACGATGCCCCGCCGATCAGGCGGATCAGGATCGCCCGCGCACCCTCGCCCGCCGCATCGAGCGTCTGTTCCACATAAGTATCGACCGAAAGCGGATGCTCCAGGGCGGCCAGGTTGGCCAGGCGCAGCGCCGGAAACGCCGGATCGCCCGCGCGCGCCAGATGCCACCCGGCGGCAAAGGCGGCCAGGTCGCTGTCGGAAAACGACAGCACGACAAGCGGCGCGGGCGCCTGCCCCAGATCGCGGGGCAGCGCCGTTTCCTCCAGCCCGTGGCTTTCGCGGAACAGGACGTGCATGGGTGGCAGGCCTCAGGCGGCCAGCACCGCCCGGATCGTCTGCGGCTCCAGCCGTTCGCGCTCGGCAATCGCCACCAACTGCCCGGCGCGCGGTTCGCCGGGGCGCCAGGGGCGGTCATACTGGTGGCGCACCCGCGCGCCCACCGCCTGGACCAGCAGGCGCATCGGCTTGCCCGCCACGGCAACGTGGCCTTTCACCCGCAGCACGCCATGCTCGCGCGCCAGCCGCTCGATCCGCGCGGCAAGCTCTGCCGGATCGGCAATCTCGCCCAGCGGCACCACCGTGCTGGCAAAGTCGTCATGCTCGTGATCGTCGGCGCCATCGTGGTGCGAGGGGCGCGCGGCAATGTCGTCTTCCGCCGCCGCGTTCAGCCCCAGGATCACGCGCGGATCGGCGGCGCCTTCGGCCAGTTCGACGATCGGCACCGCGCGCGGGGAAGTCTGCGCGATCACCGCGCGCGCCTGCGCCAGCCCCGCCGCGCCGGCCAGGTCGCCCTTGGTCAGCAGCACCATGTCGGCACAGGCCAACTGGTCTTCAAACACTTCGGCCAGCGGGGTTTCATGGTCGATGCCCGGATCGGCCGCGCGCTGCGCCTCCAGCGCGGCGAGATCGGGAGCGAAGCGGCCCGCCGCCACCGCTTCGGCATCGGCCAGCGCCAGCACGCCATCCACGGTGATGCGGCTGCGGATCGCGGGCCAGTCGAACGCCTTGAGCAGCGGCTTGGGCAAGGCCAGGCCAGAGGTTTCGATCAGAATGTGATCGGGCCGGGGATCGAGCGCGAGCAGGCGCTCGACCGTGGGAATGAAATCGTCGGCCACGGTGCAGCAGATGCAGCCATTGGCCAGTTCGACGATGTTGTCGGCCGGGCAATCGGGAATGGCACAGGATTTCAGGATATCGCCATCCACGCCCAGGGTGCCGAATTCGTTGACCACCACGGCCAGCCGGCGCCCGCCGGCGTGGCGGATGAGGTGGCTGATCAGCGTGGTCTTTCCCGCGCCGAGAAAGCCGGTCACGATAGTGACGGGCACTTTTGCCAGATCCGGCATGCACAAAACCCTTCCGCGCGCCGAGCGACGGACACGCGGCAGGGCTTCACCGGACACGATCCGGCCGGGCGCGCGGCAGCGGGCCGGCGCACGAGGCGCCCACCACAACGCGACCCGTGCAGCCCCAGCCGCACAAGTCTTCGTCGCCCAGACGGAAGTGTTACCGTGCCCGGACCATCCCCTGGATCAAGGCAAGAGCGACCAGTGCGCCGGCAGGTCTCCTGGCTCGTGGGTCAGGGCTTGATGCACGCCTTCCCAGGTTCGCTGTGGAACCCAGTGGCCATCCCCGCCGAAACGGGGATCGGTGCATCGCGCTCGCCACTTACAGTTGCAGGGACAGCTACGGATTTGGGGCCAGGCCCCGCACCGTATTCCCGATTAAGCCCCTCTCGGGGCACCGACGCGATCTTTGCGAAACGCAAGGCCGAGGCCTGCGCTTCGCGACCGGGTGTAGCCGAGTTCCCCGGCCAAGCCAACCGGTCTTGGCATCAAGCCGCGCGCACCACGTCGATTTCATCGAGCCGCTGCCAGCGATAGATCGCCGCGCTGGCCAGCCAGCAGACCACGAACAGGCCGATGATGGCAAAGCCCAGGTTGTTGAAATTTCCGGCAAGATCGGCCGCCAGCCGCCACGGCGCACCATGCAGGCCCAGCTTGCCGCCGATCAGCGCGGCCGCCTCGATCCCACCGATCACGATCGCCACCAGCGCCGAAACCAGCGTGATCGTGATGTTGTAATAGAGCTTGCGGATCGGCTTGACGAAAGCCCACTCATAGGCGCCGAGCATGACCACGCCGTCGATGGTGTCGACCAGCGCCATGCCTGCGGCAAACAGCGCGGGCAGCACCAGCACCGTGCCCAGCGCCAGGCCATTGGCGGCCTGGCTGGCGGAAAGGCCGAGCAGCGCCACTTCGGTGGCAGTGTCGAACCCCAGCCCGAACAGGAAACCCAGCGGCGCCATGTGCCACGCGCGCGTGACCAGGCGGAACATCGGCCGGAACAGCCGCGCCAGCAGCCCCCGGCCGGACAGCAGCAGGTCGAGATCCTCCTCTACATAGGCGCCCCCGGCGCGCACATGGGCAAAGGTGCGCCACACCCCGCGCAGGATGACGAGGTTCATGGTGGCGATGGCAAACAGGAACAGCGCCGAAACGGTGGTGGCGATGATCCCGCCCACCTCGCGAAAGGCGTCGAAGCCGGCGAGCGCGGTGGCGGTCAGCGCCACCACGATCGAGGCGATGGCGATGATCGTGGCGTGGCCCACGGCAAACCACAGGCCCACGGCAATCGGCCGCTGGCCCTGCTGCATCAGCTTGCGCGTGACATTGTCGATCGCGGCGATGTGATCGGCATCGACCGCATGGCGCAGGCCCAGCCCCCAGGCGAGGACGGCCGTGCCCAGCATGAGCGGCTGGGCATGGAACAGCGCTAGCGCCCAGAGCCAGACGAGCGCATTGGCGACGACCAGCGCAGACAGCAGCACGGCAATGCGGCGGCGCAGGGACGGTTTGGGCAAGGAAGACGCGCGCACGGCATCAGGCGCCCGCAAACGGGCGAAACGGAAGAGAAAAGACACCAGAAGACAGACTCCGGCCAGGGTTGCGACCCGGTCGGCACCCGGCCTTGGCGCGCGCCACAGGGCGCCCGCGCGCAGCCCTGCGCCGGCCAAACGGCGTCGCTCTGACGGAACGAACCGTGCCACGGCCATCCCCTGGACCAAGGCATGAGCGACCATGCGCCGGCCGGTCTCCTGGCTTGCGGGTCAGGGCTTGATGCATGCCTTCCCAGGCCTCGCCCGCTTCGGCGTCCGGCCCAGTGGCTGCCCTCCCCGCCGATGCCGGGGAAAGCGCTATGCATCGCGCTCGCCGCTTACAGTTGCAGGGACAGCCGCGGCCTTGGGGCCAAGGCCCCGCACCGCATTCCCGATTGAGCCCTCTCGGGCACCGGCGCGATCTTTGCCCGGCGAAACCTCCGCCCGGCCCCCAAGGCATAACCAGACACCCGCGCCCACGCAACGGGCTTGGCAAGTGCGCGCGCCTTGCCAGCCTGCCAGCAGCGGCTATGCTGCCAGGCCGACAGGCATCAGCGCCTGTGCGGGAGGCTCTGGCCATGACGTTCGCTGCACGTCTGCACCACCATCGCGGCGCACTGCGCTTCGCACCGTTCGTGGTGATCGGGCTTGCCATGCTTGCCGAACGCCTGCCCCTGGCGCAGCGCCATCCGGTCCTCGCCCTCGCGCTGCTGCTGTGGCTTGCCGCCGACAGCCTGCTGTTGGCCTGCGTGGCGACGACGGAAAGCCGTCGGCCCGGCGCCGGACAGATCGTGGCCCGCCTGGCCGGAGCCTGCGCGATCGTCACGCTGGCCGCGCCACCGCCGCTGCAAGCCGTGCTGCGCGCCACGCCTGTCGTGCTGGCCGCAATGGGGCTGGTCGTGCTCGCCCATCTCGCCCTTGCGGCCAGCCGCGCGGTGCGTGGCTGGCACGACAGCCAGGGCGTAGCGCGGTGGGAGCGCGTGGCGGGACAATTCCTGCCGCTGCCCTTGGTGCGCTTTGCCCGGCTGGAACTCACGGTGCTGCACATGGCCCTGCTGCGCTGGGGCGGCCCGGCCGATGTGCCGCCCGGCGCGCGGGCCTTCGCCTATCACCGCCATCTCACGCCGATGGCCGCCACGCTGCTGGCGCTCTCGGCCATCGAAGTGGCTGTCTATCACGTCTTCCTCGGGCACTGGAGCCGCTGGGCCGCCGTGGCGATGTTCGTGCTCAGCGATCTCGGGTTGGTCTATCTGGTCGGGCTGGTGAAATCGTTCCGGTTCCGCCCCATCCTGCTGGACTCCGACGGCCTGCGCGTCCGCGCCGGTTTCCTGATCGACGTGGCCGTGCCCATCGACCGGATCGAGCGCGTGACAATGGCTGTGGACGGCGCGGAAATCCGCGATCCGGCAACGCTCAACGCCGCCCTGCTCGCCTGGCCCAATGTGGTTGTCCACCTCAACGCGCCGCTGCCCCATGGCCCGGCCTGGCGCCGTCGCATGTGCCTGCGCGTGGCATTCCGGCTGGACGACCCCGAACCGCTCGTGCGCCTGCTGCGCTGGCGCCTGAATCAGCCCTGAGACGTCAACCCTGAGGCGGCGGATCGCGTCGCGCCGGGGCGAAGGCCCATTGCAGGGTGCGGGCCATCGCCATGGCGCCGCCGCGCACCAGGGGCGTTGCCGGCAGCGGCAGGCGGCGGCCGTGCAGCGCCTGTGCCCAGGCAGGCATGAGATCGACCGCCGCCTGGAACAGCAGGTGCTGCGCCGGGGCCGCCGCGAGCGAGGGGGCTGGCTGCGACAGCACCATCCGGGCAACCCGGCGGGTGCGGGCATCGGCGCGCAGTTCGGGGCGGAACGTGGCGATCAGCGCATCGGCCTGCGCCCGCGTCTCTGGCACCGGATCGGCGCCCAGCCGGCGCGCCACCAGCGCCGCCTGCTGCATGTAGGCATCCTGATCGGCGCGCGACATGCCCGGTTCGCCATAGGCGATCCACGCATCGAGAAAGCCGATCGCCTCGCACACGTGAACCCAGGCGAGCAGATGCGGATCGTCGGCGCGATAGGGCGTGCCATCGGGCAATACGCCGCGCACATGCTCGTGCACGGCCCTGACCTTTTCAATCGCGGCATCGGCCAGCGCGCGATCGGCATACGTGGTGACGGCAATGAACCGCGCGGTGCGGCGCAGGCGGCCCAGCATGTCCTGCCGGAACGCGCTGTGGTCCCACACGCCCGCCAGCGCGGCCGGGTGCAGCATCTGCAACAGCAGGGCGGTAACCCCGCCGATCATCATCGTGGTGACATCGCCATGCACCCGCCAGATCACCGAATCGGGCGCAAACAGCGCATTGGCCGAGCGCACCACGGGGCGTTCGCCTTTTCCCGGATCGTGGAACAGCGCCTGCACCCGCTCGACCAGCAGGCGCCGCACCTGCGCGGCGGGATCGAAGCGAGGGAGGGTGCTGGCCATGCCCCACGATAACCCCAGGCACCCGCCCGGCGCCAGCGCCAAGGCCGCCGCCCGAAAGGGTATGTGTTGACGTCACGCCCAAGGAAGGCGAGTCAGGGGGCATGAACCAGCCCCCCTCGATGCTTCACGACGGTTTCCTGCTGCTTGGCTTTGCCATGGTCTTCGTGCTGGTGTTCCGCCGGCTGGGCCTGGGGGCCACGCTTGGCTACCTGCTGGCCGGCGCGGTCGTCGGCCCGCAGGTGCTGGGCCTGGTGGGTGAGGCGGAGCAGAAGCTGGGCATTGCCGAACTGGGCATCACGCTGCTGCTGTTCCTGGTCGGGCTGGAACTGAACCCGGCGCGGCTGTGGCGGATGAAGCGCGATATCCTGGGGCTGGGCCTGTTGCAGGTGGTGCTGTGCGGCGCGGCGATCACCGCCGTGATCAACTTCGGCACCGATTTCAGCCTGACCGCCGCCATCGCGCTGGGCCTGCCGCTGGCGCTCTCGTCCACCGCGCAGGTGCTGCCGATGCTCCAGGCCTCGGGCCGGTTGCGCACCCCGTTCGGCGAGCGGACCTTTGCCATCCTGCTGTTCCAGGACTTGTCGATCATTCCGATGATCACCCTGATCGCGGCGATGAGCCGCAACCCGGCCGACGCCAATGGCCCTCCGGGCTGGCAACTGGCGCTATACACCGTGCTGGCCATCGTTGGCCTGATCCTGGCCGGGCGCTATCTGATCCGGCCGCTGTTCCGCCTGATCGGCAACCTGGGCGAGCGCGAGATGTTCGTGGTCGCCGCGCTGTTCACGGTGATGGCCTCGGCCGCAGTGATGGAGGCGCTTGGCCTGTCCACCGCGCTGGGCGCGTTCATCGCCGGGGTCATGCTGGCCGACAGCCCCTATCGCCACGAACTGGAAGCCGATGTGGAGCCGTTCCGCTCCATCCTGCTCGGCCTGTTCTTCCTGGCCGTGGGCATGATGCTCGATCTCCACGCGATTGCCGAACGGCCGCTGTTCGTGCTGGCCATGGCGCTGTCGCTCGTGGCGGTGAAGGCAGCGGTGATCATGGGCATCGGCCTGGCGTTCCGCATGTCCTGGCGCAGCGCGCTGGCGCTGGGCCTGCTGCTGAGCCAGGGTGGCGAATTCGGCTTCGTGCTGTTCGCCCAAGCGCAACACGCGCAACTGATCGCGCCCGAGGCGGCCAGCCTGTTTGGCGCGATCGTCACGCTGTCGATGGCCACCACGCCGTTCCTGATGGCGCTGACCAAGCCACTGCGCGCTGATCCGGGCAAGACCAAGGGCGCCGAGCGGCAAGGCCCGACCGGGGACGCGGCCAATGCCCTGATCGTGGGCTATGGCCGTTTCGGGCAAACCGTGGCGCAGATGCTCAATGCCAGCGGCCTGTCGGTCACGCTGATCGACACCGACGTGGAAATGATCGACGTGGCCGGCGGCTTTGGCGCCAAAGTCTATTTCGGCGACGGCACCCGGCTCGACCTGCTGCGCCAGGCCGGGGCAGACGAAGCCGCGCTGATCCTGTTCTGCATGGATGGTGACCAGATGGACGCTGCGGCGCTGGACGCCGTGCACCAGGCGTTTCCCCAGGCGGCGATCTTCGTGCGCGCGTTCGATCGGCGCGCGGTGGTGCGGCTCAAGGATTCGCCCGCCAAGTGGGTGATCCGCGAAGTGATGGAATCGGCCGTGAAGATGGCGCGCCTGGCGCTCGCCGAAACCGGGGTGAGCGAGGAAATCATCGCGCGGGCCGAAGACATGTACCGCGTGCGCGACAAGGAACGCCTGAAAATCCAGTTCGAAGGCGGCGACTTGCGTGCCGCGCGCGATCGCATCATCACCGAGCCGCAGGCCCAGGAAAGCTAACGCCTCAGCTCTTGCGCGATGCCTCGAAAGCGTTGCGCGTCTTGAGGCTGGGGTCTTCGGCCCAGGGCTGGTCGGGCCAGCGATGGCGCGGATAGCGGCCTTTCATGTCCTTCACCACGTCGCGCCACGATCCGCGCCAGAACGCAGGCAGATCGGCGGTGGTCTGGATCGGCCGCCCGGCGGGCGAGGTGAGCGAGAGCAGCAGCGGGCGCGGCGGCTGGCCGATCATCGGATGGCGATCGAGGCCGAACAGCGCCTGCACCCGCAGTTCCACCGCCGGGCCACCTTCGTGGGCATAGTCGATGGCATGGCTGGTGCCGGCCGGCGAGCGGTATTGCGCCGGGGCCAGCCGGTCCAGCGTCTGCCGCTCGTTCCAGTCCAGCCGGCTTTCCAGCGCCTCGTGCAACTTGCCCGCGCTCACCGCCAGATCGCGGCGGCCGGCGAGCAGCGGCGCCAACCACTCCTCCAGATCGGCGAGCAGCGCACCTTCGTCCAGCGCGGGGAGCCCGGCATAGCGCCCGCGCGTGAGCAGCGCCCGCGCCGCCTGGCCCAGCGGCAGAGCCTCCAGCCCCTCGCGCCGCACCACATCGAGCAGCAGCGCCGCCACCGCCGCCGGATCGGGCGCGGGATCGGGCACGCGCGCCAGCACGATCGCGCCCAGCCGCCGCTCCAGCCGCGCTTCCACGCGGCCTTCGGCAGCGTTCCAGGTCAGGCTGTGGCGTTGCTCCAGCCGGTGCGCCAGCCAGGTGGTGACATCGTCCTCGTCCAGCGCCAGCGCGCTCATGATCCGCGCGCCCTTGGCTTCCCCTTGCGCATCGCCGATCACCAGCCAGCGCGCGGTGGCGAGCGGCGAAGCCGGATCGAGCCGATAGCCCCGCCCGCCCGAGGACAGCCACTCCTCGCCACTGGCACTGCGCGCGCGGGCAATGCGATCGGGGAACGCCTCGGCCAGCAGCACCGCGAGCGGCGGCCTTGCGGCGTTGCGCGCCACGTTGTTTTGGCGCCCTTCGACAAGCTCAGGGCGAACGGGAGGGGAGGAGTTGGTTTTCGTCAAAGGTCCGTTCGGGCTGAGCTTGTCGAAGCCCACTGGCGCCCCGCGCGCCTCCCGATCGGCCGCCGCCGCCCAGCGCGCGGCCAGCTTGCGCGAGGCGTCGGCCCGCGTGCCGCGATCGCCCTGCCAGCGGTCAAACCGCCGCGCCAGGTCTTCGCCGCTGCCGCCCAGCCCGCGTTCCTGCAACAACAGCGCCAGCCGCGCGGCATCCTGCGCCGCGCCGTGGCGGGCGGCAAAGAGCAGCATGTGCGCCAGTGCCGGCTCCATCGGCAGGCGCGCCATGGCGCGGCCGTGGGCCGTGATCCGCCCTTCCCCGTCGAGCGCGCCCAGCGCCACCAGTGCGCCACGCGCGGCGGCCATGGCGGCGGCGGGCGGCGGGTCGATCCAGGCCATCGCCGCCGGATCACCCGCGCCCCATTGCGCCAGAGTCAGTGCCAGCGGCGCCAGATCGGTGTTGAGGATTTCGGGCGGATCGAACGGCGCGCGCCCGGCATGGGCCGCTTCCTCCCACAGGCGATAGGCCACGCCCGGCCCCTGGCGCGCTGCGCGGCCCGCGCGCTGCGCCGCGGCGGCCTGGCTGGCGCGCGTGGTGACCAGCCGGGTAACGCCGGCCACCTTGTCGAACTCCGCCCGGCGCGACAGCCCGGCATCGACCACTACGCGCACGCCGTCGAGCGTGAGCGAGGTTTCGGCAATCGCTGTGGCCAGCACCACGCGGCGGCGGCCTTGGACATCGCGGCGGATCGCGGCACGCTGGCCGGCCGGTTCGACCTGGCCGTGCAAGGGCAGCACCAGCGCCGTGGGCAGGCGCTGCGCCAGGATTTCGGCGGTGCGATCGATGTCGCGCACGCCCGGCAGGAACGCGAGGATATCGCCCTCCTCCTCGGCCCAGGCCAGGGCAATGGCATTGGCCATGGCCTGTTCGGTGCGCAACTGCGGGCTGCTGCCCAGCCAGCGCAGGCGCAGGGGATGGGCCTTGCCCGCGCTTTCGATCACCGCGCAATCGGGCATCAGCGCGGCAAAGCGCGTGCCGTCCAGCGTGGCGGACATCACCACCACGCGCAGATCCTCGCGCAGCACGCCCTGCGCTTCCAGCGCCAGCGCCAGGCCCAGGTCCGAATCGAGATGCCGCTCGTGCGCTTCGTCGAACAGCACCGCCGAAACGCCCGCCAGTTCCGGATCGGCCAGGATCGTGGCGACGAAAATCGCCTCGGTCATCACCAGCACGCGGGTGCGGGCTGAACGCTTGCTGTCGAGCCGGGTCAGATAACCCACGGTTTCGCCCGGCGCTTCGCCGAGCAGGTCGGCCATGCGCTCGGCCGCGGCGCGCGCGGCCACGCGGCGGGGCGAAAGCAGGATCACCGTGCCCGTGCACCAGCTTTCGCGCAGCAGCGCGGTGGCCACGGTCGTCGTCTTGCCGGCGCCGGGCGGCGCGATCAGCACGGCATTGGGCTGCTGCGCCAGCGCGGCCAGCAGATCGGGCAAGACGGCATGAATGGGCAGATCGGTCACGCCGCCGCCCTTACTGCCTTGCCCCAAGCTTGGCGAGCATCAGCTCTGCGCGCGCAGCTTTTCCAGTTCCTGCGATTCGGCAAAGGCCTCGCGAATGCGGCGGAACGGCCCGGCCATGACATAGGCGTAGAACGGCGCCTTGGCCGGATCGAGCCCGGTCTTTTCCGCATAGAGCGCCACGATCGCATCGGAATCGGCGATGACCCGGCCCGGCTCCACTTCCAGCGCCGGGAACGTCACTTTGTCGAGATGCGGGGCCAGCGCGGCGCGGATTGGCGCTTCGTGCTCGTCGCCCGGCCAGAACGCGCGCACGTCCACCTGGTCGAACTGCCCCGCCTCGCTCAGGAACGCTGCCACTTTCAGGCAGAACGGGCAGGAACGCTTCAGATAGAGCACGGGGCGAAACGCGGGGCTGGTCATGCTGGGGCCTCGGGAAAAGGGAAGAGACGGGAGGGATAGTCTCATCTTAGGCGGCGCCCTGCCCGTGGCAAGCCACTGCGCCGAATCGGGGCAAAGGTGCCCATGTGGACCGGTGCGGGGGCCGCCGTTTCATGGTAAAACATCGTCAATCGTGCCCGTCCGTGGCACCTGTTGCCCCGAGAGGACGCGATGTTTCTCGACGTGAAGGATTCGTGGCCGCCTGCCCCGCCGAACCAGCAGCCAGAGCCTGCGCCCCGGCTCACGCCACGCCGCCAGCGCATCGTCATGGTGATCCTGGCGATCAACCTGCTGATGCTGCTGATTGGCCCGCTGGCCGGGTCTTCGGTGATCGAAGGGCTGGTGCAGGCGTTTCGCTGAACGCCCGCCCCGCCTGCGCTCAATAGCGGCGCGCCACCGCAAATTCTGCCGCTTCACCCATTGCAGACTTGGCCGCGCTGGCCGGGAAGCCGGCAATCGCATCGATCGCGCGCTGCGCATAGTGGCGCGCCCGCTCGCGCGTGGCGTTGACGGCATCATGCTTGCGGATCAGCGCGATTGCCTGGGCCAGGTCTTCGTCGCTGTTGCGGTTGCCGGCGATAGCGTCGCGCCAGAAGGCCCGCTCGTCTTCGCTGCCGCGCGCATAGGCGAGGATCACCGGCAGAGTCATCTTGCCTTCGCGGAAATCGTCGCCCTGGTCCTTGCCCATTTCCGAAGCATCGGAATCATAGTCGATGGCATCGTCGGCCAACTGGAACGCAATGCCCAGGTTGCGGCCATAGGCATCGAGCGCCAGTTCGTCTGCCTCGGGCCGTTCGGCCACCACGGCCGCAATGCGGCAGGCCGCAGCAAACAGCGCCGCAGTCTTGGCGTTGATGATGGAAAGATAGCGTTCCTCGCTGGTTTCCACCTGGCGCTGGGCCACCAACTGGTCGACCTCGCCCTCGGCGATCACCGCCGAGGCGCCCGACAGGATGCGCAGCACCTTGAGCGAGCCATCCTCGACCATCAACTCGAAGCTGCGCGAAAACAGGAAATCGCCCACCAGCACCGTGGCCGGGTTGCCATAGATGATGTTCGCGGCCTTCTTGCCGCGCCGCATGTCCGATCCATCGACCACGTCATCGTGCAGCAGCGTGGCGGTGTGGATGAATTCCACCGCGGCGGCCAGCTTGAAATGGCGGCTGCCGCCATAGCCCAGCAACGACGCGCCGGCGAGCGTGAGCATCGGGCGCATGCGCTTGCCGCCGCCGGCGATGAGATGACCGGCAAGCGCCGGGATCAACGGGATGCGCGATTGCATCCGGTCAAGAATCACGGCGTTCACGCTGTTCATGCCATCGGCCACCAGCGCCATCAGCGGCGCCAGCGAGGGTTCGGCCTTGCGGGGGAGCGTATGGAGGGTAGCAGTCATCGCTGCCCGCTTGGCGCGTGGGGCACGGCTTGGCAAGTCGCAAGTTGCGCGGTAGCGGCAAAGCGAGACATTTGCCGCCCCACAGACGAAAGCCCACAAGCACATGAGCGCATCCGCCGAAGGCACCGATCCGGTTCTGACCGGCTATCGCCAGAGCATCGACAACATCGATGCGGCGATGATCCACATCCTGGCCGAACGCTTTCGCATCACCCAGGCAGTGGGCGCCTATAAGGCCGAAAAAGCCTTGCCCGCCAGTGATCCGGGCCGCGAGGAACGCCAGATCGCGCGCCTGCGCAAGCTGGCCGAGGATGCCCGGCTCGATCCCGAATTCTCCGAAAAGTTCCTGCGTTTCATCATCGAGGAAGTGATCCGCCACCACAATCAGGCCAAGGCCGCGCAGTAACGGCCCGCCGGTTCCCTGCCCGAAAGGGCGGGCAATCGGGCCAGGCCGTCAGGTGACTTGGTGCCGCAGGCCCCGGAATCTTCGCAATCGCAGCAAGCCCGCGCTTGACCGGCGGGGCGGCCATGGTCCATCTGCGACCATGGCCGACAGCGCATTGCCCCAAACCACGCCCGACTCCCTCGCCTCCGGCCGCGCCGATGCGCTGCATCGCCGTGGCCTGATGCTGATTCTCTCGTCCCCCTCGGGCGCAGGCAAGACCACCATTGCCAAGCGGCTGCTGGCGCACGATCCCCAGATCGAAGCTTCGGTTTCCGCCACCACCCGCCCGATCCGTCCGGGCGAAGTGGATGGCCGCGACTATCATTTCGTCGACCGCGCCGAATTCGACCGCATGGTGGAAGCCAACGAATTCTATGAATGGGCCGAAGTCTTCGGCAATTGCTATGGCACGCCCAAGGCCCATATCCGCGCCCGCCTCAAGGAAGGCGGCGACACCCTGTTCGATATCGACTGGCAGGGCACGCAGCAGCTTTACCAAAAGGCCGAGGCAGACGTGGTGCGGGTGTTCATCCTGCCGCCCAGCATCGAGGAACTGCGCCGCCGCCTGACCGGGCGCGGCACCGACAGCGCCGAAGTGATTGCCGCGCGCATGGCCCGCGCCAAGGCCGAGATCAGCCACTGGGACGGCTATGACTATGTCGTGGTCAACGACGATGTCGATGCCTGCTATGCCCAGATCTGCCAGATCCTGGCAGCCGAACGCCTGAAGCGCGCGCGCCAGACCGGGCTGATCGGCTTTGTCCGCGAACTGACCCGAGCCTGATCGCTTGGACGGCGACGAGGACGCCAGCCCGGTGCCACCGCCCAGTCCCATGGCGGCGCTGGGTCGCCTCGTCGGGCGCCGCATCCTGCCCTTGCTGGCGCTGCTCGTGCTGCTGGTGGCAAGCTGGGGTTACTGGGTGGAAACCTGGATGCCCGTGGTGCGCCATGCCACGGTCACGCTCGATCAAGCGGCAATGCGTGGCCAGCGCCTGACTCTGGCGCTGGTCTCGGACATTCATGTAGGCAGCCATGGCATGTCGGCCGCGCGGCTCGATCGCGTGGTGGCGCTGATCAATGCGCAGCGGCCCGATGCCATCGTGCTGGCAGGCGATTTCGTCAACGGCGAGAAGCCGGATGACCCCGCGTTCCATCCCGAGATGCTGGGCGGCCCGCTGTCGCGCCTCCGCGCGCCGCTGGGCGTCTATGCCGTGATGGGCAATCATGACAGCGCGACCGATCCCGTGGCGGTGACCCGCGTGCTGGAACGCGCCGGGATCACCGTGCTCAACGACGAAGCGGTGCGGCTCGGCCCGATCGCGCTCTTGGGATTTGACGACTATACCCGGCGCCACTTGCGGATGGACCAGATCCTGGGCCGGGCGCGGGTGCTGGGCGGGCCGATCGTGGCGGTGGAGCATGCCCCCAACCTGGGCCACACCCTGCCGCCCGACGTGCCCGTGCTGCTAGCCGGGCATACCCATTGCGGGCAGATCGACATCCCCGGCCTGTCCACTGCCAACAGTCCGATCGACGGGCGCAAGCTTTATGACCCGGCGTTTCGCTGCGGGCTGATCGCGACGGGCAGGCACCACGTCTTCGTCACCGCCGGGGTGGGATCGGGCTCATTCCCGCTGCGTATCGGTACGCGCACCGATTTCTGGATGATCACGCTCACCGGCCGTTGACGGCCGGCGCGATTGGCGGAAAAGAGCCGCACCGGCGGGCACCATGCCACGCCGGCACGCAACCGAGGATGCCGCTCATGAAGGCCGCCGTATTGCATGCCCCCGGGCAGCCGCTGGAGATCGCGGATCTGGTGATCGACCAGCCCGGCCCGCATGAAGTGCTGATCCGCACTGCGGCCTGCGGCCTATGCCATTCCGACCTGCATTTCATCGATGGCGCCTATCCCCATCCCCTGCCCGCCGTGCCGGGGCACGAGGCCGCCGGCATCGTCGAGGCCGTGGGCAGCGAAGTGCGCCGGGTGAAGCGGGGCGACGCGGTGGTCACCTGCCTGTCGGTGTTCTGCGGCACTTGCGAATTCTGCCTGAGCGGGCGCATGGCGCTGTGCCTGGGCAGCGGCACGCGCCGCCCGCGCGGCGCCGCGCCGCGCCTGGCACAGGCCGATGGCACGCCGGTGCAGCAGGTGCTCAACCTGGGCGCGCTGGCCGAAATGATGCTGGTGCACGAAAACGCCTGCGTCGCGATCCGGCCGGACATGCCGCTCGATCGCGCCGCGCTGCTGGGCTGCGCCGTGACGACGGGCGCGGGCGCGGTATTCAACGCCTGCAAGGTCACGCCGGGCGAAAGCGTGGCGGTGATCGGCTGTGGCGGGGTGGGCCTGGCGGCGGTGAACGCGGCACGCATTGCCGGCGCGGGGCAGATCATCGCGGCCGATCCCTCCCCCGAAAAGCGCGCACTGGCCACGGCGATGGGCGCCACCGACACGATCGATCCCACCGCCGATGGCGCAGCCGCCACGATCGTGGAGCGCACGCGCGGGGGGGTGGATCACGCGATCGAGGCGGTCGGACGCCCGGCATCGGCCGATCTTGCCGTCGGTGCGCTGCGCCGGGGTGGCACGGCGACGATCCTGGGCATGATGCCGCTCGACCAGAAGGTAGGCCTTTCGGCGATGGACCTGCTTTCGGGCAAGAAGCTGCAAGGCGCGCTGATGGGGATGAACCGCTTTCCGGTGGACCTGCCCCGCCTGGTCGATTTCTACATGAACGGGCACCTCAAGCTGGACACCATGCTGACCGCGCGGATCGCCCTGGAAGACGTGAACCAGGGCTTTGCCGCGCTGCGCCAGGGCCGGGGCGCGCGCGCCGTTGTGGTCTTTGCCGGATCGTAATTCCGCTTAAGACCGCTTTCATGCCGGCTTGGCAGGCGCGGGGCTATGCCCGGCGCCATGCCCAAGCCCAAGTCATGCCTGCCCGCCCTGCTCGCCAGCCCGCTGCTCGTGCTGGCCTCTCCTGCTTTTGCAGCAGAGGCCAAACCGGCAGATGGCCTTGCCATCTCCGGCCAGGTCCGCGTGCGCTATGAGGTGATCGACGGCCAGGCCCGTCCCAATGCCAACCACACCGATCAGATCATCAACACCCGCGCCACGATCAAGGCGGTGTGGACCAAAGGCCCCTGGCAAGTGGTTGGCGAGCTGTGGGACGCACGCGTGTTCAACGACAACGCCGGCACACCGATCACCACCGGCGAAATCAACGCGCTGGAACTCGTCCAGGGCTATGTCGGGCTCGATCTGCCCGGCGCGCTGGGCCAGGGCAGCAAGCTCAATGTCCGGCTGGGGCGCGAAACGCTTAACATCGGCTCGCGCCGCCTGATCGCGGCCGACGACTATCGCAACACCATCAACAGCTATACCGGCCTTCATGCCGAGGCGCAGTGGCGCGGCGGCTGGCGCGGATCGGCCGTGTTCACCCTGCCCGACCAGCGCCTGCCGCTCGATCGCCGCGCGATGCATGCCCACCAGGTGAAATGGGACCACGAGGGGTTCGACCTGCAACTGTGGGGCGGCTTCCTGGGCAAGGTGATCTCGCCCAAAGGCGCGCCGGTCACGCTGGTGGAGGCCGGATACCTGTTCCTGACCGAGCGCGACCGCCCCGATACGCCGACGCGCGACCGCTCGCTCAACACCAGTAGCCTGCGCATTGCCGCAGACCCTGCCCCGGCGCACCTCGATTACGAACTGGAAGGCAATTACCAGTGGGGCGAGGAAGCGGTGACGACCGCCAGCAATGCCCCGCGCGCGCCGGTAAGCGCGGCCAACCTCCACGCGCGACTGGGTTATACTTTTGCCGACAAGGCCAAAACCCACCTGAGCGTGGAACTCGATTATGCCACCGGCGACAGCCCCGGCGGCACGATCACCCGCTACGATCCGCTCTATGCCACACGACGCAACGATTTTGCGCCGGCCGGGCTCTACAACGTGCCCTATCGCGCCAATATCGTCGCGCCGGGGCTGCGGCTGGAAGGGGCGCCGGGCAAGCGGTTCGACTATCTGCTGACCTGGCATCCGATGTGGCTGGCCAATGCCTATGACGCTTTCGGCAGTTCGGGCGTGCGCGACAGCGCGGGGCGCAGCGGGACGTTTGCCGGGCACCAGTTCGACACGCGCCTGCGCTATTGGGCGGTGCCCAAGCGGCTGCGCCTGGAATTCGACGGGGTCTATCTGGCCAAAGGTGGCTTCATGCAGACCGCGCCCAATGCGCAGCCGGGGCAATCCACCACCTATGGTTCGTTCAACGTCACTGCATTCTATTGAACGCGATCAGTGCTTGCCGCTGTTGCGGGCAATGAACGCGGCGGTCGCATCGTGGAAGCCCTTCAGCGAGGCTTCGTTGGCATAGACCATGTGGCCCGAGGGATAATAGGCATAGCTGATGTTGCCCTGGAGCGAGGCGGCCATCGGCAAGTGGCGCATTTCGAACAGGCCCTCGAAATAGGGCGTGGCGAGATCGTAATAGCCGCCGGCGAGCAGCACCTTGAGCTGCGGGTTCTGCTTCATCGCGTTGGCAAGGTCGGGCATCACGTTGAGCGGGCCGCTTTCCGAACGGCTGCCATCAGGCAGGCGATGCGTCATGTCCCACTCCTGGTTGCCGGCAAAGGGCTTGTACGTCGCCTGCGTGGCATAGTGCAGGCTGTCGCGCGCATAGGCGTTGAACGCGGAGATATAGGCCGAGCTGATCGCCGCGCTCTGCGGGTCATAGCCGGCTTCCTTGGCCGTGGGATCGAGCGTGGGACCGGAAAAGCGCGTGTCGAGGCGGCCGGTGGTGAGCCCCTGCTCTTCCTGCAAGTGCTGCATCACCTGCCCCACGTTGAGCCGCAGGTTGGAGCGCAGCCAGTATTCGGCGGGAATGCCGGTATAGCTGGCCAGGCGCTTGGCCATGTCCTGCCGCTGCGCATCGGGCAGCGTGGTGCCCTGCATCAGCGCCATGGCATAGTCGGTGGTGGCAAAGTGCTCCACTTCGCGCAGGAACGGCTCCAGCTCGGCCGGGCGCGTACCGGGCAGGCGATTATGATACCACGCCGTGGCCGCCACCGTCGGCAGGCTGACGACATAGGCATTGTCCACGCCGGGGTTGTTCTGCGGGCCATCGGCAGAGAGATCAAAATTGAGGATCGCCGAAAGCAGCACGACGCCGTTGAAATCGACCGAATCGTCCGATTGCAGCGCATTGACCAGGGCCGAGGCGCGCGGGGTGCCATAGCTTTCACCCAGCAGGAACTTGGGCGAATTCCAGCGGCCATGTTCCGACAGGAACGCCTTGATGAATTCGCGGAAGGCGTGAACGTCCTGGTCCACGCCCCAGAACGCCTTTTCCTTGTCCTTGCCGGCAATGCGCGACCAGCCCGCGCCCGGCGCATCGATGAACACCAGATCCGATGCATCGAGCAGGCTATAGGCGTTGTCCACCAGGTTGTAGGGCGCGGGCGGGGTATGGCTGTCATTTGCCGTGATCACCCGGCGCGGGCCGAAGGCACCCATGTGCAGCCAGACCGTGGCCGAACCGGGGCCGCCGTTGAACAGGAAGGTGATCGGCCGGTCCGCCGAAGGCGCGCCCTTCTTGAAATAGGCGGTGTAGAACATCGAGGCTTCGGCCGGGGCGTCCTTGGCCTCGTCCTTGCCTTTGCCGGCCGCAGCCGTTTCGCGCCAGTCGGTATCGTCCCAATCGGCCTGGTGCACTACCACGGTACCGGCTTCGGCGGTATAGTCGATCTTCTGGCCGCCCACCGTCACCGTGCCGCCGGACAGCACCTTGCGCGGCTTGAAGAAGCGCGTGGTGGTGGCGCTGTCGGGATCGGGAATGCCATCGGGATCGTCGGTCTTGGCCGATTCCGCCTTGGTATCGGCATCCGCCGGTTTGGCCAGAGCCAAGGCGGGTTGCAGGGCGAGCAGGGACACGGCAGCGGCAAGCGACAGAGTGCGGCGCAAGGGACAATTCCTTTTCAGGCGAAACCAGTTGGCGGGCGCATCGAACGCGCGCGCGGTCATCCCTGTCAAGCAAGGGTTCCCGGTGGTTCGACGAACGGCACACGCGCGCCGACCAACGTAATACTATCACCTTGCCCTAGCGCTGGGGCGCTCAGCCCTTGCCGATCTGCGCATTGGTGAGATTGGCGGTAAAGGCAGGCGAAATGCGCCGCTCCATCGCGCGGCAGGCATCGGCATGGGCAATCAACGCCTTGCTCGCCCGCTCCAGCACGCGCGGTTGCAGCGGCTCGGCGCCGGACAGCAGCGCGGCCATGCCCAGTTCGCTTTCCCCGATGGCCTGGCCAGCCGCTTTGATACCCCCCAGCAGATCAACCGCCCGCGCAAACAGCGCGCGTTGGGCAAGCGGGTCCATGGGCTTCTGGGCGTTGGGCTGGCTCATGCCCCGCGTTGTGCGCGATGCCGCGCGCGGGGGGAAGTGGGGGTGTGCGGTTGTGCCCGGAAATGTGGCGCTATGCTTCAGACAGGAGACGAGGACAGATTTGCTGGTCTTCATTCCGTTCGGGCCGAGCCTGTCGCAGCCGGGCGCAGCGCCAGCGCCCTTCGACAAGCTCAGGGCGAACGGAGGAAGACATGGATTCCACTCAAACCCGTTCGGGCTGAGTTTGTCGAAGCCCCGCGCAGTCAGGCGGTGCGCAAGCGCCCTTCGACAGGCTCAGGGCGAACGGAGTTGGGTGGAGAATTCATAACCAAGAGCCGTTCGGGCTGAGCTTGTCGAAGCCCTCTGGCAGCGCAGAGCAAGGCTCCGCACCACCCCCAACCCCCTCCTTGCGAAGAGGAGGGGGCTTTTCGGGGCAGCTCAGGCCGCTTCGGCTTTCTTGTCGGCGTGTTCCAGGTTGAGCATTTCGGCCAGGAGGAACGCCAGTTCGATCGACTGCGCGGCGTTGAGGCGCGGGTCGCAGTGGGTGTGGTAGCGGTCGGCCAGGCCCTCCTGAGTGATCGCCACGGCGCCGCCGGTGCATTCGGTCACGTCGCGGCCGGTCATCTCGATGTGGATGCCGCCGGCGTGGGTGCCTTCGGCGCGGTGGACGGCAAAGAAGCCCTTCACTTCGCCCAGGATGCGGTCGAACGGGCGGGTCTTGTAGCCGTTGTCCGCCTTGATCACGTTGCCGTGCATCGGGTCGCAGCTCCACACCACCGGATGGCCTTCGCGCTTCACCGCGCGCACCAGCGCGGGCAGGCCGGCTTCCACCTTGTCATGGCCATAGCGGCTGATCAGGGTGATGCGCCCGGCTTCGCGCGCGGGGTTGAGCGTGTCGAGCATGCGCAGCAGCGCGTCGGGCGTGAGGCTGGGGCCGCACTTCATGCCGATCGGATTGCCCACGCCGCGCAGGAATTCGACATGCGCCGACCCTTCGAAGCGGGTGCGATCGCCGATCCACAGCATATGGGCGCTGGTGTCATACCAGTCGCCGGTCAGCGAATCCTGGCGCGTCATCGCCTCTTCATAAGGCAGCAGCAGGGCTTCGTGGCTGGTGTAGAAGTTCGTGCCCTGCAACTGCGGCACGTTCGACGGGTTGACCCCGCAGGCTTCCATGAAGTCCAGCGCTTCGCCGATCTTGTCGGCCATTTCGCCAAACTTGGTGGCCCAGGGGCTCTTGGCGATATGGTCGAGCGTCCAGCCATGGACCTGGCGCAAGTTGGCATAGCCGCCGCCAGCAAAGGCGCGCAGCAGGTTGAGCGTCGCGGCCGCCTGGCTATAGGCGCGCAGCATCCGGTCGGGATCGGGAATGCGCTGCTCGGGCGTGAACTCGATGCCGTTGATGTTGTCACCGAGATAGCTGGGCAGCTCGACATCGCCCTGGCGCTCCACCGGCGAAGAGCGCGGCTTGGCGAACTGGCCGGCCATGCGACCCACCTTCACCACCGGCTGCTTGCTGGCGAACGTGAGCACCACCGCCATCTGCAACAACACGCGGAAGGTGTCGCGGATGTTGTTGGGATGGAATTCGGCAAAGCTTTCGGCGCAGTCCCCGCCCTGGAGCAGAAAACCCTTGCCCGCCGCCACCTGGGCCAGATCGGCCTTGAGCGCGCGTGCTTCGCCGGCAAAGACCAGCGGCGGAAAGCTGCCAAGGGTGTCTTCCACCGCGTTCAGCTTGCCCGCGTCGGGATAGACCGGCAGATGCCGCGCCTCGTGATCCCGCCAGCTCTTTGCATTCCAGTTCTGTGCCACTGTCCTCTTTCCTTTCAAGACGCGCGGACATAGGCGCAGCCGCGCCGGATTGCAAAGGAAGCCTTTCGCATAGTGTGATCGACATTTTGTTGCGCGAAGAGGTTTAGCTTTAGCGCGGGCGTAAGGCGCTTCCCCCCTCCGTCAGCCCTGCGGGCTGCCACCTCCCCCCGCTGTCGCGGAGGGAGGATCTGGTGACTACTGCTTGGACTGCGGCACCACTTCGACGCGCCAGGAGCGGTCGTGGACCAGATAGCGGGCGGCCAGGGCCTGCATCGCGTCGGGCGTGGTCTTGCTGTAATCGACCAGGATCGAGCGGATATCGTCGAACTTGCCCGGCTCCTGCGCGCCGCCACCCAGCAGCGACATGTAGAAGCTGTTGCCGGTACTGGCGCGGGTGATGAGCTGCTTGAGCGGTTCGGTCACGCGCTCGATCTCGTCCTGCGAGGGCGGGTTGGCCACCAGATCGGCCGCGATCTTGTCTGCCGCGACGAAGAAGGCAGGCAGGTCTTGCGGGCGCAGTTGCACCGTGGCGCCCAGATAGCCGCCCGCGGGCAAGTCCATCGGCCAGACCGATTCCACTTGCGGCGCATAGGAGGCGCCGATCTTTTCGCGCATTTCATCGAACAGGCGATTGTTGACGATCTGCGCGAGGATTTCGAGCTGGCGCGATTCGTGAACCCCGGTGCGGCCACCGCCGGTGGGCCAGGCGACCATGGCCGCCGCCGTGTTGGGATCGCCGGTATGGGTGAGCACGACGGGCGTTTCGTTGTGCGCGGGGAAATGCGGATCGAGCGGCGGCGGCGTCGCGGCGGTGCGCGGCGGCAGTGCGCCGAACGTGGTGTTGAGCGCATCGAGCGCCTGTTCGCGCGTGAAATCGCCGAACATGTCCACTTCGATCGGGCCTTGCGCCAGCAGCGGCTCCCACACCCGGCGGAAATCAGCGGGGTTGACGGTATCGAGCGTGGCCGGATCGGGCGCCTTGTAGCGCGGATCGCGATCCTTGAGCAGCCAGCCCATGTCCCGCTGCAACACCGCCTGGGGCGAGGAACCGCTGGCGGCATATTGCAGCTTGGCCGCCGCCACCGCGCGCAGCACGGGATTGGCATCCCAGCGCGGCTGCGCCAGCTTGGCCGCGAACAGGTAGAGCTGGTCTTTGAGGTCGGACGGGCGCGTATCGGCGGTGAATTCGAACGCGGTATCGTCCAGCTTGAAATTGAGGTTGAACTTGCGGCCCGTGGCCAGCTCGTCCATCTGGTTGCGATCGACCTTGCCAAAGCCGGTTTCCATCAGCGCCATGTCGCCCAGCGGGCCATAGACCGCATCCTTGGGCGCGATCGCCGCCAGGCCGCCGCCAAAGCGGATGCGGATGATGATCCGCCCCGGCTCGGCATCGTTGGCCCAGAGCAGCGCCTTGACGCCGTTGGACAGGGTCAGCCGCTCGATCCCCAGCACCCCGGTCTGCTGCGCCTGGGCGACGGTGCCAGGCGTACCGATCGCCGGCAACTGCGCGAAGGTCAGCTTGTCGGTGGGCAGGCGGACATTGCCGGTGACCACCGGCTTGGCGACGAGCGCGGCGCGCACGTCGGCATCGCTGGCCCCGGTGTTGCGCGGCGTGGTCAGCATGCCGCGCACCGCCGTGCCCTTGAACAGCGCGCGGGTGTGCGCCAGCACCGCCTGCGGCGTGAACAGCGGCAGCGATTTCTTGAAGATCGCATAGACCGTGTCGGGGTTGGCGACGGTCTCGCGAATGTCCACCGCCTGGGTGATGTCGTCCGCCAGGTCGGACATGGCCTGGGTCCGCTGGGTTTCCACCGGCACCTTGTAAGACAGGTCGAACTCGGCCACTTCGCGGTCGATGTCCGCCTGCGACGGGGGCGAGGCCAAGGCATCAGCGATCACCGCGCGCACGTCGGCCACAGCGGCTTTCCAGTCATCGCCCAGCGGGGTGATCGAAACCAGCGTGGTATCGGCCGAGCGCGCATAGTTCTGCTGATCGACCGAGGCGGACAGGAAGCTGCCCCCGGCCCGCGCGCGCACCGCCAGGCGGCGGTTGATCAGCGCCATGGCCAGGCGATCGATCATCAGGCCCTGGTTATAGGCAATCGTGTCGGCGTGGGGCTTCCACGGACGCACCACCGCATAGTTGAATTGCATCGGCACGCTGGGTTCGACCAAGACCTTGGCGCCATCCACCGGATTGGCGGGATCCCCGCCCTTGGGCGCGACCGGCTTGCCGAAGCTGACCGGGGCGGGCTTGGGCCCCTTGGCCGTCCAGGTGCCGAACCATTTCTTCACCTGGCCCAGCAGAACCTGCGGATCGGCATCGCCGGACACCACGATGATCGTGTTGTCGGGCCGATACCACTTGTCGTGGAAGGCCTTGATGCTCTCGGGCGTGGCGGCCTCCAGCGTCTCGACCTTGCCGATCGGGGAGCGGGTGGCTGCCGGCTGGCCGGCAAAAAACAGTTCGCGCGTGGCATCCATCACACGGGTCTGCGGGCCGGAGCGTTCGCGCATTTCCGCCAGCACGATCGGCACTTCGGTCTTCACCCCCTGCGGCGTGAAGATCGGCTCGGCGATCATGCCCGACAGCAGCTTGAACGTTTCGTCCAGCTTGGCCGGGGTGATGCCCGGCAGGTCGAGCTTGTAGACGGTTTGCGTGCCGCTGGTTTCGGCATTGGTATCGCTGCCGAAGGTGGCGCCCAGGCGCTGCCAGGTGGGGATCGCTTCGCCCGACTTGAGATACTTGGAATCGCGGAAGGTGAGGTGTTCGATCAGGTGGGCATAGCCCTGCTGCGCATCGGTTTCATAGAACGATCCGGCATCGACCAGCACGCGCACCGAAACCTGATCGGGCGGCACGCCATTGTGGCGCACTGCATAGCGCAGCCCGTTGGGCAGACGGCCGAAGATCCATTCCTTGTCCTGCGGTACGTCGCTGCCGACATAGAGCCAGTTCTGCGCCGTGTTGTCCACGGCCGTGGCCAGCGGTTTGGCCTGGACCAGAACGCCGGCTGGTGCCGCCGTGGCGAGCAGGGCAAGAACGAGGAAAGCGAAGCGCCGAGAGCGCCGGGTGTTCGATCGCATGCCCCATCTATAGGGAGGGGGTTTGTGAAGGGCCAGTGAATAGACTGGCCCTTCATCGTGATCCGATCTTTGTTTTACGCCGTTACGGCTTGGGCGTGGTGGCTGGGGCAGGAGCCGTCGCCGGAGCCGGCGCCTGAGCCGGGTTGGGGCCAGCCGCATCACCACCGGCAGCCCCCTGCGCAGCGGCAGCGGCGGCGCGCATCTTTTCCACTTCGGCGGCGGTCTTGTAGTCCACCAGTTCGACCTGGAAGACCAGGTCCGCATTGGCGGGAATGGTCTCTCCCGCGCCCTGCGCGCCATAGCCGAGCGTGGCGGGCACGCAGAAACGCCAGGTGCTGCCCTTGGCCATCAGTTGCAGACCTTCGGAAAAGCCGGGGATCACGCCTTCCACCGGAAAGGCGGCGGCGCTGTTCTGGTCGAACACGCGGCCGTCTGCGGCCAGATAGCCGATGTAGTTGACCAGCACATAATCGCCCTTGGCCGGATGGGCGGGATCGGCCGAAGGCTTGAGCGTCAGCGTGCCGAGGCCCGAAGCGGTCTTGGCGCTGCACTGGCGCTGGCCGGCGGGCACCACCGGCATCAGCGGCACCGGCAGGATCGCGGTGGACAGCGCGGCAGCGGCAGCCGGGCGGGCGACCGGCTTGGCAACGGGCTTGGCGGGCGCTGCCAGGGCCGGGACAGCCAGCAGGACGGACGAAACGAGCGTGGCGAGGCGCGCGTGGCGCGAAAGGGCAGTGATCATGGCGCGGTTCATAGCAGGCAGGCAGGCCCGTTCCAGCGAAATAGCGCGCGTTTGGCGGGCTGATGGCCGTTCACGCCCCTTGACCCCTGCCCCCCCAGTCCTAAATGCAGCAATCATGTTCATCGAAACCGAAACCACGCCGAATCCGGCCACGCTCAAGTTCCTGCCCGGCGAGCAGGTGATGAGCAGCGGCACGCGCTCGTTCACCTCGCCCGAGGAAGCGGAGGCTTCGCCCCTGGCGCAGGCGCTGTTTTCGCTGGGCGACGTGACCGAAGTGCTGTTCGGCCAGGCGTTCGTTTCGGTGACGATTGCACCGGGTGCGCAATGGGCCGATGCCAAGCCACAGGTGCTGGCCATCCTGCTGGACCATTTCGTGTCGCAGGCGCCGCTGTTTGCCGGTGGCAGTGCCGCGGGTATCGAAGTGCCCGGCGAGGATGAGGACCTGGGCGATGATCCGGCCGATGCCGATATCGTCGAACAGATCAAGGACTTGATCGAGACCCGCGTGCGCCCGGCCGTCGCCAACGATGGCGGCGACATCATCTACAAGGGTTTCCGCGAAGGCGTGGTCTATCTCAAGATGCAGGGTGCCTGCTCGGGCTGCCCTTCGTCCACCGCCACGCTCAAGCACGGCATCGAAAGCCTGCTCAAGCATTATGTGCCGGAAGTGACCGAAGTGCGCGCAGCCTGAGCGGACGGAACGGACAAGCGCCTTGGCCGACGCTGCCCCTCATGACCGCCGCCGCCTGGTGATCGACAGTGCCACCGAAAGTTGTTCGGTGGCCCTTTTCGAAGACGGCGCGCTGATTGCCGGCGAATGCCTGATGCTGGGCCGGGGCCACGCCGAAAAGCTGGTGCCGATGATTGCCGCCCTGCCCGATCGCGGGCGCGCTGCCACGATCCTGGTCAACAGCGGCCCGGGCAGTTTCACCGGCATCCGCGTTGGCCTGGCCGCCGCGCGGGCGCTTGCCCTGGCCTGGAATGCCACGGTGCGCAGTTACCACAGCCCCGACCTGATCGCGGCCATGGCCCGCGCGCAGCATGGCGGCCCCGTCGCGGTGGACGTGGTGATGACCGGTGGCCATGGCGAATGGTTCGTCCGGCCGTTCGACGCTGACGGCCTGGCGCTGGCGCCGCTGGCCTCGCTCTCGCCCGATGCTGCCCTGGCCCGCTTGTCTGCGCCACTTGTCGCCGGCAGCCAGGCCGCCGCCTGCGCCGATGCGCGCCCCGGCGTGACGGCCATGCCGCTGTGGCCCGATGCACGCCAGGCCGGCCTGCTGCCCGCAACGGCGCTGGGCGATGGCGCGGCCCCCGCCTATGGCCGCGCCCCCGACGCCCGGCTTCCCGGCGGTGTGCTGCCTGCCTGATGGTGCCCGTCGACGATCTCGATCGCATCATGGCCGTGATGATCACGGCCTTCCCTCCCGATTATGGCGAGGCGTGGAACCGCCGCCAGGTGGGCGATGCCTTGCTGATCGGGCGCACCCGCTATGGCCTGATCGGCGCGGACGGCGGCGAACATCCCGAAGATGCCGAGACGACCGCGGGCTTTTTCTTGTCGCGCAGTATATTCGATGAAGAAGAACTGCTGCTGTTTGCTGTTGCACCGCAATACCGCCGCCGGGGCCTGGGCGATTCGCTGCTGACCCGATTCATCGCGCAGGCCCGCGCCGCCGGCATGGCGCGGCTGTTTTTGGAAATGCGCGAAGGCAACCCGGCCGGGAACCTCTATTCCAAGCATGGGTTCCAACCCATTGGTATCAGGCCCGGTTACTATCGCAGCACGAGCGGCGAAAGGATTGCCGCAATCAGCCAGGAACTTCGCCTGTGATTTGAAATTTCGAGAAATCAGCTATTTGTGAAATTTCGGTCATTTTATCGAATACCGCAACATCCGCCAGTTGTTTCTTGAATACAAAAGCGTATAGACGGGGCGACGCGACCGACATTCTCGGTTGCCATCCAAAACGTGTCGCACAGCAACATAGAACGAAAGCCGGATCGCAATGACTGATATCGAAAACGATATGCGTGAAACCCTTATCACGCTGACTTCCGACATCGTGGCAGCCCATGTGAGCAACAACAGCGTCTCGGTGGGTGATCTTCCGGTCCTCATTTCCAACGTCTATTCGGCGCTTGCCGGGCTCAAGCCGTCGGAACCGGTGGCTGAACCCGCGCCCGAACCGGCCGTGTCGATCCGTGCTTCGGTCAAGAACGATCACATCGTCTGCCTGGAAGACGGCAAGAAGCTCAAGATGCTCAAGCGCCATCTTGCCACGCGCTACAACATGACCCCGGAACAGTATCGCGCCCGCTGGAACCTGCCGGCCGACTATCCGATGGTTGCCCCGGCCTATGCCGAAAAGCGCCGCGAACTGGCCAAGAAGATCGGCCTGGGTCGCAAGCCCGCCGCTGCCCCGGCCCCCGCCAAGCGCGGCCGTGGCAAGGCTGCCGCTTCGGCCTGATCGGAGTTCGGGCCGCCTGGCCCTACTCTGGCATCAAGGCCCGGCGGGTTGCAGCGCGATGCGTTGCCTGCCCGCCGGGCCTTTGCATGCCTGCCGTAGACTGCCGGGCAAGAGGCGCGGTCATCCACAGCCGCTTGCAGTGCTCCATCGCACCCGGCCGCTTGGCCGGTTAACAAGCGCCGCCAATTCGCCTATATGGGCTCCCGAGCTTTCCAGAATGACGAGACCAGCGTGCACCGTGTGATCGACCTTGAAGCCCTTTGCGCCGAACGCGGCCTGCGCATCACCGACCAGCGCCGCGTGATCGCGCAAGTGCTGTCGGAAAGCACCGACCACCCGGACGTGGAAAAGCTGCACGAACGCGCCGCCGCGCGCGACCCGCGCATCTCGATCGCCACGGTCTATCGCACCGTGCGCCTGTTCGAAGAGGCCGGGATTCTCGACCGCCACGATTTCGGCGACGGCCGCGCCCGCTATGAAGCCACGCCGGAAGCGCACCACGATCACCTGATCGACGTGGAAACCGGCAAGGTCATCGAATTCGTCGATCCCGAGCTGGAGCAGTTGCAGCGCCAGATCGCGGAAAAGCTGGGTTATCGCCTGGTCGACCACCGCATGGAACTTTACGGCGTCAAGCTCGGCCGCGAAAGCTGATCGCCACCATGCCCCGCCAGCGCAGCGTCGGCCCGGAACGGGACGCCCCCATCAGCCTGCTGGGCAAGTGCCGCGTGTTCTGGCGGGCCATCGGCATTCTCCTGGCCCTGCTGGTCTGTGTGCCGCTGCACTATGTGTGGCGCACGGTGCACTATGGCTCGCCGCTGCCGCGCATTTTCCTCTATCTCACCGCCCGGCTCTGTGGCGCGCGGGTGCGCGTGCATGGCACGCCCCTGCGCCGTGACGTGTTCTACATCAGCAACCACTTGTCGTGGGTGGATATCCTGGCACTCGCCGGGGCCAGCGGCACTGCGTTCGTATCCAAGGCGGAAATCGGCGAGGCCCCCGTGGTCGGCTGGCTGGCGCGGCTCAACCGTACGGTCTTCGTCAGCCGCGAAGACCGCCTGGGCGTGGCCGAGCAGATCAACCGCCTGCGCGAAACCCTGGCCGACAACTGGGCCATCACGATATTTCCCGAAGGCACCACCACCGACGGCCAGTCGCTGCTGCCGTTCAAGACCTCGATGCTGCGCGTGCTCGAACCGCCGCCGCCGGGCGTGCTGGTGCAGCCGGTGGCGCTCGATTACGGCGCCGTGGCCGAATGGATCGGCTGGATCGGTACCGAGGGCGGCATTGCCAATGCCATGCGCATTCTGGCACGGCGCGGTTCGTTCCGGCTCGACATCCACTTCCTCGATCCATTCGATCCGCGCGACTACCCCGGCCGCAAGGCGATCGCGGCCGAAGCCCGCAACCGCATCGTGCCGGCCATCGAACGCAACCTGGGCAAGCCGCTGCGCCCGTTCCACCTCGATGTGCCGCAAGTGGGCTATAGCCGCGAAAAGCACGACCGCGCGGCCTGATTGGCTCGGGCAAGCTCAGGGCAGCCGGGAACAGCCAGAACCTGAAAATCCGTTCGGGCTGAGCTTGTCGAAGCCCCGGGAACCTCGCGCAAGGGCGGTTCCAATTGCCGCCCGATTGCCTTATGGGGCGCGGCTTATGCCCGCAGAGAATCCCCCCCGGACGTTTCACGTCAAGAGCTTCGGCTGCCAGATGAACGTCTATGACGGCGAGCGCATGGCCGAACTGCTCACCGCCCAAGGCATGACCGCCACGGCCGAGCGCGATGGCGCCGATCTGGTCGTGCTCAACACCTGCCATATCCGCGAAAAGGCGACGGAAAAGGTCTATTCCGATATTGGCCGCCTGCGCCGTGACGATGGCAGCGTGCCGCTGATCGCGGTGGCCGGCTGCGTGGCCCAGGCCGAAGGCGAGGAAATCATGGCGCGCGCGCCTTCGGTGAAAGTGGTGGTCGGGCCGCAGGCCTATCACCGCCTCCCCGAAATGGTCGCCGATGCCGCCGCCGGCAAGCGCGGCACCGAAACCGTCATGCCGGCCGAGGCGAAGTTCGCCGCCCTGCCCAAGCGCCGCCGCTCCGGCCCGAGCGCGTTCCTCACTGTGCAGGAAGGCTGCGACAAGTTCTGCACCTATTGCGTGGTGCCCTATACGCGCGGCGCGGAAATCTCACGCCCGTTCAGCGATCTGGTCGAGGAAGCCAAGCTGCTGGTGGCCGGAGGCGCGCGCGAGATCACCCTGCTGGGCCAGAACGTGAATGCCTGGAGCGGGCAGGACGACAAGGGCCGCGCCATCGGCCTGGATGGCCTGATCCGCACGCTGGCGGCCGAGCCGGACCTGGCGCGCATCCGCTATACCACCAGCCACCCCAACGACATGAGCGAGGGCCTGATCGCCGCCCATGGCGAGATCGCCAAGCTCATGCCGTTCCTGCACTTGCCGGTGCAGGCGGGCAACGACCGCGTGCTCAAGGCAATGAACCGCAGCCACACGGTGGAAAGCTATCTCAAGATCATCGACCGCGTGCGCGCCGCGCGGCCCGATATCGCGCTGTCGGGCGATTTCATCGTCGGCTTCCCCGGCGAGACCGAGGCCGAATTCCAGGACACGCTCGATCTGGTGGGCCAGGTGCGCCATGCCCAGGCGTTCAGCTTCAAGTATTCCCCTCGCCCCGGCACGCCGGCCGCAACGATGCCCGGCCAGATTGCGCCCGAGGTGATGGACGAGCGGCTCAAGCGCCTTCAGGAAGCGCTGGTGCGCGATGCCACGGCGTTCAACCGGGCCAGCGTGGGGCAGCGTTGCGACGTGCTGGTCGAGCGGCGCGGACGCCATCCGGGGCAATGGCTGGGCAAATCGCCGTGGCTGCAATCGGTGCATTTCACCGGCGATGTCGCCATCGGCGATCTGGTGCAGGTGGACCTGGTCGAAGCCGGTCCCAATTCGCTGGCCGGGCGCCTGGTCGACTGATCGCCGCAGACCGGAAACCGACATGAAAAGGCCCCCGACGCAGGCTGCGCCGGGGGCTTTTTCATCGTGCGCTCAGCAGGGCTGCCGCTCAACGATAGTGGTGGTGGCGATAGGCGTGGCGGATCTTGTGGTGCAGTTCACGGCGATCGTGGCGCAGATCACGCTTGTCGTGGCGCAGCTCGTGGCGGGCAATGTGCGCGGCGCGTTCGTTGCCACGGGCACGGGCGACTTCCAGAGCGCGGCGATCGTGGCGCACTTCGGCGCGATCCTGGCGCACATCGTGCCGGGCGGCAGCGACGGCGGGGGTGTTGACCGGCTGGGCATTGGCCATGGCCGGGGCCAGAACCGGGGCGAGGATGGCGGCGGCAACAGCGGCGAGGACGAACTTGCGCATGGGGGTAACTCCTTGTTCCGGCCGGCCCTGGCGAAGTGCCTTGGGGTGTCTGTCGGCCATGAACCGGTTATGGTCCGACGCGGCTGAACGCGCGCCGAAGCGCTGCGCAAGAAACCGCTCAGGTTTGTCGTGGCGCGGCAGCAAAGTGTCGCATCCCTGTTACCTTGTTCGCGCATTTTGCCGCCAGGGTGCTTGCACACGGGCAATCACACCTTACACTTGTATGAAGTGGTTCGATGAAAGGAGCGCGAAAACCCCATCCCATGGCTCGCAAATTCCCCCGCGCCCACGAAGAGGCGCATCGCGACATGACCTTCGACCGCCCCGGCCACCGTGCCGGAATATCCGGCGAGAGCGGGGTCAGAACCGGGGCCAGGCCCGACCATGGCAGCCGCGCGCGCGTGGAAGTGGAATTCGAAGAGCAGACCATGCTGGGCGCGCTGTTCGGGCAATTCGACACCAACCTGGTGCAGATCGAGAATCGCCTGGGCGTCTTTATCTCGGCACGCGGCAACAAGGTGCTGATCGAAGGCCCCGAAGACGCCGTGGCCCGCGCGCGGGACGTGCTCAAAGGCCTCTACCAGCGGCTGAACACCGGGCACGAGATCGACAGCGGCGCCCTCGAATCGCTGATCGCGATGAGCGCCGAACCGACGCTGGAAGGCATCATCACCGGCACGCCGGGCAATGCCCCGCCGATCATGATCCGCACCCGGCGCAAGACGATCGTGCCGCGTTCGGCCACGCAGATCGCCTATATGCAGGCGCTGGTGAAGAACGACGTGATCTTTGCCCTTGGCCCGGCCGGCACGGGCAAGACCTACCTCGCCGTGGCGCAGGCCGTGGCGCAGTTGATGACCGGCTCGGTGCAGCGCCTGATCCTGTCGCGCCCGGCGGTGGAAGCGGGCGAGCGCCTGGGCTTCCTGCCCGGCGACATGAAGGAAAAGGTCGATCCCTATCTGCGCCCGCTCTATGATGCGCTCTATGATTGCATGCCGCCCGAGCAAGTGGAGCGGCGCATCGCCAGCGGCGAAATCGAGATCGCGCCGATCGCCTTCATGCGCGGCCGCACTCTGGCTGACGCTTTCGTCATCCTCGACGAGGCGCAGAATACCACGCCGGCGCAGATGAAGATGTTCCTTACCCGCTTTGGCCAGAACAGCCGCATGGTGGTGTGCGGCGATCCCAAGCAGGTGGACCTTCCCGGTGGCGTAGCGGCGAGCGGCCTGGCCGATGCGGTCGGCCGGCTGGAGGGCGTGGACGGCATCGGCGTCGTCCACTTCAGCCGCGCCGACGTGGTGCGCCATCCGATCGTCGGCCGGATTGTCGAGGCTTATGAAGGGAATGAGGCTTAGCGCCAGGCTTCGCACCACCCCCAACCCCCTCCTCTGAAGAGGAGGGGGCTTTATGGCTCAACTCCCCCTCCTCTTCAGAGGAGGGGGTCGGGGGGTGGTGAAGGCCCCAACCCAATCTTGCATTTTTTGCACATGACAGGCTGGCGCGTGGTTCCCGGCCATGCCAAAGCGAATCGCGTCCCCCAATTGCACAGGCCCCCCGCATGACCGCGCCGATTCTGGAAATCGACATCGATCCCATCTGGGGAACTGCCACCGATTGGGAGGCATTGGCCAACCGCGCTGCGGAGGCGACCGCTCAGGTCGCGCCCGAGCTGGCCCATCCCAATCTGCTGGTCAGCCTGGTGCTGGCCGATGACGAGGAAGTCCACGCGCTCAACAAGCAGTGGCGGGCCAAGGACAAGCCCACCAACGTGCTGTCTTTCCCGATGCTGGCGCGCGAGGACGTGCTGCGTGCCGGCGGCGACGAAGGCGCGCCGGGCATGCTGGGCGACCTGATCCTGGCGCAGGGCGTGTGCAGCCGGGAAGCGACGGACAAAGGCATCTCGGTGGAACACCACGCCACCCATCTCGTCGTGCACGGCCTGCTGCATCTGGCAGGCTATGATCACGAGGAAGGCGAGGCGCAGGCCGAGGAAATGGAAGACCTGGAGCGGAAGGCGCTTGCCTTGCTGGGCCTGGCCGACCCATATGCGTGAATTGCAAGTTCAATAGACACAGGAGCAAGGTCAGTGCCCGAGGGCAATGGGTCCGGCGGCGACAGTCGCTCGGGCGAAGGCGACAGTAACGGCGCGCTTTGGCGCGTGATAAAGGCCTTTTTCAAGGGGCCTGACCATGACCAGTCGCTGCGGGCGCAGATCGAGGAAGCGATCGAGGAGCACGAGCACGAACCCGGCCACATCGAGGGCGCCGATGGCGACCTGGTGCCGGTGGAACGCCAGATGCTCAAGAACCTGCTCCATTTCAGCGAGCGCGATGCCGACGACGTCGCCATCCCGCGCGGCGAAATCATCGCGATTCCCGCCTCGTCCAGCTTTGCCGAAGTGGTTGCCGCCTTTGCCGAGCATGGCCACAGCCGCCTGCCGGTCTATGGCGAATCGCTCGATGAAGTGATCGGCATGATGCACATCAAGGACGTGTTCCCGTTCCTGGCGGACATGGCACTGAACGGTGGATCGCCGCCGCCGGACTGGACCACGCTGCTGCGCCAGCCGCTGTTCGTGCCCCAGGCGCGCGGCGCGATCGACGTGCTGGCCGACATGCGCGGCAGCCGCACCCACCTGGCCGTGGTGATCGACGAATATTCCGGCACCGACGGGATCATCACGTTCGAGGATCTGGTCGAGGAAATCGTCGGCGACGTGGAAGACGAGCACGACGATGCGCCCGAAGTGCTGCTCAACCAGCTCGATCCCGATACCTGGGATGCCGATGCCCGTGCCGAACTGGAAGACGTGGCCCGGGTGATCGATCCCCGCCTGGCCGACGTGGAGGAAGATGTCGATACGCTGGGCGGCCTGGCCGTGGTATTGGCCGGCGAAGTGCCACCGGTCGGCCGCGTGCTGGAACACGAATCCGGCTGGCGGCTGGAAGTGACCGGGGGCGACGAGCGCCGCCTCACCCGCCTGCGCCTGCATGCTCCCTCCACTGCCCTTGCCGAAGAAGAAGACGCCTGATGATCCGCCGCCTGCCGCCCCTGCGTTCGCTCGAAGCCTTCATCCGCGTGGTGCGCGCAGGTTCGGCCAAGACGGCGGCGGCCGAACTGGCGCTCAGCCCTTCGGCTCTGTCGCGGCGGCTGGCGGCACTGGAGGAATTCGTCGGCAAGCCGCTGTTCGAGCGCAAGCACCAGGCGTTGAAGCTGACCGAGGATGGCCAGACGCTCTATGAAGCGGTCGCCCCGCTGATCGACGAGATGGCCGACCGCATCGACCGCATGATCGATACCGGCAAGGTCATGCGCCTGCGCCTGGGCGTGCTGCCGCTGTTCGGCAGCCAGCGCCTGTTCCCGCGCCTGGGCGAACTGCGCAAGCTGCATCCACAACTGCATATCGACATCGACAGCTCGACCGCCGCCGAAACCAAGCTGGGCGATACCATCGATGCCGCGATCATCCTGTCCGAAGGGCCGGACGCGGCGCTGCATTCGGTGCGGCTGGATCACAACCGCGTCTATGCCATCGCCAGCAAGGAACTGGCCGCCGAACTGGGCAACCGGCCCGACATGGCGAAACTGGCCAAGCAGACGTTCCTGGTCCACAACGACCTGCCCGCCAGCTTCGAGGCATGGAAGCGCACGCTGCACCTCGAAGCGCTGGAGCCGGCGGCGATCGACCATTTCGATTCCGGCCAGCTCATCCTGGAAGCGGCCGCGCAGGGCCTGGGCATCGCCATCATGCACGATGACCATTTCAGCCGCAGCCACGATCCGCGCCTCGCCCGCGTCTATGACATCGAGGTGGACAGTCCCTATTCCTATTGGTTCGTGTGCCGCCCCCGCGCGCTGCAATCGCGCCCGGTGCGGCTGTTTCACGACTGGATGCTGAAAGCCGGGCTATAGTTCGCACAGGTCGAGCGGGGCCCCGGGTCAAGCCAGGGGCGACGAGGAAAGTGTTTTATTTTACAACTTTAACGTCACCACGGACTTGATCCGGAGTCCATCGCCAGCCTATCGCCCTACCCCGCGAGCATCGTGCCGGTCTCGATGAATCGCTGATGCCACGACAGCGCCTCGGTCAGCAGCGAGGGCGAGTGCTTGCCATAGGACGAGTGCAGCGCGCGCGCATAGTAATCGGCCAGTTGATCGCGGTAGAGCGGGTGGACGCAATGGGCGATGACCTGCTCGGCGCGCTGCTTGGGCGCCAGCCCGCGCAGGTCGGCCAGGCCCTGGTCGGTGACGATCACCTGCACGTCCTGGTCGATATGGTCGACATGGCTAACCTGCGGCACGATCGTGGAAATCGCCCCGCCCTTGGCCACCGATGGCGCCATGAAGATCGAGATATAGGCGTTGCGGGCAAAGTCGCCCGAGCCGCCGATGCCGTTCTGTATGCGCGAGCCCATCAGGTGGGTGGAATTGACGTTGCCATAGATATCGGCCTCGATCATGCCGTTCATCGCCAGGCAGCCGAGGCGCCGCACCAGTTCGGGATGGTTGGAAATTTCCTGCGGGCGCAGCACGATACGCTGACGATAGCGGTGCATTTCAGCGTTGAGCGCCTCGGCCGCTTCGGGGCTGAGCGAAAAGGCCGTGGCCGAGGCCATTGCCAGCTTGCCCGAGGCCAGCAGGTCCAGCATCCCATCCTGAAGCACTTCGGTATAGGCCGTCATCGGATCGAACGGACTGTCCATCAGGCCGGTCAGCACGGCATTGGCGATATTGCCGACGCCCGACTGGATCGGCAGCAGCGAGGCCGGCAGGCGGCCCTGCCGCACCTCGTTCTGGAAGAAATCGAGCAGGTGCCCGGCAATCGCGCGCGCTGCGTCATCGGGCGCCTTGAACGGGGCGTTGCGATCGGGGGTATTGGTGGCGACAACCGCCACGACCTTGGCCGGATCGACGCGGAAGGTAGGCTGGCCGATGCGATCGTTGGGATGGATCAGCGGGATCGGCTGGCGGTGCGGCGGCAGGGCCGTGCCGTAATAGATGTCATGCATCCCGTGCAGCGCTTCGTGCTGCCAGGAATTGACTTCCAGGATGATTTTGTCGGCGCGGTCCAGCCAGGTCTTGTTGTTGCCCACGGAGGAAGACGGCACCACGCTGCCATCGGGCAGGATCGCCGAGACTTCCACCAGCGCCACGTCGAGCGGGCCGAGGAAGCCCTGCCACGCCACGGGTGCCACCTGGCTCAGGTGCATGTCGAAATACTGCACGGTGCCGGCGTTGATCTGTTCGCGCACCAGCGGATCGGAATTGTAGGGCAGGCGGAAATCGATGCCCTTGGCCCGCGCCAGCGCGCCATCCAGTTCCGGCCCGGTGGAAGCGCCGGTCCACACCTTGATCGTATAGGGATTGCCCGCCGCATGGGCCGCTTCCATCCGCCGCGCCAGCGCCTGGGGCACGGCCTTGGGATAGCCAGCGCCGGTAAAGCCGCTCATGCCCACGACGGCGCCGGGGCCGATCAGGCCGGCCGCATCGTCCGCGCTCATCAGCCTGGCGCGGTAATCGGGGTGGGCAATGCGGGCGGTAGACACCGTTGGGGACGAAACGGGGGCGTTCATGGGGGGCTCCTCTCAGGTTCGCTGCTACCCCGCCCCTAGGCCCATGTTCCTTGTCCCACAGCAAAAAAGGCGGGGACCAGCCCCGCCTTTCCCTGATTTGATACAGGTCTTGTCTCGAATCCGAGACGCTGCCCCGCTCAGGCCGCCTGGACGGTCGCCTTGCGGATCACGCCGGGGTTTGCCGGCGGTTCGCCCTTGGGCAGCGCGTCGATGTGTTCCATCCCGCTCTCCACTTCGCCCCACACGGTGTACTGGCGATCGAGGAAGCGCGCATCATCGAAGCAGATGAAGAACTGGCTGTTGGCCGAGTGCGGATAGCTGGTGCGGGCCATCGAGCACACGCCGCGCACGTGCGGCTGGTCGTTGAATTCGGCCTTGAGGTCGGGCTTGCTGGAGCCGCCCATGCCGGTGCCCTGGGGGCAGCCGCCCTGCGCCATGAAACCGGGGATCACGCGGTGGAACTTCACCCCGTCATAGAACCCTTCCGAGGCCAGTTCCTTGATGCGTTCCACGTGGCCGGGGGCCAGATCGGGACGCAGCTTGATCACCACATCGCCCGAATCCAGCGACAGGACCAGTTTTTCTTCAGACATCGACCACTCTTCCTTGGCAAAGAATGTGGCCGATATAGGCAATCTGCACGCAAAGTCACGCTGCACTGCACCATTGCATTTGCCGGATGATCGCCTATCCCCGCCGATGATGGATGAAGCCGCGCACCGGGACGACGAACCGCAGATCGACACCGATACCGTGATGGTGGCGGCGCCCGATCCTGTGCGCAATTCGCAGGAACTGGACGAGGAAGACAACACCCTGCGCCCCTCTTTCCTGCGCAAGGTGACCGAAGCGCTCGACGCCGAGGACCAGGAAACCGTCTACAACCTGGTCGAGCCGCTGCACCCGGCCGACATCGCCGACCTGATCGAGCTGATCGGCCACGAATATCGCGCGCCGCTGGCCCGCGCGATTACCGACCTGCTCGGGTCCGACGTGCTGGCCGAGCTGAACGACTGGGTGCGCGACGACCTGGTCGACGAGCTTGAGCCCGACGAAGTCGCCGACCTTGCCGAGCAGATGGAGACGGACGACGCCGTCGCCCTGATCGAGGATCTCGACGAGGAAGATCAGGCCGCCGTTCTGGCGGAAATGGAACCGGAGGACCGCGCCGCGATCGAAAGCGCGCTGTCTTACCCGGAAGAATCCGCCGGTCGCCTGATGAGCCGCGACGTGATCGCGGTGCCCGAACATCTCACCGTGGGCGCGCTGATCGACTATCTGCGCAGCGACGACGAACTCGCCACCGAGTTCTGGGAAGTCTTCGTGGTGGATGTGAAGCACCGCCCGGTCGGCACCTGCCAGCTCTCGTGGATCCTGCGCACCCCGCGCGAAGTGGCCCTGGCCGACGTGATGAAGCGCGACCAGACGCTGATTCCCGTGACCATGGACCAGGAGGAAGTGGCACTCCGCTTTCAGAAATACGCGCTGATCTCGGCCGCCGTGGTGGATGGCAGCGGCCGCCTGGTCGGCCAGATCACGGTGGACGACGTGGTCCACATCATCCAGGAAGAAGCCAGCGAAGACATCCTGCGCCTGTCGGGCGCGGGCGATGGCGACATCAACGAACCGATCGCGCTGACCGTGCGCACGCGCCTGTCGTGGCTGGTGGTGAACCTGGGCACGGCGATCATCGCCGCGTCGGTGGTCGGGCTGTTCCAGGGCGCCATCGCCCGCTTTGCCCTGCTCGCCGTGCTGATGCCGATCGTTTCGGGCATGGGCGGCAATGCCGGCACGCAGACCCTGGCGGTCGTCGTCCGCGCCATCGCCACCAACCAGCTCACCAGTTCCAACACCGTGCGCATGATCCTGCGCGAACTGCGCATCGCGCTGGCCAACGGCCTGTCGCTGGGCGTGCTGATCGGGGTGGGCACCACGCTGATCTTCGGCAACCCACACCTGGGCGCGGTGATCGCCGCGGCCATGGTGATCAACAACCTGGTCGCGGGCCTTGCCGGAATCCTGGTGCCGGTCACGCTCGATCGCCTGCGCGTGGATCCGGCTGTCTCTTCGGCCGTATTCGTGACGATGGCCACCGATGTCATGGGCTTCTTCTCGTTCCTGGGGCTGGCCGTGATCACCGGTCTTGCTGCCTGAAACCGATCGGAAGACACCTGCAATGCCCCTGCACATGACCAAGGTGGCCTATGGCGCGCAGTCGCTGGCCGAAATCCACGAATGGTTCGAAAGCGGCCATCGCTCGCCCCGGCTGAACCCGGAAGGCGTCGCCCGCCTGACCACGCGCAACTGCCCGCGCCGCCATGCCGAGATGATCGGCGGCTCGCTCTACTGGATCCTCAAGCACCAGCTCGTGGCGCGCAGCGAAATCCTCGGCTTCGAGGAAACCGAAGGCGGGCGCACCAATATCCTGGTCTCCACGCGCCTGATCGACGTGGTGCCCAAGCCGCGCCGCGCGCATCAGGGCTGGCGCTATCTCGAACCAGCCGATGCCCCGGCCGACCTAGGCGATGGTGAGGCGGGCGATGTGCTGCCGGCCGAGATTGCCGGGGAATTGGCGAAGCTGGGGCTGGTTTGAAGGGGTTGGGTTCGGGGTTTGTGTCAGGCTTCCCACCACCCCCCGCCCCCCTCCTCTGAAGAGGAGGGGGAGTTAAAGCACTGACAAAAAAGCCCCCTCCTCTTCAGAGGAGGGGGGCGGGGGGTGGTGCCAAGCCTGACGCAACCTGACGCGACCTATCCCCGCGCCACCATCCACCATTCCAGCAGGTGCCGCGCCACGGCGGTATGCGTGGGCGCACCGAACGGGGCGTCGGGGCGGCCTTCCAGTGCGGCGGCCACTTCCGCGCGGGTGAACCAGCGGGCGTCTTCCAGTTCGTTGTGGTCGATGGCGATGATCGGCTCGTCGGTCAGTGCGTGGCAGGCAATCATCAGCGACGAGGGATAGGGCCAGGGCTGGCTGGCGACATAACGCACGCTGTGCACGCGGACGCCGGCTTCCTCCAGCACTTCGCGCGCCACGGCTTCCTCCACCGTCTCGCCCGGCTCCACGAAGCCGGCCAAGGCGGAATAGCGCCCCGCCGGAAAGCGCGGCTGGCGGCCCAGCAAGAGGCGGCCTTCATGCTCCACCAGCATGATCGTGACCGGATCGACGCGAGGGAAGTGCTCCGCGCCGCAAGCCGGATTGGTGCAGGAACGCTGCCACCCGCCCTTGGCGCCGCGCGTGGCATGGCCGCAGCGGGCGCAGAAGCGGTGGCGCGCATGCCAGTCGACCAGGCTGCGCGCCCCGCCATAGATCGCCAGGTCTTGCGCCGGCATGGCATCGAGCAGCGCGCGCAGGTTTGGCGCGGCGGGCGCCGTGCTGCCGCCCAGCGCCGGGTCCACGGCGGCAAAGCAGCCCTGCCCATCGGCATCCAGGCCAAGGAACACCAGCTCCGCCCCTTCCCCCGCCGTGGCCAGGGGCGCCCAGGTCAGTCCGCCGTCTGCGCCAAATTCAGGGGCCAGGCCGTCGAGCACCAGCAGCCGCGCGCCCGGCGCGGCCTGCACCGCAGCCAGCCGCGCCGGATCGCTGCGCACGGCATCGGCCCGGTCCAGTGGATTGCCGGCATAGGCAATGGACGGCAGGGCGCGGGCCAGAGTGGCGGAATCGGTCATGCGGCAACCTTGTGCTGGGCCAGGATGCGCGCGCGCACATCGCTGCGCACGGCCTGGGGAAATGCTTCGCTGAACGGATAGGTCGTGCTCGGCATGAACTGGGCATAGAACCCCGCACGCACGCCGCCGACCTTGCTGATGAAGCCGATCGTGCCCGCCGCGCCCGACCAGCCATACGTGCCGGCCGCATCGCCCAGCCCCACGCGCCCACCCGCGCCAAAGCCATGGCCGGCGATCCAGGTGCCGGCGGTGCTGGCGTCGGGCGGCAGCAGATTGCTGGTGCCCATGTCCACCGCGCGCTGGCTCATCACCCGCTTGCCGGCAAAGACCCCGCCGTTCAGCAGCATGGCCAGGAACCGGTCATAATCGCGCGGCGAGGAGATCAGCCCTGCCCCGCCAAACGGAAAGGCCGGACGATCGAGGAAGATCGAATTGGCGGCCACGTCGATCGGCAGCAGGCGGCCATCTGCGACGACATAATTGGTGGTGAAGCGCGGCACGTCGGCACGGGCAAGCTGGAACGAGGTGCTGTCCATGCCCAGCGGATCGAAGAAACGCGCCTTGAGGAACGCCGCGAATTCCTGGCCCGATGCCAATTCGATCACCCGCCCCATCAGATCGAGCCCGACCGAATAGGACCAGCGCGTGCCCGGCTGATAGACCAGCGGCAACTGCGCCAAATTGTCGGCAAAGGCGGCCAGGCTGGGCGCGGTATGGGTTTCGCCAAAGCCGGGCACCGGCACGCGGCTGGTTTCGAACGGCATGATCCCGGCCTTGGCATAGGCATCGCGGATCGGCCCGGTCTGGACGATGGTATAGCCAAGGCCGGCAGTGTGGGTGAGCAGGTTGCGCACCGTGATCGGGGCCGTGGCGGGCACCACCTTGTCCACCGGACCGGCCGGATCGGCCAGCACGGTCATGTGCGCAAAGCCGGGCAGGAAATCGGCAATCGGCTGGTCCAGCTTGAGCTTGCCCTCGTCGATCAGCATCATCGCCGCCATGCCGGTGATCGGCTTGGTCATCGAATAGAGGCGGAACAGGCTGTTTTCATCGACAGCGCGCGAATCGCCGCGCGTGCCCACGCCGCGCGCCACCACTTCGGGTGCCTGCGTGCCCCATCCCAGCGTGGCCACGGCGCCAACCAGCTTGCCGCTGCCCACGTAATCATCGAGGAGCGCCGACAGCGCCGGCAGGCGCGGATCGACGGGGGCCGCATGAGCCCAGCGCCGCAACAGCAGGCCACCCCCCAAAAGCCCGGCGCCGCCGAGCAAAGAGCGGCGGCTGAGCGCCGGTGTCGGCGCAAACGTCATGCCTTCGTGCATTGCCGAACCTTTCCTTCAGATATCCTGCGTGCCGGCCAGTGCAAGCCGCGCCGCCTTGGCGAAAACCGTTGGCAACCCTGCGTTTTCCACATCATCACGGGGCCACCAGTGGGCGCCCGCAATCTTAGCGGCAGAAAGCGCTTCGCCCACCATCAATTGCAGTTCGAGATCGAAATGGGTGAAACCGTGGCGCACCACCCCGGCCGATCGCCAGGTGCCCGCCAGCGGCGCCTGGCCATCGCCATCGCCGCGCGCGCTCCAGCCATCGTCGGGCAAGGCCCGCATGCCGCCCAGCATGCCCTTGCCCGGCCGCGTCACCATCAGAACTTCGGCGGTTCCGCCCGGCCCGATCCGCTCAATCCAGAAGGCACGGCCCTGGCGGGTCGGCTTTGCCTTCTTGGCGGCTTTCACCGGCAGCCCCTCGGCCCGCCCTTCGGCGGCGGCGCGGCAGTCCTGGCGCAACGGGCACAGCAGGCAGCGCGGCGTCTTGACCGTGCAGATCGTGGCGCCCAGGTCCATCATCGCCTGCGCGAAATCGCCGGCGCGGCGCTGTGGCGTGATCGTGGCCGTGGCGGCGCGGATCGCCGGCCTTGCAGCGGGCAGCGGCGTATCGATGGCAAAGAGCCGCGCCACCACGCGCTCCACATTGGCATCGACGACCACGGCATGGCGATCGAACGCGATCGCCGCCACTGCCGCCGCGGTATAGGCGCCAAGGCCGGGCAGCGCGCGCAGGCCCTCCTCGGTATCGGGAAAAGCCCCGAGCGCCGCCACCGCGCGGGCGCAGGCCAGCAAGTTGCGGGCGCGGGCGTAATAGCCCAGCCCCGCCCACGCGGCCATGACCACGGCATCGTCGGCCGCCGCCAGATCGTGCACGGTGGGCCAGGTTCGGGTGAACTTGTCGAAATACGGGCCGACGGCGGCCACCGTGGTCTGTTGCAGCATCACTTCGGACAGCCACACGCGGTAGGGATCGGGCGCGGGCGTGCCCGGCGGGCTGCGCCAGGGCAGCAAGCGCGCATTGCGATCATACCACGCCAGCAACCGGTCTGCCGTGCCAGCCCCGCTTTTATCAGCCCCGTTTTCGTCGGCCCCGCTTTCATCATGGCAGGCGGGGAAATCGTCAGGATGGCTACTGGCTTGCATGGCGCCGCTATGGCATGGCAGGCCCCACGATGGAAAGCGATCAGGCCAAACCCCGTTCTGCCCGAAAGGGTGCTGCCAAGGCGGCGGCCCCAGCCCGGCCAGTCGAGCGCAAGCGCGGCGGCGAAGCGCGCCAGATCGCCGATCTGATGCCGGCGATCGGCCGCACCGCGTTCCGCCGCTTCGGCTTTGTGCAAAGCTCGGTCGTCACGCGCTGGCCCGAAATCGTCGGCACGGCCCATGCCCGCCACTGCATGCCCGAATCGATCCGCTTCGCGCCGGGTGAAAAGGGCGACGGCATCCTGCAACTGGTGGTCACCCCGGCCCATGCCCCGCTGATCCAGCACGTCGTGCCCGAGATCATCGAGCGGGTGAACCGCTTCTTCGGCTATCGCGCCGTGGCCAAGGTCAAGCTGCGTCAAGGCGTGGTTCAGGCACCGCGCCCGACAGGTCCGGCACCGCTGGCGCCGCCCGCTTTGAAGCCGGTGCCGATGGACCTAGGCGACAGCCTGCGCGCCATCGGCGATCCGGAACTGCGCGCAGTGCTCGAATCGCTGGCGCGCTCGCTGGGCGAAGCCAGCGCCAAGAAAGACACGGACAACAGGGACATTCGCAAGTGACCATGAAGCTTCGTTCCGCTGCCAAGACCATCGCCCTCTCGCTCACCGCCGCGCTTGGCCTGCTGGCCGCGCATCCGGCGCTGGCCGCCCCGCCGAAAAAGGCAGCCCCCGCCGCCCCGGCCGGGCGCAACTGGAACCAGACGGTGGTGCGCACGGCGCGCGACAGCTTCGTGCTGGGCAATCCCAACGCGCCGATCAAGCTGGTGGAATACATCAGCTACACCTGCCCGCACTGCGCCCATTTCACGCAGGAGGCCGATGGCCAGCTTCGCCTGGGCTTCATCGCGCCGGGCAAGGGCTCGATCGAAGTGCGCAATTTCGTGCGCGATCCGATCGATCTGACTGTGGCGCTGCTGACCCACTGCGTTTCGCCGGCGCAGTTCTGGCAGACCCACCTGATGTTCCTGACCCGCCAGGAAGACTGGATCGGCCTGGAAATGACCGCCAGCCAGGCCCAGCGCCAGCGCTGGAGCACCGGCCCGCTCGCGAGCCGCACCCGCGCCATCGCCAGCGATTTCAAGTTCTATGACATGATGGCCTCGCGCGGGGTCAGCCGCATTGCTGCCGATCGCTGCCTGGCTGACGAGGCGCTGGCCAATCGCCTGGCCGCCGGCACCAAGGAAGCGGCCGACAAGGACTATGTCGAAGGCACTCCGGCGTTCCTGATCAACGGCCTGCCGCTGGCCGGCACGGCAAGCTGGGCCGCGCTCAAGCCGCAGCTTGAAGCGCGGATGAACTGACCGGACCGCTTCCCCCTCCCCATTTGCCCCATCGAACGGGAACCCACGCGATGAAATTTGCCACTGCCCGCCTTGCCCTGCTCGCCCTGCCGCTCACCCTTGGCCTTGCCGCCTGCGGCAAGAAGGACGATGCTGGCGGCCCCGCCGCGCAATCGGCGCAAGCCCTGCCCACCGTGGCCGCACCCGCCGGCAAGGCCTGGAGCGACGTGGTCAGCAAGACCACCGAGGGCGGCTATGTGATGGGCAACCCCGACGCGCCGATCAAGCTGATCGAGTTCGGCTCGCTCACTTGCCCGCACTGCGCCGAATTCGAGGAAAAGGGCTTCCCCAAGCTGCGTGATACGTATGTCAACAGCGGCCGGGTCAGCCTGGAATTCCGCAACTTCGTGCGCGATCCGTTCGACACGACGATGGCCATGCTGACGCATTGCGGCACGCCCGACAGCTTCTTTGCGCTGACCCAGCAGGTCTATGCCAACCAGAAGGACCTCTTCCCCAAGCTTCAGGCGGCGGGCCAGCAAATCCAGGCGATGAACCTGCCGCCGGCCAAGATGTTCGGCGTGATGGCCGACAAGGGCGGCCTGATCGATTTCTTCGGCGCGCGCGGCATCGCCCGTGACCAGGCGATGGCGTGCCTGGCCGATACCAAGACCGCCGAAGCGCTGGCCAGCGACACCCAGACCGCCGGCGACAAGTACAACATCACCGGCACGCCCACGTTCATCGTCAACGGCAAGAACGTGGACGTGGCCACCTGGGAACAGCTCGAACCCATCCTGCAACGCGCCGGCGCGCGCTGATCCCCGATTCCGGGGGGCCGGTTCGATGCATTTCCAGCGCCTGAAACTTTCGGGTTTCAAAAGCTTCGTCGAACCGGCCGAACTGCGCATCGAACCGGGGCTGACCGGCGTGGTCGGCCCCAACGGCTGCGGCAAGTCGAACCTGCTCGAAGCGCTGCGCTGGGTCATGGGCGAAGCCTCGGCCAAGGCCATGCGCGGCGCCGGGATGGACGACGTGATCTTTGCCGGCAGCGCCAGCCGCCCGGCCCGCGCCTTTGCCGAAGTGGCCCTGACCGCGCAGACCGACCCGGACGATGCGTGGGGCGGTGAATTGGAAGTGGTGCGGCGGATCGAACGCGGTGCGGGCTCGGCCTATCGCGTCAACGGGCGGGACGTGCGCGCCAAGGATGTCGGGCTGATCTTTGCCGATGCCGCCACCGGCGCGCACAGCCCGGCGCTGGTCAGCCAGGGGCGCATCGCCGCGGTCATCGCCGCCAGGCCTGCCGAACGCCGCATGATGCTGGAAGAGGCGGCGGGCATCGCCGGCCTCCATGTGCGCCGCCGCGACGCCGAACAGAAACTGCGCGCCACCGAGGCCAACCTCGCCCGGCTGGAAGACCTGATGGCCGGCATGGACGGCCAGATCGCCAACCTGCGCCGCCAGGCCCGCTCGGCCGAACGCTATCGCACGGTATCCGACAAGATTCGCGTGGCCGAAGCCCGGCTGGTCTTTGCCCGCTGGCGCGATGCCGCTGCCGCCGCCCAGGCCGCGCGGGACGAGGCGGCGCGCGCCGAAGCCCTGGTGGCGGGTGCCCAGGCCGCCACCGTCACCGCGCAAGGCGCGCAGCACAGCGCCGCCGCCGCCCTCGCCCAGGCGCGCGAAGACCTGTTCGACCGGCGGCAGGATGCCGCCGCCCACGGCCAGCGCATGGCGGCGCTCTCTGCCCAGTTGGAAGCCGCCGAACAGCGCCTGACCGACATCGACCGGCAATTGCGCGCCATCGCCGAAGACCGCGCCCAGGCCGACCAGTTGACCGCGCAGGCCGCGCAGGAACTGGCCCGGCTGGAGAGCGACCTCGCCACCGCGCAAGCCGCGCTGGAGGCCGACGACGCGCGCCGCCCGCTGCTTGCCGCCGCGCTGGACGAAGCCGAGCGCGCCGCCCGCGCCGCCGAACTGGCCCAGGCCCAGGCCCAGGCCGAGCAGGCCGGCGTGGAAGCCGAATGGCGCGTGGCGCAGGCCGCGCTCGCGGCGGCGCAAGGCGCGCTGGCCCGGCTCGACAGCGAGCACCAGCGCCTGGGCAAAGAGCAGGCCGCACTCGCCGCGCAGCCCGATCCGGCGCTGGCCCTGGCCGAAGCGGAAGCGCGCCGCGCGCAGGCCGCCGCCACGCTTGCCGCCCAGCGCGCCCGGCGCGAGGAACTGACCACGAGCCGCGAGCGCCTGACCCAGGAGCGCGACAACGCCGCCAATGCGCTGGCCACCGCGCGGGCCGAGCTGGCGGGCGTGGCGCGCGAGGCCGAAGCGCTGGCGCGCGACAAGGCGGCGCGGGCCAAGGCCGCCGCTGCCAAGGGGCGCGGACCGGCGGCGCTCTCCGGCTGCCGCATCGCGCCGGGCTGGGAGCGCGCTCTGGCCGCCGTGCTGGGCCGCGATGCCATGGCCCCGCTCGGCGCTGCGCCGGCTGTGGGCGAAGGCCGGTTCTGGACCGGCGCGGAGGCCCCCGCCGCCCTGGCCGACGCGCTGCTGCACCAGGTGCCCACCTGCCCGCCCGAACTCGCCGCGCGGCTGGCCCTGGTGCGCGCGGTGGAACGCGACGAAGGCCAGCCGCTCGCGCCCGGCGAATGGCTCGTCACCCGCGCCGGACACTTGCGCCGCTGGGATGGCTTCGTCGCGCGCGGCGAAGGCGCTGCCGAAGCGGCCGCGCTGGAAGCCGACAACCGCCTCTCCGATCTGGAAAGCCGCCTGCCCACACTCGAAGCCACGGTCCAGGCCGCAGAGGCGGCGCACCTGGCCGCGCGGGATGGCCTGGCCCAGGTCCAGGCGGAATGGAGCGGGGTGGAACGCGCCATTGGCCAGGCGGCCGAGGCCGAGCGCAGCGCCCTGCGCGCGCTGGACCAGGCCGAGGCTGCCCGCGCCCAGCGCGAGGCCCGCGCCGCCGATCTCGCCCGCCAGAGCGAAGCGCTGGACCAGCAGGTCACCGCCGCGCAGGCCGAGGTGACGCAGGCACAAGCGCGCCACGCCGCGCTGCCCGATCCGGCGCAGGGCCGCGCGGCGGTGGAAACCGCGCGGCAAGCGCACCAGGCCGCCCGCGCCGCATTGCAACAGGCCATGGCCGCCCATGCCGCGCTGGAGCAGGGCCTGGCCGTCGGGCGCGAACGGCTGGGCGGCATGAAGGCCGACATGCGCAACTGGCAGGCCCGCGCCGGCGATGCGGCCAAGCGGCTGGCGCAGATGGCCACGCGGGCGGAGGAACTGGCGCAGGAGCGCGCCGTCAGCGCCGCCAAGCCCACCGGACTGATCGCCGAAATCGAACAGGGCGAAGCGATTCGCGCGCGCCTAGCCAGCGATCTGGCCCAGGCCGAAGCCGCGCTGGCCGCTGCCGAAGCGGCCGGCAAGGCCGCCGATGCAGCCCTGGCCCGGGCCAACGAAGCGCTTGCCACCGCGCGCGAAACCCGCGCCACGGCCAGTGCCCGCGCCACCCACGAAGACCAGCGCCGCCAGGAAATGGCCGGCATTTCCGGCGAACGCTTTCAGTGCCCGCCCCCGCTGCTGGCCGAACGCTTTGCCTTTGCCAGTGCCGACGTGGGCGAGGCGGCCACCGAAAGCGCCACGCACGAGCGCCTGATGGCCGAACGTGAACGCATCGGCCCCGTCAATCTGGTCGCCGCCGAGGAACTCGCCCAGGCCGAAGCGCGCCAGGCCGAAAGCCTGGCCGAGCAGGCCGAACTCGCCGAAGCGGTCAACCGCCTGCGCGGCTCGATCGGCAATCTCAACCGCGAAGGCCGCGAACGCCTGCGCGCCGCGTTCGAGGCGGTGGACGGCCATTTCCGCCGCCTGTTCACCCGCCTGTTCGGCGGCGGCGAAGCGCATCTGGCCCTGGTGGACAGCGACGATCCGCTGGAAGCAGGGCTGGAAATCATGGCGCAGCCGCCGGGCAAGCGCCTGCAATCGCTCACCCTGCTGTCGGGCGGGGAACAGGCGCTCACCGCCGTGGCGCTGATCTTCGGCCTGTTCCTGACCAATCCGGCCCCGATCTGCGTGCTCGACGAAGTCGACGCCCCGCTCGACGACGCCAATATCGAACGCTTCTGCGACCTGCTCGACACGATGGTTGGCGAAACGCAGACCCGCTACCTGATCGTCACCCACAACGCCGTGACGATGAGCCGGATGCATCGCCTGTTCGGCGTGACCATGGTGGAACGCGGCGTTTCCCGCCTGGTCAGCGTCGACCTGGGCGGGGCGGAGGAATTGCTGGCACAGGCGGTTTAGCGCGACATGCCCTAACTCAAGCACTCCCCACCACGAGACAGGCCAGCGCCAGCAGGAACCCCGCCGTGCGGTTGGAGCGGAACCGCGCCAGGGCATTGCCGCCATCGTCCACGTCCAGGCTCAGCGCCTGCCAGGCGAGATGCAGGCCCACCGGCAGCAGCGCCAGCAGGGCCAGCGGATCGGGATGGACGAGCCAGAACGCCAGCGCCCAGAACGCCACGGCGGCGGCATAAAACGCGGTCACGCCCGGCTTCACCTTGCTGCCGAGCGCCCGCGCGCTGGAGCGGATGCCGACAAGGGCATCGTCCTCGCGGTCTTGCAGGGCATAGATCGTGTCATAGCCGATGCACCAGCACATCGCCCCGGCATAGAGCGCGGCCAGCGCGCCAAGATCACCGTCGTGCACCGCGACCCAGCCGGTGGGCGCGCCCCAGGTGAAGACCAGGCCCAGCCAGGCCTGCGGCCACCAGGTGATGCGCTTCATGAACGGATAGGCCGCGACCAGCGCCAGGCTGCCCAGCGCCACGAGCTGCGCCTGCCAGCGCAATTGCAGCAGGACGACGAGGCCCACCGCCGCAAGCAGCAGCAGCCAGGCCCAGGCCGCCTTCTTGCGCACCCGGCCGCTCGCCACCGGGCGCTGCGCAGTGCGCGCCACGCGGGCATCGAGATCGGCATCGACGATATCGTTGTAGACGCAGCCTGCCCCGCGCATGGCGATCGAGCCGAGCAGCATCCAGGCCACCAAATGCCATTGCCGCGCCCCGCCGGCCAGGAACACGCCCCAGGCGCAAGGCCAGAACAGCAGCCACCAGCCGATCGGCCGATCGAGCCGGGCGAGCAGCGCATAGTCGCGCCAGGGTTGCGGCAGGCGGGCCACCAGCCCGCGGTGTTCGCTATCAGGGACGATCTGGTCGGTTGCGGTGATCATGCGCTCCTGCTCCTGCGCCGGTTTGGCAAGGCCCGCAAGGGGACAGATCGCCCACCATGTTGCCCGCGCCCCCTCCCCTGCCTATGAACCGGGGCATGACCGATCATCTGCCCGCCACCCCCGCCTGGCCGCCCCGCTCCGCCCCGCGCCTGTTCGTAGCGCAGCGGCTGGACGAAGGGGCCAGCGTGCTGCTCGACGGCGCACAGGCGCACTATCTGGGCAAGGTCATGCGCGCGGGCGCGGGCGATGCCGTGGTGCTGTGCGACAACCAGACCGGCGAATGGCTCGCCCGCGTGGCCCATGCCGGCAAGCGCGACATGACCCTGACCGTGGAGCGCCAGATGCGCCCGCTGGAGGCCGTGCCGGACCTGTGGCTTTGCCCCGCGCTGCTCAAGAAGCAGGCGTTCGATTGGGTGCTGGAAAAGGCCACCGAACTGGGCGCGGCGCAAGTGCGCCCGGTGATCACCCGCCGCTGCGTGGCCGACAAGCTCAACGCCGAGCGCGCCACCACGATCATGACCGAAGCGGCCGAGCAATGCGCGCGCACCGCCCTACCGCTGCTGGCCGAGCCGGCCAAGCTCGACACGCTGCTGCGCGCCTGGCCCGAAGACCGCGCCCTGTTCTTTGCCGACGAACAGGGCGGCGCCCCGGCCGCGCCGGCCTTTGCCGCGCACAACGGGCCGGCCGCGCTGCTGATCGGCCCGGAAGGCGGCTTCGACGAAGCCGAACGCGCCGCGATCCGCGCCCACCCCGCCGCCCGCGCCATCACCCTGGGGCCACGCATCCTGCGCGGGGAGACCGCTGCGGTGGCAGGCCTTGGGCTGTGGATGGGCGTCGCGGGCGATTGGGCGCAGAGTTAGCCTTCCACCACCCCCCGCCCCCCTCCTCTGAAGAGGAGGGGGAGTTAGGCCGGAAAGCCCCCTCCTCTTTAGAGGAGGGGGTTGGGGGTGGTGCGAGGTCCAGCACCACTCCCGATTATTGCGTCCCTGCAACCGTTCATCCCGCGTTTATCGCTGGCGCAAAGGCCGTTTGGCCAGTAACGGATGCGCGCATGAGCACGAGACAGGTTTCAGATAGCAACGATCCTCTCATCGAGAGCCGGGATCAGCTTGTCGCCCCGATGCAGCGCGGGGAAAAGCCGCGCGAAGCCTGGCGAATCGGCACCGAGCACGAGAAGTTCGTCTATCGCACCGCCGACCACGCCGCCCCCTCGTATGACGAGCCCGGCGGCATCCGCGACCTGCTGATGGCGCTGACCGAATTCGGCTGGGAGCCGGTGCTGGAAGGCGGCAAGGTCATCGCCATGTCCGGCCCCGACGGCGCGGTCAGCCTGGAGCCGGCGGGCCAGCTCGAACTGTCGGGCGCACCGCTCGAAAGCCTCCACGAAACCTGCGCCGAAACCGGGCGCCACCTGGCCCAGGTCAAGCAGATCGGCGATCGCTTCGGCCTTGGCTATCTCGGCCTCGGCCTGTGGCCCGACAAGACGCGCGCCGAACTGCCGATCATGCCCAAGGGCCGGTATGAGATCATGCTGCGCCACATGCCCCGCGTGGGCACGATGGGGCTGGACATGATGCTGCGCACCTGCACCATCCAGACCAACCTGGACTATTCCAGCGAAGCGGACATGGCGCAGAAGTTCCGCGTCAGCCTGGCGTTGCAGCCGCTGGCGACCGCGCTGTTCGCCAATTCGCCGTTCCTGGAAGGCAAGCCCAATGGCTTCCTGTCCTATCGCAGCCACATCTGGTCAGACACCGATCCCGCGCGCACCGGCATGCTGCCGTTCGTGTTCGAAGACGGCTTCGGCTATGAACGCTATGTCGACTACATGCTCGACGTGCCGATGTATTTCGTGTTCCGCGACGGCAAGTACATCGATGCGGCGGGCCAGTCGTTCCGCGATTTCCTGGATGGCAAGCTGCCCGCGCTGCCCGGCGAAAAGCCGCGCAAGAGCGACTGGGTGGACCATCTTTCCACCGCCTTCCCCGAAGTGCGGCTGAAATCGTTCCTCGAAATGCGCGGCGCCGACGGCGGTCCGTGGAGTCGCATCTGCGCGCTGCCGGCGCTGTGGGTCGGCCTGCTCTATGACCAGGGCGCGCTCGATGCGGCGTGGGATCTGGTCAAGGACTGGAGCATGGAAGGCCGCGAGGCCCTGCGCGCCAGCGTGCCCCGGCTGGGGCTCGACGCGCCGCTGCCGGGCGGCGGCACCTTGCGCGATATCGCCCCGCGCGTGCTCGACATTGCCCGCTCCGGCCTCGCGGCGCGCGGCAAGCTCAACGCCGCTGGCGACAACGAGACCGGCTATCTCCTGCCGCTCGATGAAATCGTCGCCTCGGGCAAAACACCGGCCGAGCGGCTGCTCGATCTCTACAACGGCGCCTGGAGCGGCGATCTGTCGCAGATCTACGCCGCCAAGAGCTTTTGAAAGGAAACCTGCGATGATCCTGGTCATGGGCACGTTCCGCCTGCCCAAGGCGGCGTTCGCAGCCGCCGCGCCGATGATGCGCAAGGTGATCGAGGCCACGCGCGCCGAAGACGGTTGCCTGGCCTATGCCTATTCGCACGATGCGCTGGATCCGGAAGTGATCCACGTCAGCGAAAAATGGCGCGACCGCGCCGCGCTCGACGCCCATTTCCAGACCGCGCACATGGCCACCTGGGCGCAGGAACGCCAGGCCCTCGGCCTGAGCGAGCGCAACATCCGCGTGTTCGAAAGCGACGAGGGAGTGGCGGTCTGACAGCGTAGCGTCAGGTTTCGCACCACCCCCAACCCCCTCCTCTAAAGAGGAGGGGGCTTTTTCATGCTCGGACCTGCTCCCCCTCCTCTTCAGAGGAGGGGGTCGGGGGGTGGTGAACCCCAGGCGCAGACCTGCCCACCACCAACTGCCCCAATCGCGCCAGTGGCCGCGTGATCAGCCCATGCTCAGCCATCCAGGCATGATACGCGCGATACTTCGCGTCTTCGCCCAGCAGGTGCCTTTCCTCGGTCTTGGCGCGCCAGAAATAGACCGCGCTGACCAGCGCCAGGGTCACCGTGTTGCGCACGGCATCGACCTTGGAATGGGTCGTTGCCAGGAACGGCAGCGTCACCAGCCACCAGAACAGGTTCTTGGACAGATAGGCCGGGTGCCGGGTGAAGGCGTAAGGCCCGTTGGTCAGCACGCCGCGATAGGTGAGGTTGGAAAAGCGCAGGCCGAACGCGATCGTCGCCCAGGCATAGATCGCCGTCAGCAAGACTTGCGCCGTGCCCCAGATCCACAGCAGCGCCGGATGGCCATCGAACCACCAGGCCCATTCGGCGGTATTCTGGTGATAGTCGAGCACGCCGCCGCCGCCCATCAGCACGAAGGGCGGATAGCAGATCAGCGCCGCCACCCAGCCCGCCAGATAGGGATTGGCGGTGCGGATCTGCGCATCGAGCGGCTTCATCGTCAGCAGATAGCCGACCATGGCAATCTGCACGTCGATCATGAACATCGCCTCGATCGCGGTGTTGGACCAGCGCACCGGATTGGCCCACAGTCCGGACCAGTCGGCCTCCACCACCGCGGCAAAGCCACCGGGCAGGATCGAGATCATGAAGGCGCAGAAAAATCCCTTCACTGTCCAGGCGCGCAGATGGTGCCAGACCTGCTCGGTCGCATAGGCTTCGCGCCCGATCAGCATCGCGCCGAAATGCCAGGCGCCATCGCGCGGCTCCACCAGCACGCGGTCGAGCCACAGCACATAGGGAATGGCGCCCAGGAACAGGAACGGCGCGGCCGTTTCCAAGAGGTCCATGGCAAAGAGATATTGCCCGCGCCAGTACCAGCGCCCCAGGCAATAGACAAAGGCGATCAGCGCCCAGGTGGCCCAGAGCCCGGCGAGCTTGGTGATCGACACATCGAGCACGCTGCGCAAGGGGCGCGGGGCGGACCAGTCGATGCCGGTAGAGGCGCGACGATGGACCTTGTCCACCAGTAGCGACCAGGCGACCATCGGCGTGCCGGAAAAGACCAGCGCCAGCACCGCCGCGCTCGAACCGGAAAGCCGCGCGCGGGGTCCGGGCAGGCCAAGCGCCTCCCCGATCTGCGGCCAGGCGCGGCAGATCGCCACCCACAGCAGCAGCCCGGCCAGGCCGACCAGCCCGACCCAGGCGGAAACGTCGCTGGGCGGACGGGATGAAGCGGAGCGGGCGGGCGTTTCAATCATGCCCGCCCGCTTATACCAGCAGAAGTGGAAAATCGGTGAAGAAGGTTAACGCCGAAGATTTAACGCCCCGGAATCAACGCCAGGCGGTGATCTCGCCGCTGTCATCCAGCACGAACAGCGTCTTGTCCGCCACCACCGGCGGCAGGGTGACCGGCGCGGCCACCTTGGTCACCCGCGCCAGCGTGCCATCGCCCACCGTCACCGTGGAAATCTCGCCGCGCGAATTGGCCACCCACAGCTTGTTGCCCGCCAGCACCGGGCCGGTCCAGAAGATCGGGTTTTCCTTCTTCTTGGGCTTCCTGTAGTGCGGCAACTGGCTCATCCAGCGGACCTTGCCGGTGGACTTGGCGATGCACAGCAGCTTGTCCTCGTCGGTCAGGGTAAAGATCCATTCGCCGGCCACCGCCGGGGTGGAAATGCCCGCCAGGTTCAGTTCCCAGATGCGCTGCCCGCTGACCAGTTCGTAGGCGGCCATGCGCCCGCCCTGGCCCAGGGCATAGACCCGGCCGCGTTCGATGATCGGATCGGCGTCGATATCGGTCAGCGTCGAAACGCTGGTCGCGATCGAGGTCCGCGCCAGCGCGTCGGACCACAGTTGCCGCCCGTTTTCATAGCGATAGGCAACCAGCTCGCCCGAGCTGTAGCCGGCGATCACGGTGCCCTGCCCGGCCGCCGGCGCCGCCACGCCGAACACGCCGCTCTGCGTGACCGAGGCCGACTGGTTCCACAGGTTGGTGCCATCAGCGGTGTTGAGCGCAAAGATCTGGTTGTCCTGCGTCATCACATAGACCGCGCCAAAGGCCACGGTCGGCGCGCCGCGCAGGGGGCCGGCGGGCTTGACCTGCCACTTGACCTTGCCATCGGCGGCATCGAGCGCGGCCACTTCACCCAGCCCGGTGGTGATATAGACCGCGCCGGAGTCGAAGCTGACACCGCCGCCGAAGATCGAATCGTTCTTGTCCGGCACGCGGAAGCCGTGCTTCCACTTTTCGTGGCCGTTGTTCTCGTCCAGCGCGTGGACCACGCCATCGGTGTCCATCACGAACAGCGTGCCACCACCGATCACCGGCGAGGCGGCCAGGCGCTGCTTGGGTGAGGAGCCAGGAATGCGCACGGCCCACAGCTTTTGCGGCGCATCGGCCAGGGCCAGGTGGCCGGAGGCCTTGCTGGCGGTGCCGCCGCCCTGCGCCCACTCGCTGTTGACCACCGGCGCGGGCACGACCACGTCCATGCTGGCCAGCGTGGGATCGACCTTGGTGCCGGCCTCGATGCGCGAGAGCACGGGAATGCGCTCGCCCACCGTCGGGGTCGCCTTGACCTTGCCCTTGTGGCCGGCGCAGCCGCCCAGGACCAGCGCCAGGCCGAGCACGGCCGCCGGGGCCAGTGCCACGCGGCCCAGTGCCAAACGCGCCCGCCGATCGGTGCCGGCACCGGGCTGGCCGGCCATCGAGCCCTGGCTGGGAATGCGGATCATGCCTGTCTTCCTTGTCCTGTCATGCCCCGGCTGCCCTTTGGCGGGCGGCGGTGCGCAATGCCTGCAAACCCGATCGATCGGGAAACGGTTCGGCCGCGAGGGGCCCCTTACTGCGCCTGCCCGACCACGGCCGCAACATCGTCCACCGCGTCAACGCCCAGGCTGCCGGCAACCTGGCGGGCGCGGCGCTTGATCGTGTCGGGCACGTCCTTGTCCTTGGCAATGGCGGCAAACAGCGGCCCGGCAAGATCGGCGTGGCCCTGCTTGAGATAAGCGAGGCCCACCAGTTCGCCCGCACTGCCGAACCAGGCATTGCCCGGTACGGCCAGCGGCTTCAGGCGGTCGATCACCTGCTGCGGCGGCAGCTTGTCGAAATTCAGCGCCACTTCGCGCACCGTGGCGGCGTCGCGATAGGCCTGCGGCGCGCTGCTGTCGGCGGCGACGGCGGCAAAGGTCTTGGCCGCCTGGTCGGCCTTGCCGGCTTCCTGAGCCAGCCCGGCCTGGAGCAGTTGTGCAGCGGCACGGTTGCCCGGCGTGCCGTCCTTGGCCAGCGTGTCGAGCAGCGCCTGCTCGGCCTTGGGATTGCCGGCGTCGGCATAGTCGAGCGCCTGGGTCAGTTGCTCACCCTGGCGGCCGCGCACGGTGTCCTGGTGGTTGCTGTACCACAGCCAGCCGCCCAGCCCGGCCAGCGCCAGCACCACGGCGGCGCCCACCGGAATGCCCCACTTGCGCAGCGCGTGGAAAGCTTCGTCCTGGCGCAGGGCATCGTCCACTTCGCGCGCGAAGACGTCGCCCTGGGCGGCGCGCGCGGCGGCAAGCTGTTCGGATCGGTTTTGCGGGCGGTTCGGTCTCAGGGCCAAGGCTGCGCTTTCGGCGGTTAGGGGCAAGGAACGGGCAAAATCGCCCGGCAATGGGCGCGGTGTTTAGCGGATGGAGCCACCTTTTCAACGCCTATGATGCTGACTGTCCCCCGCTGAACCGCCGGTGAAGCAGGCAATCCAGGGCAATCCCGCGTTATGCAACGCTCTATTACGGGGGGCATTACGGGAATTGCGGCAGGCCCAGCGCATCGGCATAGATCCGGGCATAGCGTTGCGCCATCACGCTTTCATCGTAATCGCGGGTGGCAATCACGCGGTTGGCCGCACCGGCGCGGCGCCGCGCCAGCTCGTCAAGCGCAAGGTCGAGCATGGCCTGGGCCAGCGCGCTCTCGTCTCCGGGCGGGGTGATGAACCGCGCGTTGTCGGGCGAAACGATCTCGGCCACGTCGCCCACGGCGGGGCTGGCCACGGCGAGGCCAGCGGCCATTGCCTCCACCACAGAAAGCGGAAACTGCTCGCTGTCGCTCGACAGCGCGAAGAAATCGAACAGGCCCACCGCCAGCGCGGGATCGGGCACATGGCCCGGCAGGTGAACGCGATGGCCCACGTTGAGATCCATCGCCTGGGTCAGGATCGCCTCGCGCTCCGGCCCCTCGCCCAGGATCACCAGATGCCATTCCTCGGGCAGGGCATGAAACGCGCGGACCAGGCGCGGCAGGTTCTTCACCGGGCGCAGGCCCGCCAGGGTGCCCACCCATTTTTCCCCCGGCCGCTTGATCACCCGGGGCAGCGCATCGGGGCGCGCCTTGCGGGCATAGGCGGCAGTGTCGATGCCATTGCCCACGCGATGGACCTTGCCCGCCGGCTGGTGCCAGACCTCGCGCGCCACCGTTTCCAACCGGCGCGAAGGCACGACGAGCGCGCTGGCCCGGGCCAGCGCCACGCGGCGGAACCAGTTGCGGCGCGGGTTGAGCCGCTCCGCCTCGTCGGCATTGAAGCCGTCTTCATGGTGCACCAGCGGCGCCAGGCCATAGAGCGGCGCGAACAGGGCGTGGGCCATGACCGCGTCCATCGCCCCCCAGTTGTACGTGCAGATCAGGTCAAACCCCTGCATGCCTCGCGCCAGGGTCTGGAGGCGGCGGACGCCCAGCTTGCCGGTGAGCGAAGGAAAGCCCAGCGGGAAATGCACCGAAAGCCCGCGCGCCAGCAGGCTGCGCGCGCCCATGGCGCCCGGCTGCGCCGAAACCACGGAATGGTCGAGCGCCGCGCCGAAGCGGTTCATCAGGGCCACGCTGCGGCGTTCCTTGCCGCCGGCATCAAACGTGGAATGCAGGTGCAGCACATGCAGGCGGCGGGCCGGGCTGGCAGATCGGGTCATCGCGTGGAGTCCGGCCCTTGTCAGTCCAGGCGCGCCAGCAGGCCGTCGATCGCGGCGCGCGCCTCGGGCTCGTCCAGCGTGGGGGCATGGCCGACGCGCGGCAGGGTGACCAGCGTGCAATCGGGATGGCGCTGGGCCATCGCCTGCGCGGTCTGCGCCGAAAGAATGTCTGACGTGGCGCCATGCACCACCACCAGCGGCACCGACTCCAGCGCGGCGAACAGCGGCCAGAGATCGGCGGCGGGCGGCGGCGGCGCTGCGCCTTCGTCCCGCGCCTTGGCCTCGGCCGCGTCGCGGGCATCCTCGGCCGCTTCGATCGGCACGGCGATCTTCATGTCATAGTCGAACGCGATGCGCCCGCCGGTGCCCAACGCCATCAGCCGCTTGGCCAGGCGCAGCCAGTCCTCGATGGCGAAATCGGGATAGATTTCCCCCATCGTCTCGCGCAGGCCGCGCGCGGCGTGCATCCAGGTCAGATAGCTGCGCCCCTGGCCGACATAGTCGGTGATCCGCGCCAGCCCCTCGGCCTCGATCACCGGGCCGATATCGTTGAGCACGGCGCCCGCCACCAGCCCCTGTTGCGAGGCAGCCAGCATCATCGTGAGAATGCCGCCCAGCGAGGTGCCCACGGCGATGAACCGGGTGATCTTTTCCGCCGCGAGCAGCCCGGCCAAGTCCTGCGCATAGACCGGCGGCTGATAGGTCATCGGATCGCGCGCGTAATCGCTTTCCCCGCGCCCACGCAGATCGGGGCACAACACGCGGCGGCCGCTGGCGGCGATATGCGGGGCCAGATCCTCGAAATCCCGGCCATTGCGGGTCAGTCCCGGCAGGCAGATCACCGGCAGGCGCTCCCCACCACCGGCAGCATGAGCCGCATAGGCGCGGTAGGTCAGGCGCAGGCCATCGGCACTGGCCCAGCTACGCAGGTCGAAAGCGGTGTGGGCGTCATCAGTGGGCAAACGCGCGATTCCCGTATCTTGCAATCATAAGCGGCAACAAGGCGCCTTGCCTGTGGCCCTCAAGCACCCCACTAATGGAAGAATGGAGCCTGTCCCGCAAGCCGTGTCGGATCGCCCGCTTGCCGGCGATGCCATTCCCTATCGTCCCGATCCGCAACTGGCGGCGCTGGCGCCGTGGCTGGGCGACCGGGTGGAAGCCGCCGATTTCCCGCAGACCGTGCTGCGCTGGCGCAACGATCGCGCCGCCGCGCAAGTGGGCCTGGCCGGGCTGAGCGAGGCGGAATGGATCGCCCATTTCGGCCGGTTCGCGCCGCTGCCCGGCAATCTGACCGGCCCGCTCGCGCTGCGCTATCATGGCCACCAGTTCGGCGTCTACAATCCCGAGCTTGGCGACGGTCGCGGCTTCACCTTTGCCCAGATGCGCGATGGTGCGGGCCGCCTGATGGACCTGGGCACCAAGGGTTCGGGGCAGACGCCATGGAGCCGCCGGGGCGATGGGCGCCTGACGCTCAAGGGCGCGGTGCGCGAGATTCTCGCCACCGAAATGCTCGAAGCGCTGGGCGTGAACACCAGCCGCACCTTTTCGGTGATCGAAACCGGCGAAAGCCTGTGGCGGGGTGACGAACCCTCGCCCACGCGCAGCGCCGTGCTCGTGCGCCTGAGCCACGGGCACATCCGCATCGGCACGTTCCAGCGCCTGCTCGCGCTCGACAAGCCCGAGGAGATGCGCCAGCTCATCGCCTATTGCCTGACGCAGTTCCCCGGCGCGGCCGACGCGGCGCCCGCCGGCGCCAGCCCGGCCGCCACCCTGCTGCACCAGGTGGTGGCGCGCATGGCCGACATGGCCGCCAGCTACATGGTCGCCGGCTTCGTCCACGGCGTGCTCAACACCGACAACATGAACGTGACGGGCGAAAGCTTCGACTATGGCCCATGGCGCTGGCTGCCGCGCTGGGATCCACGCTTCGTCGCCGCCTATTTCGACGAAGCCGGGCGCTACGCCTTTGCCCGTCAACCCGAAGTGATCGGGTGGAACTGCGGCCAACTCGCCGTCGCGCTGCGTCTGGTGGAAGAAGCCCCGCCGCTGATTGCCGCGCTCGAACGATTCGGTCCGCTCTACCAGGCGGCCATGGCGCGGCGCTGGTGCTGGCGCCTGGGCGTGGAACCGCAGGGGCTGGAGGCGGACACCGCCCTGGTCGAGGCCAGCGAAGCGGCGATGCGCGCGCAGGACATCGGCCCCGATGCGTTTTTCCATGCCCATCGCGGCGGGCGCGGCCTGGATGCGGCAGCCGGCCACACGCCAACGGGCCAGGACCACCCGCTGTGGCACGAAGCGGCGGCGCCCAGCCTGTTGATCGAGGAAGTGGAAAGCCTTTGGGCGCCGATCGCCGAGCATGACGACTGGAGCGCGCTGCACGCCAAGGTCGCGGAAATTCGCCGTCTCGGTGAAGCGCTGGGGCCTGCACCAAGGCCCGCCGGGCATGCGGAACTGGCAGGCACAATCGGGCATTAAGCGATCCGACAGGCTGCGCAGCCGATCGCTGACCCATTCGTAACGCTTTTGGTGTATCCCCTTTCGTGATAGCAAGCCCCACTCCAAGGATCGACGCTCGCCCCGTGGCCGCCGGAGAGATCATTTCCATCGAGCCGGCCACCGGCACCGAGATCTGGCGCGGCCCGCTGGGAGACGTGGACGCGGCCGTGGCGCTCGCCCGGCGGGCCTGGCCGGCCTGGGCCGCGCAGCCGCTGTCCACCCGGATCGAACTGCTGCGCCGCTTTGCCAACGAAGTGCGCAAGGATGCGGAAAGCCTGGCCACGCTGATTGCACGCGAAACCGGCAAGCCGCTGTGGGAAGCGCGCGGCGAGATCGACACGGTGCTGGCCAAGGTGGAAATCGCCGTGCGCAGCTATGCCGAACGCACCGCGCAGCGCCGGCTCGACAGCGCCTTGCAGGGAACCGCTGCGCTGCGTCACAAGCCGCACGGGGTGATTGCCGTGATCGGCCCATTCAACCTGCCCGCGCAGGCGCCCGCCGGCCACATCATCCCCGCGCTGATCGCCGGCAATGCCGTGGTGTTCAAGCCTTCGGAACAGGCGCCCGCGACCGGGCTGGCGCTGATGCAGTGCCTGCATCGCGCCGGCGTGCCCGCTGCGCTGGCGCAAGTGCTGGTGGGCGCGGGCGAGGAAGGCAAGGCACTGGCCGCGCACGAGGGCGTCGATGGCGTGCTGTTCACCGGATCGAGCCACACCGGCCTGGCGCTCAGCCGCCGGCTGGCGGCCCAGCCCGGCAAGATCGTCGCGCTCGATCTGGGCGGCAACAACCCGATCGTGGTGTGGGACACGCCCAAGATCGCCGATGCCGCCGCGCTGGTCGTGCAATCGGCCTTCACCACCGCCGGGCAGCGGGCCACCGCCGCGCGGCGGCTGATCGTCAAGGCCGATCTCTATGATGCCGTGGTGGGCGAAGTGAAAGCGCTGGCCGATCGCCTGATCGTGGGCGCGCCTTTCGACGATCCCGCCCCGTTCCTTGGCCCGGTGATCGACAACGCCGCCGCCGATGGCCTGACCGAAAGCTTCGTCTATCTGCTGTCCAACGGCGGCCGCCCGATCCGCCATCTCACCCGGCCGCGCGGCGACCTGCCGTTCCTGGCCCCGGCGATGATCGACGTGACGGGCATGGCGCAGCGGCCCGATGTCGAGCTGTTCGGCCCGATCCTGCAAGTGATCAAGGTGGATGAATTCGACGAGGCCCTGGCCGAAGCCAACGCCACCCGCTTTGGCCTTTGCGCCGCGCTGATCGGCGGGACGCCGCAAGACTACAACCGCTTCTGGGCGGGCGTGCGCGCCGGTGTGGTCAACTGGAACCGCCCGACCAACGGCGTGTCCCCCGCCGCGCCGCTGGGCGGGGTCGGCCTGTCCGGCAACCACCGCCCCGGCGCGTTCTATGCCGCCGATTTCTGCGCCTATCCGGTCGCCTCGGCCGAAATGGAACAGCCCCGCGCTTCCATCGGCATCGGCCTTTCCACTTGAAACCGCACTTCAAAACCGGCTCTGCGCGCGCCAGCGGTGAACGGTGCGGGCGACGCTTTCCTCCTCGCCGCCGCTCTTGCCCCAAAGCTGGCTGAACGATGGGTCGGCCGAAGCCGGGCGCCGCGCTTCATCCAGATCGTCAAAGGCCACGCGGATCGGAATCGCCACGCCTTCGCCGCAAATGATGCATTCGCGGTTGCGCAGCGCGGGGATCGCATCGAGGAACCCACGCGCCCCTTCGGGCATGGCCGCGCGCACGAACTGCTGGTCGCGATCGTTGTTGAGGCGCATGGAGATGATCGTGCCGCATTGCGAGAGCACGCCTTCGGCCAGGTCTGACGGGCGCTGGGTGATCAGGCCCAGCGAAACGCCATATTTGCGCCCTTCCTTGGCAATGCGCGAAAGGATGCGCCCCACTGACGAGCCATCGGAATTGCGCTCGTTGGGAACGTAGCGGTGCGCTTCCTCGCAGACCAGCAGGATCGGGCGCGTGGTTTCCTGGCGCGACCAGATGGCATAGTCGAACACCAGGCGGCTGAGCACGGCCACCACGGTGGAGGTGATTTCCGAAGGCACGCCCGAAACATCGATGATCGAGATCGGCTTGCCGTGCGCGGGCAGGCGGAACAGCCGCCCGACGAATTCGGCCATGGTGTCGCTCACCAGCATGCCCGAAAACATGAACTGATAGCGCGGATCGTTGCGGATTTCCTCGATCTTGCTTTTCACCCGCATGTAGGGGATCGAGCTGTGCCCCTTGTCGAGCTTGCCCATCTCGTTCTGCAAGATGTTGCACAAGTCAGACAGCAGGTAGGGGATTGGCGAATCCTGAGTGATCCTTCCCACCTGCTCGGCCAGCCGGTTCTTCTGCCGCGCCATCAGCAGGCACTTGGCCAGGATATCGGCATCGATCTGGCGCTCCGGGCCGGTCGCAGTCAGGAACACTTCGCAGTGCTCCTCGAAATTCATCAGCCAATAGGGCATTTGCAGGTTCGACACGTCGAACAGTTGCCCGGTCTGGCGAAAGGCTGAAGGGTATTCGCCGTGCGGGTCGATCATCACGATATGGCCTTCGGGCGCCATGTCGCAGATGCGGTGCAGGATCAGCGCGGCGGCGGTCGATTTGCCGGTGCCGGTGGAACCGAGCAGGGCGAAATGCTTGCCCAGCAGCGGATCGATATAGAGGCCGGCGCGAATGTCCGGCGTCGGAAACACCGTGCCCACGGTCACGTGCGGGCGGCCATCGCTGGCATAGATCTGGCGCAAATCGGCGCTGGTCGCCGGATAGACCAGTGCGCCGGGCACCGGAAACCGCGTCACACCCCGGCGAAAGCCATGGATGCGGCCAGTCTTGGGGTCTTCCTCGCCCTCGCCCAGGAAATCGAGGTGCGCCAGCGCGCCGCCATCGACCTTGCCATCGCGGCGCTGGTTGCGCACCGAGCCGAGCAGCCAGCCCCGCCCCACACGCACCTTGATCTGGCTGCCCACCTGGCCGGAAAGCGCCACGGTGGGATCGGCATCGTCCATGCAGTCTTCCAGGCGATGCAGATCGAGCGCCAGGCCACTGCCCGAACCGGCCACGTCCACCACCACGCCGATCGGCGCCAGCGCGCAATCCGACGGGGGCAGGTCTTCCACCATGGCAACGCCGACCGGCTGCGCCACCGGGATCGGCGGCACGGCAGCGCGCGGCGCCAGGTCCGCCGGCTGGGCAGGGTCTGCCGGAATGAAAACCTGCCTGCTCATGTCTGTCATTGCCTGTTCTTGCCCCAACCCGTTGATCGGCCAAGAGCTAGGGCGGGCAAGGTTAAGATCGGCCTAAGGGGCGCGCCCCGCGCCTTGGGCCTGCCTCACACCAGCGCGAACAGGCGCCCGGCGATCCAGCCCATGCCGACCGAGACCAGCACCGCAAACAGGCCATAGAGCAGCCCGTTGCCCTCGGCCTGCTCGGCCACGAAGCGTTCGAAGCCCTGCTTCGACACGTCCACCCGCGTCACCGCCGAGGTGATCACGCGGCCCTGGCGAATCGCAAAGGTTTCAGCGGTATAGGTGCCCGTGCGCACTTGCGAGGGCAGCGCGATGCGCGCCTGGTACAGCACCTGGCCGCTGATCGTCACGCCATGGCCATCCTCGCGATAAAGACCCTGGCGCTGCATCAGATCGACCAGCCCATCGGCAAAATGCCGCTGCCGCTGCGGATCGATCGCCCCGATCGGGGATAGCTGCAAGCGATCGAGCCCGAGTTCATAGATCGCGGCCGTCTTGTCATCGACGATGTCCCGCACCGGGCGCGATGAGACGACGGCAAAGAAGCTCGGCGCCGAGCGCAACTCGCTGCTGGCGGCATTGACCCAGATGCCCGCGACCTTGCGCTTTTCCCGCAAGACGATCGACTGCACCGGCCCCTTGAGCACCACCACGATATCATAATCCTGCGCGGCGCGGGTGCCGGCGGGATCGAGGATGGCGCCGAACAGCAGCAGGTCCGCGCCGGTAAAGCCTTGGCGCACTTCCACCTTGTGCTGCGAGATTTCGGGCACCAGGATCGGCGCACGCGCCCCACCGAGCAGCAGCAGCGCCACTGGCGCCAGCACGCCCAGCCGCGTCACAGCGGCACCACCGTGAAGATTTCATCGGGCCGATAACCCAGCCCCAGCGCCATGCGCAGCGCCACGCCCAGCACGATCAGCGCGAGGATCAGGCGCAATTGCTCCGGCTTGGCCTTTTGCGCGAACTGCGCCCCGATCTGCGCGCCCGAGACCGAGCCGACGAGCAGCAGCCCCGCCAGCACGATATCGACCGCATGCGTGGTCAGCGCGTGCATCATCGTGGTGGCCATGGTCACGAACAGGATCTGGAACAGCGAGGTGCCGACCACCACGTTGGTGCTCATGCCCAGGATATAGAGCATCGCCGGCACCAGGATGAACCCGCCGCCGATACCCATCAGCATGGTGAGAATGCCTGTCGCCATGCCCAGCAGGAGCGGCGCCAGCGGCGAGATATAAAGGCCCGAGCGATAGAATCTCCAGCGCAGCGGCAGGCTGGCCACCAGCGGATGGTGCCGCCGCCGCCGGGCCGGCTGGGCCAGGCCCCGCCGCTGCGCGCGCAGGGCAGTGATGCTTTCGTGCGCCATCAAACCGCCGATGCCGCCCAGCAGCAGCACGTAGAGGATGTTGATCACCGTATCGATCTGGCCCAGCGCCTGGAGCAGGCGGAAGAGCAGCGCCCCGATGCCCGTGCCGAGCACGCCGCCGGCTACCAGCACCGCGCCCATGTGATAGTCGATCCCGCCGCGCCGCGCGTGGGCAAAGGCGCCCGATACGCTGGCGCCGGTCACCTGGCTGGCCGCCGAAGCCGCCGCCACGGTTGGCGGCACGCCATAGAAGATCAGCAGCGGCGTGGTCAGGAACCCGCCGCCCACGCCGAACATGCCCGACAAGAGCCCGGTCAGGGCGCCCAGCCCCACGATCACCAGGCCATTGACCGCCAGATTGGCGATGGGAAGATAGACGTCCATCGCCCCTGACCCTAGGCGGGGTGGACGAATTCCGCAACGCCACGGTTGCGCTGTCAAACCCGCTGGAAAGCAGCCGTCACTCGCGCGCGAACGGAATGCGGCTGCCGTCGAGCGTGGCGAGCAGAGGGGACGGCTGGCGCCCCGAGGGCCGCACACCGAAACCATCGCGATCGGCGGCCACGGCCGACACCGCGATCACATCCTGCCGCGTGGCGCGGGCAGAAGAGGAGAAGCCGGCGTTGCGCCGCGCCGGGCGTATGGTGGAATCGCCGCTTTGGGAAGCGTTTCCCAGGCGAGCGGCCAGCATCGATTGCCGCCCCGGCGCCGCATGGAAAGCACTGTCAGTGGCGGCGGTCATGGCCAAGCCCGCCAGCGCCAGCCGCAGGACAACCCATCCGCCCAACACGAGGCCGAGCATTCGCAGCGGACGCCCGCGCCGACGGCGCGGCGCCCCCGCCTCTGCCGCGTTGGCGATGATGGGCCGGGCCTTCATGCCAGAGCGGCCGGGCAACAGGCCGGGTGGGCCGGCAAGGCGCGATGCCTGGTGTGGTCCCAGGTCACCGTGCCGCTGTGCAGCGTGGCGAGATAGGCAGTCACCGCCCGGCGCGCCGCGACAATGGCAATGGCGTGGCGCAAGGGCACGCGGGCAATGGCCCGCAAGCCTTCGGCCAGGCCATATTCGCGCGCAGTGAAAACCCCGCACAGGGCAATGCGCCAGGCAAGCGCGACGCCGTCCAGCCACAGCAGCGCTGCCAGCGCCGGTGACATGGGGTGATCCGGCACCAGCCCGTGGCGCCGCGCCAGGGCCAGCAGCGGCGTCAGCACCAGCAGGGCATAGACCACTGCCAGCACCATCGCCAGCATCGGCCCGCGCCGATCGCGCAGGCGCATCCACAAGTCCGGCAGGCTGGCGCGCCAGCCCATGCGGTCCCATCCCTGCAAGGCAATGCCATGCATCCACCGCGTCTTCTGGCGCAGCACAGCCTCCAGCTCGCCGGGGAAATACTTGCGCGTGGCAATCAGGTGCCCGCTTTCATCCCGCACCCGCAGGAAGCGTGCGCTGATGCCCAGCTCGGCCATGGCCAGCCCGAATTCATAGTTCTCGGTCAGACTGTCGGCGGCAAACGGCCCCTCCGACGGCCGACGCGCGGCCATCGCGGAAAGCGCCGGGCGGGCAATCGCACAGCCCGCGCCGGCGAGCGGCAGGCCAGCCCCGAGCCAACCGCGCACGACCATGGCCTTGGCCTGCTCCTCGGCAAATTCGTCGCCATAATGCCCGGCCACCCAGCGCGAGCCCCTTTGCATTTCCGGGCGCACGGGCAGCGCGACGAAATCGGCGTGGTCCAGCGCAGCGTCGAGCAGGCCCAGCGCCCGCGGATGGACCATGTCGGCCGCATCGTGCACGATCACGCTGCGCACGCGCACGCCGCTGCGCGCCTCGTCCGCCTGCAACGCGGCGTATAGCCGGTTGAGGCAATCGGCCTTGGTGGTCGGCCCCGCCCGATCGTGCACCACGATCCGCAGGCGCGGATCATGCGCGCAGCCCAGCACCGCCGCCAGAGTGGCGGGATCGTTGCGATAGCAGCCCACATAGAGCCGCAAGTCTGCATGCGGCCAGGCCGAAAGGCAGTGCCGCACCATTGCCCCCACCACCTCTGCCTCTGCCCAGGCAGGCACGAACACCGCTGCCACGCCACGCAGCGTGCCGCCTCCCAGACCATCCCCAGCGCGCGCCTGCCAGTCCGCGCTGGCGGCAAGGCCGCGGGGCAGACGAACGGTGCGGACACGGCCGCTCAGCCGCAGCCAGGCCCACAGGCCATCCATCGCCCATTCGTTGCAGGCCCCGATGGCCACCCATACCGCAGCGAAAAGCAGAAGTTCGCGCTGCAACATGTCCAGCCACAGCCAGACTGTGGACAGCGATATCATACCCAATTTGCCCTCACCCCCGTTTGACGGCAAACAACCCCGGCGGCAAATTACGGCTCGGCAGGGCCGCTGGCAACGCTTGCAACATTCAGGAATGATTCGAATATGGCGGAAAAGCACGATTCCTCGGCACGGCCAGCGCGGCTCTGGCAGCGGCTGCTGCGCCATGAGGCGGCGCCGGGCGTACTCCTGCTGCTCTGCGCGGCGCTCGCCATCGGCCTGGCCAATTCGCCGCTGCATCACGCCTATCATGCTGCGCTGCACAACCCGCTGCCGCTGCGCGTGCTGCCCCGCCTGGACAGCGCCCACGCCTGGATCAACGACGGGCTGATGGCCGTGTTCTTCTTTGTCGTCGGGCTTGAGATCAAACGCGAAATCCTCGACGGCGCGCTATCCGATGCGCGACGGCGGCGCTTGCCGGTGCTGGCAGCGCTGGCTGGCATGGCCGCGCCGGCCGTGGTCTTCCTGGCCGTCAGCCGCAGCTTTCCCATGCTGCATCGCGGCTGGGCGATTCCCGCCGCCACCGACATCGCCTTTGCCATGGGCGTGCTTGCCCTGATCGGGCGCCGCGTGCCGCCTTCGATCCGCCTGTTCCTGCTGACCGTGGCCGTGGTGGATGACCTTGGCGCGGTGCTGGTCATCGCCATTTTCTACACCGGCGGGGTCGCCTGGCCCTGGTTGCTGGCCGCCGCAGGGGTGTTTGCAACGATGATTCTGGCCAACCGCGCCGGCGCGACTCGGGTCTGGCTCTACGCGATTCTCGCCGTCGTGCTGTGGGTCTGCGTGCTGCAATCGGGCGTCCATGCCACGGTGGCCGGGGTTCTGGCCGCCCTGACCGTGCCGATGAAGCTGGATGCCCATTTCGACTGCCCGCTGCTGCGGCTGGAGCATCGCCTGGTGCCCTGGAACGGCTTTGTGGTCGTGCCGCTGTTCGGGCTGGCCAATGCCGGCGTCGATCTGCGCGGCAGCGGCCTTGCCGGCCTGCTCGCCCCCCTGCCGCTGGCAATCGCGGCCGGGCTGCTGCTCGGCAAGCAGGCCGGCGTGCTGTCGGCCGTGATGTTGGCCGAACGGCTGGGCCTTGCCGCCAGGCCCAAGGGCGCAGGGATGGCGCACTTGTGGGGCATGGCCCTGCTGTGCGGCATCGGCTTTACCATGAGCCTGTTCATCGCCGCCCTCGCCTTTCCCGACCAGCCCGATCTGGTCGAGCAGGCCAAGCTCGGCATTCTGGGCGGATCGCTGCTCTCGGCGCTGGCCGGCGCGCTGGTCCTGCGCCTGGCGCCGCCAGCGGCCCAGCCTTGATTGGCAAAATCGATTTGTCCAAGCCACCATTTGCATGAAAATTTCGCTGCATAGTGGCGTATGAGAGTGCAAAGCCAAGCACAGGAAAGGGGTTTACCATGCCGGGCGACAACGCAAACAAGGCGCTGATCGACAGCCTTAACGGGCTGCTCGCCGATTATTTCGCGCTCTATCTCAAGACCAAGAATTACCACTGGCACGTGGCCGGGCCGCAGTTCCGCGATCTGCACCTGCTGTTCGACGAGCAGGCGGCGGAAATCTTCGCCCTGACCGACATCGTCGGCGAGCGCGTGCGCAAGAACGGCGGCAACACGCTCACCTCCATCGGCGCCATCGCCGCCAAGACCAGCGTCAAGGACGACGACCGCGCCAAGGTCGACGCGATGGACATGGTCAAGGCCCTGCGCGACGACAACGCCGCGCTGGTCGAAACCATCCGCAAGGTGAAGGCCGCCGCCACCGAAGCAGGCGACAACGCCACCGAAGGCGCCGCCGACGACTGGACCGACCAGGCCCAGCAGCGCGTGTGGTTCCTCAGCCAGATCCTCGCCTGATCCCGTTCAGGTCCGCAACCGATCAAGGCCCGCTGCGCACCCCATGCGCTGCGGGCTTTATCGTTTGAGGAGGGTGGCTTACGGCCGTGTGAACACATACGTGTTTCACGTTCGACCTAAGAGCGGGACCCCGGATCAAGTCCGGGGTGACGAAGAAAGTGTCTACATTCAATTTTTAACGTCACCCCGGACTTGATCCGGGGTCCCGCTCAACGGTTTGTGCCATGGCAACTCCCAACCCTCACCCTCCGTTCGGGCTGAGCTTGTCGAAGCCCCCCGCTGGCACCACGCCCACCTCGCAGGCCAGCCCTCCCCCCGGCACCGGGTTTAGCGTCAGGCGGCGCACCACCGCGCCCTGATCGTGCAACGATTCCAGCCAGGCAAGCACCGCAGCACTCGTCCCTTGGCCGGACAAGGCGAGGCCATCACCCTGCGCCAGCGGCGGCGCCAGGTGGACGCCGGCTTGCGCCGCGCGGCGCGTCAGGCGCACCACATCAACCGGGCGCAAGGCCATCGGCGGCGGTATCTCGGCCAGGTCGTGCAGCAGGCGGGCGCTGCGGGCCATGGCCAAGGCGTGGGTGTCGCGCGCGGCCAGCCAGGCCCGGCACAGCGGCACCACCACGCCTTGCGCCAGGGCAATCGCCAGCGCCAGCCCCAGTGCCAGCGACACCATGCTCCGCTCCCGCGCGGTCAGGGCTGCAAACCAGGCGCGCAGCCGGGCGATCATGGCGCGCGCATCGCCAGGCTGGCAACGACCACGCCGCCATCGCGGACGGGCGCGGGCGGCTGATCGAGCCGCCACCCCGCCCGTTGCAAATCCAGCAGGACCGCATCGATCGCCGCCGTGTCAGGCGCGGTAAGCGTAAAGCGCAAGACTCCACCCTTGCTATGCACCAGGCCAGCCAGGCGCACCTCGGGCGCAGCGCGCAGGGCCTGCCACAAGGCGGCGGTCGGCGGCGCCCAGCCATCGGCGCCAGCCTGGGCTTGGCGCCGCGCCGTGCGCACCACCTGCTCCGCGCTGGCGATGTCGGCCACACCGGGAAAGCGGGCGCGCACTTGGGCCAGGGCATTCGCCTCAGCACCGGCAGCGGCCATTCGCCAGCGCGCGATCTGCCCCACCGGCACGGCCAGCGCCAACAGCAGCACCAAGATGGCGAGCCAGGCCAGTCGCCGTGGCGGGGCGCCTGCCTTGGCGTTCGCCCCGCCCAGCACGTCGAGCCAGGGCCGCGCGTGCGCCTGCATCAGTCGCTGGGACAGAACCGCGTCAGAACACGGCTCTACGCTGGCCTCTGGCGGCACCAAAGCCTGCCACAACAATGGCTCGGCCGCGAAAGCCGCCGCGACCGTGCGCGCAAGGTCCATGCCCCCCAACGCAGCCCGGTATACCGTACCGGCGGCGGGTGGCGGCAGCACCAGCGCAGCCGGAACCAGCGCGTCAGCAGGTCGGCCGATCATGGCCACCACGGCCTGCTGCCAGGCTTCGAGGCGAGCTGAGTCGATCTGCGCGGTCAAGACCATGCCGTCCTCCAGCGCGGCCAGGGCCAGGCTGCCATGGGCCAGCGCAGCATCGGCGGCAGCAAGCCGCGCCAGGCCCAGCGCCTGCGCCGGCGTGGCCGCATCTTCAATCGGCTGGCACAACACCGGCATGGCGCCCGGCGGCGCCAGCGCCGTCACGCGGCCCGGCCAGCCGGCCAGCCCGGCATCGGCCGGGATGGCAACCGCCTGCTCCTCCGCAATGCGCCAGGCCGCGCAGGGCGGCCCACCCGCTTCGGGCAAAAGCAGGATCAGCCCATCGTCGGGCATGTCAGCCACCCGCGCCCGCGCCCGAGCCGGCGGCCACGCCGGCCGAGGTGATATCGGCATCCCGGCCGCTGCCACCTGGCTGGCCATCGGCGCCCAGCGACAGCACGGCAAACGGCGCGCCATCCGGGCCAGGCACGCGATAGACATAGGGCCGCCCCCAGGGATCCTTGGGCAAATCCTTGATATAGCCGCCCTTGCGCCAGGTTTCCGGCACCGGCAGATCGCGCGGCGCTTGGCGCAGCGCGGCCAGCCCCTGCGCCTGCGAGGGATAAGTGCCTTCGTCCAAGCGGAACATTTCCAGCGCCTGCTCCAGCGTGGCGATGTCGCTTTGCGCCTTTACCGCCATGGCGCGATCCTGGCTGGGCATCACGTTGAGCAGCACCACCGTGGTCAGCAAGCCAAGGATGAAGATCACCACCATCAGTTCGACCAGGCTGAAGCCGTTGGGCGCGGGATGATGGTGAGGAGAGGGGGACAGGTCCATCGATCAGGGTCCAACCAGGGTTTGCAATTGCAGGATCGGCAGCAGGATCGACAGGATGATCAGCGCCACGATGCCGCCCATCACGACGATGATCGCCGGCTCCAGCAGGGCGAGCGCCGTGGCCGCAGCCGCCTCGAACGAGCGATCGAGCGCGTCGGCAGCGCTTTCGAGCAAGGCGCCGAGCTGACCCGATGCCTCCCCGCTGGCGACCATGGCGACAAGCAGCGGGGGAAACAGCCCGGCCTGGGCCAGGCCGCTGGCGAGCGAGCCACCTTCGCGCACGCCTTGCGCCACTTGCGCCAGCGCGCGGGCGTGGGATGTGTTGCCTGCCGTCTGCGCCGCCAGCCGCAAGCCTTCGAGCAGGGGCAGGCGCGCGGCGATCATCGTCGCCAGCGTGCGCGCCAGCGCGGCTGCCTGGGCATCGCGCCACAGCGGCCCCAGCAGAGGCAGGCGTAGCAGGGTCGCATCCATCCACGCGCGAAACGGTGCCCAGGCCAGCCCCCGCGCAAAGCCCAGCGCGCCCAGCGCCAGCCCCAGCGCCACGGCCCAGCCCCAGGCAGCGAGAAAACCCGAAACGGCGATGACCACGCGGGTCAACCACGGCAATTGCCGGCTGGCCGCGTCGAATTGCTCCACTACGCGCGGCACCACCGCCACCATCAAGCCGGTGACCACGGCCACAGCCACCACGGCCAGCGCCAGGGGATACGCCAACGCCCCGGCAAGGCGCGCGCGCACCTGCGCCTGGCGCTCGATCAGGTCGGCCAGTCGCGCGGCAATCTCGGGCAGGCGCCCGGCGCTTTCCCCCGCACCGATCATGGCGCGATAGACCGGCGGAAAAGCGCGCGGCGCCCGCGCCATGGCCTGCGCCAGTCCCTGCCCTTCGCATACCCCGGCATGGATCGCGCCGATCACCCCCGCCTCGCGCCCGGCGCCGGCCTGGCGCAGCATGGTGCGCAGCGCTTCCTCTACCGGGCTGACGGCAACCAGCGCAGCCAGTTGCCGGGTGAACAAGGCGCGCTGGCGCAAGCCCAGCCGCAGGCGGCCCGCTGGCACGGGCGCGCGTGGCGCCGCATCGAGGCGCACCACATGCCAGCCGCGTGCCACCAGATCGGCCCGCGCCGCGCCCGGATCGGCCGCCGCCAGCCGCCCTTCCCGCGCGCGCCCCTGCCGGTCGACCGCGCGATAGACGAACGCCGGCCCGCTCATCCCTGGTCCTGCCGCAGGATGCGCGCCGCCTCCGCCGCGCTGACCGTGCCGGCCAGCACCAGTGCGCGCGCCGCGTCGGCCAAGCGCGGCGCGCCACCCGCGTCGCCAACACCAAGGCCGAACGCATGTGCGGCCAGGGCATCTTCTCCGGCGTCGTCATGCAGCAGGCGGCGCAGGCCATCGTCCACCCACAGCGCCTCGAACACGCCGACGCGCCCGCTATGCCCGGTCTCGTTGCAGGCGGCGCAGCCCGGCGCCGCCATGGCGACACTGCCCGGCTCCAGCCCGAGCGTGGCCGCCAGCGGCGCGGGCATGGCTTCGGGCGCGCGACAGTGCGGGCACAGCCGCCGCACCAGCCGCTGCGCCAGCACCGCGCGCAGGGTCGCGGCCAGCAGGAACGGCTCCACCCCCATGTCGCGCAGGCGGGTGATCGCACCGGCGGCATCGTTGGTGTGCACCGTCGCCAACACAAGATGCCCGGTTAGGGCCGCCTGCACGGCAATCTGCGCGGTTTCGGCATCGCGGATTTCGCCGACCATCACCACGTCCGGGTCTTGCCGCAGGATGGCGCGTAGCCCGGCGGCGAAAGTGAGACCGAGACGCGGATTGACTTGCGTCTGCCCCACGCCATCGATCGCATATTCCACCGGGTCTTCCACCGTCAGGATATTGCGCGCGCCATCGTTGAGGCGGCCGAGCGCGGCATAGAGCGTGGTGGTCTTGCCTGAACCAGTGGGGCCGGTGACCAGCACGATGCCATTGGGCTGGGCCAAGGCGCGATGCAACACCGCCTCGGCCGCGCCATCCAGCCCCAACGCGGCCAGATCGAGCCCGGCGCGCGCCTTGTCCAGCAAGCGCAGCACGACCCGCTCCCCCGCGCGCGATGGCAGCGTCGATACGCGCACGTCCACCAGCCGCCCCGCCAGATCGAGCGCCATGCGCCCATCCTGCGGCAAGCGCCGCTCGGCAATGTCGAGCCGGGCCATGACCTTGATCCGGCTGGCCAGCATTGGCGCGACATGGGCAGGCAAGCGCAGGATTTCGGCCAGTTGCCCGTCGCGGCGCAGGCGCACCACCAACGCCTGTTCATAGGGTTCGAGATGAATGTCGGACGCGCCCTGGCGCAGCCCTTCGGCCAGCAAGCCGTTGATCAGGCGGATCACCGGCGCGTCGTCGGTGCTGCCCAGCAGGTCTTCGGCACTCGGCAGGTCGAACCCGGCCGGCAGCGTGTCCGCGCGCGCCAGATCCTCGGCGGCGGCCATCGTGCCATCGCCATAGACCTGCGCCAGCAGCGCCTCGAACGCCGGGGGCGCCACCCGCCGCCAACTGGCAATCGGCCCGGCCACGCGGCGCACTTCGAGCAAGGCCAGCGCGCTCGCCCCTTCGCGCAGCACCAGCGCCACGCCGCCCGGCCCGCACCCTTCCACCAGCACGCCAGAATCGCGCGCCACGGTATAGTCCGGCTGCCAATGCGCGCTGTCCTGCCCCAGCATCATGGTCGTCGCTCCGTCGCCCCGGCCGGCGGAGGCGCGGCCGGTGGCGGCGCGATCACCGCGTCCCCCGCCTGCACTGCCGCCGGGCGCAACACCGCGCCGGGGGACACGCCCAGGTAATCGGCCACCAGTTCATCGATCGAGGGTTCCTGTCCCGGCGCGAACGCCGCCTGCGCGCCGCGCACCGCCTCCATCCGCCGGGCCGTCAGCGCCGCACGTCCGGCCCCGTCGCGCAGGATCGTCGGGCGGATGAACACCATCAGGTTGGTCTTCACGTGGCTCTTGCTGCGCGACTTGAACAGTTCGCCCAGCAGCGGCACATCGCCCAGCAGCGGCACCTTTTCCAGCGTCCGCCGCTCCGCATCGTCAAGCAGGCCGCCCAGCGCGATGATCTCGCCATCGCCCACCGTCACCGTGGTGCGGATTTCGCGCTTGTTGACCACCAGTTCGCCGTTGCTGCTGGAAACCGGCCCGGCGACCGAGCTGACCTGCTGCCGCAGATCGAGCCGCACCGCCTGCCCGGCGTTGATCTGCGGCGTTACGTCCAGTTCGATTCCCACGTTCTGGCGCTGGATCGTGCGGAATGCCCCGGCCAGCGAATTGGACAGCGCTTCCCCCGTCGCCACCGGGATTTCCTTGCCGAACAGGATCGAGGCCGGCACGTTGTCGTTGGTGACGATATGCGGGGTGGACAGCACGTTCGAATTGCTGTCGGCCCGCACGGCATCGATCAGTGTGCCGAAAAAGCCTGATCCGCCCAGACTTGTCGCCCACCCGGCGATGCCTCCGCGCGCGGCCAAGGCCGCCTGCGCCGCGTTCTGGCGCAAAAGGTCGGCCGTGGCGCTGGTCGTGCTGGTGGTGACCGTGGCGCCATTGATCACCGTGGTGGTCTGGTCCAGCCGATCGGCATAGAGCCCGCCGGCCAGATCGAGGATATTGGCGGCGCCATTGGAAAAGCTGGTCACGGCAAAGGGCGCATCCTTGCCCCCGATCAGCATCTGCACACCCAGCTTCTGCGCCACTTCGTCGGAAACCTCGACGATGATCGCTTCGACCAGCACCTGCCGCTGTGGCAGGTCGAGCGCATGGACCAGATCGGCCAGCCGCCGTTGCTCGTCGGCCGGGGCGGCAATGATCACCGCATTGGCACCGGGATAGCGGGTGATCGTCGCCGTGCCGCGCCCGCCGTCAAGCCGGATCGGCCCGCTGCCCAGGCCGCCGATAGTGCCTCCCGCCGGGCTTGCAGCAGAACTGGCCGGGGAACTGGCTGGGGCCGCAGAGGCAGCGCCATTCGTGCCGCCCAGCGAAACCGGCGCCGCCGAACCCGCGCTCGCGTCTCCCCCGGCGCCGCCGACCAGCCGTTCCAACACCGGCACCAGCAGCGCGGCATCGGCATGATCGAGCCACAGCACCCGGATCGCCCCGCCTTCCCCGGCGCGCGCGTCCAGCCGCCGCGCCACGTCAGCCAAGCGCGCCAGCGTGGGCGGATCGCCGCGCAGCACCACGGCATTGGCGCTGTCCACCGCCACCACGCTCGCCGGGCTGCGGCCGCCCTCGCCCGCCGCCACCAGTTGCGTGAGCGCCGTTGCCACTTCGCGCGCGCCGGCGTGGGCCAGGTCGAGCGTCAGCACGCTGGCGCGATCCTGGTCGATCTGGCGCACCAGCGCGCGGATACGGGCGACGTTGTCGGCATAATCGACCACGACCAGCGAATTGCCCGCCTTGTTGGCGGTGAGCGAGCCATCCTTGCTGACCAGCGGACGCAGCGTATCGAGCGCCTGCGCCGCCTCGGCCACGCGCAGGCGGACGATTTCGGTCACCATCTGGTTGCGCAACCCGGCCCCCCGCGCGGCGGCGGTCGGCTGGCTCGCCGCGCCCTCGCTGGGCTGGATGCGGAAAGCGCCGTTGCCGGTGGGCACGGCCACCAGCCCGTTGGCGCGCAGCGTGGCCAGGAACACTTCGAAATACTCGCTCGCGCTCAGCGTCCGCTCGCTCGCCACGCTGACCTTGCCGCCCACCCGCGCATCGACAATGAAGGTCCGCCCGGTCACTTCGGCGGCATCGGCAATGAAGGCGCGCATGTCCGCCTCGCGCACGTTGAGGCGGTATTGCGCCGAGGCAGCCGAAGGCCACCCAAGCAGCAGGCCCGCCAGCGCCAGCGCCAAGGCAAGACCGCTCCACCGCGTGCTCTGGCCGGTCATTGCGCCGCGCCCAGCGAAAGCGCCAGCGCGCGATCCCCGCGCAGCACCGTCACGGCCACGGCGCGCCCGCTCTGCATCGCCGCCTCAAGCTGCGGCGCGGCGCGGGCGTCACGCACGGCAACACCCTCGACCGCCACGATCCGGTCTCCCGGCAGCAGGCCCAGCGCCTGGCCTTCCGCCCCTTGCGCCATCAGTGCGGGAACTCCGCCCGCTTCGCTCAACCGAAAGCGCAGGGTGGCAGGGGCAGGAGCCGACGCCTCTTGCCGCGCCCCGGACAGGCGCAGCACCACGGCCCCACCCGGCCGCTGCAAGACCACGTGATCGAACGCCACTTGCGCCAGGCGCACGCCGGGCATCGCCTCTTCCCCCACCGGCACCGCGCGCTGCACGCCATCGGCCCCGGCCAGAATGGCCGCGCCGCCCTGCCCATCGGCCGCCGAGCGCGTGCCGAGCAGCGTCAGCGGCAGAGACTCTCCGCCGGCACCGGCCGCCGCACCATCGCGCGCAAATGGATCGAATTGTGCAAACAGACCGGCTCGCGTGGGCGCATCAAGCACTACCGGCCCACTGCCATCGGCCGCAGGCGGCGGCCCGAGCGGCACCAGCAGGACCCAGCCGAGCATGACCAGCAAGGCCCCGGCGCTGGCCAGCAGGGCAGCCTCCGCCACGCGCGCCGCCGAGGGCCGCGCCATGGCCGCCCATCCTGTCGATCCTGTGATGCCATGCGCGCGCTTGCCCATCGTTGCCCTTGCCCATTGCCGGAGCCAGAATAGGCGGACCTCCCGTGCCCAGGATGCGGGAAAGCCTCGATTTCGGTTGCTCTTGCGCCTAGCGTCGTGCCTATGCGCCTTCCCTCACCCTTGCACCGCGCCGCCCTGCGCCTCGCCCACCGCCTGCGCCTGGCCTGGTGGCGGTGGCGCCGGGCAACAGTCCTTGGCTGCATGGTCGTGGCGCGCAATTCGGCCGGGCACGTGCTGCTGGTCCGGCACAGCTACCAACAGAGCGAGGCATGGATGCTGCCCGGTGGCGGCCTGGGCCGGGGGGAAAGCCCGGTTGCCACGGCCCGGCGCGAACTGGCCGAAGAGACCGGTTGCACGCTGCACGAGGCGGTGCACTTTGCCGATCATCGCCGCGATCGCGGTGGCTGGATCAACCAGCTCGCGCTGGTCACCGGCCTGGCCGAGGGGCAGCCCCGCCCCGACGGGCGCGAACTGCTGGACGCGGCCTTCTTCCCGCCAGAAGCCCTGCCGGCGCAAACCACGGCCGCCACGCGCGAGATGATCGCGCTGTGGCTGGCGTCAGAACGGTAGCTGCGCCTGCCCCGGCGCGGTGGCACCGGCATCGGCGTCCTGCCCAGGTTCATCGAGCGCGGACAGCGTCACGCCCATCAGCCGCACTGGCTGGGGTAGCGGCAAGACCTGGTCGAGCAGGCCACGGGCCACCTCGGCCAGCGCCACGCGGGTGGCGATCGGCGCAGCCACCGAGCGCGCCCGGCTCATCGCCGAAAAATCCCGGAACTTGAGCTTGAGGGTTACCGTGCGCCCGCTTGCGTCAGCGCGGGCGATGCGGTCCCACGCCAGGTCGATGATCGTTTCCAGCGTTTCACGCAGCACCGAGCCGGACGAGAGATCACGATCGAACGTGCGCTCCGCCCCCACCGACTTGCGCGGCCGGTCGGCCATGACCGCGCGCAGATCGATGCCCCGCGCGGCGCGATAGAGATAATCGGCCTGCGCGCCGAAATGCTGGCGCAAGGTGGCGAGGTCCAGCCGGCGCAGGTCAGCGCCCGTGGCAATGCCAAGACCCGCCATTTTCTCGGCGCCGCGCGGGCCGACCCCGTGAAACCGCGCCACCGGCAGGCTGGCCACGAACGCGGCCCCCTCGCCGGGGCGAATCACGCACAGGCCATCGGGTTTGTTCTGGTCGCTGGCGAGCTTGGCCAGGAACTTGTTGTAGGAGACCCCGGCGCTGGCAGTGAGCCCGGTTTCGGCACGAATGCGCTGGCGGATCAGTTCGGCAATGCGCGTCGCCGATCCGATGCCGCGCAAGTCGCGCGTCACGTCGAGATAGGCCTCGTCGAGCGAGAGCGGCTCCACGTGCGGCGTGTAATCAAGGAAGATCGCGCGAATCTGCTGCGACACCGCGCGATAGACCTCGAAGCGCGGACGGCGAAAAATCAGCTCGGGGCACAGTTGCACCGCGCGGGCCGAGGGCATGGCCGAGCGGACGCCGAATGCCCGCGCCTCGTAACTGGCGGCGGCCACCACGCCGCGCGCGGCACTGCCGCCCACGGCAACCGGCCGCCCACGCAATTCCGGCGCATCGCGCTGCTCCACGCTGGCATAGAACGCATCCATGTCGACATGGATGATCTTGCGCAGGCCCGGCGCATCTTCGGCAGCGGCGGCGGTTGGGGAGGGAGGCAATGGCATGGGGCGCAGCCGATCATGCCACAGCGGCCCGCCAAAGGCTGCAACAAAACCTTGGATTGACACGCTCCGCCTGCCATAGCGCACCCATGCAATCCGATAATCCAGCCCGACGGCGCCCGATCGAGGCGCTGGGCGGGCGCGAATTCATTGCCATGATGGCCCTGCTCATGGCGCTCCAGGCGCTGGCCATCGATGCCATGCTGCCTGGCCTGGGCCAGATTGCCGCCGATCTGGGCGTGTCCGATCCCAATCGCCGCCAACTGGTGGTGGGCGTGTTCCTGGTTTCGGCCGGTGTTGGCGCGCTGGTGCCCGGCGCCCTGGCCGATCGCCATGGGCGGCGCCCGGTGCTGCTGGTGACGATCGCGCTCTATGTCCTGCTCGCGCTGGGCTGCGCGATGGCGCCGGATTTCGATACGCTGCTGATCCTGCGCGCCCTGCACGCCGTGTCCAGCGCGGGCGTTGCCGTGCTGCCGGCGGCGATCGTGCGCGATCGCTTTGCCGGAGACCGCATGGCGCGCACCCTGTCCACGGTTTCCACGGTGTTCATGGTCGTGCCGATGCTGGCGCCCAGCGTGGGCCAGTTCGTGCTGCTGTTTGCCGGATGGCGCTGGATTTTCGGCGTCCTGGCCACGCTGGCGGCGATCATGGGCGGCTGGGTCTTCCTGCGCCTGCCCGAAACGCTCGATCCGGCCAACCGCCAGCCGATCCTGCCGCTGACGATCGCCCGCAACATGGCCAACTCGGCGATGGAGCGTTCGTCTGCCGGCTATGTCCTCGGCGCCGCGCTCGTGTTCGGGGCCATGTTCGGCTATATCAACTGCTCGCAGCAACTGGTTGCCGAACACTTCGGCGCGGGCCGCTATTTCCCGCTGATCTTCGGGGCGACGGCGCTGTCGCTGTCGTTTTCCAACTTCTTCAACGCCCGCATCGTCGAACGTTTCGGCGCGCGGCGCGTGTCGCAGACCGCGCTGCTCGTGTGCATCGCGCTGAGCCTGGTGCAGGTGCATTTCGCGTTCAGCCCGCACCAGACGCTGCTGCGCTTCATGCCGGTGATGGCCGCCAACATCTGCGCCATGGGCTTCATCGGCGCCAACTTCAGCTCGATCGCGCTGCAACCCTTTGCCCGCACGGCCGGCGCCGCCAGCTCGATGCAGATGTTCATGCGGACCCTGATCGGCTCGCTGATCGGCATCGCCATCGGCCAGGTCTATGATGGCACGGCGCGGCCATTGTCGCTGGCATTCGTCACCTGCGGCCTGCTCTCGCTCGGCCTCGTGCTCTATTCCGAACGCGGCCGCCTGTTCCGCCGCCTGATCCCGCCCGGCGGCGAGCGCGTGCTGGTGGATCTGCACTAATACCAACCTGCACAGACTGTGACCCATGAGGATGCCCAGCCCCGTTCGCTGACAAGGCGCAGCCGAAGCGGCGATGTGGTGCATCGTCGCGAGGCTGCAACGCAGCTCAGCGGGCGGGGCTGGGCACCCTGCGGGCAGCGTTTTGGCGACCCTCGGACTGCGTTGCGCCCTTGGCAGGATGCACCACATCCCACCTGCGGACGCGCCTTGCCGAGAACCGCCAAAACGCTGTCCTCATGGGTCACAGTCTGTGCAGGTTGGTATAAGGTCTGGCGTCAGCTCTCACACCAACCGCTTACGCCACGGCGCGGCCCATGGCCGCCAGGGCCACGTCCACCCGCTCTGGCCGGGCAAAGTGATAGCCCTGCATCAGGCGGATGCCCAGGGCGCGGGCGGTGGCCACCTGCGCTTCGTCCTCCACGCCTTCGATCATGCATTCGATGCCCAGTTGCCAGGCAAACGATACGATCGTGCCGACAATCGCCCGCGCCCCGGGATCGCTGGCCAGGGCACTGGCCAGGCCGCGATCGATCTTGACCATGTCCAGCGGCAGGTCGCGCAACTGTGACAGGCTGGACCAGCCTGCCCCGAAATCGTCGAGCGCCAGGCGGAAGCCGGCAGCGCGATAGGCTTCCAGTTGCGCCCGCGCGCGGCGTGGATCGGCCAGCAGCGCGGCCTCGGTCATTTCCAGCAGGAACTGCGCCGGGTCGGCCCCGGCATCGCGCACCAGGCGATCGAGCGATTCCACCGCCCCTTCCCGCGTCACGTCGCGCGGGCTGAGATTGATCGCCACGGTCAACCCCCGGCGCCAGGCATCGCATTCCGCCAGAGTGCGGGCCACCACCGCGCGGGTCAGTTCGCCGGTGCGGCCGGTTGCGGTGGCAAGCGGCAGGAATTCGCCGGGCGCCAGCCAGGCCTGCCCATCGGGCGACCAGCGGGCAAACGCTTCAAAGCCGACGACGGCACGGCTGTCGACATCATAGAACGGCTGGTAGAGCAGGCAGAGCCGATCATCGAGCGCGCAGGCGTTGAACCGGCGCGTCATGGCGCTGCGGTGCTGCAACGCCACTTCGTCTTCCGGCCCGAACAGCACGATGGCGCCATCGCCGCGCTTCTTCGCCTTGTAGAGCGCCGCATCGGCGCGTTCGAGGCAGGCGCTGACATTCGGCCCGCGCACGCGATGGATGCCGGTCGACGCATGCAGGCGCAGGCTGATGCCGTTGTGCACCACCGGCACGCGCACGGACTGGGCCAGTTCGTGCGCCGCCGCGGCCACGCCCGGCCCATCCAGCCCGCCGTGAAACAGGATCGCGAATTCGTCTCCGCCCAGGCGGCCGTGGGCCATGACTCCGGCAATCGCGCCGATACGCATGGCCACGGCGCGCAACACGTCGTCGCCCGCCGCATGGCCATACGTATCGTTGATATGCTTGAACCCGTCGAGATCGAGCAGCGCCAGCCAGGGCTGCGCCTGGCCCTCGCCACCGCGATCCTGCGCCATGTGCAGCCCCAGCCGTGCCAGGATCGCGCGGCGGTTGAGCGCGCCGGTCAAGGCATCGCGGGAGGCCTGCTCGAAATTGGTTTCCGCGAGGCGCGCGGCCAGGCGTTCCCGCCGGGCGAGTTGCTGGCGCGACAGTTCCAGCCGCACGAAATCGGCGTGGAAGCCGAATGTCATGACCAGCACGGTGAGATTGGCCACCGCCAGCACCAGCACCATCGGCCAGAGCCGCGCGCCGTCCAGGGCGAGATAGACCACGCAGGCCGGCAAAGTGGAGGTGAGCGCCAGGCGCAGGGCGGCCGCCGGCGCATGGGCCAGCCCCAGCACGCCTGCCACCGCCACCACCGAAAGCAGCACACAGACCAGGGAGCGCTGCGCGTCATTGCCCATGGCATAGAGATAGAGCGCCCAGGAAACCGACAGCAGCGCGGAAAGCCCCACGCTGGCCGGCAGCCGAATCAGATCGTCCCGCCGCTGGGCAAGAGGCCGGCTGGCCACGCGCGCCGGGAGCCAGTGCCAGCCGCGCTCGCTGGCAAAGACCATCATCGCCAGGCCCGGCAAGAGCGCGAGCCAGGATACCGTGCCAAGGAAGCGCATCACCACCAGCCCGACACCGAGTGTTGTCAGCAGCGATAGCAGCGGCAGGCGGCGCGACAGGCTGTGGGCATAGGCCGCCACCATCGTGTCGCTGCGAAAGCCGCGCCAATTGGCCCCGCCGATCGCGGCGCCCACCAGCTTTGCCAGGCTGTTTGTACGCGGGCGCGCAGGTCTCCGCTCTGGCGCGGAGTCACCCGCGCCAAGATCGGCCACCTGAGGGTTTCCGCTAAGGACTTCCATCAGGTGGCCATAAGGCCCAGCGAGTTAACAGGTGGTATGCGTGGTCAAGCCGCCTGCCGTCGCCCAGCCATCAGGCCGGGCTGTCAGGACGCTGCCAGCGCGGCAACCAGGGCCTTGACCTTTTTCTGCCGCCACTGTGGCAGCGGGGCGACCAGCCAGTATCCGCGCCGGCTGGTCTCGATCTCGCCCAGCGCCACCACCCGGCCGGTGGAAAGCGCGTATTCCGCCAGAAGATAGGGCACGCGCGCCTTGCCCAGGCCAGCGGCCGCAGCGCTGATTGCGGTGCCGGCATCGCCCACCGAAAAAGCCACTTCGCGCCCGTCGCCCGCCGGCACCGGATCGCCCGGCCAGCCGATCCAGGTACCATCGCCGTTCTCGCCGCTGACCTCGGCAAAGCCGGGCGCGGCCACGATCACGGTCTGCGGTGCGCCCAGCGGGATGCCTTCCAGCTCGCCCGGCCCCTCGGCCCAGCGCACCGCCAGGTCGAGGTTGGCCTCGGTAAAGTCGATATCGCCATCGCCGCCCACCAGCGAAAAGCGCAGCGCGGGATTGTCCGCGCGAAACGCCGCCAGTCGCTGGCTGAACCAGGCGGCAAAGAAATCGCGCGGGCAGGCAATGGTATAGACGTGGCTGGATTGGCCCGCCTGCATCGCCTGTACGCCTTCTTCAAAGCGCAGAAAGCCTTCGCGGATGGCGTCCAGCCCGGCGGCGGCCTCATCGGTCAGCTCCAGGCCCTTGGACGTGCGGCGGAACAGCACGACGCCGAGCAGGTCTTCGAGTGCGCGGATCTGCTGGCCCACGGCCGCCGGGGTTACCGCCAGTTCGTCGGCGGCGCGGGTGAAGGACAGGTGGCGGGCGGCGGCGTCGAGCACGCGCAGCCCGTTGAGCGGGAGATGGGTCCGCTTCATCGGTAGTTTCGCCCTCTATTCTGGCGTCAGGTGGCCGTGGCCGGGGCGGCCAGCGGAAAGAACGGGATGGCCACGTCGAACACGCTGCCATCGTCGCGGCGCATGGTATAGTGGCCTTCCATGCTGCCGTTGGGCGTGCCCAGCGGACAGCCCGAGACATAGTCGTGCGCCTGGCCGGGCTCCAGGCGGGGCTGTTCGCCCACCACGCCTTCGCCATCGACGAAGCTGACATGGCCGCGCCCATCGGTGATGCGCCAATGCCGGGTGATCAACTGGGCCGCCTCGTTCGAATCGTTCTCGATGCGGATGTGATAGACCCAGAACCACTTCCCGGCCGCCACGCGCGATTGTTCCGGCAGAAAGTTGACCGCCACCCGGACGGTCATTCCCTGCGTGATCGCGGCATGCTGGAAAAGCTGCTTCATCCGTCAAAGACTAACGCACTTGGGCCGGTGTTCCAATGCCCGAAATGGACTTTCCCGCCGCAACTCTTGCTCCGCGCGTCGCGCCGGGGCACAGGCAGGAGCGCCATGGAAGATCCGAGCCCGCCTCCGTTCATCGTCTGCGCGGTGCTGCCGCATGGGGAAACCGGCGCAGTGGTGCGGCTGCTGGGGGCGCAGACGGGCCTGGTCGCGGGCTATGTCGCCGGCGCGCGGGGGCGCACCTTGCGCCCGGTGCTGATCCCGGGAAACCTGGTCGCCGCCGAATTCACCCGCCGGGGCGATGCGCGCCTGCCCAGCGCGCGGGTGGAACTGGTGGCCAGCCGTGGTCCCTGGCTGGCCGAGCCGCTGCCCAGCGCCGGCATCGCCTGGGCCTGCGCGCTTACCGCCGCTGCCCTGCCCGAAGGCCTGCCCCTGCCCGCGATCCACACCGCGCTGGCCGCGCTGCTCGATGCGATCTGTCTGGCGCCCTCGGCGCGTGGCTGGGCACGGGCCTTGGCCGGTTACGAGGCCTTGCTGCTGCGCGAAGGTGGCCATGGCCTGGCGCCGCGTCCGCCCGAAAACGAGGATTGGCCCGCGCTGCTCGCCCGGCTCGATGTCCAGGGACCGGCGATTGCAAGCCAACTGCTTGCCGAACGGCGGCGCGATGTTATGGCGGCCCGCGCGATTCTGCTCGAACGGCTGAAGCGCATCGGATCGGATTGATAAAGGCCTCACACATGAAAATTGCGGTTTTGCCCGGCGACGGCATCGGCCCCGAAGTGACTCGCGAAGCGGTCCGCGTGATCGAGGCGCTCGATCTTGGCATCGCAATGGAAGAGGCGCTGGTCGGCGGCTGCGCCTACAAGGCCAAGGGCCACCCGCTGCCGCCCGAGACGCTGGACCTGGCCCGCGCGAGCGACGCCATCCTGTTCGGCGCGGTGGGCGATCCCGATTGCGACGCGCTGGAGCGCCACCTGCGTCCCGAACAGGCGATCCTGGGCCTCCGCAAGGAACTGACCCTGTTCGCCAACCTGCGCCCGGCCAAGGTCTTTGCCGGCCTGGAAAGCCATTCCGCCCTGCGCCCGGAAGTGGCCGGGGCGATCGACCTCTTGATCGTGCGGGAATTGAACGGCGACGTCTATTTTGGCGAAAAGGGCTTCCGCCAGACCGCCAATGGCGAGCGCCAGGGCTATGACATCATGTCCTACAGCGAAAGCGAAGTGCGCCGCATCGCCCATGTCGCGTTCCGCGCCGCGATGGGCCGGGGCAAGCGCCTGTGCTCGGTGGACAAGGCCAACGTGCTGGAAACCTCGCAACTGTGGCGCGACGTGATCGTCGAAGTCGCCAAGGATTATCCCGAGGTCGAACTCGAACACATGTATGTCGACAACGCCGCGATGCAGCTCGTGCGCGCGCCGGGCAAGTTCGACGTCGTCGTCACCGGCAATCTGTTTGGCGACATCCTGTCGGACCAGGCCAGCATGTGCGTGGGTTCGATCGGCCTGCTCGCCTCGGCCTCGCTGGGCGAGCGCCAGACCGCGCATGGCACGTTCGGCCTCTATGAGCCGATCCACGGTTCCGCGCCCGACATTGCCGGCCAGGGCCTGGCCAATCCGATGGCGACGATCCTTTCGGCGGCCATGCTGCTGCGCCATTCGCTTGGCCTGGCGCAGGCGGCAGACCGCATCGAGGCCGCCGTTGCCGCTACGCTGGCCGATGGCGTGCTGGGCCGCGATCTGGGCGGAACCGCCGGCACTGCGGAAATTGGTGACGCCGTGCTCGCAAAGCTGTAAGCGCGCGCTCCATGTTGCAACTGGCAGTCATTCTCCCGACCTACAACGAGAGCAAGAACATTGCCTCGATGGTCGAACGGCTCGACAAGGCACTGGCCGGCATCGCCTGGGAAGCGATCTTCGTCGACGATAACAGCCCCGATGGCACCGCCGATATGGCGCGGGCCATCGGCCGCAGCGATCCGCGCATCCGCGTGATCGAGCGGATCGGGCGGCGGGGCCTGGCCTCTGCCGCGATCGAGGGCATGTGCGCCACCGCCGCGCCGATCGTGGCGGTGATGGACAGCGATCACCAGCACGATCCGGCCCTGCTGCCGCCGATGCTGGCCGCTATCACCAGCGGGGAATGCGATGTGGCCTATGCCTCGCGCTTTGCCGAAGGAGCCAGCACCGAAGCCTGGGGCCGGCCCGACCGGGTCAAGGCCTCGGGGCTGGCCAATGCCATCGCCCGCAAGGTCACGGGCGTGCAGTTGTCCGACCCGATGAGCGGGTTCTTCATGCTGCCCGCCACCGTGCTGCGCGCCGATGCGCATCGCCTGTCGGGCGTGGGCTTCAAGATCCTGCTCGACATTCTCGCCACGGTTGACGCGCCGCTGCGGGTAAAGGAATTTCCCCTGAACTTCGCCGCACGGGCCGAAGGCGAATCGAAACTGGATCGTACCGTCGTGTTTGAATTCCTCATCGGCCTTTACGACAAGTGGCTTGGCCGCATCATCCCCACCCGCTTTGCCCTGTTCGGCACGGTCGGGGCGCTGGGCGCACTGGTGCACCTGGCCGTGCTCTATGTCGTGCTGCACCTGTTTGGCCGGGAACTGGCGCTCAGCCACTATCCCAAGGAAACCGCGTTCATCGTCGGCCAGACGCTTGCCGCGCTGACCGCGATGACGTTCAACTTCGTGCTGAACAACGAACTGACTTATGCCGACAAGCGCCTGCGCGGCTTCATGCCGCTGGCGCGCGGCTGGCTCAAGTTCGCCGCAACCTGCGCGTTCGGCATGCTCGCCAACATCGGCGTGTCCACCGCGCTGGTGCGCGTGGGCTTCCACCCGATCTCGGCCGCCCTGGTGGGCATCGTGCTCGCCTCGGTGTGGAACTTCGCGCTGTCGAACAAGTTCGTCTGGGGCAAGTATGGGTGAGGCGAACGCCTGATCCGTAACGCTTTCAACAAAGGCCGCTGTCGGAAACGACGGCGGCCTTTTTGCTTGGCCTACCGGGGCTTCGACAAGCTCAGCCCGAACGGAGAAGGCTATTTCTCCCCCTGCTCTTCAGAGGAGGGGGTCGGGGGGTGGTGGACACCTGGCGCAAGGCCTCGCACCACCCCCTAACCCCCTCCTCTGAAGAGGAGGGGGAAATGTGCGTTTCTCCGTTCGGGCTGAGCCTGTCGAAGCCCCCGGCCCGCATGTACAATGCCCGTCACTTCCACACCGGCAGCCAGGTGAACAGGCGGAACGACTTCACTCCCGGCAGCGGCAGGGCGGCAAGGATCGGGAAGAAATAGACGAAGCCCGCCAGCGTCAGTGCCACGGTGATCCACACCGGCCAGCGCAGGCCGCGCCGCCACAGTTGCGTGAGGGCCAAGGCCAGCGCGGCATCGAGGAACACGGCGGCGAGCTGGTAGTGGTAATAGAACTGCACCGGCTTGCCGTTGATCGCCCAGAAGAACAGCGAGCCGACATAGAACAGCGCCGCCATGCCCGAGAGCGCGGAGAGGCGATCGCGGCCGGTCGGCGCCCACTTGCCGGGAATCGCGAGCGAGCGGCGGGCCAGCGATTGCAGGCCATCGAGCGCGCACCACAGCAGCGCGGGAAGCCCGGCCCACATCGACCACGGGTTGCCGATCATCAGCACGCCACGCTGCGCGCCGTCCCACTTTTCATAGAAGAACCAGATCGGCCGGGCATTGACCATCCACTGATACCAGTGGCTCATGTAGCGATGCGGCTTCACCACGCTGTCTTGCAGTTTCAGCATGGTCTGCTGCCATTCGATCAGGTGCCACGGGCTGAGCGGGTTGATCTTGTAGAACATCGCCGGGGTGAACGTGGCGAAATAGACCAGCACCGGCCAGATCCCCAGCCACAGCGCGGCTTCGAGCAGGCACACGCCAGGCACCGGGCCACCCTGCCGCCCGGCCAGCCAGGCCAGCGCCCGACGCGGCGCGGCAAGGCCGGCACTGGCCTGCCAGCGCGCCCAGGCATACCACAGGCCGGGAAAGACCATCAGCGGCACGCCGTTCCACTTGCCGCCCATCGACAGCCCCATGAACAGCCCCGCCAGAACGAGGTGAACCCGCTTGCCCTTGCGCGCCGCCAGCGCCCATTGCCAGAACGCCAGGGCCAGCGAGGCGGCCATGGCCATGTCCAGGATGGCAATGCGGCTGAGCACGAACCAGATGAAATTGGTCGCCAGGAACAGGCCGAACAGCACCGTGCCCTGGCGCGATAGGCTGGCCCACCAGAACGCGCGGATCGCGCCGTAAAGGCCGATCACGCCATAGAGCGCATTGCAGAAGCGCCAGCCGAACGGATTGTCGCCAAACACCATCATGCCCAGCGCGATGAGTTCCTTGCCCAGCAGCGGATGCTCGGGATTGAGCCGGCTGGACAAGTCGATCAGGTGCCGCGCGGCGGGCAGGTAATGCACTTCATCGAACATGATCTTCGATGGCGTGCCCAGTCGCCAGAACACCAAGACGGCAAAGACCGCCACGATGGCCAGCACGGCGCGGATCGGATCGGGTTCGGATGCGCGCGGCGGAAACCGGAGTGGCTGGGGTATCGGCTGGTTCATGGAAAGCGCGCGATACGCCATATCGCCCTTGGCGTGCAATGGCATCCCTTGCGCAGGGGGCCACGGGAAACTAAGGCTGCGGCCCATGAAACGCACCACCGGACAAGACCGCTCGATCACCCAATCCTGGCGCCCGGCCACCAAGGCCGTGCGCGGTGGCACCTGGCGTTCGGAAATGGGCGAGACGTCCGAGGCGCTGTTCCTCACGTCGGGCTATACCTATGACGATGCGGCCACCGTGGCGGCGCGCTTTGCCGGCGAACAACCGGGCATGACCTATTCCCGCCTGCAAAACCCGACCGTGGCCATGCTGGAAGAACGCATCGCGCTGATGGAAGGGGCGCAGGCCTGCCGCACCCAGGCGAGCGGCATGGCGGCGATGACCACTGCCCTGCTCTGCCAGCTTTCCGCCGGGGACCACATCGTGGCGGCCAAGGCGGCGTTCGGTTCGTGCCGCTGGCTGGTGGAAAGCCTGCTGCCCCGCTTTGGCGTGGAAGGCACGCTGATCGACGCGACCGACAATGCCGCATGGGAAGCCGCGATCCGGCCCAACACCAAGGTGTTCTTCTTTGAAAGCCCGGCGAACCCGACGATGGGCATCGTGGACATGGAATATGTCTGCGCCCTGGCCAAGGCACACGGCATCACCACCGTGGTGGACAATGCCTTTGCCACCTATGCCCTGCAACGCCCGATGGAATTCGGCGCCGACGTGGTCGCCTATTCGGCCACCAAGATGATGGATGGCCAGGGCCGCGTGCTGGCGGGCGCCGTATGCGGCAGCCAGGATTTCATCGACAACGTGCTGCTGCCGTTCCAGCGCAACACAGGCCCCAATTGTGCGCCGTTCAACGCCTGGGTCGTGCTCAAGGGCCTGGAAACGCTGGACCTGCGCATCCAGCAGCAGAGCCGCAATGCCCAGAAGGTGGCCGAATTCGTGGAAGGCCGCGTGCCGGTGATCCTCTATCCCGGCCTCAAGAGCCATCCGCAGCACGACCTGGCTATGCGCCAGATGAGCGCGGGCGGCACGATCTTCTCGATCGAACTCGATGGCGGGCGCAGCCAGGCCCATGGCCTGCTCGACGCGCTCAAGCTGATCGACATTTCCAACAACATCGGGGATTCGCGCTCGCTGATGTGCCACCCGGCCACCACCACCCACCACGGCGTGGGGCCGGAAGGGCGCGCCGACATGGGCGTGGGCGAAGGCATGCTGCGCCTCAACGTGGGGCTGGAAGATGCCGACGACGTGATCGAGGATCTGGATCAGGCGCTGCGGGCGGTGGGGCTGTAAGAAGGGGCAGTTGCAACAACGCAATCTGACCTTTGACAAGCGGCGCTGACCGCCTAAGGGTGCTGCGGGGCGGGGTTATACCGGAGCGTGCACTTGCTGGCGGAAGCCCATCTATCGGCCATTGTCCAATCCTCGGATGATGCCATCATCAGCAAGTCGCTGGATGGCATCATCCAGACGTGGAATCCGGCCGCGACCCGCATCTTCTGCTTCACCGAAGCAGAGATGATCGGGCAATCGATCCGCAAGCTGATCCCGCCCGATCGCCAGCGCGAGGAAGACGGGATCATTGCCCGCATCGCACGCGGCGAACGGGTCAAGACGTTCGAAACCATGCGCCAGCGCAAGGACGGCACGCAGTTCTGCGCCTCCCTCACGGTCTCCCCGATCCTCGCCCCCGATGGCACGGTGGTGGGCGCCAGCAAGATCGTGCGCGATGTAAGCGAACGCCACGAGGCGCAGGCCGTGCTGGCCGAGCGCGAGCATCGCCTGCGCATCCTGGCCGACAACATCTCGCAATTGACCTGGGTGACCGACCCGCAGGGCAACCTGCTGTGGTTCAACAAGCGCTGGTACGATTTCACCGGACTGACCGAAGAGGAATGCCTCCATCGCCGGCGGTTGCCGGTGCACCACCCCGACCATGTCGATCGCGTGGTGACCAAGTTCTATGCCGATGTCGCTGCCGGGGTGGAATGGGAAGACACCTATCCCATGCGCGGGAAGGACGGCAATTATCGCTGGTTCCTGTCCCGCGCCAAGCCGATCCGCGACGAAACGGGCGCAATCGTCAACTGGTTCGGCACCAACACCGACGTGACCGAAATGCTGGAGAAGGAGGAGCAGATCCGCCTTCTGCTGATGGAAGTGAACCATCGCTCCAAGAACATGCTGGCCGTGGTCCAGGCCCTGGCGCGCCGATCAGGCGGGGGCGATCCGGAATTCCTGCGCCGTTTCGAAAACCGGCTGTCCAGTCTTTCGGCCAACCAGGACCTGCTGGTGCGACGCGGGTGGCAGCACATTCCGATGACGGAGCTGGTCGACGCGCAACTGGCGATTCTCGATCGCGAGAGCCGCGCGCTGGTCAAGGTCTGCGGGCCGGACATGCTGCTCTCCCCGCGCACGGCGGAAATCATCGGCATGGCGCTGCACGAGCTGGCGACCAACGCACTCAAATATGGCGCGCTGTCGCAGCCCGGCGGCCAGGTCTGGCTGTGGTGGGAAACCCCGGACGACCATTTCGCGGTGGCTTGGCGCGAACGCGGCGGCCCGCGCGTGGCGCCGCCGCAAAGCTCCGGCTTTGGCACCACGCTGATCCGGCATATCCCGGCGCGCAGCCTGAAAGCCGAAGTGACGCTGGATTATGCGCCCGATGGCCTGTCTTGGCGCCTGGAATGCGACGCCACGCTGGCCCGCACCCTGGCGTCGTAGCGGCTTATGGCCGAGCCCTCAGAACGGGACCCCGGATCAAGTCCGGGGTGACGACGAACAGATTACAGATATGTTCGTCACCCCGGGCTTGACCCGGGGTCCTCCGCAACCTCCACGCCTGGCCCGCGCAACTTGCGCGACACAGGCGGTCAGCCCGCGTCGCCCTGCAAGGCTTCGGCCAGCCAGTGCGGCGGGTGGGTGATCGCCTCCACGCGCAGATGGTCGACGGCCAGGCCCAGTTCGGGATAGGCGGCCCGCTGCCGCGCCGGGTCGGACTGGCTGAGCGGCACCACGGCAAGGCGGCGGTTGACCTTCTGCCGCCAGTTCATCCGCGCGGTGTTTTCCTGGCCGACATAGCAGCCCTTGGTGAAGCTAACCCCGTGGAGTTCGGCGGCATTGGTTTCGAGCCACAGGGTTTGGTCGCTGCCCAGCTCGGCCATCCCCTCCGTCACCCCCAGCTTGAGGCGATGCGCGCGCCATGCATCGTCCACGCGCGCGTCGTCGTCGCTTGCGTGCGCGATCCAGCGCTGGCCCAGCGCGGCAAGGCGCGGATCGGCCGCGCCACCATCGCCCAGGTGGCCCTGCCAATAGACGCCCAGTTCAGGGGCAATGGCGATCGCGATCTTGCGGCGCAGGCGATAGAGCGAGAGGCGCTTGACCAGCGCTTCGGCCACGGCTGCCTCGCAATCGAGCAGCAGCGCGTCCGTCCCATCGGGCCAGACCAGGAAATCGAACAGCGCCTTGCCCTGGGGCGTCAACAGCCCGGCCCAGACCGGCAGCGGCCCCTGCACATCGTTGGTGACCAGCCCTTGCAGGAAAGCGGCAACATCCTCTCCCGGCGCGGTGGGGGAGAGGCGCACGAGCGCACGATCGAACAGGCGGGGGTTGCTCATAGGTGACAGATAGGCAGGCTTGCGCCAAAGGGAAAGGCATGACCACGCATCCGACTCTCACGATCCGCCGCCCCGACGACTGGCATGTTCACTTGCGCGATGGCGCGATGCTGGAAGGCGTGGCGCCCTATACCGCGCGCCAGTTCGCGCGCGCCATCGTGATGCCCAACCTGTCCCCGCCGATGACCGACGTGGCCGGCGTGGCCGCCTATCGCGAGCGCATCCTGGCTGCCCTCCCCGCCGGCAGCGATTTCACCCCGTTGATGACGCTCTATCTGACCGACCATACCGATCCTGATGAAGTGGAGCGCGGCCATGGCGCCGGGGTGTTCACCGCCGCCAAGCTCTATCCCGCCCATGCCACCACCGGATCGGCCCAGGGCGTGACCAGCGTGGCGACGATCTATCCCGTGCTGGAACGCATGCAGAAGATCGGCATGCCGCTGCTGATCCATGGCGAAGTGACCGACAGCCATGTCGATATCTTCGACCGCGAGGCGGTGTTCATCGAGCGCACGCTGCGCAAGCTGGTGGCCGATTTCCCCGCGCTCAAGATCGTGTTCGAGCATATCACCACGCAGGAAGCCGCGCAGTTCGTGGAAAGCGGCGGCGCCAACGTGGCCGCGACGATCACGCCGCAGCACCTGCATATCAACCGCAACGCCATGCTGGTGGGCGGGATGCGCCCGCATGCCTATTGCCTGCCCGTGGCCAAGCGCGAGAAGCACCGCCTGGCGCTGCGCAAGCTGGCCACTTCGGGCCACGACCGGGTGTTCCTGGGCACCGACACCGCACCCCATGCGCGCCATCTCAAGGAAAGCGCCTGCGGCTGCGCCGGGCTGTTCAACGCGCCCTATGCGCTGGAAAGCTATATCGCCGTGTTCGACGAGGAAGGCGCGCTCGACAAGTTCGAGGCCTTTGCCAGCGAGAACGGGCCCCGGTTCTATGGCCTGCCTTTGAACGAAGGCACCGTTACGCTGGAAAAGAGCGGCGTGACCGTGCCTGGCGAAATCGCCGCCGGCGGCACCGTGCTGGTGCCGTTCCACGCCGGCGAAACGCTGGCTTGGCGCCTGGTCTAAAATCCTCCCCGTGCCGGGGAGGATCAGCGGCGGCGCAGCAGGTCATAGCTGAACAGACCGATCGCCGCCCAGATCAGCACGAAGCAGGTCACCCGCGCCGGATCGAGCGGTTCGCCATAGAGCATCGCGCCGAGCACGAAGAGAATGGTCGGCGCGATGAACTGGGCAAAGCCCAGCGTCGAAAGATCGAGCTTGCGCGCCGCCACGGCAAACAGCAGCAGCGGCACGGCGGTGACCACGCCCGATCCCGCCAGCAGCCAGGGCACCAGCCCGCCCTGCCCCAGCGCCGATCCGGCCGGCAGCGTGGCGGCGTGGAGCACCGCAGCGAGCGCGGGCACGAACAGCACGGCGGTTTCCACCGTGAGCCCGATCACCGAAGGCACCGCCACGAACTTGCGCACCAGGCCGTAGAGGGCAAAGCTTCCGGCCATGGCCAGCGCCACGCCCAGCATCGACAGGGCGCCGGCCAGCAGCACGGCAATCCCCCCGGCGGCCAGGATCACCGCCGCCCATTGCAGGCGGTTGAGCCGTTCCTTGAGGAAAAGCACGCCGATCAGCACGTTGAGCAGCGGGTTGATGTAATAGCCCAGGCTCGCCGCCAGAACCTGGTGGGTTTCGATCGCGACGAGATACATCAGCCAGTTGCAACCGATCGCCATGGCGCTGAGCACCAGGCGGCCGAGCATGGCGGGGTTGGTCACCGCCGCACGCAGCGCCGCGCCCTGGCCGGTGGCCATGACGACGGCGAGGCACACCGGCAGGGTGAACACCACGCGCCAGCTTACCAGTTCCACCGCCGGCACGCCGAGCAGCGGGTGAAAATAGATCGGAAAGAATCCCCACAGCACATAGGCGAGCACGGCTGCCCCCAGCCCGCCGGATGCTTTTTTAACGCTCTCGTTCATCTGTTCGGTCATGCGCGGGGCTGTGGCAGGCCCTCGTGCCGCCGCCAAGTGGCTTTCCACCATGGGTTTTGCGCCGCGCCGAAGTTTTTTCGTTTCCGGTCAATTCTGACAACGACGTTGCATCTCGTTCAGTTTGTTGGGTGTAAACATGAACCAACACGACGGATCAGGAGACCGAACATGACTGTCATTCGCAAGACTCTGCTGGGCCTGGCCGCAACGGCCACGCTGGCTGCCGGCATCGCCCCGGCTTCGGCCGCGATTGCCCCCCAGGCGGCCCCCGCCGCCCTTGCCGCTCCCGTGGCGCATGATGGCTGGGATCAGGGCTGGAACCACGGCCGCAACGACTGGCGCGACCGCGGCGATTGGCGCGATGGTGGCTATGGCCGCGGCTACGACGGCTATCGCGGCGATGATCGCCGGGATTATCGCGGTTACGATCGTGGCTATTATGGCGATGTTGCCTATCGCGGCCAGAGCTGGCGCGGCAACGACGGCCGCTATTACTGCCGCCGCAACGACGGCACCACCGGCCTGCTGGTGGGCGGCGTGGCCGGCGCGCTGATCGGCCAGGGCGTGGCGGGACGTGGCGACCGCACGCTGGGCGCCATCCTCGGTGCGGCCGGTGGTGCCCTGCTCGGCAAGTCGATCGACCAGAGCAACGCGCGCTGCCGTTAATCGGAACAGCGTGGCTCCTGCTCGCCGGAGGGACCAGTCGGGGAACGGGCGGGACCGGGGCCTGCATGCGTGGTGGCATGCAGGCCCCCTTTTGCGCTAGGGCCTATGGGGATTTAGCCCATGGCGGGCTGCGAACGGCCGCTTTTCGCGCTTCCGGTACTCACGTACCGAAAGTACGCTGCGCTCCGGGTCGCGAAAATCAGCCATTCTCGCTCCGCCCTGACCTAAATCCCCACAGACCCTAGGCGCCCGTTAAGACGGTGCTAACCACAGCCCGCGCAAGGATGGGCGCATGCCCCGGCGTCTCACCCCAACCTGTGCCGCGATCCTGGCCAGCCTTGCCCTGGCCGCCTGTACCCACGAGGAAGCGCCCAAGGCGCAGACCGATCATGACCCCGCGATGAGCGCCGCGCTGGAAGCGCCGCTGCTGGTCGATCCCGATCTTTCGCAGCACAACCTGCGCAACGCCGCCGTGGTGCCCGGCGGGCCGGTGGACCCGGCCACGCCCCCGCCCGATCCGAAGGACTGAACTGCGGCTTTAAAACGTATTGTCGCGCGGGAAGCCGACCGGCGGCAGGCGGCCCGCCGCGCCACGCGCGACTTTCCAGGGCAGAAGGTCCTTTTCCACGCGGGTGCGGCCGGTTTCGCCACCCATGGTCCAGGTCAGGCCATCGTCCAGCTTGAGCGTGATGGCGTCGGACAGGCCGCCGTCGCGATAGCGTTGCAGCGTGACCCCCTGTCCCTTGGCCAGGATCGGCACTTCCGACAGGGCAAAGATCACCAGCTTGCGGTTCTCGCCGACCACGGCGACGTGATCGTGCTCGGGCGCAATCTCGCGCACGATCTTGAGCGTGACGCCGGGCTTGGTCGAAACCACGCCGCGCCCTTTGCGGGTTTCGGCCAGCAGTTCGTCCATCTCGGCGGCAAAGCCACGGCCGGAGTTGGCCGCCAGCAGCAACTGCCCCTTGGGCCGATAGACCACCAGGGCCACGATATGCGCATCGGGATCGATGTCCACCATGGTGCGGATCGGCTCGCCAAAGCCGCGCGCGCCGGGCAGCTTGTCGGCCCCCAGGGTGTAGAACCGCCCGGTGTCGAGCGCGACCAGCAGCTTGTCGGTGGTCTGCGCGTGCAGCACCCAGGCCGGGCCATCGCCTTCCTTGAACTTGAATTCGGTATCGAGCGGCAAGTGGCCCTTGGCGGCGCGAATCCAGCCGCGCGCGGAAAGCACGACGGTGACCGGCTCCTTCTCGATCATCGCGTCCATCGAGAATTCGCGCGTCGGCGCGGCTTCGGCAATCGTTGTGCGGCGGCGGCCCAGGGCCGTTTCCGGGCCATATTCCTTGCGCAGCGCGTTGAGATCGCGCTTGAGCCGGGTGCGCTGGCGCGCCGGGCTTTCCAGCAGCTTGTTGAGGTCGTCCTGCTCGGCCAGCAGCTCGTCCCGCTCGCGCCGCAGTTCCATCTCTTCCAGCTTGCGCAGCGAACGCAGCCGCATGTTGAGAATGGCTTCGGCCTGGCGGTCGGTCAGGCCGAATTCGGCCATCATCACCGGCTTGGGCTCGTCCTCGGTGCGGATGATCTCGATGATCCGGTCGAGGTTGAGATAGGCAATGATATAGCCTTCGAGCAGTTCGAGCCGGGCGGCGATCTTGTCCAGCCGGTGCTGCGTGCGGCGCAGCATGATGTCGATCTGGCTGACCACCCATTCCTGCAACAGCAGTTTCAGCCCCAGCACCCCCGGCGTGCGCTGCGAATCCAGCACGTTGAGATTGAGGCCGAAGCGCGTTTCCAGGTCGGTCAGGCGATAGAGCGATTCCTTGAGCAGGTCGGGATCGACATTGCGGCTCTTGGGCACGAGCACGATGCGGATCTGCTCGTCGCTTTCATCGCGCACGTCTTCCAGGATCGGCAGCTTCTTGTCGGCAATCAGCGCCGCGATCTGCTCGATCAGCTTGCCCTTCTGGACCATGTAGGGGATTTCGGAAATGACCAGTTGCCACTGGCCACTGCCCAGCCGCTCGATCCCGCTTTCCTCCCAGGCGCCGTCCTCGCCGCGCCCGTTGGAAAAGCGCCCGCGCACGCGGATCGAGCCGCGCCCGGTTTCATAGGCGGCCGCAATCACCGCCGGGCTGTCCACCACCACGCCCCCGGTGGGGAAATCGGGGCCGTGGAACACTTCCATCAACTGGGCATGTTCGGCATGGGGATTGTCGATCAGCAGCAGCGTGGCATCGACGATCTCGGCCACGTTGTGGCTGGGAATGTTGGTTGCCATGCCCACGGCAATGCCGCTGGCGCCGTTGGCGAGCAGGTTGGGGAACAGGCCGGGGAAGATTTCCGGCTCGTGCTCCTCGCCATTGTAGGTCGGCACGAAATCGACCGTGCCTTCGTCCAGCCCGGACATCAGGCGGATCGCGGTGGGCGTCAGCCGCGCTTCGGTATAGCGATAGGCCGCCGCGTTATCGCCATCGATATTGCCGAAATTGCCTTGGCCCTCGACCAGCGGATAGCGCAGCGCGAAATCCTGGGCCAGGCGCACCATCGCGTCATAGACGCTGGCATCGCCGTGGGGGTGATACTTGCCGATCACGTCACCCACAACGCGCGCCGATTTCTTGAACGCGCCGTTGGGATCGAGCTTCAACTGCCGCATGGCCCAGAGCAGGCGGCGATGCACCGGCTTCAACCCGTCGCGCAGATCGGGCAGCGACCGCGCGGTGATCGTGGACAGGGCATAGACCAGATATCGCTCCGACAGGGCGGAGTCGAAGGGGGCATCGACGATAGCGTCGAACGGATCTTTGAAATCATCGGCCATGGCAGAATCTCTGTAGCAATGCCGTGAACAAAACGAAACCTCCGGAACTGTCATCCGCACGGGCCATTGTGGGCAAGTACCCCCGATTTGACGGAGAAATGCCATGGCCAAGCGCGTGTTGATCCTTGCGACCGACGGCTTTGAACAATCCGAATTGCTGGAACCGAAAAAGGCGCTGGAAGCGGCCGGTATCGAAACCACCGTGGCCAGCCCCAAGACCGGCTCGATCAAGGGCTGGAATCACACCGACTGGGGCGAAAGCGTGAAAGTGGATGCCCGGCTCGACGCCGTGGACGCCGACGATTTCGACGCCCTGCTGCTGCCCGGCGGCCAGATGAACCCCGATGCCCTGCGTCTGGAATCGCGGGTGATCGAGCTGGTCGAGGAATTCGACGACATGGACAAGCCGATCGCGGCGATCTGCCATGGCCCCTGGCTGCTGGTGGAAGCCGATATCGTCGATGGCCGCACCGTCACCGGCTGGCCCTCGATCCGCACCGACCTGGAAAATGCCGGGGCCGACGTGGTGGACCAGGCCGTGGCGATCGACGGCAACCTGATCACCAGCCGCAAGCCCGATGACATCCCTTTGTTCGCCCAGGCGCTGATCGATGCGCTGGAGGAAGACGAGGAGGAAGAGGACGAAAAGGGCTGGGACGAGGACGAAGACGCCCTGCCGGAAGACGAAGAAGAGGATTAATCCTTCAGCCGCCCGCCGCTGAGCCACTGGGCCAGCGGCGGGCTCATTTTGCGCAGCGCTGCGCCCAGCAGCAGCGTCGCGCCCAGGGCCAAGAGCGGCTGGGTCAGCAGGAACAGCGGATAGAGCGGCGCACCGAGCGGCCCGGTGAGCGCGCCGATCGCTGGCCCTGCGCACCAGATCAGGATCAGGTGGCAGCAGAACAGCAGGAACATCGCCGGTTCCAGCCGCGACAGCGCCTCGCCCGCACGGGTCTGCGCCAGGCGCCATGCCAGCGCCCAGAAGCACAGCGCGGTGGCCGCGCGCATGGCGAGATCGACGCAGGCGAGCAGCAGCGGCGATGCCAGCCCATGCGCCTGGCCATACAGTTCCAGCCAGATCTTCACGCCAGACAGCGCAAGATAGGGCATCGCGATCAACGCCAGCGGCGCCCCGGCAATCCGCGCGGCGGCATCATGGCGGCGCACCAGCATGCCCAGCACGAAGAAGCCCAGGATCGAGGGGCGCTGCAATAGCGGGAAGAGCGGCGGCGCCAGGCTCCAGGCCAGGGCCGCCACCGCCACCACCGCCAGCGTGCGATCGCCTTGGCGCACCAGCAGCGGGGCCACCAGCAGGCACAGGAACAGGTCGCGCAGGAACGGCATCTGCACGTTGATTTCGTTGGGATGGACGAGGCCAGTCAACTCGTTGGCCAGCCAGCCCCACGAGGTGGGCTGCGGCGCATAGAGCCAGCCGAGCCATGCCGCGCCCGAAACCACGACGATGGCAATGGCATTCCACGCCAGCATGGGCACCAGCACGGTGCGCGCCTTGCCCGCCAGAAACGCGCGCGCGCCACGCCGCGCCAGCGATGGCCCGACCAGCCAGCCGGACACCAGGCTGAGCAGCGGCACCGACGAGCGCGCCAGCAGCTCGATCAGGCCCCAGCGCAACAGGCCCTGGGGCGTGTGATCGAGTGCGCTGAGCGCGGGGCCATAGAGCCCGGTCCAGGCATGAACATAGACGATGCCCAGGATGCACAGCACGCGGGCCAAGCCGATCGCCCGCGAGGTGCGCGCTCTGGTATCGGCAAAGGTCTGGCTTTCCTGGAACACGGGGCTTGGCATCCTTGCAGCGATGCCCCCGCCCCGCGCGATGGCGCGGCAGGAGCGTCCCTGTCAAACCCGCCAAGCGGCCAAACGTGCCCTTATCTGGCTATCCCGCGTAATAGCCCACGCCGACGATGTGATCCCCCACCCGCTGGACGAGCGAGCGCTTGTGCTCCACGCGGTTGTCCGCCCGGTTTAGCCAGACATAGTCGACCCGGCCGCCGCCCTTTGCCTTGGCCAGGGCGATCATGTCGCGCACCAGCGGCTTGCCTTCGGCGTCGGTCATGTCGGTGGCGTCGGTGCCGACCAGCCGGGGATCGGCGCCAGAGGCTTCGTAGGCGCCCGACAGGCTGAACACGAAGACATAGAGCTCGCGGGTGTGGAACGCGCCTTGCGGATCGTTGAATTCGGCAAAGGCCTTTTGCGGGCCAACGCCCTTGAGCTCGGCCACGGCGCGGGTGAGCAGGGCCTGTGCCTCGGCCGAGCCGTCATGCGTGGCGGCCAAGGCCGGTGCCGGCGCCAGGGCCAGCGGCGCAGCGGCCGCGCAGGCGACAGCCAGGATCAGGCGGGGAAACTGTGGCAACATCGATCGAACCTCCTTGGACGCATGAGTCAACGCCCCCGGAAGAAACGGCGCGCGGCGGACGATCGCGCGATCCCCTCGTGGGTGGGGACCGCTTGCCATGGGCGGGGGCGGCTGTCGGTGCGCTAGATCAAATGGTGCGGATTTGCGGAACCATCGCCGCGTCCATCCCTTGAAGTCACACAAAGGAGACAGGCCATGCCCCAAGGCAGCAAGGACGCCTATACCGACAAGCAGAAGCGCAAGGCCGCGCATATCGAGCAAAGCTATGAAGAGCGCGGCGTGAGCAAGGACGAAGCCGAGGCCCGCGCCTGGGCCACGGTCAACAAGCAGGACGGCGGCGGGAAGAAATCCGGCTCTGGCCGCAAGCACTGACAGAGCATTTCAGCCGGCCGAGTTATTCAGCCGGCTGAAATTCAGCCGAGCCAGTCCACCACCTGCCGTGCCACGTCGTTGGCGGCCTGGTTCAGTGCCGGGCCGACGGCCTTGGCATCGTCGTCCACATTGGGCACGCGCGCTTCGAACCGGCGGGTCTCGATCTTGCCGCCGGGCGCTTCCTTCACCGCGTCGAACCGCACGACCGCGCTGTGGCTGGGCAGATCATAGCCCATGGCCAGGAGGCGGCCGGACAGGCGCTGCTGCCACTGGTCGATATCGCTTTCCACCACCAGGCGGCCACCCTTGGCGCGCAGCGTCTCGGCGATCAGGTGCTGCAACTGCCGCGCCGGGCGCTCCACCCATTGCGTTTTCTTGAAATAGGCGACGTTGCTGGCGTCGATCTGCACCGGCACGCGCAGCACGGCCACCCGCGCATCGGCGGAAGGCTCCATCACCACCACCGACTTGGCGAGCGTGCCCGAGGCGCCCTGCCCGTCCGGCACGGTCGCTTCCGGGCTCAGCGCCAGCAGGCTGTCGGGCGCCTTGCCGCCGATGCTGACGCAGCCGCTCAGGGCCAGCGCGGAAACCAGCAGCGCGGCCAGCGCCGGGCGCGAAGCGGGGGTGGGCAAACGCAGTGTCATGTCAAACTCCCCTCATCGCCATCAGTGCTTGTAATCGGGCAGCTTGGGGCTGCCGACCACGCTGCTGACGCCGCGATCGTTGATGCGATCGGTCAATTCGCGCAAGGACCGGGTGGTGGCCTGGAGATCGCGCATCGCCGCTTCGGCCGCGGGCAGCGTCTTCTCGTCGAACTGCCGCAGGCCGGGCTGCGCCGCCGTGGCCGTGGCATTGAGCGCATCGGCCGCGCCCTGCGCCGACTTGAGCGTGTCGCGCAACTGCTTGGCCAGGCCATTGCCCTGGTCGTTGAGCAGGTTGTCGGCCGAGCCGGCGACCTTTTCAAAGGCCGAAAGGGTATAGGTCGCCTGGCGCAGCGTGGACTGCAATTCCGACAGGGTGCGCTGCACCTGGGGCGAGGCATCGGCCAGGTTCGCGGTCATCTTGTCGGTATGGGCCAGGATGTTCTCGATCGACTTCTGGTTCTTGTCGGACAGCACCATGGTCAGCCGCTCGGTCAGAGTGGCCAGCCGTTCGAGCAGCAGCGGCGCGTTGGACAGGATCTCGCCCAGCCCCGAACGCTTGGTCGGGATCACCGGCGCGCCTTCCGGCCCGGGCTGGTCGATCGGCGGGGCGCCTTTCACCGCGCCGGCAAGCTGGATCGTGGAAACCCCGGTAAAGCTGCCCTGGATGCTGGCAGTAGTGCCCATCAGGATCGGCACGCGCTTGTCGATGGCGATGCGCACGCGCACGAACTCGGGATCCTTCTCCCACAGCTCGATATCCTTCACCTGCCCCGATGGCACGCCCGAGAACGACACTTCCGAGCCCTTGGCCAGGCCATCGACGGACTGCTTGAAGAAGATGTCGAACTCGTTCTGTTCGTGCTGGTTGAGCCGCGCGATCCAGATGGTGAGCACGGCCGCGCCGATCAGCAGCAGCAGCGTGACGGCCCCGACCCAGATATGGTTTGCCCGCGTTTCCATCGCTTATTCCTGTTCCATCGGGGATGTGGCCGTCTTCTGATCGGGCTGCACCACGCTCGCCGCTTCGCGATCCTGCGCATCTTTGGCCGCCCGGCCGCGCGGACCATTGAAATATTCCTGGATCCACGGATGGTCCAGCGCCAGCAGTTCGGGGATCGTCCCCACCGCAATCACTTTCTTGTCGGCCAGCACCGCCACCCGGTCGCAGATCTCGTAGAGCGTATCGAGATCGTGGGTGATCAGGAACACGGTGAGCCCGAGGGTTTCCTGAAGGCTGCGGATCAGGTTGTCGAACGCGGCCGCCCCGATCGGATCGAGCCCGGCGGTCGGCTCGTCGAGAAACAGCAGCTCGGGATCAAGCGCCAGCGCGCGCGCCAAGCCGGCACGCTTCTTCATCCCGCCCGAAAGCTCTGACGGATACTTGCTGGTGGCGTTGGCCGGCAGGCCCGAGAGCAGCACCTTGTAGCGCGCAATCTCGTGGCGCAGGTCGTCGCTGATCTCGGGATAGAATTCGCGCAGCGGCACTTCGACGTTTTCCGCCACGGTCAGCGTGGAAAACAGCGCGCCGCCCTGGAACAGCACGCCCCACTGGCTGCGGATGTCGATGTCTTCATCGTCGCGCGCATCGGTGATCGAGCGGCCGAGCACCTCGATCGAGCCTTCCTGCGGAATTTGCAACCCGATGATCGAGCGCATCAGCACCGATTTGCCGGTGCCCGATCCGCCCACCACGCCGATGATCTCGCCCCGCTTGACGTCGAGGTCCAGCCCATCGTGGATGGTGTGTTCGTCAAAGCGGTTGACCAGCCCGCGCACGCGGATCGGGTAATCGCCCTCGAACTCGTCGGGAATGTCGGCCAGGTGCGCCTGCGCTTGGTCCATCGCTTCAACCCCAGCCGATCTTGGTGAAGAACACGGCAAAGAACGCATCGAGCACGATCACCGTGAAGATCGCCAGCACCACGGCCGAAGTCGTGCGCGTGCCCACTTCCTCGGCATTGGTCTTGACCTGCATGCCCTGATAGCAGCCAGCGAGTGCCACGATCAGGCCGAACACCGGCCCCTTGACCAGCCCGACCCACACGTCGTGGATCGGCACCACTTCCTGGATGCGCGCCAGGAAGGTGAGGAACGGGATGCCCAGGCTGACCGCGCCGAGGAACGCGCCGCCGATGATGCCCAGCACCGACGAATAGATGCCGAGCAAAGGCAGCATGATCATCGTGGCGATGATCCGCGGCAGGACCAGCGCCTCGGTCGGCGAGACGCCGATCGTGCGCATGGCGTCCACTTCCTCGGTCAGCTTCATCGTGCCGAGTTGCGCGGCAAAGGCCGAGCCGGACCGGCCCGCCACCATGATTGCGGTCATCAGGATGCCCAGCTCGCGCAAGGTAAGCCGGCCGACGAGGTTGATTGTGTAGATTTCCGCGCCGAACTGCTGAAGCTGCACCGCACCCTGCTGGGCGATCACCACGCCCACCAGAAAGCTCATCAGGCCAACGATGCCCAGCGCGTTGACGCCGACCAGTTCCATCTGGTGGACCAGCGCCAGGCCGCGAAAGCGGCGCGGGTGGCGCAGGATCATGCCCGCAGCGGAAATGGCCTGCCCCAGGAAACCCACGACCTGGAGAAACCCGACCGCCAGCGCAATGACCAGCGTGCCCACTTCATCGGGCACGCGCTTGATCAGCGGCAGGCGCGGGGCGCGGATGCTTTCGTTGTTGGTGTCGGTCTCGCTGATCGCCTTGATCAGGCGCTCCGCCTCGTCGCGGCAATTGACGATCTCGGCGCCGAGTTGCTGCGACAGGCGCCACACCGTCCAGGCGCCGACCGTGTCCATCCGCTCCACATCGCGCACGTCGATCTGGGCCACGGGATCGGACAGCTTGCGCAGGCGACGGTCCACCAGCCCCAGCGAGGATACCACCATCGGGCCGCTGAAATGCAGCACCCCACCGTCGGCCCCCTGGCCCGGCTCTATCGTGAAATCGGCTAAGGCTCTCATGCAGCCCGCTTCATGGGGGAAAATGACAGGGGCGACAAGTGCATCACGTGCGGCGGAACGCATGAACGGGCTTTTCCGTTCCTGCGCCGGCTTGCGATGGCGGGCCGCAACTGGCAAGGCGCCAGCCATGAGCGAGACAGAAACGCAGCAGGAATCGGCCCAAGATCAACTGGCCAAGACGTTCGAGCCGGGCGCCATCGAAGCGCGCTGGTATGCCCATTGGGAAGGCCAGGGCCTGTTCCGGCCCGCGCGCCCCGATGCCCAGCCGTTCACCATCGTGAACCCGCCGCCCAACGTGACCGGCTCGCTCCACATCGGCCATGCGCTGGACAACACGCTGCAAGACATCGTGATCCGCCACGAACGTCTCAAGGGCAAGGATGCGCTGTGGGTGGTCGGCACCGACCACGCCGGCATCGCCACGCAGATGGTGGTGGAACGCCAGCTCGAAGCGAACCAGGACAAGCGCACCAACTACACCCGCGAGCAGTTCGTGGACAAGGTGTGGGAATGGAAGGCGGAAAGCGGCGGCACGATCACCCGCCAGTTGCGCCGCCTGGGCTGCTCGATGGACTGGTCGCGCGAGCAGTTCACCATGGACCCGCACTTCACCCGCGCCGTGGTCAAGGTCTTCGTCGACCTTTACAACCAGGGCCTGATCTACCGCGACAAGCGGCTGGTGAACTGGGACCCCAAGCTCAAGACCGCGATTTCCGACCTGGAAGTGGAAACGCGCGAAGTGCAGGGCCATTTCTGGCGCTTCCGCTATCCGCTGGCCGATGGCGTGACGCTGGACAGCGGCGCCGATCACATCGTGGTCGCCACCACGCGCCCGGAAACCATGCTGGCCGACATGGCCGTGGCCGTTCACCCGGACGATGAACGCTACAAGAGCGTGATCGGCAAGCATGTCGTGCTGCCGCTGACTGGCCGCCGCATTCCCATCGTGGCCGACGAGCATGCCGATCCGGCGCTCGGCACCGGCGCGGTGAAGATCACGCCGGGTCATGATTTCAACGACTTTGAAGTGGGCAAGCGCGCGGGAATCGAAGCGCGCGACATGCTCAACATGCTCGATGCCGAAGCCCGCGTGGTGCAGACCGCCGATGGGCTGATCCCGGCCGAATTCGTCGGCCTCGATCGCTTCGACGCGCGCAAGGCCGTGGTCGAGGCGCTGAAAGGTCAGGGCCTGCTCGTGCCCCATGTCACCAAGGACAAGGAAGGCAACGAGATCGAGCACGACGCCGAGCCGCGCACGATCCAGACGCCCTATGGCGATCGCGGCGGCGTGGTGATCGAACCCTGGCTGACCGACCAGTGGTATGTGAATGCCGAGTTCCTGGCGCGCAAGCCGATCGAAGCGGTGCGTTCGGGTAGAATCGAGATCGTGCCCAAGTCGTGGGAAAAGACCTTCTTCAACTGGATGGAGAACATCCAGCCCTGGTGCGTTTCGCGCCAGCTCTGGTGGGGCCATCGCATTCCGGCTTGGTATGACGCCGAGGGCAAGCCTTACGTGGCTGAAACGGAAGAGGAAGCGCAGGCCCTTGCCGGCAACAAGCCGCTGACCCGCGACGAAGACGTGCTCGACACCTGGTTCTCTTCCGCGCTCTGGCCTTTCGCCACGCTCGGCTGGCCGGACAGCACGGAGCTTGTCAAGCGCCACTATCCCAACGACCTCTTGGTGTCCGGCTTCGACATCCTGTTCTTCTGGGATGCGCGCATGGCCATGCAGGGGCTGCACTTCATGGACGAAGTGCCGTGGAAGCGGCTCTATCTCCACGGGCTGGTGCGCGCCGCCGATGGGCAGAAGATGTCCAAGTCCAAGGGCAACGTGGTCGATCCGCTGGGCCTGATCGACAAGTATGGCGCCGACGCGCTGCGCTTCTTCATGGCGGCGATGGAAAGCCAGGGCCGCGACGTGAAGATGGATGAGAAGCGGGTGGAGGGCTATCGCAACTTCGCCACCAAGCTGTGGAATGCGGCGCGCTTCTGCCAGGCCAACGGCATCGGCGCCTCCGCCACGCTGGCAGCGCCGGCCGCGACCAGCGCGGTCAACCGCTGGATCGTGGGCGAAGTGGTGGAAACCGTCGCCGCGCTCGACCAGGCCATGGCCGACCTGCGGTTCGACGCAGCGGCCAACGCGATCTATCACTTCGTGTGGGACACGTTCTGCGACTGGTACATCGAACTGATCAAGGGGTCGTTCGATGACGAGACGCGCGCCGTGGCCGGCTGGGTGCTCGACCAGATCCTGGTCATGCTCCACCCGTTCATGCCGTTCGTGACCGAGGAACTGTGGCACGCGCTTGGCGCCCGCGACAACGAACTGATCGTCGCGCGCTGGCCGGCTCCGCAGGCCGGTGTCGACGCGGCCGCCAAGGCGGAAGTGGAATGGCTGATCGCGCTGGTTTCGGCCCTGCGCACCGCCAAGAACGAACTGGGCATCGCGCCCGGCGCGCGGCTGGAGGCCTACCTGGCCGAGCCGAGCGCGCAGACCGCCGCGACCATCGCCGCCAACCCGGCCGCGATCGAGCGCCTGGCGCGTCTTTCGGCGATCCACTTCGCCCCCGCGCCCGCCGGGGCCGCGATGCAGATCGTGGCGGGCGATGCCACGCTGGTCGTGCCGCTCGACGGCGTGATCGACATTGCCGCCGAAAAGGCCCGCCTGGAAAAGGCTCTCGCTGCCGCGCAGAAGGAAGCCAAGGCCCTGGAAGGCCGCCTCGGCAACCCCTCGTTCGTCGAGCGCGCCAAGCCCGAAGCGGTGGAAAAGGCCCGCGCCGACCACGCGCACCACAGCGCCGAAGCCGACCGCCTGGCCGCCGCGCTGGCGCGGCTGGGGTAAGGCCCATGCGCCACCGTCTTCCTCCCCTCCTCTTCAGAGGAGGGGATCGAGGGGTGGTGGCGCCCGGAACGGGCGCGGCTCACGGGTTCGCACTGTTGTTGCAGGATCAGCACCACCCCCAACCCCCTCCTCTGAAGAGGAGGGGGCTATTTACCGCCGCTCCTCGGAGAAGAGGGGTGGTGCGAACCCACGAGCCACGCCCATGCCTCTAGCCCTTGCCACCACCACGCCGGGCGAACCGGAAATCTTTGCCTCGCTTCAGGGGGAAGGCCCTTCGATGGGGCGGCCTTCGCTGTTCATGCGCCTGTCGCGCTGCAACCTGGCCTGCCAGTGGTGCGACACGGCCTATACCTGGCGCTTTACCGGGGACAACCGCCCGCACCGCGACGGCCTGGCGTTCGAGCGGCAGGCCAACCAACTGGTGCTGGACGAAGACGATGTCGTCGCGCGGCTGCTGGCCTTTGCGCAGGACCGGCTGGTGGTGACCGGTGGCGAGCCGCTGTTGCAGGCCCCGGCGCTGGCCCGCGTGCTGGCCGCGCTCAAGGCGGCGCGGCCCGAACTGCATGTGGAGATCGAGACCAACGGCACCGTGGCGCCCTCCCCCGCCATCGATCCGCTGATCGACCAGTTCAACGTCTCGCCCAAGCTGGCCCATTCCGGCAATCCGGCCGACCTGGCGCTGATTCCGGAGCGGCTGGCGGCCTGGGCAGCCGAACCGCGCGCGTTCTTCAAGTTCGTGGTCGCCAGCCAGGATGATTGCGCCGAAGTGGCGGCGTTGCAGGCCCAATACGCCATTCCCGGCGCGCGGCTGTTCGTGATGCCCGAGGGCACCGACAGCGAAACCTTGCGCCGCCGCGAGAAATGGCTCTCTGCCCTGGCGCTGGAGCATGGCTGGCGCATGACCGACCGCCTGCACATCCACCTCTACGGCGACACGCGCGGAACCTGAGACGAGCGGCGGAACCGTTCGTCGCAAGCCCCCTGCCCGCGCTCTTGGGCGGTTGCTATGCCGGCGCAAGGGAACCGTTGAGGGACGCAAGAACATGAGGGTCAATTCACTGCTGGCTGTGGCGCTGATCGCCGCAGCGCTGCCGGTTGCGGCACGGGCCGACGATCCGGCCGATCCGGCCATGCGCAGCAGCGCGGCGCGCCTGCGCGATCACGAGACGATCCGCCGGATGAACCAGGCCCAGCTCGATTACGTGCGCCGGCGCGATGCCCGTTGGGCGCGCGAGTATCAGCAGCAGAACGAGCGTTACCAAGAGGGCTATGTCGAGCGGGCGCCCTATGGCGAAGCCTACAGCAATGAGGGCTATGCGCAGGCGCAAGCGCAATACCAGCGCGACCTGGCCGCCTGGCGCCGGGCCGTGGCCGACTGCCGCGCGGGCTATTACGACGCCTGCGGGCAGTAACGCCCGTCTGCGACGCCTTGTGGCATGAAAAAGCCCCCATTCCGCCGGGAATGGGGGCTTTTCTTGTGCGTTTTGAACGGGTGGCCCGATCAGAACGGAATATCGTCGTCCAGATCGTCAGCAAAGCCGCCGCCGCCTTGGTTCCAGGTGCTGCCGCCGCCCGAGGACTGGCCGCCGCCGAAACCGCCACCGCCGCGCGAACCGCCGCCGGAACCGCCTTCGTTCCAGCCGCCCGAGCGCTGGCCACCACCGCCGCCACCGCTGCCGCCGCCGCCCTGCGGGCCATCGAGCATGGTCAGCGCGCCGCCGATGCCGGCCACCACCACTTCGGTGCTGTAGCGGTCGTTGCCGCTCTGGTCCTGCCACTTGCGGGTGCGAAGCTGGCCTTCGATGTAGACCTTGCTGCCCTTGCGCAGGAAGCGCTCGACCACGCCGATCAGGCCCTCGCCATTGATCACGACGGTGTGCCACTCGGTGCGCTCCTTGCGCTCGCCGGTGTTGCGGTCCTTCCAGGTTTCCGAAGTGGCGATGCGCAGGTTGGCGATCTTGCCGCCGTTCTGGAACGACTTCACTTCTGGATCGGCGCCCAGGTTGCCGATCAGAATGACCTTGTTGACGCTGCCTGCCATCGAATCTCGTCCCTATGGAATTCAGTGGCGTGTGATAGCGCATCGCCAACGCTTAGTGCCAGTGCACTATCCACTGGCTTGTTAGCCCAGGCCGCAGGCCACCGCGATCCAATACGTCAGCCCGGCAAAGAGATAGGCCAGGCCGAAGAGATAGGCGAGCATGAAGCCCGGCCATTTCCAGCCGTTGGTCTCGCGCCGGGTGACGGCGATGGTGGACATGCACTGCGGCGCGAAGACGAACCACGCCAGGAACGCCAGCGCGGTCGCCAGGGTCCAGTGGTGCTTGAGCTGGTCGCCCAGGGCGCGGCCTTCCACTGCCTCGTCGTTGGTATCGACGGCATAGCTGGTGGCGAGCGAGGACACCGCCACTTCGCGCGCGGCCATCGACGGGATCAGCGCCAGGGCGATGTCACGGTTGAAGCCGATCGGCTCCATCACCACGGCCAGGCCATTGGCGACATGCCCGGCGATCGAGGCATCGACCTGGCTCTTGCCCGGCTCCGCGCGCGGGAAGTTGAGCAGCAGCCACAGCACCACGGTGACCGTGAAGATCATCGTGCCGGCGCGGCGCAGGAACACCCAGGCGCGCTGCCAAAGGCCGAGCGCCAGATCCTTGACCGTGGGAAGCTGGTACTTGGGCAGTTCCATGATGAAGCCCGAAGCCGCGCCCTTGGTGACCGAGCGACGCAGCACCAGCGCCACGACCATCGCCCCGACGATGCCCGCGACATAGAGCCCGAACAGCACCAGCCCTTGCAGGCCGACGCCGGGCAGCACGCGGGTGTTGGGAATGAACGCGGCGATGATCACCGCATAGACCGGCAGGCGCGCCGAGCAGGTCATCAGCGGGGCGATCAGGATCGTGGTCAGCCGGTCCTTGGGATCGGTGATGGAGCGCGTGGCCATGATGCCGGGAATGGCGCAGGCAAAGCTGGACAGCAGCGGAATGAAGCTGCGCCCAGACAGCCCGACGCCGGCCATCAGGCGGTCCATCAGGAACGCGGCGCGGGCCATGTAGCCGGTCGCCTCCATCACCAGGATGAAGAAGAACAGGATCAGGATCTGCGGCAGGAACACGATCACCGCGCCCACCCCGCCGATGATCCCGTCGGTCAACAGATCGCGCAGCAGCGATGCGGGCAGTTCGCTGCGCACCAGATCCTGCAAGGCCGAAGCCAGGCCATCGAGCGCGTCCTGGAACGGCGCGGCCCAGGTGAACACCGCCTGGAACACCACGAACAACAGAGCGAACAGCACCGGCGGGCCTGCCCAAGGATGCAGCAGCAGGCGGTCCATCCGCGCATGGATGCGGTGGCGGGCGGTTTCCGAAAGCGTGGCGCCTTGCGCCATCTGGCGCGCCAAGAGGCGGCGTTCGGGCAAGGTGACATGCGCGCGCGGCACAGGCGCGGCTTCGCTCGCGGCACTGTCACGCGCAACGGCAATCGCGGCAGCGAGTTCGACCAGGCCCTTGCGGCGCACGGCGACCGTCTCGATCACCGGCACGCCGAGTTCCACGGCCAGCGCGGCCGGATCGATCGTCAGGCCATCGCGCGCGGCCAGATCGACCATGTTGAGCGCGACCACCGTGGGGCGGCCCAGTTCCAGCACTTCCTGGGCAAAGACCAGATGCTGTTCGAGGTTGGACGCATCGAGCACGATCACCAGCACGTCGGGCTGCACCTGGCCCGCCTGTTCGCCCATGATGACCTTGCGGGTCACTTCCTCGTCAGGGCTGGTGGCGGCAAAGCCATAGGAGCCGGGCAGGTCGACCAGTTCCACCGGCTCGCCGCTCGGCAGCAGCAGGCGCCCGGCCTTGCGCTCCACGGTCACGCCTGGATAATTGGCGATCTTCTGGCGCGCCCCGGTCAGCGCGTTGAACAGCGCGCTCTTGCCCGCATTGGGATTGCCGACCAAGGCGGCGACGAACGGTCCCCTGCTCATGCCGCAAGCTCTTCCACGTGCATGGCGCGGGCATGGATGCGGCGCAGGGCCACGGTCATCCGCCCGATCTCGATCGCCAGGGGATCGCGGCCCAGGAACACCCCGCGATAGGCGAGGCGAACCTGCGCCCCTTCGTCAAAGCCCAGCGCGCGCAGGCGCTGCGCTTCTTCGGGCACCAGCGCGGCCCAATCGACCGAAGCGATTCGGGCATCACGGCCCAGTGGAAGTTCATCGAGCGTCACAGCAGACCCGCTGCCATAGCCCAGCCGCTTATGCAAGTCGTTCGCAATTGGATTGATCGCGGTCAAAAGGGCGAAGCGGCCGAACCCCGCCCTTTTGGCCGCTCAGCGGGCCGGATAGCGCAGCCGCCCGAGCAGGCGCACCGGGCTAAACCGCTCGCCCTTGGGCTTGAACAGGCCGGCCTTGATCTTTTCAAAGCGCATCACGCCTTCGATCCGGCGATCGAGGAACGCGCGGGTTTCGGCATGATCCTCGCTGCGGTCTTCGGCAAAGACGGCGAGCGTGGCGGCATAGAGCGCGGCGAGCGTGGCGCGCTTGCTGTAATGGTTGAGATCGGTGGCCGTGTCACCGGCCAGGCGCCACATCGCATCGGCGCTGTTCCAGCCGAGCTTGAGGCTCTGCGCGGTGTTGCGCGGCCGGGCCATTTCAATCAGCGCCCGGCGCAGCGCCTCTTCCATCCCGACCAGCGCGTCGAGGCGGAACTGCACCAGGCGGCGGATGCGCTCGCGCACTTTGACCGTGGCAAGCTCGCTGGCCGGCAGCGCGCGGGCCATGTCGGCATCGATCCGCGCGATCCAGGCGGCGATCATCGTCATCGCCGCGCCGCTTTCGCCCACGCCATAGGCGAGGCGCGCCACTGCCGGATCGAGCCCGACGGCCTGCGCGGCGCTGTCCACCGCCGCGCCGGTCCACCCGTCGAACATCGCCGCCTCGGCCACCAGCGGGGCGAGTTCGACGCGCAGTTCGTCAAGATCGAGCGTTTCGAGCGTGGCAAGATCGGGCATGTGGATCACAAACGGTCCTCCTTCAGGCGCCAATCTGGCAGCCGCACGGGGCTGGCACAATCAGAACGTTGGGCCATAGGTCTGCGCCGCCTTGCCGCTCTGGCGCTTCTTGGCAGCGGTTTCCAGTTCGTCGGAAATCGCCTCGGCATGATCGAGCGCAGCATAATCGCGCGCCGAACGCCCGGAATTGTCGGGCCGATCGGGGTTGGCGCCGGCCTTGAGCAGAGCGCGCACCAGGGCGATGTTGTGGCCGTGGACGGCGGTGATCAGCGGGGTTTCCCCGGTGTTGTTGGGATCATCCACCCGCGCGCCGACCGAAATGAGGAAATCCACGCCTTCCAGGAACGCGAGGTTGGTCGCGATGACCAGCGGCGTCGCCCCCTTGTTGTCGCGCGCGTTCACATTGGCACCCTTGCCCACCAGGAACTGCATCCACAGCAGGTCGCGCCGCTGGGTCACGATGTGCAGCGCGGTTTCGCCGGTGGAAACGTCCTTGGTGTTGACGATCTGGCTCGCCGGGTTTTGCAGCGCCTCGTTCACCTTCTCGCCGTCCTTCTTGCGCACGGCGTCGAGGAACTTGTAGCTTTCCGAAAACTGGGCCAGCGCCGGGCCGGCCGGCAACAGCATGGCCAGCGGCGCCGCAACGCCAAGGGCAAAGGCGCTCAGGGCAAAAGCGCTCAGGCTGGGGGCACGGCGGCGCGAAGTGGCCCGGTTGAACGTCACGGCTGAAATCTCCTCAAGGGCATGGCCACCCGTGCAGGTGGCCCTTGCAAGCGCGCTGTTAGCAGAGCATGAACCGCCACGCCATGGATCACCCTTCGTTCTTGCCGATTATTGCCCGCAAGTGCTTGGCTGCACTTGCGCTGGCCACCTGCCTTTCGCTGGCGGCCTGCGGGGGCGGATCGCCCACGCCCGAGGCGCCGCTCGCCGGGGCGCAACTGGGCGGCGATTTCACCCTGGTGAACCAGGCCGGAAAGACCGTGCATGCCGCCGATTTCGCCGGCAAGTACACCGTGTTCTATTTCGGCTATACCTATTGCCCCGATGTCTGCCCGCTCGACACCGCCAACCTGATGCAGGGCTATCACGCCTTTGCCAAGGCGCACCCTGACAAGGCCGCCCGGTTGGTGCCGATCTTCGTCTCGATCGATCCGGCGCGCGATACGCCGCAGGTGCTGGGCCAGTTCACCGGCAATTTCGGCAAGGAACTGGTCGGCCTGACCGGAACGCCCGCGCAGATCGCTGCCGTCGCCAAGGAATATGCGGTCTATTACCAGAAGCGAGCCGCGCCCAAGGGGGCCGCGCCCGAAGCCTATCTGATGGACCACAGCCGCGCCGCCTATCTGATGGGGCCGGATGGCAAGCCGATCGCCCTGCTGCCGGTGGACCAGAACGGGCCGGCGGTCGCCACCGAACTCGCCCGCTGGGTGCGCTGACCATGGCCGCCCCCACGCAGGACCGGTTCTGGGACAAGCCGATCGAGACGCTTTCGCGCGACGAGTGGGAAGCGCTATGCGACGGCTGCGGCAAGTGCTGCCTGCACAAGCTGGAAGACGAGGACACCGGCGAAGTCCATCACACCAACGTTGCCTGCCGCCTGCTGGACATCAAGACCGCGCGCTGCGCCGATTATCGCCACCGCCGCGCCATGGTGCCCGATTGCCTGCGGCTGACCCCGCGGCTGGTGGCGCAAGTGGCCTGGCTGCCGGCCACCTGCGCCTATCGCCTGCGCGCCGCCGGAGAGCCGCTACCTACCTGGCACTATCTGGAAAGTGGCGACCGCGAGGCGGTGCACCGCGCCGGGGTTTCGGTGGTGGGCAAGGCGATCAGCGAAGTCGTCGCCGGCCCGCTGGAAAACCACATCGTCAGCGACCGGGAGTGGGACACGGGTGCCCCCGCCACCCCGCGCGCACCGATGGGCTTTCGCCTGCCGTGATCGACTGGCTGCGCCGCCCTGCCGCAGCCGAGGACGCGGCCCTGCCAGCAGTGCCGCACCCCACCGTGATCGTACACGGCCGCGCCCTGCCGGTGGAAGTGCGGCGGCTGCGCCAGGCCCGGCGGATGACACTGCGCCTGGCGCCCGATGGCAGCGCGGCGCGGGTTTCCATGCCCACCTGGGCGCGCACCGCCGATGCCCTGGCCTTTGTGCGCGAGCGCGCCGACTGGCTGGGCGCGCAGCTTGAACGCCTGCCCCCGCCGCTGGAACTGGCGCCGGGCAAGGCCCTGCCCTTTCGCGGTGACCGGCTGGTGCTGGCCTGGGACAGCGCCTATCCGCGCCGCCCGGTGGTGGACGATGGCCAGTTGCTGGTCGGCGGCCCGCGCGAGCAACTCGTGGGCCGCGTGCAACGTTGGCTGGCGGGCGAAGCGCTGCGGCTGTGCGGGGAAGACCTGGCCCACTACTGCGCCCGCGCCGGGGTGCCCGTGCCCGCGCTGGGCCTGTCCAGCGCCAGGCGGCGCTGGGGCAGTTGCGCCGCCGATGGTTCGATCCGCATCAACTGGCGCCTGATCATGGCGCCCGATGCCGTGCGCCGCTCCGTGGTGGCGCACGAGGTGGCGCATCTGGTCCATTTCGACCATAGCCCGGCGTTCCACGCGCTGCTGGGGTGGCTTTTCGAAGGCAGCGTGCCGGCGGCCAACCGCTGGCTCAAGGCCGAAGGCCGCGGGCTCTACCAGCCGTTCGGCTGACCGCCCGGACTTGTGGTGCGCGCGACTCATTTGCGTTCCGCCCGCGCCATCCCTATCTGAAGCGCGATGAAAGGCTTTTTCCGCAACGTCTCTCCGCGCCGCGCGGTGCTGGATCTCTGGCAGGTCATGGGTGCGCCCAGCGAATTCCGCGCGCGCGCGCTGATCCTGGCGGCCCTGGTCACCGGGGGCATCTTCTACCTGATGACCCAGCAGGAAGGGCGCGGCCTGCCCAAGCCGCCCACGATCATCTATTTCGAATCCTGGCGCGCCGATCGCAGCGACGCCGAGATTCTCAAAGGCAATATCGAGGCGCAGAAGAAAGCCGACGCCGAAGAAGCTGCCGAAGAACAGCGCCAGGAAGACATCCGCAAGATGTACAAGGCGGTGGGCGCGGCAACCGGCATCGACACGCAGAAGATGTACGATGACGGCACCAAGGAGCGCGCCGCCGAAAAGAAGGCGGAAAGCGAAAAGAACGCCGCGCTCTATCGCCAGATCACCGGCAAGCCGGTGCCGACCGCACCCGGCCTCGATACCCATAAGCCTTGAGCCCGGCGCCAGACGAGGACCGGCGCTGGCTTGACGCCGCCGCTGCCGTTTCCGCGCGGGGCCGGCCACTGAGCGCGCCCAACCCGGCGGTGGGCTGCGTGATCGTGCGCGGCGGTAGGGTGGTGGCGCGCGGCTGGACCCAGCCCGGCGGACGCCCCCATGCCGAAGCCATGGCGCTGGCGGCGCTGGGCGGCGATGCCAGCGGCGCGACGGTCTATGTCAGCCTGGAGCCTTGCGCCCACGCTTCGCCACGCGGGCCAAGCTGCGCCGACCTGCTGGTGGCGGCGCGGCCGGCGCGGGTGGTGGCGGGGCAGCAAGACCCCGATCCGCGCACGGCGGGGGCTGGGCTGGCGCGGCTGCGCACGGCCGGGATTGCCACCGATCTCGTCCCCTCCCCCGCCTGCGCGGCGGCGCTTGCCGGGTTCCTGCTGCGCATCACGGCCGGGCGCCCGCATGTCACGCTCAAGCTGGCGCTGACGCTCGATGGCGCGATCGCGCTGGCCAATGGGCAAAGCCGCTGGATCACCGGCGCACAGGCGCGCGCCCATTGCCACGCCGAACGCGCCCGGGCCGATGCCATCCTGGTGGGCGGCGGCACATTGCGTGCCGATGCTCCCCGGCTGGACGTGCGCCTGCCCGGTCTGGAGCCGCGCAGCCCGCAGCGATGGGTGCTGACACGCGGCCAAGCGCCAAAAGGCTGGAACGCGGTGGCAGACATTGCCGCGCCCCAAGCCTTCGGATCGGCACAGTGGCTGTTCGTGGAAGGCGGTGCGGGCGCGGCCGCCGCATTCCTGAAGGCCGACCTGGTCGATCGCCTGCTGCTCTACCGCGCGCCGATCCTGGTCGGGTCGGGGCTTGCCGCCGTGGCCGATCTGGGGCTGGAAACGCTCGATGCCGCGCATGGCCGTTGGGACAGGGATCGCGCGTGCCAGCTTGGCAGCGACACCCTGACCATCTACCACCGCCGCCGCTGAAGCATAAGGAACCAGCCACCATGTTTACCGGGATCGTCACCGAAGTGGGCAACGTGATTGCCATTGCCGACAAGGGCGACAAGCGGGTGACCGTGTCCTGCGCGATGGACCCGGCGCGGATCGCCATCGGCGCCTCGATCGCCTGTTCGGGCGTGTGCCTCACCGTGGTGGAAAAGGGCGGCGTTGTGGGCGAGGCCTGGTTCGCGGTGGACGTTTCGGGCGAGACGATCAGCCGCACCGCACCCGCGCAGTGGCAGGCCGGTGCGCCGATCAACCTGGAACCGGCGCTGCGCCTGGGCGATGAACTGGGCGGCCACATCGTGACCGGCCATGTCGATGCGCTGGGCAAGGTGGTGAGCCTCGCTCCCGAAGGCGGCAGCCTGCGCGTGATCGTCTCCGCCCCGCCGGAACTGGCGCCCTATATCGCGCCCAAGGGCTCGATCACGGTCGATGGCGTGTCACTGACGGTGAACGCGGTGGAAGACCAGGCCGACGGATCGTGCCATTTCGCGCTCAACATCATTCCCCACACCGCCCAGATCACCACGCTCGGCACCTTGGCAGAAGGCCGCGCGGTGAACCTGGAGATCGACGTGCTCGCGCGCTATCTGCAACGCATGCAGAGCCTGTCGCGCCAGGCCTGAGGCGGGCGGGCGTGTTTGCAGGGCAGTGATGCTCGGTTGTGGGCAGTTGCAGGTTGTACTTGCCCAAGAAGCTGGACCCCGGATCAAGTCCGGGGTGACAGTAAACAAAAATTTCCCGTCGCCCCGGACTTGATCCGGGGCCCCGCTCAGCGGCCTGTGCCTTGAACCAGAATCAAGGGCAGGCGCAGGCCGAGACGCTGCAACACGAGGGCAGCAGCGTCTCGGCCCGGCGTCATCGCATCAGGCCGTGGCGACGTCGCGCAAGGCTTCGATGAAGCGTTCGATATTGCCGGTGGTGAGACCGGCAATGTTGATGCGGCCGGTGCCGGCCATATAGACGCCGTGGCGCTCCCGGATCGCCAGGATCTGCTCGCTCGACAGCGGCAGCATCGAGAACAGGCCGTTCTGCGTGCCCAGCACCGACATGGCGATGGGGCCGACCTGGCCGGCGGCGGCCAGCGTGTCGCGCACCCAGCGCATGCGATCGCGCATCTCGTCCAGCTCGGCCAGCCACAGCGCGGTCAGATCAGGGTCGGCCAGGATCAGGCGCACCGCAGCCGCGCCATGATCGGGCGGCATCGACCACGAGGCGCGAGCAATCGTGGCGCCGTTGGACATGGCCTTGGCCAGCGCGTCCTTGTCCGCCGTGACGGCGTAGAACGCACCGACGCGGTCGCGGTAGAGGCCGAAGTTCTTGTCGCAGGAATAGGCGACCAGCGCCTCGGGCACATGGGCCAGCACCTTGCGCAAGCCATAGGCATCGGCTTCCATGCCCTCGCCCAGGCCCTGATAGGCCAGGTCGATCAGCGGCAGCACGCCCTTGGCGGCGAGCAGCGGGGCGATCTCGTCCCACTGCGCCGGGGTATAGTCCACGCCGGTGGGGTTGTGGCAGCAGCCGTGCAGCAGCACCAGGTCGCTCGCCTCGGCCTCTTCCAGCGCGGCCTTGAGCGCGGCGAGATCGGCCGTGCCATCGGCGGCGGTGTGCTTGAAGGTCTTGAGTTCAAGACCGGCGGCCGCGACGATCTGGGCATGGTTGGGCCACGAAGGGGTGCCCATCCACACGCGCTTCACGCCGGCGCGCTTGGCCACTTCGATCGCCAAGCGCACCGCACCCGTGCCACCGGGAGCCTGCATGCCATCGACCTTGGCGGTGTCGAAATCGGCGCCGAACACATAGGGAATCAGCGCATTGACGAAACCCATGTCGCCTTCGGGGCCAAGGTAGGCCTTGGAATCCTGATCGGCGAGCAGCTTGGCTTCGGCGGCCTTGATCGCCTTGAACACCGGAGTCGCGCCATCGGCGGTGCGATAGACGCCCACGCCAAGATCAATCTTGGTATCGCGCGGATCGGCATTATGCAGCTTGATCAGCGCCAGCAAGGCATCGGCCGGTTGCGGAGCCAGGTTTTCGAGCATGGGGATTTTCTTTCACGGCTGTCTGAAAGGAACGCCGCCCCCATGCCGCCGCAGGGGCGCGGGCGCAAGTGACTTTGCGCCCGCGCAGGCACTCAAGGCGGCAAGCGTGTGTTGGAAATCCGGCTGCGCCGGATTTGCGGCACCGGCCCGCTCCCGTCCCGAAGGCACCGAAAACGTCCGGGGGACGTTTTCGCTGAGGGGGCCGACCTCCCATAGGGTACTATCGTTGGGAGGTCGGGTGGGGGAGCGGGCCGGTGCCGCAAGGAAAATGCGCCTCGGCGCATTTTCCAAACGGACTCTCAGCCCGTCAGAACGGCATCCAGGTCTGCTTGTGGCTGAACTTCATGTAGCCGGCGTTCACGCCCAGGCGCAGCCCCGCGCCCATGCGCACCGGAATGAGCACGACATCGCCGCGCCGCAGATAGCTGACGTTGAACCCGCCGATCAGGTAGGCTTGCCCCTCGCCCGCGCCAAAGCGGTGGTACATGTCTGCCGTATCGTAAAGGTTGTAGACCAGCACGAAGGTGTTGCCGGCATTGGCGCCGGCATCGAAACCCACCGAGGGACCGGTCCAGTAGACCGGCATATCACCCTCCACCTTGTGGTGCAGCGTGCCTGAGCCATAGCGCAGGCCCACGACCAGCGCACCGCCCGCCTCGCGCCCGGTGATATAGCCGATCGGCTCACCCTGCTTTTTCAGGATGTCGCGGATCATCATTGCCAGCCCCTTGGCGCCCTTGCCAAACACGCCTTCGGCCGCGCCGATCAGATCGTCCTCGTGCCAGGATTGGCCGTTGGCGCTGGCCGGCTGCGCTCCGGCAGGCGGGGGTGTTGCCGGCATGGATTGGGGCGGCGGCGGCGCGGTGGGCGCGCCCGGGCTGGCATAAGGCGCCCCGCTCACCGGCGGGCTGGCGGGCGCCGGCTGCACCGGGGTGGCGCGCGGCGCGGCCGGCGTGGTGCCGGGCTGGGGCGCCAGATCGCTGTCGATCGCCGAATTGGGATCGATCGTCTGCACTTGCGCCTGGGCCAGCGGCGCAGACAGCAGGGACAGGCCCGCCAGGCCCAAGGCCACGCGATAATGGATGGCACGCTTCATTGTGTTTCCCGTCCCCTCAATGCGACACCGGATGGCAACAGCACCCTGCCATGGCGCGAACCGGGCACCACGGCAATTGGCCTGCTTTCTTCCGCCACAGATTCTCCCCATCACAATGAACGGGCGATGAGCCGAGTCGAAATTGCGCCCAAACGGAGCAAGCGCACGCCAGCCGCCCACATGGCGCCGATACACCGCTTTCCACAGGGTAATGCAGGCCTGGGGAAAAATCACAAGACAGCGCTTGCCCAGCCCCCCAACCCCCGTTATAGGCCGCCCTCGCCGCTGCGATCCGGAGACGTGGGTGAGTGGCTGAAACCAACGGTTTGCTAAACCGTCGTACTGGTAAATCCGGTACCGAGGGTTCGAATCCCTCCGTCTCCGCCAGGCCCCTGTTTGCAGGGGTTCCCGGAAATCTGCTGGGACTGGCAAAACCCTAAAAAATCGAGGATTTCCCGCTTCGGCTCGTTTCTGTCGGTTCGTGCCCCTCCGCTAGTCGTGGGGTATGAAAACGGGGTATCGGGTCTCGGAAAGGGGGTATCCGGACGCCCTGCCGAACGACGGTTTGAAACGTGATCGGCGGCGGCCTGGTGCGCCCGACTTCCAGCGCGTCGGGCAGGATCGTTTTCGCGGCCACCCCATCCTGGAAGGCGCCACCGGCGGACTTGAAGCCAAGCCGCCGGCGCTCAGCGCGGGCTGGGGTTTTCATCCGCCGGCCATGTCGCGCGGAACGCGGGCGGCTTTGTGGGTCAGCCCGAATTCGCCGTAGCGCGGCGATGCCCGCCTGGTCTTCGCGCGACCGGGAGCGGCGGCATGGCCTCAGGCCCTCGGCTGCCAGGCCACGAATTCCTGGCGCTGTTCACCCAGCTTCTCGATACCCAGGGTTACCACGTCACCCGGCTTGAGATACCACGGCGCGGGCTTCTGCCCCAGGCCGACGCCCGGCGGCGTGCCGGTGGTGATGATGTCACCCGGCTCCAGCGTCATGATCTGCGAACAATAGGAAACGATCTCGGCCACCGAGAAGATCATCGTGTTGGTGTTGCCGTTCTGCACGCGCTGGCCGTTGACATCGAGCCACATCGCCAGGTTCTGCACGTCACCCACTTCGTCGGCCGTCACCAGCCACGGACCGACCGGGCCGAAGGTGGGAAAGCCCTTGCCCTTGTCCCAGGTGCCGCCGCGTTCCAGTTGCCAGTGGCGTTCCGACACGTCGTTGACCACGCAATAGCCGGCAACGTGGTCGAGCGCCTGGTCCACCTCGACATATTCGGCGCGGCTGCCGATGATCACGCCGAGTTCGACTTCCCAGTCGGTCTTTTCCGAACCGCGCGGAATGACCACGGGGTCGTTCGGGCCTTGCAGGCAACTGACCCACTTGTTGAACACCACCGGCTCTTCGGGGATCGGAGCGTTGGATTCGGCGGCGTGATCGGCGAAGTTGAGCCCGATGGCGATGAACTTGCGCGTTCCGGCCACCGGCACGCCAAAGCGCGCACTGCCTTCCACCAGGGGCAGGCTTTCGGGATCGATTGCAGCCAGGCGGGCGAGCGTTTCGGGACCGAGCGTGTCGGGCGTGATATCCGGGTGCCCGGCCAGCGCGCGCAGGCGGCCGGCAGCATCGATCAAGCCCGGCAGTTCCTGTCCAGGAGCGCCATAACGGCAGAGTTTCATGGGTTTTCCTTTGTTGCGGAGAGAAGGGATCGATGGTTGGCGACAGGGGCAACCGCGCCTGGCAGCACCAGCGCGCGGCTCAGGCCATGCACCAGCCACCATCGATCACATGCAATTGCCCGGTCGTATAGGCACTTTCATCCGACGCCAGATAGAGCGCCAGTGCGGCGACTTCCTCGGGGGTGCCGAGCCGCCCCATCGGCTGACGCGCCACGAACGCGGCGCGCGCGGCGGCCTCGTCGCCAGTGGCGGCCAGTCGCTCGTCCAGCGAAGGCGATTGCACCGTACCCGGGCAGATCGCGTTGCAGCGAATGCCCTGCCCGACATGATCAAGCGCCACAGCGCGGGTGATTCCCGCCACGGCCGCCTTGCTGGCACAATAGGCATAGCGATTGCCCACCCCGATCACCGGCCCGGCGACCGAGGCCATGTTGATGATCGAACCACCGCCGCGCGCGATCATCGCGGGCAGCAAGGCCTGCAACATATGCGTGATGGCGTGGACATTGAGATCGAACGACAGGGCATAGCCCGCGTCGGTGGTGTTGAGCAGAGTGCCGGCATCGACATAGCCGGCACAGTTGAACAGCACGTCCACGCCGCCGGCCTGCGCGCCGAACGCGGCGATCGCGGCGCGGTCGGTCAGGTCGATCACATGCGGCGTGCAGCCCGACAGGCCTGCCAGCGCTGCACCGTTGCGATCGAGCGCGAGAACCTGCGCGCCCTCCGCAGCGAACAGTTCCGCAGCGGCGCGGCCGATGCCCTGCCCCGCCCCTGTGACGATGGCCGTCTTGCCGTGAAGTCGCTTCATGCCGTTATCCCGGATTGCTTGGATGCGAACGTGAGCATGGCACCGCGCCGCTGATCTGCCTGCTTGCAGAGAAGCGGGGTTGCGGAGCGCGGCTCAACACATGCGGGGGTCTTTGAAAAGCGCGCACTACACCTGTCCCGATCTGCCATTGTTTTACAGATGCCAGATTAATATCAAATATGCGAACGTCAAACGCTTTACGCCGCTCGGCATGCCAGGCATGCGAATGCAGGGCAGCTTCATCGGCACCATCCGATTTCCGTTTGCCGAGGGAGTCGAGGGCGTGGCAGGGTCTGCAAACCATGCCGCTCACCAGAATTGCAGGATTTCATTGCGTATATGATATTGAAATTGCACTGTAGCGATTGAATGACATGCCCAACGCGGTCCTGTGCGAGCCGTCGTTGCGGAAATTGGCCGCGCCGCCTAGGGTGGCAGGCAGCGTATCGACATGGGACTTTATGGCACGGCAGCCCGAAACCGCAGGACAACGGAAGGGAAGCTACAAGGCCCCCGCGCTGGACAAGGCGTTTCTGATCATTGAATTGCTGGCCAACAATCCGCAAGGACTGCTGGCGAGCGAAATGGCCACCGCGCTGGGCCGGTCGCTGGGCGAGTTGTTCCGCATCGTGGTCGTGCTGGAAGAGGCCGGCTACCTGCAAAAGTCGCGCGTCACCGATCGCTATACTGTCACCTACAAGTTTCTCGACGTGGCCTATCGCGCTACGCCCGCGCGCAAGCTGGTGGTGACCGCGCAACCGGAAATGCAGGCGCTGGCGGCAGAGATCGGACAATCCTGCCACCTTGTCGTCGTGCAATCGGCCGAGGGGCTGATCATCGCGCGCGAGGAAAACCCCGGCATTCGCGGCTTTTCCCTGCGCGTGGGCGCCTCGATCGACCTGGCGCGCAGTTGTTCGGGCAATCTGCTGCTGGCGTTGATGCCGAGGGAACAATGCGAACTGGCATTGGTGCGGGCCGCCGCCCTGCGCAAGGAACCGATCGGCCACACCGCCCTGATGGCCCGGCTGGAGGAAATCCGGACGCGTGGCTACAATATGCGGCCCAGCCCGGTCATCCGCGGCGTGACCGACATCAGCTTCCCGGTTCTCGGCTTTGGCAGCGAATTGCTCGCCGTCCTGACCGTGCCATTCCTGGAAGCGCTCGATGGCTCGCAGCTTGTCTCGCTGGAGGAAGCCATCGTGGCGCTGCGGCGCACGACGGAAACCATTTCCGCCGCGCTGGGCTGGCGCGCCGACGCCACCGACGATGCGGGCAGCGGCGCGCCAGGCAGCCTTCCGGGTGCAACGGACCTGTCGTGACGGCAGCGGCTCAGCGATAATGGCCCATGGTGATCCTGAGCACCTGCGGCCGATCGGTGAGGTTCAGGCCATAATCGGTCTGGTCGCCGTTCCACACGCGGTTCATCACCCATTTCCCGCCGACCATGCGGCCTTCTTCCGCCCGCAGCATGATGCCGTTGGCGGGTGACCCCGGCGCCGGCGCGAAATTCACCCGCACGTGATCGCCGATCAGCAGGAATTCATCGTCGGATAGCTGCATCACGGCAAAGCCGCCAATCGGCTGGTCCGCCGCCGGGTTGGGCTCGGCCTTGATGAAGGTCCAGTCCTTCATGCCGAACTGCCATTCGCCCCAGTCCCCCGTGATGGTCCACTTGCCCAGGGTGGTGGCGATGGGCTTGCCATCGTCGGGCTTGGCCCCGCCCCAAGTGGGATGCGACGCAGCGAGTGCGGCCCATTCGCGCATCATCGGCGCCACCATGGCATAGGGCAGCGCGAAGGCATCCAAGGTCGGATCATCGAGATTCCTGGCCCCCAGCGGATAGTTCATGTAGCCGCTGCGATCCATGCCGAACGGCGCAAAGCCGATCGTCCCGCGGCCGAGGGCGGCATAGAAATAGCGGCCGAACAGCGCGGCATTGCCGATTTCCGGCACCATCAGGGCATTGTCAGGGCGGTTGTACTTGTCGAGGTAGACCAGCACGTTGTCGCTCTTGCCGTCATAGATGTCGGGCGCGGCGAGATCGATCGCCGGAGCGGCTGCCTTCCACACGTCGAGCACGTCCTGCTGCGGGCCGCCGCTGGCCACGCCGGCCGGATCGGGCAGGTTCGACGGCCCGGCCAGCGCGGCGTTGACATACATCGGCAGCGGCTTGATCGCCTTGCCTGCGTCGGCAATCTCGTTGACGTAGCGCGCGGTGTACCAAGTGTTGAAATAGCGATCGGCCTGCGCGCCAAAGGCTTGGGCCCAGGTGCCGCTGCGGCCGGTGGCGCGGGCCAGAGCGGCCGGGATCGGTTGGGCGAACAGGCCATTGGCCTGCGCCCCATAATCGCGCGGCACGCGATAGCTGCCGGTCTCGTTTTCCACCTGCACCATGATCACGGTGTTGGCCGCGTCATGATCGCGCAGATGGGTCATCAGCCTGACGAACGCGCGCTTGTCGCTCGCCAGCGTGTTGGCGCCGTGCGCGCTCAACACCTGGTGATCTTCCCCGTCCTTTTGCTTCATGCGCGGGAAGCGGCGGTTGTCGAGCTTCACCCAATCGGGCGTGTAGCTGTAATTGGTGTTCTTCCACGTGCCGAACCACAGCAGCACCAGGCGCTTGTCATGCTGGCGCGCCTGGTCGAGCAGCGTGTCGAGATAGGCAAAGTCGAATTGCCCCTCAACCGGCTCGATCTGCTGCCAGGCGACCGGAATTTCCAGCGTGTTGGCATGGATGCGATCGAGCACAGGCCAGATCGTGTCGAGATAGGCCGGGTAGTTGACCGCGTTGTTGGCCTGCGCCCCGAGCATCAGGAACGGCGCGCCATCGACCAGCAGGACATGCCGGCCGTTGCGCGTCTCGATCCGGGGGAGCGGCGTGGCCGGGCGGCTGGTGGCTGCCGCAGGGGCGGCGATGGCCGGAGCTGTCAGGCCCGAAGTGGCGAAAACCAAGCCGATCGCCGCGATCCATCCTTTGCTGTGCTGCACTGTCCTCTCCTGCCTGATCGATGCCTGTCCGATTCTCTGCCGGTGGCCATGCCATGTTAGCGCTATCTTGATAAGACTGGCAAGCCCGGTCGGCATGCCCGCCCAAGATCAAACCCGCACTTTTCGCGTTCTGCTGCGCAACAAACGCGGGTTTCGTACGGGAGCGGGACTGTCCGGGCCCCGATGCGGGTGCAATCGACATTGTTATGCCACCGTCAAACAGCTATTGCCCCGCGCCGGGGACGATTGGAGGTAGGGGTTGGTTGGCGTAGATCGATGGCTTGGCCGAGACGGCGGGACGGCCGATGGCTGATTGCGCCCTGGCAAGACAAGCCCCGGCGCCATCTCTTTCCGCCCTGCCTGTTGCCCCTTCTTCTGCCGCGACGCCGTCTGTCGCGCTGGTCTACAATCCCCATGCCGGGCATTTTTGCGCGCGCACGCTGGAACGCTGGCGCGCGGCCTTGGTCGCGGCGGGGCACCCGACGCGGTTGGTCGACAGCCTGGATTATGCTCGCGCCCCGCAGGACACCCAAGCCGACGTGATCTGCATCGTCGGCGGCGACGGCACCGCCCGCATGGTGGTGGAAGCCGGCCTTGCCGCCGGTGCGCCGTCCAGCCTGCGCCACGCCCTTCTGCCGCTGGGCACCGTCAACCTCATCGCGCGCGAAACCGGCTGCACTGCCGATCCGGCCGCACTTGTTGCCACACTCGCGCAGGATGCCGTGCCCGCGCCGCACTATCACGGCCTGTTGAACGGTGCGGCGTTCCTGTGCTGCGCCTCGGTGGGGCCGGACAGCGCGGTGGTGGCGCGCGTCACCCCTGCCGCCAAGCGGCGCTGGGGCCGCGCCGCCTATGCCTTTGCCCTGATCGCGCAACTGTGGCGCTGGCCGCGCCCAGCGCTGCGCGTGACGATCGACGGCGCCACGCATACGGCCGAAGCGCTGTTCGTGCTCAAGGGCCGGTTCTATGCCGGCCCCTGGACTCTCGATCCGCAGGCAGACTTGTGCGAGCGCGCGTTTCGCGTGCTGCTGCTGCCGCAGGCGCGCCGGCGCGACATTGCCCGCCTGGCGCTGGCGGCGATGGTCCACCCGCGCTTTGCCGATCCTGCGTGGCAGCGCTGCGCGGCGCAGACCATCACGGTGGAAGGGCAGGCCGGCGTGCCGATCCAGGCCGATGGCGACATTCTGGGGCAGACGCCGGCCCGGTTCAGCTTGGCGACAGCGCCGATCGCGTTCCTGTCCCGGGCGGCGCGACAGACCACAAGGGACCAGGCCTGATGCGCCCGAACACCGAACGAGACGTCTGCGATGATTCTGCCCATCACCCGGTTCGGCCGCGTTCCCGGCCACGGTCCCCGTCCCTGCCCCAGCATCCCGGCCAGCTCTCGGCCCGCCCGCTGCCACCGGCAGCCTCTCAGCCGGTTGTCCGCCCTGAGCCGTTCCAGCCAATGAGCGCGGAGATATCGGCACCGGCCGCGCGCCAGACGCCGCCGGTGGACCGTTGCCTGTGGGCGCTGGTTGGTGGTTCGGCGCTGGTGGTCGTGGCGATGATGGTGGGCAATCGCCTGCCGGTGGTGGTGGCCAGCCCGGCGTTTGCCGTGCTCGTCGGTGTGGTGGTACTGTTTCTGGAAGTGTGGCGGCGCAGCGCGCGGGCGGCAACCCCGCTCCAGGCGCGGCTGCGTGACCTCAGCGAATATGGGCTGATCCTGATTGCCATCGGCGTGCTCGGTGCGGTGGCGAGCTACCAGGTGGCCGCCGTCTCGCGCGGCTTCTGTGACGACACCCTGCAACGCTGGGACGAGGCGCTGCACTTCGACTGGCTGGGCCTCTATGCCCTGGTGGTGCGCCATCCCCTGCTGCAAGTGACCGGATCGGCCGCCTACAACGCGGTGTTCCTCTACCCCTGGGCGATCCTGATCTGGCATAGCTGGAAAGGCGAACGCGCCCAGGCGCGCGAATTCCTGCTGACCTTCTGGCTGGCAGCGGTCATCACGCTGGTGCTGTTCCCGCTGTTCCCGGCGCGGGGCGCGCTGTCGCACTTGTGGCACGGCGCGGTGCCCTATGCGCCCAGCAACGGGCTGGACCAAGGCACGGTGATCGCCGCGCTGCGCGCCCATCGCCTGGCCGGGATCGAGCTGTCCACCGTCACCGGCCTGGTTTCGGCGCCCAGCTTCCACACCGTGTGCGGATTGCTGTTCATCACCTTTTCCTGGCGGATCGCGCAGTTGCGGCCCCTGATCGTGCCGCTCAACCTGGTGCTGCTGGCTGCCACGCCGATCGAGGGATCGCACTACCTGGTCGACATGGTGATCGGCGCGGGGGTCGCCGGGCTGGCATTCGCCGTGGTGCGCAAGCGCCTGGCCCTGCTGGCCTGGGCGCAAGGGGTTGCCACCCGGCGCCTGCGCCCCGCCACCGCGTCCCGCTGAAGCCGGCAGGGCGCAACGCCCCGCCGGCCCTGGCGACTCAATAGTCCTTGCTGGCCTTCACGCTGATCTGTTCGTCGCCGATCGTGGAGATCGTGCCGAGCAGGGCCAACCAGCGGGTGATGCGGAATTCGATCGAGGTGGCGTTGTAGCCGCGCCCATCGGTGACCAGTTCCAGATAGAACCGGCGGCCGAGATACTTGCCCACGGCGATCGACGTGCCGCGCCCGGTGGTGGCATCCGCCCCCACGATGCGCAGGCGATCGAGGCCGATGGCGCTGCGTACCTTGTTGATCGGATCGCCGCCACCGCCGCCGCGCAACGAAGCCAGGGCAGAGGCCAGTTGCACGGCTTCCGGCGCGGAAATCTGGGTGATCGAGGTGCCGAACAGCAAGCGGCTGAGCAGTTCCTCCTCGGGCAGCGCCGGGGTGGAACTGAACGCGATCGAGGTGTGCGCCGCCGTGCCCGAGATGGTGATCGTGGCCGTGACCCCGTTGGCATCGCCGGTGGCGACGATATCGAGCTGCGGGTCGATTGGCGTAGAGCCAGTGAAGCGGATCTTGCCGCGCGTCAGGTCAAACCGCTTGCCGGCGAATTCATAGGCGCCGCGAATGACTTCGGCCGTGCCGGTGATCTCTGGCGCGGCGGTGGTGCCGCGCAGGCGGATATCCGCGCCCCATTCGCTGTCCAGCCCCATGCCGCGCACCGCCACGCGATTGGCGGCCACAGCATCGATCATGAACTGCCAGGGAGCGGAAGGCGCCTTGGGCGGAGCGGCGTCGGCCGGCGTGTTGATCTCGCGCGTCTTGATCGTCGGCAGGTCGGCCGCTGCGCTGGCCTTGCCCAGCGCCCAACTGGCCTGGTCGATCCGCACGCGCCCGGCGATCGTGCCGCCATTGCCGCTACTGATCACCCGCAGCGGGCCGGTGACCGTGGCCGACATGTCGTCGCGCCGGATCAACTGGGCATTGCTGGCGGCGAGCCGCAAGTCGATCCCCACGCCCTTGGTGGCCACGGCCGACAAGTCGATCGTGCCGCTGCCCTCCACCTTGCCGCCATTGCCGGTGGTGCCGGCAAAGCGCTGAAGCGAAAGGTGCGAGGCATCGAAGCTGCCGGTGGCCTCCACGTTCTGGATATCCGCGCCGATTAGCGAGGACCGCACGCGCAGGCCCTTGGCGGCCAGCGCCCCGGTCAGCACCGGCGCGTCGATCGTGCCGGTGACATTGGCCACCGCGCCCAGCGGGCCGGTGAAATCGAACGCTTCCACGGCGGCGAGACGCCACAGCGCCTCGGCCGGGCCGCTGTAGCGGACCTGGGCATTGAGCTTGCCGCCGCGCAGCCGCTCGGGCAGCGTGCCGCCGCGTGGCATGTCCGAAATCGCAGCCTGGAGCCGCCCACGCACCGCGCCTTGGTCCTTGACCACCGCGCGCGTCTGCAACGCCGCCGCATCCAACTGCCCCACCAGATAGAGATCGACGGGGTGTGAGGTGAGCACCAGGCCCGAGCGCGAGAAGTTGCGCACCTGGATCGCCACATGGCCTTGCGGCGCGCCGGTGCCATCGTCGCTATAGTCGATCAGGCCCGAGGCGAGACCGCCCATGCCGAGATCGGCAAAGGCGATATCCAGCACCGAGAGCGGCATGCGCGCCACTTTCAGGTCGATCTTGGTCGGGCCGCCCAGGATATGTCCCTCGGCAATCACGATGCCGCGCCCGAACGTGACCTGCGTGGGCTCCAGCTTCCAGCCTTCGCCCTCGCGCTCCATCACCATGCGGCGCGGCATGTCCACCGTGCGGCCGGCATAGTTGCCCGCGACATAGGCCACGATCTTGTCCGGCTCGAACGCGGCGGTGCCTTGCAGCGCGAACTGCGTGCCGCGCCGCCCGGCGATCGAGGCCGTGACGCTGCCCGATCCGTTGACCAGCGCGGCACTGGCCGCCATCTGGCCGATGAAGATCTTGCCCGCCGCCAGGCCCTGGGCCGAGACATTGGCCGTCAAGGTGCTGTTGCCCTTGGCAAACAGGCCGTCCACGTCGATCTTGGCATTCCCGATGGCCAGGGGCGTGTCGCCGCCAAAGCGGGCGTTGCGCGCCAGGACCAGCGCCTTGACCATCTGCCCGCCATCCTGCGGCGCCAGGTGGATCGTGCCGTCGAGACCGCCACCCTTGAGCGCCAGATCGCCGCTGACGCCGCCATTGCCCAGCGTGACCCCGCCGGTGATATCGGTCTGCCACACGCGCAGGAACTGGATCTGCAAGCGGGTTGGGCCACCCTTGGGCGAGAACAACCCCATCGAGCCGTTGAACGGCCCGAGGCGCGATTGCCCTTGCGCGGTGATGCCCAGCCCATCGGGGATCGGGCTGATGCCCACGCGCACGTCCTTGAGGCCGGCAGCCGGCAGCGGGCTGGCGAACACGAGCTGCGCATGCGGGCCATCCTTGGCCATGCGCGCATCGACAGTGAACGGGCCATAATCGGCCGAGCGGCCCTGGCCGACGACACTGGCGGTGCCATCCTGGCCGACCTGCCCATCCATCGTCAGCGTCAGCTTGGGAGCGTTGACGGCCACTTTGCGCAAGGTGAGCGGGATCGTGCCGCCCATCCGCGCACTGCCCGAAAAGCGCACGTCGCCGCCCGCCAGATTGGCCAGGGTGGCATTGCTGAGGCGCGAGAGGCGACCGGCGGCATTGGCCTGGATCGACCACGGCAGGCGATCGCCCACCTTGATCAGCACTTTGGCCGTGCCATCCAGCGTGCCGACATCGGGCACGGCAAAGCCACGCGCCACGATCGGGCCGGCCAGGGCATAGCCACCACGCGCGATATCGCCACGCAAGGTCAACCGTGCGTCCAGCCCCTTGAGATGCAGCGCCAGCGGATCGGCCGAAAGGGCATTGCCACGCAGCACGAGAGCGCCTTGCAGGCGCGCGCCGCCCAGGTGCGGATCGACCATCGCCTGGCCGCTGCGCAGCACTTGCGCCGTCACGTCGAGCGGCAGGGTCAGCGCCTTGCCATCCCAGCGCGCGGTCCCGGCAGTGCGCAGGCCCTGCGCGCTGATATTGCCCGAACGCAGGCTGCGCACGGTCAGCAGATGCTCGAACGCAAGATCGTTGAACGCACCATCGAGCGTGCCGCTCAGCGCCACGCCTTCCACTTGCGGGGTGGCCAGCAGCTTTTCGGGGCGCAGCACTTGCGCCTTGATGCGGATCGCCTCGGCCTGGTTGCGCGACAGGTCAAGCCCGCCCTGGGCCATGGCGCGCAGCGTGGGCGTCACGGCAAAGGCCGTGCCCTGCGCGCGGCTTTGCGCGAACGTGCCCTGATAGACCAGCGAGACCTTGCCCCCGGCGGCAGCGGCGGCCGTGCCCTTGACCAGATCGGCCGGGAACACCTGGCCGGCCAGGCGATAGGCGCCGCTGCGATTGTCGAGCAGGAAGGCGGCCATGGTCTTGCCGTCTTGCTGTGCCCAGCCAAAGCCGTGCCAATCGGCAAAGCGGCCGCGCCCGGCGACCCGCACGTGCACCTCTCGGCGCAGGCCGGACAGCCCGGCGAGCAGGCCATCGCGCGGCGCGTCATAAGCGCCGCCCAGCTCGAAGCGGTCACGATCGGGCTCGCTGTCGAGATGCAGCACCAGCCGGTCGCGCCCGCCCAGCTTGCCGGTCACATCCACCAGCGCGCGGCCGTTGCGGATATCGGCGCGGGCCTGCACGTCGATGCGGCGCCGGTCGCCCACGATGCCCTTGGCAATGGTCAGGTCATCGAGCGCGAAACGATCGATGCGGATATTGAAATCGGGCAGGATCGGCGCGTTGGGATCGCCCGGGTTCATCTTGGGCGTGCGCCACAAGGTGCCGCGATGGAACACCAGCGTACGGATATCGAGGCCACTGTGCAGCCAAGACAGCGGCCGCCAATCCAGTTCCACTTCCGGCACGGTCATGAACCGGCCATGCGGATCGCTCAGCACCACGTCGCGCAAGGTGGAAGCGCCGAACAGCGAACCATCGATCCGCCCGATCTTCACGCGCAAGCCCGATCCCGGCGTGACCTGCGCGATGCGATCGATCACGAAGCGGTGGCCAATGGCCGAATCGAGAATGACGAACAGCAGGCCAAGCCCCGCCGCGATCAGCAGCAGCGTGGTGGCCAGCCGCCGTGCCCAGCGCGTGGCCCAGTGGCCGCGCACCGCGACAGGCACGGGAGCAGGCGGCGCGGGCGCAGCCGGCGTGTCGTTCGGTTCCTGCACCATCAGAAGGCCTGCCCCAGCGCGATATAGACGCCCAGGCGGCTATCACCCGGACGCGGATTGATGGGCGTGCCCACATCGATACGGATCGGGCCGAAGTTCGTCTGGTAGCGCAGCCCGAGGCCTGCACCCAGGCGCAGCCCGGAAAGCGTGGGCGTCGCCGTCGGCCCGACGGTGCCCGCGTCCACGAAGGGCACCAGCCCCACTGCCCCGCCGAACAGCCCGGTCTTGACCCGCGCTTCCAGCGAGAATTCGGTGAGCGAGCGCCCGCCGGTCGGCTCTCCGGCCGCATCGAGCGGGCCGACCCGCTGATAGGAATAGCCACGCACCGAGGCGCCGCCCCCGGCATAGAACCGCCGCGACGGCGCGATGTTGTCCAGCTCCGTCCCGGCGATGGCGCCCAGCCGGGTGCGCGCCGCCAGGATGATCCGGCTGCTGACCCGCTGATAGATGCTCGCATCGATCTGGGTCTTCACATAGCTCGACTTGGTGCCATCGGTGGTGGAGATTTCCGGCGAGACGCGCAGCGACAGGCGCCAACCCTTGGTGGGATCGAGCAGGTTGTCGCTGGCGTCATAGGCGCCGCGCAGCGGCAGCGCGGCGATGAAATAGGTGGTGCGCGGCGTGGTGCTGGTGGTTTCCTGCGTGCCGATCAACTGAATGCCGAACGAATAGGTCCACGGCTTCTGGAAAATCAGGGTGGACTGCTTTTCCAGGCTGGCCGTGGCCGACAGGGTGTTGGCGTCATAGGCGCGGACCTGGATCGTCTGGGCATAGAGATCGGCGGTCAGGACCTGGTCGCGCTCGTGGAAATTGTTGCGGCGGAACGTGACACCGGCGAGTTGCTCCTGCGTGCCGAGCACGCCGCGCAGGCGGATCATGCCCTCGGGCGGGAAGAAGTTGCGATGCTCCCAGCTTCCCTCCAGCCGCGCGCCTTCGCCGCTCGAATAGCCGATCAGGCCCGCCAGCGTGCGCTGCGGTGCCTTGGTCAGGTCCACGTCGACATCGACAACACCGGGCTGCCCATTGGCCGGCGGCGTCACTTCGCGCGCCTTGACCGTGGCGGTGGAGACCAGGCTGGTGGCCAGGATGCCTTCGCGCAGGTCGTCCATGTCGCTGCGCAGGTAGAGGTCGCCGGGACGGAACCGCGCGATGCGTTCCAGATGGCGCGAGCTGAGATAGGCCGGCAGGTTGCTGTTGACGTGACCGAAGCGATACTTGCCGCCGGTGGTGACCGGCACGGTGAGATCGCCGGTGCGCGGCTCGTGGTCGATCACCAGGTCGGGTTCGCCGACCGTGGCGAAGGCATAGCCGCGCTCGCCCATTTCCTTGTTGAGACTGTCCTTCTCGGCCAGGATCTTGTCGGTGTTGATCGGATCGCCGACATTGAGATGGAACGCGGCGCGCAAGTCCTTGCCATCGCTTGCCGTTGTCACGTCGCCCAGGGCGATGTGGGCAAACCGGTATTGCGGGCCGGGCTGGATGTCGAACCGAACGACCGACTTGGCCAGGCTCTCCTGGCGGCGCTCCCGCGCCTCTTCGGGGGTTTCGGCCTTGGCCGGGGTGGCGCCGCTTGCCGCAGCGGTGGTGCCTGTGGGTGTGTCGTTGGCCGGGCGCTCGATCGTCTGGGTGATGCCGGGATCGTAATAGCCATAGACGCGCAGCACCTGCTGGAGCAGGTCGGCATCGCTCTTGGCGCGGCGGGTAAGCTGCGCCAGGTTGTCTTCATCGTCCTTGAGCGTGGCCAGGGCAGACAGGCCCTTGAACCGCGCCACGATGGCATCGCGATCGGGCAGCTTGGCATCGGGGGGAAAGGCCAGCACGACCTGGTCTGCCACGCGCACCAACGAGGCATTGGCAATCCGCACGCCTTGCGCCGAATCATCGGTTTCCAGCGCGGCGCCGGCAGCCTTGGCCTGCTCCTGCGCATCGGCGATGTCGGGATCGGGAGACAGTGGCTCGATCGCCGGCAGGTCTGCCTTGTCGGGCCATTCCAGCGTGATGCCGGGCATCGCCGGCAGCGTCGGCAACGGATCGGGGCTGATCAGCGTGGATACATCGGGCGCCGGGGTGCGGGCCGCATCGGTATCGCGCGCCCAGGCTTGGGGATTGTCCAGCGCGGAATCGGGGATCAGGGCCTCCAGCGCAGGATCGGCATCGCGCGATTGCCCCAGCGCGGGCAGCGGGCCGAGCGTGGCCCCAAGCCCCACGCCCAGCGCGGCCAGGGCACGCGCCAGGCCCGACCATGCGAAAACGTCAGAGCGGAGGGAATCCTTCGGCGAGGCCGCGATCTGCCGCAGCGCGGCCCAGCGATTGCGACCCGAGTTCCGGCTTGGTGGGCAGGACGCCAGCGTCGCGTGCGGCGCCGTCTGCCAGCCGATCGATGGCGCGGGCCTGCACATCTGGTTCAAACGCATGCCAGCCATCGCGGCCCAAACGCTCCATCGGCCGATAACGGACCTTGTACTGCATGCGTGCCGATCCCTCGACCCAATAGCCGAGGTAGACATAGGGCAGGCCGATCCTCTGTGCGTGGAGGATGTGATCGAGAATGATGAAGTTTCCAAGCCCGCCGCGCGTTTCGTGATGTGGATCGTAAAAACTGTAGACCATCGAGAGGCCATCACCCTGTTGATCCGTCAGGCATGCCCCCACGAGTTTGCCCAGGCTGCCATCGGCAGTGGGCTCCCTGTATTCAATTACATAACTCCTCACCGACGTATGTTCCACCATGTCCGCGAAGTCCATCTCGTCCATGGTGGCCATGCCGCCGCCCGGATGCCGGGCAGCGAGGTAACGTCGCAACAGGTCGAATTGTTCCGCAGTGGACCAAGGTTTGCAAGCCGTGACGACGAGATCGCCATTGCGGCGCAGATCGCGACGCTGCGTGGCCGAGGGACGGAAGGCGCCGGCCACCACCCGCACCGAAACGCAGGCCTGGCAATCGGTGCAACTGGGCCGATAGGCCACCGTCTGGCTGCGGCGGAAGCCGATCCGGCTGAGCGCGTCGTTCAATTCCTCGGCACCCGGCCCCTTGAGCTCGGTAAACACCTTTCTCTCCTGCCGGCCGGGCAGATAGGGGCACGGCGCCGGGCTGGTGACGAAAAAGCGGGGGAAGCGGACAGGCGCAGTCACGGCCAGAGCAATTCCTTGTCGCGCACCGGCCCATCCGGCGCGCGTCGTGCCCACGACCGTGCCCCGGCACGGCCCTGGGTTAAAGCCCGTTAACCACGAAATCTGGCCAACCGACAAGCCTGGCCGCCCATTTCGGAGCGGATTTCGCCGCCGTGCCGCCGTCCCGTGCCAAGGCAGGACAGCCTGCCCGGCACGGGTTAACGGATCAGGCGAGTTCGACCTGGGTCACATCATAGCCGCGCGTGCGCAGCGCCCGCACCAGCAGGTCGATCTGCTCGCGGTTGCGCGCCTCGCATTCGATTTCCGCAGTCAGGCCCTTGGCCGGCAGCGAGGTGAAGATGCGCTGGTGCCACACTTCCAGGATGTTGACCTGGTGGCGGTTGAACTCTTCCACCACGCTGTAGAGCGCGCCGGGTCGATCCTGCAACACGATGCGCAGGCGGCCAAGGCGGCCCGACCGCGCCAGATCGCGCAGCAGCACATTGGCCAGCAGGCGCGTGTCGATATTGCCGCCTGTCAGCACGATGCCCACCTTGCGCCCTTCGAACATGGCGCGGTTGGCGATCACGGCGGCGAGCCCGGCTGCACCTGCCCCTTCCACAACGGTCTTCTCGATCTGGAGCAGCAGGGCCACGGCGGATTCCAGCGCGGCTTCGTCGACCAGCACGATATCGTCGACCAGCGTTTCCAGTACCGCCGAGGTAAACGCGCCCGGCTCCTTCACCGCGATCCCTTCGGCCAGGGTATCGCCGCCGCAGGGCAGGCTCTGGTGCTTGAGCTTGTCGTACATCGACGGGAACAGTTGCGCCTGCACGCCGACCAGGCCGATCCCCGGCTTCATCGCGCGCGCCGCCGTGCCCATGCCCGTGAGCAGCCCGCCCCCGCCGATCGGCACGGCCAGCATGTCGATCTCGGGCACGTCGGTCAGCATTTCCAGCGCCACGGTGCCCTGCCCCGCCGCCACGGCCGGATCATCGAACGGGTGCACGAACGTCAGCCCGCGCTCGGCTTCGAGCTGGCGCGCATGGGCATAGGCTTCGTCGAACGTTTCGCCTTCCAGCACGACGTTGCCGCCGACGCTTTCGGTCTGCATGATCTTCACCGCCGGCGTGGTGCGCGGCATCACGATCGTGACCGGCACGCCCAGCCGCGTGCCGTGATACGACAGGCCCTGGGCATGGTTGCCGGCCGACGCGGCGATGACCCCGCGCGAACGCTGTTCTTCGGTCAGCAGCAGAAGGGCATTGAGCGCGCCGCGTTCCTTGTAGGCGGCGGTGAATTGCAGGTTTTCGAACTTGAGGTAGATCTCGGCGCCGGTGATCCGGCTCAAGGTCTGGCTATGCAGCGTGGGGGTACGCACCACCTTGCCCATAATTCGTCCGGCCGCCGCGTGAACGTCGGCAAGGGACAGCAGGGCTTGCGCCGGCTGTGGGACGAGCTTGTGGACAAGGTTTTCCATAGTGAGGCTCCCCCTAATGCAAAGGGCGGCGCAAAGAAACCGTTTCCGGAGACGCGCGGCACCCCCTTGGGAGGGCTGGCACGACCGCATAAACCGGTTAAACAACCCGCATGACCGAACCACTCACCATCTCCTGCATCGGCCTTGGCACCATGGGCGGGCCCATCGCCCGCCACCTGGGCCAGGCAGGCCACCGCCTCACCGTGTTCAACCGCAGCGATGCCCGGCGCGAAGCCTGGCTGGCCGCCAACCCCGGCCTGGCCGCGCGCGTGGCCGGCAGCCCGGCCGAAGCCGCCGAGGGCGCCGACGCGGTGATTACCTGCGTGGGCAACGATGATGACCTCGCCGATGTGGTGCTCAGCCCGCAAGGCGCCTTTGCCGGCCTGCGCCCCGGCGCGGTGCTGATCGACCACACCACGGTTTCGGCCCGCATCGCCCGCCAGATCGCGGTGGAAGGCCGCGACAAGGAAATCCTGTGTGTCGACGCGCCGGTCACCGGCGGCCAGTCCGGCGCGGAAAGCGGCACGCTCTCGATCATGTGCGGCGGCAGCGACAAGGCGATTGCCGCCGCGCGGCCGATCCTGGCCGCCTATGCCAAGCGCGTGGTCCATGTCGGCAAGTCCGGCGCCGGGCAGACCACCAAGATGGTCAACCAGATGTGCCTGGCGGCGACGATCGCCGGTCTGTCCGAAGCGATGCGCTTTGCCCAGGCGGCCCATCTTGACCTTGGCAAAGTGTTCGAGGCGATTTCCGGCGGCGCCGCGCAATCCTGGCAGATGGACAACCGCTGGGACACCATGGCCGACGATTCGTTCGATTTCGGCTTTGCCGTGGACTGGATGCGCAAGGACCTTGGCCTGGCCATCGAGGAAGCCCGCGGGCTGGGGGCGAGCGTGCCGACCACCGCGCTGATCGACCAGTTCTATGCCGACGTCCAGGCGCTGGGTGGCGGCCGCCAGGATACCAGCGCGCTGATCCGTCGCCTGCCGCTGCGCGGGCAGAAGCCCGCATGAAGCGCACACTGATTGCCGGCCTGCTCGCCGCCGTTGCCCTGCCCACTGCGGCCCATGCCGGCCAGGCCCCCTCCACCGACACGCTGGTGGACAATGTCCATGGCGAGACGATCGGCGCCGATGGGCAGGTGGAGCCGGTGATCGGCCTGCTGTTCGACCGCAGCGGCGTGATCCGCCAGGTGTTCCACCCCGGCGACAAGCTGCCCAGGAAGGGCTTTGGCTATCACGTAGATGGCCAGGGCCAGGTGATCCTGCCCGGCCTGATCGACGCGCATGTCCATGTCATGGAGCTGGGGCTGGCCGCCCTGACGCTCGATCTTTCGGCCACGCGCTCCCTGCCAGAAGCGCTTGACGCGATCCGTGCCTATGCCGCCGCCCATCCCGATCGCACCTGGATTACCGGGCGCGGCTGGAACCAGGAGCAATGGGGGCTGAAGGACAGCAGGGGGCAGAGTCGCTATCCCACGGCCGCCGAACTCGATTCGGTGGTGGGGGACCGGCCGGTGTGGCTGGAGCGGGTCGATGGCCATGCCGGCTGGGCCAACAGCGCGGCGCTGAAAGCCGCCGGCATTACCGCCGCCACCAAGGCGCCCGATGGCGGCGCGATCGATCGCCGGCCCGATGGCACCCCGGCGGGCGTGCTGGTCGATGCGGCCATGGGCCTGCTCACCCCGCGCCTGCCCGCGCCGCGCGCCGCCGATCGCGATGCCGCCCTGGCCAAGGCGCAATCGCTGCTGTTCCAGCGCGGCGTGACCGCCGTGGCCGACATGGGCACCAGCATCGAGGACTGGCAGGCCTATCGCCGCGCCGGGGACAAGAACCAGCTCTATGTGCGGATCATGGCCTATGCCATGGGCATCGACCAGATGGCGCTGATTGCCGGGGGCGAGCCGACGCCTTGGCTCTATGCCGACCGGCTGCGCATGGGCGGGGTCAAGCTGTTCATGGATGGCGCGCTCGGTTCGCGTGGGGCCTGGCTCAAGGCGCCCTATGCCGATGCACCGGGCACGCGGGGCCTGCCGCGCATGACCGACACCCAGCTCGGCAACCTGATGAGCCGCGCCGCGATGGACAATTTTCAGGTGGCCGTCCACGCCATCGGCGACGCTGCCAATGCCGCTGTGCTCGCCTCGATCGACGATCTTTCCGCCACCTACAAGGGGGATCGCCGCTGGCGCGTGGAGCATGCCCAGATCGTCGATCCGGCCGATATCGCGCGCTTTGGCCGCAACGGGGTGATCGCCTCTATGCAGCCGGTGCACGAAACCTCGGACCGGGTGATGGCAGAAGCGCGGCTCGGGCCGCAGCGGCTGGCCGGCGCCTATGCCTGGGCCTCCATCGCCAAGGCCGGGGCGCGGCTCGCCTTTGGGTCTGATGCCCCGGTCGAAGCGCCCGATCCCTTTGCCGGAATTGCTGCCGCGATCAGCCGCCAGGGGCCGGATGGACAGCCCGACGGCGGTTGGCAGCCGCAGGAAAAGGTCACGCCGGCCCAGGCCCTGGCCGCCTATACCACCGGCGGTGCCTATGCCGGGTTTGCCGAGGGCCGCTTTGGCCGGCTGGCGCCGGGGCTGCGCGCCGATTTCATCCTGGTCGATACCGATCCGCTGACCGCCACGCCCGATGCCATCCGCCACACCAGAGTGCGCGAGACGTGGGTGGGCGGTGGCAAGGTCTGGCCCGCCGATGCCGAAAATCCGCCGGCCGACAAGAACGGAAACCAAAAGGGCTGATGGCCGTTACATCGGCCGACGCGGAAGGTGCCGGGTTCCCCCCTCATCCCGGCGCTGCGTTGCCAGGCCCGGTTGCTATGGTCGTCGGTGTTGTCCCCTCGCACCGAATTACGACCTGATCCGGGCACGGCCATGCGGGCAGCGGAAAAATCCCGCCGCGCATGCGAATTCCCCTCAATGCAAGAATATGGTGGGGGCCAGCGATGGCCCCCACCCCAATCCTTTTAACGCAGGCGCGTCAGGGCAGGAGTTGCGTGGGTTCACCCACCGGCTGCGCGGCGGCAGCGGCAGCCGCAGCGGCTTCCTCGGCCTCGGCCCGTGCCTTTTCCTCGGCATCGGCCTTTTCGGCAAAGCGCATCACGATCAGCGTGCCTTCGAACAGGATCAACAGCGGAATCGCCAGCATGAGCTGCGACACCACGTCGGGCGGGGTGATCAGCGCGGCCAGCGCGACGATGCCCACGATCACATAGCGGCGCGCCTTGACCAGCGCTTCGCGGCTGACGATCCCGGCGCGGTTGAGCAGCATCAGCAGCACCGGCAGCAGGAACGAGACCCCGAACGCCAGGATGAACTGCATCACCAGCGCAAGGTATTCCTCGATCCCGGGCAAGGCTTCGAGTTGCAGGCCGCCCTTGTCCCCCTGGAAGCCGACGAACCATTTGAACGCGGTGGGCATGACCACGAAATAGGCAAGGCTGGCGCCCATGCCGAACAGGATCGGCGTGGCGATCAGGAACGGCAGGAACGCCCGCTTTTCCCGCGCATAGAGCCCCGGCGCGACAAAGGCCCAGAGCTGGTTGGCGATCACCGGGAAGCTGAGCAGGAAGCCGGAGAACAACGCCACTTTCAGGTTCACGAAGAACGCGGAATAGAGCTTGGTATAGATAAGCCGCCCATGCCCGGCGGGAAACGCCAGGCTCAGCGGATGGACCAGGATCGCCAGGATCGTGTCGACGAAATAATAGCTGATCGCCGAGGTGAGCGCGAGCGCATAGACACAGCGCAGCAGGCGGGTGCGCAGCTCGATCAGGTGGTCGAGCAGCGGGGCCTGGGTTTCATCGATATCGCGAATCTGGATCACGGCTGGCCCGGTTCTGTGGGGTTGTGTGCGGCAACCGGCGCGGCCGCGTGGCCTTCGTCGGCCGGTTGCGGGCCGCGCGGACGCTCGCCCCGGCTCTCCACCGGCAACAGCTTTTCAGGCGGCGGCGGGAGTGGCGCGGGATCGGTCGGCGCGTGGGGCGCCAGCACCGGATCGACCGGATGAGCCGGCACTTCTGCGGTGGCGGCATGCGGCGTTTCGGCAGCGCTCGCCGCTGCGCTCTGCGCCATGATCTGCGCGTTCTGCTCCTGCCACTTCTTTTCCATGTCGGCCAGTTCCGCTTCGCGGATCATGGTTTCGATTCCGGCGCGGAAGTGGTTGGAAACCCGGCGCATCTTGCCGATCCAGCGGCCAGCGGTGCGCAGCGCCAGCGGCAGATCCTTGGGCCCGATCACCACGATCGCCACGATGACGACCAGCAGCAGTTCGGACGGCGCGATATCGAACATCGATTATCAGCCCTGCGTTATGGGGCCGATCAGGCCTGCGGACCCTGCTGGTCGGTCGGCTGCTGCACCGGCTGTTGGGGCGCCACCGGCGTGACGGGCGGCGGGGTCTGCTGGATCTGCGCCGGGGGCGGCGTGACGGGAGGATTCGCCTCCTCGTTCATGCCCTGCTTGAAGCTTTTGATACCCTTGCCGAAATCGCCCATCATTTCGGAAATGCGGCCACGGCCGAACAGAATCAACACGACCAGCGCCAGGATGATCAGGTGCGGTAGAGAAAGGCCACCCATTTCAAATTCTCCTTTGCGTGCCCAGATAGGGGAAGTTCCGCCACTTCGCCAGCGGTCCGTGCGGATTTGTGTCGTTTAGGCGGCGTGGACAGATTCCGCAGCGCCACGGCTGGAGGCAAAAACCGCCAGTTCAAGGAGGCGAGGAAGCGTAATATCGGGAATATTGCGCGACGAGCCGACGCGGAAATGGCGGTTTTTGGTCCAGCCCCGCAGGGGTTGCCCTGTAAAAGGCCCTGGCAGCGTTGCTCGTCCTTGAGCCGAAGGCCAGCGTAGCTAAAGAGGCCCACTCCTCCTGCGTCCTCACGCCTCGCCAGGGCCTTTTACAGGGCAACCGTGGTGTTGCGGAATCTGTCCACGCCGCCTAGTCCGCTTGATCGACCTCGTCCGCCTCGTCGGCAACGCTCTCGTCGTCGCGATTGCCGGTCAGCACGGCATAGGCCTCGTCCACCGGATCGAGCAGGCCCGCCGCGCGCAATTCGCCGATGCCGGGCAGATCGGCCCGGCTGGCCAGGCCGAAATGGGTGAGGAACGCAGGCGTGGTGGCATAGATCGTGGGCCGGCCCGGCACTTCGCGCCGCCCGGCCACGCGCACCCAGCCTGCCTCCATCAAGACATCGAGCGTGCCCTTGGCGGTCTGCACGCCGCGAATGGCCTCGATCTCGGCACGGCTGACGGGTTCGTGATAGGCGATGATCGCCAGCGCCTCGGTCGCCGCGCGCGACAGGCGGCGCACCTCTTCCTTTTCCCGGCGCAGCAGGTGCGCAAGGTCTGGCGCCGTCTGGAAATGCCAGCGCCCGCCGCGTTCCACCAGGTTTACCCCACGCGCCGCATAGTGCGCGGCCAGTTCGGCCAGCGCCGGGCGCACGTCTGCCCCGCCGAGATGGCGCGAAATCTCGTCCGCCCGCAGCGGCTCCTGCGCGGCAAACAGCGTGGCTTCCACCGCGCGCAGCAGATCGTCGAGCACGCTCATGGCCGGGCCGCCGGCAGCGGCCGGATCAGCAATGGGCCAAAGCATTCGTCCTGCACCAGTTCCACCCGCCCCTGCTTGGCCAGTTCCAGCGCCGCGAGGAAGCTGGAGGCGAGCGCCGAGCGCGCCAGTTGCCGGTCGGTGTCGCTGGTGATCGCCATCGGCGGCAGAAAGGCGCGCAAGTCCCGCCATTCCAGGCTCGCGCCAAGCAGCGCGGAAATGCGCGCCAGGGCAGCATCGAGCGTCATCACCGGCCGCTCGCGCACCATGTGCACCACAGGGCGGTTGCGGTGCTGGATCTGGCCATAGGCCTGGATCAGATCGAACAGGCCCGCCTGCCAGCGGGAGCGCCGCGCCAGGCTCAGGCCTTCGGGCGCGCCACGGGCAAAGACATCGCGCCCCAGCCGGTCCCGCGCCATCAGCCGCGCGCCCGCCTCGCGCATCGCGCCCAGCCGTTGCAGCCGCAATTGCAAACGTAGCGCCATTTCTTCCGGGCTTGGCTGCATGTCGGGATCGCGCGGCAGCAGCAGCAGCGATTTCAGGTAGGCAAGCCAGGCGGCCATCACCAGGTAATCGGCCGCCAGTTCCAGCTTCAGCGCCTCGGCCCGTTGGATATAGTCGAGATACTGGTCCACCAGTTCGAGGATCGAGATCTTGCGCAGATCGACCTTTTGCCGCCGCGCCAGATCGAGCAGCAGGTCGAGCGGCCCTTCCCAGCCATCGAGATCGAGGTAGAGCGCCTCGTCAGCCGAAACAGCGCCGGAAACCTCTGGAGGCAGGCCATCCCACAGGTCTTCGTCGGAAAGCGCTGCCCCCTCGGCCATGGGTCAGGCCAGTGCGAGCAGCGTGTCGCGTCGCGCGACAAGGTCCGCCTGCAACGCCGCATCGCGCGGCACGGCAGCCGCCGCCGTGGGCCCCAGCGCGCGATCGAGCCGGGCGGCAGTCTGCTCGCCCATCGGGGCCAGCGCTTGGGCAATGCCGATCATGTCGGGCATTTTCGCCCAGCAGTTGAGCGCCAGGTCGCACCCGGCCGCCTGCGCCCGCGCCGCGCGTTCGGGCACGGTGCCGGTCAGGGCTTCCATGTCGAGATCGTCGGTCAGCAGCAGCCCGTCAAAGCCGATACGCCCCCGGATGATCTCACCCACCACGAAGGGCGACAGCGTGGCGGGAAGATCGGCATCCCACGCGGTGAAGCGCAAGTGCCCGGTCATGCCGATGGCGGCGTGGGCCAGTGCCTGGAACGGCGCCAGATCCGCCGCAAGCTCGGCCTCGCTGGCGGTGACCAGCGGGGTTTCCTTGTGGCTGTCCACCAGCGCCCGGCCATGGCCGGGCATGTGCTTGATCACCCCGGCCACGCCGGCGCGGGCCAGGCCATCGAGCACGGCGCGGCCCAATGCCGCCACCCGCTGCGGCTCGCGCCCCAGCGCGCGATCACCGATCACGTCGTGCGCGCCGGGCTGGCGCACATCGAGCAGCGGCAGGCAATCGACGCTGATGCCCGCTTCAGCGAGGTCCATAGCCAGGGCCTGCGCATTGGCGCGCGCTGCCTCGATCGCGCTGGCGGGTGCGACATCATAGAGCCGGTCGAAGGCTTCGCCGGTGGGATAGGGCGCCCAGACCGGCGGCTTCATCCGCGCCACCCGGCCGCCTTCCTGGTCGATCGAGATCAGCAGCCGGTCGCGCCCGTGCAGAGCGCGCAAGCTATCGGTCAGCGCGCGCAACTGCTCGCGGCTTTCCACGTTGCGGCCGAACAGAATGTAGCCAGCCGGATCGGCGTCCTGGAAAAAGGCGCGCTCGTCAGCGGTGAGAACGGGGCCGGAGAGGCCGAAAATGGCAGGAAGCATGGCCCCTGCCATCCCGAAATTTGCCGGCCATGGCAAGCCCTCCCGCGCGCAGGGCGGGGATGGCGGCGCTACTTGTGCAGTGCCTTGGCCAGCGCCTGGACCACGGCCGGCTCGGTCGCGGCCACGATCCGGTCCACCCCTTGCGCGTTGGGATGGAGATGATCGGGCAGTTGCAGCGACGGCTGGGCCAGGATCGGCTGAAGGAAGAACGGCACCAGCGCGGCATCGTACTTCTTCGCCAGCGACGGCCAGATCGGGTTGAACGCGGCAACATAATCCTGCCCCATGTTGGGCGCGGCGAGCATGCCGGTGAGCATCGCGGGAATGCCCCGCCGCTTGAGTTCGGCCAGGATCGCATCGAGATTGGCGCGCGTCTGCGCCGGGGGCAGGCCGCGCAACATGTCGTTGCCGCCCAGCCCGACCATGACCAGCGCCGGCTTTTGCGGCTGGTTGTCGAGCGTGAAGGCCAGCCTTTGCCGCGCGGCGGCGGTGGTATCGCCTGAAACCCCGGCATTGATCACCCGCGCTTTCACGCCCGCAGCGTTAAGCGCGGCTTCCAGCTTGGCCGGATAGCTCTGCCCCGCTTCAAGCTGGTATCCGGCATAGAGACTGTCGCCAAAGGCGAGGATCACCGGGGCATCGGCCGGAACCGATGCAGACGCGGTCGGGGCGGCGGAGCGGGTTTCCAGCGGATCGGGCGCCTTTTGCCCCGAGCAGGCCGCCAGCAGCAGGATCGACAGGACGGCAGGACCAAGAGCGCGCATCGCATTTCCCAAAAAGGCAGTCGGCCCATCATGTCGTTGGTGGAATGGCCGGTTGCAAGAGGCTGGCGGTCTATGCCACTTCGGAGCAGTGACAAGCCCTGCCCCGCTCATTTCCGCCCGCGCGCTGACCCTGTCCCTGGGCCGCGACGCTGCCCGTGTCGATATTCTCAAGGGGCTGGACCTGGACGTGATGGCCGGGGAGACGGTGGCGCTGCTGGGCTCCTCGGGCTCGGGCAAATCGTCACTATTGGCCGTGCTGTCCGGGCTGGAACGGGCCAGCGGCGGCGTGCTGTTCGTGGCCGGGGCGGATTTCGCGACGCTGGAGGAAGACGGGCTGGCCACGGCCCGACGCGGCCGCATCGGCATCGTGCTCCAGGCGTTTCACCTGCTGCCGACGATGACCGCGCGCGAAAACGTGGCCACGCCGATGGAACTGGCCGGCATGACCGACGCCATGAGCCGCGCCGAAGCGGAATTGGCCGCCGTCGGGCTGGCCCACCGGCTCGACCATTATCCCGGCCAGCTTTCGGGCGGGGAGCAGCAGCGCGTAGCCATTGCCCGCGCGCTGGCGCCGCGCCCGGCCCTGCTGTTTGCCGACGAGCCGACCGGCAATCTGGACGCTGCCACCGGCGCCGCCGTGGCCGACCTGCTGTTCGACCGCGCCCGGCAAGCCGGGGCCACGCTGCTGATGGTCACGCATGATGAAGCCCTGGCGCAGCGCTGCGGGCGCATCCTGCGCCTGGCCGATGGGCGCATCGCCAGCGACGAAACGCGATGAGCACGGCCCCCCGCGCGGATCGCGGCCAGTTGGGCTGGCGCGGGGCCTGGACCCTCGCCCGGCGCGGGCTGGACTGGAAATTCCGTGGCCTGCGCATCCTGGTCGTGTGCCTGGTGCTGGGCGTTGCCGCGCTGGCGGCGATCGGCACCCTGACCGAGGCCGTGCGCGGCGAACTCGATCGGCGTGGGCAGGCCATGCTGGGCGGGGATGTCGAGGCGGAAATCGCCGGGCGCCAGGCCTTTGCCGCCGAGCAGGCCGCTTTCGCCCGCGCCGGGCGCTTGTCGATCGGGGCACGGATGCGCGCCATGGCCACGGTGCCCGGCGCCGATGGCACCGCCGTGCCGATCGAACTCAAGGCCATCGATCAGGCATGGCCGCTCTATGGCACGTTCACGCTGGCCGATGGCCGCGCTGCCGGCGCCCCCAACGCGCGCACCGCCTGGATCGCGCCGGGCGTGGCCGAGCGGCTGGGCGTGGCGACCGGGCAGAGCCTGCGCATCGGCCAGGCGACTTTCCGCATCGGCGGCGTGATCGGCGACGAGCCCGACCGGCTGGGCGAAGGCTTTGCGCTTGGCCCCACCGTGATCGTCAGCCGCGCCGGGCTCGATGCCACCGGCCTGGTCCAGCCCGGCGCCATGGTGCGGTGGAAATACCGCCTGCGCCTGCCCGCCTCCACTCCGGCGCAGAGCGTGGCCGACGCCCTGACGCACAAGTTTCCCGATGCCGGGCTGGAACTGCGCACGCGCGACAAGGCTTCGCCCGGCCTGGATCGCTTCGTGTCGCGCATGGGGCAATTCCTGGCGCTGGTGGCGCTCGCCGCGCTGCTTATCGCCGGGATCGGCATCGGCAATGGCGTGGCCTCTTACCTTGAGGCGCGGCGCGGCGCGATTGCCACGCTCAAGATCCTGGGCGCGACCGGGGCGGACATTGCGCGCATCTATCTCTTGCAACTGGGCCTCGCCACGCTGCTGGCGATTGCCGTGGGCCTGCTGCTGGGCCTGGCTGCCACGCCGCTGATCGGGCTGGCGCTGAAAGACCTCTTGCCGATCCCGGCCGGCCTGGTGCTGGCGCCGCGCGCGCTGGCCCTGGCGGCCGTGCAGGGTGCGCTGATCGCCGCGACTTTTGCCGCGCCGCCGCTGCTGCGGGCGCGGGCGGTTCCGGCCATGGCGCTGATGCGCGGACGCCTGGTGCCCCCGCGCGAGGGCTGGCGCGCCCGCGCCCTGGCCATGGGGCTGGGCCTGGCCGCGATCGCCGCCATTGCCGTGGCCGGGGCGGAGCAGCCGTGGCTGGCGGCCGGGTTCCTGGCGGCGGCGGGCGGCGTGGTGGCGTTGCTGGCGGGTCTGGGCTGGGCGCTGGTGCGCATTGCCGCGCGCCTGCCGCGCCCGCGCGCGCCGATCGCACGGATGGCGCTGGCCAACCTGCACCGCCCCGGCGCGCAGACCGGCGCGCTGGTGACGGCATTGGGCTTTGGCATGGCGGCGTTCGTGCTGCTGGCGGGCGTGCAGACCAGCCTTGATGCCAATATCGCCGCGCGTGTGCCACAGCGCGCGCCCGATTACTTCGTGCTGGACGTGCCGCCTGCTGGCCTTCCCGCCTTCCGGCAGGTCGTGCTCAAGGCGGCACCAAGTGCGCGCATCCGCACCGTGCCGGCGATGCGCGGCGCCATCGTCGCGTTCGGCCCGCCCGGTCACATGATCCGCGTGGCCGATCTGGCCCGCATTCCCGACGATGCCTGGGCGCTGCGCGGCGATCGCGGGCTGACTTTTGCCGATGCCCTGCCCGAAGGGAACGTGCTGACCGCCGGGCGCTGGTGGCCGGCCGGCTATCGCGGCGAACCGCTGGTCTCGGTGGATGAAAAGCTGGCCCAGGCCATCCACTTGAAGCTGGGCGACAGGATCACGGTGTCGCTGCTGGGGGTGGAGCGCAGCGCCAGGATCGCCTCGTTCCGGCGGATCGACTGGGACAGCTATGGCTTCAATTATGTGCTGGTGTTCAGCCCCAATGCGCTGGCCGATGCGCCCTACAACCTGGCGGCAACGATCGAGCTGGGCCCGGACAAGGGCAAGCCGGCGGTGTCGCGCGCGATCCTTTCGGGGCTGGTGCGCGCGCTGCCGTCCAGCTCGGTGATCGAGGTGGGGCCGGTGCTGAGCCAGGCGCGCAGCATCCTGGGGCAGATGGCCGTGGCGATCTTTGCCGCCGCCAGCGTGGCGATCCTGGCGGGCATGGCCGTGCTCGCCGGCGCCATCTCCGCCGCGCGGGCGCAGCGGCAATATGATGCCGTGGTGCTGCGTGTGCTGGGCGCGGGCTCTGCCCAGTTGCTGCTGCTGGTTCTGGCCGAGCAGGCACTGCTGGCGCTGCTGCTGGGCGGCGTGGCCCTGGCCCTGGGCACGGCCGGCGCCTGGGCGGTGGTGACGCAACTGTTCGATTTTGCCTGGCTGCCGGGCTGGGGCACGATCCTGGCCGTGCTGGGCGGCGCGCTGGCGCTGGTCATGGCGATGGCCCTGGGCGGTTCAGTCGGCGTCTTGCGCACGCGGCCCGCCCAGGCCCTTCGCGAGCTGTGATCAGCGGAAGACGTCAACCTCATAGGGGTTCTTGGGATCGGGGCCATAGCGGTTGGGCCCGCGCGTGCCATCCAGGCACATGAACACCAGCAGCGCAAACCAGCCCAGGATCGGCAGGAAAATCAGCAGGATCCACCAGGCCGAACGGTCGATGTCGTGCAGGCGGCGAACCCACACGGAGAGGCTGGGAATGAAATTGACCAGCGCGAACAGCCCGGAGATGGCATCGCCCACGCCGTTGAGCTGGGTGTTGATGCCCACCGACCAGCCCATGGTGGTATAGGCCGTGCGCCCGAACAGCACCGTGATCGCCAGGTTCACCAGGAACCCGAACAGCGCGAACATCCAGTATTCCTTGCGCCGCGATCGCCCGGAAAACTCGAAGTAGCGGCGATAGGGCAACAGCATCCAGTTCATCGCAAGTCTCCAGGCAGGAAGGTCAGCCGAACACGTCGGTCAGATCGGGATTGATCGGATCGGGGCCAAAGCGGTTGGGCCCCGCCGTGCCCGGCAGGCACATGAACACGAGTGTAATCAACCCGCCCACGTAGGGAATGGCGCCCAGCAAAACATACCAGCCCGACTTGTCCTGATCGTGGAAGCGGCGGACCGACAAGGCCAGGCCCGCCCAGAACCAGCCAACTGCCGCAATCATGGCCAGAAGCGTGAGCAGCAGCGTAACCGGATGCGACCACGGCAGCGCCCCGCCATCGCGCGGTGCGAAGGCAACGATCAGCCCCATGATCAATGCGATTTGCGCGATCAGCAGCACATGAAACATCCAGTATTCCAGCCGCCGCGAACGCCCGTTGAAATCCAGCATCCGTTTGTAGGGCAAAATCATCCACTGCATCTGCATCCCCCCGTTTCAGAGGACGCAGACAGCCAGAAAAATATCGAAAAGACAAGAAAAAGGGGGCCGCAAAGCAGCCCCCTCAAGTCTTGCGCTTCGCGTCCGGGTTAGAAGCGATAACGCACCGATGCACCATAGGTGCGCGGCTGGTTGGTGTAACCCGAAATCCCCAGGGGCTGGGCCACCGAATCGAAAATCTTGGTCAAAGTGCGGTTGTCGGTCAGATTGCGGCCCCACACCGTCAGGTCCGTGCGCGCCGCCAGGATCACGCCCAGCGCTGTGTTCACTTCGTTCACCCGCCGCTGGTATTGCGCCGAGGCGGCAATCGCGGCGGCGGTGCCCAGGCTGAGGAAGCCGGGCAGTCCGTCTTCCATCGTCACCGGGCTTTCATGGTGGAAATCGGCGCGCACGAACAGGCGCGCAGAGCGGCCCAGGCGATGCTCGTATTGCCCGGCCAGCGTGAACGACAGCGCCGGAATTCCCGCCGGGCGCCGACCGGAGAGATCGCCCACGGCCGACATCGCGAAATCCTGATAGAGCGGATCGAGCCAGGTGGCGCTGCCCGACAGCACCAGACCCGCTGCGGGTCGCAGCGCGGTTTCCAGTTCCACGCCGCGCACCCGCTCCTTGCCGGCGTTGACCAGGGCGAACCCGGTGCCGGTGAAGAGGTTGGACTGGAACCCGCTGATCGTCTGCTGGAACACGGCCAGGTTGGCCGTGGCCAGGCCCCATTCGGCCTTGAGCCCGAGTTCGTAGACGGTGGTGCGCTCCGGCCCGGCAAAGCGCGTGGCATAAGTCTGGTTGACCTGCGCCAGCCCGGCAGCCTCCAGCGCGGCCTGGTCCGAGGCAAAGGGCCGGCTGTCGCGCGAGAGGTTGATCGAACTGGCCTTGAACCCGGTGGCATAGCTCAGATAGCCGCGCAGATGGGCGGTCATGGCCAGCATGGCACGGGCCGTCCAGGTCACGCGCTGGTCATGCGTGCGGCCCGGCTCCACTGCATTGGGCAGGTTCACATAGGCCGGAAACAGTTGCAGGCTGCGCAGCGGCGCCAGCGGATTGGCCGAAGGATTTTTGGCATTGGCCGCCGCGCGCCCGAGCACGGCGGCATAGCCCTGCGGATTGGCCTGGGCAAAGGCGGCAACGGCCGCGGCATCGCGCGGGTTGACGTCCTGCGCGCGCAGGCCGGCGGCGGTCAGCAACTGCTGGCGGAACGGGGCATAGGCGCGCCCGTCCAGATCGACCCCGGCAAAGACGTCGCTGCTTACACCGGCCATATCATAGCGCTTGGTATCGCTGGTGAACGCCGCCCCGCCGGTCAGCGTGACGCCACCACCCAGCTTGAGATCGGCTTGAAAGTACGCGGAAAACGCCTCGTTGCGCAGGCGATAGCGTTCGTTGGAACCCTGCCCGCTGGCAAAGAAGCGCCCGGCATAGCGCGTGGGATCGCCTTCCAGGCTGCCCAGCACCTGCTCCAGTTGCGGCACGCTCAGCGCCCCGCCACTGGCCTCCTGCACCAGCAGGTTGGCATAGGCGCGCATATCCTGGCCAAAGGCGATGGCGCTGCGCTGGTCCAGCGTCTCGTTGAAGTAATAGACGCCGCCCACCGCGTTGAACGGACCGGGCAGATCGGTCGCCACGCGCAGTTCTTCGGTGAAAGTCGAAAGCTTGAGATCCTGCGCATTGCGCGCCAGCATCTGGCCGCTGGAGAAATCCGAATCCTGGTTGGTGGCCGAGGTCAGCCGCCGCCAGGCCGAGATCGCGGTGATCTTGACGCGATCGAGCTTGTAATCGAGCTGCCCGGAAAAGCCGTAGTTGGCGATGCGGTTGGTCGAATCGAAATTCCACCAGGCCTGGTCAGCATAGATCGCATCGGGGGCGTTGACCTTGCCGCCCACGGCCAGCACTGCCTGCGTGGCGGCAGAGGGCTGCACGTTGACCGGCGCGCAGCACACCTCGTTGATCAAGCCGTAATCGCCGATCACGCGCAGCGACAGATCATCACCCGGCTGCCACAGCGCCTGGCCACGCACGAACCAGCGGTTGCGCCCGTTGCTGCGATGCCCGGTGTCGGGATCGACGATGGTGCCATCGCGGCGGTTGCGCCCGGCAGCAAGGCTCACCGCCAGGGCATCGGTCACCGGGCCGGTGACCAGGCCCTTGAGCACCAGCGCGTTGTAATTGCCCCAGCTTGCCTCGAAATCGCCGCCGGGCTTGAACTGCGGCAGGCGGGTGATGATCGAGATCACCCCGGCCGAGGCGTTCTTGCCGAACAGCGTGGATTGCGGCCCGCGCAGCACTTCCACCTGGTCCACATCGGGCAAGTCGGCGATCTGGGCCGCCGTGCGCGAGCGATAGACGCCATCGACGAAGACACCCACCGACGGCTCAATGCCGCTGTTGTTGGCCCCGTTGCCAAAGCCGCGGATGTAGATGTTGACGTTGGCCGGGCTCTGCAACTGCTGCATCGAGAGCGACGGCACCAGGCTGGTCAGATCTTTCAGATCGCGAATCTGCGCGCGGGCGATGGCCTGCCCGCTGGCCACGCTGACTGCAACGGGCACATCTTCCAGGCTGGCATCGCGCTTGGTTGCGGTGACGATGATTGCGTCGTCCTGCGCGCCGGTTGCCGCTGCCGCGCCATCCGCTGTCGCGACCAGGGCATGGGCCGATGGCGTACAGACAAAGCCGGGCGCCATCAGCGCCAGAGCCGACGCGGCCTTGCGCGCGGAACGCCGGTCCCGTCGCGGCGCCCCTACCGCCTCGTTCTGATTGCCGGAAATTCCCATGTCTTGCTGATATGCGCGCCCTTTGCCGGCCCGGCGCGCGACACCCCCCGTGCCTGCCCGCCGGGCCGTGTGCCCTAGCTAGCGCGGATATATTCGGCCATAAACCGCAATCCGCTCCTTTCTCGGGCATTTCCGCCCGATCCGGCGGTGATTTGACGGCACTGTGGCCGCAGCGCCACATCGCCGGGAACGGGTCTTTTGCCAGCCGCTCTTGTGGCAACGCACAATAACGAGTAAGCGCGCGCCCAAGTGCGGCCCGAACCGGGAAGACGGGATTTTCCCCAAACGGCTGCCGCAAGCCCATATCCCGGTTTCCGAAGAAAGCCTTTCATGTCTCTGCCCTTGCGCAATATCGCGATCATCGCCCACGTCGACCACGGCAAGACCACGCTGGTGGACCAGCTTTTCCGCCAGTCCGGCACGTTCCGCGACAACCAGCGCGTGGAAGAGCGCGCCATGGATTCCAACGACCTGGAAAAGGAACGTGGGATCACCATTCTGGCCAAGTGCACGTCGGTGGAATGGACCAACCCGGCCAACGGCGAAACGACGCGAATCAACATCGTCGACACCCCCGGCCACGCCGACTTCGGCGGCGAAGTGGAACGCATCCTCTCGATGGTCGACGGCGTGATCCTGCTGGTCGACAGCTCGGAAGGCGCGATGCCGCAGACCAAGTTCGTCACCGGCAAGGCGCTGGCGCTGGGCCTCAAGCCGATCGTGGTGGTCAACAAGATCGACCGCCCCGACGGCCGCCCGCAGGAAGTGCTCGACGAAGTGTTCGACCTCTTCGTCAGCCTCGATGCCAACGACGAACAGCTCGAATTCCCGGTGCTCTACGCCTCGGGCCGCAACGGCTATGCCGGCACCGACGAAACCGTGCGCGAAGGCAACCTGCTGCCGCTGTTCGAAAAGATCGTCAGCCACGTGCCCGCGCCCTCGCTCGACACCGAAGGGCCGTTCAGCTTCCTGGCCACCCTGCTCGATCGCGACAACTTCATGGGCCGCGTGCTGACCGGCCGCGTCCAGTCGGGCACGATCAAGCTCAACCAGCCGATCCACGCGCTCGACCGCGATGGCAAGGTGCTGGAAGTGGGCCGCGCCTCCAAGATCCTCTCGTTCCGTGGCCTGGAGCGCGTGCCGGTGGAAGAAGCGCGCGCCGGTGACATCATCGCGCTGGCCGGCCTGGAAAAGGCCACCGTGGCCAACACCGTGGCCGATCCTTCGGTCACCACCCCGATCGAAGCCCAGCCGATCGATCCGCCGACCCTGGCGATGCGCTTCTCGGTCAACGACAGCCCGTTTGCCGGCCGCGAAGGCGACAAGGTGACAAGCCGCATGATCCGCGACCGCCTGATGCGCGAAGCGGAAACCAACGTGGCCATCCGCGTTACCGAAAGCGCCGACAAGGACAGCTTTGAAGTGGCTGGTCGCGGCGAATTGCAACTTGGCGTGCTGATCGAAACGATGCGCCGCGAAGGCTTCGAACTGGGCATCAGCCGCCCGCGCGTGCTGTTCGGCACCGACGAGAACGGCCGCACCGAGCCGTATGAAACCGTGCTGGTCGACGTTGACGACGAATTCTCGGGCACGGTCGTGGAAAAGATGCAGCGCCGCAAGGCCGAGCTGACCGACATGCGCCCCTCGGGCGCGGGCAAGACCCGCATCACCTTCTCCGCCCCCTCGCGCGGGCTGATCGGTTATCATGGCGAATTCCTGTCCGACACGCGCGGCACGGGCATCATGAACCGCCTGTTCGAGAAGTATGGCCCGCACAAGGGCGTGATCGAAGGCCGCCAGAACGGCGTGCTGATCTCCAACGCCACGGGCGAAGCCGTGGCCTATGCTCTCAACAGCCTGGAAGAGCGCGGCGTGCTGTTCGTGCGCCCGCAGGACAAGGTCTATGAAGGCATGGTGATTGGCGAAAACGCCAAGCCCGACGATCTCGAAGTCAACCCGATGAAGTCCAAGCAGCTCACGAACTTCCGTTCGTCGGGCAAGGACGATGCGATTCGCCTCACCCCGCCGCGCATCATGACGCTGGAACAGGCAATCGCGTATATCGATGACGACGAAATGGTCGAAGTGACCCCGCAGACCGTGCGCCTGCGCAAGGCGATCCTCGACCCGAACGAGCGCAAGAAGGCCAGCCGCAAGAAGGAAAACGCCTGATTTTCCTCGCCTTGCAAGGGCGATGACCAACGACAAAAGGGGCGCTCTGGCAACGGGGCGCCTTTTTTTTTCGTGCCGGCAAGAGCCTGAACAAAGGTTTCATCGGCGGTTCAGCGCATGTTGCATAAGGTTTCTCTCAACAAGGCCCGCTGTGAGCATGAGGCTCTTTTGGACAGAACGGCGGGTTGGAGACGAGCCATGAAGCTGATGAGCAAGGTTCTGCTGGCGGGCGCCCTGGGCGCCACCGTTATGGCCACTGCCGCCCCGGCAGAGGCCCATGGCTGGCATCGCGGTGGCGATGGTGCCGGTCTGGCGATCGGCGCGGGTATCCTCGGCCTCGCCGTGGGTGCCGCGATCGCCTCGGACCATCCGCACCGTGGGTACGTGGTGGAAGAACGCTATGCCCCGCCGCCCCCGCCGCCGACCTACTATTATGAAGGTCCGGCCTATTACGGCGGTTATTACGCACCCCCGCCGCCCCCGCCTCGCACTTACGTCTATCGCGAAGTCTATCGCAGCGGCCCCAGCTATTACGGCTATGGCTACGGCTACAACCGCTGGCATCGCGGCTGGTAATTCCGGCTTCCATCCTGATCGGCGCGCCCGTCGGAACCTGTCCGGCGGGCGCGTTCTCTTGTGCGGCTGGGGCCATTTGCAGCGGGCCTCTCGCCATCCTGTCCTGCGCCCGCTATGGCGCGCGCCATGACGAGTTCCCCATCCGTGCCCCAGACTGTTCCCGATCTTGCCGCCATGGCCGCCAGCGGCCGGCTCGATGGCCTGCGCATTGCCCTGTTCAGCGGCAACTACAACTATGTGCGCGACGGCGCCAACCAGGCGCTCAACAGGCTGGTCGGCTATCTCCTGCGCCAGGGCGCCCAGGTGCGCGTCTATTCGCCCAAGGTGGAAACGCCCGCGTTCGAGCCAACCGGCACGCTGATCGGCATTCCCGCGCTGGCCGTGCCGGGGCGCGGGGAATATCGCGTGCCGATCGCGCTGTCGCCGCGCGTGCGCCGCGATCTGGCCGCGTTCGACCCCCACGTGGTGCACGTCTCCTCGCCCGACGTGGCCGCCCATCGCGTCGTGACCTGGGCGCGGCGGCGCCGGCTGCCGGTGCTGGCCTCGGTCCACACCCGGTTCGAGACCTATTTCCGCTATTACAACATGGCCTGGCTGGAGCCGGTGATCGAAGCCATGTTGCGCCGCTTCTATCGCCGCTGCGACGCGCTGGTGGCGCCGTCTGAATCGATGGCCCAGGTGCTGCGCGAACAGCGCATGAACTATGACATCGGCATCTGGTCGCGCGGCGTGGACCGCGAGATCTTCACGCCCGAGCGCCGTAGCCTGGAATGGCGCCGCTCGCTGGGCCTGGCCGACGATGACGTGGTGATCGGCATTTTCAGCCGGCTGGTGATGGAAAAGGGCCTGGACGTCTTTTCCGACGCGATCGACGAGCTGAAAAGCAAGGGCGCCAAGTTCCGCGTGCTGGTGATCGGCGAAGGCCCGGCGCGCGAATGGCTGGAAACCCGCTTGCCCGACGCGGTCTTTGCCGGGTTCCTCTCGGGTGCGGACCTGGGCAAGGGCGTGGCCAGCATGGACGTGCTGTTCTTCCCTTCGGTGACCGAGACGTTCGGCAACGTCACGCTGGAGGCGATGGCCTGTGGCCTGCCCGTGGTCGCCTCGGCCGCTACCGGCAGCCAAAGCCTGGTGGACGATCACGTCTCGGGCCGCCTGATCACGCCGGGCGCGGTGCACCAGTTCGCCGAAGCGCTGCGCGCCTATGTGGAAAATCCGGACCTGCGCGCCCAGCATGGCGCGGCGGGCGAACGCCGTGCCCAGGAATTCAGTTGGGACCGGATCAACCAGGCCGTAGCTGATACCTATGTGCGGCTGGTGCGGCAGAAGCGCACGCGGCGGTAATCCCCCGGCCGGTCAGCGGACGATGCGGTAGAGCACGCTGCCCGGCGTGCGCCGCACCGCCACCGCACCAGCCACCGGGCGCACCCGATCGGTATCGATGATCCACACGTAATCGAACGCCGCGCGCGGCAGCTCGGCCAGGCGCCGGCTGATCGTGTTGGGCTTGTCGCAGCCATCCAGCTTGGCGAATTCGGAATCGTCGGTAGCAAAGGAACCGGCAAGCGGCGCATGCACCTGCAACAAGTGCCCGCCGGGCACCATCCACTGCTCGTTGGAAAAGGCGTGGCGGCGGGCGATGGCATAGCCGCCCAGGTGCGTGCGCCGCTCCCGCCGCCATGGCAGGATCGAGACGGTGCAGGTCTCCACCACCAGCGAAGCAACGCGGCTGCCGCGCGGGACGGTATCGAGCGCGGCAAGATCGGCCGCCATTGCCTGACCGGCCAGCCACAGGCTGAGCGAGTTGCCCAGCAGTCGGGCGATCGCGAAACCTAAGCCGAGCCCGGCTAGCCCGCTCCAGGACAGCCACCCCTTACCTGCATAGCGCGGCGTTGCTGCCACCAGCGCCACGATCAGCACGAACGGCACCAGGCGCATGTCCACAAGGCTGGCGCCGATCAAGGTGGCCGGCAGCAAGACGTAAGCCACGGCGAGAACGCCGCAGCCCCACCACAGGCCCAAGGACCGGGCGCATTGCTCGCCACGCCGCAGGCTCCACCAGACCAGGCCCAGCAGCAACAGCGCGCCGGCCACGTCCCACACCAGCCAGCGATCGCGCAGCGGCATCAGCAGGTAGGTGATCTTGAGCGCCGGATTGAAGAAATCCTCGGTCGGCCCGTGGCCGCTGGCCGGCAGCGGCCAGACGATGCGCAAGACTTGCGGCGCCACCAGGCAACTGGTGGCCAGGCCGGCACGCAAGCCTGCCCACAACAGCGCGCGTAACCCGCCCGCGGCCCAATCGCGGGGACTCCAGCGATGCGCCAGTTCGTCCATGCCGGCAAACACGCCAAGCAGCACCCAAGCCACCAAATGGCACACCCACAACGCGCATGAGAGCGGGACGAACACAACCCAGCGCGCGGCGATCCACCCGCGTCGGCCCATGCAAATCCACAGCGCGAGCGCCAGCGTCGCCAGGGCCTGGCCCAGCGCAAAATTGAGAAAACCGAACTGGACCGGATAGCAATAGGCGAGCGGCAGCGCGAACAGCGCCAGCGGCGTGATCCTCCCCTGCACGCTGCGCGCCAGGCACAGGATGCCCAGCACCTGCAACACGGGAATACCCACGGTGACCGCGCGCAGCGCCGGCTCCAGCCCGAGCAGCGGCGCCAGGCCCTCCATCAGGATATCGACCCCCAGGTTGGGAATCAGGTTCCAGTGAAAGCTGTACCAGCGGGCCAGATCGGCCGAGCGGCCATGATCGACCTGCACGGCATAGTGCCCGAGGTGACCGCCCAGATCGGTCAGCGGCGCCACCGGGGGCAAGACCAGCGGCAGCGCCGCCAAGAGCATCGCCACCAGCCACAGCCATGGCGATTGCAGCCAGCGCGGTTCGCTTGACGGGGGAAGACTGGGCACCGCTGCCTTGGCCGCGTGCAACCGGGCAATCGTTTCGTCGGGCACGGGCGTTACTGGCAGATCACGTAATTTCAAGTGATCGCGGCTTAATCGGGCACAGAGTCTCTGGCAATTGCAAATCGTGTCGCAGGACGAGATGGCCCCTCTGTACGGCCGGGGTCGGTCAAGGATCGCCGATGGTGCGCTCGCCTGCGAGGGGGCTTCGACAAGCTCAGCCCGAACGGAATAAAGATAAGGATTGACCCCACCTCCGTTCGGCCCGAGCTTGTCGGAGGGCGCTGGCCCCGCCCATCGGCATTCCGGTTAAGACCTACCCCACCTCCGTTCGGCCTGAGCCTGTCGAAGGCCGCTAGCACCGCCCACCGGCATTCCGTTGAAGACCTACCCCACCGCCGCCTGGCCTGAGCCTGTCGAAGGCCGCTAGCCCCGCCCATCGGCATTCCGTTGAAGACCTACCCCACCCCCGTTCGGCCTGAGCTTGTCGAAGGCCGCTGGCGCTGCCGTCGCCGGCCGGGAGACAAGGCCCCCGGCCAGCGCCGCCCCGTCAAAGCCGCTCGATCTTCCGCGCCGCCTCGTCGAGGATATCGGCCACGGCCAGCGCCGTTGCGTTGTCGAATTCGCCAGCGGTCACGCGCTGGCGCAGGGCCAGGGCGAGATTGGCAAAGGCGCGGCGCACCGGTGGGCTGGCTTCGCGTTCACCGGCCTGGGCCAGGCTGGTCAGCCGCGCGACGATCACCTTGAGCTCGTCGGTCTTGCCGGCCAGTTCGGTGCGGCCCGCCTCGGTCACGGCAAAGGCCTTGCGCGTGCCTTCGCCGGCTGCCTCGGCAATCAGGCCTTCGTCCACCAGCAGCGCCAGGGTGGGATAGACCACGCCCGGGCTGGGGGCATATTGCCCGCCGGTCAGGTCTTCCACGGCCTTGATCAGTTCATAGCCGTGGCGATCCTGTTCGGCCACCAGGCTCAGCAGCAGGAGGCGCAATTCGCCCGTGGCGAACATGCGGCCCCGGCCGCCGCCGCCGCGACCACCCCGGCCGCCGAAGCGCCCGCCGCCTCTGCCCCCGCCGAAGGGACCGCCGCCGAAGGGGCCACCCCCACCGAAAGGACCGCCACCAAAGCCGCCATCATCCTCGTCAAAGCGGCCGGCAAAGCGCGCCGCGACATGGGCGGCAAAGCGGTCTCCGAACTTTCCGCCGCCACAGCGGCCACGGCGCTCGCCGCGTTCGTCGCCGTGAAATCGGCCAAACATGCCCCGTTCGGGGCGGTTGCTGTCAAATCGCATCGATATTCCTTTCATCACGATGCAGCTAAGATATATCTTAAATGCATCTCCACAAGCCCCGCTGCAAAATTTTTCGAGAAATTTTCGCCCCGGCTCTCTATCTCGGTTGGCGATGGCCGATCTGTTTGCCCCGCCTCCCCAGGAAACCCCGCGCGCCCAGCCGCTTGAGCATGGCCCGCTGGCCGACCGGCTGCGCCCGCGCGCGCTTGGCCAGGTGATCGGCCAGGGCCACCTGACCGGTGCGGAAGGCGCGATCGGGCGGATGGTCGCGGCCGGCAAGCTTTCCTCGATGATCCTGTGGGGGCCGCCCGGCACCGGCAAGACCTCCATCGCGCGGCTGCTCGCCGATGCCGTGGGCATGCGCTTCGTGGCGATCAGCGCGATCTTTTCGGGCGTGGCCGATCTCAAGAAAGTATTTGCCGAAGCAGAAGCCATGGCGCTCGCCGGGCGGCGCACCCTGCTGTTCGTGGACGAGATTCACCGCTTCAACCGCGCGCAGCAGGATGGCTTCCTGCCCGTGGTGGAAAACGGCACGATCACTCTAGTCGGGGCCACCACCGAAAACCCCAGCTTCGCGCTCAACGCCGCCTTGCTCAGCCGGGCGCAAGTGCTCATCCTGCACCGGCTCGATGCCGCCGCCCTGGGCGAATTGCTGCGCCGAGCCGAGGAAGAGACCGGCCTCGCCCTGCCCCTCACCCCGCCCGCGCGCGAGGCGCTGGTCGCCTCGGCCGACGGCGACGGGCGCTTCCTGCTCAACCAGGTGGAAACCCTGCTGGACGTGGACCTGCCCGCCCCGCTCGATCCAGAGGCGCTGTCCACGTTCCTGATGCGGCGCGTGGCGGTCTATGACAAGGACCGCGACGGGCACTACAACCTGATTTCCGCCCTGCACAAATCACTGCGCGGGTCCGATCCGCAGGCCGCGCTCTATTGGCTGGCGCGCATGCTGGTGGCGGGGGAAGAGCCGCTTTATGTGCTGCGCCGCCTGGTGCGCTTTGCCAGCGAGGATATCGGCCTCGCTGATCCGCAGGCGCTGATCCAGTGCCTGGCGGCCAAGGACGCCTATGAATTCCTCGGCTCGCCCGAAGGCGAACTCGCCATCGTGCAGGCCTGCCTCTATTGCGCCACGGCGCCCAAATCCAACGCCGCCTATGCGGGGATGAAGGCGGCGTGGAAAGCCGCGCGCGACACCGGCTCGCTCAGCCCGCCCGCGCACATCCTCAACGCCCCGACCAAGCTGATGAAGGACATCGGCTATGGCAAGGGCTATGCCTATGACCACGACGCGGCAGACGGCTTTTCCGGCGCCCACTATTGGCCAGACGGGATGGCGGCGCAGGACTTCTACCGCCCGGTGGAGCGCGGCTTCGAGCGCGAGATCGCCAAGCGGCTGGAGTGGTGGGACCGCAAGCGGCGCGAGCGGCGCGGGGAAGAATGAGCCGCTTTGCCCATTTCGTGGCGATCGACTGGTCCGGCGCGGCGGGGGAACGGCATAAGGGCATTGCCCTGGCGCAATGTAGCGCCGGACCGGGCGCCCCCACGCTCGTTCGCCCGGGCCATCGCTGGTCGCGCGCCGAGGTGCTGCACTGGCTGCGGCACGATCTGCCGCGTGACAGCCTCGTCGGCATGGACCTGGGGCAATCGTTGCCGTTCGTCGATTGCGGCGCGTTCTTTCCCGGATGGGCAGAAAGCCCGCCCGACGCCCGCGCGCTCTGGGCCATGGTCGATGCCGCCTGCACCGATGAACCGCACCTGGGCGTCAACCGCTTCGTCGACGCCAGCGAACCGGCGCGCCATTTCCGCCGCCACGGCGGCCGCTGCGGCGATCGCTTCCCCCCCGGGCGCGGTCGCCTGCGCGTGACCGAACGCGCGCAGGAGGCAATGGGATGCAAGCCCTACAGCAATTTCAACCTGGTCGGCGCGGCGCAAGTGGGCAAGTCGAGCCTGTCGGGGATGCGCGTGCTGCACCGCCTTGCGGGCCACCTGCCCGTCTGGCCGATCGATCCCCTGCCTGCTTCGGGCAGCGTGGTCTGCGAAATCTACACCACCATCGCCGCCATGGCCGCCGGACGCCCGCCCAGCCGCTCCAAGATCCGCGATGGCGCCGCACTCGACACCGCGCTGGCAGCCCTGGCCAGCGCCCCCTTCCACCACGCCGGCCCGATCGACGACCACCAGAGCGACGCCCTGATCACGGCCGCCTGGCTGCGCACCGTGGCCGCCGAGCCCCGGCTGTGGCACCCGCCCGGCCTGACCCCGGAAATTGCCAAAACCGAGGGCTGGACGTTCGGGGCCAGTTGAGGCTATGCGCTGTGCTAGCCACCGTTGCCGGCTTAGCTCAGTTGGTAGAGCACCTGCTTTGTAACCAGGGGGTCAGGGGTTCGATTCCTCTAGCCGGCACCATTTTGCGAACCACAAGCGTTCGCCGCCTGCCATGGGTTTCATCGCCCGAGGCCCTAATCCGCCGTCCAGCCACCATCAACGACCAGGCTGGTGCCGGTCATCAGCGCCGATGCCTCGCTGGCGAGGAAGACCACGGCGCCCATCAGGTCTGCCACCGTGCCCAGGCGGCCCAGCTTGATCTTTGCCAGCACGCTGGCGCGGAAGGCCGCATCTTCGAAGAAGGGCTTGGTCATCGGGGTTTCGATGAACGTGGGGGCTATCGTGTTGGAGCGGATGCCGTGGGGGGCAAGGTCGAGCGCGAAGGCCTTGTTCATGCCTTCGATGGCCCACTTGCTGGCGCAATAGAGGCTGCGGTTGGGGCCGCCGACGTGGCCCATCTGGCTGCCGATGTGGATCAGGCTGCCCCCGGCAATACCTTCGGTCAGCATGGCCTTGGCCGCGCCCTGCGCCACGAAGAAAGCGGAGCGCAGATTGAGATCGAGCACGGCGTCATAGTCGTCCTCGCTCACCTCCCACAGCGGCTTGGGGCGGTTGGTGCCGGCGTTGTTGACCAGCACGTGAAACGCCGGGCGGCTGGCGAAGAACGCGGCGACGGCAGCCGTGTCGCTCACATCGAGCACGGCCGCATCGGCCAGGCCGCCGGCCGCAACGATGGCCGCCGCACCTGCCTCGATCTCGGCCGCGGTGCGCGCGGCGAGCGTGACCTGCGCCCCGGCCTGGGCCAGGGCAGCGGCCATGGCGAGGCCGATGCCCCGCCCGGCCCCGGTGACGAGCGCGCGGCGCCCGTCGAGCTGGAAGCTGGGGGTCTGCGGAAGCGCGCTCATGCTTTCGTCAGTTCCGAAGGTTCGGCCTGGCCGGCATAGGGCACATTGCGCCCGCCGAACCGCCGCACGCGGATGTTGGCCTGCTCGCCATGCCCGGCAAAGCCTTCCAGGGCGCAGAGGCGGCTGCAATATTCGCCCACCAGGGCGCTGGCCTCGTCGGTCAGGACTTTCTGGTAGGTGCAGGTCTTGAGGAACTTGCCCACCCACAGGCCGCCGGTATAGCGCGCCGCCTTCTTCGTCGGCAGGGTGTGGTTGGTGCCGATCACCTTGTCGCCGAACGAGACATTGGTGCGCTGGCCCAGGAACAGCGCGCCATAGTTGGTCATGTGCCGGAGGAAATAGTCTGGGTCGGCGGTCATGACCTGCACGTGCTCGCTGGCAATCTCGTCGGCCACCCGCACCATCTCTTCATAGCTTTCAGCCACGATCACTTCGCCAAAGGTTTCCCAGGCCTTGCGGGCGTGATCGGCGGTGGGCAGGATCTGCAACAGACGGTCGATCTCGGCCATGGTGGCGCGGGCGAACTTTTCCGAATTGGTGAGCAGGACACCGGGGCTGTCCGGCCCGTGCTCGACCTGGCCGAGAATGTCGGTGGCGGCCATTTCCGGGTCGCAGCCCACTTCGTCGGCAATGATCAGGGTTTCGGTGGGTCCGGCGAACAGGTCGATCCCGACGCGGCCAAACAACTGGCGCTTGGCTTCGGCCACGAATGCATTGCCGGGGCCAACCAGGATATCGACCGGATCGATGCTCTGCGTGCCGATGGCCATGGCGCCGATCGCCTGGATGCCGCCCAGGGCATAGATCGCGTCTGCCCCGGCCAGCGCCTGCGCCGCGACGATGGCGCGCGCCGGCTTGCCCTGGAACGGCGGCGCGCAAGTGATCACGCGCGAAACCCCGGCGACCTTGGCCGTGATCACGCTCATGTGCGCAGAGGCGAGCAGCGGGTACTTGCCGCCCGGAACATAGCAACCCGCCGCGTTGATCGGCACGTTCTTGTGGCCGAGGATCACGCCGGGCAGCGTCTCGACTTCCACGTCCTTCATGCTGTCGCGCTGGATCTGGGCAAAGTTGCGCACCTGGGTCTGCGCGAACTCGATATCCTTGCGCTCCTGCGGCGAAAGGCTGTCCACCGCCGCGTCGATCTCGGCCTGGCTCAGGCGATAGTCGTCGCGGTCCCAGCCGTCGAACTTGATGCTCATCTCGCGCACGGCGGCATCGCCGCGCCGCTCGATATCGGCCAGCGCCGCTTCCACGATGTCACGCACCTTGCGGTCGGTTTCCGCCTTCACATCCGCAGCCGCGCCGCGCTTCAGCCATTGGGCCATCTGCCAAACTCCTCCAGCGGATGGGCTGATCCCCATCCCTTCACCGGCGCATTGAATACATATTCAACGAATTTCAGGACATGAAAATCATCGCCCACAAACCTCGGTTTTATGAATGAATATATATTCAAGATTTCGGTCCATCAAACAGGCGATAGCCTCGGATCCCCGTTTGACCGCCGCTCTGGCCGGCGATAGGAAACGGCGATGGTTGCCCCGCGCGATGCCCGCCGATCCCCTGTCGATGATGCCGCATCAGTTACCGTGCATGATGTCGCGCGCGAGGCGGGCGTGTCGCAATCGGCGGTGTCGCGCGCGTTCACGCCCGGCTCCAGCCTGGTGGCAGACAAGCGGGAGCGCATTCTCGCGGCGGCCGCCAAGCTGGGCTATCGCCCCAACCCGCTGGCGCGTTCGCTGATCCGTGGCCGGTCGGGCATCGTCGGCGTGGGGGTGGCCAACCTGGCCAATCCGTTCTTCGTCGCGACGCTGCAACTGCTTTCGGACCGGCTGGACCAGAACGGCCTGCGGCTGATGCTGTTTCCCGCGCAGGGCGAACCATCGATCCAGGACGTGCTGCACTATCGCATCGATGCACTGGTGCTCCTGTCGGTCAGCCTCTCGTCGCTGCTGGCCGGCGAATGTCGGCGCGCCGGGGTGCCGATCATTCTATACAACCGCACGACCGACCAAGACGATGCCTCGTGCGTGGTGGGCGACAACGCGCATGGTGCGCGCGCGGTTGCGGCGCATCTGCTCGGCGGCGGCCATCGCCGGCTGGCGTTCCTGTCGGGCTCGCCCGATGCCTCCACCAATATCGAGCGCGAGGCCGGGTTCACGGCCTATCTGGCGGAACAGGGCCTGCCGCCACCGCTGCGCGAATGCGGCCACTTCGCATTCGATGCGGCCATGGCCGCGACGCGCCGCCTCCTGCTGCGGCCCGATCGCCCGGATGCGATCTTTTGCGCCAACGATACCATGGCACTGGCCGCGATCACCGTGGCGCGGCACGAATTCGGGATCGACGTTGGCCGCGATCTGTCGATCGTCGGTTATGATGACGTGCCGATGGCGGCCTGGCCCAGCTTTGCCCTGACCACTTATTCCCAGCCGGCCGCGCAGATGGTCGATGAAACCGTCCGGCTGATCCACGCGCTGCGCGAGTCGCCCAGTAACCATGAAGCGGTGGTTTGCCCCGGAAAGCTGGTCGTGCGCGGCAGTTCGCGCCCGGTCGCGTAACGACCTACCCCACCGGCAGCGCCGTCTTGTAGACCACCGGGCGCAACGCGAAACTGGTGGTGACCTGCGATACGCCCGCCACCTTGGTCAGCTTGTGGCGCAGGAAATCCTCGAATTCGCTGAGCGAGCCGACCAGCACGCGAAGCTGGTAATCGGCCTCTCCGGTCATCAGGTAGCATTCCATGACTTCGGGGAAGTCTGCGACGGCGGCCTCGAACAGCGACAGGCGCGTGTCATCCTGCTGTTCCAGGCGGATGCGGACGAAGGCCGTCACGCCAAGGCCCACCGCAGCGGGATCGACCAGGCCGACATAGCCCTGGATGATGCCGCTTTCCTCCAATTGGCGCACCCGGCGCAGGCATGGGCTGGGCGATAGGCCCACGGCATCGGCCAATTGCTGGTTGGTGATTCGCCCATCGGCCTGAAGCCGCGCGAGGATGCGGATGTCTATGGCATCCAACCGCTGATTTGACATGAAATTGCCCCCAGACCGATTTTTTGGCAGAATCTGCCAATACTCTGCCCGCCCATGGCAATCTTTGCAATGATCCCCGGACCATGATGATCTAGACTGCCGCCACCAGAAGACGGGAGGGATTGTCATGGCCATCGTTGCGCAACCGCAAAGCCAGCAGGACACGGTTCAGGCGCTCGAAGCCCTCGACACGCGCCTGCGCTGGCTTTCCGCCTGGACGGTCCACAATGCCAACCACGTGCGCAAGAAGCGCGACGGGATGAAAGTGGGCGGCCACCAGGCCAGTTGCGCATCGATGACGACGATCATGTCCGCGCTCTATTTCCATGCCCTGCGCCCGCAGGACAAAGTGGCGGTCAAGCCGCATGCCGGGCCGGTGCTCCATGCCATCCACTACCTGCTGGGCAACCAGAGCCTGGACCAGTTGCAGCGGTTTCGCGGCCTGGGCGGCATGCAGAGCTATCCCTCGCGCACCAAGGACCAGATCCCGGTCGATTTCTCCACCGGTTCGGTCGGCCTGGGGGTGGCCATTACCGCCTTTGCCAGCCTGGTGCAGGACTATCTGATCGCGCGCGGCCAGCTTCCCGCCGAAAACGCCGGCCGGATGATCGCGCTGATGGGCGATGCCGAGCTTGACGAAGGCAACATCTATGAATGCCTGATCGAGGGCTACAAGCACGACATCCGCAATTGCTGGTGGATCGTCGACTACAACCGCCAGTCGCTCGACAGCACGACGGCCGACCGCATGTTCCGCCGCTTCGACGATATCTTCGAGACCTGCGGCTGGCGCGTGCTGACGCTGAAGTATGGCAAGCAGCAGCGCGAGGCGTTTGCCCGGCCGGGCGGCAAGAGCTTGCAGGAGTGGATCGACAATTGCCCCAACGCCGATTTCGCCGCGCTCACCTATCAGGGCGGCGCGGCGTGGCGCGCGCGGTTGCTGGCCGACATCGGCAGCAAGCCGCATGTCCGCAAGCTGCTCGACAGCTTTGACGATGCCGCGCTGGCGCACCTGATGACCAACCTGGGCGGCCATTGCGTGGAAACGCTGCTGGAAGCCTTTGCCGCCGCCGACGATGAAACCCCGACGATGTTCATCGCCTATACCATCAAGGGGTTCGGCCTGCCGCTGGCGGGCCACAAGGACAACCATTCGGGGATGATGAACCCGCAGCAGATCCTGCAACTGCGCGACAGCCTGAACATTGCCGAGGGCCAGGAATGGGAACCCTATGGCGGCCTGGGCGACAACCTCGCTGCCGAACTGCGCGCCTTTGTCAGCCGCAGCCCGTTTGCCGCCACCCCGCCCGAGCACGACGCGCCGGCCGTGCCCGTGCCTGACCGCCTGCCCACGCCCGAGGGCGAGGAGCAATCGACCCAGGCCGCGTTCGGGCGGATCCTGATGGACCTGGCCAAGGCCGGCGATACCCTGGGCGACAGCATCGTGACCACCGCGCCCGACGTGACGCAGACCACCAACCTGGGCGGCTTCGTCAACCGGCGCGGCCTGTTCCGGCGCGGCGAACTGCACGACGTGTTCCACGCCGCCAAGATCCCTTCGGCGCAGCGCTGGACCGGCCATGCCGCCGGCCAGCACATCGAACTGGGCATTGCCGAAAACAACTTCTTCCTGATGCTCGCCGCCCTCGGCCTGTCCGCCCCGCATTTCGGAACGCGGCTGCTGCCGGTCGGCACGGTCTATGATCCGTTCATTTCGCGCGGTCTCGATGCGCTGAACTATGGCTGCTATCAGGATGCGCGGTTCCTGCTGGTGGGCACGCCCTCCGGCCTCACGCTGGGCGCGGAAGGTGGCGCGCACCAATCGATCAACACGCCGCTGATCGGCATGGGCCAGCCCAACCTGGATTACTACGAACCCGCCTATGCCGATGAAGTGGCGATCCTGATGCGCCATGCGTTCGAGCACATGCAGAAGCCTGAAGGCAGTTCGGTCTACTTGCGCCTCAGCACCCGCTCGATCCCGCAAGTCACGCGCAGCGATGATGCCTGGGAAGCCGACGCAGTGCGCGGCGGCTATTGGCTGCGCCGCCCCTCGGCCGACAGCGAGGCTGCGATCGTGTTCACCGGCGCGATTGCCCCCGAAGCCCTGGCGGCATGGGAAACGCTGGTGGAAGACCTGCCTGGCCTCGGCCTGCTCAACGTGACTTCGCCCGATCTGCTGCATCGCGGCTGGTCGGCGCGCCGCGCGGCGCGGTGGACCGGCACCAAGCCGGCGCCGAGCCACGTCGACCACCTGCTTTCGGCGCTGCCGGCGCACGCGAGCCTGGTGACCGTGATCGACGGATCGCCGGGGGCCTTGTCTTGGCTTGGCGGGGTCAGGGGCATGCGCGTCAGCCCGCTTGGCACCGACCGCTTCGGCCAGACCGGCGATCTGCCGGATCTCTACCGCACCTATCGCCTCGATGCCGATGCGATCATCGATGCGGCGGCAGAGCTGTTCCTGGAGGAATAGGCCTTTGCCGGTCCCGCGACGGCCGGGCGCGGTGGATGGCTTGCCGGGCATCAACCGTTGCGGGGGACCCCGGATCAAGTCCGGGGTGACGTTGAAATAGCTAAAGTTTCTTCGTCGCCCCGGACTTGATCCGGGGCCACGCTCTGTTGTCGATGATGGAAATCAGACGCGCTTGATCCAGCATGATCAGCGCCGCGACGTGAAGCGGTATTCCGCCAGCGTTTTCACGATCTGGCCATTGGCATCGACCAGGCCGATGCCGATCCCTTCCACCCGGCCCTGCGCGCGCGGGGGTTGCTGCGCGGCGCGGGCCATGTAGGTGGCCAGCGCCGGGCTGGCTTCGTTGGCCAGCAACGTGAGATGCGGATCGAACTGCATGAACACGTTGGGCGAGCCATAGCGTTCAAATGCGGGAAGCTTGGCCGGATAGTCTTTCATCCACGCCGGCGGCGCCAGGTCGTGGTCGCGCAGCGGTTCGGCGGCCAGGGTCACCTCATCAGCCAAGCGTTGCAGCGCCGCGCTGCGCGTCACGCGCAGGAACAGCCAGTTGGTGGGGCTGCGCTCGGCGCCATCGACGGCCAGCGGGATCGGCTGGCGGCCCCGGGCCAGCCGCGCGATGGCGGCCTTGAGGCGGGGCAGCGCGCTGGCAGGGTATTGCGTGAGATAGAGCGTGGCGTGGACCGCCTGCCCCTTGGCGCGGAACGAGGTCATGCCCAGCGCGCCCAGTTCGGCACTGGCGCGATCCACCGCCGCCACGATCGGGCGCGAGGGGATGGCGTAGATATCCAGGCTCAGTTTGGCAGGTAGAGCCTCGGCGCTGGCCGCATCGGGCAAGGCCAGAGCGGCCAGCAGCGTGGCAAGGGCACCAAGGACAAGGCGCGGTTTCATCGTGTCGATCAGGCTGGGCATGGCATCACCCGTGCCAGCCGCGCGCCGCACAGGCAATGGCCATGCGACGCGCGGCGATGCCTATTGTGCGTCAGGCGGTGGCGCGGGCGATCAGCCGAGCCAGGCGCTCGGCAAAGGCGCGCGGATCACGCGGCGGCTCGCCATCGACGATGCGCGCTTCGTCGAGCAGCAGGTGCGCGGCATCGGTGCGCAGTTCGTCGCTCTCGGGCAGCGCGGCGAGCCGCTCGATCTGCGGGTGAGCGGGATTGACTTCCAGCACCGGCGCAGACCCGGCGGGAAGCTGCCCGGCATTGGCCAGCAGCTTTTCCAACTGGCGATCGAGGCCGCTTTCGCTGGCCACCAGGCACACCGCGCTGTCCGTCAGGCGATCGGAGGCGCGCACGTCGGACACCGCGTCACCCAGGGTTTCCTTCACGAAAGCGAGGAAGCCGCCCACCGCATCGCTGGCTTCGGGCTTGGGCTTGTCTGCGCCTTCGGCCAGGGGAATGAGGCTGAGATCGGCCGCCCCTTGCGTGACCGACTTGAACGGCTTGCCGTCCCAGTCGATCGCCCCGCGCACCCAGAAGCTGTCGACCTGGTCGGGCAGCAGCAGCACTTCCACGCCGCGCGCGCGGAAGCCTTCGAGTTGCGGCGAACTGGCAATGCGATCGAGATCGCTGCCCGTGGCGTAATAGATTGCGGTCTGGTTTTCCGGCATCGCCGCGACATAGTCTTGCAGCGAACGCCATTCCCCGCCCGAGGCGGTGGTCTTGAACCGGGCGAGGCGCAGCAGCGTTTCGCGCCGCTCGAAATCCTCGTAGAGCCCTTCCTTGATCACCGCGCCAAAGGTGTCCCACAGCCGGGCATAGGCGGCCGGATCATCCTTGGCGGTCTTTTCCAGTTCGCCCAGCACCTTGCCGGTGAGGCCCTTCTGAATCGCGGCGAGGATCGGGCTGTCCTGGATCATCTCGCGCGACATGTTGAGCGGCAGGTCCGCCGAATCCACCAGCCCGCGCACGAAGCGCAAGTAGCGCGGCAGGATTTCCGCCTCGTCGGTGATGAACACGCGGCGCACATAGAGCTTCATGCGACCCTTGCGATCGGGATCGAACAGGTCGAACGGGCGCGTTTCCGGCACGAAGGCGAGCACCGAATATTCGTGCCGCCCTTCGGCGCGGTAATGCAGGGTCAGCGCCGGATCGTCCCACTGCCCGGCCACGCTGCGGTAGAAATCCTTGTATTCCTCGGGCGTGATCGCGCTCTTGGGCCGGGTCCACAGCGCGGTGCCGTCAGCCACCTGGTTGCCATCGGCGTCCGGCTTGTCCTTCACCGTGATCGGCACCGGCACGTGGCCCGATTGCGCGCGCACCATCTGCTCGATGCGCGGGGCTTGGGCATAATCGGCCGCGTCTTCCAGCAGATGCAGCACGATGCGGGTGCCGCGCGCCGGTGCCTGGTCGGCCTCGACCGGGCCGATGGTATACGTGCCCAGGCCATCGGAAGACCACATCGCCGCCTGGTCCTGCCCGGCCCGGCGCGAGATCACGTCGACCTTTTCGGCGACCATGAACGCGGAATAGAAGCCCACGCCGAACTGGCCGATCAACTGGGTATCCTCTGCCCCCTTGGCCGCCGCGATGCGATCCATGAAGGCCTTGGTGCCCGAACGCGCGATCGTGCCCAGCGTCTCGGCCATGTCGGCCGCGGTCATGCCGATGCCGTTGTCCTCGATGGTCAGGCGGCGCAGGTCTGCTTCCACCGTGATGGTGATGCGCGGGGCTGGATCGTCGCCCAGCAGATCGGGCTGGGCGATCGCTTCATAGCGCAGCTTTTCGCAGGCGTCGGCCGCGTTCGAGATGAGCTCGCGCAGGAAGACATCCTTGTCCGAATAGACCGAATGCACCATCAGGTGCAGCAGCTTGGCCACGTCCGCCTCGAAGGCGTGGGTCTGCGGGCCAGCGGCGGTATCGTCCAGAACGTCGGCGGTCATGGGCGGGCGAAACTCCCTGTTGTGAAAAATGGTCCGGTACGGGCCAAGATGTGCGCCGCCCCGGGGGAGTTCAAGGCCGGTCAGATCGCGTTGATGTCCACCACCGTGGGGATCGTGTCGTTGAGCAGGGTGATCACCTTGCGCGCGATCTTCCAGCCGCCCTCGTGCCACACCAGGCGGTGGGCATAGCGGCCGAAGAAGCAGTCGGCGCGGTTCATCCGCACGTCGAAGCGGTGGCAGACGAACGCGGAAGAGACCTCTCCGCTCCCTTCGCCCTGCGTGGTGACCAGCACATTGCTGACCATGTGCACCACGCGCGGCAGCGGGGCGGAAGCCACCGACAGGCCGGAGGTGAGGCGCATCACGCGGTCCTCCAGATTGCGCCGCCCCTTGTAGTAGATCAGCGACAGCTCGCGGTCGGGGTCTTGCGTCGGCGTGGTCTCGTCGCGCCACGCCGGCATCCAGAATTCCACGTCGGGCGTGAACAAGTCGAGCCATTCGCCAAAGCGCTGCGTGTCGATCAGCAGGGCCTCGCGATAGAGCAAGTCCTGCGCCGCTGCGATGGTCAGCGCCACGCTCATGCCGCCGCACCTTGCGCCATGCGCCGGGCCCAGGCGCGGTAATAGCTGTGGAACAGGGTCTCGTCGCAAAGCTGGGAATCGGCCAGCACGCTGCGCTGTGGCGCCATGCCCAGCACATCGGCAAAGCGATTGCCGCCCGCCACGCTCGCCGTCATCCCCCGCGCATAACCCTGGAGCCAGGGCTCGATCATGCCGCCATAGCCGATCTGGCAGTTTTCATACGATACGGTGTCGTCGGGCGTGGCCATGCCGGTGGGATTGAAGAAATCCTCGTACTGGCGGATGCGCTGGCGGCGGGCCTCGCCGCTTTCGCCCTTGGGCGCGATGCACCAGGTGCGCATTTCGGTGAGCCCCGGCGCGAGCGGGCGGATCACCCGCAACTGGCTAGAAGCGTTTTCGGCAACCTGGAGATTGGGAAAGATCGTCAGGTTGCGCATGTTGAACATCCAGTCCCGCCGCGCCGCGCCATGGCGCTGCGCCAACGCGGCAGCGCTTTCATAGAGCGGGATCGCCGGCGTGACGCCGAAGATGCCCCAATTGAGCACGTGGCCATTGGCAAAGCTATAGCTGCCGCCGGCCACGCCCTGGGCTTCTTCCTTCCAATAGTCACTGCTTTCCCAGACCGAGGCGACGACATCGGCGCTCAGTTCCTGCTGGCGCCGTTCCAGCACGCGGATGTAGGAGGGATGGGCCGAGGTGAAGTGATAGGCATCGGAACAGTTTTCCAGTTGCAGCTTCCAGTTGGCGGCATAGGTGAACGTCACTTGCCCCGGCACCAGTTCCAGCCCCTCCGCGCTCTGGTCTGCCACCAGATCGAGCAGATGCGCCGCCTCGCCCAGGTAGTCCTCCAGCGGGGGCACATCGGCGGCAACGCTGCCGAACAGGAACCCGCGATGGGCGGCAAAGCGCGGCAGCGGGGCCAAGCCGTGATCGGCCTGGTCGAACGCCTCGGCATAGCAGCCGGCGCCTTTCCACTTGATCGCCTTGTTGCGGCCGGCGCTGTCGAAGCTCCAACTGTGATAGGGGCACACGTGCAACCGGGCATGGCCCTGGCGCGTCTGCGCCAGCCGCGCGCCCTTGTGCGGGCAGGAATTGACGAAAGCGCGCAGCACCCCTTCTCCGCAGCGCTGAACCAGCACTGGCACCCGCCCGGCAAAGGTGGTGAAGAAGTCGTGCGGTTGCGCCGCCTGGGATTCAAGGCCCAGGAACACCCAGCCGCCTTCGAACAGGCGGGCTATTTCCGCCTCGAACACGGCCGCATCGGTGAAGATCGCGCGGTTGACGCGAAACACGCCGTCTTCGGGCCGATCATCGACAAAGCGCGTGACATCCATCACCAGTGCTCCTTGGCGTCAGGCCACTTCGGCCTCGACCAGAGTGGGGCCGGCAGCGGCCAGCGACCAGGCCAGTGCCGCATCGAGCGTGGGCAGATCCTGCGCGGCGCGCGCCGCCACGCCGTGCCCTTGCGCCAGCGCGCAGAAATCGAGCTCGGGGAACTGCGTGCCGACCAGGGTCTGCATGCCGAACAGGCGGCCAAAGCTGTGCAGCGCTTCATAGCGCCGGTTCTTGAGGATCACGAAGCTGACCGCAACGCCCAGTTGTGCGGCAGCGTGCAGGCCCTGGATGGCATACATCGCCGAACCATCGCCCAGCACGGCGATCACCTTGTCGCCCGGCCGGGCCAGCGCCATGCCGACGGCGGCCGGCAGGCCATGGCCCAGGCCACCGCTGGCCGTGGTGTAGAACGTGTCGCGCGCCACGATCGGCAAGTGATCGTGCATCGGGCCACGGGCCGAAGGCGCTTCTTCCACGATCACGCTTTCGGGCGGGCGCAGCGCGGCCAGGCGTTGCAGCACCAGCCGATCGGTCAGCGCGCCCTGTTCCGGCACGGCAACCCTGGTGCGCGGCGGCGGCGCGGGGCGCGCGGGCGGACGCGACCGGTCAAGCAACTGCCCCAGCGCCAGGCGCGTATCGGCGACGATGGCCGTGCCCACCGGCGCCCAGGCGGCATGGACGGGATTGTCGCCGATCAGCCAGACGCGCGTGTCGGGCGTGATGTGCGGCCCCTGCCCATCGACATGGTAGAGGTTCATCGGCCCGCCCAGCGCGAGTACGACATCGTGCGCGGCCAGGCTGGCGACAATCGCTTCGCGTCCGGCGGTCAGGAAGCCCGCAAACAGCGGATGATTCTCGGGAAAACTGCACCGCGCCGCCATCGGCGCCACCCACACCGGGGCCTGGTGCCGTTCCGCCAGGGCGATCACCGCATCCCACGCGCCATCGCGCGCCACCCCTGCGCCCACCACCAGCGCCGGCCGTGCGGCGCGGTCCAGCTCTGCCGCGCAGGCGGCCAGGGCATCGGCATCGCCCGCCCGCGCGGCAAAGACCTGCCGCGCCGCGAACGGCTCGCCGGGCTGGTCCCAATCATCGATCGGGATGGACACGAACGTCGGCCCGCACGGCGGCTCCATCGCCACGTGATAGGCGCGGGCAATCGCGGCCGGCACATCCTGCGCGCGCGCCGGCTCGCAGGCCCACTTGACGAAGGGCTGCGGAAACTCGGTTGCCCGCTCGGCAAACAGGAACGGCTCGAACGGCAGGATGGCGCGCGCCTGCTGCCCGGCGGTGACCACCAGGGGCGTCTGGTTCTTGCGGGCGGTGAACAGGTTGCCCAGCGCGTGGCCGACCCCGGCCGAACTGTGCAGGTTGACCAGCGCGGCATGGCCCGTGCCCTGGGCAAAGCCATCGGCCATGCCCAGCACGACGCTTTCCTGAAGGCCCATCACATAGCGAAAATCTGCGGGAAAATCCCGGAACATCGGCAGCTCGGTAGAGCCGGGATTGCCGAACACGGTGGTCATGCCCAACTCGCGCAGCAGCGCCACGGTTATCTCGCGTACGGTCGGCATGGCTCTCCCACCCGGGCTCGGCGCGCGGCTCGTGTCCGGCGCCTGTTCTTGCTGGCGCATACTGTGCCGTCATCAGGCGATAGGCACAATTGCAATTCCGGGAAAAAGCCATACGCATGGCGCATGGATTTTGACGAACGCCACTTGCGCGCCTTCCTCGCCGTGGCCGAGACCGGCAGCCTGGGCCGGGCGGCGGCCGTGGTGAACCTGACGCAGCCCTCGCTCAGCCGGATGATCCAGGCAATGGAACAGCGCCTGGGGCACAAGCTGTTCGAACGGCAGAGCAAGGGCATGGCGTTGACCGCAGCGGGCGAAATCCTGCTGCCCCATGCCCGGCTCCTCGCCTTCGAGATGCGCGCCGCGCGCGACCAGCTTGACGCGCTGCGGGGGCTGCGCCGGGGCGTGGTGCGGGTGGGCGCGGTGGCCGCCGCGATGCGCACGCTGGTGGCGCAGGCGCTGGGGACGCTGCTGGCGCGGCACCCGCAACTGACCGCGCAGACCCTGGAAGAGGTGGACGACGGCCTGCTCGGCACGCTGCTGGAACGGCGGGTGGACGTGGTCGTGACCGCGTCGGCGCTCGATCATCACGAGGTCGAATGCCTGGGCACCTGCGCCTATGCTGATCGTTTCGGAGTGTTCGCCGCCGCCGACCATCCGCTGTCGCGCTGCGCCGAGCCCGTCGCTCTGCCCGATCTGGTGGATCAGGGCTGGGTCATGCCCGGTCCAGGTGCCACGCCGCGTGTCCAGTTCGAAGCGCGGTTCCGCGCCGCCGGCCTGCCGGTGCCGGCGGTGGTGGTCGAATCCTCCTCGGTCGAAACGATGGTCGCGGTGGCCGCGCACAGCCGCCTGCTGTGCTGGCTGCCCGAACCGCTGGTGATGCCGCACTTGGCCATGGGCACGCTGGGTGAAGTGCCCGCACCGGCTCTTTCCCACGCCCGCGCGATGCGGCTCTATCGCCACCGGGCCGGGTTGCTGCCCGAAGCGGCGCGCCAGTTCGTGCGCTGCCTGCCGCTGGAGGCTTGACCGCCCACCGCCCGGCCCGAACACTCGCGCGTATACGTGTGGGGGATCGCCCCGGCACGGCGCAGCAACGGGAGAGGACGGACATGGCGGAGGCACCGCGCAAGATCGTGATCGTGGGCGCCGGGGCGATGGGTTGCCTGCTCGCGGCACGGCTGGCCCTGGGCGGCGCGCAAGTCACCGTGGTCGATGTGGACGCGGCACGGCTCGCCACGATCGCGCGCGAGGGCATCACGCTCTGCGATGATACCGGCACACACCATGCCCGCGTCGCGGCAGCGCGCGCGGCCGACGTGTCCGGGCCGGCGGACGTGGTGATCCTGATGACCAAGGGCATGCACAGCGCGGCCGCGATCCAGTCGGTGGCGCACCTCGCCAATGGCCAATGCCTTGCCCTCACTCTGCAAAACGGGCTGGGCAATGTGGAGGCGATCGCCACGGTGTTTGCTCCCGATCGCATCCTGTGGGGCGTGACCGATTTCCCCGCCGATCTGGACGGCCCGGCGCAGGTTTCCTCGCACGGCGCCGGCCACATCTGGTTGGGTGGCGCCGATCCGGTTGCCGATGTCCATGCCCTGGGCGTGGCGATCCTGCTCGACCGGAACGGCCTCAACGCCGTGGTCGATCCGCAGGTGCGCGTGGCGGTGTGGGAAAAGGTGGCGTTCAACGCGGCGCTCAATGCCCTCGCCACGATCACCGGGAAGCCGGTGGGCGGCCTCGACTGCACCGAGGGCCGGAGGATCGCCCTGGCCGTGGTCGAGGAAACCATGGCCACGGCGCAGGCCCATGGCGTGCCGATCGATCGCCCGCGCCTGCTCGCCAAGATCGAGCATGCCCTGGCCCACCATCGCGGCCACAAGCCTTCGATGCTGCAAGACCGCCTGGCCGGCCGCGCGACGGAAATCGAATCGATCAACGGCGCGATCGTCGCCTTGGCCGATCAAGCCGGCGTGCCCGTGCCGGTGACCCGCACGCTGGCCGATCTGGTGCGGATGGGCGAACCGCGCCGCGAGTGATGAACAGGATTTGTTACGCTGATGCCCGATATTCATCGTGCCAGCGGATTTGGATTGCGATATGCAACGCAAGTGCACACGCCTTTCCGGAAGCAGGTTTCCCCCATGATCGAATTGACCATCAATGGCCAGAAGCGTCGCGTCGACGCCGAAGGCGATACCCCGCTGCTGTGGGTTCTGCGCGATGACCTGGGCATGACCGGCACCAAGTATGGTTGCGGCATCGCGCAGTGTGGCGCCTGTTCGGTGATGATCGACGGCACTGTCACGCGCAGTTGCGTCACGCCGGTGGAATCGGTGGCCAGCGCCCAGATCACCACGATCGAGGCCGTGGAGGCCGATCCTGTGGGCGCGCGGGTGGTCGAAGCCTGGGTCAAGCACCAGGTGCCGCAGTGCGGCTATTGCCAGTCGGGCCAGGTCATGGCGGCCACCTCGCTGCTCAAGCAGAACGCCCGCCCGAGCGATGCCGACGTGGAAGCGGCAATGACCAACCTGTGCCGCTGCGGCACCTACAACGCGATCAAGGCGGCGGTGCGCGACGTGGCCGGCCTCGCCCCGGCGCAGGAGCACGGCGCATGACCGAATGGACTCCGCTTGATCCCGCCCTCGCCCAGGCCCTGCCCACCGGCGCGCCGGTCAATGTTTCGCGGCGCGGCTTTCTCGGCGCGGCCGGTGCAGGCACGCTGGTGCTCGGCTTCGGGCTGCCGATGGGTGGTGCGCGGGCGCAGGCCGCCGGCGGCGCTGCGGCGATCACGCCCGGCACGCGCGTGCCGGCCTTCCTGGCGATCGGCCCGGACGGGGCGATCCGCCTGCAAAGCCCATTTGCCGAAGGGGGTCAGGGCACCTGGACCGCGCTGGCACAGATCGTGGGCGAGGAACTCGATGCCGATCCCGCCAGCTTCGTGGTGGAAAACGCCCCGCCCGGCCCGGATTATCGCGTCATGCCCGGCGGCATCCGCTTCACCGGCGGGTCCATGTCGGTCCGCTCCAGCTATGACACCATGCGCCGGCTGGGGGCCAGCGCCCGCGCGGTGCTGATCCAGGCAGCGGCGCAGCGCCTCTCGGTGCCGGTGGCCGAACTGACCACCCAGCCCGGCCGCGTGGTGCACCAAGCTTCAGGCCGCAGCCTGGGCTATGGCGAGCTTGCCCCCCATGCGCTCGATCTGGCCGTGCCGGCCACGCCGCCCGCGCTCAAGGATCCCAAGGATTTCCGCTGGATCGGCAAGCCGCAGGCGCGGCTTGACGTGCGTGCCAAGTCCACCGGCAAGGCGCAGTTCTCGATCGACACCAAAGTCGATGGCATGCTCCACGCAGCCGTGCAGCACGCGCCGCGCCTGGGCCTGACCGTGGGCAAGATCCGCAACGAGGCTGCGGTAAAGGCGATGAAGGGCGTGCATTCGGTGCACGTGCTCGATGGCGCCGTGGCCGTGGTCGCGCCACGCTTCTGGCATGCGCGCCGCGCGGTGGAGGCTGCCCAGGTCGATTGGCTGGAGCCGAGCGGCGCCACCTATCGCCCGATGCCGGCAACGTTTTCCACCGCCGACCATGCCGCCCACCTCGCCACGGTGCAGGGCACCGAGGAAGTGGCCGAAAGCAGCGGCGACGTGGCCAAGGCCTTTGCCGCAGCCAAGTCCACCGTCAGCGCCACCTACCACAGCCAATATCTCAACCACGCGCAGTTGGAGCCGCCCTCGGCCCTGGCGCGGTTCAACGCCGACGGCACGCTGGACATGTGGTTTCCCAACCAGGCGCCCGACATGTTCCTGGCAGAAGTGGCCAAGGTTTCCGGCCTGCCGCCCGAAAAGATCCGCATCCATTCGCCGCTGCTCGGCGGCTTCTTCGGGCGCCATTTCCTCTATCCCAAGGGCAATCCCTATCCCCAGGCGATCGAACTGGCCAAGCGGGTCAACGCGCCGGTCAAGCTGATCTGGACGCGCGAGGAGGAATTCCTGCGCGATCCGCTGCGGCCGATGGCGGCGGTGCGCTTTCGCGGCGCGCTCGATGCCGCCGGCATGCCGCTGGCGATCGAGGCGGTCAGCGCCACCGAAGGCCCGGGCGAAGGCATTGCCGACAAGCGCAGCGGCAAGATCGACCCCAGCGCGCTCGAAGGCCTGACCGGCAAGAGCTATGCCGTGGCAAATACCCGCATTGCCCAGATCTTCGTGAAAAGCCCGACCACGCTGGCCTATTGGCGTTCGGTCGGCAATTCGATGAACGACTTCTTCTATGAAGCCTTTCTCGATGAACTGGCCGATCAGGGCGGGCAAGATCCGTACGCCGTGCGCCAGCATCTGCTGGCCGGCAACGCGCGGCTCACCACCCTGCTCAAGGCGGTGGTCGATCTCTCCGGCGGGTGGAAGCGCGGGCCGTTCAAGGCCGCCGACGGCACCACCCGCGCGCGCGGCATGGCCATGGCCTCTCCGTTTGGGACGCAGACCGCGGCGATTGCCGAAGTCTCGATCAGCGATGGCCAGGTGACCGTGCACGAGGTGTGGCAGGCGATCGATCCGGGCAGCATCGTCAATCCCGCGATCATCACCGCGCAGGTCAATTCCGCCGTGGCGCTGGGCGTGTCGCAAGCGCTGGTGGAAGAAGCCGCCTACAAGAACGGGGAGCGCGTGGCGCGCAACTTCGATGGCTATCCGATCCTCACCCCCGATCGCATGCCGCGCGTGCATGTGCGCATCGTGGAAAGCGGGGAGAAGATGGGCGGCATCGGCGAACCGGGGCTGCCGGCGGTGCCCCCGGCCGTGGTCAACGCGGTTTCGCGCCTGCGTGGCAAGCGGGTGCGGGCGCTGCCCATCGGCACGCTTGCCTGACCGTCAGGCTGGCCCGGCGCCTTCGGCCCGGGCCAGCTCCTGCTCCTGCTCCAGAGCCCGCGCGCGCCACAACCACGCTGCGCCATAGAGCGCGGCGAGCGCCAGGATGGCGGCGAGCGGGCCCCAGGCTTCGGCCAGGCTCGCCCCCATCTGGTTGAAGCGGATGAACAGGTGCATCGCCGCCGTTGCCGGGGAAAGCCAGGCGAGCGCAGCCAGCCAGCCGGGCATGGCCGACAGCGGCCAGGCAAAGCCAGCCAGGAACACCAGCGGCACGGACGTGGGCATCAGCAGCTTGAGCGCATCGTCCCCCCGCCGGAACAGGCTGCCCAGTGCCAGCCCGAGCGCGGCCACCGCCGCCGCGAACACCGGCAGCGCCAGCAGCAGCCCGGCCATGTTCCCCGCGCGCGGCACATCCTGGATCCAGAACGCGAAGCCGAACACGAAAGCCCCGGCCAGGACGCCCACCAGCACCAGCGCCGCCCAGGTGCCCAGCGCGGCGGCCAGCCAGTCCCCACCGATCACCGCGCCGCGCCGGCGCCGTTCGGCAATCAGCCGCGCCCCGGCAAACAGCAGCGTCTGTTGCAGGATCACGTTGGCAACGGCCGGAAACACATAGTCGCGATAGCCGCCGGTGGTGTTGAACAACGGCTGCACCACGATCGGACTGGCCGCGCCGCGCACGCCCTTGTCGAGGCCAAGGCGTTGCGCGGTATCGGCGGCCACTTCGCCCAGCGCCTTGGCTATGGTTTCGGCGCGGACGAAATAAGTGCCGTTGACGATCAGGGCGATGCCCGCCCCCGGCTTGCCGGTCTGCGCCACGGCGGAAAGCCCGCGCGACAGCACCAACACCCCTTCGGCGCGGCGCTGCTCCAGCACGGCGCGCGCCGCGGCCACATCGGGCGCGCGGGCGATCACGTTCACCGCATGGGTTTCCCCCAGCCGCCGCACCACCAGGCGCGACAGGGCGCTGTCATCCTGATCGACCACCACCACCGGCATCGCCTCGGCCGCCTGGCGGGAATAGGGCGCGGGGTAATAGAAGGCGTAGAACAGCACCGAGACCACCGCGAGCGAGAGCAGTTCGCGCGAGCGCAGGATTTCCCACAGCGTGGTCTCGCAGGCGCGCCACACCGCCTTCATCGCGCGCGCACCACCAGCCACAGCCCCAGTGCGCCGGGCACCAGGGGATAGAGTAGCAGCGCGCCCGCCTCGGCCAGCAGCGGGCGCGCCGCCGCGCCCATCACCGCATCCATCTGCAAACGCAAGCCGTGGGTCAGCGGCAGCGCGGCATTCCACACCCGCACCAGCCAGGGCGATCCGTTGATCGGCAGAGAGGCGCCGGAATAGGCCAGCGCCGACCCCGCGACGATCACCGCGCCCGACAGCGCCGTGGCCGGCTCTCGCACCAGGGCCAGCAGGAACAGCGCGATCGAGACCGTGGCGGCAAACAGCAGGGCATAGCCCCCGACCAGCGCCAGCACGCCGCCTTCCACGCGATAGCCACGCGCCAGCACCAGCCACAGCAGCCAGGCCGTGGCCAGCGCGGTGCCCGCGCCGACATGGGGCAGCAGGCGGCCCACGACCTGCCCGGCCGCGCCCGGCGTAGTGCGGACAAACGCGGCGAAAGAGCCATCCTGCAACAAGGGCGTCAGCGCGCCGATTGCAGTGACGGCAATCGCCAGATGGAGAATGCCAGGCCCCAGCAGCAGGCCCAGATACCATTCCAGGCTGCCGGTGGGATTGCCGAGCAGCGCGACATGGACCCCCGGCAAGCGCGCCGTATAGAGCCCCAGCCGCGCCGCCGGACCGGCCGCCAGGGCGCTGGCCACGGCCAGTTCGGCGCTGGTCTGCGCCACGGCGCCGGTCGCCAGGAACTGCGCGGCATAGAGCACTTCCACCGGCGCTGCACCGGGGCGGCGCAGGCCGGTTGCCACGCCGCGCGGCACCACAACCACGGCCACCGCGCGTTCCTGGCGCAAGGCGGAAAGCCCCTGCCCGATCTGCCCGGTCACGGCAACGACGCGCAGTTGCGGACTGGCGGCGAGATCGCGCACGATCGCACGCGCCAGTGGCCCGCCATCGCGATCGACCACCACCACGCCCAGCCCGCGCGGCGATCCGGCAAACAGCATGGCCGCCATCAGCGCCAGCATCACCGCCGGCACTACGGTCAACAGCGCCAGGTCCAGCCGGTTGTGGCCCAGGCGATCCACCTCTGCACGAAATCCGGCGGCAATGCTCATTGCGGCCAGGCGAACAGCACGCTCATCCCGGGACGCAGGCCCGCCACGGCCTCGGCCGGGCGCAGCCGCACCTCGATCGCGTGCACGTCATAGCCGCGCGTGGCGCGGGTGGCGCGCTGCGTGGCAAATTCGCCCTGCGGCGCGATGCGCGCCACGCGGAAGCGCACGTTGCGGCCCAGCGCCGGCACTTCACCGACCAGCACCCGGCCCGGCGCCATGCCATGATAGATGTCTTCGGGCAGGTTGACGCTGACCCAAGGGTGATCCACGTCGATCACCTGCAAGGCTGGCAGCACCGGGCTGACGAGTTCGCCCGGCTGCACCAGGCGCCGCGCCACTTCCCCGCCGATCGGCGAGACCAGCCGGGTTTCCGCGCCCAAGGCACCCGCAGTGGCCGCGCCGGCCGCGGCGATGCGCACTTGCGCGGCGGCCAGGGCCTTGCTCGCCGGGCGCGGGCCGGCCAGCAGCTTGGCATACTGCGCGCGCGCCGCCGCCGCCGCCTGCGCGCTGCTGTCGCGCGCGGCATGGGCTTCGTCACGCCGCTGCGCCGCGATCACGCCCTGGGCAAACAGGCGATCGGCCCGCTCGCTGGATGTGCGCGCCAGGTCTGCCGTCGCCTGGGCCGCCAGCCAGGTCGCGCGGACCGAGGCGATATCCTCCGCCCGCGCGCCTTCATCGGCCAGTGCCTGGGCCGCCTTGGCGCCATCGAGCGCGGCCTGCGCCTGCGCCTGGCCATTGGTGATTTCCGGGCTGGAGAGGCGCGCCAGAACCTGGCCGGGCTGCACCCGGTCGCCCTCTTCCACAGTGATCGCATCCACCCGCGCGAGCGCCTTGGTCGCGACGTTGATGGTGTCTGCGTCCACTTCGCCCTGAAGCGGGGGATCGGACGGACGGGCTGCGAGCCACAGGCCGATCGCCAGCAGCACGGCGACCAGCGCCAGGCCGAGATAGAGCCAGCGTCGCTGCCGGGGAGAGGGTTGCGCGGTCATGGTGTCTGGGGCTCCGGCAGCAGGCGCACGTCGGCCGTGGCAATCGCGTCGTCCAGCCGGTCGAGCCGGCCCGAGGCGGCCAGCAAGCCGGCGAGCGCCAGATCGTATTCATAGGCCGTGGCAATGCGCTGGGTGCGCGCGGCCGAAAGCGCGGCCTCGGCGCCCAGCACGGCGGTGAGCGTGCTTTCCCCTTCGGCGAACGAGACACGGCGCACCCGCAGGTTTTCCTGCGCGGCGGCGAGGCTCGAATCGAGCAGCACGAACGAGCGGCGCGCCGCCTCGGTCAACGTCCAGGCCCGGTGCACGGCGGTTTCGCCGACGCGACGCGCCTCGCGCGCGGCATCCTGCGCGGCGGCCTCCTGTTCGCGCGCGGAGGCCAGCAGATGGCCGCGATCGACATTGGACAGCAACGTGATGCGCGCGCCCACGCCGACCACCCAGTCCGGCTCGGTCGGCAGGGCGTGATCGCGGTTGAAGTTATAGGCGCCAAAGGCAAAGGCCTGGGGCCGATAGCGGGCGCGGGCCAGTTCCACCCCGGCCTTGGCGACACCGGCGCCGGCGTCCGCCTCGCGCGTGCGCGGCAGGCGATCCCCGTCGACATAGCTGTCCACCGGCTCCAGCGCGCGGGTGCGCACGAACAGCGGCGTGGTCGGCTGCACGCTGCCGGCCTCCAGCGTCAGGGCCAGTTCGTCCTGCGCGGCGGCTTCCTCCAGCAGCGCGCGCTGATAGGCCCGCTCGGCGGTGTCGCGCGCCACGCCTGCTTCCAGCGTGGTGGCATGCGGGGTGACACCGGCCTGTTCGGACTGCGCGACATCGCGTGCCAGGCTGGCGAGGGCATCGCGGGATTCGCGCGCCGACAGCGCCAGGGCATGGGCCGCCATCTGGCCGAAATAGACCCGTACCAGATTGAGCCGCGCGGTATCGCGGGCGCTGGCCACCCGTGCTTGCGCCAAGTCAACCCCGGCGGCGGCGGCATGCTGCACCGCCGGTATCGCGCCGCCGGAATAGAGCGGCAGCACGCCCTGGACGGTGGGATTGAACACCTCGTCGCGATAGCGATAGGTGAGCGAGTCCGGGATTGCCGAAAAGAGGCCCGGCAGTGCCTGCGATATGCGTCCGACGATGCCGCTGGCAATCTCCTGGAACGCGGGCGGCAACTGCCCCGGCAGCGCCGAAAGATAGCCATCGACCCCTTGCAGGGTTTCCTGCTTGGGGCCGGAGAGATCGACGCTGAGCGTCTTCTGATAGGCCAGATATTGCGCCGAGGCGGTCACGATCGGGCGGTGCATCGTTGCCACGGCCGCCTGCACTTCGCGTGCAGCATTGACGCCATGCTGCACGCCCGACAGCGCCGGGGAGGCGTGCTCCAGCCGCTCCTGCGCGTCGGCAAAGCTCAGCGCCAGAGCCGGGCCTGGCGTCTCCGTAGCCGCCTCTTGCGCATGGCCTGAACCGGCGGTGGCGATCGTGCCGCTTGCCGCCCACAGCAGCAGTACGGCGCCCCTGTTCACATTGTCCGTCTCATTCTGCCGCAGCCCCCTTGCAGCGTGGATTCGCGCAGGCCTCACGCCCGTGCAAGCCGCCTTACGCGCAAAGCCGGCAGTGGTTCCTGCGCGCGATCAAATTGGCCGGTCGCATCGCCGCCGGTCACACAGGCGCCGGTCAGGCAAAGCGGGCCAGATCGAACGGCGCGAGCGGCACGGCGGGCGTGGCCCCGTCGATCAGTGCCGTCACCAGATCGGCCGTCACCGCCGCCAGCGTCAGGCCCAGGTGCTGATGGCCAAAGGCATAGAACAGATTGTCGGCACCCTGCGCCCGGCCGATCGCGGGCAGATAGTCGGGCAGCGTCGGGCGGCAGCCCATCCAGCGTTGGTATGGCCCGGTGATCGGCAGGCCAAGATCGGCGACATGGCGTTCAAGCCGCGCCCACTTGCGCGGATCGGCCGGAGCATCGGGGTGCCCCAGTTCGACAAAGCTCGCTGCCTGGACCGTGTCGCGATAGCGGGTGACGATCATTGATCGCTCCTCGAACACCACCGGCGGCAGATCGGCGGGCCAGCCAGTTTGCTCGTCGCGGATTTGCGCCCGGATGTGATAGCCGCGCTCGGCGATCATCGGCACGGCATGGCCCAACCGCTCTAGGATCGCGCGCGAGCGGACCCCGGCGCAGACCAGCACCTGGTCCACCTCCACCCCCGCGATCGCGGCGCTCCCCCCGGCCACGCGCACGGCCGCCTTGGCCTGCACCCGCTCGCCACCGCGCGCGGCAAAGGCCTGGTGCAGCGCCTGGCGCAAGGCACCAAGGTCAGCGATCTGGGCGGTGCCGGCAAAGCGCACGGCGCCGGCCACCGGCGCGCGGCACAGCGCATCGATGCGCGCGCGGTCTGCGTCGGAGACGGGCTGCACACTGGCCGTGCCGGTCTGTGCCGCCTGCCACGCGGCCGTGCCGGCCTGCGCCGCCGCCGCGCCATGCCAGGCCACGAAATGGCCCTCTTCGCGCAGCAGGTCTTCCGCGCCGATGCGCTGGGCAAGCGCACGCCAGGCCGGCAGCGCCTGCGCCATCAGCGGCGCCATCGCCGCGCAACCGGCCCGGAAGCGCGCCGGGCGCGACGCGGCGAGCAGGCGCAGCCCGAACGGCAGCCAGTGCCTCACTGCGCCAGGCGGAAAGGCCAGCGCGCCGCCGCGCAGGAACAGGCGGCTGGGCAGAGAGCGCAAGGTCTCAAGCGAGGCCAGCGGCTCCACCTGCTCGGTGGCAATATGCCCGGCGTTGCCCCACGAGGCCGCCTGCCCTTGCGCGTCGTCATCGAGAAGGACAACGCGGTGCCCAGCCTCCAGCAGGGCGATCCCCGTGCACAGACCCACCACGCCGCCGCCGACAACCCCGATTGCGCTCACGAAAACTCCATTGCATTAGTCCGACTATTTCGTATACCATATATCAATCACGCTAGTTGCGCACAAGATCGTATCTGGCGATACCACCCGCGCTTGCCGACGCGAGACGCTTCGCAACCCTTGTACCCCCATCCAGAGGATCCCATGCTCGGACCGCGCAAATCCCTGACCGATCTGACCCAACGCACATCCGGGCACGCCCTGGCCAAGACGCTGAGCTGGCCGCACCTGATCGCGCTGGGGGTGGGCGCGATCGTCGGCACGGGCATCTATACCCTCACCGGCGTCGGCGCGGAACGGGCCGGGCCGGCCGTCATCCTGGCCTTCGCCATTGCCGGCGCGGTCTGCGCCTGCGCAGCCCTGGCCTATGCCGAGATGGCAACGCTCATCCCGGCGGCGGGCAGCGCCTATACTTTCAGCTATGTCGCGCTGGGTGAACAGCTCGCGTGGATCGTGGGGTGGAGCCTGATCCTGGAATACTCGCTGGCCTGCTCCACCGTGGCGGTAGGCTGGTCGGGCTATCTTGTCGGATGGATCGAATCCGCCGGCATCCACCTGCCGCACATGCTGCTGGTCGGCCCCCACGGCGGCGGGCTGGTCAACCTGCCAGCCGTGCTTGTCGCGCTGGGCGTGATGGGCCTGCTGGTGGCGGGCACGCGCGAAAGCGCCACGCTCAACATCGTGCTGGTGATCATCAAGCTGGTGGCGCTGTCGATCTTCGTGATCATGGCCCTGCCTGCATTCCAGGGCCATAACCTCCACCCGTTCATGCCCTATGGCTTTGGCAGCACGGAAATCGGTGGGGAAAAGCGCGGGGTGATGGCGGCGGCGGCCATCGTGTTCTTCGCGTTCTACGGGTTCGATGCCGTGGCGACCTCGGCCGAGGAAGCCAAGAATCCCGGCCGCGACCTGACCATCGGCATCGTCGGCTCGATGCTGGTCTGCACGCTGATCTACATGGCCGTGGCCATTTCCGCGATCGGCGCCCTGCCGTTCCAGCAACTGGCCAACTCGCCCGAGCCGCTCGCGCTGGTGCTGCGCAGCCTGGGCCAGCCGATGGCCGCGCACCTCATCGCCCTGGCGGCCGTGATCGCGCTGCCTTCGGTGATCCTGGTCATGATGTATGGGCAAAGCCGCGTGTTCTTCGTGATGGCGCGCGACGGGCTGCTGCCCCGCGCGCTCGCCACGATCAGCCCGCGCACCGGCGCGCCGGTGCGGATCACGCTGCTGACCGGGATTTCCATCGCGATTGTCGCGGGCATCTTCCGCCTGGACGAGATCGCCGAACTGGCCAACGCCGGCACGCTGATCGCGTTCATGGCCGTGGGTGCCTGCCTGATGGTCCTGCGTCGCCGCGCCCCCGAACTGCCGCGCCTGTTCCGCTGCCCCCAGCCGATGCTGGTGGGCACGCTGACGATCCTGGGCTGCGCCTATCTGCTGCTGAGCCTGCCCAGCGCCACGCTGGTGCGCTTTGCCGCGTGGAACGGGCTGGGGCTGGCCTTCTACCTGCTCTACGGCCGCCGCCACAGCGACGCGGGACGAGCCGAGCGCCAGGCCTGACCTGAAAAAAGCCCCGCTGCGCAAGGCTGGTGCAGCGGGGCTTTTCGCGTCGAGAATGAGGCGCTTACGTCACCTGAAAGCCGGACCAGAACGGGTCTTCGCGGTCGATCCAGATCGTGTTGAAGCCGGTCGCGACTGCCGAACCCTCGATCGAGGGAATGATCGCGGGCTGGTCGCCCAGCGTCACGGCCTGCTCCACCCGGCCGGTGAAACGCGAGCAGATATAGCTTTCGTGGACGAAGCTGTCGCCCACCGCCAGCTTGCCCTGCGCGGCAAGGTGCGCGAGCCGGGCCGACGTGCCGGTGCCGCAGGGGCTGCGGTCGATCGCCTTGTCGCCATAGAACACCGCGTTGCGCCCATCGGCGCCTTCGTGCTTGGGCTTGTCGGTCCACAGCACGTGGCTGACGCCGCGAATGGTGGGATCGAGCGGATGCACCGGCTCGAACTTTTCGCGCACCGCCGCCCGCACCCGGTTGGACAGTTCGATGATCCGCGCCGCGCCCAGATCGTCCAGCCCGGTATAGGCGCCCTGCGGCTCGACAATGGCGTAATAGTTGCCGCCATAGGACACGTCGACCGACAGCGACCCGATGCCCTCGATGTCCACCGCGATGCCGCGCGCGGCGACATAGGAGGGCACGTTGGTGATCCGCACCGAGGTGACCTTGGCCCCTTGCGTTGCATAGGCGATGTCGATCGTGCCGGCGGGCACTTCCACTTTCAGGCGGCCCGGCACGGCCGGCTGGATCAGCCCGTGTTCCAGGCCGAACGTGATGATCCCGATCGTGCCGTGGCCGCACATCGGCAGGCAGCCGCTGGTCTCGATGAACAGGATGCCGATGTCGTTGGCCGGATCCACCGGCGGATAGAGAAACCCGCCCGACATCATGTCATGCCCGCGCGGCTCGAAGCACAGGCCGGTGCGGATCCAGTCGAACCGGGCCAGGAAATCCTGGCGCCGCTCCGACATCGAGGCCCCCTTCAACAGCGGAGCCCCGCCCGCAACGAGGCGGACGGGGTTCCCTGCGGTATGGCCATCGATGCAAAAGAACGTGTGGCGCATCCCGTAAGCCTTACGCCAGTTCGGCGACGGGCGTGGGGGTGAGGTCAGGACGGGTTGCCGCCGCCTTTTCGACCATGGCGATCACTTCGGCGCGGCGCGCGCCCTGCAACACATAGCGCGGCGGCAGCACGCGCTCGGAACCACGGCCCATGACCTGCTCGGCCAGCTTGATCGACTGGACCAGATCGTGCTCGGCATCGAGGTGCAACAGCGGCATGAACCAGCGATAGATTTCCATCGCCTTGGCATGGTCGCCGCGCTGGAACGCATTGACCAGTTCCACCGATTCCTTGGGGAATGCGTTGGTGAGGCCCGAAACCCAGCCCTGCGCGCCCAGGAACAGGCCTTCCAGCGCCACGTCATCGAGCCCGGCAAACAGGACATAGCGATCGCCGAATTCATTGCGGAAATCGGTGAAGCGGCGCGTATCCGGCGCGGATTCCTTGACCGCGACGATGTTTTCCACGTCGACCAGCGCCGCCAGCACGTCCTTGTCGATCACGGTGCGATAGGCCGGCGGGTTGTTGTAGAGCATGATCGGCAGGCCCATGCTCTGCGCCACGCCCTTGAAATGCGCGACCAGTTCATGCGCCTTGGGCACATAGACCATCGGCGGGAGCAGCATGATGCCATCGGCCCCGGCCTTTTCGGCCGCCTGGGCATAGCGCACGGCGCGGCGCGTATCGTATTCCGAACAGCCGGTGATCACCGGCACGCGGCCATCGACGACTTCGACAATGGCTGACAGCACCTGGACCTTCTCGTCGTATTCCAGCGAGTTGTTTTCGCCCACCGTGCCCAGCGCGATCACGCCGGTCACGCCGTCGCGGATCAGGTCATCGACCACGCGCTGGGTGTCGGCCAGATCGATCGACAGATCCTCGCGGATCTGCGTCGTGACTGCCGGGAACACACCCTTCCAACCGATTGCCATGTAATTTCGTCCTGATATCGTTTGCTTGAAATATCGTATACTATATTTTTCACGAGTGCGCAACGACTCATTTGCTTGCGCTGTCAGAGCGCACTCGCCCCCTGGCCAGAACCGACAGGATATCCTGGTGCAAAGCCACGGGAATGCGCAATCCTTCCTGGGCCGATCGCGCCCGCGCGACAAGCCGGCGGGTGCCTGGCAAGCGGGCACCTTGGCCCTCGATTGCGGCAAACAGCGCCTCGGCGCGCTGCAAATGGGCCTCTACACCCGCGCCGAGAAATCCGGCAGGGTCGATGGCCAGGATCAGTTCCCCGCCGATCGGCGAGCCGCCGCGCCCGGCATCGGCGGCCAGCGATTCCGCGCTGGTCATGTCCCCGATCAACGGCCCGGCGATCAGTTCGACCATGGCCGCGAGCGCCGAGCCCTTGTGCGCGCCGAATGTGCGCATCGCGCCATCGAGCACGGCGGCCGCATCGGTGGATGGCTGGCCCTGCGCGTCATAGCCCCATTCGGGCGGAACAGGCTTGCCCGCGCGGCGGTGCAGTTCGATCTCGCCGCGCGCCACGGCGCTGGTGGCAAAGTCGAACACGAACGGCGCCCGGCCCGGACGCGGCCAGGCAAAGGCGATGGGGTTGGTGCCGAACACTGGCCGGGTGCCGCCTTCCGGCGCGACCCAGGCATGGCTGGGCGTGAACGCCAGCGCCACCAGGCCTTCGCCCGCCAGCGCTTCCACTTCGGGCCAGAGCGCGGCAAAATGCACGGCGTTGGTGATGGCCATGGCGGCAATCCCGTGGCGCCGCGCCTTGTCCACCAAGAGCGGCAGCCCGCGCGCGAACGGCAACTGGGCAAAGCCGCCCTGCCCGTCCACCCGCACCAGCGCCGGCGCCGGTTCGCTCACCTGCGGCACCGCCGCGCAGGCCACCACGCCACGCTCGATCGAATTGGCCGCCACCAGCAGGCGATAGAGCCCGTGCGACGCGCAGCCATCGCGCTCGCCAGCCACCATCGTCTGCGCCACGGCCGCAGCATGATCGGGCGCCAGCCCCCAGGCCGACAGCACCTGGCGGGCCAGGGCATCGGCCTCGTCCAGAGTCAGCGCGACCGTTTCGTCCGCTGCGCCGCTCATGCCTTTGCTCCGGCGGCGGTTTCGCCAGGCTTGGCGGTGACCACCCGCACTCCGAACACCGGCCCGGCCGAGCTGCGATCGGCGGGCACGAAGCGCACCTTGACCCGATCCTTGCCCCGCGTCAGCGCTTCGGGCAGTGGATAGTCCACGTCGAAGAACGCGCCGGGATGATCGTTGTCCAGCGTCTGCGTGGCGATCCGCACATTGTCGACCAGGATGTCGAACGTGCGCGCCCGCTCGCCGCCCCAATAGCTGGCCTGCAACACCAGCGGCCCCGGCTTCACTTTCATGGCGAACTCGAAATAGCCGCCAGATCGCGCATCGCGGCCGTTGCGGCCACGATAGACAACCGGATAGGAAATGTCGGAGGTCAGCCCATGGTCGCGCTCGGGCTGCATTTCGCCCAGGTGCATCACGTCGATGGAGCGCGCGGCCAGATCCTTTTGCCGCGCCTGCTCGGCCAGGAATGCGGCCTGCTCGGCTTTCCACCCCGCTTCGCTGAAGCGCTTGAAGTAGACCGCGCTGCGCCGGTCATACTGGCTGAAGAACGGCACGAAGGTCAGGTCTGCCGGCCGGATCAGCCCTGTGGTGTGATAACGCGGCCGATCGGAAACCATCGGCGCGAACGCCGCCAGCGGCGTCTCGCCGACCATCGCTGGGTCCACCCCGGCCCATGGCGCTTCGGCCGGGCCCAGGTCTGCGGCCATGACCAGCGGCCCGCGCAGCACCGCCACCGTATCGGTCGATCCAGCGGCATTCTCCAGGCGCAAGTCCAGCGGCAGATTCAGCGTGACCACGTCGCCCTTCTTCCACGCGCGGTGGACCAGGGCATAGCCGTTGGTCGTGGCCACCGGAACCGGCAGTCCATTGACCGCCAGGCTGGCCTTGCCGTCTGCCCAGGCGGGAATGCGCAGCGCCAGGGCAAAGCGGCCCTGCTTCACCGCATCGAGCGAAAGGCGCACCTCCGGCTTGAACGGATAATCGGTGTCCAGCGTGGCCGTGACACCCTTGGCTTGCCAAGTTGCCGTCGCGGGGATGTAGAGATTGACGAACAGGGTGTCGTCGCCTTCCCAAAAGATCGAATCCCCGTGTTTGGCATGGCTTTCCATGCCCGAGCCGACACAGCACCAGAACACGTCCTCGCTCGGCCCGGAATATTCGCGCGCCGCCCCGCTCATCAACGGCGTCATGTAGGTAAACCCGCCGGTCGCCGGGTTCTGCGCCGCCATCACATGGTTGAGATGCGCACGTTCATAGTAATCGAACAGCGCCCCATGCGGCTGCCAGCCATAGAGATGCCGGGTCAGCTTGAGCATGTTATAGGTGTTGCAGTGCTCGCAGGTGGACTCGGTGAGGTGCAGCGCGATGCTGTCCGGCTCGAAGAAATACTCGCGATCGGCGTTGCCGCCAATGACATAGCTGTGATGCCCGGTGACCCGCTCCCAGAAGAAGCGCGCGGCACGGCCCGGATCGTCCTTGCCGGTCAGTTCATGGATGCGCGCCAGCCCGATCAGCTTGGGCACTTGAGTATTGGCGTGAAAGTTGGCGAGCTTATCTTCCTGCGCCACCAGCGGGCCGAGCACGCGGTTGTCGAAAATGCGCTCGGCCAGACGGATCCAGCGCGGATCGCCGGTCTGGGCATAGAGCTGGGCATAGCTTTCGTTGATGCCACCATATTCGCAGTTGAGCATGTCCTGCAATTGCTGGTCGTCCAGCGCGGCAAAGACCTTCTCGAAATAGCTGGCCAGACCGATGGCGACGTCGAGCGCCTGGGCATTGCCCCAGGCGGCATGGACATCGAGCAACCCGGCAAAATACTTGTGCACGGTGTAGAGCGGAGACCACGAACCGTTGAGATCGAAGCCGCCGGACTTGATCTGCCCCCGCATCACTTCGGGAAAGATCGCCTCGCCATCGATTATGGCGCCGTCCTTGGTCTTGCGCCCCAGCGCGCCGAAATAGCCATCGTGCCGCTGCGCCTGGCACAGCGCCAGTTCGCCCACGATATAGTCGGCGCGGCGGCGGCATTCGGCATTGCCGGTCTGCTGCCAGGCCAGCACCAGCGCAGTCATATAGTGGCCCAGCGAATGCCCGGCGATGGTATCGGATTCCCATCCGCCATAGATCGGCGCCTTCGGTTCCAGCCCGGCATACTTGCGGAAATTGTGCAGAAAGCGATCGGGGCTGAGCGACAGCAGGTAGTCCACGTTGACGTCCACCGCCGTGGCATAGACCGAGGGACGCAGGCGCACGTCTTCCAGCGGCAGCGGGCGGGCGCGCAACGGCACCTTGGGGGCAACCACGGCCGCCCATGCCTTGAACGGAACCGAACAGATTGCCAGGCTGGCAACCCCTGCCAGCCACTGGCGCCGATTGGCCTTCATGCCCTCAGAACTCCTAACGAATATCGTATACGTTATTGATACAAGGGTGCCAAGGTGAGTCAACCCTCGCCCCTGCATGCCCATGGCAGCAAGACCAACCGATCAGGTCAAAAGCCATATCATATATCGTATAATCTTCTTGACGCTCCTGTGGGTGCTCGCCATGAAATGGGCGATCACGGCCGGTCGATTGTTGATCACGACCTGTCCGCCAGACTCCAAGGACCGTCCATGAAGCGCCCGCTCACGCCCCTGCCCCTTGTCGCCCTGGCCTTGGCGGTGGCATCCACCGTGCTGCCCCTGGGCGCGACTTGCGCGGCAGACGAGAGCGCACCGCCCCAGCCGGCGCCCGCTTATCCCCCGATCCAGACCACGCCGCTGCGCACCCCGACGTTCGACCTTGCCCTGCGCACCGACACGCAGACCCTGGCTCACCTCTCGCCACTCGGCACGACCGGCTTCGATTTCGTGCCCGCCGGGCGGGAAGCGGAACGCGCGGGTGATGGCTATGTCCATATCGGCGACATCCATATCCGCCTGCGCACGCCGGGCGGCGATTGGCGCGATTTCAGTTCGGCGCACGCACGCCGGCCGCTCGCCGCGCTGCCCGGCGGCCGAGGGATATTGGCCGCGGCAGACATCACCGCATCCCTTGGCGCGGGCCTGCCACTGCGCGTCGAGCGGCGCTGGGTAAATGACCACGGCGTGCTCGCGCTGCGCTTCACCCTGGTCAATACCGGCGCCGTGCCGGTGGAAATCGGCGGGCTCGGCCTGCCCATGGTGTTCGACAACATCATCCGCGATCGCGATCTTGACCAGGCGCATGCCCAGGCCAGCTTCGTCGATCCCTATATCGGCCGCGATGCCGGCTATCTTCAGGTCACGCGGCTCAATGGCCAAGGTCCGGCGCTGCTCGTGCTGCCGGAAAAGGATACTCCGCTCGAAGCCTATCGCCCGGTGCTCGAAGCGCGCTCTGCCCCTGCCGGCGATATCTTCACCGATCGCAGCCCGCGTTCGCAGGTCTCCGAAGGGTTCTATGACTGGACCATCGCCAGCAAGGGCTTTGCCGAGCGCGAATGGGCCAAGGCGGGCGAGCAGTGGAACGTGCCCACCAGCTTCACCCTGGCGCCGGGCGCGGCGCGCACCATCGGCCTGCGCTTCATCACCGCGCCGTCGATCCGGGCGATCGAAGACACGCTGGTGGCGCATCAACGTCCGGTTGCGGTCGGCATTCCCGGCTACGTCGTCCCGACAGACCAGACCGCCAGCCTGTTTCTCAAGGCGCCCAGCAAAGTGGTCGCCATCACCAGCGAGCCGGCCGGCGCCCTGCGCGCCACGGCGGAGGCCGCCGGCCATGGCTGGGCGCGCTATCGCATCCAGACCAGCGGATGGGGCCAGGCGCGGCTCACCGTCGCCTATGCCGACGGGCAAAAGCAGACAGTCAGCTATTACATCACCAAGCCGCTCGATCGCGTGATGGCCGATCTCGGCGCCTTCACCACCACGCAGCAATGGTTCGAAGGCAAGGGCGATCCCTTCCACCGTTCGCCCGCGATCCTCTCCTACGATCACCAGGACCATCGCATCATCACCCAGGACGCCCGTGTCTGGGTGGCGGGGATGAGCGACGAAGGCGGTGCTGGCTCGTGGGTCGCCGCCGCGATCAAGCAGCTCGACAATCCCGACCCGGTCGAAGTCGGCAAGCTCGAGCGGCTGGTCGATGAAACCGTGCTCGGCACGCTCCAGATTGCCGACGGTCCCCATCAGGGCGGCGTCAAGAAAAGCATCTTCTATTACGATCCGCAGCAGTTCCCCGGCTATTATGATCCGTCGATCAACTGGAAGACCTGGACCTCGTGGTCGCGCAAGGATGCCGAGGATCTCGGCCGATCCTACAACTATCCCCATGTCGCGGTCGGCCACTGGCTACTCTATCGCCTGGCCCGCAACACGCAGGGGCTGGTTCACCAGCACGACTGGCGGTTCTATCTCGACTGGGCCTATCGCACCACGGTGGCGATGATGCGCGACGCGCCCTATTATGCCGAATTCGGCCAGATGGAGGGCGACGTGTTCCTCGACATCCTGGCCGACTTGCGCCACGAAGGCCTGACCGCGCAGGCGGACGAAGTCGAACGCCTGATGAAAGCGCGCGCCGATCATTGGCGCGGGATGAAGTATCCGTTCGGCAGCGAAATGGCTTGGGACTCCACCGGCCAGCCCGAAGTCTATGCCTGGATGCGCCATTTCGGCTATCAACCGCAGGCCGACGTCACGCGCGAGGTGATCCTGGGTTATGATCCCGCGATTCCCAGTTGGGGCTATAACGGCAACGCGCGGCGCTATTGGGATTTCCTCTATGGCGGCAAGGTCTCGCGCATCGAGCGGCAGATCCACCACTATGGCTCGGCGCTCAATGCCGTGCCGCTGTTCGACGCCTTCCGCCAGAACCCGTCAGACCTGCACCTGCTCCGCGTCGCCTATGGCGGGATGATGGGCGGCATCACCAATATCGCCCAGGACGGCTTCGGCTCGGCCGCGTTCCATTCCTGGCCCGACATGATGCAGTGGGATGCGCTCACCGGCGACTACGGCATGGGGTTCTATGGCCATGCCATTGCCGCCGCCACCTATCTCGTGCGCGATCCGCAGCTTGGCTGGCTGGGCTTTGGCGGCGACGTGACGCCTCAGGGCAAGGTGATCGGCATCGTGCCGCGCGACGGCGCGCGCCGCCGCCTGTTCATCGCGCCGGCCGGCCTGTGGATCACGTTGCAAGAAGGCCATATCCAGCGCGCGACCTATGACACCGGCAGCGGCGAGGTCACGCTCATGCTCGATCCTGCCAGTGCCACCCAGCCGGTCGCCCGCCTCATGGCCGAAACCACCACCACCAGCGGCAGGCCCTACGCGGTCACCAGTGGCACGCTGGAACGCGGCGGCTATACCATCCCGCTCGGCACCAGTCCGGTTCAAGTCGCGCTGAAGCCACGGTGATCGCGCAAGCCGAAGCGGTGCGCCGTCTGTCCTGACCCCCATCAACGCCCCACTCGCGCAAAATCCTGCTTTCCGCCCGAGCCGCGACGTGCCATGCGCTTTTAGGAAAGAATTTTTCCCAATTGACGGATTTTGCATGATGCGCGGCAACCAAGGCGAAGAAGCACTTGCGATCGGCAAGCGGTTGCGCGCCATCCGTCGTGCACAAAACGCCACGCTAGCCGATGTCAGTGCGCGGGCCGGCGTTTCGATCTCGGCCTTGTCCAAGATCGAGAACGCCCAGATTTCCGCCAGCTACGACATTCTCAAGCGCGCCTGCGACGCTTTGGGCGTGGGAATCGAAGACATCGTTTCGGCCACGGCCAAGAGCCAGCTTTCCGGGCGCAAGACGGTGACGCGGCGGGGCGAAGGCGAACAGTTCCGCTCCGATCAATATGACTATCGCATCCACGCCAGCGAGATTTCGAAGAAGGCGATGATCCCCTTCGAAATGGTCATCCGCGCCCGCAAGGTGGAGGATTTCGACCACTGGAGCGAGCACGAGGGCGAAGAATTCGTCTATGTGCTAGACGGCGCGATCGAGATTCACACCGAACACTATGCGCCTTTCCGCCTGGCGGCCGGGGAAAGCGCCTATTTCGACAGCAGCATGAAGCACCTCTATCTCGCGGTGGGCGAGGCCGATGCGCGCGTGCTGTCCATCTCGCACGATCCCGCCACGGCCGAGAGGCGGCCGGTTTCCACCTATATGCATCCCTCCACCCGGCAAGTGCCGGCCTAGCCGTAGAATTCGGGCGCCAGGCGCATCTGCTGGATCGCCACCGGATCGTGGAACAGCAGCATCGTGGCGTCGTGTTCGCGCTGCACCGCCTTGAGCCGGCGGATCGCGGCGAGCGCGGCCATGTCGTCGCAGCATTCGCCCGGCAGAACTTCATCGGCGAAATTCTCGGCCAGGTCACCGGCATCGAATGGAAGGATCACCGTGCCGGTCTGCGGCAGGGTAACCACCGCCGATTGATGGCCCTGGGTGTGGCCGCGCGTATCGATCAGCGCCAGCCCGGGCATCGCTTGCCAATCCCCATCGCGCAAGTCCCAGTCCAGGCCCGGCAGGTCATAGTCGGAACGGATATAGGCCAACCCCGGATCGGCGGCAAAGGCGTGGTCGTATTCGCGCCGCTGCACCGAAATGCGCGCGTGAGTCAGTTGCCCGAGATAGCCGCAATGGTCGTAATGCAGGTGCGAGAGGATGACATGGCCGATATCGTCCAGGCCAATCCCGATCTGCGCCAGTTGCTGTGCCATGTCGTGTACCGGCCGCACCACCGGCGGGGTCATGCCATACTGGCCAAAGCAGGCGTGGCGGCGCACGGGATCGGTGATGTTGTCGGGGTTCATCCCGCCATCGAGCAAGACCCAGCCATGATCGGTGTCGAGCAGATAGGCACAGACCGGTTCGCTCAGGATGAAGCGCTGGCCCAAGTTGCGGGTGGAAATCGTCTTGGGCAGGATTTCAAAGCCACAGAGCAGCACGAACAGCCGGCGCACGGCAGTGTTGGGGGTCATCACGATTGCTCCCTGGGCGCTACCTCGGGCAGCGCCAATGCTGCCATGGCAAGGCCGCAGCCAGCCAGCAGGACATAGCCGATCCAGCCCGACATGCCGAAATAGATCGCGGGGGCGAGGAAAGAGAGCAGCGAAATCGCCTGCCCGATCACGCCCGAAACCCTGCCCTGGCGGTTGCCGCCGGCCTCGGCGCCCGCTTCGGCCAGCGCGGGCAACTGGGCCATCGCCACCGCGCCCAACCCGCTGAACGCCAGCAGCCAGGCAAACAGCGCAGCACTAGCCAGTGCCAGGCTGCCGCCCGGCCAGAACAGCAAGGCCTGCGCAAGGGCGCCCGCCATGGCCAGGCCCGCAAACAGCACGCGCCGCCGTCCGGCCCGCGCCAACACGGCGCCCGCCGCCAACCCGCCCAACATCATCGCCACGCCCTTGGCAGCGGCCACCACCGTGGCGGATTCCGCCATCGATGCACCATGCACCCGTGCCAGCCAGGCCGGCGCGACCAGGCTGGTGCCATAGGAAATCGCCGATGGCACAGCCACCGCCAGCGCCAGCCGCAGCACCCGAGGCTCGCGCAGCACCAGGGCAAGCTCGCGCATGGCAGCAGCCCGATCAGGCAAGCCCGCCATCTGCACCAGATGGGGAAGCGCCAGCGCGCAAAGCCCCAGGATGCCGAGCAAGGCGCCGTGCAGCGCGAGTGGCTGCACCCAATGCCCTGTCTGGGCAAAAGGTGCGCCCAGCACCAAGCCGAGGGCAAAGCCGGCCGGCGCATATGTGGACCACAGTGCCATGGCCCGCACCTGCCGGGCGCCACCATAGGCTGCGGCCAGCAGCGCGGGTGCCGCGACGCTGATCCCGGTAAACGCCAGGCCCGAGAGCAGCAACGCGGCATAGAGCGCGGACGAGTTGCCGCCCGCCACGGCCAGCGCATCGGCGAGTGCCCCCGCCAGCCCGGACCAGACCAGCACCCGCCGCGCGCCTAAGCGATCGACCAGCGCGCCGCAGGGCACGGCCAGCAGCGCCGATGGCAGCGAAAACAGCGCCAGACCCTGCCCGATCTGCGCCGCAGTCAGCCCCAGCGCCTTGGCCAGATCGAGCGTCAGCGCCGCGATCACACCCACTTGCGCCATGCTTGCCAGCGTCAGCGCATAAGCCAGGGCGAGCACGGACCAGCCACGCGATGTGGCAGGATTGGCTACAGCGGAAGAGACGACAAGAGAGCACATGGGAGCAAGGGTTGCATTTTTTCCTGATTTTCAAAAGTTGGAAAATTATTTTTCCTGTAGGAAAATTTCTGTTAGCACATCTGCATCCGCATCCGCCTTGGGAGGCCATGCCTTGAAGATCACTGCCATCACCGCGTTCCCCTTTCGCCTGCCGGTGCGGCGCGATTTCAAGTGGGCAGGCCTTATCGCCGATCTCGGTGGTTTCGTGGCGGTGCGGGTGGAGACCGAAGGCGGCGTGACGGGCTTTGGCGAGGCAACCCCGCTGCCCGATTGGGGTGGAGACTGGGGGCGCCGCTGTGGCGAGACGCAGGCCAGTGTGGTGCAGATGATCGAGCAGGTGCTGGCCCCCGCGCTGGTCGGCCTGGATGCCACGGCGGTCACCGCCGCCCGCGCCGCGATGGACCGCGTGCTCATCGGCAACAGCTATGCCAAGTGCGCGATCGACATTGCCCTGCACGATGCCTGGGGCAAGATCGTGGGCCAGCCGGTCTACAAGCTGCTGGGCGGCGCCGTACGCCCCAGCGTGCCCGTGGCGCACATGATCGGCCTGATGCACGAAGCCGAAGCGCTCGACGAAGGGCTGGGCGCGGTGGCCGATGGCGTGCACGCGTTGCAGATCAAGGGCGGGGTCGATCTGGCGCGCGACGTGCGGCTGGTGGCGGCGCTGCGCCGCGAATTGGGCCCCGACATCACGCTGCGGCTCGATGCCAACCAGGGTTACGGCCATGGCAAGGCCGCCACGCAAGCCGTGCTGCGCCTGGCCGAGGCGGGCGCCAGCCTGGTGGAACAACCCACCACTGGCCTGCCGTTCATGGCGGCTGTCACGGCGGTGGCGCCGCTGCCGATCATTGCCGATGAAAGCTGCTGGGACATTCACGACGCACTCGATGTGGCCGAACGCGGAGCAGCCGATTGCCTGTCGATCTACCTGGCCAAGGCCGGTGGCTTCGTCGGTGCGGGCGGAGTGGCGCGGGTGGCCGCCGCCCGCAAGATGGCCTGCGATGTCAACGGATCGATCGAATCCGCCATCGGCACGGCCGCCAACGTCCATTTCGCCCTCGCCCATGGCGCGGTCACGCTGGGCGCGGTGATCGCAATCAGCGCGCCGGCGGGCACCCATCCCTGCCGCATCGCCGGCCGCTATTACGAAGACGACGTGCTGGCTGCGCCCATGGCCGTGGCCGATGGCGCGATCCTGCCGCTTGATGCGCCGGGCCTCGGCATCACCGTGGACGAGGACAAGCTCGCCCACTACCGGTGCCACTGACCATGGCCGGCTATCGCATCGCGGCCGACATCGGCGGCACGTTTACCGACATCGCCTGCCTTTCGCCCGATGGCACGCTGACCACCGCCAAAGTGCCGACCACGCCGGGCGACTACGCCCGCGCCATCCTGGCCGGCATTGCCGACGTGGCCGCGCGGCTCGGCCTGCAACCGGCCGATTTTGCCGAGATCCTCCACGCCTCCACCATCGCCACCAACGCGATCCTCGAAGGCAAGGGCGCGCGCACCGCGCTGGTGACGACCGAAGGATTTCGCGACGTGCTGGAAATGCGGCGTATCCGCGTGCCGCGTCTCTATGACCCCCTCTATCAAAAGCCCGCCCCGCTCAGCCCGCGCCGCCTGCGGCTGGAAGTGCCCGAGCGCATGGGGCCACGCGGCGAAGTGATCCGGCCGCTCGACACCGGCGCGCTGGTCCAGGTGGCGCAAGCCCTCGGCCAGGCCGGGGTGGACGCAGTGGCGGTGTGCTTCCTGCACAGCTACGCCAATCCGGCGCACGAGGCCAAGGCTCTGCAAATCCTCAAGGAAGTGCTTCCGCCCGAAACCTTCCTGTGCGCCAGCCACGAAGTGTTGCCCGAAATTCGCGAATACGAGCGGACCAGCACCACCGTGGTCAACGCCTATATCGGCCCCGTGGTCAGCGCCTATCTCGGCGCCTTGCAGGAACGGCTGATAGCCGCCGGGCTCGATGGACGGCTGTTGATGATGCAGTCGAGCGGCGGGCTGCTTGATGTCGCCCAAGTCATCGCACGGCCTGCCACGGTCGTGGAAAGCGGTCCGGCTGCGGGCGTGGTCGGCGCCGCGCGCCTGGGCGGCGGCGCCGGGCACGGTCATGTCATCACCTTCGACATGGGTGGCACCACGGCCAAGGCCTCGCTGATCGAGCATGGGCGCCTTGCCACGACCGACGAATACGAAGTGGGCGGCGGCATTTCGATGTCGAGCGCGCTGGCCAAGGGCGGCGGCTATGCCCTGAAACTGCCGGTGATCGACGTGTCCGAAGTGGGCGCGGGCGGGGGCAGCGTGGTGCGGGTGGATGCTGGCGGCGCATTGAAAGTGGGGCCGGAAAGCGCGGGCGCCGTACCCGGCCCGGCCTGCTATGCCGCCGGCGGCACCCAGGCCACCGTCACCGATGCCAACGTCGTGCTGGGCTATCTCAACCCCGTGGCGCTGGCCGGCGGCACCGTGCCGATCGACGCCAGCCTATCGCGCGCGGCGATCGATGCTGCCGTGTGCCAGCACCTGGACTGCACGCTGGAAGAGGCCGCATGGGGCATCCACCGCCTGGCCAACGCCGCGATGATGCGCGCGGTCAAGGCGGTTTCCACCTATCGCGGCCGCGATCCGCGCGATTTCGCGCTGTTTGCGTTCGGCGGCAATGGCGGCATCCACGCCGCCGCGCTGGCCCGCGAACTGGGCATGGCCCAAGTGATCGTGCCGCCCGGCGCCGGGGTGTTTAGCGCGGTAGGCCTGTTGTTCACCGATCACGAAGTGAGCCGCTCGGCCGCGCTGGGCCGCCCCCTGGCCGACGATGCCGAAACCCTCGCCGCGATCACGCGGGCGCTGGCCCGGCTGGATGCCGATGTGCGGACCGAACTCGGCGCGCATCCGGCACTGACGCTGCGCGGGCGGGCAGACTTGCGCTATCACGGGCAAGGCTTCGAACTGGGTGTGGACCTGCCGCCCGGTGCGATCACCCCCGCCTGGATCGAGGCGCTGCGCACCGCGTTCGAGGCTGAGCATCGCCGCTCCTATGGCCACGACCTGGGGCCGCATCGCATCGACCTGGTCACCCTGCGCGCGATCGGCACGATCCCGCCGCAAGGCCCTGCGGCTATCGCCCCGGCTGTTGCCCAAACGCCTGCCCCGGCCCCGGAAACCACCCGCGCCTGCTGGTTCGGGCCAGAGCACGGGCGCATCGCAACCCCGGTGATCGATCGCACCGCGCTGCGCCTTGAGCCGCGCGCCGGGCCGTTGATCGTGGAGGAATACGAGGGCACGACCGTGGTGCCGCCCGATGCCACGGCGCAACGCGACACGGCGGGCAATATCGTGATCACCCTTGGCGCAGGAGCCACCCATGTCGCGTGATGTCGATCCCATCCTGCTCGAAGTGTTCAAGAACGGGTTCGAGGCCGTGGCCGACGAGATGGCCCTGATCCTCATGCGGACGGCGCACTCCCCGATCGTGCGCGATGCGATGGATTTCTCCACTGCCTTGTGCGACGCGGCCGGGCAGAACCTGGCCCAGGGACTGACCACGCCGATGCATCTGGGCAGTTTCCACGATGCCATGCGCCACCTGATCGGCGAATATGGCGCCGATATCGCCGACGGCGACGTGTTCATCGGCAATGACCCCTATCTCGCCTCGGGCCAGCACCTGCCCGATATCTATGTGATCCGGCCGATCTTCCACGCCGGCACGATCCACGGTTGGGCGGCCACGATTGCCCACCATGTCGACGTGGGCGGCCTCGTGCCCGGCAGCAATTCGTTGAGCGCGGTGGAAATCCACCAGGAAGGACTGCGCCTGCCGTTCGTCAAGCTCTACCGCGCCGGCCGGCCCGATCCGGTCGTCACCCGCCTGATCGCCGCCAACGTGCGCACGCCCGATCAGGTACTCGGCGATATCGAGGCGCAAGTGGCCGCTGCCCATGCCGGCGCACGCGGCCTTGTCGCAATGATCGATCGCCATGGCGCGCAGACCATCGCCGCGTATGGCGCCGCGCTGCACGATTACGCCGAACGCCTGGCGCGCGCCGCCATCCGCGCCATTCCCGATGGCACCTATCGCTTCGAAGACCATATCGACGGGCTGGGCGACAACCCGCAGCCCGTGCTGTTTCGCCTGGCGCTGACCGTGGCCGGCGAGGAAGTCACCGCCGACTGGACCGGCACGGCGCCGCAAGTACGCGGCGGCATCAACGCGCCGATCTCGTTCTGCAAGTCCAACGTCTATGCCGCGCTGCGCTCGGTCATGGGTGCCGACGTGCCCAACTGCCATGGTTATACCCGGCCGATCCACGTGGTCGCGCCCGAAGCCAGCGTGCTCAACTGCACCTATCCCGCCCCCTGCGGCGCGCGCGGCATCACCGGGTATCGCATCGTCGATTGCGTGTTCGGCGCGCTTGCCCAGGCCGTGCCCGACAAAGTCGCCGCCGATGGCGCGGGCGGCTCCACCCTGCCCAGCTTCAGCGGCCGTATCGACGGGCGCACGTTCGTGTTCTCGGAATGCGTGATGGGGGTGTGGGGCGCGACCAGCGAACACGACGGCCAGGAAGGCGTGCCGCACATGGCATCGAACCAGGCCAACGTGCCGATCGAGACGATCGAGGCCGATTACCCCATCCGCATCGAACGCTATGGCCTGGTGGCGGACAGTGGCGGGCCGGGTCGCAACCGGGGTGGTCTGGCCGTGCTGCGCGAATATCGCATGCTGGCCGACGATATCTTCTTCGGCGTGCGCTCGGACAAGGTGATCCACCCGCCCCATGGCCTCCAGGGCGGCCGCGCCGGCACACCGGCCAGCAACCTGCTGGAACGCAGCGGGGGCTTGCGCATCCTGCCGGCGATGCCGACCACGCCGTTCCTGCTCCAGACCGGCGAAGTCTATCGCCACGTCATGGCCGGCGGTGGCGGCTTCGGCTCTGCGCTGGAGCGCGCGCCCGACCGCGTGCGCGAGGACGTGCTCGATGGCCGTGTCAGCCGCAGCCACGCCCGCGATGCCTATGGCGTGGTGATCACCGCCGATGGCACGCTGGATGAAGAAGCCACCATCGCGCTGCGCAGCCGCATGGCGCCCCTTGCCGCCACCCCGCGTCCCGCCGGCCGGGAGACACGGGCATGAGCGCGATCCACACCAACCCCCGCCCGGTCTCCGCGCTCGATCCATTCTCGGCCGAATTCCGCGCCGATCCTTTTGCCGCCTATGCCGAGCTTCGCGCCACCGGCCCGATCGTGTGGCTGGAACAATACGGTATCTGGGTGGTGCAGCACCATGCCCAGGTGAAGGACGTGCTGACCGACTGGCGCCGTTTCAGCAATGCCGGTGGCGGCGGGTTGACCAACTATTTCAAGGAACCCAACTGGCGCCAGCCCAGCATCATCCTGGAAGTGGACCCGCCCGAACACGAGCGCACCCGCAAGGTCATGATGCGGGTGATCAATGCCAATGCCATCAAGTCCCTGCGCGGTGGGTTCGAAACCGTGGCGCGTCGCCTGGTCGATGCCGCCCTGGCCCAGGGCGAGATCGAGGCGGTTTCCCAACTCGTCCAGCCCTTCCCCCTCACGGTCTTTCCCGATGCGGTGGGCATGCCCCCGCTCGATCGCGAAATCATGCTGGTCTATGGCGGCATGGTGTTCGGCGCGTTCGGCCCACGCACGGCGTGGTACGACCAGTTGATGGAACGCGCCGAGGAAGTCTCGGCCTGGATCGACGCGCACTGCGCCCGCGCCGCGCTGACCGATGATGGCCTGGGCGCCGGGATCTATGCCGCGGCCGACGCGGGCGAAATCACCCACGACGAAGCGCGCCTGCTGGTGCGCTCGTTCCTGTCGGCCGGGGTCGATACCACGATCGATTCCATCGGCCTGGCTTTGCGCGCGCTGGCGCAGCATCCCGAGCAATGGGCGCTGCTGCGCGCCGATCCCACGCTCGCGCGCAACGCCTTCGAAGAGGCGACGCGCTATGACAGCTCGTCGCAAAGCCTGTTTCGCACCACCACGGAATCGTTCGAATTTGCCGGGCAAACATTGGCACGCCACGAAAAGGTGCTGGTGCTGATCGGCTCGGCCGGGCGCGATCCGGCGGTGTGGGACGAACCCGATCGCTTCGACATCCGCCGCCGCCTGACCCACCAGGTCGGCTATGGCACCGGCATCCACGGCTGCGTGGCCCAGATGATGGCCCGCCTGGAAGGCGAAGTGTTCTTTCGCGCGCTGGCCGAAAGGGTCGGCACTCTCACCTGCACCGGCCCATCGCAATTGCGGCTGGTGCCGGGGCTACGCGGGCTGTCCAGCCTGCCCCTGGCCCTTGCTGCCTGACGGAGAAGACAACACCATGGCCACCGTGATCGTTGCTGGCGGCGCCACCGGAATCGGCCGCGCCAGCGCCCTGGGCTTTCGCGCGCGGGGCGATGATGTCGTGCTGATCGACCATCGCGAGGAAGCGGCGCAAGTCGCGGCCGAGGATCTTCCCGGCCGCTGCCTGTTCATGGCCGCAGATCTGGCCGATCCCGCAGTGCCGGCCCGCGCCGTGGCACTGGCGGTGGAAACCTTCGGCGGGCTCGACAGCGTGCTGGTGACGGCGGCCCTCATGCAATCGGCGGCACTGGCGGAATGGACGCCGCAGATGTGGGCGCAATCGGTCAACCTCAACCTGGCCATGCCGTTCTTCCTGGCCCAGGCCGCCGCGCCACACCTGCGGCGTTCGGAAAATCCGTCGATCGTGCTGATATCCTCCACCGGCGCGCTGCGCGGCCACGCCGGCATGTCGGCCTACCAGGCCACCAAAGCCGCCCTGCCTGGCCTCACCCGCAGCCTGACTGCCGAACTCGGCCCCGATGGCATCCGCGTCAATTGCATCATGCCCGGCTGGATCGAAACACCATTCAACGATCCGTTCTGGCAGTACCAGCCCGATCCGGCCGAAAAGCGCCGCGCCATCGAGGCGCAGATCCCCCTGCGCCGCCAGGGAGAGCCCATGGACGTGGCCAGCATGGTGCTGTTCCTGTGTTCCCCGCAAGGGCGCTATATCGCCGGCACGTCGATCGTGATCGACGGCGGCTATACGGCGGTCTGAGGCCATGGCCCACACCCACGGCTGGCGCCTGGCAGACAGCTTTTCCTCCGCCGTGCGCCCGGCGCTGCTCGGCAGCCTGGGCGCGGTTTCGGCCGCGCACCCCCTGGCCGTCGCCGCCGGGCAAGCCGCGCTGTTCGCCGGAGGTTCGGCGGCCGATGCGGCCATTGCGGCACAGGCCGTGCTCTGCGTGCTGTGCCCCGATGCCTGCGGACTGGGCGGCGACATGTTTGCCCTGGTCGCCGATCGGGCGCAGACTGTGGCGATCAACGGTGCCGGCACGACGCCCCAGGACGCCACCACCTTTGCCGACGATGGGCCGCACAGTGTGACTGTGCCGGGCCTGGCCGGCGGCTGGGCCAAGCTGCATCGCCGCTGGGGGCGCCTGCCCGCCGCCACCGTGCTCGCCCCGGCCATTCGCCTGGCGCAGGATGGCCATCGCGTTTCGCCCACGCTGGCCGCGGCGGTGACGGCGCAGCGCGCGCGGCTGCTCGCCCATGGCGCGGCGGCGTGGTCATTGCTGGGCCTTGCCGCAGGCGATCGCCTGGTGCAGCCCGAACTCGCCGCCTTGCTGCGCAGCCTTGCCCACGATGGCTTCGATGCGTTCTACACCGGCGCGCCTGCGGCCGCCATTGCCAACGCTCTGGCACGCCAGGGTGGCGCGATGGACCGGCGCGACCTGGCCCGCCATGTTACTCATATCGGCCCGGCGCTCACCGTGCCCTATGCCGGGTGCGCCGTGGCGGTGCAGCCCCCGCCCACGCAGGGCGTGCTTCTGGGCATGGTGCTCAAGGGCATGACCGCGCAGGCCCCGGCCGATGATGCCGGGTCCGATCACACCGCCGTGGAATTGACCGAGGCCGCCTTTGCGTGGCGCGATGATGCCGCGCAACTGGGCGCCGCGCTGCTCGACCAGCCGCTGCCGATCGACCCGCAACGCGCCGCGCGGCGTGGCGGTCCGCGCGCCTATCTCCACACCGCCGGGGTGGCGACGGCCGATGCCGATGGACTGGTGGTCTCATCGCTGGTTTCGGTGTTCGACGATTTCGGCAGTTGCGTCTTCGTGCCCGAACTGGGCATCACGCTCAACAACCGCGCCGGCGGCTTCACCCGTGGCGCCAATGCCCCGGCTGCCGGCAAGCGCCCGGTGCACACCCTGGCCCCGGCGCTGGTGCGCGGCCCGCAAGGCTGCCTGGCCTTGGCCACACCAGGCGCCGATGGCCAGGTGCAGACCCTGTTGCAAGTGATTGACCGCACCTTGCGCCGGGGGCACGACCTGGCCAGTGCCATCGCCGCGCCGCGCTGGCGCAGCGAAGGGGCGCATCTGCTGATCGAGGAAGGCCATCCCCAGGCCGCTGCCCTGGCCCGCCGGGGCCATGCCCTGGCCCCGCTGCCACCGGGCCAGATGCGCTTTGGCGCGGTCGCCTGTGCAGGCCTGAGCGATGGCACGCCCCTGGCCGTGGCCGATTGGCGGCGCGATAGCTGGGCCGGTGTCGCCTGACACCAGCCCACGCCGCACCATTACCTCGCCTTGGCCCGCGCGCGAAAGGCGTGGAGCAGCGGCTCGGTATAGCCGCTGGGTTGCGCTTCCCCGGCAAAGACCAGCGCACGCGCCGCCTGGAAGGCCAGGCTGCCCTGTGGATCGGTGGCCATCGGGCGGTAGGCCGGATCGCCCGCGTTCTGGGCATCCACGCGCGCGGCCATGGCCAGCAGCGCCGCATCCACCTGTTCAGCGGTGATCACGCCATGGCGCAACCAGTTGGCCAGGTGCTGGCTGGAAATGCGCAAGGTGGCGCGGTCTTCCATCAACCCCACGTCATAAAGATCGGGCACCTTGGAACAGCCCACACCCTGGTCGATCCAGCGCACGACATAGCCGAGCAGGCCTTGCGCGTTGTTGTCCACTTCGGCCTGGATCTCTGCCGCGCTCCATGGCCGATCGGGTGCGATCGGCACGGTCAGCAGATCGGCCAGCGGGGCCAGTGGCTCGGCCAGGCGCGCTGCCTGGCGGGCGGCCACATTGATGCGGTGATAATGAGTGGCGTGCAGCACGGCGGCGGTGGGCGAAGGCACCCAGGCAGTGTTGGCGCCAGCCTGCGGGTGCACGGTCTTTTGCGCCAGCATGTCGGCCATGCGATCGGGCATGGCCCACATGCCCTTGCCGATCTGGGCCTTGCCGGCCAGGCCACAGGCCAGCCCGATCTGCACGTTGCGGTCTTCATAGGCGGCGATCCACGGCGTGGCTTTCATCTGCGCCTTGCGCAGCATCGGCCCGGCACGCATAGCGGTATGGATTTCGTCACCCGTACGGTCGAGAAAGCCGGTGTTGATGAACATCACCCGGTGGCGCACCGCGTGGATGCAGGCGGCCAGGTTCACGCTGGTGCGGCGCTCTTCGTCCATCACGCCGATCTTGATGGTGTGCCGGGCCAGGCCCAGCAGGTCTTCCACCGCATCGAGCACGTCGTTGGCGAACGCGCATTCGGCCGGCCCGTGCATCTTTGGCTTGACGATGTAGATCGAGCCGCTGCGGCTGTTGCGATGGCGCCCGCGCCCCTGCACGTCGACCAGGCCGATCAGGCTGGTGACCACCGCATCGACCAACCCCTCGGGCGCATCCTGCCCATCGGCCAGGCGCACGGCGGGCGTGGTCATGAGGTGGCCGACATTGCGCACCAGCAGCACCGAACGCCCAGGCAGGGTGAACGGCCGGCCATCAGGGGCAACATAGCTGCGATCGTGCGCCAGCCGCCGTGTCTGCGTGGCGTCGCCCTTGGCAAAGCTGGCCTCAAGATCGCCGCGCAGCAGACCCAGCCAGTTGGCATAGGCGGCCACTTTGTCTTCCGCATCGACGGCGGCGATCGAATCTTCCAGGTCGCAGATCGTGGTCAGTGCCGCTTCCACCACGATATCGGCAAGGTGCGCACGGTCGGTCGCGCCGATGGGGTGGGCCGGATCGATCACCAACTCGATATGCAGGCCATTATGGCGCAGCAGGATGTTGGCGCCCGCGCGGCCGGCCCATTGCGCCGGGTCGGCCAGCACCGGATCGCCGCCCGTCCAATCGGCCCACGAACCCTGCGCCAGGGGCACGGCCTGGTCCAGGAACGCCCGGCCCCAGGCGATCACCTGAGCACCGCGCGCCGGGTCATAGCCGGTGCCTGCCGCCGTGCCCGGAATGGCATCGGTGCCATAGAGGGCATCGTAAAGGCTGCCCCAGCGCGCGTTGGCGGCATTGAGCAGGAAGCGCGCGTTGAGGACCGGCACCACAAGCTGCGGCCCGGCCAGTTCCGCCAGCTCCGCATCCACGCCCCATGGGTCCACCTGGAACGGCAGCACCTCGGGCACGAGATAGCCGATCTCGCGCAGGAAGGCTTCATGCGCTGCGGCGTCGAACGCCTGGCCAACCCGTGCCTCGTGCCAGGCGTCGAGCGCCTGCTGCAAGCGCTCCCGCTCGGCCAGCAGGGCGCGGTTTTGCGGCGCAAAGCGTTCGAGCAGCGCGGCAAAGCCGGCCCAGAACGCCTCGGGCGCGATCCCGCTGCCGGGCAACGCCTGGTCTTCGACAAAGGCGGCCAGCGGCGCCGCCACGGCCAGCCCGGCCCTGGTTGTCATGATCATCGAGCGATCCTGCGGGGCTTAGCGCTGCGGCGCCTTGGCCAGAATCGCGGCGGTGGTGGTGTGGGTGTTTTGCGGCGTGGGCGCGGGCATCTGCTGCACGCGGCGGATGTTGCGACCATGGCCCTTGGCATCAGTGCAAAGCTGCCCGTCGCGCATCACGAAGCGGCCGCGTACCAGGGTGTGGATCGGCGCGCCCTGCGCCACCCAGCCCTGGAATGGGGTGGAATTGCCCTTGGACTGCAAATCCGCAGAATCGACCACGGTTTCGCGGTCGAGATCCACGATCACGATATCCGCATCCGATCCGGGCAGCAGTGCGCCCTTGCGCGGATAGAGGCCAAAGGCCTTGGCCGGGGCAAGCGAGGTCATCTTCACATAGTGCGTGATGGTCATGCGGCCCGAAACCACCTGGCTCAGCATCAACGGCATCTGGGTCTGCACCCCTGTAAACCCGCAGTCGGCAGTCCAGATATCGTCACGGTGCTTTTCATCGTGGCTGTGCGGCGCATGGTCGGTGGCGATCATGTCGATCGTGCCATCGGCCACGCCGGCCCAAAGCTGGTCCTGGTGAACTTTCTCGCGCACCGGCGGATTGACGCGGATCAGCGACTTCTTGTCGGTATAGGCGTGCTCGTCGAGCAGCAGGTAATGCGGGCAGGTTTCGGCGGTGATATCCACCCCGCGCAGCTTGGCTTCGCGCAAGGGGCGCAGTTCGTCGCCCGAGGAAACATGCAGGATGTGGATGCGCGCGCCGGTCCATTCGGCCAGGATCGCGGCGCGGGCCACCGCTTCCACCGCCACGACCGGCGGCCGCGCATCGAGGTGGGCCAGCGGGTCGCAGCGCCCGGCGGCCATCAGCTTCTTCTGGCGGCGCGCCATGATCGAGGCGTTTTCGGCGTGCAGTGCCACGCGATAGCCATGCTTGGCGACGATCTCGAACCCTTCGAGGATCGCGCCCGAAGGCGGCGAGGGCAGATTGCCGAAGGTATTGCCCATGAAGCACTTGAACGCGGCCACGCCGCCTTCGATCAGGGCTTCGAGTTCATCGATGTTGGATTCGCCCAGCAGGCCATAGATGCCGAAATCGACATAGGCGGTTTCGGCCTGCTTGAGCTTGAGATTGAGCGCCTCCACCGTGCCGGTCGGCGGATTGGTGTTGGGCATTTCGAACACCGTGGTCACCCCGCCCATGGCCGCGCTGGCCGTGCCGGTTTCCCAGGTTTCCTTGTGGGTATACCCCGGATCGCGGAAGTGCACGTGCGCGTCGATCGCACCGGGCAGCAGGTACTTGCCGGTCGCGTCGAGCACCTCGGCCGCTTCGGGCATGGCATCGGCCGCGCCGATGGCGAGGATGGCACCATCCTTGATGGCCACCGATGCGGCAAAGGTGGTGCTGTCGGTTACCAGCGTGGCGCCGTGGATGACGAGATCGGCAAGCATCGGGAAATCTTTCTGTCTAAAAACGGGAGAGGTCAGAGCGAGGCCCAGCCACCATCGACCGGCAGGTCGACACCGGTGATCTGGCGCGATGCGTCGGACGCCAGGAACAGGCAGGCATTGGCCACGTCCTCGGCCTGGCTGATGCGGCGCAGGGCATATTCGGCGGCGTGCTCGGCAATCACTTCATCTTCGCTCAGGCCGCGCGCGGCCGCCATGCCAGGCATCACCTTGGTGCGGAAGCGCGGCCCATCGACCATGCCGGGCGCCACGATGTTGACGTTGATATTGTGCGGCCCGGCCTCGATCGCGGTGGACTTGGTGATCCCGCGCAGGCCCCACTTCGATGCCGAATAGGCCATGCGTCCGGCGCGGCCATGCATGCCGAACGTGCCACCGACATTGACGATCTTGCCATAGCGGCGCGCGATCATCGCCGGCAGCACGGCGCGCATCATGTGGAAGCAGCCCGCCATGTTGAGCCGCACGATCTCGTCGAACGCCTCGGGCGTGGTTTCCCATGCCGGCAGGCCAACCGGGCCGGTGCCGCCCGCCACGTTGACCAGCACATCGACCTGACCGTGGGCGGCAACCACAGCGGCAACGGCGGCATCACACTGCGCCGCATCGGTAACGTCACAGGAAAAGGTTGAAATTCTTTCGGCGTATTCGGGGTTATCTTCGCGAAGCTTTTCAAGAGCTGACAGGTCTCTTCCAAGAACAGCTACGAACGAACCTTCCTTGCAAAATGCATTTGTGATCGCAGGCCCCATGCCCTTTCCGGCACCTGTGATGATCACAACTTTATCTACAAGGCCAATTTCCATACGTAACCCCATGAATTTTTCACGGCTTCTTCACATATTTGAAAAATCCCTGTTGATTTTTGCCACAGCATGTGAAGTGCCTGTTACTGCATAGGCTATCCCCTGTTGCCCTTGGTGTGCTAAAAGGATGGCATGCCGGTGCAAAAATACGAACGGAACCATCGTGGCGCTGCGTAACCAACGAATCTGGGCCTACATCGACGAAGTCGCGCGTGCCGGCTCGGTACGCCAGGCGGCAGAGCGCCTGAACATGACGCCGTCCGCCCTGCTGCGACGCATCCAGGACGTGGAACACGATCTGGGCGCCCCGCTGTTCGAACGCCATTCGCTGGGCGTGCGGCTGACTGCGGCGGGTGAGCTGTTCATCCGCTGGATCCGCACGCAATCGGCGGAATTGCAGCGCGTCTATTCGCAGATCGAGGAACTGGGCGGGTTACAGCGTGGCGACATCCGCATCGCTTGTAGCCAGGCGGTGGCGCGCAGTTTCCTGTTGCAGCAAGTGGTGGATTTCCGCGCGCGCCATCCCAACGTGAAGTTCCGCATCGTGGTGACCGACCATATCAGCGCGGTGCGCCAGTTGACCGAATACGAAATCGACCTGGCGCTGATCTTCCGCCCGCTGCGCCATCCCGAACTGCACCCGATCCTGTCGATCGGCCAGGGCCTGGTCGCGATCATGGCGGCAGACCATCCCTTGGCCGACAAGGCCGTGCTGCGCCTGCGCGAATGCGCGCATTACGATCTCGCCATGCCCGACACCGCGTTCGGCGGCCGCGAGATCATCGAGACACGCCTGGCCAACAGTTCGGTCAAGCCGCGCATCGTGGTGGAATCCAACAATTTCGACATGCTCGGCGAAATCGTCGCATCCAGCGATCTGATCACCTTCCAGATCGATATCGGCGCCGAACTGTGGCGCCGCGATCCGCGCTTTGCCGTGCGCCGCATCAACGATGTGGACCGCACCTATGGCCCGCTGGTGCTCGGCCAGTTGAAGGGGCGCCCCCTCCCGCTCGCCGCAGCCAAATTCGCCGAGCAACTCGCCCGCGACATGCATGCCTGCCGCACCCTGCCCATGGCCGAAATCCCGGCGTTCGAAGACGACGAGGATGAACACCTCGCGTTCGACATGGAAGAAGACAGTCCCAGAGGGACGGACGGCTGATACCCGCGTTTGGCCGCATCAACATGGTCATCACCCCGGGCCTAGCCCAGGGTGATGTGAAGAAACCAGGCCGCGGTTGAATTACCCCCGCGCGTAAATCGTCTGTGCCGCCTGCTCCGACACGAACCCTTCGGCCAGGTCGGCCGCCAGCGCCTCGGGCCGTCGCGCATGGGGATCGCCCAGGCCTGCTCCGCCCGGCACGTCGAGCACCAGGCGCTGCCCGGCGGGAATTTCCTGGCGCCCCTTCCCACGCAGCACGGTTCCGTCCGTCAGCCGCACCTGGCCCAGTGAGCCGTCGGCCCCGCCGTCGCGGCCGCGCGCGGCATGGTCGACACGCTCGAACATCGCGAGCACTTCAAAGCCGCTGCCATCGCGCATGGCCACTTCCACGCGCTGCCCCAGCCCGCCGCGCAGTGCCCCGGCGCCGCCGCTGTCGGTCAGCAATTCCTTGCGCCAGATCACGATCGGCGCGCCATGCTCGGTCACTTCCACCGGCATGGCGCGCACACCGCTGGGAAAGGCCGTGCCATCCAGGCCGTCCTGCCCCGGCCGCGCGCCCGATCCGCCCGAATTGAAGAAGATCGTGTCGAACAGGTCGCCCGGCGTGCCCTGCTCACTTTCCGGATGGCGCCCGCGCAACTGCACGCTCCACAAGCACGAAGAGCCTTCCACCGGCACGCGATCGGGGATCGCCTGCGACAGGCAACCAAACACCAGATCGGGCAGCATCTGCCCGACGATGTGCCGCGCCGCCACCGGCCAGGGGCGCTGGACATTGAGGATCGAGCCTTCGGGCGCGTCCACCTCATAGGGCAGCAGCGCGCCGTGGTTGTTGGGCACTTCCGGGCTGATCACGCAGCGCAGCGCAAAGACGGTATAGGCGCGGGCATAGTTGAGCACCACGTTGATCCCGCGCGGCAGGCAGGCGTCCGATCCCGCATAGTCCACCTTCACGCGCTTCCCATCGATCGTCAGCGTGGCGCGCAGGGTGACGGGCGCGTCATAGCCGTCGATCGTCAGGCTGCTGCTCCACGAGCCTTGCGGCAGGCGCGCGATTTCCGCGCGCGTGGCCTCAAGCGACTGGGTGACGATCGTGTCGGCCACGTCCTGGAGGTCATCCATGCCGAATTCGCCCAGCATCGCCGCCAGGCGCCGGATCGCGGCATTGTTGCTGGTCACATAGCTCAGGATGTCCCCGCGCACCTGCAAGGGCGTGCGCACGTTCTGGCAGACGATTTCCAGCAGTTGCTCGTTCAATTCGCTCCGGCTGGCCAGCTTCATCAGCGGAATCTGGATGCCTTCTTCGTAGATGGAGCGGCCATCGGGCCCCTGGCCCAGACCGCCGATATCCACCTGGTGGCAGCACACCCCGAACAGGCCGACGATCCGCCCCTGGTGGAACGCGGGCGAAACCACGGTCACGTCGTGCAGGTGCCCGGCGGTCAGCCAGGGATCGTTGGTGATGAAATGGTCGCCCGGCTCCATCGTGTCGAGCGGGAAGCGGTCGATGAAGTGGCGCACGCCGGCCGCCATCGAATTGACGTGGCCGGGCGTGCCGGTCACCGCCTCGGCAATCAGGCGGCCTTCCAGGTCAAACAGCGCGGCGGACAGATCGCCCGCATCGCGCACCGTCGTCGAAAAGGCCGTGCGCATCAGGGTCTGCGCCTGCTCTTCGACAATGGCGATCAGGCGGGTCCAGATCACCTGGTGGCGCAGTTGCGACAGGGCATTGCTCATGCGCGGGGCTCCTCGGGCCGGCGGGTACAGACAAGCGTGCGGTTGGCATCCATGCGCGCATCGAAACGCGGCGAGACGACCGTGGTGGTTTCGCGTTCGGTCACCAGCACCGGGCCGCGCACGGCATCCCCCGGCGCCATGTCTTCGCGCGCGACCACGGCAAAGCGCAGCGCCAGGCCATCCTGCGGATCGATCACCTCGCGCCAGGCGGTGGGCATGATCCAGCGATCGGCCAGCGGCGCACTGGCGCCCTGCCCCTGCCACACCTGCGCCGCCACGGCGACGCGGAAGGTCAGGAGTTCCACCGGCAGGTCGAGCGCCTGGTTGCCGTATTGCATGCGATAGGCCGCTTCGAACAAACCGCGCAGTTCCGCCACGCCGGGCAGCGGCCCTGCGGGCAGATCGAACGGAATTTCAAAGCCCTGCCCGGCATAGCGGCCCAGCGCCACGCGGCGCTCGTTTTGCGCGGCGCCTGGCGCGCCTTTGGCCACCAGGTCTTGCGCCTGCGCGGCCATGGCGCCCAGCAGCGCATCGAGCGCGGCGAGATCGGCGCCGTCCGACAGCAGCAGGTGATGGCTGCGCGCCACTTCATAGGATACCGGCGCGCGCAGAAAGCCCACTGCCGATCCCACGCCGGCGCCGGCGGGCACGATCACCCGGCCGATGCCCAGCTTTTCGGCAAAACGCACGGCATGGAGCGGCGCCGCACCGCCAAAGGCGATCAGGCTGCGGTCTTCCAGCGTCATGCCCTGCTCCACAGCGTGGACGCGCGCGGCGCTGGCCATGGTTTCGTCCACGATCTCGCTGACACCAACGGCGAGCGTGGTGGCAGCCCCGTCCCAGATGCCCAGGCCCGCGAGCGCCGTGGCCGACGCCGTGGGATCAAGCGAGACCTTGCCGCCGGCAAAGCGCGCCGGATCGATCCGGCCGAGCACGATATCGGCATCGGTCACGGTCGGGCGCGTGCCGCCCCGGCCATAGGCCGCCGGCCCTGGCTCCGATCCGGCCGAATGCGGCCCCACGGCCAGGCGTCCGGCGCGATCGACCGAGGCGATCGACCCGCCGCCCGCGCCGATTTCCACCATTTCCACCACGGGAATGCGCAAGGGCAGGCCCGATCCCTTGCGGAAACGATGCGCGCGGCCAACCTCGAACACCTGGCTGGTCTGCGGCCGGAATTGATTGATCAGGCAGATCTTGGCCGTGGTGCCACCGACGTCGAGCGCCAGAACTTCCCCGGCGCCGCATTCCGCGGCCACCGAAGCGGCAAAGATCGCCCCGCCCGCCGGCCCGCTTTCCACCAGCCGCACCGGAAACCGCGCGGCGATGTCGACGGTGGTGAGCCCGCCCGAAGACAGCATCAGATAGAGCGGGCAGGCAAAGCCCATTTCCGCCAGCCGCGTTTCCAGCCGTCGCAGATAAGCATCGACGATCGGCTGGACATAGGCATTGGCCACCGTGGTGGAAAAGCGCTCGTACTCGCGCATTTCGGGCGAGACTTCGCTCGATAGCGACAGGCTCACCCCCGGCATCTCCTCGGCGAGGATGCGCGCGGCCTGCTGTTCATGCGCAGGGTTGGCATAGGCGTGGAGGAATGCCACCGCCACCGCGCGAATGCCCTCTGCGCGGAACCTGGCCGCCGCTTCGCGCACGGCCGCTTCATCCAGCGGCAGGAGCACTTCACCGGTCGCCGCCATGCGCTCGGCCACGCCCAGGCGCAGCTTGCGCGGCACCAGCGGCGCGGGCTTTTCCATGGCGATGTCATACTGGTCAAAACGGCTTTCGCTGCCCAGCGCGAGCACATCGCGAAAGCCTTCAGTGGTCAACAGCGCCGTCGGCACACCGCGCCGCTCGATCAGGGCATTGGTCGCCAGCGTCGTGCCATGAACCACCAGGTCCACGTCCGCCGGCGTCAATCCCACTTCGTCGAGCAGCAGCGCCACCCCTTCGAGCAAGGCCCGCTCGGGCGCGTCATAGGTGGTGAGAATCTTGGTCGAATGGCGCGCGGTGGCGGTTTCCAGCACCACGTCGGTAAACGTGCCGCCGATATCGGCACCGATGCGCGCGCGCGGCCGCGAGAGTTGTTCAGCCATAGATGTCCTGGGGATTTTTCGCGAGAGTGGCATAGAAGCGGGCAAGGTGATCGGCCACCTTCACCGCCGGATAGCGCGGGGTATCCGCCCCCACCAGTTCGGGCAGCGGCGCAACGACCACGGCGCGATCGGGATTGGCGAAATAGGGCACGGAGAAGCGCTCTTCCCCGGCGCGATTGCGCACGCGGTGGAAGTTCGACAGGAAGCGGCCGTTGGACCACCACATCATCATGTCGCCCACGTTGATGGTAAAGGCCCCGGCGATCGGCGGCGCCTTGATCCACACCCCGTCGCGGCGCTTCACTTCCAGCCCGCCCACATCGCCTTGGGCCAGGATGGTGAACGGCCCCTCGTCGGTGTGCGGCACCATGTTCGAGACCTCGTCATCGGCCATGGCGGGCAGGCGCGGATAGAAGTTCATCGACAGTTGCGAGGCAGGATGGCGGAACCAGCCGTCAAAGCGGTGTTCGGGCAAGCCAAGGCCCAGCGCAAAGGCTCGCAGCAATTCGCGCGACAGGGTGAGCATCGCATCGAGGTAAGCCTCGCTCGCCGCGCGGAACGCGGGCATGTCGGCCGGGAAGCGATTGGGCTGGTCGAAGATCGCGGCATGGTCCATGTCGGCCGGATCGGCGGGCCATTCATGCTGCAACCGATATTGCTCGAACAGGCGGGTGTTGCGCGAAAAGCCATCGGCCTCGGGCGCGCCGATCCAGCCGCGATACCATTCGGGCGTTGCCGCGCTTTGCGCCCGCTCGGCGCGGGGCCGGGCAAAGAACGCTGCGGCTGCGGCAAAGACATCCTCACGCACCGCCTGGGGTACGCCGTGCCCGGCCAGATAGAAGAAGCCGATCTCTTCGCAGGCGCGGGCGATGGTCCCGGCCACCTCCTGGCGCGCGGCGGCATCGCCGCTCAGGAACGGCGCAAAATCAATGAGAGGCACCTCGTCCAGCGTGATCGCTTGGGCGGCGGATACGTCATCGGCGGAACGGCTCATCGAACAGGCTCCATCGCGAAGGCCAAGGGCAAGGCGCGCAGGCGGCGCCAGAGTGCCAGCCAGGCATGGGGGCCGGCCGGGCATAGGGTATGACTAAGGCAACACTTGGCCGCTGAGCGTTGTTTTTTTGGTACTCCCCCGCTGCCGAAACATCACCTTGGCGCACCACCCCCCACCGGCTAGTCCATAAACTGCACAGATCACCACAAGCACGGGCGCAGCATGACAGGCAACAACGGGCAAGCCGGGCCTTTGGCCGGAACCCTGGCAGGGCAGATCATCGCCCTCACCGGCGGCACGCGCGGGCTTGGCCTGGCGCTCGCCCATGCCCTGGTCGCCCAAGGGGCGCGCGTGGCGCTGATCGGGCGTGATGCCGCCACCGGTGCCGCCGCGCAGGCCAGCGTGGGCACCGCCGCCCGCGCCTATGCCGCAGACGTGACCGACGCCGCCGCGCTGGCCGACGTATTCGCCGCCATCGCGCAAGACCTGGGGCCGGTCGATGCGCTGGTCTGCGCCGCCGGCGTCAGCAGCGGCAAAGCGCCGATCTGGGAGAATGGCGAGGCGGCCTATCGCCACTGCTTCGATATCAACGTGCTGGGCGTGATCAACGCGCTGGGCGCGGCCATGCCGGCCATGGTGGCGCGCGGGAGCGGCCAGGTCGTGGTGATCGGCGGCACCTATGGGCACAAGGGCGTGGCCGGCCAGGGCATCTATGCCGCCTCGAAATGGGCCGTGCGCGGGCTGGTGCGCTCGGCCGCGCTCGATGGCGCGCCGCACGGCGTGCGCGTCAACATGGTTTCGCCCGGCGGCATCGACGGCGAACGCCTGCGCCGCCTGTTCCGCCAATCGGCGGAGCGCAACGGCGAAGCGCCCGACGCCCCATACAACCGCTTTGTCCAGTCCACTGCGCTGGGTCGCCTGGTGGGTGAGGACGACATTGCCCGCGCCGTGCTGCACCTGCTTGGCCCCGGCGGGCGCATGATGACCGGGCAGGACATCGTCGTCGACGCCGGAACGATACTCTGAAGGAGCCTGAACCAAGATGACCATCGATCTTTCGCGCTTTGGCCGCGGCACGCAGACCCTGCACGCCGGGCGCGATCCGGCGGCCAACTTCGGCGTGGTCAATCCGCCGGTCTATCACTGCTCCACCGTGCTGTTCGACAGCGTCGAACAGTTGCTGGAAACCCGCCGCGACCGCGCCTCGGGCGCCTATGTCGGCTTTACCTATGGCCGCGAAGGCACTGCCACGACCCGCGCGTTCGAGGATGCCATTACCCTGCTCGAAGGCGGCTATCGCGCCGTCACCACCAGTTGCGGGCTCGGTGCGATCTGCGCGTCGCTCACCGCGTTTCTTTCGGCCGGCGATCACCTGCTGATCGTGGACAGCCTCTATGGCCCGGCGCGCGCGTTCTGCGAGGAATTCCTCAAGAAGTTCGGCGTGGACGTAACTTATTACCGCCCCTCGATCGGCGCGGGGATAGCGGCGCTTATCAAGCCCAACACCCGCGTCATCTACATGGAGAGCCCCGGTTCGCTGACCTTCGAGATGACCGACGTTCCGGCCATCACCGCCGTGGCCCGCGCGCACGGAATCAAGACGGTGTTCGACAACACCTGGAGCAGCCCGGTCAATTTCCGCCCGCTCGAACACGGCGTCGACGTCTCGATCAACGCCGCCACCAAATATATCTCGGGCCATTCCGATCTGATGCTGGGCGTGGCGGTCTGCACCGAGGAAGCGTTCATTCCGGTCAAGAAGACGGCCTCGGGCAGTGGCTACTGCGGCGGGCCGGACGACATCTACATGGCCTTGCGCGGCCTGCGCACCTTGCCGCTGCGGATGAAACAGCACCATGCTGCGGCGCTGGCCGTGGCGCAGTGGCTGCAAGCCCGGCCCGAAGTGGCACGAGTGATGTATCCCGCCCTGCCCGATGATCCCGGCCACGCCATCTGGAAACGCGATTACGATGGCGCCTCGGGCCTGTTCGGCGTGGTGCTGAACGCCTGCACCGATCGGCAGTTTGCCGCGATGCTCGATCACATGGACTTGTTCAAGCTGGGCTACAGTTGGGGCGGCTATGAAAGCCTGGTCGTGCCCACTTATCCGTCAGACCTGCGTTCGGAAGTGACGTGGGAAGCGCCCGGCCCCAGCCTGCGCCTGCATGTCGGGCTGGAAGAGGTGGACGACCTGATCGCCGATCTTGAGCGCGGCTTTGCCCGCCTGCACGCGGCTGCCTGATATTTCCCTGTTTATTCGGAGTTTTTCATGACCCTGGTTGCCATCAAGGCTGGCCCCTATGCCTTCACCGCCCGCCTGGAAGAGGAACTGGCGCCCGTCACCTGCGCCCGCTTCAAGGCGATGATGCCCTATGATGAAAAGGTCATCCACGTGCGCTGGAGCGGCGAAGGCGTGTGGATCCCGATGGGCGACACGGTCTATGACCTGCCCTGGGAAAACCCAACGCGCCATCCCGCGCCTGGCGAATTCATCTTCTATCCTGGCGGCTACAGCGAAACCGAGATTCTGCTCGCCTATGGCGGCGTGGCCTTTGCCAGCAAGCTCGGGCCGCTCGCCGGCATCCACTTCATGACAATCGTGGAAGGCAACGAGAACCTGGCAAAGCTGGGCAAGCAGACGCTGTGGGAAGGTGCGCAGTCGATTGCCTTCGCAATCAAGGATTGACCTGGCCATGGCCCCGCACCCCTTCCTCACCGGCACCCCGCTGGGCCTGTTGATCGACGGGGGCTTCGTGCCGGCCGCCGATGGCCAGACCCTGCCGTCGCACGACCCGGCCACGGGCGAACACCTTGCCGATTTCGCGCGCGGCCAGGCGGCCGACGTGGACCGCGCGGTCGCGGCAGCGCGCGCCGCGTTCGAATCCGGCCCCTGGCCGCGCTTCTCCTCGGCTGAACGCCAGGCGCTGCTGCTGCGCCTGGCCGATCTGGTGGCCGCCCATGCCGAAGACTTCGCCCTGCTCGACACGCTCGACATGGGGTCCCCGATCCGCCACACGCGCGGCAGCGTGGCGATGCTGACCGACCTGGTGCGCTATTACGCCGGCATGGCACGCGGGATCGAGGGGGTGACGGCCACCCCGTCCAATCCCGCCATGTTCGCCTGCACGGTGAAGGAACCGGTCGGCGTCTGCGCGGCGATCATTCCGTGGAACGGGCCACTCTGGGCCAGCATCCTCAAGCTTGGCCCGGTGCTCGCCACGGGCTGCACCCTGGTGCTCAAGCCGGCGGAGGACGCTTCGCTTTCCCCGCTGCTGCTGGGCAAGCTGGCGTTGGAAGCGGGCGTGCCGCCGGGCGTGTTCAACGTGGTGACGGGTCTTGGCAACGAAGCCGGCGCCGCGCTGGCCGCCCATCCCGGCGTGGACAAGATCGCGTTTACCGGATCAGACACCACCGGCCGCGCGATCATGGCCTCGGCCGCCGGCAGCCTCAAGCGGATCAGCCTGGAACTGGGCGGCAAATCGCCCAACATCGTCTTTGCCGATGCCGATCTCGACAAGGCCGCGCGCATGGCGGTGGTCGCGGCCTTTGCCAATTCGGGCCAGGTGTGCAGCGCCGGCACGCGCCTGTTCGTGGAGCGCGGCGTGGCCGATGATTTCGCCGCTGCCGTGGCCCATCATGCCGGCGCGTTGCGCCTGGGGAACGGCATCGATCCGGCAACGGACCTTGGCCCGCTGGTCTCCGCCCGCCAGTTGGCGCGCGTGACCGGCCATATGGACGATGCCCTGGCCGAAGGCGCGGGCGCAGTCTGCGGTGGCGAGCGGCTGAGCGAAGGAGCCTTTGCCCAGGGGTTCTTCTTCCCGCCAACGGTGCTGTCGGGCGCGACGGATACGATGCGCGCGGTGCGCGAGGAGATCTTCGGCCCGATTCTGGCGGTGCTGCCGTTCGATAGCGAAGAGGAAGTAGTGGCCCGCGCCAATGCCACGCCGTTCGGCCTGGGTGCGGGCGTGTGGACCGGCAACGTGGGCCGCGCCCATCGCCTGGGCCGCCGCCTGCGCGCCGGGTCGGTCTGGGTCAACTGCTACAACGCGATCGATCCGGCCGTGCCGTCAGGCGGGATGAAAGCCAGCGGCATGGGCCGCGAATATGGCAAGAACCACCTGGAGGAACACCTGGAGACCAAGTCCCTCTGGATCGCCACGGACTGACGCCGATGGCTGCGGGGCGGATGGCCAAATGGCCTCCGCCCCGCGTGTCGTCACATCCACTTCTGCACGGTGGGCTTTTCGAACACCGCCAGCTTGTCGATCAGCGCCTCGGGCGCAGGATCGAGCGCGATGCCTTCGCGGTGCGCGGCAGGCAGGAACTTGCGCGCGATCATCGTATCGATGAAGCCCATGAAGCTATCGTAATAGCCATCGACATTGAGCAGGCCGACCGGCTTGTCCACATCGCCCAACTGGTTGAGCGTCCAGGCTTCCATGAACTCCTCGGCCGTGCCGATGCCGCCGGGCAGGGCAATGCAGGCATCGGCCAGGTCAAGCATCCGCTCCTTGCGCGCGCGCATGCCATCGACGATCTCGCTTTCGCTCAAGGCCGGATGCAGGTGCCCCTTGTCGTGCAGGCGCTGGGTGATCACGCCATGCACGCGGCCGCCGCCGGCCAGCGCCGCATCGGCCAGAATGCCCATCAGGCCCTTGTGCGTGCCGCCATAGACCACCGTGATGCCCCGCCGCGCCAGCGCGCTGCCCAATGCGGCGGCTGCGTCTTTATAGGCTTCCCCTTCGCCCACGTTCGATCCGCAGAAAATGGCGATGGCAGACAGGGTGCGGGGCATGGGGCAAGGCTTCCGGGTTGGGGTGAAACGTTCCCCCTGCTGCTAGCCGATGCGCGTGTCCCTGCGCAATCGGCAGGCGTTGCCCAAACGTGGCACATCGCGCAACGCCGCGCTGCCAAAGGGGCAACACCTGCGCCGCACCATCCGGGGCAAATGTGGGGCATTCCAACAAGAGGCTTCCCCATGACGCCCGAACAGAACAAGTTCATCACGCTTTCCGGCCCGGCCACGCCGCTGGGCGACTTGCTGCGGCAATATTGGCAGCCCGTGGCCATCACGGAGGAACTGGAAGGCGAACGCCCGCTCAAGGCGATCAAAGTGCTGGGCCAGGACCTGGTGCTGTTTCGCGACGAAGACGGGCGCCTTGGCCTGATCGATCGCGATTGCCCGCATCGTGGCGCAGACCTGGCATTCGGCCGGCTGGAAGACGGCGGCGTGCGCTGCCCGTTCCACGGCTGGTTGTTCGATGTGAATGGCGCGTGCCTGGAAACGCCGGCAGAACCCAAGGGCAGCAGCTTCTGCAAGCGCATCAAGCAGCGCGCCTATCCGGTGCGCGAAGTGGGGGGCACCATCTTCGGCTGGTTCGGCCCGCTCGACGCCGATGGGCAAGCCCCGGCGCTGCCCGCGCTCGATTGCCTCGCCGCGCCCGATAGCCATGTGTTCTCGTTCAAGGGCTATCTCGACTGCAATTGGCTCCAGGCGCTGGAAGTGGGCATGGACCCGGCCCACGCTAGCTTCCTCCACCGCTATTTCGAGGATGCCGAGGCTGATGCCAACTATGGCAAGCAGTTTCGCGCCCATTCGACCGACAGCGACCTGCCGATGACCAAGGTGCTGCGCGAGTACGACTGCCCCGATATCGCGGTCACGCCCAGCGATTGCGGCTTGCGCATCACCACGCTGCGCCACCTCGACGGCGGCGATACCCATGTGCGCGTCACCAACGTGCTGTTCCCGCAGGCGTTCGTCATTCCGCTCTCGTCCACCATGACGATCACCCAGTGGCACGTCCCGATCGATGACCACAGTTGCTATTGGTATGCCATGTTCACCAGCTTTGCCGAGCCGGTGGACAAGCCGCTGATGCGCGAACAGCGCCTGCAACTCTATACCCTGCCCGACTACATGCCGCGCGTTGGCCGCCACAACAATTGGGGCTTCGACGTGGAAGAGCAGAAGACCCGCACTTTCACCGGCATGGGCGAAGACATCAACGTGCACGATCAGTGGGCGGTGGAAAGCCAGGGCCGCATCCAGGACCGCACGCGCGAGCATCTCGGCACGTCGGACAAGGCGATCGTCGCCTATCGCGTCATGCTGATCAACCAGATCAAGAAAGTGCAGAAGGGCGAAGCGCCGCTGGCCCTGCCGCCACTGGGCGAAGGCAACGCCGGCGCCGGCCCCGCCACGATCGACGGGGTTGCGCCCGGCGGCATGGCGCCCGAGGCCTATTGGCGCGACGCGGTCGAACGGCTACGCGCCGAGGCGACCTGGAACGTGCCCGCGCTCGCGCTATGAGCGGGTTCGTCTTGACCCACGGGCTGTGGAGTGACGAGCAGGCGGCCGCTGCGGCCGACCTGCCGCGCCGCCTGGCCGATGCCGGGGGCCATTCGGTGCGGCTAGGCTTTCCCGATCTGCACGGGATCGTGCGCGGCAAGACGGTGATGACCGCCGCCCTGCCCGGCGCGCTGGAACAGGGCCTGTCGATCACCTCCAGCCTGTTGCTGAAAGACACCTCGCACCGCACCGTGGTGCCGGTCTTTGCGGCGGGCGCGGGCATTGGCCGGGCCGATCTCCAGGGCGCGGGCGATCTGGTCATGGTGCCCGATCCGCTCAGCCTCAAGCTCCTGCCCTGGGCGCCGGGCACGGCCTGGATGCTGGGCGACCTGTTCTTTGCCGATGGCACGCCCTACCCCTGGTGCCCGCGCCGCATCGCGCGCGCCGCCGCAGCGCGCCTTGCCGAACGCGGCCTAGCGTTCATGAGCGGGCTGGAAGTGGAATTCCACCTCACCCGCCTGGTCGATCCGCGCCTTGCGCCCGATGATGCCGGCCAGCCCGGCACGCCGCCCGATGTTGCGCTGACGCACCAGGGCTATGCCTATCTCACAGAGCAGCGCTACGACACGATCGAGCCGATACTCGACGTGCTGCGCCAGGCCTGCGCCACGCTGGGCCTGCCGCTCACCTCGATGGAACTGGAATTCGGACCGTCGCAGGTGGAATTCGTGTTCGGCGTGCAGGAGGGCATCGCCTCGGCCGATGCCATGATCCTGTTCCGCACCGCGGCCAAGCAGGTGGCGCGCCGCCATGGCCATCACGCCAGCTTCATGTGCCGCCCCGCCCTGCCCCAGGCGATGTCCAGCGGATGGCACCTGCACCAGTCGCTGGTCGATAGCGCCAGCGGGCGCAACGCCTTTGCGCAAGGCGATGGCCAGCCCGGCCTTTCGGCGCTGGGGCAGCACTATCTGGCCGGGTTGCTCGATCACGCCGCCGCCGCCATGCCGCTCACCACCCCCACGATCAACGGCTACAAGCGCTATCGCGCCAACTCGCTGGCGCCCGATCGCATCGCCTGGGGGCAGGACAATCGCGGCGCCATGCTGCGCGTGCTGGCCAAGGGCAGCCCCGGCGCCACCCGCATCGAAAACCGCGTGGGGGAGCCGGCGGCCAATCCCTATCTCTACCTCGCCGCGCAGATGGTGTCGGGCCTGGCCGGCATGGAAGCCGGCGCGCTGCCGCCCCCAGCGGTGGACAGTCCTTACCAGGCGCCCGCCCCGCTGCTGCCCACCAGCCTGGAAAGCGCCCTCCCCGCGCTGGAACAGAGCGCGGTGCTGCGCGAAGGCCTGGGCAGTGGCTTTGTCGACCACTTCGCCCGCATCAAGCACGCCGAAGTGGCCCGCTACAACGCCACGGTGACCGATTGGGAACACCGCGAATACTTCGATCTATTTTAACCACGCACCAAAAGCCAAACCCCGGATCAAGTCCGGGGTGACGGGAAAAAGAATATTCCCAAATTCGTCGTCACCCCGGACTTGATCCGGGGTCCCGCTACTTGGATCCACAACCCGCCTGACGGGTCGCACGGAAACCCCCCGGATGATCACCATCCGGGGGGCTTTTCATTCACAGCACTGTAGCGCCGCCGTCGATCACCAGTTCCTGCCCGGTGATGTTCCGCCCGCCCGGCCCCGCGAGATAGAGCACCATGGCCACGATGTCCTGCGCTTCGCTCGGTTTGCCGAGCGGGATGCCCATGTTCGCCACATAGGCGCGCAGGGCTTCGTCCTCGCTCACCCCGCCCGCTTCCGCCTGGGCTTTCCATGCCGCTTTCATGCGGGGAATGGCAATCGGGCCGGGCGCGATATAGTTCACCGTGACACCGTCGGGCCCGGCTTCCAGCGCTGCACTGCGGGTCAATCCGCGCAGCCCCCATTTCGAAGCACTATAGCTCGATCGCCCGGCGCGGCCACGCATCCCGTGGTTGCCGCCGATCATGATCACCCGGCCCTGGCCCGCCGCGCGCATTACCGGCAGGAGCCGGCTGAGCACGATGAACGGGGCGCGCAAGTTGGTGGCCACGGTGCTGTCGAAATCTTCCAGGCTGTACTGCCCGATGGGCGGCGACAACGGCCCGGTGGTGCCGGCGGCGTTGACCACCACGTCCACCCGCCCGTCGCTCCATTCCAGCAAGGCATCGAGCGCGACCTCAAGCTTGCCGGCATCGCGCACATCGGCAGTCAGCGCCAGGGCGCGGCGGCCCAGCCCCTCGATCTCGCGCACCAGGTCATCGAGCGCCGCAGTACGCCGGCCCAGCACGGCAACGTCATGCCCCTCGCCCGCAAGCGCCAGCGCGATTTCGCGCCCCGTGCCGGCACTGGCGCCGGTTACGAACGCAATCTTCATTGCGCTTCGGCGAAATAGCGGCGGTTCGAACCGGCCTGGATCTTGTAGATCGAACTGCCCGCACGGCTGGGGAACGGCAGTTTCACATGGTTCTGTTCAAACCGCACCTCGCTCGTCGACGGGCCACGCACGATGCGGGAATCGTATTCGTCCCAATCCACCTTGTAGAACAGCGGAAACGCATCGCTGGCGGCATATTCATAGAACAGGATGCGGCGCGGATCGCCCGACAGGTTCACGCTCGAACCATGCAGCGTCATCGGATGGTGAAAGCTGACCGTGCCGGCAGGGCCTTCGAGCAGCACCGCCTTGGCCGGATCGACGGCATCGGCCAGCACCGCGCCCACGAAATAGCCTTCCTCGTCGTGATGGTCGATCAACGGCCCCTTGTGGCTGCCAGGGATTACCTGCATCGCGCCATTGGCGGCGCTGGCGCCATCGATCAGGATCGAGGCGACCGTCGTGCCCATGTGGGTGTGCGGGGCAAAGGCCCAGTCCTGATGCCATTCCAGCGCATCGCCACCCTTGGCGGACTTCATGTTGATCTTGGTGTGGTTCAACCGGATCATCGGGCCGATCAGCCGCTCCGCCAGGGCCATGATCGCCTCGTTCCCGGCCAGCGCGGCATAGAACGGATCGATGCGGTTGGGCTTCTTGATGCGCTGTACCGTGCGATTGCCATCGAGATCGGTGGAGAAATCGTACCACGCATTGTCGTCGGCCACCTCGGCCGCCGCCGCTTCCACCCTATCGGTCAGCGAGCGCAACTGGTCCAGCACCGGCCCTTCCAGCAGGCCCGGCAGCACGACATAGCCGTGCTCGTCATAATGCGCGACGGCGTCTTCAAGGTTCATGATGGCATGTCCTCTGGCAAAGGCAGGTCGGTGATGACCATGTGGGCCTTGTAATGGGTGATGGCGAGCGGCAGGCGCGCGGCGCGCAGGGCATTCTGGCCCGTAGCGCCACAGGCCCAGAACACCGGCAGTTCGCCGGGCAGAACACGTTTCATGCCATGCCCGCCATAGCTGTCTTCCAGGCTGGCGATGCCCAGGTCTTCGGGCAGGCCGAGCGATACCGGCGCTCCGTGAAAGCCGGGGTGGCGCGCGGAAACCAGCGTGGCGCGGATCGCGTCGGCCGGGGTCAGCGCGCGCATCGAAACAATCAGCTTGCCGCCGAACGGGCCAACCGGCACCGTCTCGCGCGTGGTTTCATACATCGCCGAAACGTCGCCCTCTTCCAGATGGCGCAGGCGCACACCGGCGCGCTGCAACAGCGCCTCGAACGAAAACGAGCAGCCGATCACGAACGGCACCAGATCGTCACGCCAATGTGCGCTGGCATCGCGCGGCGTATCGACCAGTTCTCCATCGCGAAACACCATGTAGCCGCCGGTATCGCGCGCGATGTCTAGGTCATCGGCAATGCCTGGCATGTCGCGGCGCCCTGGCTCGCCCCGGCCAAGTAGGGGCAAGGCCTCGGGATTGGCGCGGGCATAGGCTTCGAAATCATCGGCATGGACGGCGGGCACGGCGATCAGGTTGCCCTGCACATGCCCCCGCGCCACCAGATTGGTAAAGCCGGTGAACCGCCCATCGCGAATGGCCCGGCGCATGGCACGGGGATCGCTGTGGTCCAGCGCGGCAAGAGAGGCAGCGTCGTTCATGGCATTTCCTTACCAAGCGCGGCGCGATGCAGGGGTTGCTTTTTTCGGTCAGGGGCGTTGCCGGTCCTGCGCTGTTTTGCCCGGGCGCAATAACGGAAAAGGAAACACTTTCCCCTTCTCGCGCGCGGAGCAACCATCCCATGACCATGCCCACGAAGACTTATGCGATCATCGGCGGGGCGGCCGGCCTGGGCGGCGCGCTGGCGCGTATTTTGGCCGATGGCGGTGATGCCGTTTGGCTGGCCGATACGCCAACGGTGGCAGCCGCTGCGCCGGCCTTGGCCAACGTGGCGTTCCATCCGATGGACCTGGCCGATACGCCAACGGTGGCAGCCGCTGCGCCGGCCTTGGCCAACGTGGCGTTCCATCCGATGGACCTGGCCGATCCCGCCGCACCGCGCGCATTGGTCAAGACGATCACGCGGCGCCAGGGCCGGCTCGATGGCCTGGTCGTGGCCGCTTCGGCCATGGGCGGGGCGCCGCTTGCCGATTGGCAGGTGGACGATTGGGACCGCGCTGCCGCCATCAACCTGCGCCTGCCGTTCCTGGCGGCGCAGGCGGCGGAAGGGTTGCTGACGCACAGTCGCGGCAGTCTCATCCTGGTATCGTCCACGGCCACCTTGCGCGGGCAGGCACAAAGCCATGCCTATCAGGCGACCAAGGCGGGCTTGGCTGGCCTGTTGCGCAGCCTGGCGGCCGAGCTGGGGCCACAGGGCGTGCGGGTCAACCTGGTGTTGCCAGGCTGGGTGGAAACGCCGCAGACCCAGGCCTTCTGGCGCGCACAGCCCGATCCCAACGGCGCGCGGGCCGCGATCGACGCACGCATTCCGCTGCGCCGCCATGGCAATGCCGATGAAGTCGCCGCCGCGATGGCCTGGCTGCTGTCAGATGCTGCCAGCTATGTCACCGGCGCGACCATCCCGCTCGATGGTGGCGACACCGCTGTGTGAAAAACTCAGGCGGATAGCCCGCCTTCTGACAGGCGCCCGGCGTGGCGCAGCACGGCCAGGCTCAGCAGCAGGGCGCCGGCGGCCACGGCAATCCAGGCATGCCAGCTCCCCAGCCCGAAATAGATCGCAGGCGTGAGGAACGAGGCAAGCGAAACGAACTGGTTGACGATGCCCGCGCCCAGGCCCGCGCCGCCGGCGCGCTCCGCCACGCGCGGCAACAGCGCCATGCACACGCCCGAAAGCGCGCCAAAGGCAAAGACCCAGCCCATCAGCCCGGCCACCGCCGCTGCCAGCGGGCTGGCCGGGACGAACAGCAGCGCCTGCGCCAGCACACCCACCGCGGCCATCGCGGCGAACAGGCGCAAGGGGCGCATCGCCCGCGCCAGCAAGGCACCGGTCACCGTGCTACCCGCCAGCACCGCCAGGATCTTGGCCCCCGCCACGATCCCTGCTGACGCCGCCAGCGAAACGCCATGCGTCTTGGCCAGCCAGCCCGCCGCCACCAGGCTGGTGCCATAGGAAACCATGTTGGGCAGCGCGGCCGCCAGTGCCAGCAACAGCAGCACGGGATTGGTGACCCCGGCGCGCAATTGTGCCAGTGGTGATCGCGCCAGGTCACGCGGGGCAGAGGCGACGCGCGGCAGGAGCACGGCGCCGGCCACGCAGGCCAGCATCACGGCGCCATGGGCGGCAAAGGCCAGGCGCCAGCTTGCCCATTGCGCCACCAGGGCGGCCAGCAGCAATCCGGCGGAAAAACCGGCTGGGGCGTAGGTTGCCCACAGCGCCATGCCGCGCGCGCGCAGGTTGCCGTCCAGCGTGGTCATCAGCATGGCCGCCCCGCCATTGAGCACGCCGACATAGGCAATGCCAGCCACGACCATCGACAGGTCGAACAGCCACAATGCCCGCGCCTGCACCAGGCCCAGGTCCGCCACCGCCAGCAGCAGCGGCGCCAGGATCAGCACGCGGCGTGGCCCCAGCCGATCGACCAGCCCGCCCCCCAGCGTGGAGGTGATCGCGGCGGGCAGCGAAAACAGCGAAATGGTCCAGCCGATCGCGGCCGGACCACTGGAAAAATCCCGCGCCACCAGCGCGGTCAGCGGCGAAAGCATGCCGACCATCGCCATCGATCCCAGCCCGATCGCATAGACCAGCACCAGAGTGAACATCTGGCGGCTGATGCCCTGCCATGCCGGCAGCAGCCCATCGAAGGGATGTTCGGGCGGCTGCCGGACGATGGTCTGCGACAAGGCTTTTCTCTTTTCAGGCGTTGGGCGGGAAAGCGGGCCGGCCTGGGCCAGCCCCCTTCCCCGCAGCATTTGCGATCACTGGCGGTATTGCAAGGTCAGCCCGATCGTGCGCGGACGATAGGACTGCTCATAGTAGAGGCTGCCGCCAACGGCGTCATGACCGCGCGAAAGCAGATCGCGCGAATTGGTCAGGTTGTCGACGAACAGCGAGAGATCGACCCCGCCCTTGCGCAGGCCCATGCGCAACTGGACATAGTCGCGGCCCGGCAAGGCATAGAGACCCGGATCATAGCCGAACGTGCCCACCGCCGAAGGGATCGTGTCATCGCTGGTGAAGGTATAGTCCACCCGCGCATAACCCGAGATTTCCCCCGTGATCGGCGCTTCATAGTTGCCATAGGCATGGCCCGACCACAGCGGCCCGCTGATGCGTTCGCCCGCAGCGCGCAGCAGCACCGTGCCGTTCTTGATCGTCACGTCATCGGCATAGTGCACGTTGGTATAGCCGATGTTGCCACCCACCGAGAGCCCGGTGACCGGCCGCACCTCGAGCGAGAGTTCCAGGCCCTTGCCATTGGCATCGCCCAGGTTCGACACATACGAGAAGCCGCAGTTGAGGCGGACCGCCTGCTGGATGTTCTTCCAGTTGACGATATAGCCGCTGACATCGAACGCCACCTTGCCGCCCAGCAAGCGGCCCTTGGTGCCCGCTTCGTAGGACCACAGCGAGTCCGATTCAAAGCTGGTCGGCACGGTGCTGGTGGTCAGGCCCAGCGCGGTCAGGTCGCTGGCGCAGCGTTCGGGCAGCGTGCTGGGCTGCGCGCCGGCCGGGCGGAAGCCCTTGCTGGCCGAGGCATAGAGCATCGCGTTGTCATCGACCTGGTACTTGGCCGCGAACTTGGGCGTCCAGGCGCCTTCGCTCGTCTTGGTGATTACCTGGGTACGTGACCCGCCGTTGGTCGGACCGTCCTTGGTTTCGTCGAAGGTGAAATCGACCTTGGTGTAGCGCAGCGCGGCGGTCAGCGTCAGCTTGTCGGTGGGCTTCACGTCCACGCTGGCAAAGGCGGCGTACTGATCGTCCTTGGACGTGATGATATCCACCAGGCTGTAGCGGTTGTCATACTGCTGATAACCGCTGACCAGCACGCCGGGAACGCGGCCCGACGAGGTGAAGTTGGAAAAGTCCTGCTGGCTGTGGGTGTAGAATACCCCGGCGCTCCAGTCGATCAGCGGATTGTTGGCGGAATAGGCCCGCAGTTCCTGCGAGAAATTCCGCTGCTTGAGCGTGAGGTAATCCTCCATGTTGGTGATGTCTTTGTTCGAATAGGTCCCGAAGGGCGAACCCGAACGCAAGGTGGAGAAATAGGTCGAATAGTCGAGCGTCTGGTACTGCTCGCGCTTGAGGTACGAGGTGTTCGACGCGATCGTGACCGTGCCCAGCTTCAGTTCCGCCGTCAGCGAGGGCATCAGCAGGCGGTCGCGGGTCGGCTCGGGCTGGTAGACGCCGGTGTGGTAATCGCCATCCTTGGCGTTGCCATAGCCTTCCCAGAAATCGTCGCGCGCGTTCTGGCGCAGGTATTGATAGAACACCTTGGGCGTAATGGTCAGCGTGTTGGTGGGCTTCCACGCCAGGGCGACGCGGCCCACCATGTTGCTCTGCCAGTTGATATCCTTGGCTTTGACCGTGTCGGTGCCTTGCGTCACCTGGTCGATATAGCCGCCCTGGCGCTGGTACCAGCCGCTGGCGCGGAACGCGAGCGTATCGGTCAGCGGCGCGCCTACGGCCAGCCCGCCTTCATAGCTGGGCGATCCGTGGTCGGTGAACGAAACCTGGCTGCGACCATAGATGCTGGTCTTGTCGAAGCTGGGCGAAGGGGTGATGAAACGCACCGCGCCACCTTCCGAACTCGCGCCGAACAGCGTGCCCTGCGGCCCGCGCAGCACTTCCACGCGCTCCAGGTCGAAAATGCGCGGATAGGGATTGCCGCCGTAATAGCCGATGTTGCGGATCTGGATCGGCGTATCGTCGATGTAGATCGCGGTGGTCGAAGACCCAACGTCGGACTTCAGGCCGCGAATGGCGATGTTGGTGCCGTTGTTGCCAGCCACGCCCGACGTGGTGGAAAACTGCAAGGCCGGGGTTATGCGCGCGATGTCGTCGATGCTGCGCACGCCCTGGACGTCCATGTCCTTTTGCGAATAGGCGGCGATCGACAGCGGCACCTTGTTCAGCGTTTCGTCGCGGCGCTGGGCCGAAACCACGATCTCCCCGGTCGCACCGCCGGCGACATCTGCGGGGGCCGGTGCCGCGTCGGCGGCGTGGGCCATGCCGGCATCCAGCGCGAAAGGCGCCACGCTCGCGATCAGGACCAGGGCGCTGCGGCGCAACCGGCCACGGCGGGCAACCAACGAAAGACTGTGCGACATAATGCTTATCCCTCTTGTTGTGCTTCTTGCCTCCCACAGCCCTTGTCCAACCCGCACCTTGCCTGGGCAAGGAGTGCGGCCGGCCGCCGTTTGGCGGCAGGGCAGCCTTGGCGCCATTGCGCCCTGCGGCTCCCCGATCGTGCCTTGGTGTTCTCCCCAGGCAGGCCTTGGCTCACCAACAAGGTGATTCACAAACCGCCGCGCCGCCATTGCAAGAATCGAACCGGAGTGTTGCTATTCTTGTGCAACAGCGTGCCATCGGTGCTGGCGTTCGCAAATGCGAAACACGCCATGACCCAACCGGCACTTCGCATCGCTGGCAAGTGTAGTTGCCACCGCGTAGAGCAGGCGGGCGGCAACAGGCAGGAAGGAAACGCGATGCACGGATCGACCTGGCATGTGGGCGCGGTGCTGCCCGCCGCCGATGTGCCGCCGCTGGGCGCCCACACCATCACCATCGGCAGCGATGGTCGCATCGCCACGCTGGCGCCGTGCGACCCGTCAGGCCTGACTGCCGCGCAAGCCGCGCTTGTCGCGATGCCCGCGCTGGCCAATGCCCACGATCATGGCCGTGGCCTCGCCACGCTCGCCTGCGGGGTGGCCGATGCGCCGCTCGAACACTGGATGATCGACCTGGCGCGCCAGCCGCGCGTCGATGCCTATGACACGGCCGCCCTTGCCCTTGCCCGCCTCGCCGGATCGGGCGTTGCCGCCGTCTATCACTGCCACAACACGCAAGACAGCGCCGCCTTGCTGGACGAGGCCGAGGCCGTTTCCCGCGCCGCGCACGACACCGGCGTGCGCGTGGCATTTGGCTGGCCGTTCTTCGATGCCAATCCGCTGGTCTATGGCGATCACGCCGTGCTGGCGCGGTTTTTCCCGCCCGATCGCCGCGCGGCGATCGCCACCATGGACCAGGGCTTGCGCTCCTGCGCCACCAACATGGCCCTGTTCGAGCGCGCCCAGGCGCTGGAGCACGATACCTTCACCCTGCATTATCACCCCGTGGCGCCACAATGGGCCCAGCCGGCCACGCTGGCGGCCATCGCCGCTGCTTCGGCAGCAAGCGGGCGGCGCGTGCACACCCACCTGCTGGAAACGCGGCTGCAACGCGAGTGGGCCGATGCCCATTTCCCGCAAGGCTTTGTGCCGTGGCTGGATGCGATCGGCCTGCTGTCTCCGCGCCTGACGGTGGCGCACGGGGTGTGGTTGCGGCCCGATGAACTGGCCCTGCTTGCGGCGCGCGGGGTAACCGTTTCGGTCAACGTCTCGTCCAACTTGCGCTTGCGTTCCGGCTTGCCGCCGCTCGCCCAGATCGCGCAGGCGGGCGTGGCCATGGGCCTGGGCCTTGATGGCATGGGGCTAGACGACGATGCCGACATGCTGCGCGAAATCCGCCTGGCGCACCTGCTGCTGGGCCAACCCGATCGGGATCACGGCGGCCCGGTGACCCTGCCAGACAGCCAGCCCGTGCTGCACGCGGCCTGGTCGGGCGGGCGCGCCGCGATCCTCGGGCCAGACGATGGCGGCGGGCGGCTCGCGCCCGGCGCGCCGGCCGATCTACTGCTGATCGACCGGCGGCGCATGGGGCAAGACTGGATCGGGGATGGCTGGCCCGCCGATCCCGCCTGGCTCCTGGCGCGCGCGACCCGGGCCGATGTCGCCCACCTGCTGGTCGCTGGCCGCGCCGTGGTGCGCGATGGCCAGGTTACCGGGGTGGACGAAGCCACCCTGGCCGCGCGCCTCGCTGCCCAGGCCCGCGCCGCGCGCCGGGCCACCCCGCCCGACACAGCACGGATCGCGCAAATGCAGGCCGCCACACATGCGTTCTATGCCGCCGGCTGCCACTGCGGGCAGCCATGACGCGCCTTACGTCCCCGCCACCATCAGCGTGGCGAGCGTCAGGGTTTCCACCCCGGTCTTGATGCTGATCGCCGGATCGGGCGCGAAGAACGGCGAATGGTTCACCGGCACTGGCTTGCCTTGCGCCTTGTACTGCGCAGCCATCGCCGCGCTGGTGCCGCCAATGCTGAAATAGACCGAGCGCACCTTGCCACCTTGGGCGAATTCGGAAAAATCCTCGCTCGCGGTCCAGCCCGGCTCGCTCGCCGGGATCAGAACCACGCGATCCTTGCCCAATGCTGCGGTCAGAGTGGCGGCCGATTGTGCCGAGAGTGCCGGTTCGTTGATCACCGAGCCGGTGCCGTGCAAGTGCACCACATCGGGCGCAGGCGCACCAGACATCATCGCCACGGCATCGGCCGTGGTCTTGACCCCTTTGAGCAGCCCATCGCGCACCGCCGGATCATAGGATCGCAGCGTCAGGCCAAGCTCGGCCGTATCGGGAATGATATTGGCCGCCGTGCCGGCATGGAACGATCCCACCGTCACCACGCCGAATTTCATCGGGTCTTTCTGACGGCTGATCACGGTCTGCACGTCTTCCACAAAGCGCGCGCCCATCACCACCGGATCGATGCTCTTGTCAGGCATCGAGCCATGCGCGCCCACCCCGTGAAACGTGACATGCACGGCATCGCTGGCAGAGGTGGTGAAGCCCTGCTTGATCGTCACCTCGCCCGCCGGCGAAGGGCCGACATGGGCGCCGAACGCGAATTGGGGCTGAGGAAAGCGGGTATAGAGCCCGTCGGCCAGCATCGCCTTGGCGCCTGACACCACCTCTTCGGCCGGCTGCCCCACCAGGATCACGGTGCCATGCCAGCGCGCCTTCATGGCCAAGAGCGCCCGCGCCGTGCCGATCCACCAGGCCATGTGGATATCGTGGCCACAGGCATGGTCGACGAACGTGGTCTTGCCGTTGGCATCGGTCTGCTGCGCGCGGCTGGCATAAGGCAGGCCGGTCTTTTCCTCCATCGGCAGCGCATCCAACTCGGTGCGCAACAGCACCACCGGCCCCGCCCCGTTATGGATCACCCCGACGATGCCGGTCTTGCCCACGCCGGTCGTCACATCCACGCCCATGGCCTTGAGCTGCCTGGCCAGCACATCGGCAGTGCGGGTTTCGCGAAAGGCGGTTTCGGGGTGGCTGTGCAAGTCCTGATAGAGCGCCTGGAGATCGGGCCAATCCTTGGCGAACTGGGCATCGATCGCCGCGCGCGCGGCGGCAGGATCGGCCTTGGCCAGGGCAGGCGGGCAAGCCATGGCGCAGAGCGCGAAAGCGAGAGCGGAAGCGCAGGAAAAACGGTGCATCATCAACCCACCTTGTGCCACATCGCGCTGCGCAGGGGCAAGGCGCGGCCAACCAGCGCGACCACGCCCAGCCCCGCCAGTTGCAACACTGCCGCCGTCAACAGGAACCCAACCACGAAACCAATGCGCGCCACCCCGCCGGGCGCTTCCAGCCCATGGGCAAACCCATGGCCCAACCCGGCCAGCGCCACGCCGGCCGCAGCCAGCCATAGCGGCGGGCGCAGGCGCAACAGCGCCGCCAGCGCCAGCCCGACAACGCTTGCCCCGATCATCGCCTCCGCCAGCCCCGCCGGCACCAGCGCGGCGGTGACGAAGCCGCCAAGCATGGCGGCCAGCAGCGCAACCGGCAGGACTCGCGCCGCGCGGCCGCCGATGATGCCGGCCCAGGCCCCGGCCAACAGCATCGCCGCCAGGTGATCGGCGCCGGTCAAGGGGTGCAGCAGCCCCGCCACCAACCCGCCACCGGCACCATGGCCGGGATGGGCCAGGGCCGTTCCGGGCAGCGCGGCAAGCACGACGAGAGCGGCGATTGCAGGCAAGCGTTTCATGCGGGGATCCTTTCGGGCAGGCCGCCGGTCTTGACGATGAACTGGATGATCTCGGGCAGGCCCAGGCATTCCTTGAGATTGGTGAACAGGAACGGCCGGTCGCGGCGCATCAGCCTGGCATCGCGGTCCATCACACCCAGGTCAGCACCCACCAGCGGGGCGAGGTCGATCTTGTTGATCACCAGCAGATCGGATCGCGTGATGCCGGGGCCGCCCTTGCGCGGAATCTTGTCGCCGGCCGAAACGTCGATCACGTAGATCGTGATATCGGCCAGTTCCGGGCTGAACGTGGCGGCCAGATTGTCGCCCCCGCTTTCGATGAAGATCAGCTCCAGGCCGGGAAAGCGGCGGGCCATTTCGTCGACCGCGGCCAGATTGATGCTGGCATCCTCGCGAATGGCGGTGTGCGGGCATCCGCCGGTTTCCACGCCCATGATCCGCTCAGGCACCAGCGCACCGGAACGGGTGAGAAATTCGGCATCCTCGCGGGTGTAGATATCGTTGGTGATCGCCGCGATGTTCCAGTGGTCGCGCATCGCCTTGCACAGCCGATCGGTCAGCGCCGTCTTGCCCGAGCCGACCGGGCCACCAATGCCGACGCGCAAAGGTCCATTGTGGGAAATCATGAGCGGAACAGCCTTGTATAGAGCGTTTCGTGATGGAACGAGCAGAGTTCGAGGGCCGGGCTCGCCGTGCCGAGATCGTCGAGCGGGCAGGCGCGCGCCGCCGCGGCGATCGGGCCGATGCGACGGGCAAGTTCGGCCATGGCCAATTGCCCGTCGGTCTGGCCCAGCGGCACCAGCCGCACCCCGGCCGAAACCAGGTTGGCCGACGTGGCATGGAGAAAGCCATGGACCGCAGCACTTTCGTCCACGCCATGCGCGGCAGCCGCCAGGGCAAAAACGGTAGCATGGGCATTGGGCCAATCCCCCCGCCGCACGGCGTAAGCCTCAAGCGCGGGATGGGGCCAGGCCTTGCGCACCACGGCCAGGAACGCCGCGCCCTGCTGGCGGCTTTCGAGCGCGGTTTCGCTGCTCGCGCGAAATGCGGCGGCCAGGTCTGCCAGGGCATCGAACGCAAGCTCGTCATGCGCCACGCGCATCGCCTGCGTAAGCAGCACCGCATCCACCCAGCCGCCCCCGCGCGAGATCACTGCATCGACATAGCCGACCAGATCGGCCCAGGACCGCACCCGGCCATCGTCCACCGCCGTTTCCAGCCCATGGCTATAGGTATAGCCGCCGATCGGCAGCGAGGGCGATGTCCACGCCAGCAGCAGGTGCAGTGCCGGTTCAGTGAGCATGATCGTGGTGATGGCCATGGCCATGGCCATGGTCGTGATGGTGGTGGCCATCCCCATGATCGTGGCCATGCTCCCCGGCATAGGCGCCGCCTTCGGGCGTGAACGGCGCTTCGACCAGGTCCACCTGCGCGCCCAGTCCGCGCAGCATGTCCAGGATCACCCCATCGCGACGCAGCAGGATGCACCCCGCGTGGATTTCGGCCGGAAGATGGCGGTTGCCGATGTGCCAGGCCAGCCGCAACAGCGCGATCGGGCTCGCCGCGCGCACTTGCATCAGCGCCTCGGGAACGGCTTCCACCCGCACCACGCGCCCGTCCGACAGCAAGAGCCCGTCGCCATGGGCCAGCACCGTGGCGCGCGCCAGGTCGAGCACGAAATCGGTGTCGCCCGCCGCGACATAGCGGAAGCGGCGGCGATGCCGCGCATCGTAATCCAGCACGATGACATCGGCTGCGCTGGCGGCATCCCAGCTTCCGGCGGGAAGCACGTCTCGGGCGATGAGGGGCTCGGTCATGGTCGCTTTCAGAACAGGAAATAGCGTTGGGCAAAGGGCAGTTCGGCAGCCGGCTCGCAGGTCAGCAATTCGCCGTCGGCGCGCACTTCATAGGTTTCCGGGTCCACCTCGATATGCGGCATCGCACTGTTGTGGATCATGCTGGCCTTGGAAATGCCGCCGCGCGTGTTGCGCACCGCTTCCAGCGGCCGTTCCAGCCCCAGCCGCTGCGCCATGCCCCCGGCAATGCCCGCCGCCGACACGAAATGCAGCGAGGAGGCCACCCCCGCCTGCCCCAGCGCGCCGAACATCGGGCGATAATGCACCGGCTGCGGCGTGGGAATCGAGGCATTGGGATCGCCCATCGGCGCGGTGGCGATCGAACCGCCCTTGATCACCATGTCGGGTTTCGCGGCAAAGAACGCAGGCGACCACAACACCAGATCGGCCAGCTTGCCCACTTCCACCGAGCCGACGACATGCGAAATGCCATGGGCAATCGCCGGGTTGATCGTGTACTTGGCGATATAGCGGCGCGCGCGCAGGTTGTCGTCGTCGCCATCGCCCGGCAGGGCGCCGCGCTGCACTTTCATCTTGTGCGCGGTCTGCCAGCAGCGGATCACGGTCTCGCCCACCCGGCCCATCGCCTGGCTGTCCGAAGACATCATCGAAAACGCGCCGAGGTCGTGCAGGATATCTTCGGCGGCAATGGTTTCGCGGCGAATGCGGCTTTCGGCAAAGGCCACGTCCTCGGCAATGCGCGGGTCGAGATGGTGGCACACCATCAGCATGTCGAGATGCTCGTCCAGCGTGTTGACGGTATAAGGCCGGGTCGGGTTGGTCGAACTGGGCAAGACATTGGGCAAGCCCGCCACGCGGATGATATCGGGCGCGTGCCCGCCCCCTGCCCCTTCGGTATGGAACGCGTGGATCGTGCGCCCGGCAAAGGCGGCAATCGTGCTTTCGACGAACCCGCTTTCGTTGAGCGTATCGGTGTGCAGCGTGACCTGGATATCCAGCTCGTCGGCCACGGTCAGGCAGCAGTCGATGGCAGCGGGCGTGGTGCCCCAATCCTCGTGCAGTTTGAGGCCGCAAGCGCCTGCCTCGACCATTTCCACCAGCGCCTGAGGCTGGCTGGCATTGCCCTTGCCGAACAGGCCGAAGTTCATCGGCAATGCTTCCAGCGCCTGGAGCATCCGCCCGATGTGCCAAGGTCCGGGGGTGCAGGTGGTTGCCAGGGTGCCGTGCGCCGGGCCGGTTCCGCCGCCCAGCATCGTGGTGATCCCGGCATTGAGCGCTTCTTCCACCTGCTGCGGGCAGATGAAATGGATATGCGCGTCGACCCCGCCGGCCGTCAGGATGCGCCCTTCGCCCGCGATGATCTCGGTGCCCGACCCGATCGGAATGGTCACGCCCGGCTGCGTATCGGGATTGCCCGCCTTGCCGATGGCATGGATGCGCCCGTCGCGCAGCGCCACATCGGCCTTCACCACGCCCCAATGGTCCAGGATCACCGCATTGGTGATCACGGTGTCCGGCGCGCCCTGTGCCCGTGTGATCTGGCTTTGCCCCATGCCGTCACGGATCACCTTGCCGCCGCCGAATTTCACTTCCTCGCCATAGACGGTGAAATCCTGCTCCACCCGGATCAGCAGCGCGGAATCGCCCAGGCGGATACGGTCGCCCGTGGTCGGGCCAAACATGCCGGCATAGGCGGCGCGGCTCATGCGCACAGGCATCGTCACAGCGCTCCCATCACGGTGCCACGGAACCCGATGACCACGCGCGCGCCCTGATAGGGGATCAGCGCCACGTCACGCGATTGGCCCGGCTCGAACCGCACCGCCGTGCCGCTGGCAATATCGAGCCGGTGCCCGCGCGCCGCCGCGCGATCGAAGTCCAGCGCCGGGTTGGTTTCGGCAAAGTGGTAATGGCTGCCCACCTGGATCGGCCGGTCACCGGTGTTGGCCACGGTCAGGACCAGCACCGGGCGCCCGGCGTTGATCTCGATCTCGCCATCGGCAGGGAGGATTTCGCCGGGGATCATGACGGGTTCCTTCACCGGATGGGCTTGTGCACGGTCACCAGCTTGGTGCCGTCGGGGAAAGTCGCTTCGACCTGGATGTCGTGGATCATCTCGGCAATGCCGGGCATGACCTGGTCGCGCGTCAGCACGTGGCCGCCGCTGGCCATCAGGTCGGCCACGCTGCGCCCCTCTCGCGCGCCCTCCACCACGTGCTCGGTGATCAGGGCGATGGCTTCGGGATGGTTGAGCTTCACGCCGCGCTGCAAGCGCCCGCGCGCCACCATCGCGGCCATGGCCACCAAAAGCTTGTCCTTCTCGCGCGGGGTCAGTTGCATCGCGTTCCTTTCAGCAGGTCCACAGCGCCGGCATGCGCGGCGCCAGCCCGAATACCGCCGCGCGCAGGGCACAGACCGCCGCCATCACCTGCGCGCGCAGCGCCTGGGGCTCAGGTGCGGCCCAGCGTAGCAGCAGCATGCCATCGAAACTGGTGGCCCCACCATGGGGCGCCGGCGCCAGGCCCCGCGCCAGATCGAGATGCCTGGCCGCGTCGCACCCCACATAAAGCATCGTGGCCAGCGCACGCGCCTGGCCCAGCCCATGGGGCAATTCGGGGGAAAGCGTACCCTCCCCGGCGCCATCGCCGTGCAAGTACAGGGCATCGGCCCAGATCAGGCGCCCATCGCGGCGGATGTACCAGGCATCGTGGACCAGGCCCTGGGTAAACGCCTCGCCCATGGCGCCGCGCCCCAGCACGAGCGTTTCCACCGCCAGCAAGCCAGAATCACCTGCCACATCGGCTTCCAGCCGGCGGCGCAGGCGTGTGCCCTGAAACAGAATGGCTTCCTGGCCCAGCCATTCGCAGCGCCCGCCCGCGCCCACTGCCAGGCGGGTTTCGACCGCGATATCGGGATCTTCGGGCAGCACGCGATAGAGCTTTTCGGCGGCTTGCGTGGTCACCGTGCCGCAGGCCCCCGGCTCCACCACCACATGCACGGCCACGCGGTCTCCGCCAGTCAGCCCGCCACTGGTGGTCAGACTGACGGCCAAGGGAAATTCGCCTGCCGCGGCATCGGGAAACAGCAGGCGGCAAGGTGCCTTTTGGTAGATGTCGCTAATCCCGTCGGCACCGAATGCCACGCGCGACAGTCCGGTCAGGCGCTGGTGCCCGGTCAGGCGCTGATGGTGGGCGGGGATCGCATGCATCGTGGCATAAGGCTATGCCCTGCCAACATTTGCTCATGTAGCCAATTGCACAACACGGCGTTGCAGTGTGTTCAAACCATGCGTTGGTGCGGTTGCCGGATCTGGATCGGCACGGTCACGCAAACAGGGCGAGTACGATGGCTGCTTGAAGGGTGGTGTTCGAGACGGGCGGCATGGGCACAGAATCGGGCAAGCTCGGACCGGCACAAGTTTTGCGGATGCCCACGCGCAAATCCTCTGCCGTGTGCGTGAGGGGATGTTGAGGGATTGCGGTGAGTTTTTAACGCAGAAAGCCGCCTGATGAGAGGCGGCTTGGTATGTTGTATGATGGTTGCGGGGGCAGG
>NZ_BMZP01000005.1:0-115549 GCF_014652855.1 Novosphingobium pokkalii
GCCTTGGGAATCCCAAAAATCACACTTCTGCCAAAGTAGTGCTAGGCCGTAAACTCATAAATGGCACCCCCGAGGTTTGAGGCCAAAGGCCCCGTCGCGAGGAGAAAGCGCGCAGGAATATCGGCAATATTTCAAGTGCTTTCGACGCTGCGAGGGGGCCTTTGGGTCAAACCGCGAAGCGGCGCCAAAATGGCTTCCATCTCGGCCCAAAGTGCCCTTGCAAAGGCCACCAGCCTTCGCGGCGGTCACTTCGGCCCGATATGTTCGCCATTTTGGCGCCTCGGGGGTGCCATTTATGAGTTTACGGCCTAGATATTTGTGGTCGTGCGATTTTCGACAAAAACCGGTTCCCACTTTTTGTCATCGCACTCTATCGCGGCAGCATCGTCCATTCCCACAGGCCCATCGGCTTGTCGTCCAGCAGATCGAGCCGCAGATAGCGCGCTGTCAGGTTGCGGCCGAGATGGATCGGCGATCCGTTGCGCGCAACTGGCCCGGTCACGGCGCGCCAGTGTCGCCCGTCGCGCGAGGTGGACAGCGACACGCGCATCGCGCGGTCGGGGAATTCCGGCCGCAGCCAGGTTTCGCGCAAGGCTCGCACGCGGCCCAGATCTGCCACCAGGCGGCGATCGGCGCTGGGGCGCCACAGCGTGGCAAAGTTGTCGTCAGAGGCGGCGCGGTCCGTTCCGCCCAACGCGCGCCAGGGCAGGCCGGTGGTGCGATGCGCCGCCCAGCCAGGCACGGCCACCCCGGCATGATCGACCCCCGGACCCCAGCGGCCACGCACGAGAAGGCGTGGCCCCGGCGAAATTTCAAGTCCATCGACCGCGACCTGGCGCAGCGTTTCGGGCTGGCCGGCGCGCCAGGGCAAGGCCTGGCGATGATAGAGAATGAAGGCGCGGCCGCCGCTGCGGAAAAAGGCGTGATGGCCCGGGCTGATGATCGCGTCACCCGGCTGGGTTTGCAGGATCGGGCTGTTGGGCGCCTCGGTAAACGGCCCGCGCGGGCTTGGCCCGGTGGCATAGCGCACCTGATAGGTATCGCGCGTGGTGTTGCCCGCGCTGTAGGACAGGACATAGCCATCGCGCGCGCGCAGCAGGAACGGCGCCTCGAAATAATGCGTGGGCGTCACGTCCTCCACCGGCCCGGCAAAATGCACCATGTCCGCCGCCAGGCGCACCACGAAGCAATGGCCGTTGACCCAGTTCAGCCCTGAGCCCCAGGCCAGCCAGGCCTGGCCATCCCGGTCGATGAAAGCCTCGGCGTCGATCATGTGGAAGCCGGGGCGGAAATTGCCGGGGATCAGCGGGCGGCCGTGGTTGGCGTCGGCCCATGGACCGCCCGGCGCCGGGGCGCTGCCGACCCACACTTCGCTGCCGACCGAAACGTACATCCACCAGCGCCCGTCGCGCCCTTTCACCACCGAAGGCGCCCAGACCATGGCATCGCCCGAACTCGGGCTGGTGGCGGCCGCCTTGCTGGGCCAGGCCGGCTGCGACCAGGTCCAGTCGCGGCCATTGGTCGATTGCCACATCGCCAGGTGATCGCCGCCCCAGGGATCTGCGGTGGCAAAGATGGTCCAGCGCCTGCCGTCATGAACGATCGTCGGATCGGCGAAATAGCCGGGCAGCAGGGGATTGGCCGCGTGGGGCCGGTCCCACGCCGGATCGGCCGCGCGCAAGCCTGCCGGCATGACTGCCAGCGCGAGGGCCAGGGCCGCCGCCCACCATGCTGCCCAGTTCTTCATCACAATGAAACGCCTTGGTTCAATTGCGCAGCGCCGCCTCGCCCCAGATCACCGGATCGGGGGCATCGCTCGCTCGCGCCGGCCGCGTCACCAGTTCGATCAGGCGCACCCCGCGCACATCGGCGGCAAGTGGCACCAGCGCGGCCCCTGCCCGCAGCGGCGCGGACTGGGCGAGCAGGCGCCCGTCGCCGTAGACCTGGAACGTCACGGCGCCGCTGTTGCCCCAGGCGGCATCGTCCACGCCCACCCGCGCGGTGAAGCGCGCCTGTCCTGCATTGCGCACTTGCAGCCGCGAACCGGCGAGAATGCCGATGCCGGTGTCGATCTTCTCGTGGCCGGCCTGCAATTCCTGCCCGTAAGGCCCGCTATCCACCGCTGCGCCGCCCCAACCGCCATAGCGCGGATGCTCCCCGGTGCCGCGCGTGTCGTTCCACGGCAACAGGCCGCGATGGACCAGCGGATCGGGCTGCGGCTGCACCACGCCATCCACCGCCGGGTTCACCCGGCCCGGCATTTCCGACAGATAGAGCCCGTCGGGCAGGCGACGTCGGCCCGACACCTTGAGCAGCACGGTCTCGTGCGGGGCCAGCGGTACTGTCGTCTCGTCGGTGAAGCGGCCGGACTTGCCGGTCCACAGGTCGGTCGTCGCGATCTCTCCCACCAGCTTGAGATGCGCGGCGGTCAGCGTGGCGTGGGTTGCGGCCGCGCTGCGGTTGAGCAGGGCGACGGCCTTGGTCCCATCGGCCAGCGTCTTCACGTAGATCTGCACTTCGGCGCTGTCATAGGCGAGCACCGCCTGGTTGCCGGCGGGATCCTGGTTGAGCGCGATCGCCGCTTTCCAGCCCAGCAGCGCCATCTGCTCGGCATTGGCCTGGCGCAAGTCCATCCCGATCAGCAACGGGGCGTTTTCCATGGCCCACAATGCAAAGTGCGATCGCGCTTCCACGGCATGGGTCGCATCGAATTCACCCTTGCCGATGAACAGCATGTCGGGATCGTTCCAGCTTCCGGGATGGGCATAGAGCGGGCGCCGCGCCGTGCTGTCGAGGTTGTGCAGCATGCGTGCCCAGGTCGGCGAGATATCCTCGCTGGTGCGGCTCATGTTGCCCAGGTCCTTGCCCCAACTGCGCACGTTGGCCGAACCCCACAGGCACAGCGACAGCACATAGTCCCCCGCGGGGCGCGTCCGCGCCAGGGCATCGGCCACCGCGCCATAGAGCCGGCGCACTTCGGCAATATCGGTGCGGGGCAGTTCGTCGAAATCGATGACCGGCCCCAGCGGGCGATAGAGCCCGGCCTTCACGCGCGGATTGTCCGGCCCCAATGCGCGGATGCCGCAGCCGTCCACCTTGATCAGGTCGAAGTTCCACTCGTGGAAATAGAGCGCGATGTCCTGCTCGACATGGCCATAGAGCCCGATCTCGCGCTCGGCCTGGGTGCCCTGGGGCAGACCCGGCGCATCGGGCGCGCCGAACACCTGGTTGCAGCCGTTGCGGCCGATGTCGGAATAGATCCCGGCCTTCAGGCCCATGGCGTGGAGCCGGTCGGTCAGCGGCCGCAGCGAAGTGGCGCCATCGGCCGTCACCGCCGAAGGAAAGGCCGAAGTGCGCACCAGCATGCGGCCATCGGGCATGCGCCGTTTGGCCCACCAGCCATCGTCGATATCGACATAGCGATAGCCCTTGGCGGCCAACCCGCTGTCCACCAGCACTTGCGCCGAAGCAAGCAGCTTGGTCTCGTCGATATCGGCGCCGAACGCATTCCAACTGTTCCAGCCCATCGGTGGGGTCTGCGCCTGGCCGCGCGTGTTGGCGCTCCATTGCCCGGTCGGCGCCAGCGGATCGGATGCCGCAAAGGCCGATCCGGCCAGGGTGCAACCGGCAATCGTGGCAAGCAGAGGCGCAAGCAAGCGTTTCATTGGCGCAGGTTCCATCATGGTTGGGACGTATCGACCAGGGCGATCACACCGATACCACTGCCTTGGGCCACCACGCGCAGGCGATGATGACCGGCCGGCAGCACAAACGGCAGGGGCAGGCGCAAGCGGTTGTCGAGCACGCCCGCCACCCAGGCCGCGTCGCCCACCTGGCGCGGCACCACGATATCCTGCGGCGGGCCATCATCGAGCGCAACCGCCAGATGCAGGCTGCGCGCATCGCCCTGTGCAAAAAGCGGCAGGATATCGAGCGCGGCGGCGCCCGGCGCAGTGCGATCGAGCGTGAAGGCCATCGTCGCGCCCGGCGCCTGCGCCATCAGGGCGCCGCCGCGCGGTCCGATCCCGTCGATCCAGCGCCAGCCGGCCGCTTCGCGGGGCGGGGCGAGCCCATCGGGCCGGGCCGGTGGCGCGCTGTCCACGCGCTGGAAGAAGGCCTGCGGCGAGCTGCGCAGCAACGGGGCAGGCGTGACCACAGGACGCGGGCGATAGATCCGCCACTGGCTGTCCGCCGGCTCGGCGGGCATGATCCCGCGCCATTTGCCCCCGGCAATGCCGGTGTTGTAGCGCTGGGTCAGCGCCGCAATGTCTGCCTCGGCCTGGGCCACCGCACCCTCGGCGCTGCGCGCCGCTGCGGGATCGACTTCCACTTGTTCGTCAAAGCGTTCGGCGGCAAAGAAGCGCACGTTGGCCGCCGCCGCCGCGCCCAGCGGAAAGCCGACCAGCTCGAACCAGGCATCGCGGCGGTCGGCCGGCAGGCCCTGCCCCACTTGCTCGGCATGCGCGGCAATGCGGCGCATTTCGCCCAGTCGCGCATCGACCTGCGCCGGGGTCAGGCTGCTGAGATGGCGGTCTTCCTCGTGCGCGGGCCATTCCAGGTGGTCGGGCCGGCGCACCATGTTGAGGCGGAAATGCGCGTCGAGCAGATCGGCCCCGGCCTCGCCCGCCTGCGGCCCGAACGCTGCGCCCAGCCACTGCGCCAGATAGGCATGCTGGCTGGTCCCGCGCCAGCGCTCCACGTCCCAGGCCAGGTCGAGGAAATGGCTGATGCCGATCTCGGCCGGCTTGATATCGCCCACGTTTACCATCCACAACTGCCGCGCCCCCGCGTCATAGGCGCGCAGCATCTCTTCCTGCACCAGCGCGGGCGGCGTGGTGTAGAGCCAGAGATAGGCCAGCGGATAGCCCAGGTACGACAAGTGGTAATAGACGCCGGCCCCGCCCGATCGCGCGGCTTCGGCGGGGCTGGGGAACTGGCGGATATAGCCGAAATTGTCGTCGGGCCAGACGATGGTGACATTGTCGGGCACGTGGATGCCGGCGCGATAGATATCCAGCACTTCCTTGTAAGGCACGAAAATCTGCCCGGCCCGCGCCGCGCCGCCGGGCACATGGGCATCGAGGATCGCGCGCTGGTCGGCAATCGCCTGGTCGAGCAGGGCCTGGCGCGCGGCCATGGTCGGTGCCCCGACCATGCCGGTATCGTGCAGCCCGCGCAGCCCCACGGTCCACAGGCTTTCATAGCCGGCGTTGATCCGCGCCCGCTCGTCCCAATAGGCGCGCACCCCGGCGCGGTTGGTGGCGTAGTTGAAGCGGGCGGGATCGTCCTTCCATTCGCCCACATTGTTGCGCAGCATCGCTTCGGCGTGGGATGATCCCATCACGATGCCATAGCTGTCAGCGAGGCGCGCGTTGGCCGGATCGGCGTTGAAGGCGCGGGTGGTCTTGTGCATCGCCGGCCACAGCGTGTTGGCCTTGAGCCGCAGCATCAACTCGAACACCCGCTGATAGGTGCGCGGGCCGATGTTGCCATAGGCGGGATCATAGGTCTGCGCCGCCCAGGGATAGAGGCCCCAGTCCTCGTCATTGAGGAAAATGCCGCGATACTTGACCGATGGCGGGCCGAAGCGATGCAATCCGGCATCGAGCCACAGCGCATCGCGGTGGCGCGGCGGCAGATCGGCCCACCACGCCCAGGGCGAAACGCCGATCGCGCGCGCCAGTTCATAAGCGCCGTATGCGGTGCCGCGCCGGTCGCTGCCCACGATCACCAGCGCTTGGTCCACGCCCGGCCAGGGGCGGTCCACCGTGGCGATGACGAAGCTTTCCCACGCGCCGGCCAGGCCGGAGACAGACAGGCGGCCGCGCGCCACCAGGCCATCGATGGCGCGGTTGTGGCCCAGCGTGCCGATGACCACGGCATTGCCCCCGCGCGGGCCGCCGGATCGCACCACCGGCTTCACGCCGCTGACCGTGGCGATATCCTGCGCCAGATCGGCCGCGGCGCGGCGCACCACCTCGGCATCGTGCGGATCGGTCAGGATCGGCAGGGCGTGGCCTTCGCCGGCCAGCAGCAAAGCGCCCGGTTGGCCGGTATCGTGCACCAGCGGCACGGCTTCGTCGCGCGCCATGGCCGGGGACGCCAGCAGCGCAGCGATGGCCAGGATCCAGGCCTTGCGCAGGGGGAGCGGGAGAGCAGGCTTCATTTATCAGACAATATGCCCACCTGCTTGAATTGGTCAATCCGATTGCGGACGGTCAATACCATTTTCAGCAAATTTGAGCGCAAAACCGCCAATTTCCGCCAGAAACACAATAAGGCGGCCTGTCCAATTTCGCTTTCGCGGCATCTTGCGCTTGCACTGATCGGATAAATACGATCAACTAGTCTGCAATTGGTTTCATGCGTCGGGCAGCGCGAAAGGTGCCTGGCGCGGCACAGGGGCATCACGCATGATCGACCGCAGAACCTTGCTTTCCGCCAGCACGTCCGGCGTGGTGCTGGGCGCCCTGCCCGGCCTGGGCGGCGCGATGGCGCGGGCGGCTGAAGCGCCCCCGGCGAGGCAAGGCGTGGCCATGAGCGACGGCGCGCCGCTGTCGCCCGACATGCCGGTGCCGTTCGGCCGCCTTCTCGATCCCCTGCCCCCTGCCGATCCCAGCCTGCGCCGCCTCGACGATGGCTGGCGTTTCCTTGAAGGCGACATTGCCGTGGCACCGCCGCGCGGCAACGACGATACCTACGCCGTGACCAAGACCGGCAACGCGCCGGGCGCGGCAGGCCAGGATTTCGACGATGGCGACTGGGCCAGCGTGCGCCTGCCGCACGACTGGGCGATCCAGCATCCGATCGAGGCGGACCAGAACAACGCCTGGGGCTATCGCCGCCGGGGCGTGGGCTGGTATCGCCGCACCTTGCGCCTGGAGGAAGCCTGGCGCGGCCGCTACCTGGAATTGCAACTGGGCGGCATGGCGACCAACGCCACGGTGTGGTTCAACGGCATTCCCGTGGCGCACAGCTTTTCCGGCTATGTGCAGCAGAACATCGATATCACCCCGTTCGCCCGCTATGGCGAGGAAGCCAACGTGATCGCCATCCGCGTCGATGCCCAGGCGATGGAAGGCTGGTGGTATGAAGGCGCCGGGCTCTATCGCGAATGCGCGCTGGCGGTGCGCCCGGCGCTGCACATCGCCACCGATGGCATCCATGCCGATCCCCGGCCCGCCGCGCCGGGGCAGACCGGTGGCACCTGGACCGTGCCGGTGCGCGTCACGCTCAACAACGCCGGTGGCGGCGCAGAGGCCAGCGAACCGGTTGGCCCCGCCACCATCGACGTGCGCCTGATCGCCCCCGATGGCCGCGAACTGGCGCGCGGGCAGGCCAGTGCCAGTCCGGCGGCGCTGGCCACGGTGGAGGCGGGCTGCGACCTTGCCGTGACCGACCCGGCGCTGTGGTCCACGCAGGCCCCGCTGCTGCACACGCTGGAAGTGGATCTGCTCCGGAACGGGCAGGTGATCGACCGGCGACGCCTGCGCCTCGGTTTTCGCACCATCCGCTTCGATGCGAACAAGGGCTTTTTCCTCAATGGCAAGCCGCTCAAGATCAAGGGCGTGTGCATTCACCAGGATCACGCCGGGGTGGGCGTGGCCCTGCCCGACGCCCTGGTGGAATGGCGCGTGCGCCGCTTGCAGGATATCGGCTGCAACGCCATCCGCTCCAGCCACCATGCCCCGTCGCTGGCCCTGCTCGACGCCTGCGATCGCCTGGGCATGCTGGTGATGGACGAGAACCGCCATTTCAACCCCAGCGCCGACTATGCCGCGCATCTGCGCTGGATGGTGCGGCGCGATCGCAACCGGCCCAGCGTGATCATGTGGTCGGTGCTCAACGAAGAACCGATGCAGGGCAGCGCCCAAGGCTATGAAATGGTGCGCCGCCTGGCGGCCGTGGTCAAGGAACTGGACGACAGCCGCCCGGTGACGGCGGCGATGAACGACGGCTTCTTCACCCCGCTCAACGGCGCCGATGCGGTCGATCTGGTCGGCTTCAACTATCGCGCCGAGTGGTACGATCGCTATCACGCCGCCCATCCCGATCGCCCGATCATCAGCACCGAAGACACCAGCGCGGTGATGACGCGCGGCGAATGGCGCAACGACGAGCAGCGCAACGTGCTCGGATCGTATGACACCAATGCCCCGGAATGGGGCCTTACCCACACCGAAAGCTGGCGCCGCATCGGCAGCCGGCCGTTCATGGGCGCCACGTTCGTGTGGACAGGGTTCGATTACCATGGCGAGCCCACGCCCCTGCCCTGGCCGGCGGCGAGCAGTTCGTTCGGGATTCTCGACCTGTGCGGCTTTGCCAAGATGGCCTATCACATCCGCCGTGCGCAGTGGCTGGACGGCCAGCCGGTGATCGCCATCGGCCCGCACTGGAACTGGCCGGGCCGCGAAGGCCAGGCGATCCAGGTCATGGTGCCGACCAATGCAGCCGAGGCGGAGCTGTTTCTCAACGGTGCTTCGCTCGGCCGCAAGACCGTCGATCCCTTTGCCGCGCCAAGCTGGCAGGTGCCCTATGCGCCGGGCCGGCTGGAAGCGGTGGGCTATGCGCAAGGGCGCGAAGTGGCGCGGGCGCGGGTGGAGACCACCGGCGCGCCGGTGCGCCTGCGCCTGACCGCAGACCGGGCGATGATGGCCGGCACCGGGCGCGACGTGCAGCCGGTGAGCGTGGACCTGCTCGACAGCGCCGGCCGCCATGTGCCCACCGCGACCGACCGCGTGACGTTCACGCTGACCGGCGGGGGCGAGATCATCGGCGTGGGCAATGGCGATGCCAACGATCATGACAGCGAACAGGCCAGCAGCCGCCGGCTCTATGCCGGGCTGGCGCAAGTGCTGGTGCGCGCGCCCGCCGGGCAGGGCCGCCTGACGCTGACCGCGCAAGTGGCCGGGCTGCCGGTGGCGCGGGTGACCATCGGCTTTGCCCCGCAGGCCAACGACATGCCCGCGCTCGCCGCAACCCCCGGCGCGCAGCCGGTCAGCGAATGGCGCCGCACCGCCTTTGCCGCGACTTTGCCCGATGGCGCGCAGGCCTTGGCGCGCAGCGATTGGCGCGCCTTGTCCTATGTGCGCGCCGGGCGGCTGGAGGAAGCGCCGGCCACGCCGGGCTATACCCTGCTGCAAACCCGCCTGACGCCGCGCCGCGACCTCGCGCTGCGCGGCGGGCGCGTGGCCTTCGCCAGTGTGGCCGGCAAGGCGCAATTGTGGGTGGATGGCACGCTGGTGGCGCGCAAGGCCGATGCCGCGCCTGGCCCGCTCGCCGCCGCGCTGCCGCCGGGCGAGCAGGAACACGTGATCTCGCTGGTGCTGGAAGCGCAGGCGGGCGAAGCGGTCGGTCTGGCGCGCAGCGTCTGGGCCTGGCCGGCCTAACGCGGCAGCGGCAGGAAATCGCGGGGGGCCAGCGCCCGATCGGTGAAGCGCGCGCGGGCGATCGCGCCGTGGAAGTGGTTCACGCCGTTGCGGCGCATGGCCACGCTGGCGCTGCCTGGCCCCTGCGGGGTGAAGGCCACGCGCGCTTCGCCTTCCAGCACGCCGTTGACATAGCTGCGATACGTGGTGCCGTCGAAAGTCTGCGCCACGTGATACCAGCGGCCCAGCGGGTGCAGCCGGGCCGGATCGACCAGCACCTGGGCATAGCCTGGCCCTTTCACGAAAGTATCGAGATACCACGCGGCACCGACCACGCGGATTTCGAACAGGATGCGCGTTTCCCCCGGCGGGCGGCCGGGTTGATCATCGCTCGCCAAGTGCAGCCAGCGCTGCTCGAACGCGCCGCCATCGGGGCGGAACAGCGCCTCGGCGGTGAATTGCGCCGCTCCGGCCAAGGGATGGCGCGGCAGGATCAGCGCATCCTGCACGCCATCGAACACCAGCGCTTTGCCCTCAGGGGTGCGCTGCACCTGCGGATGACCCAGCACTTGCGGGGCCATGTGGCCAATGTGCGCGAGATTGTCGAAGCGCCACAGGGTCTGCCGTGCTTCCACGCTGGCGGGCAGCAGGGCCAGCGCCAGAGCCAGGATGGCGCGCGCGATCACGTGCCGCTCTCCAGCACGACCACATTGTTGCGCTGCGTCACTTCGGCCGCGTCGCTGACGATGCGCAGGCGCAGGCCCGGCCTGGCACCCTTGGGCAGCGGCAGCGTGACCGTGGCGGTGCTTGGTGTCAGGTCCATGGGCGCGGGCAAGGCCGGAACCGGCGCACTGGCCAGCACTTGGCCCTCGGCCGTCTCCAGGCGCAACACGGCAGCCGGCGCGGCCACGCTGCCCAGGCTGTGCACGCGCACACGCAGAGTTGCGCCCTGGCGGGTGACGTCATCGCTCCCGATGCCCCAATCGGGGCGATGTTCGGGCTGCACGGCGGCGCGCTGGTTCAGGCGGAAGGTCATCACCGTGGTCTGCCCCGGCGCGAAGGCCACGGGAATGGAACCGCCCCGTTCCATTTCCACCGCGTGTGTCTGCACCGGGCCTTGTGCCGCGTCGCCATCGTCGGGCGCCACGCCTTGCGTCATCGTCCAGGTGCCGGCCACCACGTTCCAGGTGCCCATCTGCGCCCGCTGTTCCTGCGCGGTGGTGTTGTGGGCGATCACGGTAAAGCCTTCGGGCGTGGCGTCGCGCACCAGGATCGCCACCTTGAGCGCAGCTTCGGGATCGGCAAAGCGCCAGCTTACCGCGTTGCCCGGCCAGGTCTGGTTGCGTTTCAGGGCAATGCCGCCCAGCCGCTCGCGCTGGAGCAGTTCGTTGGGCGCCTCCACCCGGTCGGTCCACCAGTGGCCCTGTGTGTACATGTACATGTGCTGCGCCTTGTCGGCGATGCCGGCGGCATTGAGCGCTTCCAGCCAGGCGCGGTTCCCGGTGCTGTTCCACGCCTCGAACCGGGCCACGTCGTTGCCGCCTTGCGCGGCCTTGAGCGTGGTGCCCTGCCACGCGGCACGCTGGTTCAACACGGTCAGAACGTTCTCGTTCAATTCGCCCAGCGCGCCGAACTGCCCAGGCACCAGCCGGCCCAACACGGGCCGCAAGTACTTGTCATCGCCGGTAAAGCGCCAGGCCGCCCAGGCCGATTGCATCGGCAGGCTGGCCCCGCCGCCATCGCCTGCGCGCTCGGCATCGCTGTTCCAGCTTATGTCGTTGGGAAAGCGCCAGAGGCCATCTGCGCCCTGCTTGCCGTGGGCGAGCAGCCCATCGACCATCCCGGTCACCAGATGGCGCGCGGTGGGATCGGCGTTGTAGAGCCCCAAGAGGATCGGGGTGTGCATGATCACCCAGCCATAGGGCTTCTGCCAGGCCCAGGGCTCGTCGCGATAGATCTTGCGCCCGCCATACCAGCTTGAGGAAATGTGCATGTGCCCGGCCGGGTTGGTGCGGATCAGCCCACCCAGCGCCTTGACCGTGGCCATCATCCGCTCCACCGCCCTGGGCTCGCCCCAGTTCAGGTAGAGCCGTTCGGCATCGGCATTGATGCCTTCCTCATAGACGTGCAACTCGTCGCTGGTGATATAGCTCAAGCCATTGACGATCATGCCGTTCTTGTAGACCGCGTCCGACAGCGCGCGCAGCGAGGCGTTGATCTTGTCAGGGTCCACCCCCATCAGCGCCAGCCCCGGCCATTGCTGCGTCAGGTCGGTATCGTCGGAAATGCCGCCGCCGAAATCGCCGTAGGGCACCTGGCGGTTGTCGATCCACCAGTTGACGAACTGTCGCGCCAGCTTGAGGTCTTCCAACTGGCGGAACGCCCAGAGCGGCACGCCCTTGGGCGGCGTGGGCTGGACGAAAGGCGGCAATTGCGCCTGGGAATAGCCGATATCGGCCCAATAGCGCCGCGCTTCCAGATTGTCCGGGTCCACCCGCAAGAGATCGGTGATATCGCCATGGAGCCGGCGATAGAGCGCCTCGCGCTTGGACGCGGTGTGTTCCTCCACCAGGAACGCCCAGTTGTCCTTCACCTGGTTGAAGCGATCGGCGACATGCTCCTTGATTGCCTCGGCGCGGTCCTTGAACACCAGGCGCACGCCCATGCCGTCGAGCGAAGTGGCGCCGAAATCGGGCGCGGCCGAGGCCACGGTCAGATAGAGGCTGTCGCCGGTGAGTATGCGGTCGCGCAAGTCGAGCCAGAGCGTGCGCGCTTCGCCGGGGCGCACCGAGACCTGCACGTCGATCATGTCGCGCTGCGGCCAGATCGGGTCTTTCACCCGGATATCGAGCGGGATCAGCCCGCGCGCATCGGGCGTGGCGTGGATGGGCGGCAGATCGAGCGCCACGCCATCGAGGCCGTCATGGCTGTTTTCCCAGCCATAGTTCCACGCCCGCGCCAGCGGCCGCCCGGCCGGCGCATCGCCAAAGTTCGAGGGGATCAAGACATGCACCAGCGGCAGGTGCGCGCCCTGCTGGCGCACCACCGTGCCGCTGCCCGCCGCGCTGCCAGCGCCCACCGCGGCGCGCACGCCCTCGCTGGGCAGGGCCACCACCGTGGCCCGCTCTGCCATGGGATAGCGGCCGGCGATGAAGGCATTGAGCGGGGCCAGCGCGCCCAGATCGGTCGGCGCGGCGCTGCGCACGGTATAGCGCAACTGGAACGTGCCATCGGGCACCACGCCGGGGTGGATGTCATAGGCCCAGATTTCCTGGATCGGCTGTTCCTGCATCACATTGGTGAAGCGCAGCACGCCGCCGGTGAGCGGCCCGGTTTGCGTCACCGAGCGCACCACGCCCTGCGGCCGCTGCGCCAGCTTGCGCCAGCCAGCCTGGCCATCAGCTGACCATTCCAGTGCGCCATAGGCCGCACCGCGGATTTCCACGCGGTTGAACGCAGTGCCGGGCGGCACGGTCAGGCTATAGGCCTTGCCCCCTTCGACATAGACGTTCCAGTCGGGCAGCTCGAAATAGTCGTCGCGGCCCGGCAGGCGGGAGCGGTTGTAGACGCCGGGCCAGGTGGTTTCGGCAATGCCGTCCACCCCTTTCCACATCCATTCCTTGAGGTCTTTCGCGTCGGCGAATTCCACCTTGCGCACGGTGGTGACCGGATCGGCCAGCACCGGCGGGCTCTGGCTGTCCCAGCCAAAGCGGTGCAGCCAGGCGGCGCGATCGGGCGCTTCGGGCGCCGGAGCAGCGGGATCGTGCCGCGCGGCGAGCGCCGCCACCCCCGCGCCATCGAGCATGTGATCGTAGACGCGGATATCGTCGAGATCGGAGCCGCGCATGAAGTTGTAGCGGCTCTGCACCTGGTGCGGCGCCATCACCCGCCCGGCCAGGCCGAACTGATCCAGCCCCATGTCGAGATCGGCCGCCTGCGCCTTGCGCGCCACTTCGCGCCCGTCCCAGAACAGGGTGACGCCGCGCGCCTCGTCCCAGGCGAAAGCCAGGTGGTGCCAGGCTTCGGGCGCGGGCGGCGTCGGGATGGCCCAGCTCACCCGCACGCGCGACAGGTTGGCGTCGGTGACGAAAGCGTCGAAGCCGTGGCCGTTCCAGTCGATGCGCAGGAACGCCATGTCCCAACTGGAATGATCGGCCGCCCCGGCGCGGAAAATCACGAAGGGCGCCTCGCCCACCGGGGTGTGGCTGCGCCAGAAGAACGAGACCGTGCCGCGCTGGGCATAGATGTTGCCCGGCGCATTCCACGCCACATAGCCGCCATCGCCCCAGCGCCCGGCCCCGCCCACGGCGCCATCGGGCACGGTCGCCGCGTCGCTCTGGAAATTGGGCACGGCATCGCCGCCCGCCGTGGTGGCGGTGAAATCGGTGTCCATCGGCGCGTGGAACAGCAGGCCATCGGCGGGGGTGGCGCGCGCTGTGGGAGCACGGGCTGCCGAAGCAGCGAGAACCAGCGCAAGCAGCGAAGCGCCACGCAGGAGCGGATGGGGCACGGCAATTCTCCCAGACAGATTTCTATTCATTTTCACCGTCACCCCGGACTTGATCCGGGGTCCTCCGCCACCGAGGGCATCAAGTGCCCCCGGATCAAGTCCGGGGTGACGAAGGCAATTGGCGTCCTTTGCGGACTCTAATCCAGCGCACGAAAACGGAAATCGCGAAAGCGGGCTTCCCCTTTGCCCGCCGCATAGAGACCGGGGCGCAGCATCAGGAAGCCACCGCGCACGTTGTGGTGATAGCCCGAAACCTCCATGCCCCGGTCAAAGCGCTGCCAAGTGCGGCCGTCATCGCCGCTGGTGAAGAACGACACGATATGCCGATCGTTGCGCACCCGCAGGCGCATACGGGCGCCATGGGGATTGGCCGGGCGTCCCCGCTCCATGCCATATTGGTGGGTGACGAACCGCGCGGTGTCGAACCCCAGCCCGCAATAGAGCGCTTGGTCATAGAACAGCAGCAGCCCGGCGGTGGTCTCGGGATCGATCTCGATCGTGCATTCAAACTGATAGGCCTGGTCCCCGGCAATCAGCAGAAGGGGGGAGGAATTGGCCGGTGCCGTGCCGCGCGCGGCCAGATGCAGGCAGTGATCGGCGACGCGCGCACGGCTTGCCTCGTCCGCGCCGGGCTTGAAGAAATTCCAGCGACGGCCCAGTTCCAGCGTCGCGAAATCGTCGGACAGGGGCAAGCCATGCGGGCCGGACTTGCGCCCGCCATGCGGCGCCGGCAGCGGCGCGGACAAGTCCCCGCCGCGCATGCGGAACCAGCCATCGGCGGTCCATTCCACCGGATCGAGCAGAGTCTGGCGCCCCAGCGTCCAGTAATCGCGCTCATAGCCGTGATAGACCGACCACCAGTCCCCGCCCGGTCCCTGGACCAGCGTGGCGTGCCCGCGCGACCACCAGGCTTCCTCGCGGCTGCGCGTGCGCACGATCGGGTTGTGCGGGCAGTTTTCCCACGGCCCGTGGATCGAGCGGGAGCGCGCGGCGATGACCATGTGCCCGGTGGGTGGGCCGGCCGTGCCGCCCACCGCCGTGATCAGATAGAACCAGCCGCCATGGACAACGATCTTGGGGCCTTCGGGCGAAAACCCTTCCACGTCCCAATCGGGCGGATAGTGCCAGGGATCATAGACATGCTGCACCGCGCCCACGGTCGACAGGCCATCATCGGCCAGGCGCACGCGGTCTCCGCCCGACAGGAACAACCAGCGCGAGCCATCCTCGCCCACGGCATGGCCGGGATCGATGTGATCGGGCAAGTGCAGGTCGATCGGCGCGCTCCACGGCCCCGCGATGTGATCGGCCCAGATCACATAGTTGGCGTTGGGGCTGCTCTTGGCGGGGAAGTAGATGAAATAGCGGCCCTGGTGGCGGCACAGGTCCGGCGCCCAGACCGATCCGACGTTCTGCGTCAGCGCGGCGGTGATCGGCTGCCAGTTGAGCAGGTCTTGCGAATGCCAGATGACCAGGCCGGGATAGGAATCGAACGTGGAAAAGGTCATGTAGTAATCATCGCCGTCCTTCAGGATCGAAGGATCGGGATGATCGCCAGCCATGATCGGATTGCGATAGCGACCATTGCCAAGGTCTGCGAGGCGCTGGTTGTCGAACCCGCGTGGATCGGGCGCGGTGCGGGCTGCCGGCGCAGGCACGCCCGCCATCCCGGCGAGGCCAACCGCACCCGCCAGCGCGCCCCGCCGATCGACCCCGGCCATGGTCAGGCCTCGATCCGCACCGGCGCCAGGCGCGGGCTGAGCGTGTGGACCACGGCGAGCGCCACCAGATAGGCGCTGGCGCAGATCGCGAAGAGCACTTCATAGCTGTGCGTGGCATCGAGGATGTAACCGGCAAACAGCGCCATGCCCATGCCGCCAAAAGCGCCCACCGTGCCGCCAATGCCCACCACCGAGCCGACCGCGCCGCGCGGGAACACGTCGGAAGGCAGGGTGTAGAGATTGGCGGAAAACGCCTGATGCGCGGCCGTGGCCAGGCCGATGATCAGGACCGCCCACCACATGCTGTCCACCCCCTGCACGAACCAGATCGGCAGCACGCAGACCGCGCAGATCAGCATGGTGATCTTGCGCGCGGCATTGGGCGTGCGCCCGGCCTTGATCAGGCGCGAGGACAGCCAGCCGCCGGTAATGCTGCCCAGGTCCGAAATCAGGTAGATCGCGGCGAGCGGCAGGCCAAAGCTCTTGAGATCGAGATTGTAGCGCGTGAACAGATAGCCCGGCAGCCAGAACAGGAAGAACCACCAGATCGGGTCGATCAGGAACTTGCCAAGGGCATAGGCCCAGGTTTCCTTGACCGTGAGCAGCCGCGCCCAGCCGATCGGGGTGACCGGATCGGCCGGATCCTGGCGGATCCAGGCCAGTTCCGCCGGGCTCACCCGGCCGTGCTGTTCCGGGTGACGATAGAGCAGCCACCAGGCCAGCACCCACAGGATGCCGAACAGGCCGGTGACGAAAAAGGCCATGCGCCAATCGAACCACAGCACCAGCAAGGGCACCAGGAGCGGGGTGATGATCGCGCCGACATTGGCCCCGGCATTGAACACGCCAATGGCAAAGGCCCGCTCGCGCTGGGGGAACCAGTCGGTCACGGCGCGGATGCCGGCGGGGAAATTGCCGCTTTCGCCAATGCCCAGCCCGAACCGGGCCAAGGCAAACGAGACGAGGCCGGTGGCAAAGCCATGAGCGATGTGGCTGACCGTCCAGATGACGATGGCAATGGTATAGCCCAGTCGGGCACCCAGCGCATCGACCACTTTGCCGAACGAGAGGTAGCCAATAGCATAGGCCACCTGGAACCAGAACACGATGGCGGCGAAATCGGTTTCCGACCAATGGAAATCGGCAGCCAGCGTGGGCTTGAGCACGCCGATCATCTGCCGGTCGATATAGTTGATCGCGGTGGCGGCAAACAGCAGCGCCACCACGATCCAGCGCGTGCGGCCCGATTTGGCCGTGGCAGGAGAGCCAGGCGTGAACCGATCCTGCTCGATCTGCGCTTCCATTGCTTCAACTCCCGAAATCGGCGGGCTTGTTACCCTGCCGGCTTGATCCTCGCCCGCCCGACCTCAGGCGGCGATAATGGTGCAGTCCACGCCGTCGTGGCCAGCGAAAGTGGCGCGCACCTGTTGTCCCGGCGTGACCGGATGAACCCCGGTCACCGCGCCGGTCGAAACCCACAGCCCGCCAGCGGCATCAATGCCGCGTGCCGCCAGGTTGCCCAGCAGGAACCGCACCGCGCCCAGCGGGCCATCGAGCATGGTGGCCGTGGTGGCCGCGCCAACGACCGCGCCATCGATCGCCACGGTCACGGCGATAGAGGCAAAATCAACGCTTTGCCACCCAGCCAGCGGCGCGCCGACGACCAGGCCATAATTGTTGCCATAGTCCGAAACGGTGACCGGCGGGCCATCGTCGTTGATGCCCGGATAGGGCGAGCTGGCAATCTCGATGCCGATGTGGACGGCATCGAGCAGGGCCAGCGTCGCGGCATCGTCAACCGGCACGGCCCCGGCCCAACCGGGGGCCACATGCAGCAGGAATTCCGCTTCGGCCGCAGCAAAGCCTTGCGCGAAGACCGGCATGGCCGGCACCTGGCCCGCGCCGGGCATCACCACGCTATCGGCAAAGATCGGCCCGGCCAGGCGATTGCTGGCCAGCCGCGCATCGTCGGGCGGATTGATGCGGCCCACTTTCCACCCGACCACCTGCCGGCCATCGAGGGCCAGCGCGGCATCCTGGATGGCATAGGCCCCGGCCAGATCGGCCGGCGCTGCTCCGGGATAGGTGGCCAGTGGGCGCCTCTCGCGCCGCGCTGCCACAAATGCTTCGGCCACGGCCTTTGCCTCTTGCGTCAAATCCATCCCAACCCATCCCGGGCGGATCGGGCGGCACACGGATGGAAACCGGTGTCAAATCCCGATACTACGCCATTGAACCTGGCCCCCTGCGCCCCGCCTTTGATGGGGCAGCCTGCGTGTCGCAGCAAGGTAACCGGTGTCATCTTGCCTTTTCCGATTGGTGAAGGCAAGTCGGAAAAAATAGCGCACGACGAGAAGCGAGAACATCCCCCATGGCCAAAGCGCAGAAACCCACGATCAACGATGTGGCGCGCCTTTCCGGAGTCTCGAAAAAGACCGTCAGCCGGGTGATCAACAAGTCGCCGCTGCTCAACCAGGCCACGCGCGAAAAGGTCGAGGCAGTGATCGCGCAGCTCGATTACGTGCCCAATCCCCAGGCCCGCGCCCTGGCGCTGCGGCGCAATTTCCTGATCGGCCTGATCCACGACAACCCCAACGCGCAGATGGTGCTGGGGGTGCAGGAAGGCATTCTCGATACCATTCGCAGCACCGAATTCGCGCTGGTGGTGCGCCCGGTGGATCGCCACTCGCCCACCCTGCTCGACGACATTCACCATTTCATCGAACAACAGCGCCTCTATGGCGTGATGCTGCTGCCGCCGCTTTCAGAAAACGACGAGCTGGCCCGGCTGTGCCGCGATCTGGGCTGTACCGTGGTGCGCATGGGATCGGCCAAGCTGGACGACGAGGCGCATCTGGTGGCGTCCAACGACCAGGAAGCGGTGAGCGAGGCAGTGGCCTGGCTGGCCGAGTTGGGCCACCGGCGAATCGGCTTCATCGCCGGGCCGGACGGCTTCCGCTCGGCCCGCGAGCGCGAGCTGGGCTTCATCGCCGGGATGGGCCGGGCCGGGCTGACGATCGATCCGGCCCTGCTGGCGCGGGGGGACTACCGATTCGAATCCGGGCTCGAAGCCGGGCAGGCCCTGCTCGGCGGCGCCAATCCGCCCACCGCGATCTTTTCCAGCAACGACGAAATGGCTGCCGGGGTGCTGCATGCGGCCTGCGAACGCGGCCTGCGCGTGCCGCAGGATCTCTCGATCATCGGCTTTGACGATACCGCCATCGCCGCGCATATCTGGCCGCCGCTGACAACCGTGCGCTGGCCGATCCGGGACATGGCCCGCACGGCCGCACGCAAGCTGACGCGCCCCGAAAGCGCCGCGCGCGAGCCGGCGTTTTTCCCCTCGGACCTGGTGCGGCGCGCTTCAGCGGTGCCTGTGCAGGACTGATTTCCCCGGGCAGGAGAAAGGCGAAAAAGCCTTTTGCCACCCCATTGACACCGGTTACCAAAACCCGATACCACACGCCCCGACAGCGAAAGGGAGAGCGCGCCATGTTCTGCAAGACCTATCACGCCACGCATCCGGACATGATGGAGGGCGTCTCGAACGAGGCGCTGCGCGATCGTTATCTGGTGACGGGCATGTTCGTGGCGGGCGAAGTGAACCTGAACTATTCGCACAACGAGCGCTTCGTGATTGGCGGGGCGGTGCCGGGGGCCGCGCCGCTGGCCCTGCCGCGCCAGACCGCGCCGGCCAGTGCAGCGGGCCATTCGTTGCTGGAACGGCGCGAGATGGGCGTGGTCAATATCGGTGGGCCGGGCTTCGTCACGGTGGACGGGCAGCGCTTTGCGCTGGGTAACAAGGAATGCCTCTACGTGCCGATGGGCAGCGAAGAGGTGGTATTCGAAGGCGAAGGCGCGCGGTTCTATCTGGCCTCGACGCCCGCGCACAAGGCTTTGCCGATCAAGCATATTCCGCTCGACAAGGCCAATCCGCTGGCGCGTGGTGACCTCGCCAATTCCAACCAGCGCACGATCTACCAGCTCGTCATTCCCGGCGTGTGCGAGAGCGCGCAGCTCCTGCTCGGCCTCACCGTGCTGGAGGAAGGCAGCGTGTGGAACACCATGCCGCCGCACCTGCATGACCGCCGCAGCGAGATCTATCTCTACTTCGATCTGGCGGAAGAAAACGACCGCGTGTTCCACTACATGGGCGAGCCCGACAGCATGCGCCACATCGTGATCGGCAACGAGGAAGCGGTGATCAGCCCGCCGTGGTCGATCCACATGGGTTCGGGCACCAAGAAGTATGCGTTCATCTGGGCCATGGGCGGGGAAAACCTCGACTATACCGACATGAACGTGCTCGACATCTGCCAGTTGAAGTAAGCAGCCATGGCCATTTCCTTCAGCCTTGCCGGCAAGACCGCGCTTGTTACCGGGGCCAACACCGGCATCGGCCAGGCCATTGCCGTGGCCCTGGCCGATGCCGGGGCCGACGTCGCCCTCGCCGGCCGCTCCGAACCGGCCGAAACGCTGGCCCTGATCGAGAAGGCCGGGCGCCGCGCGGTGAACATCGCGGCCGATCTTTCCAGCACCGAACCGGTGGCGCGCGTGGTGGAAGAGGCGGTCGCGGCGCTGGGGCGGATCGACATCCTGGTCAACAACGCCGGGATCATCCGCCGCGACGACCTGTTGCAATTCAGCGAGGCGGATTGGGACGCGGTGATCGACACCAATCTCAAGACGCTGTTTTTCCTGAGCCAGGCCGCCGCGCGCGGCATGGTGGCGCAAGGCGGCGGCAAGATCATCAACATCGCCTCGCTGCTCACCTTCCAGGGCGGCATCCGTGTGCCCAGCTATGCCGCCGCCAAATCCGGCGTGGGCGGGGTGACCAAGGCCATGGCCAACGAACTGGCGCCGCATGGCGTGCAGGTCAACGCCATCGCGCCCGGCTATATCGCCACCAACAACACCGCCGCGCTCCAGGCCGATGAAACCCGCAACCGCCAGATCCTGGAACGCATTCCGGCCGGGCGCTGGGGCGATCCCTCCGACATTGCCGGGGCAGCGGTGTTCCTTGCTTCGCCGGCGTCGAACTATGTCACCGGGCATGTCCTGGCCGTCGATGGCGGGTGGCTGGCGCGATGAGCCAGCGTTCGGGCCACGTCGTCTGCTTTGGCGAGGTTCTGCTGCGGCTGGCGACGCCCGGGCGGCGGCTGATGGCGCAGAGCGAGAGCCTGGACCTGGTGGTCGGCGGGGCGGAAGCCAACGTGGCGGCGGGCCTGGCGGCGCTGGGCCACCGCACCGCCATGCTCACCCGCCTGCCTGCCAGCCCGCTGGGCGACAAGGCCCGCGCCGCGCTGGGTGCAGCGGGGGTCGATACCCGCCATGTCGGGCGGGCAATGGGGCGCATGGGGCTCTATTTCCTGGAAAGCGGCGCGGGCCTGCGGCCTTCGGCGATCACTTATGATCGCGCCGGCAGCGTGTTCGCGCTGTCGGATCCTGAGCACTTCGACTTTGCCGCAGCGCTCGATGGCGCGGCGCTGCTGCACCTGTCCGGCATCACGCCCGCGCTGGGGCCGGGCGGTGTCGCCCTGGCCCAGGCGGCCGTGGCGGCGGCCGATGCGGCGGGCGTGCCGATCTGCTTTGACGGCAATTACCGCGCGCTGTTGTGGGAAGCGTGGGACAGCGACCCGCGCGCGATCCTGACCGGGCTGGTGCAGTCGGCCAGCGTGATGATCGGCAACCACCGCGATATCGCGCTGTTGCTGGGCAAGCCCTTTTCCGGCGATGGCGCGGAGCGGCGGCGCGAGGCCGCGCAGGCCGCCTTTGCCGCATTCCCGCGCCTGCAATGGATCGCTTCCACCGCGCGCCACATCGCCGGGCCGGACCACCACCGCCTGGCCGCGCGGGTGGACGGGCGCGAGACCGCGCACCAGACCGCCGAAGTGGACGTGACCGGCATTGTCGACCGCATCGGCACGGGCGACGCCTTTGCCGCCGGCGTGCTGCACCCCTGGCTCGAAGGCCAGGACGCAGCCGCGATGGCCCAGGCAGGCCTGGCCTATGCCGCGCTCAAGCATTCCCAGCCCGGTGACATGTGCACCATCGGCAAAAGCGAACTCGAGGCCTTTTCCGCCAGCGGCGGTGATGTGCGCCGCTAGGGCGCTGGACGACAAGAACAGATTGGGGAGAGCGCTGGATGACCGCGATGACCCGCCATGTCCTGACTCGCCGCGCCCTGGTCAAGGGCGCCACGGCCATGGCTGCCCTGGCACCGGCAGCCACGCGCGCCGCCGCGCCGCCACAACCGCGCGTGGGGCGTTATCGCGGGCTGCGCGAGGCCGGCGTGCTGGCCTTCAAGGGCATACGCTATGGCCGCGCCGCGCGTTTTGCCCGGGCCGTGGCCGAACCGTTCGATGGGCCGCCGGTGGATGCGACGCAGTTTGGCCCGGTATGCCCGCAGCGCGGCATGGCCGATGCCCCGCAAAGCGAGGACTGCCTGTTCCTCAACGTGTGGACGCCCGAGGCGCATCCTGGCGCGGGCCGCGCGGTCATGGTCTATTTCCACGGCGGTGCCTATGCCAACGGCTCGGTCACCGATCCCCTCACGCAAGGCGCGCATCTGGCGGCGGGCGGCGACGTGGTGGTGGTCAGCGTCAACCATCGCCTCGGGCCGCTTGGCTATGCCTGGCTGCGGCCGCTGGATACGCAGGCGGCCGATAGCGGCAACCTGGGCCAGCTCGACCTGATCCTGGCGCTGCACTGGGTGCGCGATCATATTGCCGCGTTCGGGGGCGATCCGGCGCGGGTCATGGTGTTCGGCCAATCGGGCGGCGGGGCGAAGATCGCCACACTGATGGCCATGCCGGCGGCGCAGGGCCTGTTCCATGCGGCGGCGACGATGAGCGGGCAGCAGGTGCAGGCCAGCGGCCCCGGCCATGCCCTGGCCCGCACCCGCGCCTGGCTTGCTCGCATGGGACTGGGCGACGATGGCGTGCCCGCCTTGCGGGCGCTGCCGGTGGAGCGGCTGATCGCGGCGCTGGACGCCATCGATCCGATCATGGGCGGCGGGGTCTATTTTGGCCCGGTGCTGGACATGACCAACCTGCCGCGCCATCCGTTCTGGCCCGATGCCGCGCCGCAATCGCTGCACGTGCCGATGATCCTGGGCAATGTGCGCGACGAAACCCGCGCCTTTCTCGATCCGCGCGGGCCGAAGCTGGCCGGACTGACCTGGGACAACCTGCCCCAGCGCATGGCCGCCGAAGTGAAGATCGACCTCGATCCGCAATGGGTGGTGCAGCACTATCGCGCGCAGGCGCCTGACTGGAGCGTGGAACAGATCTATTATGCGGCGACCACGGCCGGGCGGTCCTGGCCGGGCCAGGTGATCGAAGCCGATGCCCGCGCCGCTGCCGGGGCCGAGCATACCTGGGTCTACCAGCTCGACCGCCCCTCACCGCGCGATCCTTTGCGCGGGGCGGCGCACACCGATGACCTGCCCTATGTTTTCGGCACGCTGGACGCGCCCGGCAGCTATTCCGGGACCGATGCGACGGCGCGCGCGCTGAGCGCGACGATGATGGCGGCCTTTGCCGGCCTGGCCCGGACCGGGCGCCCCGGACTGGCGACATGGCAGCCCTATCGTCTGCCTGCGCGGGGCACGATGGTTTTCGACGCCGTCTCGCGCATGGTGGACGATCCGCGCGGCTGGCAACGCCGGCTGTGGAGCACCGCGCCCTATGTCCAGCCCGGCAGTTAGGGCTCAGCAGTTTGGGTACAGAAGTTAAGGCATCGAATCAGGCCGATGCTGCGCCGTCCCAAGTGCAGCATAATGGCCACAAATCCGCTTCCACAGCGGCGCTATTTCTTTTTATATCTCTGTATCAAACGCCAATTTCTTTGATCATCGGTTTGCAACCGGGTTCTTGACAGGGGAAAGATCGTGCTGCAAAACAAGGATCAATGACACCGGTTACCTTTCCTGCTCCACGGGACGGGAAGGCAAGCGGAGAAGAACAAGCCCCGCCCAAGGCGCGGGCGATCCGCTGTGGGCGGATGGGAGTAGTGTTGCCGGATCGATGCAAGCCATTGCGTGCATTGTTGACACCGGTATCATTCAGCCTCACGGGCTGAGAGGGGATGTGACGATGCGCAAGAATATTTCCCGAGTTTCGATGCTCAAGACCGCCCTGTTCGCCGGCAGCGCGCTGGCCTTGCCGCAAGGCGCGATGGCGCAGGATGCCGCGCCGCCGGCCGATGCCGCCGCGGCGACGGCGCCGGGCACGGGCGAGGACCAGACCCCGGCGATCATCGTCACCGGCTTTCGCCAGTCGCTCCAGGCCGCGCTCAACGTGAAGCGCAACTCGGTCTCGGCGGTGGATGCCGTGGTGGCCGAAGACATCGCCAAGTTCCCTGACCAGAACATCGCCGAATCGCTCCAGCGCATTCCCGGCATTTCGATCCAGAAGGATGGCGGCGAAGGCCGCGCCATCACCGTCCGCGGATTGGGCGCGCAGTTCACCCGCGTGCGCGTCAACGGGTTGGAGACGATCACCACCTCGTCCGACGGCGCCTCGGCCAACCGCGACCGTTCGTTCGACTTCAACGTCTTCGCGTCCGAACTGTTCAGCAGCCTGGTGGTGCACAAGACCGCCGAGGCGAGCCTGGACGAAGGCTCGCTGGGTGCCGTGGTCGATCTCAACACCGGCAATCCGCTGGCCGGCAAGACCGGCCTGACCGCCGTGCTCAACGTGCAGGGATCGTATAACGACCTGTCGAAGAATGTCGGCCCGCGTGTGGCCGGGCTGCTCTCGTGGAAGAACGATGCCGGTACGCTGGGCGTGAATTTCTCGGCCGCCTATTCGCACACCGATACGCTGGAAACCGGCAACAACACGGTGCGCTGGTCGCAGGCCTATTTCAATTCGGTCGATGGCACGCCCTGCTTCTATTCCGTGGCAGCGGCCACCGGCGGCAATCCGGTGAACAGCGGCGGGTTCTATCGCCCGTCCACCGCCTGCGACGCCGCCGCGCTCTCGTTCCACCCGCGCATTCCGCGCTATGGCGTGGTCGAGCACGATCGCCGCCGCCTGGGGCTGACCGGATCGATCCAATTCGAACCCAGCACCCACACCAAGATCTCGATCGACGCGCTCTATTCCTCGTTCAAGGAAGACCGCAAGGAAAAGTGGCTGGAAGTGCTGGCGCGCTCCAACGAGCGCAGCTTCAACGTGGTCAACCCCACGTACGACAGCAACGGCAACATGGTCAGCGGCACGTTCAACAACGCCTATGTCCGCACCGAAAGCTATCTGCGCCAGTCGCAGACCAAGTTCTACCAGGTGGGCGCGACCTGGGACCAGGACGTGAGCGATACCTTGCGCTTCACCCTGCTGGGCGGGTTCTCGCAATCCGATGCCGACATTCCGGTGGAAAGCACGATTGCCTACGACAGCAAGGGCGCCAACGGTTTCACGTTCGATTACAGCAACATGAAATCGCCGGTGCTGAGCTATGGCATCGACGTGACCAACCCGGCCAATTTTCAGCTCGCCGAAATCCGCGATCGCCCGTCCTATGTCACCAACAAGTTCAAGACGGTGCAACTTCGCACCGAATGGGACGTGACCAAGGGCTTTACCGTCAAGATCGGCGGGGTGTGGCGGCGCTACAACTTCCAGACCCAGCTCTGGACGCGCGACACCGTGGCCTGCAAGACCAACGGCCAGCCCGACGTGATCCTGGGCACCACGACCTGTTCGTCCAGCGTCTATGGCCTGCCGGTCACCTCCAGCATTTCCGACCTTGTCAGCCTGGGCGATGCCGGCCAGCCCAGCGGCACGACCTCGCAATTCCTCGCGGCCAATATCGACGCCGCGTCGGCCTATACCAAGCTCTATGGCCGCACGGCAGTGGAAGACCTCGGCTCCAACCGCCAGGTGCAGGAAACCACCTCGGGCGGATATCTCCAGTTCGACGTGAAGGGCGATTTGTTCGGCCTGGAATATGCCGGCAACGCGGGCATCCGCTATGCCCACACCGACCAGCGCTCCACCGGCTATAGCGCCGGGATCGCGGCCACGGTGGGGCGCACTTATGACGACTGGCTGCCTTCGTTCAACATCGCGTTCTATCCGCACCGCGACGTGATCCTGCGCGGGGCGATCGCCAAGGTCATCACCCGGCCCTCGCTCGGCAACCTCAATCCGGGCGGTTCGGTCGACGGGTTCAACTACAAGGTCACCTTCGGCAACCCGTTCCTCGATCCCTATCGCGCCACCAATTTCGACGTTTCGGCCGAATGGTATTTCGCGCCGCAGGCGCTGCTGTCGGTGGCCGGGTTCATCAAGCAGATCCAGAGCTTCCCGGTTTCGGGCACTTATGTCGCCACGCTGCCGCAGCTCGGGCTCGATCGCTCGGTGCTGACGCCCAGCTCGCCGGCCTACATCAACTATGATCCCGATCAGCAATATGTGGTCTCGTCGCAGGTCAATGGTGCTGGCGCCACGCTCAAGGGCATCGAAGTGGCACTGCAATTGCCCTTCCCGTTCCTGCCGGGCTTCCTCAGCCACACTGGGTTCCAGGGCAACGCCACGCTGATCAAGAGCGACGCGGACTATACCATCACCGGCCCCGCGGTCAGCGCCTGCACCCGCAACACCGCCGGCGCCTGCATGCTGGCAGGGGTTTCGGCGATCTACAACCAGACGCTGCTCAACGTGTCGAAGCGGGCCTGGAACGCCACGCTTTATTACGACGACGGCAAGTTCAGCATTCGCGGCTCGGTCAGCTATCGCGGGCCGTTCGTGGATGGCACCAGCGGCACGGGCAACGTGTTCGAAGGCTATGGCGCCTATACCAGCGTCGATGCGGCGGTGCGCTACAAGATCCGGCCCTGGCTGGAACTGTCGATCGACGGCAACAACCTGACCGATGCCTATCGCTATCGCTTCACCGACCAGTCGGCGCAGCGCAACTATGAAAACAACCACTTCGGCCGCACGATCCTGTTCGGCGCGCGCGCCAAGCTGTGATGTGACGCCTTGAGGAGCATCTGCCCATGACGCTTTCCCGTCGCGCTCTGGTGGCCCGGAGCCTGGTGGCGAGTGCATGGGCAGCGGCCCGGCCGGCCTGGGGGCAGACCCCACCCCCGGCCGGGCCAAACGGCACGCCCCCCGGTCTGCCGCAACCGACCGAGACTCTCGACCTGTGGCCAGATGGTTCCCCCGGCCATCTGGCCACCCCTCTTGTCGAGACGGTCAACGAACGGTCCAGCGACCGCCTGGTCACCGATCGCGCGGTGATGGGCATCACGCGCCCGCGCATGGCGGTGTTCCGGCCCGACCGGCCCAACGGCGCGGCGGTGATGATCACGCCGGGTGGCGGCTACCGCTGGATCGTGGTGGACAAGGAAGGCTATGAAATCGGGCGCTGGCTGGCCGCGCGCGGTTTTACCGCCTTCGTGCTGTTCTATCGCCTGCCGGGCGAAGGCTGGTCGAGCGGGCCGGATACGCCGCTGGTCGATGCGCAGCGCGCGATGCGTCTGGTCCGCCATCGCGCGCGCGATTTCGCCATCGATCCCGAGCGGATTGCGGCCATGGGCTTTTCGGCTGGCGGGCATGTCTGCGCCGATCTGGCCGCGCGCTTTGCCGCCAATGTCTATACGCCGCGCGATGCCGCCGATGCGCTGTCTGCCCGTCCACACAGCGCAGCGCCGATCTATCCGGTGGTCAGCATGGACCCGGCCATTGCCCATGCCGGATCGCGCCAGTTGCTGCTGGGGCCAAAGCCCACCCCTGCACTGGAAGCGGCGCACTCCCCCGATCGCTGCGTGCCCGCCGATGCGCCGCCGCATTTCCTGTGCCATGCCGAGGATGACGAGGCTGTGCCGGTGGAAAACACCCTGCGCCTGCGCGCCGCGCTGAAGGCAAAAGGCGTGCCGGTCGAAACGCACCTGTTCGCCAATGGCGGCCACGGCTTTGGCCTGCGCCGCGCGATCGGCAAGCCAGTGGAAGCCTGGCCGGATTTGTGGCGCGCCTGGGCAGCCACGGTGGGGCTGGCCTGATCACGGGATATCGGCTTAGAACGCAGCGATGACCGCTGCGAATGTGCCGAGCCAACCCGATCCTGCCCGCCAGGGCGAACCGACCATCGAGGACGTGGCCGCCGCCGCCGGGGTTTCGATCCGCACGGTCTCGCGCGTGCTCAACAAGTCGCCCAAGGTCAACGCCCAGACACGCGAGCGGATCGAGGCGGCGATTGCTGCGCTGCGCTTTCGCCCCAGCCTGCGCGCCCGCGCGCTGGCGATGCGGCGCTCGTTCCTGATCGGGCTGATCCACAACGATCGCAATGCGCTGGTGCTCGATTCCATCCAGCGCGGGATCGTTTCGGTCACGGCCGCGCAAGGGTATGAGCTGATCGTCCACTCCACGCCGCCCGAGGGGGCCGAGGCCATTGCCGATGCCGTGGCCTTTGCCAGCCGTTCGCGGGTGGACGGGCTGATCGTGCTGCCGCCGATTTCCGGCGTGGACGGGCTGGCCGCGGCGCTCGATGCAGTGCAGGTTCCCGCCGTGGCAGTCTCATCGGTGCCGCTCGATGGCTTTGCCGGGGTCATTTCCAGCGACGAGCGCGCAGCAGGTGCGCAAGTGGCGCGGCATCTGCTCGGCCTGGGCCATCGTGCCATCGGTCTGATCAACGGCCCGGCCGACATGGCCTCTGCCCGCGAGCGCCGCGCCGGCTTCCTTGCCGAAATCGCGCAGGCGCCGGGCGTCACCCTGGCCGAAACGCCGGGGGACTATACCTTTGCGGCGGGCATTGCCGGAGCGCAGGCCCTGCTCGCCGCGCCAGCGCCACCCACCGCGATCTTTGCCGCCAACGACATCATGGCCGCCGCCGTGCTCAAGGTGGCCGCCGCGCGCGGGCTTGCCGTGCCGGCGCAGCTTTCCGTGGTGGGCTTTGACGGCAGCCTGCTGGCGCAGATGGTCACGCCCGCGCTGACCTCGGTGGTGCGGCCCTTTGGCGCGATTGCGGCGGCGGCGACGCGCCACCTGATCGCGCGGATCGAGGGCGGCACGCCGCCGCCCCTGTTCCATCCCGAACTGACGCTGGCGCCGGCCGAAAGCACCGGGCCGGCGCCGCGATAGACGTCGTCAGCCCGGCAGGCGGCCCTGTGCCAGCGCCTCGTGCGCCTGGCCCACGGCGGCGATGAACCGCGCATCGTGGCCCAGCGGGCCGAACACCGCCGGCATCGCCAGCACCGCGCGCCAATCGGCGGCACGGCCCAGGAGCTCTTCGGCCAGTGGATCGGTGATCGTCCGCCCCTCGTGGGCAGCCTTTTCGAGGAAGCGCAGCCAGGCCGCGATCGGCACGGCGAGCCGATCGATCGGGCGCCCGGCTTCGAGCGCTTCGCGCACCGTGCCGAGCAGGCGATAGGGCAGCTTTTGCGACCCGTCCCACGCAATCTGCGACAGCAGGTGGCGGATCGCCGGATTGGCAAAGCGCGCCAGCACGTCGGCGATGTAGCCCGGCAGATCGAGTCCGGGTGGCGCCACCACCGCCGGGGCGATGTCATCGCGCATCAGTTGCTCGACAAAAGCCGCCAGCGGGGCATCGCGCATTGCCTCGGCCACGGTTTCATGGCCAAGGCCCAGCCCGACATAGGCCAACGTGGAATGCGCGCCGTTGAGCAGGCGCAGCTTGGCCATCTCGAACGGGCGCACGTCGGCGGCAAACGTAACACCGGCCAGGTCCAGCGCCGGGCGTTCCCCGGCAAAGCGATCCTCGATCACCCACTGGGTGAAGCCCTCGCGCTGGATCGGCCAGGCGTCTTCGAGGCCGGTCGCCACCTGCACCTGCGCGCGCAGGGCATCGTCGGTGGCCGGGGTGATCGAATCGACCATGGCATTGGGAAAGCGGACGTGGTCGGCCATCCACGCGGCGGTGTCGCCGTCCAGCTCGCGCGCCAGGGCCAGCGTTGCGGCTTCCAGCTTGCGGCCATTGTCGGTGAGGTTGTCGCACGACAGCACGGTCACCCCCGGCAGCCCAGCGCGGCGGCGCGCGGCCAGGCCCTGAACCAGCCAGCCGACGAAGCTTTGCGGCACCCAGCCATCCTCGCGCCCTTTTGCCAGATCCGCCGCGATGGCGGGATGCTCAGGATCGAGCTGGCCATCGGCGCCCAGGCAATAGCCCTTTTCCGTGACCGTGGCGCTGATCAGGCGCGTGTCGGCGTGGGCCAGCGCGGCAAGGATCGCCGGCGGCTCGGTGCCGGTCAGCACGTGGCTCACGCTGCCGATCACGCGATAGCGGGTCTGTGCATCGAGCAGCGCCAGCGTGTAGAGCCCGCCTTGCGGGTTGAGCGCCTGGGCCACGCCCTGCGAATGCAGGCTGACGCCGGTGATGCCCCAGCGCGGATCGTGGGCGAGCAGCGTATCGAATGCGGCGGCCTGGTGGGCGCGGTGAAAGGCGCCGGGGCCGAAATGAACCACGCCGGCGCGCATGGCGGCGCGGTCATAGGCCGGGCGCGCCACGTCTGCGGGCAAAAGGGCCAGCGTTTCGGGGGAAAGCCGGGTCATGCCGGCACCGCCTGACGGGCGGCGGGCACGGGCAGGCCATAGGCGCGGCGCACCAGGCCAGTGGTCAGTTCCTCGATCAGTTCGGCCGCTTCCCAGTCGGCCAGGCGGTGTTCGGCTACCAGCCGCGCCAGGAAGCCGCAGTCCACCCGCCGCGCCACGTCGTGCCGCGCGGGGATCGAGAGGAACGCGCGCGTATCGTCGTTGAAGCCGACGGTGTTGTAGAACCCGGCGGTTTCGGTGGTCATTTCGCGGAAGCGGCGCATGCCTTCGGGGCTATCGTGGAACCACCACGCCGGGCCGAGCTTGAGGCACGGATAATGCCCGGCGAGCGGCGCCAGTTCGCGGGCATAGGTCGTCTCGTCGAGCGTGAAGAGAATGACCTTGAGCGCCGGTTCGTTGCCGAACAGATCGAGCATCGGGCGCAGTGCCTCGACGAATTCGGTGGCGCGGGGAATGTCCGCGCCCTTGTCGCGCCCGTGGCTGGCGAAGAGCCGCGCGTTGTGGTTGCGCGTGGCGCCGGGGTGGATCTGCATGGTCATGCCGTCGTCCAGGCTCATCCGCGCCATTTCCGTCAGCATCTGGGCGCGGAACAGCTCGGCCTGGGCGGCATCGGCCTGGCCACCGATCACCTTGGCGAACAGCGCCTCGCACTCGGCGCGCGAGAGGTTGGCGGTTTGCGGGGTGAGGAAGCCATGGTCGGTGGCCGTGGCGCCCATCGCACGGAAATCGGCACGGCGGCGGCGATGCGCGGCCAGGTATCCGCTCCAGGTGGTCACGTCTTCGCCGCTCAGTTCGGCAAAGCGCGCCATGTCGCGCGCGAAGGAATCGTGTTCGGGATCGATCACCGAATCCGGGCGATAGGTCGTCACCACATTGCCCTGCCAGCCCGAGGCGCGGATCGCCTGGTGGTGGACAAGATCGTCGGCCGCGCCTTCGGTGGTGGCAAGCAGTTCAATGTTGAACCGCTCGAACAGCGCGCGCGGACGGAACGCCGGGCTGGCCAGCGCTGCGCCAATCGCGTCGTAATAGTGGTCCGCACTCGCTTCGTTCAGCGTTTCGGTCAGCCCGAAGACTTCAGCGAAGACATGGCCCAGCCACATCGCCGAAGGCGTGCCGGCAAACAGGTGCCAGTGCGCGGCAAACGTGCGCCAGGCCGCGCGCGGATCGGTATCGGGCAGCGCCCCGCCACGGCGCGGCACGCCCAGCGCATCGAGCGAGACGCCCTGCGAATAGAGCATGCGGAACAGGTAGTGATCGGGCGCCAGCAGCAGTTCGGTGGCATTGGCCCAGGGCGCATCGGTGGCGAACCATTCCGGATCGGTGTGGCCATGCGGGCTGATGATCGGCGCCTTGGCCACGAGGGCATAAAGCTCCCGCGCGATAGCGCGGGTGGCCGGATCGGCGGGAAACAGGCGATCGGGATGAAGGACCAGACGGGGCATGGACAACAGGCCTCTTGCAGAATTGCCGGCTTGGTAGTGGATTGTGCCAGCGCTGGCAACCGTGTATCAAACCGGCATGACCGATGCCCCCGACACGCTGGCCCCACCCCTGCCCGATGCCCTGCAAATCGCCCCGCGCGACGATGTGGCCGTGGCGCTACGCCCGCTCGAAGCGGGCCAGACGGTGCGCGTCGGCACCGCCAGCATCACGCTCAACCAGGCGATTCCGGCCGGGCACAAGTTCGCGCTGGTGCCCATCGCGGCGGGCGCGCCGGTCCATCGCTATGGCGCGCGGATCGGCCTGGCGACGGTGGCGATCGCGGTGGGCGATCACGTGCACAGCCACAACATGGCGACGGCGCTGCGCGGTGAAGTGGACTATGCCTTTGCTCCGCAGGCCGCCCCCACCATGCCGGTGCGCCGCGCCGATGCGCCGACGTTCCTGGGCCACGTCCGCCCCGATGGCAGCGTGGGCACCCGCAACGAAGTGTGGATTCTGCCCACGGTGGGGTGCGTCGGGCGGCTGGGCGAACGGCTGGCGCAGCGCGGCCAGGCCATGATCGCGGCGCTGCCCGATGCGCAGATCGATGGCGTCCATGCGTTCAACCACCCGTTCGGCTGCTCGCAACTGGGCGCCGATCTGGAGGGCACGGCGGCCATCCTGGCGGCGCTGGCCTGCAATCCCAACGCCGGCGGCGTGCTCTTGCTGGGCCTGGGCTGCGAATCCAACCAGCTAGACGCCCTGCTGGCGCGCATCCCGCAAGAGCGGCGCGCCCGGCTGCGCGTGCTGCGCGCGCAATCAGAAGGCGATGAGTTTGCCGCCGGCGAAGCGCACCTGGCCGATCTGCTTGCCCTGATGGCGCAGGATCGACGCGAGCCGGTGCCGCTGTCGGCGCTGCGCCTGGGGGTGAAATGCGGCGGATCGGACGCGATGAGCGGCTTGACCGCCAACCCGCTGATCGGCCGCATGACCGACGCCGTCATCCAGGCGGGCGGCGCGGCGATCCTCACCGAAATTCCCGAAGTGTTCGGCGCGGAAACCCTGTTGCTGGAGCGCGCCACCAGCGCCGAGGTGTTCGACCGGCTCTCAACGCTGGTCAATCGCTTCAAGCGCTATTTCCTGGATCATGGCGAACCGGTTTCGGAAAACCCCAGCCCCGGCAACATTGCCGGCGGGATCACCACGCTGGAGGAAAAATCGCTGGGCGCGGTGCAGAAGGGCGGCCAGGCCCCGGTGACCGACGTGATCGACTATGGCCAGCGGCTGAGCCAACCGGGCCTCACCGTGCTGGAAGCGCCGGGCAACGATGCCGTCTCCACCACCGCGCTGGCCGCCGCCGGTGCCACGCTCACGCTGTTTTCCACCGGGCGCGGCACGCCGCTGGGCAGCCCGGTGCCGACGATCAAGATCGCCTCCAACAGCGCGCTGGCCCGGCACAAGCCCGGCTGGATCGATTTCGACGCAGGGCAGGCGCTGAGCCTGGGCATGGACGCGGCGGCCGAGGCCCTGCTGGCGCAGATCCTGGCCATCGCCAGCGGCAGCCCTGCGCGCAACGAAGCCAATGACGAGCGCGCCATCGGCATCTGGAAGCGCGGCGTGACCCTTTAGGGTCTGCGGGGATTTAGGTCAGGGTGGAGCGAGAATGGCTGATTTTCGTGATCCGGAGCGCAGCGTACTTTTCAGTACGTAAGCACCGGAAGCGCGAAAAGCGGCCGTTCGCAGCCCGCCATGGGCTAATTCCCCGCAGACCCTAGAAAATCGGGCGGCTCAGCTTGAGGAGCGCTGCCGCGTCCCGCACGTGGCGTTCCCAGGTGCTGCCGGCGTAAGGCGCGCAGGCAAAGCTGACGGTCAGGCGATCATCGCGCAGGCCATCGACCCAGCGCAACGCCACGCCGCCGCCCGCATCGCCCGTGGTGGCGGTGCAAGCTTCGTTGCCCGAAATGGCCTTGACCCCCAGCGGCCGATCGGGCGCCATCGCCGCGATGAATGCCGCGGCGTTCTGCGCCTTGGTCTTGGTCGGCGTGCGGCGATAGTCCCACTTCTGGTGGATCACATCCCACTGCCCGCGCTCGATCAGCACTTCGCCCGTGGGCGAAACCGACAGCCTGACCGTCTCGCAATCCTTGCAGGCAGACGGCGGCGACACCGTGACCACGATCGTGGAAAGATCGACCGGCGGGGGCGGTGGCGGCGGAGGCGGCGGCGGCGGGGGAGGATCGAGCGCACGATTGACGACGATCGGCGGCGCTTCGGGCTCGGGTGCCGGCGCGGGAGGCGGCGGTGGCGGAGCGACGGGTACAGGCGCGGCAACGGGTGCAGGCGCTGGCTCTGGCGATGATGCAGGCGCTGGTGTGGGGGAAGGCGCCGGCGCCGGAGAGGGGGCTGGCGGCACGATCATGTCGGCGATCGGCCCTTTATCGGGCGCCTGTTCCGGTTCCGGTGCCGGCGGCGTGCTTTCAGGAGCGGTTGGCGCCGGGTTTGCCTCGGATGCGACGGGGCTGACTGCCGGCGGAGCCGGCGACTCGACCGGACGGGTGCGACGCGCAGCCGCAGCGCGCGGATGCAGCAGCGCCGGACCGCAGCCTTCCAGCGCGAGCAGCGCACTACAGGCCACGCCAGCCAGGACCAGACGCCCCAAGGAAATCCGCATCATCACCATCCCGACCAAGAACGAGCGCGCCCAGCGGAAACCCCTCGTCTCCGCGCGCATGCTCTTATCCTGCCGGATCGGCCGCGAATATCCCCCCGTGGCGATTTTTCACTATGTCGCCAAGGTTTGCCTCGGCTGCGCAGGAAGCAGCCGGCTTACGCCGCCAAGCCGGCATAGCGATCGAGCTTGGCCAGCGGGTCTTCCGGCCAGCGGGACAGCAGCACCAGCCGCTTGTGGCCATGGCCAATGGCGAGTTCGTCGGTCACGCCCATGCCGCCATGGAACTGGATCATGTCGTGTCCCAAAGCTAGCGAAACATCGCTGATGAAAGCGCGCGCGCCGGCAACGGCGCTGGCGAAGTCGGTCGCGCCGAAATCTCCTCCCTCGCCCCCGACCAGTGCGAGATTGAGCAAGGCCCTGGACTGTTCCAGCGCGCAATAGTGCGCCACCATGCGGTGCTGGATCGCCTGGAACCGACCCAGCGGCGTGTTGAACTGGCTGCGCGTGCGCAGGTAGTCCAGCGTCTCGTCGAACATGCGCTGCATCACGCCCACCGCCTCGGCGGCGCGCGCCAGGTCGGCCAGCGGCAGGATTGCGTGCATCAGGTCCAGCCCACCCGACAGGCGATGGTCGGCGGGCACCGTCACGCCGTCGAGCGCCAGGTGCACCGCCACGCTGCCATCGATCAGGCGCCACGGCGTGATCGCCAGGCCTGGCGCATCGGCGGGCACGAGATGAAACGCAACCGCGCCGCCATCGGCTTCGCGCGCGCTGACCAGATAGGCATCGGCCCCCAGCCCCGCCGGTACGCAATGCTTGATGCCCGACAGGCAGGTGCCGCCGGGTGCGGGCTGGCTGCGCGTTTCGACCCAGGCCGCGTTGCCGCGCTGCGCCGGCTCGGCATGGGCCAGGGCCACGCGCCGCGTCCCGCTCGCCAATCCTTCACGCCACTGCGCGGCGAGGTCTTCCCCCGCACCGGCTAGCAGCAACCGCGCGCCGACCAGCACGCTTTCGGCCAGAGGCTCCACCACCAGTCCGCGACCGAGCGCGGAAAACAGCGCCACGATCGCCCCCGGCTCCAGGTTCATGCCGCCATCGGCCTCGTCCAGCGGGGCAGCCATCAGCCCGCATTCGGCCAGCAAGGCCCAGTTTTCCGATGAAAAACCGGTCGCTTCAGCCTGGTAGGTGCGGCGCCGCTCGATATCATAGCGATCGGCCACGAACCGATCAGCCAGCGCGGCGAGCATGGTCTCTTCTTCGCTCAGCTCAAAATTCATGGCTGTTGCTCCCTTGGCTGACGATCTAGCACTACCGTCAGGCCAACCACGCTGCGAAAAAGGTTAGGATGGCCCCCAACGCCCGCTCACAAGAAGGCACAAGCACATGGTCCTGGAGATGGATGTTCCCAGCCTGGAATGGGTCGATGCCGTTCGCATAACGGCGCCAGACGAGATTCGCCGCGCCGCCCAGGCGCTCGACACGCTTGCGCGCAATTGCGGCATGCAGGCAGCGCCCGCGCACAATATTGCCGACAAGCGCACGCCGATGGACGTGGACGGCAGCGTGCTGGCGCGCGACGTGTTTGGCTGGACCAGCGAAAAGGCCTGGTGGCAGAACCCGCGCATCGCGCTCGATTCGCCGATCACCACCGCCTGCCGCTTTGAAAGCGAGCCGTTCTGGATGAACGAGAAGGGCTGCCACACCCGCGCACCCAACCGCTACCTCGCCGCGATCGATCTCACCAATTTCGAAGCACGGGCGATGACCCGCGCCGCGATCGTGGTGCCGGTGCACCTGCCGTTCGGGCAGATCGGCGCGGTCTCGTTCAATCCGCTGGACCAGTCGCTCACCGACCTGGCGCCACTGTTCCGCCGCTATGGCGATGTGCTGGGGCTGGTCGGGCGCACGTTCATCACCAGCTATGTCAACACCATGGGATCGGCCCAGGCCCTGCCCCCGGGATCGCGCCTGTCGAAGCGCGAGGTGGAATGCCTGCGCTGGGCCGCGATCGGCAAGACCGACCTGGAAATCAGCATGATCATCGGCCGCAGCCGCGCGACCGTGCGGTTCCACATCCACAATGCCTCGATCAAGCTGGACGCGGTCAACCGCAGCCAGACCGTGTTCAAGGCGGCGCAACTCGGGTACATTTCGCTGCAACGCTAAGGGCTTAGGCCCGGCTCAAGACCGGCCCTTCGACAAGCTCAGGGCGAACTGGGGGTCTTGCTCCCCCTCCTCTTCAGAGGAGGGGGTCGGGGGGTGGTGGCAGCCTAGCGCAGGGCTTCGCACCACCCCCAACCCCTCCTCTGAAGAGGAGGGGAGTAAAAGAGCCGTTGGCCAGCCCCTGCCCTTTCGCCCAGCCCTAGCGTTTTGAAGAGTCGCCATGAGGGGCCGGGGCGGGCTTTATCGGATCGGCGGAATCGCAACACGATCCGCCTGCCAGGAGAGGAAAGCCCGTGTCGCCAGCCGCCGCCCTGTTCATGCCCGATGCGCCGCTGCGACTGGTCGGCGGGCGTGCGAAGGGCGATGGGCGGATCGTCTTTCCGCACCCTGGCACCGACGATTTCGAGGCCGTGGCGCTCTCGCCCACCGGCACGCTGTGGTCCTATACCATCCAGCGCTTTCGCCCCAAGACGCCGCCCTATGCCGGGCCGGAAGAATTCACGCCCTGGGCGCTGGGCTATGTCGACCTGCCGGGCGAAGTGATCGTGCAGGCGCGCCTGGTGAACGTGGCCTTTGCCGATATCCGCATCGGCATGCCGCTGGCGCTGACCAAAGTGGCGCTGGACGCGGCCGCCGACGATCCGCTGTGGCTGCCGGCCTTTGCCCCGCTGGAGCAGGCGGCGTGAGCGCGGCGGTCTGCATCGTCGGCATCGGCATTCACCCGTTCGGCCGCACGCCGGGGCTTTCCGGGCTGGAACAGGGGGTTTATGCGGTGCGCGCCGCGCTGGGCGATGCCGGGGTGGACTGGGCCGACATCCAGTTTGCCTATGGCGGATCGGACGCGGCCGGCAACCCGGACAGCATGGTGTCGCACCTGGGGCTTACCGGCGTGCAGTTCATCAATGTGCGCAATGGCTGCGCCACCGGCGGATCGGCGCTGTTTTCCGCGCAGATGGCGATCCGCTCGGGCGAGTTCGAGCTGGGCCTGGCGCTGGGCTTCGACAAGCATCCGCGCGGCGCGTTCAATGCCCTGCCCGCCGAATACAACCTGCCCGAATGGTATGGCGCGGCGGGCTACATGGTCACCACGCAGTTCTTCGCCGCCAAGATCATGCGCTATATGCACCTGCACGGCATTTCGTGCCGCACGCTGGGGCTGGTGGCGGAAAAGGCCTTTGCCAACGGGGCCCACGCCCCCCACGCCTGGCGGCGCGAGCCGGTCGCGCTCGATGCCATTCTCGATGCGCCGATGGTCTCTGACCCGTTCACCAAGTTCATGTTCTGCTCGCCGGGCGAAGGCGCGGTGGCCCTGGTGCTGGCGAGCGAGCGCAAGGCGCGCGAACTGGGCGCCACGCCGATCCGCCTTGCCGCCGCGACGATGCGCACCCGCCCGCCGGGCAGCTTCGAGGTCTTTGCGCCGAGCATCGCGACCGGTGGCGGCACGGCGACGGCTACACGCCTGGCTTCGGCCGCCGCGTTCGAGTCTGCCGGGATCGGCCCGGACGATATCGCCGTGGCGCAGTTGCAGGACACCGAAGCGGGGGCGGAAATCATGCACATGGCCGAGAACGGCTTTTGCGCCGATGGCGAGCAGGAAGCCTGGCTGGCCGATGGGCGCACCCGCATCGACGGCACGCTGCCGATCAACACCGATGGCGGCTGTCTGGCCTGTGGCGAGCCGATCGGCGCATCGGGCCTGCGTCAGGTCTATGAAAACGTCGTGCAACTGCGCGGCGCGGGCGGCGGGCGGCAAGTGCCGGGCACCCCGCGCACGGCCTATAGCCACGTCTATGGCGCGCCGGGCGTCTCGGCCGTCACCATCTTGCAGAAATAGCACCCATGGACCTCGATCTCTCTCCCCAAGACCTGGCCTTTCGCGACGAAGTCCGCGCGTTCCTGGCCGAACACCTGACCGACGCGATCCGCGATGGCGCGGCGGCGACGCCTTCCGTGTTCGTGGAGCCGGACATCGGCCAGGCGTGGAACGCCGTGCTGCACAGGAAGGGCTGGCTGGCCTATCAATGGCCCAAGGAGCATGGCGGCACGGGCTGGAGCCCGGTGCAGCGCTATATCTTTGAAAAGGAATGCGCCGAAGCGGGCGCGCCGAACCTGACGGTGCTGGGCCTCAAGCTGGTGGCGCCGGTGATCTATACGTTCGGGACGGCCGAGCAGAAGGCGCACTACCTGCCGCGCATCCTGTCGGGCGAGGACTATTGGTGCCAGGGCTTTTCCGAACCGGCCAGCGGATCGGACCTGGCCAGCCTGCAATGCCGCGCCGTGCGGGTGAGCGACGAACGCGGCGAGCGCTATGTGCTCAACGGATCGAAGATCTGGACCACCCATGCGCACTGGGCCAACCGCATGTTCTGCCTGGCGCGCACCGATGCCAGCGCGCACAAGAACGCGGGGATTTCGTTCCTGCTGGTGGACATGAACCAGCCGGGCATTTCGGTGCGGCCGATCCTGACCCTGGCGGGCGATCACGAAGTCAACCAGGTCTTCCTGGAAGACGTGGAAGTGCCGGTGAGCGACCGCGTGGGCGAGGAAGGCGATGGCTGGAAACTGGCCAAGTTCCTGCTGGAAAACGAACGCGGCGGTTCGTGCCACGCGCCCAAGCTGGCCTATGACCTGCGCCGGATCGAAGCCGATGCGCAAGACCAGCCCGATGGGCACGGCGGCACCATGGCCGGCAATGCCGAATGGCGCCGCCGCGTGGCGCGCATTCGCCTGGGCGTGGAATCGCTGGAAATGATCGAGCTGAAGATCCTGTCGGAAATCGCCCATGGGCAGAAACCCGGGCCGCAGACCTCGCTGGTCAAGCTGATCGCTTCCAACCTGCGGCAGGATATCGATCTTCTGGCGATGGACCTGCTCGGCCTGGCCGGGCTGGAACTGGAACGCCAACGCCCGCTCTATGGCGCGGATGCCCCCGTGCCGGTCCATGGCCCGCAAAGCCAGGTTGCGGCGGCACGCTATCTCAACAGCCGGGCCTGGACGATCTTTGGCGGCACCAACGAAGTGCAGGCCGGGATCATCGCCAAGACCGTGCTGCATCTATAGAGTGCGATGACAAAAAGTGGGAACCGGTTTTTGTCAAAAATCGCACGACCACAAATATTTAGAGCGTGATTTCGTCTCATCGAAACGTCATCACGCTCTAAGCCCATCAACAGGCAAAACAGAACCGTCGGGAGTCGGGAATGCAACTGAGCCGGGAAGCCCTGCTGAACGCCTATCGCGCGATGAAGACCATCCGCGAGTTCGAGGAAAGGCTGCACGTGGAAATCCAGACCGGCGAGATCGCCGGGTTCACCCACCTCTATTGCGGGCAGGAAGCCGTGGCGGTGGGGGTGTGCGAGCATCTCGGCACGCGGGACCGCATCGTTTCCACCCATCGCGGACATGGCCACTGCCTGGCCAAGGGCTGCGACGTGGAAGGGATGATGAAGGAAATCTGGGGCAGCCGCGAAGGCCTGTGCAAGGGCAAAGGCGGATCGATGCACATTGCCGATGCCGACAAGGGCATGCTGGGCGCCAATGGCATCGTCGGCGCGGGCGCACCGATCGCGGTGGGCGCGGCGCTGGCCAGCCGGGCCAACGGGCCGGGGCCGGACGGGCTGGACGTGGCGATCGCCTTTTCCGGCGACGGCGCCTGCAACCAGGGCACCACGTTCGAGGCGATGAACCTGGCCGTCGTGACCCAGGCGCCGTGCATTTTCGTGTTCGAGAACAACCACTATTCCGAACACACCGGCTTTTCCTATGCCGTGGGCACCGATCGCGACATCGCCAGCCGCGCCGAAGCCTTCGGCATGAAGGCCTGGCGCGCCGACGGCACCGATTTCTTCGCCGTGCACGAGACCATGCGCGAGGTGCTCGCCCATGTGCGCGGCGGCGGCGGCCCGGCGGCGGTGGAGTTCGATACCGAGCGTTTCTTCGGCCATTTCGAGGGCGATCCGCAGCGCTATCGCGGGCCGGGCGAAATCGACCGCATCCGCGCCGAGCGCGATTGCCTGACGCGATTCCGCGCCGCCGTCACGGCCGCCGGCCTGCTCGAACACAGCGATATCGACGCGCTCGATACGCAAGTGATGGACACGATCGAGGCGGCGGTCAGCGCTGCCCGCGCTGCCGCGCGCCCCACGGCCGAAGACGTCCTGGCCGACGTCTACATCAGCTATTGATCGCGGGAGACACGACGATGACCAAGATGATGTACCGCGATGCCGTGCTTTCCACGATCATGGAGGAAATGGCGCGCGACCCCGATGTGGTCGTGCTGGGCGAAGACGTGGTGGGCGGCATGGGCACGGCGGGCGGCCCGGAAGCGATCGGCGGGATCTGGTCCACCTCCACCGGGCTCTACGATCGCTTTGGCCCGGGCCGGGTGATCGACACGCCGATTTCGGAAAGCGCCATCGTCGGCGCGGCGGCGGGCCTGGCGCTGTCGGGCAAGCGGCCGGTGGCCGAACTGATGTTTGCCGATTTCATCGGCGTGTGCCTTGACCAGTTGTGGAACCAGATTGCCAAGTTCCGCTATATGTTCGGCGGCAAGTCACGCTGCCCGGCGGTGATCCGCATGGCCTATGGCGCCGGGTTCAACGCCGCCGCGCAGCACAGCCAGTCGGTTCACCAGATCCTGACCGGCATGCCCGGCCTGAAAGTGGTGATGCCCGCCACGCCGGCGGATGTGAAAGGCCTGTTGCGCACCGCGATCCGCGACGATGATCCGGTGATCTTCCTGGAACACAAGGCGCTTTATGCCACCAGCGGCGACGTGCCCGATGATCCTGATTTCATGATCCCCTTCGGCCATGCACGCCTGTGTCGCGCCGGGGGCGACGTGACAATCGTGTCCACCGGCCTGTTGCTCGGCATGTGCGAGGCCGCGGCCGACCGCCTGGCCGCCGAGGGCATCGGCTGCGACGTGATCGACTTGCGCACCACCAGCCCGCTCGACGAGGAAACCATTCTCGACAGCGTGGAAGTGACCGGGCGCCTGGTGGTGGTGGACGAGGCGCCGCCGCGCTGTGGCCTGGCCGCAGACTTGCGCGCGCTGGTGGCGGAAAAGGCCTTTTCGAGCCTCAAGGCGCCACCGCTGCAAGTGACGCCGCCGCACACCCCGATCCCGTTCGCCCGCGAGCTGGAAAGCGCGTACCTGCCCTCGGTCGACAAGATCGAGGATGCGGTGCGCCGCGTTCTGGCCTGGCGCTGAAGGAGGCGCGCATGCCCGACATCCGCCCCTTCTGCATGCCCAAGTGGGGCATCGAGATGACCGAGGGAACCCTGGCCGAATGGAAGCTGGAGGAAGGCGCGGCCTTTTCCCGTGGGCAGCTCCTGTGCCTGATCGAAACCGCCAAGATCACCAACGAAGTGGAAGCCGAATGGGACGGCGTGCTGGCCCGCGTGCTGGTGCCGGCGGGCGGCGATCCGCAACCGGTGGGTGCGCTGCTCGCCGTGCTGGCCGAGCCTGGCGCGAGCGCACAGGACGTTGATGCCTTCATCGCCGGGTTCCGCCCGGCCGATGCCAGCGTGGCCGCGCGCGGCGCTGCGGCGCCTGCCTCTGCTCCGGCCCCGGCTGCCGAACCTGCCGCACCCCGGCCCCTGCTGACCAACCGTGCGATCAGCCCGGAAGCGCGCAAGCTGGCCGAACAGAGCGGGCTGGATATCGAGCCGATCGAGGGTTCGGGCCGCAACGGGCGCATCACCTTGCAGGACGTGCAGCAGGCGCTGCGCGCGCCAGCCCGCCCCGCCTTGCAGGGTGCGCTGGCCGCGCCAGAGGAAGACCACGCGGTCTTCGCCTCGCCGCTGGCCCGGCGGCTGGCCGCGCTCCATGGCATAGCCCTGGGCTCGATCACGGGCACCGGCCCGCGCGGCCGCATTTCCAAGGCCGATGTGCTCGCCCTGGTGCCACAGCCCGGCAGCGCGCCCGTCATCGGCACAGCGCCGTTCGTGCCGGTGCCCAATCCGCCCACGGTCGTGCCGTTCGACCGCGTGCGCAAGGTCGTGGCGCAGCGGCTGACCCAGGCCAAGCAGGAGATTCCCCACTTCTACCTGCGCACGAGCGCGCGGCTCGATGAACTGCTCGCCCTGCGCAAGACGGCCAACCTGGTGCTGGGCAGCAAGGCCACGATCAACGACTATCTGGTGCGCGCCACCGCGCTGGCCCTGGCGCAGCACGGCGATGTCAACGTGCAGGTGCACGGGGATAGCGTGCATCGTTTTGCCCATGCCGATATCGCCATTGCCGTCGCCAGTCCGAAGGGCCTGGTCACCCCGATCGTGCGCCAGGCCGATCGCCAGGGCATTGCCGCCATCGCGCAGGCCACGCGCGCGCTGATCGACAAGGCGCAGGCCGGCAAGCTTGCCTATGAAGACATGGACGGCGGCACGTTCTCCATCTCCAACCTCGGCATGTTCGGGGTGGAGGAATTTGCCGCGATCATCAATCCGCCCCAGGCCGCGATCCTGGCGGTGGGCGCGGCGGCGAGGCGCCCTTGCGAGCGGGCCGATGGCAGCGTGGGATTTGAAACGCGGCTGGCGCTGACCCTGTCGGTCGACCATCGCGCCATCGACGGGGCAGCAGGTGCAGCCTTCCTCGCCACGCTCAAGGACTTGCTCGAAACCCCCGAACGCCTGTTCGCCTGACGTCCACACGGAGATTCCCATGCCCCAGCGCGGCCCGCTTACCCGGCCCGGTCTTTTGGCCCAATTCGGCCCGATCTTCCAGATGGCCTACCTGCCTGCCGATTTCGACGCGGCGATCGATTACTGGACGCGCGTTGTCGGCGCCGGGCCGTTCTTCGTGATGGAAGGCATCACGCTGTCCGACATGACCTATCTTGGCCAACCCAGCGACGCGCGCTTTACCGCCGCCTGGGGCTATTGGGGCGACATGCAGATCGAGCTGATCCGCCCCGAAAACGACGCGCCCTCGATCTATACCGGCCCCTATGCCGTGACCGACCGGCTGCACCACGTCTGCGTGGAGGTGGACGACCTGGAGCCGGTGCGCGCGGCCCTGGCGCAGGCCGGCGCGACGATCCTGATCGAAGGCAAAGTGGGCGAAACCGGCGGGGTGATCTATGCCGATGCCGGCGCCGGACCGGGCGGCGTGATCGAGTATGTCAAGCTGATGGAAGGCGGCGCGGGCCTGTTCGCCATGATGCGCGAGGCCGCGCGCGACTGGGACGGCAGCGATCCGGTGCGCAAGCTGGGCTGAGGCGGGAGCGGGACAAGGCGCGGTTGCATGGCACCGCCCTCGCCCCCATGTTGCAGAGCCCTCGAACAGTCTGGATACCTTCTCGCATGGTCCCGCAAACCACTCTCGTCCTCACCAGCCAGGTCCAGGAAGACGGCAAGATCGTTGCCGCCCTGACCGAAATGCCGCTGCCGGCTCCGGCGGAACATGAAGTGGTCATCGCGGTGGAAGCCGCGCCGATCAACCCGTCCGACCTGGGCCTGCTGTTCAGCTCCGCGCGGATCGAGGATGCCGTCTTCGCCCCCGGACGGGTGGAAGCGCCGCTGTCCCCGGCCGGGCTGGCCGCCCTGTCCGGGCGACTGGGCGACGTGCTGCCGGTGGGCAACGAAGGCGCCGGCACGGTGATCGCGGCAGGCAGCGGCGCGGCGGCGCAGGCCCTGCTGGGCAAGCGCGTGGCAACCTTTGCGGGCGGCATGTATGCCCGCCATCGCGTGGTGCCGGTGGCTTCGTGCCTGGTGCTGCCCGAAGGCGCGAGCGCAAAGGATGGCGCGGCCGCCTTCGTCAACCCGCTGACCGCGCTGGGTTTTGTCGAAACGCTGCGCGCGGTGGGCGGCAAGGGCATCGTCCACACCGCTGCTGCCTCCAACCTGGGCCAGATGCTGGTGCGGCTGTGTGCGGCGGACGGCGTCGCGCTGGTCAACGTGGTGCGCAAGCCCGAGCAGGCCGCCTTGCTGAAAGACCTCGGCGCCGCCCACGTGGTGGACAGCTCCAGCCCCACGTTCCGCGAAGACCTGCGCCAGGCGATCGAGGCAACCGGCGCTGACACGGTGTTCGACGCAATCGGTGGCGGCCCGCTGCTGGGCACGATCCTGTCGACCATGGAGCAGGTTGGCCGCACCGCCGCCGGCGCCTATTCGCGCTATGGCTCCACCGCCAAGAAGCGCGCCTATGTCTATGGCATGCTCGATACCGGCCCGATCACCCTGCCGCGCGACATCGGCTTTGTCTGGGATGTTTCGGGCTGGCTGCTGTCGCCGGTGATGGAAGCGCTCGGCCCCGACGTGCGCGCGCGGATGCAGGCCCGCGTGGGCCAGGACCTGACGACCCTGTTCGCCTCCGCCTACAAGGCACAGGTGCCGCTAACGCACATTCTCGACGAAGCCGTGGTGCGCGATTTCACCCGCCGCGCCACCGGCGCGAAATACCTGATCCTGCCGGGCGCGTAAGGCCCGGTCAGGCGGCGTCCGCCGCGCTGTTAGGCCGTAAACTCATAAATGGCACCTCCGAGGCGCCAAAATGGCGAACATATCGGGCCAAAGTGACCGCAGCGAAGGCTGGTAGCCTTTGCAAGGGCACTTTGGGCTGAGATGGAAGCCATTTTGGCGCCGCTTCGCGGTTTAGCTTCGCTGGCCTTCGGCTGACCCAAAGGCCCCCTCGCAGCGTCGAAAGCACTTGAAATATGTAGAATATTCCTGCGCGCTTTCTCCTCGCGACGGGGCCTTTGGCCTCAAACCTCGGGAGTGCCATTTATGAGTTTACGGCCTAAAGCGCTGGCGGGCGACCGCGATGACATCGCCATGGTCCGCCGACCAGCGCACCAGCGCGAGCAGCGGCTGCATCAGCGACTGGCCCAGCGCCGTCAGGCGGTATTCCACCGCCGGCGGCCGGGTATCGAATACGGTGCGGTCAATGATTCCGTCGCGTTCCAGATCGCGCAGGCCCTGCGTCAGCATGCGGCGCGAAATATCCGGCAGCGCGCGGAGCAGCGCATTGAAGCGTTGCGGCCCGATATGCAGTTCCAGCAGGATCAGCACCGTCCACTTGGCCGCGACATGATCGAGAATGTTGCGCACCGGGCAATCGTGCGGATCGAACCCCGGCTGGCGCCACACCGGCGTGCCGCCATGGCCACCCATGCCTTCGGGCAGGTTCTCTCGGGGTAACCTCGTCACGGAAAACTGCCTCCTTCACGGCTCAGCAAAGGTCTCTATTTGAGACCTGCACTCTGCAACAGAAGGAAATGCGTGCCATGACCACCCATCTCGTGACCGGCGCCTCGGGCCAGCTTGGCCAGTTGACCATCGCCCATCTCGCCACCCTGGTCGATCCCGCCTCGATCATCGCCCTCGTGCGCTCCGACGAAGCCGCCGCGCGCTTCGCCGCGCAGGGCATCCAGACACGCCGGGGCGACTACAAGGACAGCGCCTCACTGGCCGCCGCATTTGCCGGGGTGGACCGTGTGCTGCTGATCTCCAGTTCCGAAATGGAAAACCGGGTGGCCCAGCACCAGGCGGCAATCGACGCGGCCAAGGCTGCCGGCGTGGCCTTCCTGGCCTATACTTCGGTGCTGCGCGCGCCGGAAAACCCGATGATCCTGGCGCGTGACCACGCCGCCACCGAAGCGCACCTGCGCGCCAGCGGCCTGCCCCACACCCTGCTGCGCAACGGGTGGTATATCGAAAACTACCTGGGCAGCGCGGCGCAGGCGCTGGCCAGCGGGCAATTGTTCGGGGCCGCCGGCACGGGACGCATCGCAGCAGCCGCGCGCGATGACTATGCCCTGGCGGCAGCGCACGTGCTGCGGGGCGGGCATGACGGCGCCGTGCTGGAACTGGCAGGCGATGACAGCTTCACGATGGCTGACCTGGCCAGCGCGCTGACCGACCTGGCCGGCAAGCCAATCGCTTTCGTCAACCTGCCCGAGGCTGCCCTGGCCCAAGGCCTGGTCCAGGCAGGACTGCCCGAACCCATGGCCACGATCTTGGCCGATGCCGACGCGCGGTCGGGCGACGGCGCGGTGTTTGACCAGAGCCGCATCCTGTCACGCTTGATCGGCCGGCCGACAACGCCGTGGCGCAGCCTCGTGGCCAAGGCGCTAGCACCGCAGCAAGCCTGACCGGTCAGCGGGGAGCGGCCCCCAGCCCGAAGCCGAACGGGAACAGCGGGTCGGCGCTGTCATCGCCCACCGCCGGGTTCTGCCGTTCGACCGCCGCCATCGAGCGCGGCAGTTCGAACGGCAGGCGCCCGCGCGCCGTCTCGCGCCCGGTAACCACATCGAGCAGGCCTTCATCGCTCACGCCGAAATTGCCGAGCACGGCGCGGGTCTTGGGCAGGATCTCGGTGAGGATCGCCGGGCGATCGAGGAACACCGCCAGCACCACAGGTACTTTGGCAGCGGCTTGGGCAACGGCATCGTAATCGGCATTGCCGGGGCGGAAATCGAGGCGCCCCTCGTTCTGGCGCGAGCCGAAGAAATGGTTGGGATGCAGCCGCTCGAACGGCGTGGAGGCGCGCATCAGGGCGACCTGGGCATCTTCGGCGCGGTCCACCACCACCAGCCCGTGTGCGCGGGCTTGCGCCGGATCGATGCCCTTGAGGAACACCCGCGTGCCGGCAGCGAGCGGCAGGATGCCACCTTCGTTGCGCAGCAGCACTTGCGCCTCGGCCTGGGCGCGGCGGCCCTCGGCAAGCGTGGCGGGCGTGACCACCGTGCTGGCCGCCGCCGGATCGACCAGGGGATTTTCAAACAGGCCAAGCTGGAACTTGAGCGTGAGAATGCGCGCCACCGCGGCATCGACGCGCGCGGGCGAAATCGTGCCGGCCTTCACATCCTGGATGATCCATTCCGGCTCGGTCACGCCGCCGAACTGGTCGATCCCGGCGTGCACCGCCTTGGCATAGCGCTGCGCCGGGGTGAGGTCTTCCACCCCCCAGGGCATGGCGATCTCGTTGGGCGTCTGCGGCTGGCTGGGCGCGCGGCAGGCCGGAGTGCAATCGCGGGTGATGCCCCAGTCCGACAGGACCAGCCCCTTGTAGGCATAGTCCTTGCGCAGCAGGCCGAGCAGTTGCGCATTATAGCCGGCGGCCACGGGCTCCAGCGGCTTGCCCGCCACGGTGGGGCCGCTGATGATGTCATAGGTGGGCATCACGCCGGCCACGCCAGCAGCAAAGGCGCCCAGGAACGGGGTAATATGGGTTTTCAGCGTGGCGTTGTCGTGCACCGCCAGGCGCCCGTAATAGTTATGCCCGTCAAAGCCTTGCGGATTGGCGCCATAACCCACCCAGTGCTTGACCACCGTGGCCACGCCATCGCGGGCCAGCGCACGGTCCCCGCCCTGGAAGCCCGCGACATAGGCCTGCACCATGGTGCGGGCGAGATCGGCATTGGCGCCGAACGTGCCGGTGCCGCGTGGCCAGCGCGGCTCGGTAAACAGGTCTGCCTGGGGCGATAGCGCCATGTGGATGCCCGTGGCGCGGTATTCGCGGCGCGCCACGTCGCCGAAATGGCGCATCAGCGCGGCATCGCCGAGTGCAGCAAAGCCAAGCGTCTCGGGCCATTGCGAATAGCCCTGGGTGGCTCCGCTGGCGCCCACGGTCACCTGGAAATGGTGGCGCGGATCGGTGCTGATGATCAGGGGAATACCCAGCCGGGTTTCGGCGGCGATCCGCTGGATCGCGTTGTTTTCCTCCGCCATGCGTTCGGGCGACACGGCCAGGCGGGTGATGAAGCTGGTGATGTGCTGATCGGCGATCGCCTTGCGCGCGGCGTCCTGGTCATAGCCGCGCGTGGAGGCGCCCACGGCGCTGTCGGTCGCGGTGAGCGAGCCATGCATCATGGCGCCGGCCTTTTCCTCCAGCGTCATCCGCCCGACCAGATCGGCCACGCGCCGCGCCACCGGCAAGCGCCAGTCCTCGTAGGGATCGAGCCGCCCGTTGCGATCGAGATCGCGGAAGCGCAGGCCATCCACGGTCAACACCGGCCCGGCCTGGGTCGCGATGGTCGGCTGCACCGGGGCTGCGGGCGCCGCCAGCGCTGCCACCGGCAAGTGGGCAAACAGCACGGCGAGCATGCGGGCGGGCAGACGATGGGAAATCAGAGTCATCGGCAAGGCTTCCGGGGCAACGGGAAAAGCCGGGGCCGCGCGCTGGCGCGGCCCCGCAGGGTGGATCAGAAGCGCAGGCCGGCGCGCACGCCATAGAGGCGCGGGTCGGAAAGTTGCGCCACGCCATCATCGAACGTGCCGCCAAAGTTGGCAACGATCTGCGCACTCGACAGCGTCAGGCGGTTTTCGATGTTGCGGACAAAGCCCTGGAGATACCAGGTGCCGCCGGGGGCATTGTACGTCGCGCTCAGGTCGGTCTTGGTGAAGGCCGGCTGGCGGAACTGCGCGCGTAGCGCCGGGGCGGTGATCATGTAGCTGGCCGACATGCGGGTGCGCGCGCCCAACTGGATATCGCCATCGCCGACCGGGATCGTCCAGGTATAGCCGGCAAACAACGTCCATTCGGGCGAACGGTCCAGCTTCTTGCCGGCAAACTGCGCGGTCAGGGGCCCGGCGGAGTCGATCAGGTAATCGGTATAGCGGGCGTTGAGCCAGTTGACCGAGAGATCGATCTGGTGGTTGCGCGCCGGCTTGATCACGCTTTCCAGCTCCACCCCGTCAACCTTGGCGCGGCCAGCGTTGAGCGTGCGCTGGACCGGCGAGCCAGCCACCAGCGTCAACTGCGAAAGCTGGAGGTTGGTGTAGTCATAGTGGAACACGCTGCCGTTGAGGCGCAGGGCATTGCCCGCGATGCGCGCCTTGAAGCCGGCTTCGTACGACGTGAGCGTTTCGGGCTGGTAATAGAGCAGATCGGGCGTGGTCACCGCACTGCCGTTGCAGTTGGCCGTGCCGGCCAGGCAGCCATCGTTGAACCCGCCCGCCTTGTAGCCGGTGGCGACGGTGCCATAGACCAGCGTGGTGGGCGTGGCATCGAATTCGAAGCCGCCGCGCCAGGTGATCTTGCTGTAGCTCACTTCCGCATTGTTGAGCGAATCCTGCACGCCGCGCGGATTGGTCGTGCCGGGCTGGGTGCCCGTGGTGAAATCCAGCGGATCGTTGACCGTCGCGTGATAGATCGTGGCACCCACGCGACGCTTCTTGTCCTTGGTCCAGCGCACGCCGCCGGTCAGGCGGAAGGTGTCGGCCAGGCTGTAGGTGCCCTGGCCGAACAGGGCGAAGGATTCCGAATTGGTCTTTTGCGGGAAGCCGAAGATATAGCCGCGCTGGCCCTGCTGAAACCCCTGGGTGCCATAGAGCAGGAACGAGATGTCCGACTTTTCCTTGAAGTAATAGGCGCCGGTCTGGAGCTTGAGCGCGCCGGTGTTGACGGCAAAGCGCAGTTCCTGCGAATTCTGGTTGTAGGAGCCGTCAAACGTCTGGGGCGAAGTGACCACCGCGCCTGAGGTGCGGTTCACGCCGGTCAGGCCGGTGAACTGCTCGTCGCGGGTCAACTCGCGATAGGAACCCAGATAGTTGAGCGTGAGCCAGTCGGTCAGGTCAACCTTGAGATCGCCCTGCACGCCCCAGGTGTTGTTGTCGCGCAGCGATTGCCAGCGCTCGGGATAGGTCAGCGTGCTCACCTGGTCGGCACTGCGGCCGGTGCGCACAACCGGATCGTTGCCCAACTGGCCATCGGCCGGCACCGTAAACGGCGCCTGGTAGAGATTGGAAAGCAGCACGCCTGCCCCCGGATGGCCCTTCATGCTGCTGTAGTCCCCGCGCAGCACGAGCCGCACGCTGCTGCTCGGCTCGATCAGGACGGACAGGCGGCCCGAGAGGTTTTCCTTGGCCGGATCGAGCGTGTAGGGCGACACGCCTTGCAGGATATAGCTGTTGCGGCGATCATAGTTCACCGCGCCGCGCACCGCGATGAACTCACCCACCGGCACGTTGACCACGCCAGTCGCCTGGATCGTGTTGTAGTTGCCATAAGTGCCGTCGAAGCTGGCGCTGAACTTGCCGAGGCGCGGCGCCGCCGAAATCAGGCTGACCAGGCCAGCGGTGGTGTTGCGGCCATAGAGCGTGCCCTGCGGCCCGCGCAGCACTTCCACGCGATCGAGATCGAAGAAGCTGACTTCCTGCGCCTGCGGGCGGGCGAGGAACACGCCATCCACCACGAAGCCGGCCGAGGGATCGCCCTTTTCCGAATTGTCGGTGCTGCTCACCCCGCGAATGGTGATCTGCAAGCCGGCCGAGCCGCCGCGATCGATCGACAGGTTGGGCGCGACTTCGGTGAGCTGCGTGGCGTTGGTCACGCCGGTCTTGGTCAGGCTGTCACCGCCGATCGCGGTGATCGCCACCGGTGTCTTGGACAGCAGCGTGTTTTCGCGAGTGGCGGTGACGATGATTTCGCCGCTGTCGGGCGTGGCGACCGCCGCCTGGGTGGCCGCCGCATCGCTGGCGACACCGGTTGCCGCGGCTTCTTGCGCATGGGCGCACATCTGGGCCAGCGCCAGCATCGAACCAGCGGCGAACAGAATACGGGTACGGGTTTTCAAGACATCCTCCCTGTTGTGGTCATCATTGCCCAGGCCGTTGCGTCAGCCGTGGGATTTAGCGCTAAATCTACCATCTGTCTTTCGCTGTCAACCCGATTCTCCCGGCTTGCTTTTGCCGCCGCATATGCAAAACCGGCCGACCCCATGCGGGGCCAGCCGATCGCACCGGAACAAGGGCACGATGACAGACAAGACCGACGGCATGGAGGCCGAGCCAGAACGCCGCACACGCCGCCGGGGCAGCCAGGGCGTGACGATCCGCGACGTGGCGCAGCGGGCGGGCGTGTCGCTGATGACCGTGTCCAACGCGATCAACGGCACCGGCAAGATGGCACCGGCCACGCGCCAGGCGGTGCTGGACGCGATCGCCGAGCTGGGCTTTGCCCCCAATACCGCCGCACGCAGCCTGGCCGGGGCGGCATCGCTGCGCATCGGCTTCCTCCATGCCAAGGTGAACAACGGCTTTCTGGGCGCGATGCTGATCGGCGCCTTGCAGGCCGCCAGCCTCAACGGCGCGCAATTGCTGGTGCGCGGGGTGAACAGCGGCGACGTGGCGAGCCTGGCCGAGGCCATTGCCAGCCTGCGCGACAATGGCGCGCGCGGCCTGATCCTGTCGCCGCCCTATGCGGAAATGCTGGCGCTGCTGCCGGCGCCCGGGCCGATGCTGCCGGTGGCGGTGGTCGCGGCCGGCTCTGCCATGCCGGGGCTGGTCACCGTGCGGGTGGACGATAGGCTGGCGATGCGCCAGCTCACCACGCGGCTGCTGGAGCAAGGCCATCGCCGCATCGGTTTCATCACCGGCCCGGCCGGGCACACCTCCAGCGCCGCGCGCCTGCAAGGCTATCGCGAGGCCCTCGCCGCGTTCGGCGTGGTGGCCGACGACGATCTGGTGATGCCGGGCACGTTCCACTTCCACTCTGCCATGCCCGCAGCCCGCACCTTGCTCGAACGGACCGCGCCGCCCAGCGCCATCGTGGCCAGCAACGACGACATGGCCGCTGCCGTGATTGCCGTTGCCGCGCAGATGGGCGTGCCGGTGCCCGAACGCCTGGCCGTGACCGGCTTCAACGACGAAGCCATCGCCCAGACCATCTGGCCAACATTGACCACGATCCACCAGCCGGTGCAGGCCATGGCCGAACAGGCCCTGTCGCGCCTGATCAACCGCTTGCGCGGACAGCCGGTGGAAGATGACCTGGTGCTCGATTTTGCCTTGATCGAGCGCGCCTCTACCGGGGCACCGGCGGACGGGCCATGACGGCAGCGACCGCCCGCCCGGCGAGCGCTGGCCTGAGGCCCTGGCTGCTGCCGGTGCTGCTGATGGCGGCCAACACGCTTTCGTTCGTCGATCGCCAGATCCTGGCGCTGCTGATCGACCCGATCCGGCGCGACCTGGGCCTCGGCGATGCGGCGGCGGGCATGCTCTATGGCCTGGGCTTCACCCTGTCCTACCTGTTCGCCGCGTTTCCGCTGGCTTGGCTGGCCGATCGCGTGGGGCCAAGGCGGGTCATCGTCGGGTCGGTGATGGTCTGGAGCCTGGCCACCGGCCTGTGTGGCCTGGCCCGCTCGTTCGCGAGCCTCGCGGCGGCGCGGATGGCAGTGGGGCTGGGCGAAGGCGGGCTGACTCCAGCCGCGCTCGCCTGGATCAACCGCCAGTTCCCGCGCGAGCGCGTGGCGACGATGATCGGCGTGTTCCAGAGCGGGATCTATCTCGGCAACGGCCTGGCCCTGCTGGTGGGTGGCTGGATCGCGCTGCATTTCGATCCCTGGGCCGCCCATCGCGTGCCGGTGCTGGGAACCCTGGCCGGCTGGCAGGTCGCATTCGCATTGCTGGCGCTGCCCGGGCTGGCACTGGCGGCCGCGCTGGCGCTGTGCCCGGCGCCGGGGCCGGGGGATGCCCGGCTGGAACCGCGCGCAGGGGTTGCCCCGCCCTGGCGCATTGCGCCGCTGCCGGCGCTGCTGATCGCGGCCTATGCCTGTTTCGTGATGGGCGGCAACGGCGCGCAAGTGTGGACCCCCACCCTGCTCCAGCGCCATTTCGGCTGGGCAGTGCATGAGGCGGGCTTTCTGCTCGGTTCGATCAGCCTGGTCTGCGGCATGCTGGGCACTCTGGCCGGGGGCCTTGCCGGAGACGCGATGGCCCGCCGTGCCGGGCCACGCGGGATGGTCACCATCACGCTGGCGGCCGTGGCCACGGTCGTGCCGCTGGCCCTGGCGTTTCCGCTGGTGCCGTCGGCCATGCTGGCCATCGTGCTGGTGGCGGCACATCAAGCCGCCTCGGCCTTTGCCCTGTGCGGCGGGATGGCGGCATTGCAGGCCGTGGTGCCAGAGGCGCAGCGCACCCGCACCACGGCATTGTTGATGGTGGGGATCAACCTGGGCGGTACGCTGGCTGGCCCCTGGGCCATGGGGGCCGTGTCGCAGGCCTGGCCCGGCGCTGGGCTTGGCCCGGCCATGGCGCTGACCGGCAGCCTCGCCACCGCGACGGCCGCCTTGCTTCTCGCCCTCGCCCGGCGCCTGGCCTAAGCGGCCCGGTCGAGCGAGGGACCAGGCAGCGGCGCGTCCGCAGCGACCGGCGCAACCTCCGCCATCGGCGGCAGCGGGGCGGTGCAGGTGCCGCTGCGCTGCTGCCGCCCCCAGGCCACGCGCGGCCCGGCCAGCGCGGCAAAGACCGCGCGCACGACCACGGCATAGAGCAATTGGCGATAGCCCAGCCGCATCGCCAGCAGTCGCAGCGCGGGCAGCCGTCCTTCCTGGCCATCAAGGCGATAGGCGATCATGCCGCAGCCCAGCTCGATCGCCAGGAACAGCGCCCAGAACCCCAGCATCAGGCCGATATCCCCCTCCAGCGCGGAAAAGCCGTGGTTGGCCGTGCGCCAGGCCAGATCGCCCAGCCCGAGCAGCAGCGCGATATCGATCACCGGTGAAAACAGCCCGAGCACCACCTGGAACAGCCACGCCTGGGGCAAGCCGAACCGCGCCAGGCCGCGCGGCTGCCCGTGCCACAGCACAGCGCGATGCTTCCACAGGCATTGCAGCGTGCCGAACGCCCAGCGATAGCGCTGCCGCCACAGCGCGGCGACGGTTTCGGGCGCCTCGGTCCAGGCCACGGCCAGGGGATCGCAGGCCACGCGCCAGCCGGCGCGCTGGATGGCGATGGTCAGGTCCTGATCCTCGGCCAGGGTATCAGTGGGATAGCCGCCCACCGCATCGAGCGCCGCGCGGCGCCAGGCCCCGACCGCGCCGGGCACCACGGTAACCGCGCCCAGGGCATCGAGCGCGCGCCGTTCCAGCGCCTGCGCCGTGACATATTCCACCGCCTGCCAGCGGGTGAGCAGGTTGACCCGGTTGCCGATGCGCGCATTGCCCGCCACCGCGCCGATCGCGGGATCGGCAAACCAGGCGGCGAGGCGGGAGATGGTATCGGGCTCGAACCGGGTATCGGCATCGAGCGCGATCACCACGTCCGCCTTGGCCAGGGCCAGCGCATGGTTGAGCGCGCGCGCCTTGCCGCCATTGTCCAGGCGCAGCAGCGCGACGCGCGGATCGTGGCCAAAGGTGCGTGCCACCACGGCAGCGGTCTCGTCGGTCGAGCCATCGTCGATCACGATCACTTCCAGCCGCACCCCTTGCGAGTCCAGCACGCGGCGCACACTGGCCGCGATCACCCGCGCTTCGTTGAATGCGGGGATCAGCACCGAGACAAAGCCCGGCACGCGGTGAGGCAGCGGGGCGGGCCGCCCAGCCTGGCGCCGCGCCTGCCACAGCGCGAGGCCGGCCATGAGCAAGGCCCGCGCCATGCCCAGGGCGATGGCCCCGGCAAACAGCCAGCCGAGCAGGCGCCGGCCGGCCCCGAGCGCGGCAAAGCCCTCTCCCGCCGCGCGGGCCATCGGCGCCTGCGCCCCGGCGAGCGGGGGCATCGCCTGATCGCGCGACAACCCTGCCAGTTCCGACACCGTGACGAAGCGATAGCCGCGCGCACGCAATTGCGCGATGATCTGCGGCAAGGCCTGCACCGTGGCATGGCGATCGCCGCCGGAATCGTGCAGCAGCACCACTTGCCGGGCGGCATGGGCATTGCCGCTTTCCACTTGCGCCACGGTGCGCGCCACCAGCGTGGCGGCGTCTGCCCCGGTCCAGTCCAGCGGATCGACGTTGAGGCCCACGGTCAGGTAGCCCAGCCCGGCGGCGATGCGCGGCACGCGCAGCCGCGCGGCGGTATCGGGATCGGCATCGCCCAGATAGGGCGCGCGGAACAGGCGCAGCGAGCGGCCGGTATAGCTTTCGACCAGCCGCTGCGTGGCGTTGATTTCCAGCGCCACGGCGGCATCGCTCAGACGATCGAGATCGGGATGGGTGGTGGAATGGTTGCCCAGTTCGCTGCCCTGCGCCAGGATCGCGCGCAGCAGGCCCGGTTCGCCCAGCGCGTTGCTGCCGGTTACGAAGAACGTGGCGGGCACGCCATGGCGGCGCAGCACGGCCAGGATCTGCGGCGTCCAGCGCGGATCGGGGCCATCGTCGAAGGTCAGCGCCACTTCGCGCCGCATCATCCCGCCGCGCCACACTTCGCTGGCGGCGGGCAGGCGGCGATAGGCGGCCTGGTGGATCAGGCCATCGCCAGCCGGCGCGGCCTGACGCCAGCCGCCATGCGCCGGGGCACCCAGCCGCAGCACTTCGCCTTCGCCCAGCAGGGCCACGCCCGGCGGGGCCGGCAGGGCGGCCATGCCCTGCGCCTGACCGGCCAGCGCGGACCAGAACCCCGGATCTTCCCCGCCCAGCTTCCACAGCGCCAGGCCTGCCGGGGCCAGGCGGCGCAGCACCTGCATCTGGTTCCAACTGGCCATGGCATCCAGCAGCCAGACCTGGTGCCGGCGCCCGTCGCGGCGATAGGCAAAGCCGCTGTTGCCGCTGGCCGCATCGAACAGCGGCACCGTGCCCGCCTCGCGCGCGCGTTGCCAGGCCTGATCGAGGCCGATCGGTTCGGCCAGGCCGCCATCGGGCCAGTCATAGGCATAGCTGCCCAGCGCCACCACGGCCTTGTCCGCGCCCACGGCCGCCACCCCTTCGGCCACCACGCGGGCGAACCATCCCTGTGCGGCGATCGGCCCGGCACGGCCGGTCAGCCAGTGCTGGTCATAGGCCATCAGGATCACGCGATCGACAGCGCGCGCATAGGCTGCCAGATCCCACTGCGCATCGGCCACCGGCGCGGCGATCAGCACCTGTTGACCGCGTGGCGCGAGGCGCGCCCGCGCCTGCGCCAGAAAGGCCTGGTAATCGCCATGCGCGGCGGCGGGCAGGTTTTCCAGATCGAGCACCACGCCGCGTGCGTTCCAGCGCGCCATTGCTGCCTCGATCCGGTCGAGAAAACGCAGCCGCTGCGCCGGATCGGCCAGCAGGCGCGCGAGCCCTGCGCCATCCCACCCGGCATCGCCCTCGGCATCGTTCTGCACCATCAGCAGCACCGCCAGCCGGGGCTGCGCGCGCAGGACATCGGCCAGTTCCTCGTCCTGCGCCTCGATCCAGGCATGCTGCGGCCCGCGCACCGAAACCAGCCCCACCGCCACGGCCGACAGCGCGCCGGCGTGCGCGGCCAGCGCCTGGCGCCCGGCGCGGTCCCCGGCCATGACAAAACCGATGCGCTCGGCCGCCAAGGGCGCGGCTGCGCCGCTCCGGGCCGGTGGCAGCCATGCGCTGTCCTCGCTGCTTTCGCCAACCCGGTCGAGCCGTTCGGCTACCGCCGAGGGTGCCGGCCTGCCGCCGGGCAAGACCGGCGCCACGCGATGATCAAGCCAGGCCACGCCCAGCACCAGGGCGCCAAGCCCGATGACGAGGATCGCGCCCAGCAATGCCGTAGCCGCCTTGACCCAGCGACCACGCCGGCCGCTGGGATCGTGAAATATCTGAAGATGCAAGGCCCTGTCCCGCCTGATGAAGGATCGCGGCGGGGATGGCGCACAAGGCGTGGCCATCGCCTGAGCCAGGGCATGCGCAATCCTACGGGCTTAAAATGTGGTCGTCGGGCGAAATGATCACGATAGCGCTATCATTCGCGTTTTATGCAGCCTATCACGGACAAAAGACTGGGAGAGACCATGCGCCGACATATCCGTGCCATCCTTGCCGCAGCCGCGATCCTCGCAATCCCGATGGCGGCGCAGGCCAACGATCTGCCGATCCTGCCGCAAGCGGCCGACCAGCCCCGCCCCGCCGGCACCCGTGCCAAGCTGCGTGTGCTCGATTGGGCCGGCATGCGCGCGGCGGTCAGCTATACCTTTGACGATGCCCAGCCCTCGCAAAGCGAACACCTCGACGAACTGCTCGCCACCGGCGCGCCGATGACGGAATATATCGTGAGCAGCGCGATGCAGACGGCGCCCGATTTCGTTTCGAGCTGGCGCAAGGCGGGCAAGGCCGGCTGGGAGCTGGGCAACCACACCGGGCATCACTGTCCGTTCGGGCAGGCGTGCGGCGGCCTGGCGCGGTTCGATGCGGCCAGCGACATCGATGCAGCCGAACGCGTGATCACCGGCACGCTCAAAGCGCCGGGGGTGTGGACGCTGGCCTATCCGTTTGGCGATACCCGTTGGCGCGAGGCGACCGAACCGCGCGTGTTCCTGGCGCGCGGGGTGCAGCCGGGCAGCGTGGCGCCCCATGGCGGCGATCGCTACAACCTGCCGGTGTTCCCGGTGGCGCAGGGCCAGGTGGCGCGCGATTTCGACCAGGGGGTGGACTCGGCGCGCGCGCAGCGCCACTGGCTGATCTTCATGTTCCACAGCCTGCGCCCGACCAAGGCGGACTGGTTTGCCGGCGTCGAGACCAGCGACGTCGTCGCCAATGTTCGCCGCACCCAGGGGCTGCGCGATGTGTGGATCGGCACGCTGGCCGATGTCGGCGCCTATTGGCTGGGGCAGCAGATCGTGGAAGCCGCCGTGGCCAAGGCCGCCAATCCCGACACGCCGCAGACCTGGCGCTGGGCCGTGCCGGCACATTTCCCGCCCGGCCGCATGCTGCGCGTGCGCGTGGACGGCGGCACGCTGTCCCAGGGCGGCCAGGACCTGCCCTGGGATGCGCATGGGTTCTACACTGTCGCGCTTGATGCTGGTGAGCTGAGCTGGCGGCCCTGAATCGAGCGAGCCTAGGCGCGGCGGGCAAGCCAGCGGCGGATCGGTCGGTCCCACGCTGCTTCGGCCGCCCAGGCCACGGCGATCAGGAACGGCACCAGCGCCAGGCCGATCACCAGCATGCGCGTGGATGACGGCTGCGCCTTGGCCACATAGTTCATCCACACATAAAGAAACGGAAAGTGGGTGATGTAGATGGGATAGGACAGCCGCCCGCAGACCCGCACCAGCCAGCCGGACAGCGCGCCGGCCTGCGAATGGCAGCCAGCCACGATCATCGCCGGGAACAGCAGGATGACGCAGGCCGCTTCATAGAGGCCATTGAGCTTGACCCCGCCCACCACCGGCCAGATCGGCAGGAGCATGGCCCCGACCATGATCGCCGAAAGCAGCGGCCAACCCAGCCGCACCTGGGGCAGGCGATCACGCACGCGATAGAGCCACAGGCCGGTCACGAAGGGAAAGCACAGCCGCACCGGCGCCATCCACAGGGTTTCCCAATAGGAACCCTGGTCAAGCGAGCCGAGCGCCAGGCCGCTTGCGGCAAGGCCAGCGCCGCTGACCAGCGCGAGCGCGCCGAGCGCGCGCGTCGACCAATGGCGCAGCACCAGCGCATAGGCGAGGTTGCCCAGGTATTCCTGCAACAGGCTCCAGCACGGGCCGTTGAGCGGGTGGGTATCGGTCCAGCGGCTGGGGAGTGGCCAGGTTGGGATCAGGGCCAGGCCCATGACCAGCGCCACCACCACGCGCGACAGGGCAATGGCCTGCTCCGGCGCGCCCCAGGGATCGAGCAGATAGCTGGCAAAGCCCAGCAGCACGCCCAGGATCACCAGCGGGTGCAGGCGCACCAGGCGCAGGCGCAGGAACTGGCCCACGCTCATCCGGCCCCAGCGGTCATCATAGGCATAGCCGATGACAAAGCCCGACAGCGCAAAGAAGAAATCCACGGCCAGCGGCGCGTGGTGCAGGATGACCTTGTCCCCCTGCCACAGCACGGTGATGCCCTGGATGTGAAACAGCACGACCATCAGCGCCGCCGTGCCGCGCAGCCCATCGAGCACAGCAAAGTGCGCCTTGCCCGTTGCCGTTGCGTCTTGCGTCGCTGCATTCATCGACAGTGCCCCCCGGCTGTGCGTCATGCCAGGCGGTCTGCCGGCACGATCACGGTGTTGAGCGAATCCGGCTCCAACGGCAAGGCCAGGGTCTTGTCCCCGATGCGATAGGTGACGGTGGATGGCTGGGCCACGGCGTTGCTGGCCACCAGCACCAGCGATCCATCGGGATTGCGGAAGGCAAGCTGGTCGACATAGCCGAGGAAGCTTTCCACCGGCACCAGCCGCGCGCCGGGGCGGACATGGGCGGAAAGATGCCGCACCAGCCAATAATCCTCGCCCAGGCGGAACGTGCCGGCGTTGGTGTCCACTTCGACCAGGCTGTTCTGCGGCCAGCCCCAGCCGCTCATCCCGCCCTGCGGCATGGCCATGTTCCAATACGTCCACACCGTGGCACCGTGCTCGAAATAGCGCTTGATCGTCTGCCAGCCATAGCGGGCATAGCGCCAATCGTTGGTGCCCACGCCGCATTCCTGCTCAGACCCCCACAGCTCCAGCGCGGGATAGCGTTCGCGCAGCGGGCCAAGCGCATCCTTGCCGGCCCATTGCACGCCGATGCCCTTGATCGCGGCGGCGGCATCGGGATGGGCCATGACGCGGTCGAACAGGTCGATATTGCCGCGCTCCAGCGTGCCGAAGAACACGCGCGTGCCCACCTTGTCCATTTCCCGCGCCAGGAACGGGATAAACCGCGCCAGGCCTTCGGGCGTCCAGCAGCAACTGGGAAAGGGCTGGGCCGAATTGAATTCGTTCTGGGGCATCACCGTGTCGATGCGGATGCCGGCCTTGGCATATTCCTCCACATAGCGGCGGAAATAGCGGGCATAGGCGGCAAGCGTGCGATCATCGAGCCGGAAGGAATCGCGCCCCTCCTGGCCCAATTGCGCCGGGGTGATGCCGTTGGATGGCTGCCCCGGCCAGGCCGGCGCCTGGGCATAATGGCCGCCCTGCTTCATCCAGGTGGGCGGCGACCAGGGCGAAGCCCAGACTTTGAGATCGGGGCGCAGGCGCTGCGCCGCCTGGATAAACGGGATCAGCGTGTCGCGATCATTGGCGATGGTAAAATGCGCCAGGTCATAATCGCCGGGCGTTTCGTCATAGCTGTACCAGCCGCGCGAAATGTCGTTGGCGCCGATCGGCGTGCGGCAATGGTTGAACCCGCAGCCATCGTCCCCAAACAGCGCAGCCAGGGCCTCGCTGCGCCGCGCCGGCGGCAGGGCCATCAGCGCCTGCCAGCCTTTTTCCGAAAAGGCCCCGCCAAAGCCGGCAATGGTCTGGCGCGGCGCATCGAGCCGCACGGTGGCGCCCACGGCGAAGGGATCGGCCGACACGGCACCCAGCGCCGGCAGCGCCCTGCCCTGCCATGGCCGCCCAGCCACAGTGGCAAGCCAGCGCGCGCCGCCTGCTGTGCGCTCTGGCGTAGCCGCCGGCACGGGCGCCCGTGCTGCGGCAGACATGCCAGGCATGCCTGCCGCAGCCGCCCCCATTCCGATCAGCGCCATCGCGTCGCGCCGCTTGATCCCCCGGTTGGCCCCCTGTTCCATCGCGTCAATCCTTCCAGGTGCGCGCGGGCAGCTTAACGGTCACCACCGGGCCAAGATCGGTCGCGCTGCGGCCCAGGGCAAAGCCATAGTCGCCCGCCGGCATGGTCCAGCGGCCATCCTTCCAGTCGGCCAGCAGGCGCGGATCGAAAGTGACCGTTGCGCTTCCGCTCGCGCCCGGCGCCAGCGACAGGCGCTTGAAACCGACCAGGCGTTGCAGCGCGGCACCGTTGCGCCGCACGAGGTAGACCTGGCCGACATCATCGCCCGCGCGCTGGCCGGTGTTGGCCAGGGTAAAGCTGGCGGAAAGGCCCGACACCTTGAGATCGCGTGCGGCGAAGCTGGTGTAGCTCAGGCCAAAGCCGAACGGGAACAAGGGCTTCAATCCCTTGCGGGCGAACCAGCGATAGCCCACGTCCGACCCTTCGATGTCGTAATCCGCGTGCAACTGGTCCTTGCCCGGAGCCGGATCGCCGCCGAAATTCGGCTCGACCCAATCCGCGCCGTCGAGCTTGGGACGCGGCAACTGGTCCAGGCTGGCCGGGAACGTCACCGGCAGGCGCCCGCCGGGGTTGGTATCCCCGAACAGGACCGATGCGATCGCCTCGCCGCCGCGCGCGCCGGGATACCAGGCTTCCACCACGCCGGCCACCTTGTCCAGCCAGGGCATCAGCACCGGTCCACCCGTTTCCAGCACGACGATGGTGTTGGGATTGGCCTGCGCCACAGCCGCGATCAGCGCGTCCTGCCCGTCGGGCAGTGAGAGATCGGGCTGGTCGGCCCCTTCGGTGCGCCATTCGGTGGCGAACACGATCGCCACTTGCGCCTGGCGCGCCTTTTCCACCGCATCGGCGATGTAGCGCCCGTCGCGGAACGTGATCGTGGCCTTGGGCGCCAGCGCCGTGATCGCCTTGAGCGGGGCGGAGCGATGATAGCTTTGCTGCATCAGCGCGGCAAACGGCCCGTCGCCGCCGATCGAGCGGGTGGCGGCCGGGCCACCTTCGCCCATCACCAGGCTGGAACCGGAGCCGGCCAGCACGCCGCTGTCGGCATAGCCGCCGATCACCGCGATCGAGCCAACGGTCTTGGCCAGCGGCAAGGCGCCGTTGTTCTTGAGCAGCACGATGCCCTGGCGCGCCACCTCCTCGGCCACCTGGGCATGGGCAGCAAGATCGATCGTCCCGCCCGGCTTGGCGGGATTCTTGTCGAGCCCGGCGGCATAGATCGCGGTCAGCACGCGGCGGTTCATGTCATCGAGCCGCGCGGCATAGGCCTTGTCGCCCGCCGCGCGCGCCTTGAGCACGTCGGCGAAATAGAGCGCCTTGTCGAGTTCGGCGCCCGATTGCTGGTCCAGCCCATGGAGCGCGGCTTCCACGCCGGGCACTGCGCCCCAGTCCGACATGACGAAACCCTTGTAGCCCCAAGACCCTTTCAGCACCGTGTTGAGCGCCCAGTCGCTGGCACAGGCCTGCGCCCCATCGATGCGGTTGTATGCGCACATCACCGCGCCGGGCTGGCCTTTCTCGATACCGATCTGGAACGCCAGCAGATCGCTTTCGCGCGCCGCGCCTTCGGCAATCTTCACGTCGACATACTTGCGCCCGGTTTCCTGGCCATTGAGCGCGAAATGCTTGATCGTGGAAATGATGTGGTTGGACTGGATGCCGGCAATCGCCGCGCCGACCAGTTCGCCCGACAGCAGCGGGTCTTCGGCGAGATATTCAAACGTGCGGCCATTGCGCGGATCGCGCATCAGGTTGACCCCGCCCGCCAGCAGCACATTGAAGCCCTTGGCACGCGCTTCCGCGCCGATCATCGCCCCGCCGCGATAGAGCAGGTCCGGATTCCAGCTTGCCGCCTGGGCCAGGCCCGAAGGCAGGGCCGTAGCGCCATCCTTGCGCAATCCGCCCACCCAGGCGACGCCCAGGCTGGCGTCGGTCTCGGTCAGCGCCGGCACGCCCAGGCGGGGGATGCCAGCCACATAGCCGGCGCCGGGAATGGCCTGCGCCGGAATCTTCGCGCCGGGCAGGAACGGCAGCGGCATGATCCCGTGCGTCAGGATCACCTTTTCATCGGCCGACATCTGCTTGACCGTGGCATCGGCGCGGGCCTGCGCGCCGGGCAAATCGATCGCGGGCGCCTGCTGGGCCTGGGCCCGCGCCGGGGCGGCCGCACCGAGCGCCAGCGCGGCGCAGCCAAGGACATGAGGCAGATGACGTTTCATAGGGGAAATCCTTGCGGGCAAACGACCGGAAAAGGACGGGCCGCGAGTGTTTCTCGCGGCCCGCAGCAGGATGGATGGGTTCAGAACTTGACGCCCGCCCGCACACCGAAGGTGCGCGGATCGCTCATCGTCAGGCTGGTGGCATTGCCGGTCACCACCGAAACCTTGTTCTCGATGTTCTTGATGAACGCCGAGGCATACCAGGTGTCGTGCGGCGCGTTGTAGGTCAGGCTCGCCTGGGTGCGGCTGCGCGACGGGGTCCACAGCTTGAGCCAGTAGGAACCGGTATCGCCGAACACCGTCACCGCATAGGCCGAGGAATAGCGCGAGTAGACCGAGGCCACCACGTTTCCGTCACCGACCGGCACGGTGTAGTTGACGCCGCCATAGATCACCGTGGCCGGGGTGCGATCGAGCTTCTGCCCGGCATAGTTGATCGCGCAAGTGCCATTGACCAGGCCGCTCGGGCAGAACTGGGTATAGTGCCCATCGGTCAGGTCGATGCCCAGCGTCATGTTGAGATCGCGCGTCGGGAAGAACTGCGTCTCGAATTCCCAGCCCAGCACGCGCGCCTTGCCGGCGTTGGTTGTCACCGTCTGGTTGGCGCCGTTGACCGGAATGACCGCGCTGAGCTGCATATTCTTATAATCATACAGGAACAGGTTGGTATCGATCTTCATCCATGGCGTCACGCGGCCACGGAAGCCGAGTTCATAGTCGATCAGCGTTTCCGGCTCGTAATAGATCGCTTTCTGGTCGCCGTACTTGAGCGTGTTGGTGCCGGTTACGACCGTGGAATAGTCGCAGCGCTCGCCCTGCGAGGTGACCAGCGACTGGCCGGCACCGCCGGTGGAGCAGCCATCGCCGAAGCCACCGACCTTGTAGCCCGAAGCGATCGAGCCGTAGAGCAAGCCGCTCAGCACATCGGCGTCGAAACCGACGCGCCAGGTGACCTTGCGGCCCTTGACCGTGGCGTCGTTGACATAGCTGCGCCCACCACCGGCCGCCGGATCGAGCGTGTATTGCCCGCCGACCAGTGGCTGGCCAGCCAGCGTGTTGATGTGCACGGTGTGGCCATAGCGCGAAAGATCGTCGGCGGTGTAGCGGATGCCGGCGGTCAAGCGCACCTTGTCTGTGATCTTGTACGTGCCTTGGGTGAACGCGCCCTTGGTGGACGAGATCGTGTGCTGCGGGAAACCGTAGATGAAGTTGTTGCCGAACACGGCGGGCAGCAGGTTGTAGATGTAGAACGCGATGCGTGATTCTTCGCGGAAATAGTAGAGGCCGCCCTGGATCTTGAGCGGACCGTCACCGCTCGATGCGAGGCGCAGCTCGTGGCTCTGCTGGGTATAATCGCCGTCGAAAGTGCCGGGAAGATTCACCCCGCCACTCAAGACGTTGCTGTTCTCGTGCGCTTCGTACTGGCGGATCGAGCCGAGGTAGGTCGCCTTGATGCCGCCGAAATCGTAATTGAATTCGCCGTCCAGGTTATAGGCCACGTCGTGCACGTTGGGCTTGAACGAAGATTGGTCCCCACCGCCGTACTGGTGCGTGGTCAGGCTGGTGTAGGTCGTGCCGTCGCTGGTGTAGCTGAACGGCGTGTTGAAGTTGGCGCTGAGCAGCGGAGTGGTGAGTGACTGGCGGGTGTCGCCGATCGGCGCCCAGGTTGCAGTACGGCCACCGTTGGGATTGTCGCTGATCTGGTAGAAATTGCTGAACGGCACCGAGCTGTCGCGCGATCCGGTCAGGCGCGAATAGCTGCCGCGCAGCAGCAGGTCGCCCCGGTCGCCCAGCTTGAACAGGCCTTGCAGGCGGGCCGAGATATTGGTGCGGAACTTCTTGTTGTAATTGGGATCGTTCGCCACGCCCTTCACGAAGTTGTCGCGCGTGTCATAGTTGAGCGAGAGGCGGAACGCGGCCCAGTCGTTGACCGGCAGGTTGAACGCGGCATCGGCGTTATAGGCGTTGTAATTGCCCGCGCCCACGTTGCCTTCCACACTCACGCGGTCGAAATTGGGGCGCTTGGTGATCACGTTGATCACGCCGGCCGTGGTGTTGCGGCCATAGAGCGTGCCCTGCGGCCCCTTGAGCACTTCGACATGGTCCACGTCCATGAAGCTGACGTCGGCCTGCTGCGGACGCGCCAGATAGACGCCGTCGGCGAGGAAGGCGGCGGACGGGTTGCCCTTTTCGGTGCCGTCGGTGCTGGTCACGCCGCGAATGGTGATCTGCAAGCCGTTGGTGCGGTCGATCGACAGGCCCGGCACCTGGTCGCCCAGCGCGGTGGGGTTGGTCACACCCTTGGAGCGCAGCCCGTCGCCGGTGATCGCGGTCAGCGCGATCGGGGTCTTGGACAGCAGCGTCTTGTCGCGCGTGGCCGTCACGATGATGTCGGGCATCGTCACATCGTCGCTGCCCGCCTTGGCCGGCTCCTGCGCCGGGGCCGGAGCGGCCGGGGCGCTCTGCGCATGAGCCGCAGAGGCCGCCAGAGCCACTGCCGAAATCAGGCATGCGGTCGAAATTCTCTTCATCATGCATTCCCTCCCAGTTCTGCTCCGCGTGCATTGTTGCCGCGGATGACACACTCCCTTGCGCGACCACCGCCCGGCCCGCGACGCGCGCTGGCGTCGGCAGAGCCCTGCCCTGGCTATGGCCGCAACACCGGATGGGGAGGAAAAGGGCCGCAAAGGGCCACGCGCCCGAAGCCAGGCTTCGGAACAACAATCGATATCCTCTCCATCGGCAGCAAATGTTCGACTTTGCTTGGCCATGGTTTGAAATCATTCAGTCAGCGCTGTCAAGACTGCGCTGTCAGAATTGTGCGTGACCTGCTGAAAGAAATAGCCATAATGGTGAACATGGAGAGGCACCCTTTGACCCAGCAACCGTCACCCACGCAGGATGCCGCATCCGCTGCAAAACCCGCCGGCGCCCGCGAACGCGCGACGATGGAAGACGTTGCGCACCTTGCCGGCGTCTCGCTCAAGAGCGTGTCCCGCGTGGTTAACCGCGAGCCGCATGTGTCCGACACATTGCGCGCGAAAGTGGAAGCGGCGATTGCCGCCTTATCGTTCGTGCCCGACACGGCAGCACGGTCGCTGGCGGGATCGCGCACCTTCATCGTCGGGCTGCTGTTCGACAACCCGAGTCCCAACTACACGATGAAGATCCAGTCCGGCGTCTATCGCGCCTGCGTGGAGCAGCAGTATCACCTGCGCATCGACAACATCGAGTCCGATCGTCCCCATGCCGAAGTGGAAGCGCAGCTCGACGCGATCGTGCGCAACAGCCGGTGCGACGGTTTCATCCTCACCCCGCCGCTGACCGACAATATCCAGGTCCTGGCCTTCCTGGAGCGGCGCAATATCCGCTATGCCCGCATTGCGCCCAACAGCGAACTCGGCCGATCGCCCTGCGTGGCGATCGACGACGCGGCGGCGGGTGCGCTGGTGGCGCGCCGCCTGTGGAACCTTGGCCACCGCCGGCTGGGGGTGGTGTCGGGCCCGCCGCTGCACCGCGCCGGCGATCGCCGCCGCACCGGGTTCCTGGCCGCGATCCGGGAACTGGACCCAGCGGTGGTGGTGGCAGAGGCCGATGGCCTGTTCTCGTTCGAAAGCGGGATTGCCGCCGGGGCCGATCTGCTGGCCCGCGATCCCCGCCCCACGGCGATCTTCGCCACGAACGACGATTCGGCCGCCGGGGTGATGGTCGCCTGCGGCCGCGCCGGGCTGCGCGTGCCGCACGACATTTCGCTGTGCGGGTTCGACGATAGCTGGGTGGCGAAATCGGTCTGGCCCTATCTCACCACGGTGTACCAGCCGATCGAGGAAATGGGCTATGTCGCGGCCAGCCTGCTGATTGATCGCGGCGAGACCGGCGAGCGCCAGGTCATGCTGGGCTTCCACCTGGTCGAGCGGGATTCGCTGGCCCCGCCATCCTGAGAGGACGGGGCCAGCCCGATCGCTCAATCGAGCAGGTCGAAGCGGTCCGCGTTCATCACCTTGGCCCAGGCGGCGATGAAGTCCGCGACGAACTTGTCCTCCGCATCGAGCCCGGCATAGACCTCGCACAGCCCGCGCAACTGGGCATTGGCGCCGAACACCAGATCGACGCGCGTGGCGGTCCAGCGCGCCTGCCCGCTGGCGCGGTCGGTGCCGACGAAAGTGTCGGCCTCGTCCGCCGCCGCCCAGGCGGTGTTCATGTCCAGCAGGTTGACCACGAAATCGTTGGTCAACTGTCCCGCCCGCTCGGTCAGCACGCCATGGGCCGAGCCGCCATGGTTGGCGCCCAGCACGCGCAGGCCCGCCACCAGCACGGTCATTTCCGGCACGGTGAGGCCAAGCAGTTGCGCGCGGTCGATCAGCAGTTCTTCCGCCTTCACGTCGGTCGGCCCGGCGCTATAGTTGCGGAAGCCATCGGCCTGCGGCTCCAGCCAGGCAAAGCTTTCCGCATCGGTCTGCTCGGCCGTGGCATCGGTACGCCCGGCGATGAATGGCACCTCCACACTGCGCCCGGCGGCCTTTGCGGCCAGTTCGATGCCGACTCCACCGCCCAGCACGATCAGGTCTGCCAGTGAAACTTTCCTGCCGCCCGCCGCGCCGGCGTCGAACTGCGCCTTGATGTCCTCGTAGGTGGCGAGCACGCGCGCCAGCCGCTCCGGCTCGTTCACCGCCCAGGAGCGCTGCGGCTCCAGCGCGATGCGCGCGCCATTGGCGCCGCCGCGTCGGTCAGACCCGCGATACGTCGAGGCCGAGGCCCAGGCCGTGCCGACGAGATCGGCGATCGACAGCCCCGAGCCGGCAATCGCGGCCTTGAGCGTGGCGATATCGGCCGCTTCGACCAGCGGGTAATCGCGCGCAGGAATCGGATCCTGCCAGATCAGGTCTTCGGCCGGCACCTCCGGCCCCAGGTATCGCGCCTTTGGCCCCATGTCGCGGTGCGTCAGCTTGAACCAGGCGCGGGCAAAGCTGTCGGCGAAATAGGCCGGATCGGCGCGGAAGCGATCCATCACCGCGCGATAGGCGGGATCGACTTTCATCGCCATGTCCGCCGTGGTCATCATCGTCGGCACCTTGAGGTGCGGCGAATGGGCCTTGGGCGCCAGCGTCTCTTCCGGATTGCCGACCGGCTGCCACTGGTGCGCGCCGGCGGGGCTGCGCACCAGTTCATACTCATGGTCGAGCAGCATGTCGAAATAGGTCATGTCCCACTGCGTCGGCGTGGGTGTCCATGAACCCTCGATGCCCGAAGTGATGGTGTCATCGCCCATGCCAGTGCCGTGGGTGGAGATCCAGCCAAAGCCCATCTGGGCAATGTCCGCCCCTTCCGGCGCCACGCCGACCAGCGTGGGATCGCCGCCGCCATGCGCCTTGCCGAAGGTATGGCCACCGGCGGTCAGCGCAGCCGTCTCGGCATCGTCCATGCCCATGCGGGCAAAGGTTTCGCGGATATCGCGGGCCGAGAGCAGCGGATCGGGCACGCCACCCGGTCCTTCGGGATTGACGTAGATCAGGCCCATCTGGATCGCGGCCAGCGGTCCGCTCAACTGGCGCCCGGCGTCCTCGTCGATCCGGGTCAGGTTCTCGGGATCACCGACCCAGTTTTCCTCCAGGCCCCAGAACACGTCGAGGCTGGGCTCATGGATATCCTCACGCCCACCGCCGAAGCCGAAGACCGGGCCGCCCATCGATTCGATCGCGACGTTGCCGGCCATGATGAACAGATCGGCCCAGCTCAGCGCCGCACCATACTTGCGCTTGATCGGCCAGAGCAGGCGGCGCGCCTTGTCGAGATTGCCGTTGTCGGGCCACGAATTGAGCGGGGCAAAGCGCTGCGATCCCGAAGACGAGCCGCCGCGCCCATCGCCGCTGCGATAGCTGCCCGCCGAATGCCAGGCCATGCGGATGAAGAACGGCCCATAATGCCCATAGTCCGCGGGCCACCACGGCTGGCTGTCGGTCATCAGCGCGTGCAGATCGGCCTTCACGGCGGCATAGTCCAGGCCCTGGAACGCCTTGCGATAATCGAACCCTTGCGGATAGGGGCTGGGCGACTGGCCATGCTGGCTGAGGATCGCCAGGGGCAAGGCCTTGGGCCACCAGTCCTGGTTGGTCCGCCCCAGCAGCGAGCGCGTCTTCGCGCCGCTACCGCCCATCGGGCACTTCGTCGTCACAGCATCCATTCCTCGTCTCCATTGCCGGGCCGAGTCCACGCTCGGGCCGTGATCGGGAACGGCGTTATCCTGTCACGACCGCCGCACCGACGAAAGCACCTCTTGGTTCAGGCCGGTTGCATCACACGCTTGCGGCAACGCTGCGGACAGCGTCGAGAATGGCGGACGCCACGGACTCCGGCTGGGACAGCAGGCTCAGGTGCCCGGCGGGCAACTCGATGGTCCGTGCACCCATTGCGGCAGCCAGTTCGCGTTCGAGCGCCACGCTGACGATGCGATCCTGCGCGGACACCAGATACCAGGTCGGCCGGCTTTCCCACGCGGCCTGGTCCACCTTGTCGCCAAAGGTGCTGGCTGCCAGCGGCGGTTGCGTGGCGCACAGCACGCGCGCCTCGATCTCCGGCAGATCCTGGGCCACGTCCTCGATCCAGCCTTGCGCGCTCAGGGTCAGGAACCCGGCACCGTCGTCAACGATCTTGCCCAGAGCGGGCGGCGCTTCGTGCCGGCCGACCTGATCACCCACGGTTTCCCCGGCCTTGGGCGCGAAGGCGGCGACATAGACCAGCGCCTTGACCTTGGGATCATTGCCGGCCTGGGTAATCACGGCCCCGCCCCAGCTATGCCCGACCAGCACCACCGGCCCATCGATCGCAGCCAACGCGCGGGCGGTGGCCGCCACGTCATCGGCCAGCGAGGTGGTGGGGTTCTGCACTGCCAGCACGGCAACATCAGCCGCCAGCAACAAGGGAATCACACGCTGCCAGCTCGATCCATCGGCCCATGCGCCGTGGACAAGGACAACGGTCGGCAAAACAGGGGAAACGGCCATGCGGGGTTCCGATCGGCAAGGGGAGCAACATCGGGGCGACGGCACCCGGCCGCCGCTCCCGCTCGCGCAGTCTCGCAAAAGGCATCGCGGCCACGAACCCCCGATCGGGTGAAATTCCTGTCCCCAAGCGGGGATCAGCCAGGTGTAGATAAGGCAGGCTGGCTCCAGCGTTCGGCCAGTCTGGTCCAGGCGTCCACAAGGGCGGGTTCCAACGCCTGCCCGCCGCCGACCAGGCCGATCCGGCGGCGAAAGTCATAGCCGGCCAGCGGCACGGCCACCACGCCGTTCCCGGCCAGGCACAGCGGGCCGGTGGTCACGGCCAGGCCTGCGCGCACCAGCGCCATGCAGCGTTCCTCGTTGGCGCTGCGCAGCAGGAAATGTGGGCGCACGCCCTGAGCGGTAAAGAAGCGGCTGGTTTCAGCAAGGATTTCGCAACTGCGCCGCGCGACCATCACGTCACCGGCGAGGTCCAGCGCGCTCAGCATGGTCCGGCCCGCCAGCGGATGATCCTGGGGCAGCAGCATGGCATAGCCTTCCTCAACCACGACGCCATCATGCGGTGCGCCGTGAAGCAACGTGAGGATCGCGTCGAGTTGCCCTTCGCCCAGCCGGCGGCGCAGGTCGGCATCGCCGCCTTCGACCAGGACCAGCGGCCGCACCCCGTGCAGCGCCTGTGCCAGAGAAGCTAGCGCCGGTCCGGGCAGCGACGCCAGCACGCCCAGGCGCAGCGGCGCGGCGAGCGGCGCCAGGTCTTGCGCCGGGGTCTCGGCCAGGCGGAACTCGCGCTCGATCGTGCGGGCATGGGCGAGCAGCCGCGTGCCGGCGGCGGTCAGGCGGATCTGCTTGCGATCGCGCGTCACCAGCGGCGCGCCGACCAGGCGCTCCAGTTCGGCGAGTCCCGCCGACAGCGTCGGCTGGCTCAGGTTCAGGCGCCGCGCGGCGGCGGTGATCCCGCCGGTTTCGACGATCGCCAGGAAGTGGCGCAGATGGGCGCGCTTCAACATAGGATATTTCTATGGATGTCCGCTGTGAAAATCAATTTCCTTGACAAGGTGCAGCGGCGTATCATGCGCGGCGGAAGAGGAGACAAAAGCCGTGCGTGCAACCCCCGATCTCGATTTCGGCCTCGATGAAAACGCGCTGATGATGCGCGAGGCGGCCGGTCGCTTTGCCGATGAACAGATCGCCCCCCTGGCCGCCGCGATCGATGCGGAAGACCGCTTCCCCCGCGAACTGTGGGTGCCGATGGGCGAGCTGGGGCTGCACGGCGTGACCGTGGAAGAGGAATGGGGCGGCCTGGGCCTGGGCTATCTCCACCATGTCATCGCGGTGGAGGAAGTGAGCCGCGCCTCGGGTTCGGTCGGGCTGTCCTATGGCGCGCATTCCAACCTCTGCGTCAACCAGATCCGCCGCTGGGGCAATCCCGACCAGAAGGCAAAGTACCTGCCCAAGCTGGTTTCGGGCGAGCACGTCGGCAGCCTGGCCATGTCCGAAGCGGGCGCCGGGTCTGACGTGGTGGCGATGAAGCTGCGCGCCGATGCGGTCGATGGTGGCTGGCGCCTCAACGGCACGAAATTCTGGATCACCAACGGCACTTATGCCGATACCCTGGTGGTCTATGCCAAGACCGCGCCCGAAGCCGGCGCCAAGGGCATCACCGCGTTCCTGATCGAACGCGGCATGCCCGGCTTCTCGATCGGGCAGAAGATCGACAAGATGGGCCTGCGCGGCAGCCCCACCGCCGAACTGGTGTTCGAGGATTGCTTCGTGCCCTCCGAAAACGTGATGGGGCCGGTCAATGGCGGCGTCGGCGTGTTGATGAGTGGGCTGGATTACGAGCGAGTCGTGCTCGCCGGGATGCAGATCGGCATCATGCAGGCCTGTCTCGACACGGTCATTCCCTACGTCCGCGAACGCAAGCAGTTCGGCAAGGCCATCGGCACCTTCCAACTGATGCAGGCCAAAGTGGCGGACATGTATGTCGCGCTGCAATCGGCGCGGGCCTATGTCTATACCGTGGCGCGCGCGTGTGACGCTGGGCAGACCACGCGTTTTGACGCGGCGGGCGCCATCCTGCTCGCCAGCGAGAGCGCGTTTCGCGTGGCGGGCGAGGCGATCCAGGCGCTGGGCGGCGCTGGCTATACCAAGGACTGGCCGGTCGAACGCTATCTGCGCGATGCCAAGCTGCTCGATATCGGCGCGGGCACCAACGAGATCCGCCGCATGCTGATCGGCCGCGAACTGATCGGCATCAAGGGATGAGCGCGCCGGTCCTGACCACCGCGCTGGACCTGGCCAGCCCCGAAGCGCAGGCGCGCGCCGCGCACAACCGCGCCCTGGCGCAGGAACTGCGCGCCCGCGTGGCAAAAGCGGCACTGGGCGGCGACGAGCGTGCCCGCGCCCGCCACACCGCGCGCGGCAAGTTGCTGCCGCGCGAGCGGGTTGAGCGCCTGCTCGATCCCGGCTCTCCGTTCCTGGAAATCGGGCAACTGGCCGCCCATGGCCTTTACAACGATGAAGTGCCGGGCGCGGGCATCATCGCCGGGATCGGCCGGGTTTCCGGCCGGCAATGCATGGTCTTTGCCAACGATGCCACGGTCAAGGGTGGCACCTATTTCCCGATGACCGTGAAGAAGCACCTGCGCGCGCAGGAAATCGCGCAGGAAAACCGCCTGCCCTGCATCTATCTGGTGGACTCGGGCGGCGCCAACCTGCCCAATCAGGCCGAAGTCTTTCCCGATCGCGATCATTTCGGCCGCTTCTTCTACAACCAGGCGCGGATGAGCGCATCCGGCATCGCCCAGATCGCGGCGGTGATGGGCTCGTGCACCGCAGGCGGCGCCTATGTTCCGGCGATGAGCGACGAGACGGTGATCGTCAAGGAACAGGGCACGATCTTCCTGGCCGGGCCGCCGCTGGTCAAGGCCGCGACGGGCGAGGAAATCAGCGCCGAAGACCTGGGCGGCGGCGATCTTCACGCGCGGCAATCGGGCGTGGTCGATCACCTGGCGGAAAACGATGATCACGCCCTGTCGATCGTGCGCGACGTGGTGTCCCACCTCGGCCCGGCCGAGACCGCGCGCGTCGCCCGGCGCGAAAGCCGCCCGCCGCTGCACGATCCGCAAGACCTCTACAGCGTGATCCCGCAAGACGTGCGCGCGCCCTACGATGTGCGCGAAGTGATCGCGCGGATCGTCGATGGCAGCGAATTCCACGAATTCAAGGCGCTGTTCGGCACCACGCTGGTTTGCGGCTTTGCCCATGTCCATGGCTTGCCGGTGGCGATCCTGGCCAACAACGGCGTGCTGTTTTCGCAAAGCGCTCAAAAGGGCGCGCATTTCATCGAGCTGGCCTGCCAGCGCGGCATACCCCTGCTGTTCCTGCAAAACATCTCGGGCTTCATGGTCGGCGGCAAGTATGAAGCCGAAGGCATTGCCAAGCACGGGGCCAAGCTGGTGACGGCCGTGGCCACGGCCAATGTGCCCAAGATCACCGTGCTGATCGGCGGCAGTTTCGGCGCGGGCAATTATGGCATGTGCGGGCGCGCCTATTCCCCGCGCTTCTTGTTCACCTGGCCCAACGCGCGCATTTCCGTGATGGGCGGGGAACAGGCTGCCAGCGTGCTCGCCACCGTGCACCGCGATGCGGCCACCTGGAGCGCGGAGGAAGCCGAGGCGTTCAAGGCGCCGATCCGCCAGAAATACGAGGATGAAGGCAATCCCTATTACGCCACCGCCCGCCTGTGGGACGATGGGGTGATCGATCCGGTGCAGACCCGCGATGTCGTGGGCCTGGCACTCGAAGCCTGCCTCGAAGCGCCCTTTGCCGATCGCCCGTCCTTCGGCGTGTTCCGGATGTAAGCGCATGATCCAGTCCATCCTCATCGCCAATCGCGGCGAAATCGCCTGCCGGATCATCCGCACCGCCCGCTGCCTGGGCCTGCGCACCGTGGCCGTCCATTCCGAGGCGGACGCAAACGCCATGCACGTGCGCCTGGCCGACCAGGCCGTGGCCATCGGCGGCCCGGCCCCGCGCGATTCCTATCTGGTGGGCGAGCGGATCATCGCCGCCGCGCTGGAAACCGGGGCGCAGGCGATCCATCCCGGCTATGGCTTCCTTTCGGAAAACGCCGCCTTCGCCCAGGCAGTGATCGACGCTGGCCTCGTCTGGATCGGCCCGCCGCCCTCGGCGATTTCCGCCATGGGCCTGAAAGACGCGGCCAAGGCCTTGATGCAGCAGGCCGGGGTGCCGACCACGCCGGGCTATCTCGGCGAAGACCAGGATCCCGCGCGGCTGGCGCAGGAAGCGGCCAAGGTCGGCTATCCGGTGCTGATCAAGGCCGTGGCCGGCGGCGGCGGCAAAGGCATGCGCCTGGTCGAGCGCGCGGAGGACTTTGCCGACGCGCTGGCCTCGTGCCAGCGCGAGGCCGCCGCATCGTTCGGCAATGCCCATGTGCTGATCGAGAGATACATTCTCTCGCCCCGCCACATCGAAGTGCAGGTGTTTGGCGACAGCCACGGCCAGGTCGTCCACCTCTTCGAGCGCGATTGCTCGCTGCAACGCCGCCACCAGAAAGTGATCGAGGAAGCCCCTGCGCCGGGCATGGACGCGGCGACCCGCGCGGCCGTCTGCCAGGCCGCGGTGCGCGCGGCCCAGGCGGTGGGATACCAGGGCGCGGGCACGGTGGAATTCATCGCCGATGGATCGGAAGGCCTGCGCGCCGACCGCATCTGGTTCATGGAAATGAACACCCGGCTCCAGGTGGAACACCCGGTGACCGAGGCGATCACCGGCCAGGATCTGGTCGAGTGGCAGATCCGCGTGGCCAGCGGCGAGCCACTGCCCTGCGCGCAGGAAGACCTGCGCATCACCGGCTGGGCAATGGAAGCGCGGCTCTATGCCGAAGACCCGGCCAAGGGCTTCCTGCCCTCGATCGGGCGGCTCGATTACCTGCACTTCGGGACGGCGCCGGGCGGGCGGGTCGACACCGGCGTGGCGCAGGGTGACACGATCACCCCGTTTTACGATCCGATGGTGGCCAAAGTGATTGCCCATGGCCCCACCCGCGAAGAAGCGCGGCAGCGGCTGGCGGCCATGCTCGATGGCACCGCCGTCTGGCCGGTGCGCACCAACGCCGCGTTCCTGGTGCGCGCGCTGGCCCATCCGCAGTTCGTGGCCGGCACGGTCGATACCGGGGTGATCGGGCGCGACGGGGCGGCGATGGCCGAGGCGCTGCCGCCTTCCCCGGCAGCGCTCGCCCGTGCCGCCGCGCGGCTCATCGCGCCCAGCCTGGCGCCGGGCCTGCGCCTCAATGCCGCGCCGGCCCGCACCGGGCATTTCCTGCTCGATGGCGCGCCGATCGCCATTGCGCTGGATGGCACGCATGCCGCCACCGCCACACCGGAACGCGCGACGCTGGTGTGCGAAAGCGGCCAGGCCTGGCGGCTGGAGCCGTGGCACCACCAGGCCAGCGATGCCGCCAGCGCCGGCGATGGCGCGATCCTGGCGCCGATGCCGGGCCGCGTGATCGCGGTCGATGTGGCCCAGGGGCAGGCCGTGACCAAGGGGCAAAAGCTCTTGACGCTGGAAGCGATGAAGATGGAACACACCCTGCTTGCCCCGTTCGATGGCGTGGTCGAAGCGCTGCAAACCGAAGCGGGCGCGCAAGTGCAGGTCGATGCCCTGCTCGCCCGCATTGCCCATCAGGAGGCCTGAACCATGAGCGGACGCTTCTTTGCAGACTGGCAGGTGGGCGACCGGATCGAGCATCCGATCCGCCGCACCGTGACCGAGACCGACAACCTGCTGTTTTCGTGCATGACGCACAACCCGCAGCCGCTGCATCTCGATGCCGAAGCCGCGCGCGCCAGCGAATTCGGCCAGATCCTGGTCAACGGCACTTATACCTTCGCGCTGATGGTCGGCCTGTCGGTGGGGGAAACCACGCTGGGCACGCTCATCGCCAATCTCGGCTATGACCAGGTGGTCATGCCCGCGCCGGTGTTCATCGGCGATACGCTCCACGCCACCAGCGAAGTGGTGGAACTGCGCCCCTCGCGCTCGCGCCCCGGTGCCGGCATCGTGACATTTGCCCACGAACTGGTGAACCAGCGCGGCGAAGTGGTGTGCCGCTGCCGCCGCAGCGCGCTGATTGCCGGGGCACCGCAATGAAGCTGCGCTCGCTGCTGTTCGTGCCCGCCGACCGGCCCGATCGCTTTGCCAAGGCAGCGGCGAGCAGGGCAGACGCGGTGATTCTCGATCTGGAAGATTCGGTCGCCCTCGCCGCCAAGGACCAGGCGCGCGAGGCGGTGGCCGCGTTCCTCGCGACCGATCGCCCCTGCCCGGTGTTCGTGCGGGTCAATCCGCTGGAAAGCGGGCTGATTGCCGCCGATCTGGCCGCCGTGCTGCCGGGCCGCCCCGATGCCATCGTGCTGCCCAAGGCAGAAGGGGCGGAAAGCGTCGGCACGCTGCTGGCGCTGATGGGCGCGCAAGCCCTGCCGATCCTGCCGATCGCCACCGAAACCCCGGCAGCCGTGTTCGAGCTGGGCAGCTATGGCGATGTGCGCGCCGCGCTGCTCGGCCTCACCTGGGGCGCGGAAGACCTGCCTGCCGCGATTGGCGCTGCTACTGCGCGCGAGGCGGATGGGCGCTATACCGCGCCTTATGAACTGGTGCGCAGCCTCACGCTGTTTGGCGCGCACAAGGCGGGCGTGGCCGCGATCGAGACGGTCTATCCCGCCCTTGCCGATGCCGAAGGGCTCGCCGCCTATGCCGCCCGCGCGCGGCGCGATGGCTTTACCGGCATGATGGCGTTGCACCCTGCGCAAGTGCCGGTGATCAACCAGGCTTTTACCCCGACACAGGCCGAGATCGACCACGCGTGCCGGGTGGTGGCGCTGTTTGCCGCCGATCCGACGCTGGGCGTGGTGCAACTCGACGGCCGGATGATCGACCGCCCCCACCTCAAGCAGGCGCAAGCCGTGCTGGCCCGGCTGGATTAGGCCCGCAGGATCAGGCCCTTGCGGTCCATCGCCCAGCCGACCGCCCAGCACACCATGGTATAGGCCAGCGCGCAGAGCAGAGAGCCGACCGCGCCGGGCGCGAGCGACTGGAACAGCGCCTTGCCCACCCAGTCATAGACCCCGCCTTCGGGCGTGGGGATCAGGTTGAGCACGGTGACGAACAGCTCGGAAAAGAGGTAGATCGCCAGCGGGTTGCGCCCCAGGATCAGGAAGAAGCGGGTGCCTTCGCGCCGCCCGGCAAGCTCGATCACGGCGATGATCGCGGCCAGCGCCAGGCAATCGATGCCCAGCGTGAGCAGGACATAGGACCCGGTCCACAGCTTCTTGGCGATCGGGAACCAGGGTGACCAGGCCAGGCCCGCGCCGACCAGCGCCAGCCCGTACAGAGCCATGCGCCGCGTGGTGCGGGCAAGGTCCGCGCCGCGCTGCACCGCCAGGCCGGCAAGATAGCCACCCAGCACGTTGACGATCGCCGGCAGCGTGCCGAGCAGACCCTCGGGATCGAAGCCCGCGTCCTTCTTGTAGAGATGACCCGGCCCCAGCAGCCAGAGATCGAGATGGGTGCCGACGTTGCCATATTTGTCGAACGCCATGCCCGGCGCGCTCAGCCCGACCAGGATCGCCCAATAGCCCAGCAGCAGCACCGCGCCGACCGCCAGAATCTGCCGCACCGAAAGCCAGCGCACCAGCAGCCCGGCGGCCAGATAGCACAGTGCCAGGCGTTGCAGCACGCCCGGCACCCGCGTCAGCGCGAAAGGTTTCCACGTCCAGCCATCGGCGCCGTGCTGCACGAAGGGAAACCAGTACATCAGGTAGCCGAGCACAAAGATCACCGCCGCGCGCCGGACCAGGCGCAGCACATAGGGCGCGGTGTCCACCCGCTTGCGCAGGGCAAAGCTCATCGCGTTGCCCATGGCGAACAGGAAGCTCGGGAAAATCGCATCGGCCAGGGTAAAGCCGATCCACTTGGCATGGACCAGTTGCGGGAAGGCCGGCGCCCCCGGCCCGGCGGTGTTGACCAGGATCATCAGGAAGATGGTGATCCCGCGAAACACGTCGAGCGCGGTGAAGCGGCGGGTGGGCGATGGCGTATTGTCAGTCATGATCGGCCTCTGCCAGAACGCGGGCGACGGCGGCCGCCGGATCGGCCGGGGCCTGGCCTGGCCAGAGTTTGCCATCGCTGAGCCACTCCTGCTCGAACGCGCGGATGCGCGCCAGGCTGGCGGCTTCGTCAAAGGGACGGTGGGCAATGGCCGCCGCGCGCTGGTCTTCCAGGAACAGCGCCCAGCGCGGCCAGTAATAGCCGCGATAGAGACCCTGCCACGCGCGCGAGGCATAGTCGGACAAGTGCCCCGCCCCACCCCAGACCGTGACGACGGCCTTGGCCTGCGTCACGAAGCTGGCCTGCTCGGCTGGCGTCGTGCCATAGGCGCGGGCCTGCGCCAGCCACGAGCCGAGCGTTTCCTGCTGCCCGCCGATCAGCGCGTCGATATCGTGCGCCAGCGCCTTGGCGCGGGCCGCAGCGGCATCGCCCCGCGCCACATCCCCGGCGCGATAGGCGGCAACGGCGGCGGACAGGTCCTGATCCAGGCGCAGGCTGGCCTCGTGCCGGGCAAGGTCGACAATGTCATAGGCCAGCAGGCGCGGCCAGGGGCGCGGCGCGGCGGCGATCAGCGCGGCAAGCCCCTGATGCAGCGCCGCGCGATCGCCGGGCGCGGGAGGATAGTCCGCGCCCAGCAGGCTGGGCCGCTTGAACAGCAGATAGGCACCTGCCTCCTCCTGCCACCAGCGCGGCGACCAATAGCGCGTGGCATAGGCGCCGCGCACGATATCCTGCCATGCCGCGACGAGCGCCGGGCTGGCCGTGCCATAGCGCGCGCGCAGGTAGGGGCGCAGCCATTCGGCCAGCGGCGCCTGCGCACTCTGCCCCCAGGCCAGGTCATAGGCATAGGCGTAGACGATCGAATTGCTGTGCAGCCCTTCGGGAAACAGACCGAAACCGCGCAAGTGCCCTGCTTGCGGATTGCCAGCAAGCGCGCCCAGATCGCGGCGGTAGAACTCCAGGTCGCCATAGACCGGGTTGCTGCCGCCGTAATTGTGGACATAGCCATAGACCCAGTTCTTGCCGTCGAAAGCGTCGGTCCTGGCCCAGATGCCGGGATAGCGATCGTTGCCGATATCGAGGATCAGCATGCGCTCGTTTGGCACGCGGGACAGGAACGCGCGGATCGCCTCGGGCGTCCAGAACGTCTTGTCCGCGCCGAACAGCCAGCCCTGCATCACCCAGGTCGCCCGCGGCGCTGCGGCGGTGATCGAGGCATAGAGCCGCTCGCCATAGGCCGCCAGGCGCGCATCGCGCACTTGCGGCGGCAGCGCGGCGGCGCGGGTGGCGGCGGAATTGGCCGCGCTGTTGGCCGTGCTGTCGCCATAGCTGGCCTTGGCCGCATCGCTGCCGTCCTCGGCAATCGGCGGCACCATCTCGTTGAAAGCGTCGGCCAGGTAATATTCGCCCGGCCCATAGGTCTTGGTATAGATTTCGATGAAGCGCCGCGCGAGCTTGGCAAACAGCGGATCGGACGGATCGAGCCAGTAAGTGCCGGGAAAGCCTTCCCACGCCCGCATGCGATAGATCCGCGCCTCTGGGTGACGGCGGGCAAAGGCTTCGGGCACATAGCCGGAAAAGGCAGGCAGGATCGGCTTCATGCCCAGCGCCCGCATCCGCGCCAGGATCTGTCCTTGCAGGCGATGCTTGCGCGCGATCCAGGTGGCCGAAAGCGGCGCGCGATAGCCGGCGATATTGCCCATGCGCTGCCACGGCAGGAACGGCGCGGCGGAAAGGCTTGCGGCAATTTCGCCATCGGCCAGCCCGCTTTCGCGCCAGAGCTGCGCCCAGACGTATTCCTGACCTTCCATGGCGAGCGGCGTATCGACGCCGCGCGCGGCCATCAGGTCGATCTCGCGGCTCCACCGCGCCCAGTCCCACCAGGGCGAGGTATAGCCGAAGGTGCAGGTGTTGAGATAGGCGCGCAGGGCGAAGGGGGAAGTGACCGCGCCACTGTCCAGGTCGGGCAGCCCGCGCAGCGAGGCGTGGCGATCGCCTTCCCAGCTCAGCGAGAGGCGACCCTGGCGTTGCAGCACCTGCGCCAGGCCATGGACCAGCGCGACGGGGGAGGAACCGCGCGCCGCGATCCGGCCGTGATGAACGGTAACGCGGTAGCTGGGCTGGTCCGCGCGCTCCACGCGCAAATCCCAGCCTTGCGCGGGCAGGCCCAGGCGCACAAGCGCGGCCCGGGCGCTGTCGGCCGGCTGCGCCATGGCTGGACTGAGCGTCAGGCTCAGGCCAAAAGCAAAGGAAAGGGCGCGCATCGGCAGCATCGTTGGGCAAGACCCTTTGGAAATCGAAAAATACCGGGCCTGCGATGAAGCAGGCCCGGCAGGCAGGGTGAAATCAGAACTTCGTCGTGGCCGAAAGGTAATAGTTGCGGCCGGTGCGGCTGGCCATCTGGAAGACGGCGGCATTCTTGTAATAGGCGTCTTCGTGGCTGTTGTTGAGGTTGATGACCCCGGCAGTGAAGCTCAGGCTCTTGTTCCAGGTATAGCCCAGCGCCAGGTCCATCTGGGTGCGGGCGCGAACCACGTGGGTATAGCCATAGCCGGCGAAGAAGCTGTCGGCGTAGTCCTGCTCATAGGAACTGCGGTGGTTGACCGAAAGCCGCACGCTGAAGTGCTGGTTTTCCCAGTACGGCGTGAGGTTCCAGGTCAGCTTCGACAGGTTGCGCAAGTGGAAGCCATTGCCCAGCGTGACCGCGTCGGGATCGACCACGGTAATGTTGCCCGTCACGCCAAAGCCCTTGACCGGCAGGAACTGGTCAAAGCTTTGCGAAACGCCCAGTTCGACCCCGCGAATGTTGATCGTCTCGCTGTCATTGAGCACGCGGCTGAAGCTGTAGTCCGTGGTGCCATCGGCCGACGTGCATTCCGCCGCCGATCCGGTCAGCGTCACACCGTTGTACGAACCGGGGCAGAAGTACGACGTATAGGTGCCGTTCTTGATGCCCTTCCAGAAGCCGGCCAGCGTAATCGCGTTGCCGTTGCCGTAGTAGTATTCAAAGCTGACATCGACCTGGTTGGCGGTCAGCGGCTTGAGCAACTGCTCGCCATAGGCCACCGAGACATAAGGCCGGCTACCCGAACTCACCCCGGTGGTGATCGTATCGGCCATGATCGTGTTGGCATTGAGCAGCGGACGCACCAGCACCTTGGCCGCCGCCAGGCGCGCGACGAAGTGCTGCGTCACATCGAGCGAGAGGTTGAGGCTGGGCAGGACGTTGGAATAGTCCTGGATCGTGTGGGTCACGCCCAGCACCGCGTTGTTGCCGTCCACCTGGTTGCTGGTCACGTTCTGGTGGGTGTGTTCATAGCGCACCCCCAGGTTGCCGCGCAGGGTCTTGCCGAACAGCGTGGTATCCAGATTGGCCATGAGATAGGCCGCCGGGATATAGCGATCGACGCGATAGGTGTTGGACGGATCGGCCGTGGCGGGCACGTCGATGCCATGCTGCGTCAGGGTGGACTGCCAGGTGGCGGCATTGATTGCCAGGAAGCTGCTGGGCAGGCCCGACATCGAATTGCCCAGGAAGTTCGACACCAGGTTGCCCGTGGTGGTGATATCGGGGATCCAGGCGTATTCGGGATAGGTCGTCGTGTCTTCCACATCGCCGTCGCGATCGTGGCGATAGGCGTTGGTGGCAAAGCTTTCGTGGTGGAACTTGGCGCCCAGCACGACCGACTTGAGCAGGCCCTGGCCCAGATCGCGCGTCACGTCGAGTTGGCCGGCGGCTTCCTTGGCGGTGTCGAAGTGATAGGCGCCATCGACGAAGGCAAACCAGGTGCGGTTGGCCGTTGTATATTGCGCGCCGCTGGTCAGGCTGCTGATCGACCACTTGACGTTGCTGGGGTTGGTCATGTCCAGCGTGGCCGCGCCCATGCCCACTTCGTCGATCGAGGCCCATTCATAGCGATGCGCGGTGCCCACGGTGTAGTGGCCGATCGCCTTGATGTGCCAATCGTCCGTGGGGTTCCAGCGCGCGGTCAGGGTATAAGCCTGGGTTTGCAGATCGCGCCGTTCGAGCTGGTCGTTGTTGTCCATGCCCACGCTGGCCACCGCGATGCTGTCGGCAATGCCGGCCGTGACGTGGTTGACGGTGATGTTGCTGGCGCCGAACTTGCCGAAGACCAGTTGCTGCGTGTCATACGTGGTATGATCACGCGAGAATTCGCCCTGGAACAGCAAGTCGAACTTTTCGCTGGGGCGATATTCCAGCGCGCCCGAGGCCATGAGCTGCTCGGTGTTGCGATCGATGCGGCGATAACGCAGGCGGTTGGGCGATTCCACCGTGGAACCGTCGCTGGCCGTCACATCGGTCCAGCGGTCGATGAACAGATAGTCGCCGCGATCCTGCAACTTCTGGTACCCGAGATTGACCATCACCCCGATGGTGCCATCGGCAAAGCTGTCGACATAGGCGCCGCCCAGCTTCGGCGTGAACTTGCCGCCGCGATAGGCGGAGTTGTAGCCCTTGGCAGTCAGCGTGAAGCGCGAGCCCTTGTAGTCGAGCGGGTGGACCGTCTCGATGTTGACCGTGCCGGACAGGCCGCCGGTGTCCATGTCGGCGGTGGGCGACTTGATCACCTGGATGCCGCTGGCCATGTCGGTCTGGATGATGTCGTAGCGGAAGCCGTCGAGGAAGTCGGCGCTGGCAAAGGTCTGGCCGTTGACCGTGGTGCGGGCATATTGCGCGCCCAGGCCGCGAATGCTGATCGTGGAACCGCGCCCGTTGATGTTGGACATCTGCACGCCGGCGATGCGCTGGATCGCCTCGGTAATGTTTTCGGCCGGAAACTTGCCAATGTCTTCAGACGAGATGCCGTCGGAAATACGGATGTCCTTGCGCTTGGTATCGAGCGCAGACTTGATGCTGGAGCGAAAGCCGGTGACGGTAATGCCCGGCGCTTCCCCGGCCGAGCCATCCCCCACCGAGCCATCTGCGGGAAGCGACGCAGGCGCCGCTTCTGCGGCTTGCGCCAGCGCTGGCATAGCCAGGACAAAAAGACCGGCACTGCTGAGCAGCGCGATTTTGGCGGCAAATTGGTATCTATCGACCAAACGCGTCATGAAACAAACCCCCTCATAAAATGTGCCTTGAAGGCCCGCTCCATGCCGGGCCTGGTACCGAACACGATCCCCCCTGTTGGGGTGTTGAGACGAAACTCACGTCGTTTTGATACCATTGTCAAGCGCAATATATGACAAAACCTGTCTCAGCGGCCCAAGTTTTGTATTGACCTTGATGCAAGCGCCACTTGATTGGCCAGACCGCGAAACGCAAAATTCGCTCTACGCAGGAATAGGTTTATCGGCCAAAATCAGCAGTCTAAACACTGATTAAAGACGATTTTTTGACGGCACAAGAGGGATGGCCACAACAGGCTGTCGAGCAAGCCAGCCCGACTCAGAAAAATTTTACCAAACCAATCTAGACTTGTTTGGCCTTACCAACCATCATCCATCTGACAGGCCGATCGCGAATCACTGCAAGTTCGAAAAAATACCTATTTGCTACCATTGCATCCATTCGTCCGGCATGTATAACCAACCCGTCCTGCCAGGCCGCAGCATGCCCTCGCTCGCCACCCACGCCGTGGTATCGCAAAGGGATTGCCGGGGCACGCCCGCAGGACACGCGACGCAGCACGATCCTATCGTTAAACCAACCCGAAAGGTTATTGCGTGGAGGCCAAGTTGATCACGCCCTCGAGTTCACCTGACACGGGCGCTGCTGCCACCGCCACTTGGATGCATCGCGAAGCGGCCGAGGCCGGCGCGGCCGTGGCACGGTTCATGGCGCACAATGTCCAGGCCCTGGCCGATCTTGGCGCGCGGCTGCGGGCAGCGCCCCCCGCGCTGGTGCTGACCTGTGCGCGCGGCTCGTCGGACCATGCCGCCACGTATGCCAAGTACATGATCGAGACCCTGCTGGGCGTGCCCACGGCTTCGGCAGCGTTTTCCACCGTCTCGCTCTATGACGCGCCGCTGCGCGCGGATGGCGCCAACCCGCCGCTGTGCATCGCCATCTCGCAATCGGGCCACAGCCCGGACATGCTCGCCACGGTGGAACGCTACAAGGCGTCGGGCGCGATGGTCGTGGCTCTGGTCAACAACGACCAGTCGCCGCTGGCGCAATTGGCCGACGTGCCCCTGCCGCTCTGCGCAGGGCCGGAAATCTCGGTGGCGGCAACCAAATCGTTCATCACCTCGCTCGCCGGTATCGCCGCACTGGTCGCCGCGTGGAGCCAGGATGAGGCGCTGACCGCAGCCCTGCCTGGCCTGCCTGTCGCGCTCGACCAGAGTTTTGCCCTCGATTGGCAGGCGGCGCAGGCCGGCCTGCAAGAGGCCACCAACCTGTTCCTGATCAGCCGTGGCTATGGCCTGTCGATCGCCCAGGAAGCCGCGCTCAAGCTCAAGGAAACCAGCGGGTTGCATGGCGAGGCGTTCAGCTCCGCCGAAGTCCGCCACGGCCCCATGGCGATCGTCCGCGATGGCTTCCCGGTGCTCGGCTTCGACATCGGCGGCCAGGCCGGGGCCGACGTGCGCCAGGTCTGCGCCGACTTTGCCGAGCGCGGCGCGCAGGTCTTCCTCGCCACGGCGGAGCCGGACGCCGTTGCCGCTGCTCCTGGCCTGACGCTGCTGCCTGCCCTGGCGGCGGACGAGGCGATTGCGCCGCTGCTGCGCATCGCGAGCTTCTATCGCATGGTCAATGCGCTATCCCTGTCGCGCGGGTTCAACCCTGACGAGCCCCCGTTCCTGGCGAAAGTGACGCGCACGCGATGACGGTCCTGGCCTTTACCAACGGGCACATCCTGCTGGGCGACACCACGGCCAACGCCGCCCAGTTCACGCTCGACAACGGACGCATTGCCGCGATCGATGCCACCGGCTCGCTGTCCCCGGACGTCGCCCCGATCGATCTGGCGGGTGGCTGGCTGCTGCCCGGCTTCGTCGACAGCCAGGTCAACGGCGGTGGCGGCGCGTTGCTCAACAACGCGATCACCGTGGCGGCGCTGGAAACGATCGCCCGCGCCCATGCCCGCTTTGGCACGACCACGCTGATGCCAACGCTGATCACCGACACGCCGGCGGCCATCTCGGCCGCGCTCGACGTGGTGGACATGGCGATTGCCCAGGGCATGCCCGGCATTGCCGGCCTGCACATCGAAGGGCCGTTCATCAACGCGGTGCGCAAGGGCATTCACGATCCCGCGCTGATCCGCCGGCTTGATGAGGATCTGCTGGCGCAGCTGTGCCGCCCCCGGCGCGGCAAGGTGATGCTGACCATCGCGCCCGAGCAGGTGGACCCGGCTGGCCTGGCGCGCCTGCGCGCGGCAGGCGTGATCGTCAGCGCCGGCCACACCAATGCCACGTTTGCGGAGGCGCAGGCCGGCTTTGCCGGCGGCGTGACCGGGGTGACCCACCTGTTCAACGCCATGTCGCCGTTGCAGCACCGCGCGCCGGGCATGGTCGGCGCCGCGCTGCTCGACGATGCGGTGTGGTGCGGGATCATTGCCGATGGCGTGCATGTGGCCGCCCCGGCGCTGGAAATCGCGCTGCGCATGAAAGGCGTCGATCGCCTGATGCTGGTGACCGATGCCATGCCCAGCGTGGGCATGAGCGACGGTTCGTTCCTGCTCAACGGGCGGACGATCACCGTGACCGATGGCGTCTGCCAGGACGAAAACGGCACGCTCGCCGGCTCCAGCTTGGATATGGCCGGCGCCGTGCGCAACATGGTGGCCCTGACCAGCGCCGACGTGGCCATGGCCAGCCGCATGGCCAGCCACACTCCGGCCGCGTTCCTCGGGCTGGATGCCGAGATCGGCACGCTTACCCAGGGACGGCGGGCAGACATGGTGTGGCTGGATGCGGCGCTGCAACCCGTGCAATGCTGGATCGGCGGAACCACGATGATCTGACTTGTCCCTTGCCCACCCGTGATAGCGACGCCTGAAGAAAGCCGATCCTGCCGATGTCCAGCCTGATCCTTGCCGCGCCGTTCGATGGCTGGCTCTCTCCGCTCGACGACGTGCCCGATGCCGTGTTCGCGCAGCGCCTGCTGGGCGATGGCGTGGCGATCGATCCGCTGGACGGCACGCTGCACGCCCCGGCAGCGGGCACGGTGGTTTCGCTCCACGCCGCCGGTCATGCGATCACGCTGCGCCTGGACGGGGGGGTGGAAGTGCTGATGCACATCGGGCTGGAAACGGTACGCCTGGGCGGTGAAGGTTTCGTGGCCCATGTTCGCGCCGGGGATCGCGTGGTCGCCGGCCAGCCGCTGATCACGGTGGACCTGGGCGCCGTTGCCCCGCGCGTCAAAAGCCTGGTGACGCCGATCGTGTTGACCGAAACGGCGGGCCATGCGGTGATCGAGCAGGCCGCGCCGGGCCGCATCACGCGCGGCGCGCCGCTGCTGGTGCTGGCCCCCGCCGCCACGAAGGCCGACAGCAAGGCCCAGGCCTTTGTGCCAGCCGCGCAAGTGACCTTGCGCCTGCCGCTGGCGCACGGGCTCCACGCTCGCCCGGCCGCACGGCTGGCCGAGCTGGCGCGCAGCTATGACGCCGATGTGCGGATCGTGCCTGCCGCCACGCCCGATGCCGCGCCGTGCCGCCTGCGCAGCCCCAGCGCGATCATGGCGCTCGGCCTGCGCCACGGCGATGCGATGATCGTGATGGCCAGCGGCCCGGCAGCCCAGGCGGCGATCGATGCGCTCGCCGATCTGATCGAGACCGGCATGGGCGAACTGCGCCCGCTGGACCAGGCGCCCGCTCCGGCGGCAGCACCTGCCCCGGCGGCCACCGTTCCATCTGCTCCGCTGCAAACCGGCGACCGGCTGATCGCGGTCACGGCCGCCGCCGGCTATGCCATCGGCCAGGCCGCCTGGCTCGAACGCCCCGAACCGCCGCGCGCAGAGGCAAGCGACGGAGCAGCGGCCGAACGCGCCCGCTTTGCCCAGGGCCGCGCTGCGCTCGCCGCCGATCTCGATGGCCGCGCGCAAGCCCAGGAGGGCAGCGAACAGGCCGGCATCCTGATCGCGCATCGCCAGTTGCTGGACGACGAGGACATTCTCGACGCGGTCGACGACGGCATTGCGCGGGGCGAGAGCGCCAGCCAAGCCTGGCACGCGGTAATGCAGGCCCGCGCCGCCGCGCTGCGCGCCGCGCCCGATCCGCACATTGCCCAGCGGGCCGACGATTTCGTCGATCTGGAATGGCAGTTGCAGTGGCACCTGGCCGGCCAGACGCCGCCGCCCGTGGCCTTGCCCGATGCGGCTATCGTCATCGCCCGCGATCTCGTTCCTTCGCAAGTTGCCGCGCTTTCTGCCGGGCAGGTTGCCGGGCTGGTCACCGCGCAAGGCGGCCCCACGTCGCACGTGGCGATCATCGCGGCCAGCAAGGGCATTCCCGCCCTGGTCGCCGCCGGCCCGCGCGTGCTGTCGATCGCGCCCGGCACGCCGCTACTGCTCGATGCCACCGGCGGCATGCTGACAGTCGATCCCGACGCGACCACCTGGGCTGCCGCCCAAGTCGAGGCCGACCGCCGCGCCGCGCGCAAGGCCGCCGCACAGGCCGCTGCCGGTGAAGAAGGCCGCACCCGCGATGGCTTGCGCATCGAAGTCTGCGCCAACCTGGGCAAGCGCAGCGAAGCCGCACCCGCCGTGGCCTCCGGGGCCGAAGGCTGCGGCCTGCTGCGCACCGAGTTCCTGTTCCTCGACCGCGCCAGCGCGCCCAGCGAAGACGAGCAGGCCGAAGACTATACTGCGATTGCCCAGGCGCTCGATGGCCGCCCCCTGATCATCCGTCTGCTCGATATCGGGGGCGACAAGCCCGCGCCCTATCTGCCGATCCCGGCCGAGGAAAACCCGGCACTGGGTCTGCGCGGCATTCGCGTGGGGCTGGCCCAGCGCGAGATGCTGGTGCCGCAATTGCGCGCCGTGCTGCGTGCCGGGGCGCATGGGCCTGTCAAGGTGATGGCGCCGATGATCGCGCGGGTGGACGAATTGCGCAGCGTGCGCGCCGCGCTCACGGCCGAAGCGGCCAGCCTGGGCCTGCCCATGGTGCCGCTGGGCGTGATGGTGGAAACCCCGGCGGCGGCCGTCATGGCCGATGCGCTGGCGGCCGAATGCGATTTCCTGTCGATCGGCACCAACGATCTCACGCAATATGCCCTCGCCATGGATCGCGGCAACCCTGCCGTCGCCGGCAGCATCGACGGGCTGGACCCGGCCGTGCTGCGCCTGATCGGGTTGTGCTGTGAAGGGGCGGAAAGCCACGGCAAGTGGGTGGGCGTTTGCGGCGGCCTTGCGTCCGATCCGCTCGCCGTGCCGATCCTGATCGGCCTGGGCGTGACCGAGCTTTCGGCCGCGCCGGCCATGGTGCCGGAAATCAAGGCGCTGGTGCGCGCGCTGTCCAGCCAGGATTGCCGCGCCCTGGCGCTCGAAGTGCTCCAGGTTTCCACGGCGGCGCAAGTGCGCGTGCTGGCAACACAGATGATCGAGGGAGTGGGCCGGTGAACAACGCGCTGCAACATCTGCAAAGCCTGGGCCGCGCGCTGATGCTGCCCATCGCCGTGCTGCCGGTCGCGGCGCTGCTGCTGCGGCTCGGCCAGCCCGACCTGCTCGGGCTCGATTTCGTCAGCGCGGCGGGCAATGCCATGTTCGCCAACCTGGGCCTGCTGTTTGCGATCGGCGTGGCCACGGGCTTTGCCAAGGATGGCAATGGCGCCGCGCCGCTGGCCGGCGTGGTCTGCTTCCTGGTCGCCACCGAAGGGGCCAAGGCCCTGCTGCAAGTGCCGGCAGACGTTACCGCCGGCGTGCCGCAGACGGCGCTGGCCGCCGTCACCGCCGCCTGGCGCAGCGCGCAGGTCGATCATGTCGCGGTACCGCTCGGCATTGTCTCAGGCATCGTCGGGGGCTTGGGCTACAATCGCTTTTCGGGCGTCAAGCCGCCGGAATATCTCGCCTTCTTCGGCGGCCGCCGATTCGTGCCGATCATCTCTGGCCTGGCCGGGGTGGCGCTCGCGGGCCTGCTCGGCGCGTCGCTGGGCGGCATCAATGCCGGTGCCAACGCCGCGAGCCAGGCGGCCTTGGCCAGCGGCGGCGTGGGCCTGTTCATCTTCGGCCTGCTCAACCGCCTGCTGCTGGTGACCGGGCTGCACCACATTCTCAACAACATCGCCTGGTTCGTGCTCGGCGATTTCCATGGCACCACGGGCGACCTCCGCCGCTTCTTCGCCGGCGATCCCACCGCCGGGGCGTTCATGAGCGGGTTTTTCCCGGTGATGATGTTCGGCCTGCCCGCAGCGTGCCTGGCGATGTATCACAGCGCCCGGCCCGAACGGCGCAAGGCCACCGGCGGCATGCTGCTGAGCCTTGCGGCAACCTCGTTCCTCACCGGCGTGACCGAGCCGATCGAGTTCAGCTTCATGTTCCTGGCGCCGCTGCTCTATGCGCTGCACGCCGTGCTCACCGGCGCCGCCATGGCGCTGATGGCCGCGTTGGGCGTGCATCTGGGCTTTGGCTTTTCGGCCGGGCTGTTCGACTATGTGCTGAATTTCTCCAAGGCGCAGAAGCCATTGCTGCTGATCCCGGTCGGCCTGGCCTATGCCGGGGTCTATTACGGGGTGTTCCGCTGGGCCATCGTGCGGTTCGATCTGAAAACGCCCGGGCGCGATGATCTGCCCACGGCGAGCGCCGGCGCCCCGGTGCTGGTGGGCGAACGCGGCCAGGCCTTTGCCATGGCACTGGGCGGCGCTGCCAATCTGGTGGAAGTGGGTGCCTGCACCACGCGGCTGCGCCTGGTCGTGGCCGATCAGGCCGTGGTGGACGAAGCCGCGCTGCGCGCCTTGGGCGCCAAGGGCCTGATCCGCCCCTCCCCCCGCGCGCTGCAAGTCGTGCTGGGGCCGCAGGCAGACCAGGTCGCGGTGGAAATCCGCGCGGCGATGGGCGCCCCGGCGCCAGTGCCAGCCCCTGCCGTTACCGAAAACTCCGCCCCGGCCTTCGCCCGCACCATCGATCCCGCTGCCGTGCCCCCGGCATTGGCGCAGGCCCTTGGCGGCGCCGCCGCGCTGGCGGCCAGCCAGACCGTGCATGGCCGCCTGCTGCTGCCCGCCGGAACCGTGGTGGACGAAACCGCGCTTGTCGCGCTGGGCGCGCGCGGCGTGGTGGCCACCGCCGCCGGTCCGCACGTGCTGTTTGCCGAAGACACGCTCGGCCCATGGTGCCTGTCGCGCTAGAATCGCTGGTGTTCGGCAGGACCCCAGGGCAAGCCCGGGGCGACGAACTGCCCATTGAATTCCAAAACTTTAATGTCGCCCCGGACTTGATCCGGGGCCCCGCACCGCCCCCTTTAGGCCGTGGCGCGGGCATAGCGGGTGCGCTTGGCGGCGATGGCGCGGCGCGCTTCCTCAAGGGCGCGTTCCTCGGTGGCGAAGAGCAGGCCTTCGATCACGGCGGACAGATGCGTGCGCATCGCCGCGCGGGCCGCAGCCGGATCGCGCGCGCGCAGGGCCTGGAAAATCGCGGTATGTTCCTCGACCACCGGCTTGATGTTGGCACTGCGCGCCTTCTCGTGCATCAGCGCCGCTTCGGGCGAGCTGGCGCGCAAGGCCCAGAGATTCTCCACCGCCTTGAACACCGCCGTGTTGCGCGTGGCGCGCGCGATGGCCAGGTGAAACGCGCGGTCGGCACGGTCGGTGCCATTGGGATCGAGATTTTCGACCGCGATCTGGTGCAGCAGGGCCTCGATTTCCGCCAAGTCCTCGTCCGTCACTTGCGTCGCGGCAAGCGCGGCCGCCTCGCTTTCAAACAGCAGGCGCGCCTCGGTCACTTCAAACGCGGTGGCGTCGAAACCGGGCGCGTCCTCGCTGCCGGGCAGGCGCAGGACATAGGCGCCCGAGCCGATGCGCACTTCCACCAGCCCCTGCACTTCAAGCGCGATGATCGCCTCGCGCACGGTGGGGCGGCTGACGTTGAAGCGCGCCGCCAGGTCGCGTTCGGCCGGCAGGCGCGAGCCCACCGGATAGTCGCCCCGCGCCAGTTCCTCGATCAACAGCCGGGCCAGGTCCTGGTACAGCCGGTCGTTGCCCTGCTTCTCCTGCGTCATCGCGGTTGTTTTTCGCCTTTCGTGCACCGGTAATTGGTATTACCACTTTTCTGAAACTTGACAGGCCTTTTTCGGTCAGCCAATCCGGCCTTACCACATTCGCCTGCGAAGACGCGAGGTTTATCATGAAAATCACCGCCGCCCGGGTCATCGTGACCTGCCCTGGCCGCAATTTCGTCACGCTCAAGATCGAGACGGACCAAGGGGTCTATGGCATCGGCGACGGCACGCTCAACGGGCGCGAGCTTTCGGTGGTAGCCTATCTCGAAGAGCATGTGATTCCCTGCCTGATCGGCATGGACCCGCGCCGCATCGAGGATATCTGGCAATATCTCTATCGCGGTGCCTATTGGCGGCGCGGCCCGGTGACCATGCGCGCCATCGCCGCGGTGGACATGGCGCTGTGGGACATCAAGGCCAAGATGGCCGGCATGCCGCTCTATCAGTTGCTCGGCGGGCGCAGCCGCGACGGGATCATGGTCTATGGCCATGCCAACGGCTCCGACATCGCCGAAACGGTGGAGGCGGTGGGCCAGTACATCGACATGGGTTACAAGGCGATCCGCGCCCAGACCGGCGTGCCCGGCATCAAGGACGCCTATGGCGTGGGCCGGGGCAAGCTGTTCTATGAACCGGCCGATGCCGCGCTGCCCTCGGTCACCGGGTGGGACACGCGCAAGGCGCTCAACCACGTGCCCAAGCTGTTTGAAGAACTGCGCAAGACCTATGGTTTCGACCATCACCTGCTGCACGACGGGCACCACCGCTATACCCCGCAAGAAGCGGCCAACCTGGGCAAGATGCTGGAGCCGTTCCAGTTGTTCTGGCTGGAAGACTGCACCCCGGCGGAAAACCAGGAAGCGTTCAAGCTGGTGCGCCAGCACACCACGACGCCGCTGGCCGTGGGGGAGATCTTCAACACGATCTGGGACGCCAAGGACCTGATCCAGAACCAATTGATCGACTATATCCGCGCGACGGTGGTCGGCGCGGGCGGCCTTACCCACTTGCGCCGCATTGCCGACCTTGCCAGCCTCTACCAGATCCGCACCGGCTGCCACGGCGCGACCGACCTTTCGCCGGTGACCATGGGCTGCGCGCTGCATTTCGATACCTGGGTGCCCAATTTCGGCATTCAGGAATACATGCGCCACACCCCGGAAACCGACGCCGTGTTCCCGCACGATTACTGGTTCGAGAAGGGCGAGCTGTTCGTTGGCGAAACCCCCGGCCATGGCGTGGACATCGACGAAGACCTCGCCGCCAAGTATCCCTACAAGCCGGCCTACCTGCCCGTCGCCCGCCTGGAAGACGGCACGATGTGGAACTGGTGAGCATGGGCGCGCCGGCCGGGCACATCGTCTGCCTGGGCGAAGGCATGCTGGAATTGACCGGGGCGGACGACAGTTTCCGCCTCGGCCACGGCGGCGACACGCTCAATACCGCGATCCACCTGGCGCGCGCCGGGCATGACGTGGCGTTTTTCAGTGCGCTGGGCACCGATCCCTTCAGCGCCCGCCTGCGCGCCGCCTGGGTGCAGGAAGGCGTTGACGACCGCCTGATCCTCACCCACCCCACGCGCGGCGCGGGGCTCTATGCCATCACCACCGACGCGCAGGGCGAGCGCAGCTTCACCTATTGGCGCGACACCAGCGCCGCGCGCGCCCTGTTCGCCCTGCCCGGAACGGCGCAGGCCGTGGCCGAGGTCGCCCAGGCCCGGCTGCTCTATTTCTCGCTGATCTCGCTGGCGATCCTGCCCGAGGCGGGGCGCGAAGCGGTGCTGGCGCTCGCCGCGCAAGTGCGCGCCCATGGTGGCGACGTGGCGTTTGACAGCAACTATCGCCCGCGCCTGTGGGAAAGCGCGCAAGCCGCGCAGACCTGGCACGCCCGCGCCATCGCCGCCGCCAGCATCGGCCTGCCCACCCTGGAAGACGAAACCGCCCTCACCGGCGAAACCGCCCCCGCCACCGTCGCCACCCGCTGGGCCGCTCTCGGCTGCCCGCGCACGGTGGTGAAAGCCGGCCCGGAAGGCGCGCGACTGCCCGGCGGCACCATCGTGCCCCCGCCCGCCCGCCTCAATCCGGTGGACACCAGCGGCGCCGGCGACGCCTTCAACGCCGGCTTCCTCGGCGCCGTGATGCATGGCGCCAGCGATGCCGAAGCCGCACTGGCCGGCCACGCCTGCGCCGGCTGGACGATCATGCGCCAGGGGGCGATACCAGCGCGAGATTGAGGGGTAAACGAATGGGAACGCAGAAAATACGCTCCCATTGAGGAGCAACTGTAGTTTTGCAAAAATCAAGCACATTGCGCATAAAATTTTTAATCCTGAATTTTCGGATATCAAATTCCATTAGCCTCTAATTCTGTCATAGCCGTAAAGCGCCGTACCCCAAAATTTCTGAGAATTAGATCTTTACAAAACACACCTAGTCGATCTAGCCATTCGAGAAACCGACCAAGCATCGTGTCGGGTCTAAATTCGGTTGTCTACGAATTGAGAGCGACGTAATGGATGATGTCATAATTGATAATGAAACACAGCCAGATAAATTAATAATCATTCGCGATACACTGCGAGCAGGCCGGGCCGTAAATCCGGTCACTGTGCGTGAATTCCTTTCTTGGTTCGGTGCAAAGCGCCGAGGGGTCGCGATTGTTTCATGGATTCGTGAAGAGCTAGCATCATCGCAGCTTGCCACCATTCCAGATTTTGAGGAGCCTTGGATCGATGGATTGATTGCGTTTCGCCTTGTTAGCGAAGACAATGCACAGGGTGATGCCGCAGCAAGCTCCACCGGCCTGGCCGAAGGCGTTGTGCTTTTTACGTCAGACGAAGCGGAACCGGGACCTACGTGGGAGCACCGAGAGGCAAGCTACCGGCTCAGTCGCTTCCAAGCGGCGAACAAACCGGTTGTTTCAGTTACTCCGGAAACCAGCCTACAAAAGGCTGTGACAATTATGATGCTTAACGACTTCAGCCAACTACCTGTGATGGTGGGCGAGAGGGACGTAAAAGGCGTGGTAACTTGGTCGTCAATCGCAATGCGCTTGGTAGTCGGTGAAATGTCTGAGCGCCTCATTGACTACACAACTAAACCGATAGTTCTCGAAACGGATGCATCAATTTTTGAGGCTATCGAAGAAATTGTTCGGCATGATTTTGTGCTAGTTCGTGATCGCGAACGCCGTATTGTTGGCATCGTCACCGCAGCTGATCTTAGCCTTCAATTTCGAGCGCTGTCTGAACCCTTCCTTTTGTTAAGCGAAATTGAAACGCATGTGCGTAACATTATCGGACAGACGTTCACCGTCCAAGAATTGGTCGCCGCCCGCGATCCTGCCAGCGCACACGATGTCAACTCAGTTGCTGATCTAACGTTCGGAGAATATGTAGTATTACTACGCAATCCCTCGAACTGGAACCGCCTCGGCATAGTTATTGACCGCACCGCGTTCTGCGAGCAACTTGATAAGGTACGCAACATTCGTAACCAAGTAATGCATTTTGATCCCGATGGCCTTGACGATGCTGATATTAAAATATTGCAAGAATTTTCAGCATTTCTGAAGAGAATTGAAGAGATTAGCTTATAATTTAATTAGGCTAGTCAATGCGGCCTGCCCGCTCACCGCCCGCGCAACAGCGCCCACAGCGCCGCCGTGCCGACCACGTCGAGCGCGGCCAGGGCCACGAACAGCGGGTTGTAGCCCCAGGCGTCGGCGCTCTGGCCGATCAGCAGGGTGAACAGCATGCCACCGATCCACGCGGCCGAGCCGGCCATGCCGCTGGCGGTACCGACGGTGCGCGGCTCGAACACGTCGGCGCACAGGGTGATCAGGGCGCCGTTGAGCATCTGGTGGGCAAAGCCGCCCACGCAGAACAGGGCGATGGCCATGCCCGGCGAGGTGGCGAGGCCGATGCAGGCCGGGCCGACCATGCACAGTGCGCCCAGGGTCATGGTCAGCTTGCGCGAGACCAGCAGCCCCGCGCCGCGCCGCATCAACCAGGGCGGCAGCAGCCCGGCAACCAGGCTGCCGAGGTCGGCCGCGAGGAACGGCAACCAGCTCCACACCGCGATGGCTTTGAGGTCCAGGTGCCAGGCGGCGACGAGATAGAGCGGGATGAAGAAGTTGAACGTCTGCCACGCCGGTTCGGAAAGGAAGCGTGGCACGGCAATGGCCCAGAACGCACGGGTGCGCAGCACCTGCCCGCGCGTGGTCGGGGCCTGGTCGCTGGCCGCCTGCGCCTGCCCCTCCTCGATCACCGCGCGTTCTTCGGACGAAAGGCGCGGATGCTCGGCCGGGCTGCGATAGCCCCACCACCACAACGCGGCCCAGGCAAGGCTGAGCGTGCCGGTGGCGAAGAACGCCGCTTTCCAGTTCCACGCCAGGATGCAGAACGCCACCAACGGCGGAGCCACCATGTTGCCCAGGCTGGTGCCCATCTGGAACACGCCCGTGGCCAGCGGCCGCTCGCGCGCGGGGAACCATTCGGCCACCGTCTTGGCCCCGGCGGGAATCGCGGCCGCCTCGCTCGCGCCCAGCAGGCCGCGGAACACGGCCAGGCTCTGCCACCCCGTGGCCAGCCCGTGGGCCATGTTGGCCAGCCCCCAGCCAACCGCGAAGAGCAGGAAGCCAAGCCGCGTGCCCAGCGCGTCGAGCACCGCCCCGGCCACGCTCTGCATCACGGTATAGCTGCCCTGGAACGCCAGCACGACCCAGCTGTATTGCTGCGTCGTCATCCCGAATTCCGCCTTCAGCGTGGGCGCGGCGACCGACAGCGTGGAGCGGGCGAGATAGTTGAGAATCGTGCCCAGGGTGACAAGGCCGATGATCCACCAGCGCAGCGGAAGGCGGGACGGCGTGAAACGGGGCATCGGCTCTCCAGCGCATAATTGGTCTGACCTGTTTCTAGCCTTGGCATGTGCCGGCTGGCAAGCCAAACCTTTTCATGCTGTTCAGGCGCTGCGGCCTGACCAGATCGCCACCGTCAAGGGCGATGCGGCAGGGCCATCAGCGGGTGCTGCACGCAGGCCAGCGTACCACCCAGCACGAGGCAGGCGGTCAGCGCCAGCGGCACCGCAAGGCCCGTGTGCAGAACCAGCAGCGCCCCTACTGCCGCCCCGGCAAAGATCATGGCAATGGCCATCAGGCGCGTGCGCAGGTTCGGCCCGCCGCTGTCGGCCGCAAGACCGGTGATGGTGAGCGTGAGGACCGTGGTGGTGAGATCGGGCACTTTCAACTGCCGCACCGTGGCGTTGCGGAAACCCATCGCCCCCGCCGTCAGCGCCACCATGGACAGCGCCGCCCACGCCGGGTGCCCCACCGCGCCCGGTGCCGCCGGCACCAGTGCCACGCCCGCCGCCACCAGGAACAGCACCGCCTCCAGCACAGCCGCACGCATCAGCCAATAGCGCAAGGGGTGGCTGGCAGCGTGGCGCCACAGCCGCCCGGCCACGCTGGCACCGGCCATGAACAGCGCCAGCGCAACCAGATAGGGCACCGGCATGAAGCCCGGCGCGCGGGCCAGGGCAAAGGCGAGGAACACCACGTTGCCGGTCATGTTGGCGGTAAACACCTTGCCCAGCCCCAGCACGCTGACGGCATCGACCAGACCGGTGGTGGCCGATAGCAGCAGCAACAGGCGCGGCAGCGGCGAAGGCGGCTGCACGGCAACGGGCGAAGCTGGCGGAGCAGCCGGCGGGAGGGTTTCGTCCATGGCGTTCTCCTTCAAAACCGGAAAAGGGCTTCCCCGGCAACAAGATCGATCGGCTGCGTGGCGCCCGCCTGCACCAGGAACCCGCCGGGCACGAAGCGGCTGGCCGAAGCGGTCAGGGCCAGTTCGCGGGTGGCCTGCCAGGTCATCACCGCCTCGGCCTGCTTGCCCAGGAAGCGGGCCTGGCCGGCGCTGGCGGCGTGCAGGCGGTGGCCGGGAATGTCATAGACGCCATCGCCCCGGCTCTGCCGCCAATAGGCCATGGCCGTCAGCCCGAGTTGCACCGCGCCGCCGTTGATCCGGCCCAGCGTGAACGCCAGTGCGGGATGAATATCGATCAGGTTGCGCGGGCCGAACGGCGACAGTTCGCCAAAATACTTGCCTTTGGGAAACAGCGGGTTGAACCCTTCCATGCGGCCATCGCCGGCGGCCTTGTCTCCCGTGGCGAGATCGGCGTGGAGCGACAGGTCGGGCTTGCCGGGGATGGCGGGAAAGCGGCGTCCGGCACGCAGGGCCAGCGACCAGGCGTGGATCGGCCGGCCATCCAGCCGCCCGGTCTGCACCATCGCCTCGCCATCCCAATAGGCCCGCCCCGCCTGCCCCGCCGCGCGCAGGCCCAGCGTGGTGCGGCGCTCGTCTCCCGTGCCGTGATCCAGGCCCGCGACTTGCAGGCTGGCGGCGCGATCGTGATAGACCAGGGCATAGGCATCGATCCGCGCGGCATGGCCCATGCCCAGCCAGCGCGTGGCATAAAGCCCCCACAGCGCCTTTTGCCGGGAGCGGCCATCGTCGAAATTGCGCGGCCCCGCCACCACCGGCACGAGATAGAACAGGCTGGCGGTGACGCGGCCGGAATCGAGCAGAGCGCGCGTGCCATCGAACGGCTGCGGCGTGTTGGGGCCATAGCGTGTGCCGACCAGCCGCTCGCTGCCCAGGCTCACCAACTGGCGCCCCGCCTCCAGCCGCAGCGTAGTGCCCGGCGCCAGCGGCACAGTCACATCGGCAAAGGCCTGCACCAGATCGACGCCGGTGCGATCGACCGGAGAGGAGCCGCCGACGATCCCCCCGGCGGCATTGGCCAGCCCCTGCACGAACAGGCGAACGCGGCCCAGATGCAGGTCGGCATGGGCCATGGCCCGCCAGTATCGCGCGGTCTGCCCGTCGCTCGCCTCCACCCGCGCGCGCAGCTCAAGGCCGGTGGACAGGTAGCGATCGGGCGATCCGAGCGGGACATACTTGAGCGGCCCGGTCCACCGCCGCTGGCGCAAGGCCGGATCGGCCAGCGCGGCCCAGTTTTCGGTATAGCGGGTGATGGTCAGCGTCGGTGGGCGCCACGCCTCGATCACGCTGCGCGGCAGGGCGTCGGCCTGGTCCGCGACCTGATCGGTGGATTGGGCGTAAGCGGCCGTCGCCAGTAGGGCAGCCGGCATGGCCCAGCAGGCGGGCCGGCGCGCGATCACATGCGCCCCTCGCGCCGCGCGTGCTCGGCCACCAGCGCGGCAAGCACGAAGCCGCCCGCCAGGCCGAGATGCTCGAAAAAGGCATTGGTGGCAGCAAAGCGCGCCGCGCCCTGCATGGCCCAGAACGGATTGGCCAGGCACGCGGCCAGCACGGTGAACACGCCGAGCATCCCCGCACCCAGCCACACCAGCCGCCCGGCGAGGATCAGCGCCGGGCCGACCAGTTCCACCGCGATCGTCGTCGCTGCCCAGAACGCGGGCGGATGCATGCCGAAATGCGCCTGTTCCGCCACGGCGCCGGGCCAATCGCCCAGCTTGGCCAGCGCGCCCACCAGATAGGCGCCCACCAGCAGCAGCCGCGCGACAAACCAGGTGGGCGGCCAATCGAGCACCGCATCGACAAGGCGGGGTTGGACCTTCATCATGTCAACGCAGCGCATTCTGGTGGATTTCGGCGATATAGCCACCGGGGAAGCGCACCAGCGCGGCCATGCGCCCGCCCACTTCGCGGGGCTGGATCAGCGTTTCCACGCCCGCAGCCGTGGCCTTGGCCAGCGTGGCGGCAAGATCGGGCACGGCATAGCCGGTCATGTCCCGCCCCCAGGGCCAGGGCAACTGGCCGTTGGAGACCAGCACGGTCAGCTTGCCATAGCCGCTGTCGATCATCACGCGGCGGATCGGCACGGCCTGGCCCACTTCGCCGCCCGGCGCGGTCTTGTCGTCAGACACCACGCGGCCATGGGCAAAGCGCGTCCAGGCCGCGATGAAGGCGTCGGCAGCGTCCGCCGTCAGGTAGACGCGGTTTTCCGGCACGGTGGCGAGCGGGGTATAGTGCGGCGTGGCGGTGTGCCAATAGAGCTGCATGTTCACCCCGCCCGGCCACTGCACCACCACGTCGCGCCCGATCGGATCGGGGAACGTCTCGATCAGTCGCGTGGCGCCCGCCGCCCGCGCGGCGGTGACGGCGGCGTCCATGTCGGTCACCAGATAGCCGGTGCGTTCGGCGCCGAACGGATAGGGCACCGGCGTCTTGAAGCCGAACACCGAAACCGTACCGGCGGGGGTAAGCACCAGTTGCGACTTGGTCAGGCTGGGCGTGGGCGTCACCTGGAATTCGCCCTGCTTGCTGGTGGTGCCGCCAAAGGTCGCCTGGAACGCGGTGACGAAAGCGTCGAACTGGTCCTGCGGCACATAGACGTGGGTGGTATCGTATTGCGGCCCCACCGAGAAATCGGGCGTGGCAACCGGCTTGGCCGCCACCGGCGCTGCGGCCACAAGCGCCAGCGCGAGGAAGGAAAGACGCAGCTTCATCGTGAATTCTCCTGTCAAACCGCCCAGCAGCCGCAGCCCAGCGCGCCCCAGAACGTCTGCACATCGGCGGCCGGGGCAGCCTGGCCCAGGGCAGCGGCGTGATCGTGGCCATGCACCTGGCAGGCACTGGCGCAACCGCAGGCGCTGGCCAGCATCGCGCGGGCCTGCTCGCTCTGGTGATAGCCGCCGAAGGTGTTGACCGGCGACCAGTCCGGCATCGCCGGCGGTAGTTGCGGCGCGAGCGGTGCGAAATCACCCTCGCCATGCACCACCTGCCCGCCCAGCAGAGTCAGCACGCTGCGGATATGGGCAATGTCATGCTCGGGCACGGCGAAGTAATCGGCGCTGAGCAGCGCGCAATCGGCCAGTTGCCCGGCGATGATCTGGCCCTTCTTGCCGACTTCATTGGAAAACCACGTGTTCTCGTGAGTCCACATGGCCAGCGCCTTTTCGCGGGAAACGCGGTTGGCGCCGGGATAGAGCGCCATGCCGCCCACGGTGCGCCCGGTGACGAGCCACGATAGCGACACCCAGGGATTGTAGCTCGCCACGCGGGTGGCATCGGTGCCGGCGCCCACGGGAAGGCCCGCCGCGATCATCCGCGCGATCGGCGGGGTTCGCTCGGCGGCACGATGGCCATAGCGCTCCACGAAGTATTCGCCCTGATAGGCCATGCGGTGCTGCACCGCGATCCCGCCACCCAGCGCGGCGATGCGGTCGATATTGCGGTCGCTGATCGTTTCGGCATGATCGAAGAACCAGTTGATGCCGGTCAGCGGAATATCGCGGTTGACCTTTTCATAGACATCGAGCGCGCGGCCGATCGTCTGGTCATAGGTCGCGTGCAGGCGCCAGGGCCAGCGATGCTCGGCCAAGAGGCGGATCACCGGCTCCAGATCGCTTTCCATGCTCGGCGGCATATCGGGGCGCGCGACGCGGAAATCCTCGAAATCGGCGGCGGAATAGACCAGCATCTCGCCCGCGCCGTTGTGGCGATAGGTATCGTCGCCCTGGCCCGGCGAAACCTGCTTCACCCAGCCGGCGAAATCGGCCAGTTCTTCCTTGGGTTTCTGCGTGAACAGATTGTAGCTGATCCGCACGGTCAATTGATCGTCGGCATGCAGCTTTTCGATGATGGCATAGTCATCAGGATAGTTCTGGAAGCCGCCACCCGCGTCGATCACTCCGGTCACGCCCAGGCTGTTGACCTCGCGCATGAAATGGCGGGTGGAATTGATCTGATAGTCTTCCGGCAGCTTCGGCCCCTTGGCCAGGGTGCTGTAAAGGATCGTGGCGTTGGGCTGGGCCAGCAGCAGCCCGGTGGGATTGCCGGCCGCGTCGCGCACGATCTCGCCGCCCGGCGGATTGGGCGTGTCCTTCGTGTAACCAACCACGCGCAGCGCCGCCGCATTGAGCAGGGCGCGATCATAGAGGTGCAGGATGAACACCGGCGTATCGGGAGCGACGGCGTTCAGCTCGGCCAGCGTGGGCAGGCGTTTTTCAGCGAACTGGTGCTCGGTAAAGCCGCCGACCACGCGCACCCATTGCGGCGCGGGGGTGCGATCGACCTGGGCCTTGAGCATGGCCATGGCATCGGCCAGCGTCGGCACGCCGTCCCAGCGCAGCTCCATGTTGTAATTCAGGCCACCACGGATGATGTGCATGTGGCTGTCGATCAGGCCGGGGATCAGGCGGCGGCCTCCCGCATCGATGACCTTCGCATCGGGCGCGGCGGCGGCGCGCACCTCCGCCTCGCTGCCCACGGCGAGGAAGCGGCCGTCGCGGATCGCCACCGCCTGCGCCGTGGGGTTGGCGCGGTCCAGCGTGGTGACCTTGGCGTTGACGATCAGCGTGTCTGGCCTGTGCATATCGGGCATCTCAGGCGTCCTTTTCCGGCGCGGTGCCATCGGGCAGGCGGCCAAAGATGTGGCTGCGACAATCGGTGCGCACGAAAGCCGCCAGCGAATGCCCGGCCACGGCATGGCGGACCAGCGGCACGGCCTGCTCGCCCAACAGGATGCCCAGCAACCCGACCAGCGCAATCACCGGCGGCGCAGGCGAGCGCACGCCCAGCAACGAATAGACGATGCCCACCAGGAGGCCGGCCGCGAGGGATGCGAGATAAGCCTTCATGAGGTTTCCTTGGGGAAACGGCCCGCCTTGCGAAGAGGGATGAAGAGCGGGCCGCAGGGAATCAGAGATCGGCGGGATCAGTGCTCGGCGCCGCCGACCACTTCGTGGGCGAACTGGCCGCGCTGCGGCGCGCCGTGGAGCATGGTGTAGGCATAGTCCACGCCCATGCCATAGGCGCCGAAGTGCTCGCGGGCGATCGCCATCACGCCGTCATAGGTGCCGCGCCGCGCCCAGTCGCGCTGCAATTCCAGCACCGCGTTGATCGTGGTGAGCGACTGCGCGCCGGCCTGCTCCATGCGGCGGATGGCGACATCGTGCGCTTCGGGCGACGTGCCACCCGAGGCGTCGGTGATGATGTAGACCTCGAAACCTTCCTCGATCGCGCTGAGCGTGGGGAACAGCAGGCAGGCTTCGGTCCACAGCGCGGCGATGACCAGCTTCTTGCGGCCGGTGGCCTTGACCGCGGCAACCAGCTCTTCGCTGTCCCAACTGTTCATCGAGGTGCGCTCGATCGGCGTCTGTTGCACCACGTCGAGCAGTTCAGGCCAGATATAGCCCGAGAACGACTTGGTCTCCACCGCCGTGAGGATGATCGGCGCACCGAACAGCTTGGCCGCCTTGGCGAGCGCGACAGTGTTGTTCTTGAGCAACTGGCGATCGATGCTGGTCACGCCGAACGACATCTGCGGCTGGTGATCGACGAACAGGAACACGGTATCGTCAGGATTGATCAGCGACTTGGCGTTAAAGGTCATGGCAGCGTTCCTTGCAGGAGAGGAAAAGGCGGTCAGTCCGCAATGAGGTGGGCTTCGAGCAGCCAGAGCTGTTTGTCCGCCCCGCGCGAGATCTGGGTGAAGAGATCGGCGGTGGTGGCATCGCCCGCCTGCGCCGCGGCATCGATCGCTGCGCGCACCGCCTTGCCAAACAGCGCCAGGCTCGCGGCCAGGGCGCGCAAGTGCGCGTCTCCACCATGCGCCGCGAGCGGATAGTCATAGAGCGTGGTGGCGCCGGCCGTGGTCTGCACCCGGCCATCGGCAACGTGGCCCAGCGTGGTGATCCGCTCGGCCAGCAGGTCCACGAATTCCTCCACTTCACCATGCACGGCGTCGAACAGGCCATGCAATTGCAGGAAGTGGCGGCCGCGCACGTTCCAGTGCGCCTGCTTGGCCTGGGCCTCCAGGTCCAACGCATCGGACAAGCGCGCCTGGAGCAGCGCCACCGATGCCTTGCGCACGTGGGCGGACAGATCGATGCTGGTTTCGTACGTCATCGGCTCAAGCCTTGAAGAACGCGAGTAGATCGGCGTTGATCACCTCGGGATGGGTGGACGCCATGCCGTGGGGCAGGCCCGGATAGGTCTTGAGCGTGCCGTGCTTGACCAGCTTGATCGCAAGGTGCGCGGAATCCGCGATCGGCACGATCTGGTCATCCTCGCCGTGCATGATCAGCACGGGCACCTCGATCGCCTTGAGATCGTCGGTGAAGTCGGTTTCCGAAAAGGCCTTGATGCAATCGTAATGCGCCTTGGCGCCGCCCATCATGCCCTGGCGCCACCAGTTGTCGATCAGGCCCGGCGAAACCTTGGCATCCGGGCGGTTGAAGCCGAAGAACGGGCCTTCAGGCACATCGCGGAAGAACTGCGCGCGGTTGGCGAGCAGCGCGGCGCGGAAGCCGTCGAACACGTCCATCGGCAGGCCGCCTGGATTGGCCGGGGTTTGCAGCATGATCGGCGGCACCGCGCCGATCAGCACGGCCTTGGCCACGCGGCCCGGCTTGGCCTGCGCCACGTAATGCGCCACTTCACCGCCGCCGGTGGAATGGCCGACATGGATGGCGTCCTTGAGGTCGAGATGATCAGTCAGCGCGGCCACGTCGGCGGCATAAGTATCCATCTCGTTGCCGGTGTCGGTCTGGGTGGAGCGGCCATGGCCGCGCCGATCATGCGCGATCACGCGATAGCCTTCGCCCAGGAAGAACATCATCTGCGCATCCCAGTCGTCGGCCGAAAGCGGCCAGCCGTGGTGGAACACGATGGGCTGCGCGGTCTTGCTGCCCCAGTCCTTGTAGAAGATCTCGGTGCCGTCGGCGGTGGTGATCGTGGGCATGACGTGAAGGCTCCCCTGCCGGCCGCGCGCGAAAGGGCCCTTTGCCCCCGCCCGGCCAGCGTTTGTTCGCCCTCCAGTCTGCGCCCGGCTGCTGCGCATGCCAGCCCCTGCATGGGGGGAAACGATCCCCCCATTTCGGGTGGCTACCGCTGGGCACCTCAGCGTGGTATTCCTTCGGCCATGCCCGCGCGCAACGACACCAAGATTGGCATCCTGATTGCCGACGATCACCCGATGCTGCGCGAAGGGGTTTCCGCCGTGATCGCGATGCAGAGCGACATGGCCGTGGTGGGCGAAGCGGCGACCGGCGAGGAAGCGGTCGCCCTCTATGATGCCCTCCGCCCGGCGGTGGTGCTGATGGACTTGCGCATGCCCGGCATGTCCGGCCTTCAGGCGATCGAGGCGATCCGCGCGCGCCATCCGCAGGCGCGCATCCTGGTGCTGACCACCTATTCCGGCGATGCCCAGGCGCTCCAGGCCCTGCGCGCAGGGGCGGCCGGGTTCCTGCTCAAGAGCAGCCTGCGCCGCGAACTGCTGGGCGCGATCCGCACCGTGCACGAAGGGCAGCGCCACCTGGCGCCCGACGTGGCGCAGGAAATCGCTCTCCACGCGATCGACGAACCGCTCACCCCGCGCGAAACGCAGATCCTGCAACTCATCGCCTCGGGCCATGCCAACAAGCAGATCGCCTGGGCGCTCAACCTGGCCGAGGAAACGGTCAAGTCGGGCATCAAGAACATCTTCGGCAAGCTGCACGTGAACGACCGCACCCACGCCGTGACCAAGGCGGCGCGGCGGGGCATCATTGAGCTGTAGAGACGCCCTGGGCGCGGGCGCACTGGCGGCCCTGGTGGTGCTGGGTGGCGTGCTCTGCCTGCTCTACCTGGCGCGGGTGCATTACCTGGGCCGGCTGATCCGCGATCGCATGGCTGAACGCATGCAGGAGCGCGAGCGCATTGCGCGCGACTTGCACGATACCCTGATCCAGGGGGTGCAGGGCCTGATCATGCAGTTCCAGTCGGTGGCCGATCACCTGGCCCACGATCCGGCGGCGCAGGCCGTGCTGGTTCCGGCGCTGGACCGGGCGGAGGAAATGCTGGTCGAGGGGCGCGAGCGGGTCAAGGGCCTGCGCCGCCTGGAAGACCGCCACTTGCGCCGCCAGTTGCAGCGCGTGATCGACAAGCAACTCACCACTGCCCGCGTCAGCCTGACCATCAAAGGCACGGTGCGGCCTTTGCAGCCCGACATTGCCGACGACATCGTCGCGATTGCCGGCGAGGCGCTGTGCAACGCGGTGCGCCATGCCCAGGCCAAGGCGATCGAGATCCAGGTGGAATACGGCGCGCGGGCGCTGGTGCTGTTCGTCAGTGACGATGGTATCGGCATCGCCACGCCCGACGCGGAAGACCGCGCCGCGCTGACCAAGGGGCACTATGGCCTCATCGGCATGCGCGAACGCGCCCGGCGCATCGGCGCAACCTTTGCCATCGAAAGCGAGCCTGGCCTTGGCACGCTGGTGCGGCTGTCTGTCCCTGCGCGCCTGGCGTATATCGCCTAGGGCTTGCTCGGCGCCGGTTCGTCCTTGGGCGCCTCATCCTTGTGCGGATGGCGCAGCGCGTCGATTTCGGCCTGGCGGCGCTTCAGGTAGAAATCGCGCGTGCCGTTGTAGGGATCAGACGATTCCTCGCGGAACTTCCTGAGCTGGCCATCGATCGCGTTGCGATCATCCAGCCCGCCGATCACGGTCACCGCCAGGCCATAGGGCACGGTATCGAGCGGCTCGCCCACGGCAAGCGGGAACCAGGCGCGGTCGATCGTGGTGCCGATCAGGTCGCGCAGCGTCGTCGGCCCGATCAGCGGCAGGAACAGGTAAGGCCCCGACTTGATCCCATAGAAACCGGCCACGTCGGCCAGGCCGTTGGGGCGGTAGGGAATCTTGAGCGGCTTGGCCTTGGCCACATCGATCAGGCCGGCAAGGCCGATGGTGGAATTGACGGTGAAGCGCACCAGAACCTGGCCCGCCTTGCCAAACTTGTGCTCCAGCAGGAACGCCACGAAGTTGCTGGGCTCGCGCAAGTTGTACAGCGCATTGTGCAGCCCGCGCCGCAGCGGCGAAGGCACCCCGTGCGCGTATAGCCGCGCCACCGGCGCCACCACCAGCTTGTCGCCCTTCTGGATCGCCTCGTAAGACTTTTCGTTGACCGCGTGGACGGGATCCTGGCGGGAATAGGCGTCACCCTGCACCACGATGCCGGGCGCTTCTTCCTGTTCCGATGGTTCGGAAGGCGGCGCTGCGCCGTCCGGCGCTACCTGAGGCGCGGTCTGGACCGGGACCGGGGCGGAAACGGCCGGTGCCGGAACCGCTTGGTCCTGGGCCCACGCAGGCTGCGCCAGGGCCAGGGCCGGCACTGCCAAGGCGGTTGCCGCTGCCCATTTGCCGTTCCAGAACGATGCCATTGCCCCAGTGGCCGCCAGTGTGATCATGCCCCGCCACTTGGCCGAAAATCCTGTACGCCAGATGAATTGGGCAGGTCATTTCGCAAAATTACGCGACTGTACCAGTCCTGCGACAACATCGCGTCAATAAACGTCTCGACAATAGCGGCCCGCTCTCCGCAGATCCTCGACAAAGACTTGTGCCGCTTCGGGAGACAGTCCGCCCTGGTCGCAGGCCACCACGATCAGCGTCGCCTCCACATCCCGCGCCATGTGCGCCGCGTCGCCACAGACATAGAGACAGGCCCCGTCCTGCAACCAGCGCCACAGCTCGGCGGCTTCCTCGCGCATGCGGTGCTGGACATAGACCTTGTCTGCCCCGTCGCGCGAAAAGGCCAGCGAGAGCCGCGCCAGATGGCCCTTGGCCTGCCAACGCTCGATCTCCGCGCGATAATAGAAGTCGCTGGCGCGGTGCTGTTCACCAAAGAACAGCCAGTTGTGCCCGGTGGCGCCGCGATGTTCGCGGTGTTGCAGAAAGGCGCGGAACGGGGCGATACCGGTGCCCGGACCGATCATGATCACCGGCGCGGCATCGTCTTGCGGCAGCACGAAGCCCTGCGTCGGCTGCACGAACAGCCGCGCGTCTCCGGCGCAGCGGTCGGCCAGGTGGGTGGAGCAGGCCCCGCCGCGCGGCGCGCCGTCCATGGCCCAGCGCACGGCCGACACGGTGATGTCCACCGCATCGGGCAGGGCCAGCGGGCTGGAGGAAATCGAATAGAGCCGGGGCTGCATCGGGCGCAGGGCATCGACCAGCGCCTGCGCCGGCAGTCGCACCGACATCGCCTGCAGCGCATCGAGCACCTGGCGCCCCCACAGCCAGCGCTCCAGATCAGCCTTGCGCTCGGCGGCGAGCAGCGGGGCAAAGCCGGCCGCCGGGTCGATCCGGGCCAGCGCCTCCAGCACGGCGCGCGCCGGGCGGGTGATCTCGCGACGGTGCAGCAGCGCCTCTTCCAGCACCAGCGTCTCTTCACCCAGCACCACCGATTCCTGCGCGTCCAGCCGCAAGTGATCGAGGATCGCGGCCACGGTGGCGGGATCGTTGACGCCCCACACCCCGAGCGCATCGCCCGCCTTGTAGGAAAGGCCACTGCCTGTCAGGTCAAAGCGCAAGTGGCGCACGTCCTTGGCCGAGCCCGGTCCGCTCAGCCGATGGTTGCGGATCAGCGGCGCGGCGAACGGGTGGCGCCGGTCGATCGTCGGCATTGGGGCCGCCGGGGCGCCGGGTTTGGCCATGCCTTGAGGCAAGGCCGCCAGAACCTGTGCCTGCCACGGGGCCGCATCGTCATCCGGCTCGCAATCCTGGCGGGGGGCGAGGGACTGGGCACCAAGCGCCAGCAAGCGCGCCTCCAGCGCGCGGCCAAAGCCGCAGAACGCATCATAGCTGGCATCGCCCAGCGCCAGCACGGCAAAGCGCAAGCTCTCCAGCCGGGGCGCCGAAGCGGCCTGCAACGCCTGCCAGAAGGCGGTGGCGCAATCGGGCGGATCGCCATCGCCAAACGTGCTGGCCACGAACAACGCATGGCCGGCCTGCGCCAGATCGGCAGGGGCAAGATCGGCAAGGCATGCCAGCCGCGGCGCATGGCCTTGCGCCGCCAGCACCTGCGCCACGTCCTGCGCCAGCGCCTCGGCACGCCCGGTCTGGGAGGCCCAGGCGACCAGCACCGGCAGGCCAGCGGGCACGGTGGGCGGCGGTGTCTCGGCGCGGGCATGGAGCCCGGCAAGCAGGCCGTTGACATAGAGACGCCGTTCGGGCGCCAGCGGAGCGGCGGGCGGCACCACCGGCAAGCCGCCTTGCGGGCTGATGCGCAGGCCCGCCACGAAGCCGCCCAGCCAGGCTTGCTCCTGCGCCGTCAACACCGGCGCGGGGGCGGCGAGCGCGAGATGGTCGGCCAGCCGTGCGGCGATCGGTGCAAGGGGTACAGCCTGGGTCGGCACGGCATCTTCCTGCGGCACGGCCACCGGCGCCAGCGCCACGGCGGCGAACTTGAACGCGGGCTGGAGCGAGATCGGGTCCACCGCATCGCTGGTCAGGGCATTCACCGCCTGCTCCGGCCCGAACAGATCGGCCCAGTGAAACGGGGCAAAGCAGGTGCCGGGCAGCACGCGATCGGTCACCACCACCGGCAGGATGGCCTGCCCCCGGCGCGTGCGCAATTGCGCGCGGCCGCCATCGGCCAGCCCCAGCGCGGCCGCATCCTGCGGATGTACTTCCACGAAAGGGCCGGGATTGAGCTTGTTGAGCGCGGGCACGGCGCCGGTCTTGGTGCGAGTGTGCCACTGGTGCTGCACGCGCCCGGTGTTGAGCACAAAGGGAAAATCTACATCGGGCATGTCTCCCAAGGGCAGATGCGGGCGCGGCCAGAACCGCGCGCGGCGATCGGGCGTGGGAAAGGCAATGCCCGCCGCATCGCTGTAGCGGATCGGGTTGCGTGCAGCAGCGCCGGGCGCGCAGGGCCATTGCAGCGGGCCTTCCTCGCGCAGCCGCGCATGGCTGGCGCCGCGCAGGTCATAGCCGGTGGCGGGATTGGCAAAGGCGGTGATCTCGGCAAAGACCTCTGCCGCGCTGGCATAAGTAAACGCCTCGGCAAAGCCCATGGCGCAGGCCACGCGCGCGATGATCTGCCAATCGGGCAGCGCTTCGCCCGGCGGCGCGACAGCGGCGGGGGTCAGCGTCAGGTTGCGTTCGGAATTGACCATCACGCCATCGCCTTCGGCCCAGAGCGCGCCGGGCAGCACGATATCGGCATGGGCATTGGTTTCGGTGGCCAGGAAAGCATCCTGCGTGATCACCAGCTCGGCCGCGTCCAGCCCGGCGATCACCTTGGCGCGATTGGCCACGCTCGCCACCGGATTGGTGCAGATGATCCAGCAGGCCTTGATCGCACCGCGCGCCATGTCCTCGAACAAGGCGATCGTGCCCTGCCCCGTCTCGGCGCGCAGCGTGCCGGGCGGCAGGCGCCAGGCCTGCTCGACGAACGCGCGATCGTCTGCGTTTTCGGCGCTGCGCTGGCCGGGCAGCCCCGCGCCCATGTAGCCCATCTCGCGCCCGCCCATGGCATTGGGCTGGCCGGTCAGCGAGAATGGCCCGGCACCGGGCTTGAGGATCGCGCCGGTGGCCAGATGCAGGTTGCACAGCACATTGGTGTTCCAGGTGCCTGCCGTCGACTGGTTGAGGCCCATGGTCCAGCAGCTCATCCAGCGCGGGTGCTGGGCGATCAGCGTCGCGGCGCGGTGCAGGTCCGCCTCGGCAAGGCCGGTGGCCTTGGCCACGCTGGCCGGGTCATAGTCGGCCAGGAACACGGGCATGTTCTCCCACCCGCTGGTGTGCGCGGCAATGAAATCGGCATCCACTGCGCCCTGGTCCAGCAGGATGTGCAACAGGCCGTTGAGCAGCGCCAGATCGCTGCCCGGGCGCACTTGCAGGAACAGGTCGGCCTTGTCGGCCGTGGCCGTGCGGCGCGGATCGACCACGATCAACTTGGCGCCCGCCTTCACCCGGTCCATCATCCGCAGGAACAGGATCGGGTGGCAATCGGCCATGTTGGCGCCGATCACCAGGAACAGGTCGGCCGCGTCGAAATCGTCATAGGCGCCGGGCGGGCCATCGGCGCCAAGCGAAAGCTTGTAGCCGCTGGCCGCGCTCGCCATGCACAGGCGCGAATTGCTTTCGATATGGCGCGTGCGGATAAAGCCCTTGGCCAGCTTGTTGGCCAGATACTGCGCCTCCAGCGACATCTGGCCCGAGACATAGAGCGCCACGGCATCGGGGCCGTCACGATCGATAATCGTGCGCAGCCCTTGCGCGGCGGCGGCAATCGCCCGATCGAGCGGCACCGCCGCCAGCGCGCCATCGGCGCCGCGCATCTGCGCCTGCGCGGCGCGGCCCGGCGCGGTGAGCGGCACGTGCGCCGATTGGCCCTTGGTGCACAGCCGCCCCCGATTGGCCGGGTGCGCCTTGTCCCCGCGCAGGCGCAAGACCTGCCCTTCAGCCACGTCCATCACCACGCCGCAGCCCACCCCGCAATAGGGGCAGGCGCTGCGCACCTGCACCGTATCGGCGGGGGAAGCGGCCACCTGGCCTTGCGGATCGGTGGGGATGAACATCGGCTCAGATCCGCACGCCGGCAATCGCCGCGCCCCAGGTGGTGCGCCAGCGGGTCTTGACCACGCTCAGCCCGCCCAGCGCGACCATGGCCAGCGCGGCAAAGATCAGGAAGCCCGGCCCCATCGACCCGGTCCACTGCTTGGCCAGGCCCAGCGACGAAGCCAGGTAGAACCCGCCCAGGCCGCCGCCAAAGCCGACCAGGCCGGTCATCACCCCGATTTCATTGCGGAAGCGCTGCGGCACCAGTTGGAACACCGCGCCATTGCCCACGCCCAGCGTGGCCATCACACAAAAGAACAGCGGGAACATCACGGCAAAGCTGGCCGGCGTCTGGCTGATCACCACCAACAGCACGGCGGCAATGGCATAGACCCCGGTCAAGGTCTTGATGCCGCCCACGCGATCAGCCAGCGCGCCGCCGATCGGACGCACCAGCGATCCGGCAAAGACGCAGGCCGCCGTGGCATAGCCGGCCATGATCGGGGTCATGCCCAGTTCGGTGGTGTACCAGGTGGGCAGCGAGCCGGAGAGGCCGACAAAGCCGCCGAACGTCACCCCGTAAAACAGGATGAACCACCAGGCATCGCCCTCGCGCAGCATGCGGAAATAGCCTGCGACATATTGGCCGAGCGGCTTGGCTTCGGGCTGGTTGGGGCTGTCCTTGGCCAGCGCGACGAAGGCGATGAGCACCAGCGCCGCGGGAATGGTGGCGAGCGCCAGCACGTTGGACCAGCCGAACAGCTTGGCCAGGACCGGCGCGAACAGCGCGGCGAGCACCGTGCCCGAATTGCCCATGCCGGCAATGCCCATGGCCTTGCCCTGGTGCGCGGGCGGATACCACCGGCCCGCCAGCGGCAGCGCGACCGAGAACGAAGCACCGGCAAAGCCCAGCACCACGCCCACGACGATCAGCGCGTGGATGCTGTCGACCCCCAGTTTCCACGCCGTGAGCAGCCCGCCGATGACGATCACCTGGCTGATAATGCCGGTGCGCTTTTGCCCGATGCGATCGGCCAGGAAACCGTTGACCAGGCGCAGCACCGCGCCCGCCAGCGTCGGCACTGCCACGACGAAACCCTTTTCCGCCGGGCTGAGCGCCATGGCCTTGGCAAAGATCGGCGCCAGTGGGCCGAGCAGGTTCCAGATCATGAAGGCCACGTCGAAATAGAGGAAGGCCATGATCAGCGTGGGCCGGTGGCCCGATTGCCAGAACGGTTTTTCAGTCATTGCGATACGCTCCCCTCAAAGCACGAAATGGATGTTGACGCCCGATGCCCGCACGGCCCCAATCGCGTGTGCACACACGTGAGGGGGCTGCTGCGATGCACGAAGAAGGACGGCTGTGGGCGGCGGTGGGCATTGCCACCGCGCAAGGCCCCCGGCCGGAAAACCAGGATTTTGCCGCCGCCTGGCTGGGCAGCGAGACCGAGCGACGGCGCCACGGCCTGGCCGCTGCGCTGGCCGATGGCGTGAGCGGAGGCAAAGCCGGGCGCGTGGCGGCGGAGCTGGCCGTGGCCAGCTTTTTCGACGGGTTCTACGCCCAGCCCGCCACGATCGGCGTGGCCGCAGCAGCCGAGCGCGTGCTGCGCCCCTACAACCGCTGGTTGGCGGCGATGGGCCGGGGCGAGACGATGGCCCATTGCGCCACCACGTTCACCGCATTGGTTCTGCGCGGGCGGCGTGCCCATGTGCTGCATGTGGGCGACAGCCGCGCCTGGCTGCTGCGCGACGGGCGCCTGCAACAATTGACTCAGGACCACTGCCACGCCCACCCCGACCGGCGCCACGTCCTGCTGCGCGCGCTGGGGCTGGAAGACACGCTGCGGCTCGATCACCAGCAACTCGCGCTCGCCCTGCATGACCGCCTGATCCTGACCAGCGATGGCGTGCACGGCGTGCTCCCGGTCCGCCGCATCGAGCGATTGCTGGCGGCGCGCCGCTCCGCCCAGGCCGATGCGCAGGATCTGGTCGACGCCGCGCTCGTTGCCGGGGGCCGCGACAATGCCAGCGCCGTGGTGCTCGACGTGGTGAGCCTGCCCGCGCCCGGTCACGATGCCGTGGCGGGCGATCTGGCGCGCCTGCCGGTGCTGCCCGCGCCGCAGGTGGGCGAGAGTGTGGACGGCTTCGCGCTCGATGCCCTGCTGTCCGACGGGCGCCTCGCCCGCGTGTTCCGCGCCACCGATACGCTGGCCGGCGGTGCCAAAGTGGTGATCAAGTTCCCGCAAGTCGCGCTGCTGTCCGACACTGCCGCCCGCGCCGCCTTTGCCCGCGAACTGGTGGTGGGCGCGCGGATCGACAGCCCGTTCGTGGGCACCGCGCTGGCCGTGGACGAAAGCCGCCAGACCCGGCTTTACGGGGTGCAGCCGTTCCACCCCGGCATGACGCTGGAAGCGCGGCTGGCGCAAGGACCGGTGCCGCTGGCCCAAGCCCTGCGGATCGCGATCGGCCTGGCGCGCGCCCTGGCCGCGCTGCACCGCCAGGGGATCGTGCATCGTGACGTGAAGCCCGAGAACGTAATCCTGGGCGAGGACGGCAGTATCAAGCTGATCGACCTCGGCGTCGCCCGCCTGCCCCATGTGGAGGAAGCGGGGCTGGATGAAATCCCCGGCACGCCTGGTTACCTGGCGCCGGAAATGTTCGGCGGAGAAGCGGGCAGCCCCGCCACCGACCAGTTCGCCCTGGGCGTGGTACTGTGGCGCCTGCTCGCCCGCACCTGGCCCCATGGCCAGGCCGAGGCGTTCAGCCGCCCGCGTTTCCGTCAGCCCGATCCGCCCAGCCAGGCCAACGCCGCCCTGCCCGGCTGGCTCGATGCCGTGCTGCTGCGCATGGTCGCGATCGATCCGGCCAGCCGCTTTGCCGACATGGTGGACGTGATCCGCGCGCTGGAAGGCGGCGCGGCGGTGGAGCGGGCGCCCTTGCGCCCCCTGCCCCTGCTGGAACGCAAGCCACTGCTGTTCTGGAAAGCGCTTTGCGCCATTCTGGCGGCGGCGCTGATCGTGGCGGTGGTGTGGCGGTAAGGGCGAAATGCGCGTCATGGGGCCTGCTCCGAGAACCGGGCGGCGCCATTGCCGTGCTGATGGGATGGGTGGGAAAGCGGCCGATCACGCCCTTGTGATCGCGCTGTTGGCCATAACCTGCCGCGTTTGCCGCCATGATGCAAGTGCGAAATCGCCGTGCGCGCCGCTCTCATTTTTGGCGTTGCATCGCGGCGAAACAGCCCCGACTCTCGCGCGTATGCGTGTGGCGATCGTCGATGAAAGCGCGGCCCGGGCCTCTGTCATCCATGAAGGACTGGCAGGGCTGGAGGACTGCGAGGTGAGCGTGATCACCGAGCGGCGCGGCCTGGTGGCGCGCATTGCCGCGCTGAAACCCGATATCGTGCTGATGGACCTGGGCAATCCCAGCCGCGACGTGCTGGAAGAGTATTTCGCGGTGAGCCGCGTGCTCGCCCGGCCGATCGCGATGTTCGTCGATGATTCCGACGAGGAATCGATCGGCGCCAGCATCGACGCCGGGGTTTCGGCCTATGTCGTCGATGGCTTTGCCCCGCACCGTATCCGCGCCATTCTCGATCTGGCGGTGCGCCGGTTCAATGCCTTTGCCCGCCTCCAGGCCGATCTCGACGACGCGCGGGGCAAGCTGGCCGAGCGCGAGAGCGTGGACGCAGCCAAGCGCATCCTGATGAAATCACGCGGTCTTTCCGAACCCGATGCCTATGCCGCCTTGCGCAAGACGGCGATGGACCAAGGGCGCAAGATCGCCGAAATCGCCCAGGCGGTGGTCACCGCCCATGGCCTGATGGGAGGCAATTGATGGCCCGGGAATTTGCAATCGGCTTCCTGCCGCTGGTCGACGCGGCGCTGCCGATTCTGGCGCATGAGCACGGCTTTGCCGCGCAGGAAGGGCTGGCGCTGCGCCTGGTGCGCGATGTGAGTTGGGCCACCGTGCTCGACCGCCTGCTCTATGGCCACACCGATGCCGCGCACCTGGTGGCGCCGCTCGCCATCGCCACCACGCTGGGGCGCGGGCGCCCGGCCCAGCCGCTCGCCGTGCCGTTCGTGCTGGGGCTGAACGGCAATGCCGTGACCCTGCGCGCAGACCTGGCCGCGCGCATCGCTCCCGATGGTGCACTGGCCGATCCCATGGCGGCCGGCGCCGCGTTGAAAGCGGTTGTGGAACAAGAACTTGGCGCAGGACGGCGGCTGCGCTTTGCCGTGGTGCATCGCCATTCCAGCCACAACTACATGCTGCGCTACTGGCTGGCCGCCTGCGGCATCGCCCCCGATTCGGACGTGGAGATCACCGTGGTGCCCCCGCCGTTCAGCGCCGACGCACTGGAAGCGGGCGAGGTGGACGGCATCTGCGTGGGTGAACCGTGGAACAGCGTGGCGGTGGAACGCGGCGCCGGGCGAATCGTGCTGGCCACGGCGCAGATCTGGCGACGCGGCGTGGAAAAGGTGCTGGCCATGCGCCAAGCGACGCTGGACACCCGGCGCGAGGAAACCGAAGCCCTGATTCGCGCGCTGACGCAGGCCGCGCGCCATTTCGCCGACCCCATGATGGCCCGCGAAAACGCCACGATCCTCTCGCGCTCCGCCTATCTCGACGGGCGGGCCGACCTGATCGAGCGCGCCATCACCGACCGGCTGCGCCTGGCCCAGGGCACGCCACCGGTGCATTTTCCCGATTTCATGTTCCAGTATCGCGAGGCGGCCAATTTCCCCTGGGTCAGCCAGGCCCAGTGGCTCTACACCCAGATGGTGCGCTGGGAAGGCGGCGCGGTGGACATGGTCGATGCCCAGGCCGCCGGGCGCGTGTTCCGTCCCGATGTCTATCGCGCAGCGCTGCTCGGCACCGGCGAACCCCTGCCCGGCGCCAGCTCCAAGGTCGAAGGCAGCCTGGCGCGGCTGACCTCCGTGGGCGCGCAGCAGGGTGCCATGACCATGGCCGACAACCGCTTTTTCGACGGTCGCAGCTTCGATCCGCATGAGATCGCGGGCTATCTGGCGAGTTTGGAATAGAATTTTACATCAAAGGGATATTGGATAAATCCCCCCTCCGACGGCCTGCGGCCGCCACCTCCCCC
>NZ_BMZP01000005.1:115554-226701 GCF_014652855.1 Novosphingobium pokkalii
TCCTCCCTCCGCAAAGCGGGGGGGAGGTGGCAGTCGCGCGGCGACTGACGGAGGGGGCGAGCGACTATTGCTCGCATCTGCAAAAATCCGCTTGGCGGCGCGGCGCGGAGCGTATACCATCACGCCATTAGCTTAAATTCGGCTGGCGCCCAATGGCGGGTGCCCTTGGCGCCGAACGAGGCTCTCTTTCCCCATCGCGTGGCAACGAAGCCGCCCCGACCCATCACCCTTGCGGTGTGCGTTGTGGCGGCCTTTTCGCGTTTGTCCCGCCTGTTTGCAGGAGTTCGTGATCCATGGTTGCCACACCAACCCAACGCCTGGTCGTGATCGGCAACGGCATGGCCGGTTGCCGCGCGGTGGAGGAAGTGCTGGCGCGCGATCCTGCCGCCTACCGGATCACCATTTTCGGCGCCGAGCCGCGCGTGAACTACAACCGGATCATGCTTTCGCCGGTGCTGGCCGGCGAGAAGGCATTCGAAGACATCGTGATCAACGATGCCGGCTGGTATGCCGACAATGCCATCACACTGGTATCGGGCGATCCGGTGGTGGCGATCGACCGCGCGGCGCAGACGGTCACCGCCGCGTCGGGCCGGGTGGAGCCTTATGACCGGCTGCTGTTGGCGACCGGTTCCGATCCGTTCATCATCCCCGTGCCGGGCGCCGATCTGCCCGGCGTGGTCACGTTCCGCGATCTGGATGATGTGGACAAGATGCTGCGCGCGGCCGAGCGCGGCGGCCAGGCCGTGGTGATCGGCGGCGGGCTGCTGGGGCTGGAAGCGGCGCATGGCCTCAGCTTGCGCGGCATGGGCGTGACGGTGATCCACCTGATGCCCACGCTGATGGAGCGCCAGCTTGATGAGGCAGCCGGCTATTTGCTCAAGACCGAGCTGGAGCGGCGCGGGCAGACCATCCTGACCGGGGCGGACACCGCCGAAATCCTGGGCGAGAATGGCCATGTGGCCGGCGTCCGCCTCAAGGACGGACGCGAGATCGCTGCCGACCTGGTGGTCATGGCCGTGGGCATCCGCCCCGCCACCGCGTTGGCCAAGGCCGCCGGGCTGGCGGTGGAACGCGGCGTGGTGGTGGACGATCACATGGTCACCAGCGACCCCGCGATCATGGCCGTGGGCGAATGCGTGCAACATCGCGGCGCGTGCTATGGCCTGGTCGCGCCGCTGTGGGAGATGTGCCGCGCGCTGGCCGATGCCGCCTGCGGCCTCGCCGGTCCGGGCTTTGCCGGTTCGGTTACTTCCACCAAGCTCAAGGTTTCGGGGATCGACCTGTTTTCCGCCGGGGACTTTTCCGGCGGGGCAGACTGCGAGGACATCGTCATGCGCGATGCCGCGCGCGGGCTCTACAAGCGCGTGGTGGTGCAGGACGGGCGCGTGATCGGCGCCGTGCTCTATGGCGATACCGCCGACGGGGCGTGGTATTTCGACCTGCTGCGGCGCGGCACCGATATTGCCGACCTGCGCGACCGCCTGATCTTTGGACAGGCCCATGCGCTGGGCGGCGGGGCGGCAACCGATCCCCTCGCCACCGTGGCCGCCCTGCCCGATGACGCGGAAGTGTGTGGCTGCAACGGCGTGTCCAAGGGCACGGTCATGGCCACGATCGCCGGCGGGGCGTGCAGCCTCGATGCCGTGCGCTCGCAGTGCAAGGCCTCTGCCTCGTGCGGATCGTGCACCGGGCTGGTCGAGCAATTGCTGGCTCTGACGCTGGGCGACGATGTGCAGTCCGGCCCGAAGACGATGTGCAAGTGCACCAGCTTTACCCATGCCGACGTGCGACGCCTGATCGTGGAGCGCGAATTCAAGCTGATCCCGCAGGTCATGCAGGAGTTGAACTGGAGCACGCCCGATGGCTGCGCCTCGTGCCGTCCGGCGCTCAACTATTACCTGCTCTGCGCCTGGCCCGGCCAATACAAGGATGACCAGCAGAGCCGCTTCGTCAACGAGCGGCTCCACGCCAACATCCAGAAGGATGGCTCCTATTCCGTGGTGCCGCGCATGTGGGGCGGGATGACCAACCCCGACGAACTGCGCGCCATTGCCGATGCCACCGAAAAGTATGGCCGCATGGTCAAGGTCACTGGCGGGCAACGGCTCGACATCTTCGGCGTGAAGAAGGAAGACCTGCCGAAGATCTGGGCCGATCTCAACGCTGCGGGCATGGTTTCGGGCCATGCCTATGGCAAGTCCTTGCGCACGGTGAAGACCTGCGTGGGCAGCGAATGGTGCCGCTTCGGCACGCAGGATTCCACCGGCCTTGGCATCGCGATCGAGCGGATGACCTGGGGAAGCTGGATGCCGCACAAGTTCAAGATCGCGGTCAGCGGCTGCCCGCGCAACTGTGCCGAAGCGACGATCAAGGATTTCGGCGTGGTCTGCGTGGACTCGGGCTATGAGCTGCATGTGGGCGGCAATGGCGGCATCCACGTGCGCGCCACCGATCTGCTGTGCAAGGTGGCGACCGAAGCCGAAGCAATGCAGGTCTGCGCCGCGTTCATCCAGCTCTATCGCGAGGAAGCCTGGTACCTCGAACGCACGGCGCCGTGGATCGAGCGGGTCGGGCTGGCCCATGTAAAAGCCCGCCTGTTCGACGCGCCCGATGCGGTCGAGCGCCTGGCGGCGCGATTTGCCTATGCGCAGACATTCATGCAAGACGATCCCTGGGCCCGCCGGGCCGGCGGCGAGGATGCCGAACTGCACCAGCACCTGGGCGAGTTCCGCCCCTTCCCCACCCCCGCGCTTCTGGAGGCCGCAGAATGATCGGCGAATGGCTGGATATCGGACCGGTTGGCCAGATCAGCCCCGGCAATGCCCGCACCCTGCCAGTGCAGGGCGGCGAGGAAATCGCGGTGTTCCACACGCTGGACAACCAGTTCTATGCGCTGGTCAACAAGTGCCCGCACAAGCACGGGCCATTGAGCCAGGGCATTGTCCACGGCGCGGTGGTAACCTGCCCGCTGCATAGCTGGAACATCAGCCTGAAGACCGGGCAAGCCCTGGGCGACGACCAGGGCTGCGTGCCGACCATTCCGGTGCGGGTCGATGCCGGCCGGCTCTATCTGCTGCGCGCCGCCGTGATCGGCGCCACGGCCCCGCGGGCCATGGCATGAGCGCGGCGGATTTCCCTGCGGGCATGGTCTGGCTGGTCGGGGCCGGCCCGGGCGATGCCGACCTGCTCACGCGCAAGGCGGCGCGGTTGATCGGGCAGGCCAGCGTGATCTTTCACGATGCGCTGGTCGGGCCGGACGTGCTGGCCCTGGCCGCGCCGGCGGCGCGGCTGGTCCATGTCGGCAAGCGATCGGGCCGCCATTCGAAAGACCAGGCCAGCATCGACGCGCTGATCGTGCAGGCCGCGCTGGCGGGCGAACGGGTGGTGCGCCTGAAAGGCGGCGATCCGGCGATCTTTGGCCGCGCGGCGGAAGAGCTCGATGCCTGCCGCGCCGCCGGCGTGCCGGCGCGCATCTGCCCCGGCGTGACCGCCGCCAGCGCCGCGGCCGCCAGTCTCGGCGCCTCGCTCACCCTGCGCGGGCTGGCGCGCAAACTCACGCTGATCACCGCCCATGCCCGCGCCGGAGAGCCGCTGGACCTGGATTGGGCCACGCTGGCCGATCCAGAAGCGACGCTCGCGATCTATATGGGCAAGGCCGCAGCGACCGACCTGGCGGATCGATTGATCGCCGCCGGGCTGCCCGGCGACACGCCGGTGGCGATGGTCGAGAACGCCAGCCTGCTGCATGAGCGCGTGTTGCGCACCCGGCTCGATCTGCTCGGCCTGGCCGCGCGCAGCGGGCTGGGCGACGGGCCCGCGCTATTGCTGATCGGCGCGGCAATGGCCCGCGCAAGCCATGCGGAAAACCCGAACGGCGCGGCACAACACAACGTTAAGCAAGCTACCGGCATGATGCCCGGCACCGCAATGGGCAGACCGGCACGCGATGGGCGATTTCCAGAGTCGCATTCTTGAAATGATCGCACGTGGCGCGCCCCTGGCCGCCACGATCGAGCGCCTGTGCCGGGAAGTGGAACGCCGCGCACCGGGCGTGGTGTGCTCGGTGGTGACAGTCGATGGCGCAGGGCGCCTGCATCCGCTGGCCGCGCCCAGCCTGCCGCCGGAACTGCGCACTGCATTCGATGGCTTGGCCATCGGCCCCGGCGTGGGCGCGTGTGGCACGGCCACGGCGCTGGGCGTGGAAGTGATTTCCGCCGACATTGCCAGCGATCCGGCCTGGGCTCCGTTTCGCGACCTGGTGCTGCCCTTCGGCATTCGCGCCTGCTGGTCGCGGCCGATCATGGCCGGACCAGGCAAGCCGGTTGGCGCGTTCGCCTTCTATTATCGCGAACCGCGCGGCCCATCCGCGCTGGAGCGGGTGCTGGTCGATCGCTCCATTGCGCTCTGCGCCATCGCGCTCGATCGCGAACGCCGCGTGGAAGAGCGCGATCGGCGCGCCAACACCGACGGGTTGACCGGGCTACCCAACCGCAGCGCGTTCAACGCGGCGCTGGCGCAAGTGGACTGTAGCCACCCCGGCAACTGGGCGCTGTTCCTGATCGACCTGGACGGGTTCAAGGCGATCAACGATACTTATGGCCATCCCGCCGGCGATGCGCTGCTCGTGCAAGTGGGCCAACGCCTGGCAGACCAGGCCCAACCCGACACCGTCTTCCGCATCGGCGGAGACGAATTCGCCGTGCTGGTGCAGGACGATTCGCACTTGCGCGGCATCGATGCCCTGGCCGAACGCATGATGGAAACCCTGCGCCATCCGGTCAGCGTGCCTGGCCACGTGTTGCGCCCCGGCGGCACGATGGGCATGGCGATCTTTTCTGCCGGTGACGGCACGCCCGAGCGCGTGCAGCAGAATGCGGACTTTGCGCTCTATCATGCCAAAGACGTGGCGCGCGGGGGCTATGTAAGGTTCTGGCCGGGCATCGGCACGCGCATGACCCGGCGGATCACTGCCGTGCGAGAACTGGATGCCGCCCTGCGCGAAGACCGGCTGGTGGCGCATTACCAGCCGATCGTTTACCTGGCCGATGGCACGGTTTGCGGGCTGGAGGCGCTGTGCCGCATCCGCCTGGACCAGCGCATGCTGGCCGCCCAGGCGTTTCACGATGCCACCAGCGATCCGCAGACGGCCAGCGCGCTGACCCGCGAGATGCTCCGCCAGGTGGCACGCGACGCGCGTGCGTGGCTGGACCAGGGCGTGCAGTTCAGACGCGTGGGGATCAACGTCAGCTCGGCCGATCTGCACAGCGCCGGTTTCTTCAACGCCGTGGCCAACGCCTTTGAAGAACAGGGTGTACCGCTGGCCATGGTCATCCTGGAAGTGACCGAAGCAGTCTACATGGACGATGATGCCGGGGTGATCCGCCGCTCCGTCGCGGAATTGCGCGCGCGGGGATTGAAAGTCGCGCTCGACGATTTCGGCACCGGCTTTGCCTCGCTCACCCACCTGATGACCGTGCCGGTCGATTTCATCAAGATCGACAAGTCCTTCATCGATCGCCTCGTTTCCGACCGGCCCAGCCAGATCATCGTCGAAGGCGTGATCGGCATTGCCACCAAGCTGGGCATCCAGGTGATTGCCGAAGGGATCGAGCATGTCGAGCAAGCGGAAATGCTCGCGGCGATGGGCTGCCTTGCGGGACAGGGCTACCTCTATTCCCGCGCGGTGGACACCGATGCGATTGCCGCGCTGGTGCGGCGCGGGCCCATGTTGCCCCAGGCCGCACCAGCGCTGGCTCAAAAGGCGTAATCGGCCTCAAGCCAGAGCTTGCGGGTATCGCTGCCAAACCCGCGCGCACTGTAATCGGCAAACTTGGCGAGAATGCCCAGCTTGCGCCACTTGAAGCCTGCGCTGGCATCCCATTCCCGGCCCAGTGGGCGGTTGCCGGCATCGCTGTGGAAATCGTGCCAGGTAACCCCGGCGTTGAGCCCGGGCAGCGCCTTGACCGGGAAGCTCTTGGCCAGCCCGGCATAGAGATCGCGCAGGCCGGCAGCAGGCGTGGTGAGGAACAGGTCGGCCCAGCCGTTGAACTTGTGCAGCGTGGCCATCGGCGTTTGCAGGGCAATGCCGTGGTCGCTGCCCAGCTTTTCATAGCCGCCGGTGACGGTAAAGCCGCGCGCCGACAGGTTGGCCTCGCCCGCCACGTAATCGGCATCGAAATGCGCGGCATTGTCCGCCCAGGGCCTTTGCCGGGCATAGCTGGACGCGAGCGCCAGTTTCACGCCCTTGGCCAGCGGCAGCGCGGCCGTGGCACGCAGGCAATAGGTCTGGGTATCGGCCAGGGTCAGCGCCAGGGCCGGAACCTGCTCCGCTCGATCATAGTCCAGCAGATAGGCAAAGCCTTTCACGGTGAACGGCCCGTGCCTGAGCCCACCGCCCAGGAACCAGAAGCGCCCGTCATAGGCCGTGCGCCCCTGTGCATCGGCGCCATAGAGCGTGCGCTGGCTTTTGGCATAAGTCACATCGGCAAAGACCGGGCCGAGTGCCAGCTCCGCACGCGCCGCGTCGAACGTCTGCTCGTTCTGCCGCCAGGCCACCGCGCCCACCCAGCGCTGGTCATCCAGGTTGATCACCTGCCGCCCCACGGTGACGCCAAGCGCCTTGGTGCGGTATTGGATCTGCAAGCGGTTGAGCTCCACATTGGCCGGATCGGCGACCACGGCATAGCCCGGCCGGGCGCGCTCGGGCACGAAAGACAGGCCATTGTAATGGCTCACGATCGGCAACGTGCCTTCCATTTCCGCCAGCACGGAAAGATGCGAGGGCGCATGGCGCAATTCCACCCCGCTGCGCAGCCGCAAGGTTACGGCATCGGCGCCCTTGGCAGGCGTATCGACATTTTCCCAGCGCAGCCGCGCGTCGAGCAGCGGATCGAGGCTGATCGTATCGGACAGCGCCACCGGATCACCCGGCGCGGCACCGGGCGCCGCTAGGACTGGCTGGGCGAAAGCCAGTGGCGCGGTCACCAGCGCGGCGGGCAGTAGACGGAGTTTCATCGGCGTTTCCCTTCCTGAACCGTGTTGGAGCCGCCGTCGCCCGCCCGCCGCCCTGGCGCGCGCAACACGAAAAAGCCGCCTCGACTTGATCCGGTGCGGATCAGATCGGGCGGCTTCGTTGCCACGCAATTTCCAGGAACGGCCAGCGGCCCTGAACGGCGCCCCCCTTTGGGCGCCGGCCAGCCGGCTCGATGGCTAAGCTATGCGATTGCGGTGCAGTGCAGCAAGCGGTTTTTACGGCCAGGGCATCACGGCAGGTCGATCACCGCCAGGCGATCGGCCTGGAACGAGCCGAGCCACAGCCGCTGGCCCACCTGCACCGCGCTGGACAGGCCGCTGAAGCCCGGCTGGGGATGGCCATAGGCCACCGTCGCGATGCGGCCGGCAGCGAGATCGACCGCGCCTACCACCCAGCCGCGATGGCACAGCATGGGATCGGCCACCCGACCGCTCACCCGGCGCAGGCCGCCACAGGCCGGCTCGTCCAGCCGCATGCCGGCGGCCAGCAGGCGTCCTTCGCTCCAGTGCACGTTGTCGGGCATGAAATCGGGCGCCACGATGCGGCGCAACGGGCCGCGCCCATCGGCACGGTCGAACACCATCACGGCGTGCCAGCCAAAGGCGACGACGTAGAAATGGCGCTGGTCGGGATCGACTTCCAGCCCGTTGTTGCCCGGCAGGCGCGTGCCCGGCATTTCGCGAAAGCCCGCCTCACCCGGCCGCCATTGCCAGACCGCGCCGGTCGGGTGCCCGTTCATGAAATCGCCGATGGTGGTGCCCGGCGCGGTCAGCACGGTGGCCAGCACTGTACCATCGGCAAAGCGCGCCACGGCATTGGCCACCTGGCCCGCCGGCATCGGCAGGCACCCACGCCATACCAGGCGCGGTCGGGCCGACGCCAAGTCCACATCGAAGACCTCGATCGATTCCCGGCCGCCGTGGTTGACCACCAGCAGGCGCCAGCGGTCGCCTGCCAGCCGCGACAGCGATAGGCCACGCGCGTTGAACAGCGCGGGATCGAGCGGGCTGGGGCATTGCGGCCAGCCCGCTCGATCGGGCAAGACCTGCTCGGCCGCACCGGTGAACCACGGCTGCGCCCGGCGGGCGTCGGTATCCACCAGCTTCAGCCCCTCGCCCGGCGCAAACCCGCTCGACACCAGGAACGGCGTGCCGGGCAGGCGCAGCAGGTCTTCGGGTTTGTTGGAACCGCAGACGTAGGACAATTCGCTGTCGGCGGTGCAATCAGGCCCTGGCCCGGCGCCTTGCCCATGGGTGGCGCCAGCCACGCCCAGCAGCAGCATGGCCATCACCGCGCGCAGTGGCCGCCGCGCCATCAGTCGCGCGGCCGCGCGCTGCGCGGCGCTTCGGCACTGGCCGAGCCGAACTTTGCCATGTCGGCCCAGTGCGGCCAGGGAATCACCGCAGGCTGCTCGCCCAGCAGGACCAGGCGCGGGCGCCGGGAATCGAGCGCAGGCCATGGCCCGATCGGCGCGCTTTGCGGCACGCCGCTGCGGGCAAAGGCGAGCAGGGCACCGGCCATGGTGTCTTCCAGCGCCTGGTCCACCGGCTGCCACGCGCGGGTCTGGCGGAACATGTTCAGCGCCGGGCGGGTGCGCAGCCAATAGGGCACGTCGCCGGTGTGGTAGGCTCCCACCGTGGCCGGATCGTGATCGGAAAAGACCACGCCGGGCACATAGGGCTGGCGACGCGCGAAGAGATAGGCATAGACCGGCTGTGTGCCGAAGCGGCGCTGCGCCGCCGCCCAATCGGCCATCTGCCGCCCCACCGTGGCATCGCGGGCAATGTCTGCCGCCGCGCGCGCCGGATCGCTGCCGGCATAGGCCGCCAGGATGGCATCGGCCGCCGCGCCAAAGCGCGCAGTGACGGCCGCTTTCAGCTCCTGCGGCGTGGTCACCGGCCCCAGCGGGCGGAAGCTTTCATCGCGGGTATAACCGATCAACACCGGCACATCGTTCTGCGCGTGGGCGGCAAAGACCTCTTCCGCGCTGCCGGTGACCACCTGGCCATCGCGCACGATCGGCGCGCGTGGCGTGGTGGCGGCCACGATGCGGTCGCCGGGCAGGCTGCGCATCTCGGCCAGCGAGGCTGCGCCCAGTTCCTTTTGCAGGGCCAGCCCCTGCGCTTCGCCCTGCACCAGCGGCGCCGGGCCGAGCATGCCGCCAAACGGACTGCCGCTCATCGCCACGGCGCGGGCGAACAGGCCGCGCGCCATCGGGCTCAGTTGCAGCAACGCGACCGACATCGCGCCGGCCGACTGGCCCACGATCGTCACGTTGTCGGGATCGCCGCCGAACCGCGCGATGTTGCGCTTGACCCATTGCAGCGCGGCGATCTGGTCCATCAGACCATAATTGCCCGAGCCATGGCCGCTTTCGGCCGAAAGCGCGGGATGGGCGAGGAAGCCGAGCGCGCCGACGCGATAGGCGATGTTGACCCGCACCACCCCTTCGCGCGCCAGCGGCTCGCCCGAATAGTTGGCCATGGAGGCCGAGCCGATGTTGAACCCGCCGCCATAGATCCACACCACCACTGGGGCCTTGGCCGCCTTGGCCGGCGCCCAGATGTTGAGGTAGAGGCAGTCCTCGCTGGTCGCTTCGTTGCCGAAATAGTGGTTCTGCAACGATCCACGCAGCGGTTGCAGGCATTCGGGCGCAAAGCGATCGGCATGGAGCGTGCCCTGCCAAGGCACGACGGGCTGTGGTGGTTTCCAGCGCAAGTCGCGCAGCGGCGGCGCGGCAAAGGGCACGCCCAGCCAGGCAACCACCCCCGATGGCAGGGTGGTGCCCTCCACCTGCCCGCCATCGACGGCGATCGGTTCGGCTTGCGCCGGGGCGGCAAGCCCTGCCCCCAGCCCGAGCGCCAGCGCGGCCAGCAGACGCCCGATCATTTGCCCTTGCCGGCCGGTGCCGGAACCTTGAGCACGCGGTGGAAGAAATCGAACGTGGCGTTGAGCGCCTGCATCGAGGCCGCGTGGGTTTCCGCCGCGCTGCGCCCGATGAAGCTGTGATCGACATGGGGGATATAGATCGCCTGCACCGGAACGCCGGCGGCCTTGAGCGCGGCCTCGCCCAGATGCGATTGCGCCACCGGCACGGTCTTGTCTTCCTCGCCATGGATCAGCAGGAACGGCGGGTCCTTGGCGTCGATATAGGTCACCGGGCTGACGCTGCGGATCTTGTCGGCGCTGCATGGCCCGTCACAGCCCAGCAGCCGGGCGCCGGCCGAATTGCCATCGGGCGTGGCGTTCATCCCGGCAAAGTCATAGACGCCGTACCACGTCACCGCGCCCTGCACGCAGGTATCCGCGCCCGCAGCGGGATCGAGCGTGGTGTTGCGGCAGGTGAGCGCGGTCAGGGCCGTCAGGTGTCCGCCGGCCGAACCACCCCACAGCGCAACCCGCGCCGGATCGATGGCATATTGCGTGGCATGCCCGCGCAAGAAGCGCAGCGCGGCATTGGCATCCTGCACCTGTGCGGGAAAGCGCGCTTCGCCCGACAGGCGATATTCCAGGCTCGCCACGGTAAAGCCTTCGGCGGCCAGCGCGGCCAGAACATTGGGCCAATCGGCAAAGGCGCCGGAATGGCGGGTGTGGCCGGCCATCCAGCCACCGCCGTGGATATAGAGCACCAGCGGATGCGGCCCCTTGCCCGCCGGCACATAGATATCCAGCGCCTGCGGGCGATAGCCAGGCAACTGCTGATAGGTCACGTCGCGCCAGGCCTTCACCCCGCCGGGAAAGGCCACCGGCACCTGGGGAAAGCGATCGGCCAGCACCGGCTTGGCCTCGGTGGGAAAATCACGGGCGTGCAGCGGCGTTGCGGCCAGCGCAGCCAGGCTCAGCGCAGCGGTCAGGCGTGCGAACATCAGGTCTCTCTCCATGGCTTGTTATGATTGTTGACGGCCGGGATGCCCCGGCGGTTCAGTCGGGAAAGTCGGGCTTGTGGCGCGCTTGCGCGGCCAGGCGGATCGGGGCGTTGATCGCGCCATATCCGGCATAGCCCCGCCGCTCGACCACTTCGAAGAACACGCGGCGGGCAAAGGCGCGGCTGTAGAACTGGAGGTATTCGGCCTCGCCGTCGCGGTCATAGAGAATGTCGCGCGCGGCCATTGCATCGATCAGGTCGGGCTCCAGGCCCCAGCGCGCTTCCAGATCGTCGAAGTAGTTGCGCGGGATTTCCAGGCGCGGCAGCCCTTGGGCATGGGCGGCATCGGCCACGGCCATGATATCGTCGGTGGCAAAGGCGATATGCTGCACCCCGGCCCCGAAATAGTTCTGGATGAAGCGCGAGGTCAGCGATTGCGCGGCGAGCGAGCCGTTGAGCGTGAAGCGCACCGAGCGATCGGCGTTTTCCACCGCCTGGCTCTGGATCAGGCCCATGGGATCGGCAATGTCGAGTTGCGGGGTCTTCTCCACGTCGAACAGCGCGACGTAGAACAGCAGCCAGCTCAGGAACTCCTCGTATTGCATGGTCTGCGCCACGTGGTCGATGCGCAGGCGGGGGCCGGGCGCGGGATTTTCCAGGGCATGGGGAAACTCGTGCGCCCACATCGCTGCGCGGGTGGCCGCATCGACGAAGTAGATCAGGCTGCCGCCCACCCCGCGCACGCTGGGAATCGGCCATTCGTCGGGCGCCAGCGCCTGCTGGAAGCGCGGCACGCGCAGGAAATCGGCCCGCGCCAGGGCGCCGGGCACATCGTCCACCGCCAGCCCGAGCGCGCAGACCGAGGCGCCGTGGACCACGTCGAAACTGTGCGCCAGGCCTTCGGGCTCGCAGTTGATGACGATGTTGACCGGGTCTTCCACACCTTGTGTCCAGCGCGTGACATCCTTGCTGCGATGGCGCGCGGTGGGGCGAAAGCCCAGCGGGCGGAGCATGGCGGCGAGGTTTTCGGCCTCTTCGTGGCTGGCGGCGAATTCGATGAATTCCACTCCGCTGGTCTTCACGCGCGGCGGCAGCGCGGCGGCCGAGGGAGAAGGCCGCGTGATCCCGCCCTCCATCAGGCGCAGGGCGCGATAGCCATCGAGCGCCACGCCGCTGGCCGATCCGGCGCGGAAGCGGTCGTTGAAGATTTCCAGGCTCCAATAGCCCTGATAGCCGATCTTGCGGATCGCGCCGGCCCAATCGTCCAGCGGGAAATCGCCCTGCCCGGGCATGGAGCGAAAATGGCGGCTCCAGCCCAAGTGGTCCATGTCGAGCATCGGGGCATCGGCCACCTGCACGATGAACAGCTTGTCGGCGCGGATATCGCCGATGCTGGACGAGGGAATCTTGCGCGAAAGCGAGTGAAACGAATCGAGCACCAGCCCCAGCGCGGGATGATCGGCATCGCGCACGATGCCCCAGGCTTCGCGGTGATCGTGGACATGGCGGCCCCAGGCCAGCGCTTCATAGCCCAGGCGCAGGCCGCGCGCGGCGGCCCGCTCGGCCGCTTCGGTGAGGTCGGCAATCGTGCGTTCGCGATCGCAATCGGCGAGCGGCGAGCAACTGGAGCAGACCAGCAACAGATCGGTGCCCAGTTCCTGCATCACGTCGAACTTGCGCTCAAGCCGGTCGAACGCGCGGGCGCGCTGCGGCTCGGGCAGGCCGTCGAGGTCGCGGAACGGCTGGAACATCGTGCAGGCCAGGCCAAGGTCTTGCATCATCGCGGCAATTTCGCGCGCAGAGAGATGCGTGGAGAGCAGGTCGTTCTCGAAAATCTCCGCCCCGTCGTACCCGGCATCGGCGATCGCGCGCAGCTTGGCGTCGAGCGTGCCCGAGATCGAGACAGTGGCGATGGAGGTCTTGAACGCGGGATTGGTCATGGCCGTCTGCCGATTGTTGCCTTTGGTTTCCTGCCCCGGAGGGAGGCCTATCACGGGCCGATGCTTGACAAAAGCAAAATTGTTAGGGACTAGTTCGTTACATTAATTCGACACGCAAGGACAGGGCAGGCCGGCACAAGCGCGGGCCAAAGCCTTGCAACGAGGGACAGGTGCGGCAAGGAAGGGCAGACGGCGCAGCAAAGGCAGCGCCCGCAGCGATGCGGGGCCAGCCCCGCTTGCGCCCGATTGCCCAGGAGAGTCCCTTGCCCAAAGCGAATTCCGTGCCCGAAGACGCTTCCGAACCTGATGCAACGCCCGGAGCGGCGCCGGCCAAGGCGCCGCGCCGGTCGCGCGCCGAAACGCGCGAGGCCGCGATCAACCAGATCGTGGACATCGCCACCCAGGAATTCGTGGAAAAGGGGCTGGCCGGGGCGCGCATCGACGAGATCGCGGGCAAGGCCACCAAGCGCAAGATCTATTACTATTTCGACGGCAAGGAAGAACTCTACCGCGCCGTGCTGGAACGCGCCTATCGCCAGGTGCGCGACAGCGAGGCGCAAGTGGACATCACCAGCGGCACTGCCCCGGAAGCGCTGCGCCGCCTGATCGAGCATGACGTGCACTATCATGCGCGTCATCCCGAACTGGTGCGCCTGGTGATGAACGAGAACATCCACCGCGCCCAGCATCTCAAGCAGATTGCCGACCTGCCCGATCGCAACCACAGCGTGATCGAAATCCTGCGCCGCCTGCTCGCGCGGGGCGAGGCCGAAGGCAGTTTCCGCCCCGGGATCGATCCGGTGGATCTGCATCTCAACATGACGGCGCTGGCGTTCTACAACGTTTCCAACCAGTTCACCTTTGCCCACAATTTCGGCGTGGACATGACCAGCGACAGCGCGCTGGCCCGCCGGGCAAGCCAGGTGGCAGACATCATCATTGCCTGGGTGACACGCCGGGACTGAACGCCGGGCGCGACGCTTGCCGCCGCGCCGGCCTTTCCCGCAAGCACCCGGCGCAGGCGGGAGAGAGACAAGGCATGGCCACCCCCATTACAGCAAGCGCCGGCACGAGCCCGGCGCAATGGACCCGCACGGGCCTGGCCATCGTGGCCCTGTGCTTTGCCATCAACATGGCCGATGGCATCGACGTGACGATCCTGTCGTTCATCGCCCCCCGGCTTCAGGCAGACTGGGGCATCGGCGCCGATACCATGGGCCTGCTGTTCGGCGCCGGCCTGGTCGGCATGGCGATCGGCGGCATGGGCATCGCGCCGCTGGCCGACCGGCTGGGGCGCCGCCGCATCATCCTGGCCGCCCTTGCCCTGATGTCGGCCGGCATGGTGGCCAGCGGCTTCGCCACCTCGGTGCCGATGCTCTATGGCCTGCGCGTGGTCGTCGGCATGGGCATCGGCACGGTGCTGGCCGCGATGGCCGCCTTGGCCGCCGAATCCGCCCCGGCCGCGCAACGCAACCTGGCCGTGGGCATTGTCCAGGCCGGCTATCCCTTTGCCGCCGTGTTCACCGCGATCCTGACCGCCCATCTCCTGCCAGTGTGGGGCTGGCACCGCCTGCTGCTTGCCGCCGGGGGCCTGACCGTGGTGCTGTTTCCCGCCGCGATGGCCATCCTGCCGCTAGGCGTTGCCACGCCGAGCGGGGCGAGCGAGGCGGGCCGCATCGGTGATCTGCTGTCTCCCACGTTTCGCGCCCGCACCCTGGCGCTGTGGGCGGCGGTGTTCTGCGGGCTGATGGTGCTCTATTTCATCGTGAGCTGGATCACCAAGCTTTCGATCCAGGCGGGCCTTTCGGAGACCGACGGCATCTATGCCGGCGCGCTCTACAACTTCGGCGCCTTCATCGGCACGGCGGGGATGAGCGTGCTAGCCGTGCGCGTGCCGCTCGGCCGGCTGGTGCCGGGCATGCTGGTGGGCGCCGGGATTGCCATGCTGGTGTTCGGATCGGTGGCGATGCCGGTGGCGGCCACGCTGGCCCTGGCCTTTGCCATCGGGGTGCTGTTGCAGGGCGGCTACAACGGCGTGTGGCCGCTGGCCGCCTCGGTCTATCCGGCGCGCATGCGCGCCACCGGGGTGGGCTGGGCGATTGGCCTGGGCCGCGCCGGCGCGGTGATCGGGCCAATGCTCGGCGGCTGGCTGATGGCCGCCAAGGCTCCGTTGCCGCTGCTGTTTGCCGCCTATTGCGTGCCGCTGCTGGCCTGCGCTGCCGCCGCGTTCGCGGTCGACAGACTATCTCGGCGTGTTTCGGAATAATTTGACAGGAACTAGTTCGTAACATAAATGAGTCGTCGGAAGGCGAAACGGCAAACGTTCGCCAGGGAGGATGACCATGCGTTTGGAAGGCACCCGTCTCGTGCTGTCCGCGTCTGCGCTGAGCGTGGCCGTGGCTCTTGCAACCCCGGCATTGGCGCAAGCAGCGCCCCAGGCGGACAGTCCGCCGGCAGCCGAACCGGCCCAGCCGGACGTCAAGGAAATCGTGGTGACCGGCTCGCTGATCCAGCGGCCCAACAACACCGCCGTCAGCCCGATCGTCTCGGTCAGCAACGAAGCGATCAAGGCCAGCGGCAACGTCAACCTGCAAGACGCGCTCAACCAGCTTCCCGGCTTCACCGCATCGGGCAACTCCGGCACCGGCGGCCAGGGCACCGGCGGGCGCGCCTCGGTCAACCTCCATGGTCTTGGCCCCAACCGCAACCTCGTGCTGCTCGATGGCAAGCGCCTGCCGCTGTCCGACATTTCCGGCACGGTCGATACCAACATCATCCCGGAATCGATCATCGGCGGCGTCGACGTGATCACCGGCGGCGCTTCGGCGGTCTATGGCTCCGACGCCATGTCCGGCGTGGTCAACTTCAAGACCCTGCGCAGCTTCGACGGCGTCAAGGCCGATGTGCAGAACACGATCAGCGAAAAGGGCGATGCCTTCAAGTTCTCCGGCTCGATCGCGTTCGGCAGCAGCTTTGCCCAGGATCGCGGCCATGTGATCGCGGCCTTCAGCTATACCGACCAGGATCCGCTGAACGGCAGCAAGCGCAGCTTCTTTTCCGACAAGACGCCCTCGTCCTACATCGGCACCGGCACCTTCGTGCCCAACGCCACCAATGCGCCCAACGCGGCCGTGGTGCAGTCGGTGTTCGGCAGCTATGGCGTGACCAGCACGATCAATCCGCTGCTCAACCTGGGCTTCAACAACGACGGCACGCTGTTCGTGCAGACCGGCGCGGTCAACTACAAGGGCCAGACCAACACCGGCGGCTATGCCATCGTCAACGGCAACGTGCGCATGCCGGTGGGCCAGCAGACCGATTTCCTGAACGGCCTCAAGCGCAAGACCGCCTTCGTCAAGGCGGACTATGACCTGACGCCCGACCTGACGCTCTATGGCCAGTTCCTGTTCGTCGATCTCAACGTCCACACCGCCAGCGGCGGCACGCTGACCCAGTTCGGCCAGCTCACCACCATCCCGGTGACCAACCCCTTCATCCCGCAGGACCTGCGCACGATCCTGGCCTCGCGCCCCAATCCCACGGCCAATTTCCTGTGGAACGGGCGCTATGTCGGCCTGCCCTACAAGAGCTGGGACGAAGACTATACTGTCCAGCAGTACATGGCTGGCCTGAAAGGCAACATCGCGCCGGGCTGGACCTTCGACCTCTATGGTTCCTATGACCAGTCGGTCCACAACCAGACGATGCACAACGCGGTGGTCAAGAGCCGGGTGCAGACCCTGCTCAGCGCCGCCGATGGCGGGGCCTCGATCTGCCAGGGCGGCTTCAATCCGTTTGGCGATGCCAATGCGCGCAGCATCTCGGCCGCCTGCGCCGCCTATATGACCAAGGACGCGGTCAGCACCGAGCGCCTGGGCCAGACCCAGTTCCAGGGCCAGGTCAACGGCAAGCTGTTCGATCTCGGCGCCGGCCCGGCGCAGATCGCGCTCGTCGCCAGCTATCGCAAGAACACCTACAACTATCGGCCCGACAGCGATCTCCAGACCCAGAACCTGGAAGCCGTCACGGCCTCGCAGCCTGCGACGGGCCGCATCTCGGTCAAGGAACTGGCCGGCCAGATCGACATTCCGCTGGTCGCCGACAAGCCATTCATGCGCGAGTTGGGCATCGGCGCGGCGGCGCGCGTGTCCGACTATTCCACCACGGGTACGGTGACAAGCTACGAGGCCGACGCGCGCTGGCGCCCGACCGAGACGATCATGCTGCGCGGCAGCTATCAGCGTGCGGTGCGCGCGCCCAATATCGGCGAACTGTTCTCGCCGCAGCAGGGCACGCAGTTGGTGATCGGCACGCCGCCGGGCTCGCTGGGCGACCCATGCGACTATCGCTCCACCGCGCGTTCGGGCACCAATGGCGCGCAAGTCGCCGCGCTCTGCGTCGCGCAGGGTGTGCCGCAGGCCGCGATCGGCAGCTACACCTTCCCGACCACGGCCACGGGCCAGCTCGTTTCGGGCAATCTGGGCCTGCGCCCGGAACGCGCCGACACGTTCAACGCCGGCATTGTGTTCAACGCGCCGCGCGGCGGTGGGTTCTTCGGCGATTTCTCGTTCTCGGTCGATTACTACAACATCTCGATCAAGAACGTGATTTCCACCGTGCCGGGCCTCACCGTGCTGTCCAAGTGCTACAACCTGGATGGCAGCAATTCCACCTACTCCAACACCAACCCCTATTGCGCGCTGATCCAGCGTGACAGCAACGGCCAGTTGGTCAACGTGGTGACGCCTTACCTCAATCTTGGTGCGCTCAAGACCGATGGCGTGGAGATGCAGGTCAACTGGGCCACGCCGGCACGGTTCATCGGCAACACCGGCAAGATCTACGCCACCACCACGGTTGGCTGGCTCCATGCCTACAAGGTGCAGCTCCTGCCCGGCGGGGCAGAGCTGGACTATACCAACATCAGCAACGGCGCAGCCGGCCCCAGCTCGGTGCCACCGCGCGCCACGCCGCGCTGGAAAGCGCTGACCACGCTGGGCTACCGCTCCGACGCCATGGGCATCGGCCTGCGCTGGCGCTTCCAGAGCGCGATGAAGGACGCCAGCGCGGTGCTCACGCCCAGCAATGCCCAAGTCGGTGTCGCCGCCTACAATCTCTATGACCTGTTCGGCAACGTGAAGGTCGGCAAGATGTTCGAGCTGCGCGGCGGGGTGACCAACCTGCTCAATGCCAAGCTGCCCTATGTCGCCAGCTCGCAGAACGGCACGGACGTGGCGCTCTATGATCCCATCGGTCGCTCGTTCTATATCGGTGCGCGGGTTACCTTCTGATCCACCCTGCCCCGGCGCCCGCTTCCCTGCGAGGCGGGCGTCGGAGCCTTTTATGCAAAGACAAAGGTACTGATGATCCGCTCCGGGCTACTTGGTCGCGCCATCCTGGCATCCAGCTCTCCGCGCCTGCATGAAGAGGAAGGCCGCGCCCTCGGCCTGGAGCTGACGTACGAACTGTTCGATTTCACCCAGCGTGGGCTGGACGATGCAGACCTGGCGGCCACGGTCGCAAGCCTCAAGGACCAGGGCTTTGCCGGGTTCAACGTCACCTATCCGTTCAAGCAGGCGATCATGCCGTTGATGGACGACCTCGCGCCCAGCGCCCAGGCCGCCGGCGCGGTCAACACCGTCGCCATCCGCGACGGCCGCCTGATCGGCCACAACACCGACATGCCCGGCTTTCGCGACAGCCTGCTTGCCGGCCTGCCCGGCGCGCGGCTCGATCATGTCATTCAACTCGGGGCGGGGGGTGCGGGATCGGCCGTGGCCAACGCGCTGCTTTCACTGGGCGTGGCGCGGCTGGAACTGGTCGATCCCGACTCCGCCCGCGCCCAGGCCCTGGCAGGCGAACTCGCCGAACGTTATCCCGACGCGCAGGTTACGGCCACGCCGCACGACCGGCTCGATACCGCACCGGCCCAGGGCATCGTCAACGCCACGCCGATCGGCATGGCCGCCAAGCCGGGCACGCCGATCCCGCCAGACGCTATCGCCCCGCACCACTGGCTGGCCGACATCATCTATTTCCCGCTGGAAACCGAGCTGCTTCGGGTCGCACGAAGCAAGGGCTGCCGGGCCATCAACGGCATCGGCATGGTCGTGGGCCAGGCCGCGCTCGCGTTCGAGATCATCACCGGGCACAAGCCTGACGCGGAACGCATGAAGCGCAGCCTTGGCTAAGGGCTTTGGGGCTAACCCTAGGCGCGGGCAATGGCCTCGGCCAGGCGATCCGTGGCAAACGGCTTGCGCAGCACGATCGCCTCCGGGCCGGCCACGGCCTCGATCGCGGCCAGATCGGCAAACCCGCTCATGAACACGATGCGCAGCGCGGGATGGCGGCGGCCGAGTTCGGCGGCGAGTTCCGCGCCGGTCATGCCGGGCATCGCATAATCGAGCACGGCCACCTCGGGCAGGGTGTGCCCTTCACGCGTCACGGTTTCCAGCAACGCGAGGGCCGCCGGGCCATCGCCCACGGCCTGCACGTCGTGACCAAGATCCGTCAGCGCGGCGGCGAGCGCGCGGCGCAAGTCGGGATCGTCGTCCACCAGCAGCACGTGCGCCGCGCCGCTGCCGGCACCGGCGGGCGCGGGCAGTGCATCCTCGTCATGCTGGGCGCCGGCGGTGCGCGGCAGGAACAATCGCACGCTGGTGCCCTTGCCCGGCGCGCTGGTTATGCGCACCGCGCCGCCGATCTGGCGCATGCTGCCATAGATCTGCGCCAGGCCAAGCCCGGTGCCCTTGCCCACCGGCTTGGTGGTGAAGAACGGCTCCATCGCGCGGCGCAGGGTGTCTTCATCCATCCCGGCGCCGGTATCGGTGACGCAGACCACGACATAGCGCCCATCGGCAAGATCCGCCTCGCCCTGCGCGACATGCGCCTCCAGCGCGATGGTCAGTTGGCCGCCGGCCGGCATGGCATCGCGCCCGTTCACCGCCAGGTTGAGCACGGCCATTTCCAGTTGCGTGGGATCGGCCAGCGCCGCCCAGTCCTCGGCATCCACTGTGGCAAGGCGGCATTCCAGCCCGATCAGCGGCCCAAGCGTTCGGATCAGCATCGGCCGCAGGCGCTCGATCACCAGCGCCGGATCGAGCGCCTGGGTGGCCAGTCGCTGCGTGCGCGAGAACGCCAGCAGTTGCGCGATCAGGTTGGCTGCGCGCTGGGCCGCCTGGCGGCCTTCCCCGGCCAGGCGCTCCACCCGCGCGGCATCGCCGCTGCGCCGCGCGATCAGATCGAACGAGGCCAGGATCGCGCCCAGCACATTGTTGAAATCGTGAGAAAGGCCCGCAACCAGTTGGCCCATCGCCTCCATCTTCTGGCTCTGCACCAGGGCTTCCTGCGCCGCGCGCAACTCGCTGGTGCGCGCCTCCACCCGCGCTTCCAGCGTGGCGTTCAATTCGCGCAACTGCGCGGCGATGGCGGCGCGTTCGCTGACCAGGCGGGTGCGTTCGGCGATTTCCTCCAGGAATGCGATGTCATCGGCGTGCCACTGGCGCGGCGCCCGGTCGTTGAGGAACAGGGTCATGCGCAAGCGCCCATCGCGCAGGAATGGCACAACCAGGATCGCGCGGGTCTCAAGCCGTCGGGATGTTGCCAGTCCGCGCGCATCGACGCGCGGATCGCTTTCCAACAGATCGCCCGCCACCACGGTTTCCCCACGCTCAAGCCTGGCCATGAGTGCTGCGCCGAAATCGGCAGCCGGGAATCGCCCCAGCAAAGTGGGTGCACTGCCGTCCGTCCAACAGACATTGCACTCGAACATGTCTTCCTCGGCCAGCAACTGGCCAAAGCCCGCGCGGCCGACCGCGAAATGCTGGCCCATCAGCGCGGCAATCTGGTGCAGCGCGGCGTCGGTATCGTAATCGCGCAGCACGTCGGCGATCTTGAGGCGCAGGGCGATCCGGGCCTCGCGCCGGGCGATCTTGTGAAACACCCGCTCCAGCCAGGCCGCGCCCAGGGCAATGGCCAGGATCAGCAGCGTGATCGCGGCAATCAGCACGGCGAGCACGGTCTGCCCCACACCGCTGGCAGCCATGTCGGCACCGTGGCGATGGTCCATCGTAAAGATCGCCGCCCGCATCCCGGCATAGTGCATGCCGGCAATCGCCAGCCCCATCAGCCCGGCTGCCCCCAGCCGCATGCCCAGGGCCTGGTCACGCCCGGCGAACCACAGCGCTGCCGTCGCCGCGCCGATGGCGATCACCACCGAGATCGCCAGCCAGACCGGATCATAATGCATCGCCGCATTCATGCGCATCGCAGCCATGCCGACGTAGTGCATGGCCACCACGCCCAGGCCCATGCACAGCCCGGCCGCAGCCAGCCGACCGCGCGATTGCGCGGTGCTGTCCAGCGTGGCAAATCCCGCCCCGGTAAAGGCGATGGCGATGGCCAGGGACAGCAGCGTCAGCCCCAGGTCATAGCCCATGTCCATGCCCGGCAGGCGAAAGGCCAGCATGGCCACGAAATGCATCGCCCAGATGCCACCGCCCAGCGCCACGGCCGCCGCCACCAGCCACACCCGCCGCGCGGCGCCCTGCCCGGCACGCACCCGGCCCGCCAAGCTCAGCGCCGTGAACGAGGCAAAGACCGCGATCAGAATCGAGAGAACGACCAGATTGGCCTCATGCATTCCGGTCGTGATCATGCCCCCCTGCTCCCATAGAACCAAGGCGCGGGCAATGCCCTCATGGAGCATACCCACGACCTTGGCTGGCACGAGCAACGCGCCAGGTCAGGAATAGTGCCGTCAGGTGATCATATGTTAAGCGGCACGGGCTTGCAGGCGGGCGTGGATCGCCTCGGCTTCGTTGCGATCGGCCGTCGGCACGGGGCCGCGCGCCAAGGCGTGGGGCAGCGGCGGGCGCAGGCCGGCGCCATCGAGCGCCCCGGCCAGCCCAAGCCGCCGGGCCAGCGCCACCCGCAGGCCAGGCTCACCCTGCGCCAGGCGATCGTAATCGACAAAGCACTGCAGCGCCGCGACTTCGGCAGGCTGGTCGAGGACATGGCGATAGACCGCGCTCCAGGTGCGCAGCCAATAGGCCAGCGTATCGGGATCGCCCGAAACCGGCGGCCCGGCGTTCAACCGGAACGGACGGCGATGCAGGCCGAACTCGTGATGACCCAGCCAGCGCATGTAGTCGGCACGGAAGCGGTCCTGGCCGGCCAGCCGGATGGCGCGACGGTGCTGCGCCAGCAGGCTCGCTGCCTGTTCCAGCGGAGCCCGGAACGGATGGACCAGCACGGCGCCGGGCAGAGTGGCCAGCGAACCCAGCCGCAGCACGTTGGCATTGTTCTTGGACAAGTAGCGCCCCTGTCCACGCGCCAGGCAGACCAGCGCCATGAACTGGCCGAACGCGGCCAGCGCGGCCGCATCGGGGGCATGGGCGCACAGGCTTTCCTGCGAAAGATAGTCGGGGCAGCACTGCATCCGCCAGAACACTTCCTCGATCGCCTCAGCGCTGTCGAGATCGTGCTCCAGCCCGTCGCCATGGCCGCGCGGGGTGCGCGCCACGGCGCGGCGGCGGCGCGCCACCAGGCTGGCCCAGGTGTTGGGCGCCAGGGGAAACGGCATGTCGGCATAATGCAGGCTGGCAAAGTGGTCGGCCGCCTCCAGCCGCTGCGTCAGCACCGTGGTGCCGGCGCGCGCCAGCCCGGCCACGAAGACCGGCGGGCGGAGCGGCAGGGCCGCAGCGGCGCGACCGTGGCGTGCCCGCTCCAGATCGAAGCTCAGTTCCAGCGCCGCCCGGCTGCCCAGGGCGATCCGGTGCAGCAGCCGGTCAAGCGGGCGATAGGCGTGCGCGCCGGCCGGCACCGGCGGCGCGGCCGACAAGGTATCGGGCGAAAGCAAAGGCAATTCCCATGGCAAGAATGGCAAGACGCGCGGCCGGATCGAGCAACGCCGCCGTGGTCGGCACGCCGAGCGCCGGACCCACGCCAAGCGCGAGGCCGATCGGCATGGCCGCAACGGCAAGGCCGCCCCCGGCCAGCAGCGAGCGCCCCAGCAGCCGCGCCGCCAGCAGCCGCGCCGCCCGCTCTTTCCAGCGATCCGAAGCCCCGCGCCGGGCCATGACGCGCACCGCGCGGCGGCCCGTCATTCCCAGTGCGGCGAAACGGCCCAGCACCCCCCAGCGCCGGACCAGATGCAGCGTGGCCAGCAGGGCGCCTGCCAGAACCAGCGCAGCCGCGATCACCGCCCGCGCTTTCCGCTGCCCGGCGCCGCCTTGCGCATCATCCGCAGCAGGCGCTTGACCGGATACCACACGAAAGCCAGCAGGCCGAGGACAATGGCCCCAACCACGCCCAGCGCGGTGGATGCCGCGCCCAGGCCCAGGCCCGGCCCGACATAGGCCTGCGCCGGAACGGCCGTGGCGGCCAGCAACAGGATAGCGGCGAAGGGGAAGACGGTCATTCGCATCGGGCATTCTCCGCGGCTTGGATGCCGATCTTGTCGGCAAGGGGATCGATGTATCGGGTCCAGCGCAACTCGAACCGGTTGCGATCGGCGTCAGCGCTGATGTAGCTCCAGCGCACGGTGCCATCGGGCGCGAGGCGCATCACCCGGCCCAGTTCGGTTTCCTCGACCAGGGTATCGCCCCCCGGCAGCGGCGTGGCGCGGCCCTGGGCACGGGTGTGGATGGCCAGATCGTGAAACGCACGGGCGAGCGGCTCGCTCACCGTGTCGGTGGCGAAATCATAGACCAGCATGCGGTTGTTGCCGTCCGGCTCGGCCTGCTCGGGCTGGTCCCAGGCAAAGCGCCAGTGGTTGTCGAACACCGAGATGCGATGATCGTCGAGCACGCTGACATCATGCTGGAACCGCCAGGGCAGGCCCCGGCTCCACACCACCTTGCCCGTGGCAGGGCGATAGAGCAGCAGCAGCGACAGGTTGCGCAAGCTGATCAACAAGTCGCCCGCGCGCCAATAGGGGCCGTCGCCGGGCACGGGCTGGATATCGTTGAGGTGGATCGGATCGTCCGAATAGGGTCGGGCGCGCCACAAATGCCCCATGCCATTGGCATCGAGCAGGTCGATCACCGCCGTGCGGCTCAGCACTTTGCCCTCCGGCGTCAGGTGCATCAGGCCTTCGTCGGCAAACTCCGGACCAAGGCCGGTGCGGGTGCTGCGCGGCAGGCGATAGGCCGCCCACAGCGTGCCATCGGGCGCGCGCTCCAGCGAATGGTGGAAGATGCCGTCGATCATCCATTCCGCCCGGCCGCAGGCATCGATGCGCGTGAGCGGCGAGGTATCGTGCACGATCAGACCGCCATCGGGCATCAGCATCGAATGCATCGGCATGAAGCGGCGGTTGGTCTTGTCGCGCGCCAGGTCGACCAGCGCGGAATGGAATGTGGAGCGGGCATGGATCGCGGCGATATCGGGCGCATAGGTGCGCACCACATGCCCATCGCGGAGGCGCAGCAATTGCACCACCCAGCGCCCGCGCGCCGTGTCGAACACGGTCAGCAGGATATAGCCGGGATCGACGAAGCCGGGGCGGCGCCACAATCCACCGGGCAGCGGATCATAGGGCTGGCCGATGGTGGGATGGTAGGGCAGCAGTTCCCCCACGGCGCGGCCGACCGTATCCGGGATCGTCGCCACCCACACCGCCGCATCGCCAAGCGCCCCATGGCGGCGTGGCTCCAGCAGCACGAATCCAAAGCCGAGCAGCAGCAGCGCACCCAACGTCATGACCAGGCCAAGCGCCCAGAGCGGCACCGGACGCGCCATCAGCCGCTCCCAGCGCGAGAGCGGCAGTGAAGTTGATTCTGGTGGGGTGGAGTTGGAGGGCAACACCGGAGGGTTCATGGCCGGGGTCTCTATCCGGCAGTTGTATCACCGCGATTTCGCCGCGATACGCAGCCGAAACGTTTGCTGACTGATTGCAACAAATCCGGCTGAGACAAGGCGACCCTACCGATATTTTCCCTTTTATTTTAGCATCTTGACGTGATCGCGCGAGAAACCGCCGCGCACCTGGCCATACAACTTGTTACAAATTCGGCCATGATCCGGCGCCAGGAATCACAAGACGGCGCAGCCCGCCGGGCCACGCCGTCTCGTTGATCCTGCAACCGTGCTGCCCGGCGTCAGGCCGGCAGGCTCACCGCATTGATGATGTGCGCCTGGGTATATTCCAGCAGCCCGGCTTCGCCCAGCTCGCCACCCAGCCCCGACTGGCGCACGCCACGGAACGGAATGGCCGGGTCGATCGCCAGGTGCTGGTTGACCCAGACCGTGCCGGTATCGATACGCCGCGCCACGTCCATCGCGCGGGCCACGTCCTTGCCCCACACCGTACCGCCCAGGCCATAGTCGCTGTCGTTGGCGCGCGCGATCACGTCGTCCACGTCGGCAAACTTGAGCACCGGCAGCACCGGGCCGAACTGCTCCTCGCGCACCAGCGGGGCATCATCGTCCAGATCGGCAACGATCGTGGGGGCGATGAAATAGCCCGGACGATCGAGCGGCGCCCCCCCGGCCAGCACCGTGCCGCGCTCTCGCGCATCGGCCAGCAGGGCGGAGACCTTCTCGAACTGCATCTTGTTCTGCACCGGGCCGATGGTCACGCCCTGGCGCGTGCCTTCGTCCACCACCGCTTCCTGGGCCAGGCGGGTGATTTCCGCGATGAATTCGTCATAGACGGTTTCGTGCACATAGGCGCGCTTGATCGCCACGCAGACCTGGCCGGCATTGACCATCGCGCCCTGGTAGACCTTTTCGGCGGCGAGCTTGGCCGGCATGTCGTCCAGCACGATGGCGGCATCGTTGCCGCCCAGCTCCAGCGTCACGCGCTTCACGCTGCCGGCGGCCGAGGCCATGACTTTCTTGCCCGTCGCGGTCGAACCGGTGAACGCCACCTTGGCCACATCGGGATGGGTCGAAAGCGCTGCGCCCAGATCGTTGACATCGGCAATCACGTTGACGACGCCCGCCGGCAGGATATCGGCCATCACTTCGCCCAGCAGCAGCGTGGTCAGCGGCGTGGTCGGCGCAGGCTTGGCGACCATGGTGTTGCCGGTCAGCAGGCACGGCCCCAGCTTGTTGGCCAGTAGCACGACCGGGAAATTCCACGGCGTGATCGCGGCGCAGACGCCCAGCGGGGTGCGATGCTCGATCACGGTGTTGTCGCCGTCCTCGCGCAGCACCTTGTCGGTCACGCGCATGCCGGCAAAGGCCTTGAGCACGTAATAGGTGGCGAACATCTCGCCTTTGGCCTGGTCCAGCGGCTTGCCCTGCTCGGCGGTGAGCAACTGGGCGAATTCGTCGATCCGGGCCATCACCGCTTCGGCCAACTGGTCGATCAGCGCGGCGCGGTCATCCTGGCTGCGCGCGGCCCAGGCGGGAAAGGCCCGCTTGGCGGCGGCCACTGCGGCGTCGAGCTGTGCCGCGTCGGCGCGCGGAGCCTGGGTCAGCACGGTTTCGGTCGCGGGGTTGATCACGTCGAAGGTGGCCACGCCGGGCACCAGCTGGCCATCGATCAATAGGCGGAATTGCTTGTCCATAGGGGAATTTCCTTTGCCAATGGGGCTATTGTGGCCAATCAGGCTAATGTGGAATGCGTTCAGGCGATCCGCAAGACGGGCTTGACCACGTGGCCGGCCTCGCCCTGGGCAATCGCCTCGGCAATCTCGTCAAATGCGAAGAAGCGCACCAGCTTGTCGAACGGGAAGCGCCCGGCCCGATAGTGCGCCAGCAGTTCGGGAATGAACACCTGCGGATCGGCGCCGCCTTCCACCACGCCACGGATCACGCGCCCGCCGCTCATCAGGAACGTGGCATCGGCGGCAATGTCGCCGGGGCCATAGGCGCCGACCAGCGCCATCTGGCCGCGCGGCGCAAGCGCCGCCATGGCGGCATTGACCACGTCTGGCCGGCCAGTGGTGTCGATCACGCAGTCAAAGCCCTGCGGCAGGCCGGCGGCGCGGGCATGGTCGGCCAGGCTGGCGGCGCGCGCGTCAAAGCCATGGGTCGCGCCCAGTTCCTGCGCCAGGGCGACGCGCGCCGGATTGATATCCACCGCTGCGACCACCCCTGCCCCGGCAATGCCGCAGGCCATGATCGCCGAAAGCCCCACCGCCCCGGTGCCGATCACCGCAATGCTGGCTCCGGCGCGCGGGCGCAGTTCGTTGAGCACGGCCCCAGCCCCGGTCTGGATGCCGCATCCCAGCGGTCCGAGCAGGTCCAGCGGCAGATCGGCATCGACTTTCACCGCATTGCGGGCATGGACCACGGCATGCGTGGCGAACGAGGATTGGCCGAACACGTGGCTGTGGATCGCCGTCCCATCGGGCGCGGCCAGTGCCGTCGTGCCATCGCTGCGCCCGCCGCCGAAGTTGTAAGCGAACCAGTCGTGGCAATAGGCCGGCGCATGATCGTCGCATGACGGGCAATGCCCGCAGGAATCGAAGCTGAGCACGACATGATCGCCCGGCGCCAGGCCGATGACGCCCGCGCCCACCTGCTCGACCACGCCCGATCCTTCATGGCCCAGCACCACCGGAAACGGCAGCGGCAGGTGCCCGTCGCGCAGCACCATGTCGGTGTGGCACACCCCCACGCCGACCAGCCGCACCACCAGTTCATCCGCGCGCGGATCGTCCAGCACCACCGGCTCGATCACCGGCGGCGCGCCGGGCTGGCGAAAGACGGCGGCGCGGGCGGCAGTGGGCATGGCAGGATATCCTTGGCAAGCGGGAAGACAAAGGAAGCGCCGGACCGGGGGATGTGGTGGAGGGGTCGGCCCGGCGCCAGTGGGTGGATCGGAAGGCAGGTGGATCAGAACTTGAAGCCGGCGCGCAGGTACCATTCGCGCGGACGGTTGTAGCTGCCGAAGATCGCTCCGGCCGACAAGTTGGTGTTGCCGCTGACAAGGTAGCGAGTGTCGGTCAGGTTGGTCCCACCCACGGTCAGCGACCAGCGGTCGCCAGGGGTGTTGTAGGTCAGGCTGGCGTTGATCATGTCGTTGGTCGGCCGGCGCAGCAGCAGGGTGCGGGCAATGTCATTCCACACCGGCGTGGTATGCGTCCAGTCGGCCAGCGCCACCACGTTGCCGCCGTTCGCCAGGTTGAACTGGTAGCGCGGCGAGAGGTTGATCTTCCAGTTGGCCGTCTTGGGCAGCGGCGCGCCGACAAAGATGCCCGCCTGGATGCCGGCAATCGGGCTGGCGTTGACCAGCGCGGCCGGATCGATTTCGGTATAGTGCGCGTCGATATAGCCGACCGAGCCGTTGATCGTCAGGCCGGAGACCGGCGCCAGCACCATTTCGGCTTCCACGCCCTTGATCCGCGCCCGCCCGGCATTGGCGATGGTGGGCGAGGTGCCGATCTGGATGTTGAGCTGCACGCCTTCGTAATCGGTGGTGAACGCCGCCAGGTTCAATTGCAGCTTGAGATCGAGCAGCGTGGATTTCACCCCCACTTCCCAGGTTGTCGCCTTTTCCGGGCCAAAGCCGGGGGCGACGTTGCCCTGCGGGTTGGTCAGGCGCGTGGTCCAACCGCCGGTCTTGTAGCCCTTGGACCACGAACCATAGACCATCACCCGCTCGGCCGGGTAGAGCTGCACCCCCACCTTGGGCGAGAAGTTGTTGAACGACTTGCGGTTCACGCCGGGCACATAGACCTGCACCGGATTGGCCGGATTGGGATAGCCGATCCCGGTCTGGCAGCTTACCGGCGCCAGCGGGAAGGGCCCGTCGGGCGTCACGTTGCCATTGGCGTCGCTGCATCCGAACAGCTTGTAGTTGAACCCGTTCAGCTCCTGCTGCCCGCCCTCGAACTGCTTGGCTTCATGGGTATATCGTCCACCCAAGGTCACGCCGATCAGGTCGATCGGGCGATAGTCCACCTGGCCGAAGAAGGCATAGTTCTCGGTCTTGAACCGGTTCGGGCCGTCAACCTGCACCAGCCCTTCGTCGAACGTCACATAGTCGTGCAGGCTGCCTTGCTCCTTGAAGTAATAGCCGCCCAGCACGTAGTTCAGCTTCTTGTCCAGCGCCTTGCCCAAAATCTGTACTTCCTGACTGAACTGCCACTGGTTCTGCTGGAACGACAGCTCCAGGAACGACAGCGGCGAACCGTCGCCATCCAGCCCGGCGCGCCAGCGCGTGTCGCGATAGGCGGTGATGGACTTGATCGTCAGGTCATCGCTCACTTGCGCCTGCACGGTGGCGCCCAGGCCCCAGGTGGTCAGCTTGTTGAAGCTCGGCCCGGTGGCATAGCTGGTGTCGGGATCGGCCGTGACGAAGCGCGAATCCCACGGCAGGCGATCGTTGGTCGGGTCGCCATCCACGTTGACGCTGGCCAGCGGCGCAAGGCGGCGGCCATATTGCGTCCCCCGCGCCCCGCACAGCGCCTGCGCGTTGCGCGCCGCGATCTGCTGCGCGGTGGAACTGATGCAGAAGTTGTAGAGGCCGGAAAACAGGAAGCCGGTGTTGCCCGAGGCCGACAGCGCCGTGCCCGGCAGATTGTCCGTGCCGGCAAAGGGGCCGGGCAGGTTGAGCGCGGCGAGCAGCTTGCTCGCCTGCGAGGAGCTGTCCTGCCGCGTCCAGTCGCCGGTCAGCGTGGCGGTGATCGCGCCGCCGTTATCCCATTTCAGCTTGCCGCGCAGCGAGGCGGTGTTGTCGCCGCCTTCGCGGCTCGACGTGGCATAGTCGGCCTGGTTGAAATTCAGATAAGTGTCGGAATTGGCCGCGCGCGCATCGGGATAGGGAATGCGCTTCAGGAACCCCTCGCGGTTGGTGACGGCAAAGGTCACCGAGGAATAGAGCGAATTCGCCAGCGGCACGTCCACCGTGCCGCGCACCTTGACCAGGTTGTAGCTGCCGGTCGTGGCATCGATCGAGCCCTTGAATTCCTTGCCCGGCTCGTGCGTGACGATCGAGATCGCCCCGCCGATGGTGTTGCGGCCAAACAGCGTGCCCTGCGGCCCCTTGAGCACTTCGACGCGCTCCACGTCGGGCAAGTCCTGGTTCGCCCCCACGGTGCGCGCCAGATAGACGCCATCCAGGTAGATGCCCACGCCCGGATCGATGTTGAAGGCAAAGTCATCCGAACCGATGCCGCGGATCGTGGCCGAAAGCACCGCCGAAGAGCCCGAGAACGGCGTGCCGCCATCGAGGTTGACATTGGGCGCCAGCGCGGAAAGCGACGAAACGCTGGTCACCGCCCGCTCCTTGAGCGACGACGCGGTGAACGCGGAAATCGCGATCGGCACGGTCTGCACGTTCTGCGCGCGCTTTTGCGCGGTGACGACGATTTCCTGGATCCCGCCCTGCGGCTGCGCAGCGGCCCCATCGGCCGGCGGCGCGGCATCCTGCGCCAGCGCCTGGCCCGGCGCCATGGCCACCAGCCCGGCGGCGAGCGCGATCAGGCTGGAACGGGCAAACGATTTCGGCATCCTGCACTCCCTTGCGATTTGTTATCGCCAAGGGAACTACAACCCCCGCCCCGCCGCCATCTTGGACGATCGCGCGAAAAGCATGGACAATCGCGCGGGCTGCGCCAGCGATGCGGCAGTGACGCCTATTTCGGCGCAGGCACGGTTGGTGCGGTGTGGCCTGGCATCTGCGAAGGTTGAACCCGTAACGACTGCGGCGGAGACTGACGGTCCTTGAAACCGACCAACTGCGCACCCTTGTACCGCAAATCAGCGCCAAAGCGATGATCGTAGGCCAGCCACCCACCCGACACCGCAACCGCCCAGGCCAGACTGAACAGCGACCCGATCAGAAAGTATTCTGCCTTGATCTGGTTATCGAGTTCTTTGAACCGGGCGATAGTCTTGAGTGCGACGACCGCCGCAATAATTTCCCAGCTTTGGACGATCACCCCTGCCCCAACCAGCAACCGCTCCAGCGCGCCGATAACCTTGCCCGCATGCGGAAGGCCCGCAGGCCCCAGAATCGCCTGTTGCGATCCCGTAGCCCAGAACAACAGACGGCAGGCGATGTTGCCCAGCCAAGTCAGCGCGAGCAGCGCGATCCCGCAATAGGCCCCAGCATGAACGATCTGCATCATCGCGCCGCAACGCCCCCCTCATCCATGATGTCCAGCGCCTCCAGCAGCCTGTTCCATTGCAGGATGTAGCTGTCGAAATCCCCGGCAGCCCGTACCTTGTAGACGCTATGTGCCGTGACATTGCGGATTTGCGCGATGTCCTGGGCAGATTTGCCGAGCAGCGTGTGGGCAATGTCGTGCAACTGGATTTTCGTCCAGCGGCGCTCGGTAGCGGTGAGCCCGGCACCGACGGCATCGAGCAAGGCTTGCGTCGCGGGCTCGCGCGGCAAGGAGAAGGCATAAAGACTTTCGAGACGCTTCTCGCTCAGTTTGGTCCGCGCTTCGGCTAGGCCAGGCCCCATCATGTTCCAGGCGCGCTCGGCATTGATGGGCGTCTGGATGTCGACGGTCCCTACCACGAAGCGACAGTCGACATCGGCCAGCATCAGTTGCAACCGCAATTCCCGGGCGATATTCGCCGCCTGCCGCAGGCCGCGCGTCACCCCCTGGAATTCATCGCCCAAGGTGATGGTCAGCCGGGAAAGGATGTCCTTCGCGTGCCGACGGTTGGCCTCTTCAACCGCCATATTGAACGTCCGATGCAGGCCATTGGCCGAGGGCGCGTCACTGCTATTGACAATGTCGCCCATCAAGACTGCGGGTGGTACGTCGCTCTCTTGCCTTGCCATGGGGTCAATGGGTAACTTTTACCCTCTGAAAGGTCAATGTCCGGTTCTGACCCTCTTGCGGTTACACCCGCCCCTCAATGCATCGCGCGATACTGGCGCGGGGTCTGGCCAAAGTGTTCCTGGAAACGGCGACTGAAATAGGAGCTGTCGGAAAAGCCGCAGTCGAAGGCGATCTGGGTGATGCTGCGCTGCGGCTCCAGCGTCAGCTTCTGCGCGGCGAGCGCCAGGCGGCGTTCGTTGATATAGCCGCCCAGCGTTACCCCTTGCGCGGCGGCGGCGGCTTGCAGGCGGCGCAGCGACACGCCCATTTCGGCCGCGATCGTGGCGGGGGACAGGGTCGCGTCGGCCAGGCGCGCGGCGACGATCGCGCGTGCGCGTTCCAGCAGACCGTGGCGGCTGGGCAGCGCCATATGGTCGGTGGGGCGCAGGCTGGCCAGCAGCAGCGAACAGAACACCGCGTCATAACCATCGTCGGGCAGGCCCAGCGGGCTGGCCTCGCATTCGCGCCACAGCGACAGCAGGAAATCATGAAGCAGCCGGGTGGACGGCGCCTCGCGCGGGATGCGCGTCGCCACGGCATCATCCAGCCAGTGCGGCGCCGCGCCCAGCACGGCGCGATCGAATTCGGCCACCACCAATTCGTGGTCGCTTGCCAGGTCAAAGCGATAGACTTCCTCGCTGGCACAGAGCACCATGTCCCCGGCGCGAACGGGTATTTCGCGGCGGCGATGGATCGCCCGGCCCTCGCCCTGGCGGATCACGTGCAGCTTCAGCCGCGGCCCGCCACTGTGCCCGGCCTCGACCAGGCGGCGCTCCACCGAAACCGGCGTGGCGCGCGGCCGGGTCATGGCAATGCCGCCCATCTTCCAGCGCGAGACGGTGGCTTCGAAATGCGGGGACAGCGGATCGGTGGAAAGCCCGGCATAGGTCTTGGCCATCAAGCCGCGCCAATAGCTAAGCTTGTCTGCCCCGGTCAGGCTGCGTGTCGAAAAATGCTCGATCATGGGCCTTGTCCACCACCCTCTGCCATCATGCGGACTCGGTCTTGCGCCCAGTCTCCTTCGCTGAATTAGTCAGCAATACATACAAATGCAATGACATGCCCGATCGGGTGGGGCAGGCTTGCCCGCGCGGACGCAATGCGGAACAGTCTGCCGGCAAGAGAATAACGGGAGAGAGACACGTGATAACTGCAAGCACCTGGCGCGCATCGGCGCTGGCAGCCGCCCTCGGCCTGGTCGTCGCCATGGCGCCGGCATCGGCCAAGGCCAGCCCTGCCGCGCCCGCGCCCAGCCTGGAATATGCCTTTACCGCCAAGGTCACGCTGGCCCCGCCAGTGGAACAGGGCGAGGTCGCCGGCGGCCGCAAGCGCTTCATCGCCATCACCGGCGGCAGCGTCGATGGGCCGCTGTTCCACGGCAAAGTGCTACCCGGCGGCGGCGATTGGCAGACGATCCTGCCCGGCGGGCTGACCCAGGTGGAAGCGCGCTATTTCCTCCAAGCCGACGATGGCATGGTGGTAGATGTCGCCAATCCCGGCGTGCGCGTCGCCAGCCCCGAGGTGACCGAGCAGATCGCGCGCGGCCAGGCCGTATCGCCAGACGCCTATTACTTCCGCACCACCCCGCATCTCGCCGCGCGCGCCGGACCACTCGACTGGATGAACCGCGCGGTGTTCGTGGCACGCGGCATCCGCCTGCCCGATCATGTCGAGATCGATTTCTACATAGTGCGCTAGGCCAGGAAACCGCCCAGACGGCCGCGAATGATGCTCTCGGCATCGGCCACCATGCGGCGCAGCAGCTCGGCGCAGGTCGGGATATCGTGGATCAGGCCCTGGATCTGGCCGGCCCAGACCAGGCCTGCCTCCACATTGCCGGTTTCCAGCGCTTCGCGCCCCTTGGCGCCCGACACCAGCGGGCGGATATCCTCGAACACCGCCTCGGGCCGGGCCGAGATTTCCACCACCTTGTCTGACACCGGCGTCGCGGCGACGCGGCCCGTGTTGTGGAAGCGGCGGAAGATCAGCCGCGTGTCGCGCTCGGTATTGGAAACCAGCAACTGCTTGATCGCATCGTGGATCGGCGCTTCCACCGTGGCGCAGAACCGGGTGCCCATGTTGACCCCTTCGGCCCCCAGCGCCAGCGCGGCGGCCAGGCCGCGCCCATCGCCGATGCCGCCGCTGGCGATCATCGGGATCGTCACCTTGTCGGCGGCCGCCGGGATCAGCACCAGGCCGGGAATATCGTCCTCGCCGGGATGGCCGGCGCATTCGAAGCCATCGATGCTGATCACGTCCACGCCCATCTTCTGGGCCGACACGGCATGGCGCACAGCGGTGCACTTGTGCAGCACGGTAATGCCGTGCCTCTTGAAATCCTCGATATGCTCGCGCGGGTTGTGCCCGGCGGTTTCCACGATGGTCACCCCGCTATCGATGATCGCGCGGCGATAGTCGGCATAGGGCGGCGGGCTGACCGAGGGCAGGATCGTCAGGTTCACGCCGAACGGCTTGTCGGTCATCGTCCGGCAGCGGTCGATCTCGCGGCGCAAGTCATCGGGCGTGGGCTGCGTCAGCGCGGTGAGGATGCCAAGGCCCCCGGCGTTGGACACCGCGCTCGCCAGTTCGGCGCGTCCCACCCACATCATGCCCCCCTGCACGATCGGGTGGGCAATGCCGAGCAGTTCGGTAATTCGGGTCTTGATCGCCATCACGGCACCTCGATTGTTGGTGGCACGACCAGGCACCGCCCGCAAACGGGGCGTGCCGGGCTTGATCGAACGCAGTCTTGTTTACGCGAAGCGCGGCGGCCGTCGCTCGGCAAAGGCGGCAATGCCTTCGGCCGCTTCCGCCCCGGCCCCGGCCTGGGAAATGCGCACCACTTCCAGGTCGAGCTGGGTGGCCAGGTCGTTTTGCGGGCTCTGCGCCAGCAGCGCGCGGGCGCCGGCAATCGCGGCGACCGGGCCTTGCGCCAGGCGCTGCGCCACGGCGAGCCCTTCTTCCAGCAGCGCCTCGGCCTCGACCACGCGGGTCACCAGGCCGATCTGCTCGGCCTCCTGCGCGGCGATGCGGCGGTTGGTCAGGATGATCTCCTGCGCGCGGCGCATGCCGACCAGGCGTGGCAGCGACCAGCTCATCCCACCATCGGGCGTGAGGCCGACCATGCCATAGGCGGCAGTGAAATGCGCCCCCGGCGCGGCCAGCGCCACGTCGCCCAGGATCGCGAGGCTCAGCCCCGCCCCGGCGGCCGGGCCATTGACCAGCGTGACCAGCGGCTTGTCCATGCGCGCCAGCGCCAGCACGGAGCGGTGGACCGACCCGGCCAGGGCGAACAGAAACGCCGCCGGTCCTTCGCTCGCACGGCCGAACGACCCTACGTCACCCCCGCCGCAGAACAGCTTGCCCATGCCGGTCAGCACCACGCAGCGCACCGCCGGATCGCCGGCGACGGCCGCCACCTGCTCTTCCAGCCGCTGCGCGGTGGGCATGTCCAGCGTATTGCCCGCCGCCGGGCGGTTGAGCGTGAGGATCGCCACCGCGTCGCGGCGTTCCAACAGCACCAGATCGTCGCTCATGCGCAGGCCTCCATCGCTTCGCGGCCAAGCCGGGCCAGGCGCGGAAAGGCTTTCGCGCGCTCGCTTGCCTGGGCATTGGCCGCCGTGCCGCGCAGCACGCGGCCCTTGATCCCGTGAAAGATCGCGGCCAGCCGGAAGAACTGGAACGCGATGTAGAAATCCCAATTGGCAATGCCATCGCGTCCGGTGCGCGCGCAATAGCGGGCGATATAATCCGCCTCGCTCGGCAGGCCCAGCGGCAGCGGGTCTGCCCCGCCCAGCCCGGCAACGATATCGCCCGGCATGCGATAAAGCATGGCGTGATAGGCAAAATCGGCCAAGGGGTGCCCCAGCGTCGACAGTTCCCAATCCAGCACCGCCAGCACGCGCGGCTCGGTGGGATGGAAGATCATGTTGTCACAGCGGAAATCGCCGTGGACCAGCGTGGTCGTGTCGTCGTCCGGAATGGCCGTGGGAAGCCAGGCGACCAGCGCATCCATGTCCGCGTCGCGCCCGGCGAGCTCGTCTTCCAGGTATTGCCGGCTCCACCGCCCGATCTGCCGCGCGAAATAGTTGCCGGGCCGGCCATAGTCGGAGAGGCCAACGGCCGCCGGGTCGACGGCATGAAGCGCGGCGATCACGCGGTTCATCTCGTCGAAATAGGCAGCGCGATCAGCCTGGGGCACTTCACCAAAGGCGGTGTCCCAGAACACCCGGCCTTCCACCAGTTCCATCACGTAGAACGCGCTGCCGATCACCGCGTCATCGTCGCACACCCCCAGGATGCGCGCCACCGGCACCTGGCTGCCGGCGAGCGCCTGCTGCACCCGCGCCTCGCGCAGCACGTCGTGCGCGCCTTTGATCACGGTGCCCGGCGGCTTGCGCCGCAGGACATAGCGCGCGCCCGGCGTTTCCAGGCGATAGGTCGGGTTGGACTGGCCACCATTGAACTGGGCGATGGACAGCGGGCCGGCAAAGCCCGCGACATGGGCCGCCAGCCAGTTGGCCAGCGCCGCTTCGTCCAGCGCGGTGCGCACCGCGCCTGCCCCGGCATTGGCCTGGGCAATGGCTTGCGCGTCAAGCTTGTCAGTGGGCATGAGCCTGCTTCCAATCGCGCTTGATCTTCTTGGCCAGGCTCCACTTGTGCACTTCGGTGGGGCCGTCATAGATGCGGAACGCGCGGATTTCGCGGAACACCTGCTCCACGATGGTCTTGTCGGTCACCCCGGTGCCGCCCATCACCTGCACGCAGCGATCAGCCACACGCATCAGCGCTTCGGACACGGCCACCTTGGCCATGCTGCTTTCCGCAGTGCCCAGGCTGCCGGTGTCGAGCACGCTGGCGCACCAGTCGATCATCAGTTCCGCCTGCTTCAGGTCGATCAGGTTTTCCGCCAGCATGAAGCCCACGCCTTCGTGGTCGATCAGCGGCTTGCCGAACGCCATGCGGCGGTTGGCATAGTCGCTGGCGATCTCGTTGGCGCGCTGGCAGGCCCCCAGCCAACGCATGCAGTGCGACAGGCGCGCGGGCGAAAGGCGCACTTGCGCATACTTGAAACCTTCGCCCGCCTCGCCCAGCATCTGGTCGGCCGGCACGCGCAAGTTGGTGATCGTCACCGTGGCGTGGCCGCCGGGCATCGAGTTGTCGATGGTGTTGGGCACATGGTCGATGCGGATCGCCGGATCGGGCAGGTCGACCAGGAACATGCAGGCCCCGCCCGCGCTGTCCGCCTCTTCCGATCGCGCCATGACGATGCCCACCTGCGCGCCATCGGCTCCGGTGATGAAGCACTTGGTGCCGTTGACCACCCAGTGGTTGCCGTCCTTGCGGCACGTGGTGATCATCATCGACGGGTCAGATCCGGCGCCTTGCAGTTCGGCCGGCTCGGTCATGAAGAAGGCCGATCGCGCGCGGCCTTCGACCATCGGCTTGAGGAACCGCTCGCGCAGCGCGGCATCGCCCACCTTGCCCAGCAGATACATGTTGCCTTCATCGGGCGCCGCGGTGTTGCAGGCCAGCGGGCCCAGCGGCGAAAGACCACTGGCCGCGAGCACGATCGCCGTCTCGCGCTGGGTCAGGTGGCCCCCATCGGGCAGGATATGCGGCGTCAGAACCCCGGCGGCCCGCGCCTTTTCGCGCAGTTCGTAAACCAGCTCGTCGGTCGGCGCGCCGTGGTGATCCCGGCGCGGATCCTGTTCATAGGGCGCCACCACCTCGCGCACGAAGGCTTCCACCTTTCGCGCCAGGTCCAGTGCCGCCATCCCGATCCCGCTCATCATCCTCTCCCTTGTTGTCGTGTGCGATAGGCCGCGCGTTCAGCGCGGGGCCATGCGGATCGCGCCGTCCAGACGGATCACTTCGCCATTGAGCATGGGGTTGGTGACGATCGATTCCACCAGCTTGGCATATTCGCTGGGCTGGCCGAGGCGGCTGGGGAACGGCACCTGCTGGCCCAGCGAATCCTGCGCCTCCTGCGGCAGGCTGGCGAGCAGCGGCGTCCAGAAAATGCCCGGCGCGATGGTGTTCACGCGAATGCCGAAGCGGGCCAGCTCGCGCGCGATCGGCAGCGCCATGGCCACCACCCCGCCCTTGCTGGCGGCATAGGCGGGCTGGCCGATCTGGCCATCGAACGCGGCAACGCTGGCGGTGTTGATGATTACCCCGCGCGCACCATCGGCATCGAGCGGCTCGGCATCAAAGATGCGCGCGGCAAACTTCGACAGCACGTTGAACGTGCCGAGCAGGTTGATGTTGATGATCCGGGCGAAATCGACCAGCGGCAGCGGCTGGCCTTCGCGGCTCAGCACCTTGGCCGGCGGCCCGATGCCCGCGCAATTGACCAGGATGCGCGCCTTGCCATGCAGGCCTTCGGCTTCCTGGATGGCATTGGCGACGGCCTCTTCGTCGGTGACGTTGACCGCCTTGAACAGGCCGCCGATCTCCGCCGCCTTGGCCGTGCCAAGCTCGGCATTGAGATCGAACAGTGTGACCTTGGCCCCGCGCGCGGCCAGCAGTTCTGCCGTGGCCGCGCCCAGGCCCGAGGCCCCACCGGTCACGATTGCTGCAACGCCCTTGATATCCATCTGCCCTACTCCCGAACTTGATCGAATTTCGTGATGTCTTAGCCGGCTTTGCCCGGTCTTTGCCCTCGCCGAAACGCGAGGGTCATGGCGGCGCTCACTCCGCCCGACCTATTCCACAAGACCGCGCGCGATCACCATGCGCTGGATGTCGGACGTGCCTTCATAGATCTGGCACACCCGCACATCGCGATAGATCTTGGCGACGCCATATTCCTCCAGATAGCCATAGCCGCCCAGCGTCTGGATCGCGCCCGAGACCACCGCCTCGGCGGTTTCGGAGGCGAAGAGCTTGGCCATCGACGCTTCCTTGAGGCAGGGCGCGCCGGTCTGCTTCACGGCAGCGGCATGCAGCACCAGATGCCGCGCTGCTTCCAGCCGGGTGGCAAGATCGGCCAGGCGATGGCCCACGGCCTGGTGCGCGATGATCGGCTGGCCAAAGCTCCGCCGCTCCTTGGCATAGCCGATGGCAATGGCCAGAGCCGCGTCGGCCATGCCGATGCACTGTGCGGCAATGCCGATGCGCCCGGCCTCCAGGTTGGACAGCGCGATGCGATAACCCTGCCCCGGCGCGCCCAGCACCATGGCATCGGGCACGAACACGTCGTCAAAGCGGATCGCGCAAGTATCCGAAGCGCTCTGCCCCAGCTTGTGCTCCACCTTGTCCACCACATAGCCGGGGCTGTCGGTGGGCACGAGGAACGCGGTGATGCCTTTCTTGCCGGCCGCCGGATCGCTGACGGCAAAGACGATCGCCACTTTGGCAATGCGCCCGTTGGAAATGAACTGCTTGGCGCCGTTGAGCCGCCAGCCGCCATCGGCCCGCTCGGCCCGCGTGCGCAGGGCCGAAGCGTCCGATCCGGCGTCCGCCTCGGTCAGGGCAAAGGCGCCGGTGGCGCGGCCCGCCACCAGATCGGGCAGGAACCGCGCCCGCTGCTCGGCACTGCCATAGGCCAGGATGCCGGCCACGATCAGGCTGTTGTGGATCGACACGATGGTCGAAAGAGCACCGTCCCCGGCAGCGATCTCGATCAGCGCGAGCGCGTAGGAAACCGCGTCCAGCCCGGCACCACCTTCGCTTTCCGGCGCGGTCATGCCCATCAGGCCGAGCTGCGCCATCTGCGCAAAGAGTTCGGGCGGATAGCCGCCCGCCGCCTCGAACGCCTGCGTGCGGGGGCGCAGTTGTTCCTGGGCAAAGGCATGGACCATGTCGCGCACGGCAATCTGGGTTTCGTCGAGAATCATGAAACTGACCGGACTATTGTTTACTCACGAGTAGATTGCCTTCTGGCCGGTATCATGTCAACACGTCCGCGCCATCCACCGGAGAGAAATCTTGGCGCCTGCCGATTCCCCGTTCCAATCCCCGCAACAGCGCAGCAAGGCGCGCGCCGCCAAGCGCGAGGCGGTGCTGCGCGCGGCGGTGCAGATGTTCAACGAGCGCGGCTTTCACCAGACCTCGCTCGATGACGTGGCGGCAAGCCTGGGGATCTCCAAGCCGACGATCTATCACTACCTCGGCAACAAGGATCAGGTGCTGCTCGAATGCGTGACCATCGGCCTGTCGCAATTGCTGGAGGCGGCCGAGGAATCGCGGCGCAGCGCGGGCAATGGGGCGCAGCGCCTGATCGCGTTCCTCACCCGCTATGCCCAGGTCAACATGGATGATTTCGGGCGCTGCGTGGTGCGCACCGGGTCAGAAGCGCTGGGGCCGGAAAGCCGCGCGCAGTTCCAGGCGCTCAAGCGCAAGATCGACACGGCCATGCGCGAATTGATCGAGGAAGGCGTGGCCGATGGCTCGCTGGCGCCGACCGATACCAAGCTGCTCGGCTTTGCCCTGGCCGGCGCGCTCAACTGGCCGGGCCGCTGGCATGATCCCAAGGGCGCGTTGCAACCGGCGCAGATTGCCGAACAACTGGTGGCGATGCTGGCGCAAGGCTTCCTGCCCCGCTGAACGCTGCCGCCGCGCGTTACTGGGCCAGGATCGATTGGGCGGCAATCGCCACCTGGGTGCGATTGCGCACGTTGAGCTTGCGCATCAGCGCGGTCATGTGCGCTTTCACGGTCTTTTCCGCGATGCCCAGGTCATAGGCGATCTGCTTGTTGAGCTGGCCGGAACGCACGCCCTGCATCACTTTGAACTGGGTGGGCGTCAGGCGGACGGCAGGCGCCCCAGAGGTGCTCTGCGCGAGGCTCTGCGCCGGCTGATCCGGGCCACTGGCAGGGGCAAAGTCGCTCACCGTTGTCTCTCCCTATCGCCTACCGTTGCGGCATCGGCCGCGCGTCTGCCATGACCGGACCGCTCTTGCGGAATCCAGGATCGGTTAGACAGCTTTTTGATATTATCGCGGAGTTATTCCGTCAATACACGATTTTTTGCTGAAATTGACAGACACCTGTTATACAGATTTCCGCAGAACAAGGACAGGCAGCCAGCGCCGTGGCGCGGGAGGAGAGCAGGATGGGCCATCACCGATCGGGGCAAGGAACGCCCGGGCCAAGCACGTCGATTCGGACGGTCACAGCGCGATGAGCGAGGATCTGCGCCTGATCCTGGCCGCCCTGCTCGGCATTGGCCTGGCCATCGCCCTGATCGTGCGCGGGCGCTTCCATCCCTTTCTCGCCCTGCTCTGCGGCGCCTTTGCCGTGGGCATCGCGGTTGGCATGCCCATGGCCGAAACCGCCAAGGCCGTGCAGAAGGGCGCAGGCGATGTGCTCGGCGGCACCGGCCTCGTCGTCGCGCTGGGACTGTCGCTCGGCGCCATGCTGCAATTGTCGGACGGAGCGGGCGCACTGGCGCGCGGCGCGCTGCGCCATGGGTCGCCGGCCATGGCCCCGTGGCTGAGCATGGCGGTGGCGCTGCTGATCGGCCTGCCGCTGTTTTTTGAAACCGGGGTCGTGCTGCTCCTGCCGATCGCGGCGGCGGCCGCTGCGGCAATGACCGGCACGGACGATGCCGGCACCACGCGGCTGCGCCTGCTGCTGCCGGCGCTGGCTGGCCTCTCCACGCTGCATGCCCTGGTGCCGCCCCATCCCGGCCCGCTGCTGGCGGTGGACGCGCTGCATGCCAGCCTGCCGCGCACCATGCTCTATGGCCTGTTGATCGGCGTGCCCACGGCGATCGTCTCTGGCCCGCTGTTCGCGCTGTGGATCGCGCGCCGGGTACGGCCCGATGCCCCGGTGATGACGCCCGCCGCGCCGCTCGTCGCGGCGCCTGGCATGGGCCGTGCGCTGCTCTGCGTGCTGCTGCCGGTGGTGCTGATCGCGGCAGGGCAGGTTGCCGCCGTGGCGCCGCCCGCCCTGGCCCCGCATCTCGCCTGGCTCGGCCTGGCCAGCAACCCGGTGCTCGCGCTGGTTCTCGCCAACCTCGTCGCGCTGCCACTGCTGTTCGGCCGGGGGTTCAGCGCCCCGGCAATCCAGGGCGCGATCTGGAAGGAAGCGATGGCGCCGGCCGGCGCGATCATCCTGGCGATCGGCGCGGGCGGCGCGCTCAAGCAAGTACTGGTTTCGGCAGGCCTGGCCGATTTCCTGGCCCATCTCGCCACCCATGGGGGCATTCCCGCATTGCCGATGGCCTGGGCCGTGGCCGTGTGTATCCGCCTGGCCACCGGATCGGCCACGGTGGCCACGATCACTGCCGCCGGGATCATGCCCGGCGTGGTCGCCGCCACCGGCGCCTCGCCGGAATTGACCGTGCTTGCCATCGGCGCCGGCTCGGTGTTCTTCTCCCACGTCAACGATCCGGGGTTCTGGCTGGTGCGCAGCTATCTCGGCACCAGCACGCCTGACACGTTCCGCACCTGGTCGGTGCTGGAAACGCTGATTTCGGTGGTAGGCCTGGTGCTGGTGCTGGCCGCCGGCTGGATCGTCTGAAGAAGGGGAGGACCATGCACGAGGAACGCCTGGCCGATCGAGCCTATGCCGGGATCGTCGAACTGATCAACACCGACGATCTCCAGATCGGCGATCGCCTGCCCTCCGAAACGCGCCTGGCGGAAATGTTCGGCATGTCGCGCACCGTGGTGCGCGAGGCGCTGGTCCGCCTCGCCTCCGACGGATTTACCGAAGCACGGCGCGGCGCTGGCTCGTTCGTCAAGCGGCGCCCGTCCGAGCGGCTGGGCAGCCACATGCCGATGCAGAACCTGGCCGCCACCATGGGCAGCTATGAAGTGCGCCTCGTGCTCGAGGCAGAAGCCGCGCGCCTCGCCGCGCAGCGCCGCTCGGCCGAACAGCTGCTGGTGATCGAGCGGGCGATGGACGCGCTGCGCTCCGCCCTGCAAGCAAGCGGCCCGGCCCACGTGGAAGACATGGTGCTGCACCGCGCGATCTTTGAAGCGACCGCCAACCCGATCTTCGTTTCCAGCTTCGATCACATGCATGACGAGATCGACCGCATCCTGCGCGCCGGGGTGGATATCTCGCGCTCCCGCCCGCCCGCCGCGATCAACGCCATGATCGAGGAGCACGAACTGGTCGTCGACGCAATCCGCGCCCAGGATGGCGATGCCGCCGCGCTCGCCATGCGCTGGCACCTGTGGCAGGGGCGCAAGCGGCTGATGCCCTGAGCGCCGCAAATCCCGAAAAGTTAAGACCATGGTCGCGCCTGCCCCAGCGGGCAGCAGCGGCTATCCCGGCCCGATCGGGTGAGGAGAAGAACGCAATGCCACGGCAGGCCTGGATGATCGGATCAAGTATTGTGGCGGCCATCGCGCTCGCCCCAACCGCGGCGCAGGCCAACGGCCCCTCGGTGTTCGACCAGGCGCCCGGCGATGCCCAGGCGGTCACCGTGCGCGCGGTGGGCGATGGCAAGGCCGACGATACCGTCGCGATCCAGCAGGCGCTGGACCAGGCCGGGGCGCGCGGCGAAGGCGTGGTGTTCCTGCCCAGCGGGCGCTATCGCATCAGCCGCTCGCTGTTCCTCTGGCCCGGCCTGCGCCTGATCGGCACGGGCAAGACGCGGCCGGTGCTCGTGCTGGGCGATGCCACGCCGGGCTTCCAGCAGGGCGTGGCGACCATGGTGATCTTCACCGGGCGCGGCCCCAAGGGCAGCGCCACGGCCGGAGACGGCAAAGTGCCGTTCCCCCCGCCCGACGCGGTACCGTTCAATCCCGATATCGCCGACGCCAATTCCGACGCGTTCTATTCGGCCATGGCCAATATCGACATTGCCATCGGCGCGGGCAATCCGGCGGCAGTGGGCGTGCGCTTCCACGCCGCGCAGCATGCCTATCTGCGGCACATGGATTTTCAGGTCGGTTCGGGCCTCGCCGGTGCCTATCAAGTGGGCAACATGGCGCAGGACGTGCATTTCCACGGCGGCCGCTATGGCATCCTCAGCGAAAAGACCTCTCCCGCCTGGCCGTTCACCCTGCTCGACGCCACGTTCGATGGCCAGCGCGAAGCCGCCATTCGCGAGCATGAGGCCGGGCTAACTCTGGTCAACGTGGCGCTGCGCAACGTGCCGGTAGGGATCACCATCGACGAGGGCTATGGCGACTGGCTGTGGGGCAAGGACGTGCGCTTTGAAAACGTCAGCCAGGCTGGCGTGGTCATCGCCAACGCAGGCAACACCTATACCCAGATCGGCTTCGACAATGCCGTGGCCAGCCGCACCCCGGTCTTCGCCCGCTTTCGCGAAAGCGGCAAGACCGTGGCCGGCGCCGCGCCGATCTACCGGGTGAAAAGCTTCAGCTACGGCCTCACCCTGCCCGGCCTGGGCCTGCCCGGCACGTATGAAATGCGCATGGACCAGGCCGCGCTCGCCGCCCTGCCCCGGCCCGGTGCCCCGGCGATCCGCCCCCTGCCCGCGCCGGCGCAATGGGCCAACGTGCGCGCCCTGGGCGTCAGCGGCGATGGCCACACCGACGATACCGCCGCCCTGCAACGCGCGATCGCCACGCACCGCGTGCTCTATTTCCCGATCGGCCGCTATGTCGTCAGCGATACGCTGACGCTGCGGCCCGACAGCGTGCTGATCGGGCTGCACCCCGATCTCACCCAGATCGTGCTGCCCGATGGCACACCCGCGTTCCAGGGCGTCGGCGCCCCGCGCGCGCTGGTCCTGGCGCCACCCGGGGGAGACGCCATTGTCACCGGTCTGGGCTTGTTCACTGGCGGCATCAACCCACGCGCCACCGCGCTATCGTGGCAATCGGGCGCGGATTCGCTGGTCGAGGACGTGAAGTTCCAGGGCGGCCACGGCACGCTGGCGGCCGATGGCACCCGCTTCGATCCCTACAACGACACCCACACTGCCGACAAAGACCCGCGTCGGCGCTGGGGTGGCCAATACCCCAGCCTGTGGGTCAACGCGGGCGGCGGCGGCACCTTCGCCAATATCTGGACGCCCAATACTTATGCCCAGGCCGGCATGGTCGTGTCCGACACGCAGACGCCCGGCCATGTCTACCAAATTTCGGCCGAGCACCATGTCCGCACCGAATTCGGCCTCACCCGCGTGGCCAACTGGGAATTCCTGGCGCCACAGACCGAGGAGGAAGCCGGCGAAAGCCCGGACGCCGTCTCGTTCGATATCCGCGAATCCCGCAATATCCTGATCGCCAATCTCCACGCCTATCGCGTGACCCGCTCGCGCCAGCCGGCGCGGGCCGCCGTGCGGATCGAGCGTTCGGGCGATATCCGCCTGCGCAATGTTCACGTGAACGCGGAAAGCGGCTTTGCCACCTGCGATGAAGGTGGCTGCGCCACGTTCCTGCGCGCCAGCAAGTTTCCGTTTGAAAACGCGCTGCTCGACGTGACGCACGGCCTGGAAGTGCGCGAGCGCGAATTCGCCGTGCTCGACGTGCCCGCCAATCCCGTTGCACCGGCAGCGGCCACAGTACCGGTGGCCAAGCTCGCCGATGGCTTCTTTTCCGCCAGCGGCGGCGTGGTCGATGCGCAGGGCAAGCTCTATTTCATCGATCATTTCCGGCAGCGCATCCACGGCTGGAGCGAGGCCGAAGGGCTGACCACCGAACGCGACGCGCCGCTCGATCCGGTCAACCTGGCGATGGACCGCGCGGGCAACCTGATCGTGCTGTCTTCGCTGGGGCGCAACGGCACGGTCTATGCGTTCAAGCCCGGCACATCGGCACAGACGCTGACAGTGATCCCGCCGACCGCCGTGCCAACCACGCCGGTGGCCGACCGGCTCACCGCCTTGCCCGGCAACCTCTGGGTCAACGGCGAGTTTCGCAGCCAGCTCGATCCGGCAACCTACCGCTTCACCACCCTGGCCGCGATGTTCGCGCGCGACGTGGCGCTGCCCAAGGCGCAGGAATATGTCTCGCCCGACGGCACCCTCGCCATTCCCGCCTATCGCGTGTTCCAGCAAGGCCCGGCCGATCATCTCGGCTGGCGCTTTTCCGACACGCTCGATGCCTATGGCCTGGTCACCGCCAAGGCCGGCGGGCGCGTGTTCCTGAGCAACGAGTCCGAAGACAGGACCTACTCCGCCCGCCTCGCCGCCGGTGGCGCGGTGACGGACCTGCAACCCTTTGCCGATCGCGGAGGGGAAAGCGTGGCAGCAGGGCCGGACGGGCGCGTCTACATCGCCAATGGCCAGGTCTTCGTCTACGACACGGCGGGCCGCCCGATCGACCGCATCGACGTGCCCGAACGCCCCCTGCAACTGCTGTTCGGCGGCAAGGATAGGCGCACGCTCTACATCCTTACCCACCACGCCCTCTATTCGGCGCGGCCGTAACGCAGCGGAAGCCCGGATCATGTCCGGGGTGAATTCAAGGGAATACAATCCATTCCCTTTTCGTCGCCCCGGACTTGATCCGGGGCCCCCCGCAACGCCGGGACCAGCCTAGAGCGTGATGGCGTTTCAATGAAACGTCATCACGCTCTAGGTATTTGTGGCCGTGCGATTTTTGACAAAAACCGGTTCCCACTTTTTGTCATCGCACTTTAGGCCGCCAAGCGCTGGGCGATCCAGGCCAGGATCGCATCGGCCAGCCAATCCTGGTCCTGCGTGGAATCGAGCGTAACCGCCGGCTCGTCCGCGCCCGGTCGCTCCAGCGTGTCCAACTGGCTGTCGAGCAGGCTTGGCGGCATGTAGTGCCCCGGACGATTGCCCATCCGCCGCGCCAGTTCGGCCAGCGGCGCGTCGAGCAGGGCAAAGGCGATCGGCTCGGCCGTGGCGGCGGCCAGCCGCTCGCGATAGGCGCGCTTGAGCGCGGAACAGGCCGCCACCACCACGCCGCCCTGCCGCACCGCCTGGCCCATCGCCGCGCCCAGGTGATCGAGCCAGGGCCAGCGGTCCGCATCGGTCAGAGCCACGCCCTGGCGCATCTTGGCGACATTCGCTGCCGAATGGAATGCATCGCCTTCCAGGAACGGGCAGCCCAGCCGCGCCGCCAGCGCCGCACCCAGTGTCGATTTGCCGCTGCCGCTCACGCCCATCACCACGATGGCCAGCGGCGCCACGCTGCGGCCTGCAATCTTGCCCGACACGTTCCTGTCCTTCCTGCTTTGCCGTCTCCGCACGGCGCGCGCCGCGCGGGTTGCATGACAGCCATGTCAACAGCGTCCTTAGCCGCGCCCCCTACGGCCGCCCAATTAGGACCATGGTCGCGGCTGCGCCAGGCGCCGCACGGCCCTATGCCCAAGCCACGCGGAAACCCGGCTGCCAACGCCGGGACCACGCACAGAATTGTTAGCGATACCAAACCGGGCCGGGACAACATCACCGGCCACGCGACCATCCATGGGGGAGATTTCGATGACCACCACGCCAACCGCCCCGTCGAGCAGCAGGCCGCTGCGCACGGCTCTGGCCAAAGGCACCGCGCTCGTGGCGCTGGCCTGGGCCTGCCCGGTGCTGGCGCAAGAGGCCGCGCCGGCCGCCTTGCCCGAAACCCCTGCCCCGGCCGCGGCGCCCACGCCCAGCACCGGCGAAATCGTCGTCACCGGTTCGCGCATCACCTCCAGCGGCTTCAGCGCGCCCACCCCCACCCAGGTGCTCAGCGCCGCCGTGATCGCCAAGAGCGCGCAGCCCAACATCTTTACCACGATCGCCCAGTTGCCCTCGCTCCAGGGCAGCACCGGCGCCACCTATGGCACCAACAGCACCTCCAGCGGCACCCAAGGGCTCAGCTCGTTCAGCCTGCGCGGCCTCGGGCCGATCCGTACGCTCACCCTGCTCGACGGGCAGCGCGTGGTCGGCGCCAATGTCACCGGCGTGCCCGATATCAGCCTGTTCCCGCAATTGCTGGTCGATCGGGTGGACGTGGTCACCGGCGGCGCCTCGGCGTCCTATGGCTCGGACGCGGTGGGCGGCGTGGTCAATTTCGTCACCAACACCCACTTTGAAGGCTTCAAGGCCAACGCGCAGAACGGCATCACCACTTATGGCGACGATTACAACTACACGTTCCAGGCCGCAGCCGGGAAATCCTTCATGGATGGCCGCCTGCACGTGGTGGTCAGCGGCGAATACAGCCATGAGAACGGCATCCCCGCCTATGGTTTCGGCGAAGGCCCCGGCCCCAACGGACGCGACTGGTACGAAACCGAAACCCTGATCAACACCGGGCTGCACACCGATGGCACGCCGCAATACCGCAACAGCAAGCATGCGCAGGCCTATCAATACACCAAGTATGGCCTGATCACCGCCGGCCCGCTCCAGGGCATCGCCTTTGACCAGAGTGGCAAGCCGTTCAACTTCGTCTATGGCTCCAACGGCGTGCCCGACAAGAACGCCGCCGGCACCGTCACCGGCTGCAACAACGGCTTCTGCGTGGGTGGCGATCTTTCGGGCAACGTCGGCAACGGCACCAGCCTGCAATCGGAAATCACCCGCACCAACGGCTATGGCCGCATCGGCTTCGATATCGATCCCGACAACGAAGTCTATGCCACGGTCAACGTGGCGCGCGTCACGTCGAACAACACGCCCAATCCCGGCGCGGCCAAGGCCAACTCGATCACCCTGCAATGCTCCAACCCGTTCGTGCCCACCTCGATCCAGGATCTGTGCGCGGCCAACGGCATCACCAGCTTCAAGTACGGCGTGAGCAACGCGGTGCTGCCCAAGTTCATCAACGTCAATCCGGTGCGCGAGCAATATCGCTTTGTCGCCGGGGCCAAGGGCAAGATCCCGTTCCTAGGCAGCGACCTGCACTATGACGCCTATGTCGAGCATGGCGAGAACATCACCGACATCACGGTGAGCAACATCACGCTCAACGCCCGCTACAACGCGGCGATCCAGGCGGTGCGCCTGGACGATGGCACCATCGCCTGCGCCGATCCGGCCGCGCGCGCCAGCGGCTGCGTGCCGCTCAACATCATCGGCGGCGCCACGCCCAGCGCGGCGACGCTGGCCTATATCACCCCGGCCCACGGGCCCCACCAGCACACCCGCCAGACCCAGGACGTGGCCAGCATCGCCTTCAACAACCAGCCGTTTTCCACCTGGGCCGGCCCGGTATCGCTGGCCTTCGGCGGCGAATGGCGCCACGAATTCTACCGGGTGAAGGGCGATCCCTATGGCAACGGGGTCACCGCCAGCAATCCCAACACCGCCGATTACCCGGCCGATCCGCTGCTCAACACCGCCGGCAACAACTGGTACGCGGGCAACTATCACGACGGCAGCGGCAAGTATTCGGTCTACGAAGGTTTCCTCGAAGCGAACCTGCCGCTGGTCGACACGCCCGGCGCGGGCAAGGCCAACCTGAACCTGGCTGGCCGCGCCACGCACTACAGCACCTCGGGCACGGTCTATACGTGGAAGATCGGCGGCACCTGGCAGACGCCGGTGGACGGCATCCGCCTGCGCGCGGTGACCTCGCGCGATGTGCGGGCGCCCAATCTGAGCGAGCTCTATGCCGCGCCGATCACCGTCACCGTGCCGGGGCTGACCAACCCGTTCAACAACAACCAGCCCGTCACCGTGCAGCAGAACACGATCGGGAACACCGGGCTCAAGCCGGAAATCGCGCGCAATACCGAGGCCGGCATCGTGCTGTCCCGCCCCGGCTGGGCGCCGGGCCTCAACCTCTCGGTCGATTACTATCGCATCAAGGTGAAAGGCGTGGTGTCTTCGCTCAGCGCGCAGCAGGAAGTGAACTACTGCTATGGCGGGGTGACGCAACTGTGCAGCGCCTTCGATCTCAATGCCGCCACGCCCTATGTCAACGTCCAGGCGTTCAATCTCGCCTCGATCTTCACCGATGGCTTCGATATCGAGGCGAGCTACCAGTTCCGGCTCGACAGCCTCAAGCTGCCCGGCAACCTGACCTTGCGCGCGCTGGCCACCAATGTGCGCAACTACATCACCGATATCGGCCTGCCCAACACGATCCCCACCCAGGGCGCCGGGGTCAATGCCGGGGCCACGCCGAAGTGGAAAGTGCTCGCCACCGAAAGCTGGGATACCGATACGTTCAGCCTGACGTTCACCCAGCGCTGGTTCAGCGCGGGCAAGATCAGCAACGAATACATCGAATGCCAGACCGATTGCCCGGTGCAGACCGCGCAGCAGGCGACGCTCCACCCCACGATCGACAACAACCGCATGCCCGGCGCGCTCTATTTCGATGTGGGCGCCACTTATAACGTGACCAAGGCGATCACCGCCTATGCCAAAGTGGACAACCTGTTCAACCACGATCCCGCCGCATCGCCGCAGACCAACACCGGGATCGACGTGAACCCGCTGCTCTACGACGTCATCGGCCGGATGTATCGCATCGGCGTGCGCGCCAGTTTTTGACCAGACCCTCCCTCGCCGCCGGTCCCACTCCCAGGGGGCCGGCGGTCTTTTTTGTCCGCTCGCCGCGTTGCCACAGGCGGGGATCGGCCAGATGCAACGGCAGGGACAGCGCCAGCGGCAGCGCGATCCATGGCCAAGCTGCCCCGGTCAGCGCGCCGCGCAGGCCCAGCACCATCAGCGCGCCCGGCCCCAGCATCACGCAGACCAGACCCGGCGGGCGCCCACGCGCCAGCAGCCATGCCGCTTCCAGCAGCAGCGCGACCAGCATCCCGTCTGCCGCATGGCCGCTGGCGAAATAGGCGTCCATCGCGTCAGAACGGCCCGTTGAGCTGCACGACCTGCCAGTTGAGCAGCCCCGCCACGCTCACCCAGGCGATATAGGGCAGCAGCAAGGCCGCCGCGAGGCGCGAGATGCGCGCGCAATAGCCGATCAGCAGCGCGATCGAGCACCACAGCAGGATCAGTTCGATCAGCGCCCAGTCCGGCCGTTGCAGCCGGAAGAACAGCAGGCTCCACAGAATGTTGAGAAAGCCGTTGAGCGCGAACAGGCCGATCACCGTGTCCGAGGTGCGCACGTCGCGCGCGTTGCGCCAGGCGGTGACTCCAGCCGTGGCCGCCAGCGCGAAGATCACCGTCCAGGCAATCGGGAACACCGGGCGCGGCGGCGTCATCGCCGGCTTGTGCAGCGATTGATACCATGGCCCCAGATCGGTGATCGTGCCGCCCAGCAGCGCAACGACCAGCGCCGCGATCACGGCGATGCCCACCGGCATGGCGCCCACCGGCATGGTCCACTTGCGGTTCATGGCACGGCCCTTTCCAGATCGCCCTGCGGCGCAGGACGCGATAGCCCAAGCAGGTGGGCGCAATCCTTGAGGAAAATGCGCAAGTGGGCCATCGGCTGGCGCCGCACCAGCCGCTTGTTCATATAGGCCTGCCACGTCAGTTGCTGGACATCGCGATCCGCGCACATCGCCACGAAGCGTTCGCGGCGCTTGTCGCTGGAATACCAGAAATACTGCATCATCCCCAGGATCCAAAACACGCGGCCATGCGCGCGCAGGAAATCGCGCCGCGCCTGGCGCAGCACCGCAGGATTGCCGCTGGCCAGGAACGCCTGCGCCGTCTGCGCCGCAATCCGCCCACCGGCCATGGCGTAATAGATGCCTTCGCCCGAAGCCGGCGCCACCACCCCGGCGGCGTCGCCCGCCAGCAAGACGTCACGGCCATTGTCCCAGCGCTTCAAGGGCTTGAGCGGGATCGGCGCGCCTTCGCAGCGGATCGTCTCGCACCGCGTCAGGCCCAGATCCTCGCGCATCATCTGCACCGCCCCGCGCAGGGAAAAGCCCTTCTGCGCCGAACCGACGCCGACGCTGGCCGTCTCGCCATGGGGAAAGACCCAGCCATAGAAATCGGGCGAGACGCGGCCCTGGTAGAGCACGTCGCAGCGCGCGCCGTCGAACCCTTGCGCCGTGGTGGCCGGGGCGCGGATCACTTCGTGATAGGCAAAGACGCAAGGGTTGCGCTCGCCCCCCGGCACATGCGCGCGCGCCACGGCAGACCGCGCGCCATCCGCGCCGACCACCAGCCGAGCGCGCACCTCGCGCAGGTCACCGCCACGTTCGGCGCGATAGCGCACGATCGCGGTGCCGGCCGCGTCGCGCACGATGCTGTCATACGTGCCGGTGCGGCGCTCTGCCCCTGCCGCCTCGGCGCGGACGCGCAGCCATTCGTCGAACACTTCGCGATCGACCATGCCGACATAGCCGATATCGCCCACCGGCATGTCCACCGCCCGGCGCGAGGGCGCGACCATGCGCGCCGCGCGCGCCCGCGCCACCAGCAAGGTCTGCGGCACGTCGAACTCTTCGAGCAGGCGCGGCGGCACCGCGCCGCCACAGGGCTTGATCCGCCCGCCGCGATCGAGCAGCAGCACGGAGCATCCCGCCCGCGCCAGATCCCACGCGGCGGTGGCTCCGCAAGGACCGCCGCCGATCACCACGACATCATAGGCAGCGTTTCCGCTCATAGCTTTACCGCCGTCAGAGGAGTGCCGGCCAGCGAGGGCCGGCGCGTGCGCAACGCGAGCAGCGCGGAATAGAGGAACAGCGCGGCTTCGGCGGCAAAGATCAGGCCAAAGGCCATGCCCGGCTGGCCGAAGGCGCCACGCGCCACGTCCACGCCCAGCGCACCGATCAGCCCGCCCAGGCCAAAGGCGATGGCCTGCGCCGTGCCCCACACGCCCATGCGCACGCCTTCGCCATTGGCGCGCCCTGCGCCCGCCAGGCCCATCATCGATCCGATCGCCGACACCGCAAAGGCGCCGTTGCACAGGCCCAGCAGCGCGATATTGGCGGCAATCGGCCAGCCCGGCCCGACACAGGCGGCCATCGCCAATCCCGCCAGCGCCACGGCGGAACCCAGGCAGCCGATCATCGTCCAGGTGCGCAATTCGATCGGCAGGCGCCCGCGAAACGCACTGCCGCCCACGCCGCAGGCAATCATCCCGACCAGCACGCCCCCGTTCTGAAGGCCCGACAAACTCGTCGATTGCCCCGGCGTCATCGCAAAGACCAGGCCGGTGAACGGCTCCAGGATCAGGTCCTGCATGCTGTAGGACAGCATTGAGACGAACACGAACAGGGTGAAGCGCCGCGCCTCGTCATCGGCAAAGATCTCGCCCAGCGCCTCGCGCAAGGACAGTGCCGGCACCACCGCCACCGGGGCCTGCGCCAGCAATGGCCCGCGCCCTTCCAGACGGAACGTGGCCAGCAAGGTGACCGCACAGGCCGCGCCGACCATGCCCATCGCCACGGTCTGCAAGCGCGCTTCGGAATAAGGATCGAGCAACGCGCCTGCCGTGCCGGCCGCCACCACGATGCCGAAAACCATCATGATCCACGTCGTCGCCGCCGCTGCCGCGCGCCTTTGCGGCGCCACGCCGGTGGCCAGCAAGGCCAGAACCGAGGTGCCTGCCGCGCCCACGCCGGCACCGATCAGGGTAAAGGCAAAGACACACAGCGCCAGCCCCTGGACCCGCGCATGGCCCAGCATGGTCACGCCATGCACCGCCAGCAACGCCCCCAGCCCCAGCGTGGCCATGCCCGCCAGGATCCATGGGCTGCGCCGCCGCCCGATGTCTGACCCATGGCCCCACAGCGGGCGCGAGAGCTGCACGCCATAGTGCCAGGCGACCAGGCCGGCGGGAATCCCGGCGGCCAGGCCATATTCCAGCACCATCAGGCGGTTGAGCAGGGACGTGGCGAGCATCGTGATCGCCCCGATCGCCGCCTGGACCATGCCCAGCCGCAGGATCGACCACCAGCCAAAGGCGTGCTGTCTCACAAGTATCCTCCCAGGCCGAGCGCGGCGGCCATCATGCCAAGCACGTAAAGCGAGACGCCGGTGGCGTTGTACCAGGGCGCCCGGCGCGCCGGATCGGCGACCAGGCGCGGCATCAGGGCAAGCTGCGCGGCGAGCATCACGGCGACTGCCACCGCCGGCAGCACCATCCCCCAGCGCGACAGCAGCACGACGACGACCATCTGCGGCACGGCCATGACCACGCTGGCCAGCAGCGCCGCCCGGCGCTCTCCCAGCACGACCGGCAAGGAACGCAGGCCCATCACCCGGTCGCCGGTCACCGCCTTGAAATCGTTGAGCGTCATGATGCCATGCGCGCCCAGGCTATAAAGACACAGCAGCGCCAGCACGCGCCCGGAGGGCAGCGCCCCGGCCATGACCGCCGCTCCGGTGAACCAGCTCAACCCTTCATAACTGAAGCCGACCACCGCCGGGCCGACCCAGCCGCTCGTCTTGAAGCGGAACGGCGGCGCGCTATAGGCCCAGGCCCCGGCGAGGCCCAGCGCCGTTGCCGCCAGCACCCATGGCCCGGTCAGCGCGGCAACGGCGAGCGACACAACGCTCCAGCCAATCGCGATGGCCAGGCCCCAGCGCCCGGCAATGCGGCCAGACGGGATCGGGCGGTGCGGCTCGTTGATGGCATCGACATGGCGATCGAACCAGTCATTGACCGCCTGGCTCGTGCCGCAGACCAGCGGCCCGGCCAGCGCTATCCCGGCGATCAGGAACGACCAGCGCGAAGAGACCGCCACGCCCGAGGATACGACCCCACAGAGCATCGCCCACATCGGCGGAAACCAGGTGATCGGCTTGAGCAGGGTGACAACGTCCAGCAGCGCCGGAAAAGGCGCCATCGCAGGAAAGGCAACCGAGCGAGCCATGGTGCGAGACTACGCCCAAGCCCGGCCAAGCGTCAAATCAAATTGACAGATTCAAGTGTCAATCTTCTGCGTCAGCCATGTTGCCCAAGCCATAGCGATGCAGCTTGGAATAGAGGCTCTGGCGGCTCAAGCCGAGGATTTCGGCGGCCGAGGCGCGGTTGTTGGCGGTGTATTCCAGCGCCGCCTCGATGCACAGGCGCTCGATCAGGTCGGTGCTCTCGCGCACGATGTCGCGCAGCGACATGCGGCCGACCAGTTCGGTCAACTGCTCCACCGATCGCGGCGAGTCGCTGGTGGGCGGCAGATCGCGCAGGCGGCGGCCGACCGGGCGGATGACGAAGCCAAAGCATACCGGATCGCCCGAGGCGCGCACGGCGGAAAGCTCCACCGGCTCGCCCTCGAAACCATCGCGCGCGCCGACCACGGTCATCACGTTGCGCGCGCTGTCGTGCTTGGCCAGTTGGCTCTCGATCAAGTCCAGGTCGATGCCCGGCCGGCCGACATGGTCGCCCAGCGACTGGCCGCGCAACTGCTCGGCACTGGCCGCGCCGACCAGTTCGACAAAGGCGGCATTGGCCTCGCGAATGATCATCGCCGCATCGGTCAGCACGAAAGCATCGGGCATCGACTCGATCACGCGGGCGGTCACCCCGGCATCGGGCCGTCCGGCATCTGCCGTCTGCAACAGGCGCACCAGCAGAAATTGCCCGCCCCGCTCGCGAAAGCCATTGGCGGAAAGGCGGACCGTCTCGCCACCTTGCGCCAGTGCAACGTCAAGCGGGGCAAGACCTTGCGAAACCATCGCCGATCCCAGGAACGCAATCACCTGCTCGCGCACGGGATTGGCAAACAACGCCGTCAGCTTGCCGCCCAGCAGCGCACCGGCGCGGCTGCGGAACACCTGGTGCGCGGCCTGGTTGGCCTCGCGAATGCGGAAGCTGTCGGCATCGACGATCAGCACCGGCTCCACCGTCTGCTCGAACAGCAGGCGATAGCGCGCTTCCAATTGGCGCAGGCGGATATAATCGCGCTCCAGCGACTGCTGCGCCTGAAGCATGCGCTGTTGCAGCGCGGCCTCGTCACGCATGTCGCGGCCGATGGCGAGGCATCCGGTCGCGCCTAGGCTGACCGTGACGAAGCGCACCGGAATATCGCCTTCGCCCGATATCAGGTTCACCTGGCGCCAGTGCTGCGTCACGCCCTTGCGCATCGCGCTGAGCATTTCCATCACCTTGGGCCGGCTTTCGACCGTCACGGTGTCGAGCCATTCGCGCCCGGTCCAGCCACCGGCTTCGGGAAATTCGCGCGGATTGGCCGCCACGTCGACAATGCGGCCAGCCGCATCGAGCACCAGCGTGATATCGCCTGCAACCATGGCGAGACGCGCCGCGTCATCCCCGCCCAGCCCGGCCAGATGTGCAGACGCGGTGGTGAAAGGCAGCTTGCCTTCTATGCTGTTGCGTCGGGTAGGCATGGCCGCGCCAAACTACGCGCCGAACCGGGCGACCAGCGCCTGGACCGGCACCAGGCGCTCGGCCAGATCGAGCGCGCCGCAAGCGTCGGGCGCGCTGCCATCGGCGCCGACCTCCGCCACGAGGCTGGCCACGAGTGCGGGATTGGCGTTCACCATTCTTCCACCAATGAGAATCTTCAGATCGGGCGATCGCGATACACTGCGCATGGCGGAAATCAGGCTCGCAAGCTTTGCGTTAGGACAATCGCAACTGATGGTCAAGCCGACCAGATCGAGGCTGTGATCGGCAATATGTTGCAGCAATTCCTTGCGTTCCGGCTCGATCATCACCTCGGTTTGCCACCCGGCGCGGGCAAACACTTCCTCCACCATCAGCGCGCCGAAACTGTGCGCGTCGCCGGGCAGCGGGGCAAACAGCGCGGCCCGTGGGCGGGCCGGGGCGGCGCGCGGCGGCGGGAAGCGCAAGGTCACTTCGCGCATCACTTCCTGCAAGCGCCACAGGCCCATCGTCACGTCCACGAAATCGCAGTCGTCGTCTTCCCAATGCTGGCCCAGGCGGCGGGCCGATGGCGCCAAGAGATCGATGAACACGGATTCGACGCTGACGCCCCGGGCCAGAATGCCTTCCACCAGGACCAGCAGTTCGTCCGCTTCCAGTTCCAGCGGCAGCGAGGCAAACTTCGCGGCTTCGGCCGGATCGACCGCTTGCGTTCCCGCGACCATATCGCGCGGCATCAGGCCGTGGGCCTGGGCCATCAGCAGCCGGGGAATGATCTGCTCGCTGATCAGCGCGTCGACAGCGGTGGGAGGACAGGCGCGTATCGAATCCCGCTTCCCCGCGGCCGGCGTTCCGGATGCGGCTCCACGTCCATCCTTGGTCCGGGTGGTCCCTTCCCCCCGGCCGGCGCGCTTGGCCGCGCCTGCACCAAAAACAGTTGCCATGGCAGACCCCTCCGGTCTGGGACGGCGCCGATCGCGCCTTGCCCGCACGGCCGCACCGATCAGGGCGCTTGTGTCCGGGACCATGAGCCTACGCCCTTTTCCGCGATCTGACAAACGGCAAAGTGTCACTATCTATTGTCGTCAAGTTAGATTGACACTTGCGCGCAGTGAGGCGTAGTCTCCCCGCAACAACAACGGTGAGCATCGACACATGAGAGGGGATGCGATCAGTTCCGGCACCACGCGCCGCCAGAGTGCTGGAGCGCGCAAGCCATCCCGGCGCCCGCTCTACACCGCGCAGGAACGCCACCGCCGCGACTCGACTCGGTGGACCCTGGTTCAGGGCCTGCTCGCGCCGTTCCAGTTCGCCGTGTTCCTCACCAGCCTGGCCCTGGTGATCCACAGCCTGCTGACCCATCGCGGCACAGGCCTGGCCGATCTTTCGGTCGTGGCCAAGACACTCACGCTCTATGCCATCATGATCACCGGCTCGATCTGGGAAAAGGTGGTGTTCGGCCGCTGGCTGTTTGCCCCCGCGTTCTTCTGGGAAGACGTGGTCTCGATGCTGGTGATCGCGCTGCACACCGCCTACCTGGCGATGCTGCTGGGCGGGATCGGCACGTTCGAGCAGCGCATGGCAATCGCGCTGGCCGGCTATGCCACCTATGTGATCAATGCCGGGCAATTCCTGCTCAAGCTGCGCGCCGCGCGGCTCGAAGCGCAGAATCCGGACAACGCCCTGCCCACGCCGTCATGGGCGGTGGCGGCATGAGCGGCGACCTGAGCCTCGCCCCGTCAGCCACCGGATCCGCCGTTCCGGCCGTGCTGCGCGAGCGCGGCCAGCGCACGGTGTTCTGCGGGCTGACCGGGATCGTCTGGCTGCACCGCAAGATGCAGGATGCCTTCTTCCTGGTGGTCGGCTCGCGCACGTGTGCCCATCTGCTGCAATCGGCCGCCGGGGTGATGATCTTTGCCGAGCCGCGCTTTGCCACGGCCATCATCGAGGAACGCGATCTGGCCGGCATGGCCGATTGCAACGACGAGCTGGACCGCATTGCGCTGCAACTGCTCGAACGCCGCCCGGAAATCCGCACGCTGTTCCTGGTCGGCTCCTGCCCGTCCGAAGTGATCAAGCTCGATCTGGGCAAGGCGGCGCAGCGGCTGGACCGCAGCCTGGGCCAAGGCCGGCGGGTGCTGCATTATTCGGGCAGCGGCATCGAAACCACCTTTACCGAAGGCGAAGACGCCTGCCTCGCCGCGCTGGTGCCGCAGATGCCCGCCACCGCATCGGGCGCCGCCCCCGGCCTGCTGGTCGTTGGCACTTTGCCCGATGTGGTGGAGGACCAGTTCCGCCGCCTGTTTGCCGAACTCGGCCTGCCCGAGCCGGGCTGGCTGCCGGCCCGGCGCCTGGCCGATCTGCCCGCAATCGGGCCGCAGACCCGCTTTCTTCTGGCGCAGCCGTTCCTGGGCGAGACGGTGCGCGCCTTGCAGGACCGGGGAGCGCGGCGGCTGGATGCCCTGTTCCCCTTCGGCGCCGAAGGCACGACCGACTGGCTGCGCGCCGCGGCCGATGCCTTCGGCGTTTCACCCATGCATTTCAACCGCGTGGTTGCGCCGGGCCGCGAACGCGCCAAGCGCGCGATCGCGCACAGCCAGGCGCAGCTTTCCGGCAAGCGCATCACCTTCCTGCCGGATTCGCAGCTTGAAGTGCCGCTCGCGCGGTTTCTCTCCACCGAACTCGGCATGGTGCCGGTCGAAGTGGGCACGCCCTACCTCCACCGCGACCTGATGGCGCGCGAACTGCCGCTGCTGCCGATCGCCACGCGGCTCAGCGAAGGCCAGCATGTCGAGCGCCAGCTCGATCGCGTGCGCGCCGACCGGCCCGACCTTACCGTCTGCGGCCTGGGCCTTGCCAATCCGCTGGAGGCCGAAGGCCTTGCCACCAAGTGGGCGATCGAACTGGTGTTCTCGCCCATCCACGGTTTCGACCAGGCCGGCGACCTTGCCGACCTCTTTGCCCGGCCGCTGCGGCGGCGCGACGTGTTGAGGGTGTAGCGCCATGCAGCTTGCCGTCTGGACCTATGAAGGCCCGCCCCATGTGGGGGCCATGCGGGTGGCCACGGCAATGGAAGGCGTCCACTATGTGCTGCACGCCCCGCAGGGCGATACCTATGCCGATCTGCTGTTCACGATGATCGAGCGGCGCAACCAGCGCCCGCCGGTCACCTATACCACGTTCCAGGCGCGCGACCTCGGCAAGGATACTGCCGCCCTGCTTCAGGACGCGATCCGCGAGGCGGCGGAGCGCTTTGCCCCGCAGGCCCTGCTCGTCGGCGCCTCGTGCACTGCCGAACTGATCCAGGACGATCCGGCGGGCCTGGCCGAAGCGCTCAGCCTACCCTGCCCGGTGATCCCGCTGGAACTGCCCAGCTATCAGCGCAAGGAAAACTGGGGCGCGGCCGAAACTTTCTATCGCATGGTGCGCCACCTCGCCGATCCCGCGGTGCGCCCCGCCCCGCGCGAAGGGCGCCGCCCGCTGGCCAACCTGCTCGGCCCCTGCGCGCTGGGCTTCCGCCACCGGGATGACGTGGTCGAAGTGGTCAAGCTGCTGGAATCCATGGGCGTCGGCGTCAACTGCGTGGCGCCGCTGGGTGCCACGCCGGCCGATCTGCGCGCCTTGGGCCGGGCCGATTTTAACGTCGTGCTCTATCCCGAAATCGGCGCCGAGGCGGCGCGCTGGCTGGGCCGCACATTCGGCCAGCCGGCGATCGACGTGGTGCCGATCGGGGTGGGCGCCACGCGCGACTTCATTGCCGCCGTCGCCGCCGTGGCCGGGGTCGATCCGGCACCGGCTCTCGCCACGCCCACCTCGCGCCTGCCGTGGTGGAGCCGCTCGGTCGATTCGACCTATCTCACCGGCAAGCGCGTCTTCATCTTCGGCGATGCCACCCATGCCATTGCCGCCGCGCGGATCGCGGCCGAAGAGCTGGGTTTCACCGTCTGCGGCCTGGGCTGCTACAACCGCGAATTCGCCCGCGAGATGCGCGCCGCCGCCGCGCACCATGGCCTCGATCCATTGATCACCGACGATCACCTTGTGGTCGAGGACGCGATCCGCGCCGCGGCGCCCGAACTTGTGCTGGGCACGCAGATGGAGCGCCACATCGCCAAGCGCCTGGGCCTGCCGTGCGCGGTGATTTCCGCTCCGGTCCACGTCCAGGATTTCCCCGCGCGCCACAGCCCGCAGATGGGCTTCGAAGGCGCCAACGTGATTTTCGACACCTGGGTGCATCCGCTGGTCATGGGGCTGGAAGAACACCTGCTGACCATGTTCCGCGACGATTTCGAGTTTTCCGACGCGGCCGGCCCGTCGCACCTTGCCGCCCATGCTGCGCCGGTCAGCGCGCCGGAAGCGGTGCCCGCCAGCCACGACACCATCCCCTGGACCAGCGACGCCGAACGCGAACTGCGCAAGGTGCCGTTCTTCGTGCGCGGCAAGGCGCGTTCCAACACCGAACGCTTTGCCGTGCTGGAAGGCCGCGCGCAGATCGACATCGCCACGCTCTATGATGCGAAGGCCCACTATGCCCGCTAGTGCGCCCTCCCCCGCCCCGGTGCCCGGCGCGCCCGTCAGAGTGGCGATCGTCACGCTGGATAACCACCTGCGCGGCGCGGTGGAACGCGCCGGCGCGCATCTCGCCCCCGCCGGGATCAGCCTGACGCTTCACGCCGCCGGCGATTGGGACCGCGAGGCCGGCGCGCTCGACCGGGCGAAGACCGCCGTGATGAAGGCCGACATCGTCATCGCCACGATGCTGTTCCTCGACGATCACATCCGCGCCATCCTGCCCACGCTGGTGGAGCGGCGCGAAGCCTGCGACGCCATGGTCTGCCTGATGTCGGCGGGCGAGCTGACCCGCCTCACGCGCATGGGCGCCTATCGCATGGATGCCCCGGCCAAGGGGCCGCTCGCCCTGCTCAAGCGGCTGCGCGGCTCGACCCGGCCCAAGCCCGGCGGCAGTGCCAATTCCGGCGCCGGGCAGATGCGCATGCTGCGCCGCCTGCCCAAGATCCTGCGCTTTATCCCCGGCACCGCGCAGGATGTGCGCGCCTATTTCCTCACCCTGCAATACTGGCTCGCCGGATCGGACGACAACGTGGTCGCCATGGTGTGCAGCCTGATCGACCGCTATGCCGCCGGCCCGCGCGAGCCGCGCCGGGGCAACACGCCTGCCGCGCCGCCCCGCGTCTATCCCGAACTCGGCGTCTATCACCCGCGCACCACGCAGCGCATGTCGGAAAGCCTGGCGCTGCTGCCGCCGGCCAAGGGCCCGCGCGGCACGGTCGGGCTGCTGCTGCTGCGCTCCTACCTGCTGGGCAACGATGCCGGGCATTACGACGGCTTGATCGCCGCGATGGAAGCGGCCGGGCTGCGCGTGATCCCGGCCTTTTTCAGCGGGCTGGATGCGCGCACCGCGATGGAGCGCTACTTCCGCCGCGATGGGGTGGTGGCGGTGGACGCCATCGTCAACGCCAGCGGCTTTTCGCTGGTCGGTGGCCCGGCCTACAACGATTCCGGCGCAGCGGTGGAAACACTCGCCGGGTTCGATGTGCCCTACATCGCCGCCCACGCCGTGGAATTCCAGACGATCGAGGAGTGGCGCGCGCGCCGCACCGGGCTGGTGCCGCTCGAAGCGACGATGATGGTCGCCCTGCCAGAACTCGACGGCGCGATCTGCCCCAGCGTGTTCGGCGGCCGCAGCGCGGCGCCGTCCACCCCCGAAGAAGCACTGATCACCGGCCCGATCCAGGCCATGCGCGGCGATCCGGAACGGGCAGCCGCGCTCGCCGGCAAAGTCGCCAAGCTGATCGCCCTGCGCCGCGCCGCGCGGGCGGAGCGGCGCATTGCCATCACCATCTTCAACTTTCCGCCCAATTCCGGCGCCACCGGTTCGGCCGCGCACCTGGCCGTGTTTGAATCCCTCCACGCCACGCTCGCCCGCCTCGCGGCCGAAGGCTATGACGTGATCGTGCCCGAAAGCGTCGCGGCCTTGCAGGACGCAATACTCCACGGCAACGCCGCCCGCTTCGGCAGCGATGCCAATGTCGCCGCGCGCATCCATGCCGACGATCACGTCCGGCGCGAGCCCCATTTGGCCCAGATCGAGGCGCAATGGGGCGCCGCGCCCGGCCGCCTGCAATCCGATGGCGCGCATATCCATGTGCTCGGCGCGCATTTCGGCAAGGTCTTCGTCGGGGTGCAGCCGGGCTTTGGCTATGAAGGCGATCCGATGCGGCTGCTGTTCGAGGGCGGCTTTGCCCCCACCCACGCCTTCGCCGCGTTCTACAGCTATATCCGCCACGATTTCGCCGCCCACGCCGTGCTGCATTTCGGCACCCACGGCGCGCTGGAATTCATGCCCGGCAAGCAGGCCGGCCTGTGCGGCGCCTGCTGGCCCGAACGCCTGCTCGGCGATCTGCCGAATTTCTACCTCTATGCCTCCAACAATCCGTCCGAAGGCATTCTGGCCAAGCGCCGCTCGGGCGCCACGCTGGTCAGCTATCTCACCCCCGCGCTCGCCCGCGCCGGGCTCTATCGCGGCTTTGCCGAGCTGAAATCCAGCGTGGAGCGCTGGCGCTGGTCTGCCGCCGGGGAGGAGCGGGACGCGCTCGAAGCCCTGATCCGCGAGCAATGCGCGGCACTCGATCTCGATTGCATCGCGATCGGCGATCTCGCCCCCGCGCTCTATGAACTGGAACGCACGCTGATCCCGGAAGGGCTGCATGTGCTGGGCCAGGCGCCACAGGGCACGCACCGCAGCGAATTGATCGACGCCATGCTGGACGCCGATCCTGATGCCGAGCGCGCCGCGATCGAGGCCGCACTCGATGCCAGCGACGAGATCGGCGCCGTGATTCACGCACTCGATGGCGGGTACATCAAGCCTGCGCCGGGCGGAGACATTCTCGCCAATCGCGAGGTGCTGCCCACCGGGCGCAACATCCACGGCTTCGATCCCTTTGCCATGCCCAGCCGCTTTGCCTGCATCCAGGGGCAGGAACAGGCCGAGCGGCTGATCGCCCGCCACCTCGAAAGCGGCGAGCCCTTCCCCGAAAGCCTGGCCATGGTGCTGTGGGGCACCGACAACATGAAAAGCGAAGGGCTGCAAATCGCCCAGGCAATGAGCCTGATCGGCGCGCGCCCACGCATCGACAGCTATGGCCGCGTGGTGGGCGCCGAGCTGGTGCCGCTGGCCCAACTGGGCCGTCCGCGCGTGGACGTGGTCGTCACGCTTTCGGGCATTTTCCGCGACCTGCTGCCGATGCAGACGCGCATGCTGGCAGAGGCCGCGCTGCTCGCTGCCCGTGCCGACGAACCGCTGAGCGCCAATTTCGTGCGCAAGCACACCCTGGCCCACCAGGCGCAGCACGAATGCGATTTTGAAACGGCGGCGCTGCGCGTCTTTTCCAACGCCGAAGGCGCCTATGGCGCCAACGTCAACCAGATGATCGAAGGCGGCGTGTGGACCGCGCCCGAGGAACTGGCCAACGCCTTTGAAACGCACAAGGGCTATGCCTATGGCGTCAAGGGTCCGCCCGTGGCGCGGCGCGAATTGCTGCAAAGCGCGCTGCGCGATGTCGATTTCGTCTACCAGAACCTGGAAAGCGTCGAAGTCGGCATCACCGATCTCGATCAATATGTCGATGGCTTGGGTGGGGTCAGCCGCTCGGTGGCCCGGGCCAAGGGGAAGGAAGCCAGGGTCTATATCCTCGATGCCACGCAAGGCGCGGCCAAGGTGCGTACCCTCGCCGAACAGATCGACCTGGAAACCCGCACCCGCACGCTCAATCCCAAGTGGTTCGAGGGCATGCTGCGCCATGGCTTTGAAGGCGTGCGCAGCATCGAACAGCATGTGACCAACACCGTCGGCTGGTCGGCCACCACCGGCCAGGTCGCGCCCTGGGTCTATCAGCGCATCAGCGAAACTTTCGTGCTCGATCCGCAGATGCGCGCACGCCTTTCGCAGCTCAACCCCAACAGTTGTGCCCGCGTCGCCAATCGCCTGCTCGAAGCCTGCGAACGCCACTTGTGGGAACCCGATGAACAGACGCTCGAAGCCCTGCGCTTCGCCAGCGACGAGCTGGAGGACCGCCTCGAAGGCGTGTTCGCGGCGCAATGAGGAAACCGGCATGACTCTGCTCGACACCCGCACACGCTTTCCCGCCGGCCTTCTCGATGGCGAAGGCTCGGTGCAAGTGCGGCTCGATCCGCAAGACCGGATCGGCACGGCCAAGGTCTTTGCCGTCTATGGCAAGGGCGGCATCGGGAAGTCGACCACTTCGTCCAACCTCTCTGCCGCCTTCTCCAAGCTCGGGCACCGCGTGCTCCAGATCGGCTGCGACCCCAAGCATGATTCCACTTTCACCCTCACCAAGAAGCTGATGCCCACGGTGATCGACGTGCTCGAACAGGTGGAATTTCACGCCGAGGAACTGCGCCCCGAAGACTACATGTTCGAAGGCTACAACGGGGTGATGTGTGTGGAGGCCGGTGGCCCGCCCGCCGGCACCGGCTGCGGCGGCTATGTCGTGGGGCAGACGGTCAAATTGCTGAAACAGCACCACCTGCTCGACGATACCGACGTGGTCATCTTCGATGTGCTGGGCGACGTGGTCTGCGGCGGCTTTGCCGCGCCGCTCCAGCATGCCGAGCGCGCGCTGGTGGTGGCGGCCAACGATTTCGACTCGATCTTCGCGATGAACCGCATCGTTGCGGCGATCGGCGCCAAGGCCAAGAACTACAACGTGCGCCTGGCCGGGGTGATCGCCAATCGCTCCGCCGCCACGGACGAGATCGACCGCTTCAGCCAGGCCATCGGCATGCGCCGCCTTGCCCATTTCCGCGATCTCGACGCCATCCGCCGCAGCCGCCTGAAGAAATGTACGCTGTTCGAGATGGAACCTTCGCCCGAAGTGCTCGCCGCGCAGAACGAATACCTGCGCCTGGCGCAGATGCTGTGGGACGGGGTCGATCCGGTTGCGGCGATGCCGATGAAAGACCGCGATATCTTCGATTTCCTGGGGTACGAATGATGAGCACGCACCCGCTTTCTCCCTATGAAGTGCAACGCGAACGGCTGGCGCAGTATTTTGACGGCAGCGCGCGCAAGGCGTGGATCGACCTGACCTCCACCGCCAAGGTCAGCGGCATCCGCGCCACCGTGCGCGCCGGGCGCAACGCGATGCGCGCGCAATTGCTCGGCTGGCTGCCGCAGGACCTGCGCCGCTGCACCGTGCTCGATGCCGGCTGCGGCACCGGCAGCCTCAGCGTGGAAGCCGCCTGGCGCGGCGCGGCGGTCAGCGCGATCGACGTGGCGGGCGGCCTGGTCGATATCGCGCAGCAACGCGCGCCCGCATTCCTTGGCCATGGCCGGATCGACTGGCACGTGGGCGACATGCTCGATCCCCCCGCCACCCATGATGGACAGGCGCGCTTTGATCACATCGTCGCGATGGATTCGCTGATCCACTATCCGCTGGAAGACATGGCCTGGGCGGTGGAGCGGCTGGCGGCGCGCTGCAATCGCTCGCTGGTCTTCACGTTCGCTCCGCACACCCGCCTGCTCGGCGCGATGCATGCCGTGGGCCAGGCTTTCCCGCGCGCCAATCGCTCCCCCGCGATCCAGCCCATTCCCGAAGCCGCGCTGCGCGCCCGCCTCGTCTCGCTCCAGGGCTGGCAGCTTGGCCGCAGCGGGCGGATCACCAGCGGGTTCTACATTTCCCAAGGCTTGGAACTGGTGCGCCGCTGATGGCCGCGCGCATGCCTCTTGCCCAACGGTGGAGCCGGGTGGCGCTGACCTGGCTGCCCTTTGCCGATGCGGCCAGCGCCGATGTCACGCTGCCGCGCCTGCTGCGCCTGTCGCTGTTCCAGGTCAGCGTGGGGATGATGACCGTGCTGCTCAACGGCACGCTCAACCGCGTGCTGATCGTGGAACTGGGCATCCATGCCTGGCTGGTTTCGCTGATGATCGCGATTCCCCTGCTCGCCGCACCGTTTCGCGCGCTGATCGGCCACCGGTCCGATGTGCATCGCTCGGTGCTGGGCTGGCGCCGGGTGCCGTTCATCTGGTTTGGCACGCTGATGCAGTTCGGCGGCCTGGCCATCATGCCCTTTGCCCTGCTGCTGATGCGCGATCCACATCTCTTCCCGGTGGGCCTTTCCGCCAGTGCGCTGGCTTTCCTGCTCGCGGGCACCGGCATGCACACCACGCAGACGGCCGGGCTGGCGCTGGTGGGCGATCTCCTGCCCGAAGATCGCCGCGCCCGCGCCGTGGCGCTGCTCTATCTCGCGCTGCTCGCCGGGATGATGGTCTGCTCCACCATTTTGGGTGGGCTGCTCAACCATTTCACGCCCACTCGTTTGGTCCAGGTGATCCAGGCCTGCGCGGTGCTCACTTTCGTGCTCAACGTCGTCGCTTTGTGGAAGCAGGAAGCGCGCAGCGAAGCGATCGCTTCGCCGCAGACGCCGCGCCCGGCGTTTGCGGTGGTGTGGCAACGCTATGCCGCGCAGCCGCTGACCATGCGCCTGCTCGCCACGGTCGGCCTGGGCGCGGCGGCCTTTGCCATGCAGGATCCGCTGCTCGAACCCTATGGCGGGCAAGTGCTGCACTTGTCGGTGGGGGCCACCACCAGCCTGTCGGGCGCCTGGGCGCTCGGCGCGCTCGCCGGCTTTGCGCTGTCGGCGCGCTGGCTGGGCGGCGGTATCGATGCCCTGCGCATTGCCGGCTATGGCGTAGTGCTGGGCATTGCCGCCTTCCTCCTGGTGATCTTTGCCGCGCCGCTGCAAAGCCCGCTGGCATTGGGCCTGGGCGCGCTGGTCATCGGCGCAGGGGCCGGGCTGTTTTCGGTCGGCACGCTCACCGCCGCGATGGGGCAAGCGGGCAGCGACGCCGCGAGTGCCGACATGGCCGGCCTCGCGCTCGGCGCCTGGGGCGCGGTGCAGACCACGGCGGCGGGCCTCGCCATCGCCTTTGGCGGCGTGCTGCGCGATCTGGTTTCCACCTTTGCCGTGTCCGATGGCCTGGGCCTGACGCTCGCCCATCACGCCACGGGCTATGGCGTGATCTACGCGATCGAGATTGCCCTGCTGCTGGTCACGCTGGTCCTGATGGGGCCGCTGGTCGGCCGCCTGGCGGGATCGCGCGCGGCATCTTCCACTGCCGGGGCACGTCGCTTCGGCCTGACCGAGTTTCCGACATGAGCAGCCGGGAAGGAGAACTCCCATGAGACACGGCAATATCGTCGGCACCATCGATGCCGCGCAACTGGCGCTGATCGCGTTCGTGCTCTTTTTCATCTGCCTGATCTTCTGGCTTCGCCGCGAAGACCGGCGCGAAGGCTATCCGCTGGAAGACGCGCTGACCGGGCGCGTCGACAGCGATGGCGGCCCGCTGTCCACCGCCAGCGCCAAGACCTTTTTCCTGCCCTTCGGCATGGGCACGGTCACCGTGCCGCTGCCGGCCAGCGAAAACCGGGAGCCGGTGGAGATCAAGGCGGAGCGGCGCGAGCATTTCGGCGGGGCGCCCTATTCGCCCGTGGGCGATGTCTTTGCCGCCGGGGTCGGGCCGGGTGCCTATGCCCAGCGCGCCCGCTTTCCCGATCGCGATGCCCACGGCAATCCGCGCATCGTGCCGATCGGCAGCGTGCCGCAGATCTCCGTGGCCAGCGCCAGCATCGATCCGCGCGGCCTTGCCGTCTATGGCGCCGATGGCGCGCGCGCCGGCACCGTGGTCGATCTCTGGGTCGATCGCGCCGAACACATGATCCGCTACCTCGCTGTGGATACCGGCGCGCGCATCGTGCTGGCGCCCATGGCCATGGCCGTGGTGCGCCGCCATGCCGTGATCATCAGCGCGATCAACGCCGCCGATTTCGCCACTGCCCCGTTCCCCGAAAACCCCGGTGAAATCACCCGCTACGAGGAAGAGCGCGTCGTCGCCTACTTCGGCACCGGCTATCTCTATGCCAATGCCGATCGGCTGGAGCCGCTGCTGTGACCGAGCATGATTTCGAGCCGGTACGCGGGTTGCCCGGCGATCTGCCGGCGGGCGAAGCGATCCTGTGGCAGGCCGCGCCGGACTGGCGCGCGTTCAAGCGCAGCGCCTTGTTCGCGCGCGGCCTCATGGCCTACTTCGCTGCGCTTGCCCTGCTGGCCCTCGCCACCGGCAACCTGGTCGGCGCCGGGGCCATCGTGATCGCGGGCGCGCTGCTGCAAGGGCTGCTCGCCCTGTTTGCGGTGCTGGTGGCGCGCACCACGGTCTACACGCTCACCAACCGCCGCCTGGTGCTGCGCATCGGCGTGGCACTCAACACCTGCATCAACCTGCCGCTGGCGCTGATCACCTCGGCAGACTTGCGCCAGGCCAGCGGCAGCACGGGTGACATTGCCGTCGCGCTCAAAGGCGAACATCGCCTGGGCTATGCCATGCTCTGGCCCCATGCCCGCCCCTGGCGCCTGTCGCGCCCGCAGCCGATGCTGCGCGCCCTGCCCGATGCCGCGCGCTTGGCGCAGGACCTGGCCCAGGCCTGCGCCGCTCTGGCACCGGTCACCATCGCCCGCCCAGCGCAGGAACCAGTGCGCCAGGCGCCGTCGCGACCCACCCCGGCGCTGGAGGGAGCCACGGCATGAGCCACGCCCATTCCCACGAAAACACCGTCCCGCGCCCGGCGCTGGTGCTGGCCGGCGCGCTGGTGGCGATCACCGTGGCGCTGACCGGCCTGGTCCGCGTCGGCGTGCTCCCGCGTGAGGCGGTGCCGGCGGTGGAGCGCGCCAGAGAAGGCGTCACGCCCCTTGCCGTGCGACATCTCGTCTTTGCCGATCGCGCCGATGGCGCCGTCGTGGTGCAGGACAGTGATCGCGGGGCAACGCTCGCCGTGCTCATCGGCGAAAACGACGGCGGCGGCTTCGTGCGCGGGGTGATGCGCGGCATGGCGCGGGAGCGGCGCATGAACGGCATCGGCCCGGCCCGGCCGTTTGAACTGACGCAATGGGCCAATGGCGCGCTGACCCTGCGCGATCCGGCCACGGGCCGCGCGATCGAGCTCGGCTCGTTCGGCGCCACCAACCGCGCTGCCTTTGCCCGCTTCCTCCAGCCCGCAGCCGCAACGGGCAGCCGCGCATGATCCGCCCCCGCGCCTTCACCGTGCCATGCCGCATCGCCATCGAGCAGAGCGCCGCGCACTTCCACGCCCATGTCGAACTCGATGGCGATCTCGCCGTTGAGCCGGGCGACCGCGTGCGCGTCCATGGCGATCCGGTGCGGGTGCCGTTTGGCGAAAGCGCGGTGTTTGAACGCACCGCCACCGTGGTCCGCGCCGGCCCGCTGCTGCGCGCCTGGACCCGCGCGGTGGCCTACCTCGGCCTTACCGAGCTTTACGAAGTCAGCTTCACGTCCGGGAGCCTGCGATGACCACGCATACTGCCAAGCCCGATGTCCACGCTATGGTGAGCCACGAAACGGTGCTCAGCCCGCGTTTCTACACCACCGATTTTGCCGCGCTCGATGCCATCGACGTGTCGAGCGTGCGCCAGGAATGGGATGCGCTGATTGCCGAGATGGCGAGCGATCCCAACAAGCGCCATTTCAAGCGCGAGCAGGATTTCGCCGGCATCATCGCCGCGCTGGAGCCGGAGCTGCGCGCCGAATTCATCGATTTCCTGGTCAGTTCGCTGACCTCGGAATTCTCCGGCTGCATCCTCTATGCCGAAATGGCGCGGCGCACGTCGAACCCTGACATGAAGATGCTGTTCAAGCTGCTCGCGCGCGATGAAAGCCGCCACGCCGGCTTCATCAACGAAGCCTTGAAGGACGAAGGCATCGGCATCGATCTCAGCTTTCTGACAAAGGCCAAGAAATACCACTATTTCAAGCCGAAGTTCATTTTCTATTCGGTCTACCTGTCCGAAAAGATCGGCTACGCGCGCTATATCACCATCTATCGCCAGTTGGCCGCCAAGCCTGAATTGCGCTTTCACCCGATCTTCTTGTGGTTCGAAAGCTGGTGCAACGACGAATTCCGCCATGGCGAGGCCTTTGCGCTGCTGCTGCGCGCCGATCCCAAGCTGTTGCGCGGTGCCAACACGCTGTGGGTGCGCTTCTTCCTGCTGGCGGTCTATGCCACGATGTATGTGCGCGATCATGCCCGGCCGGTGTTCCACCGGGCGCTCGGCCTCGATCCCACCGATTACGATTATCGCGTCTTCACCATCTGCTCGCAGATCGCGCGCCAGGTCTTCCCGGTGGAACTCGATACCGACGATCCGCGCTTTCGCCGCGCCATGGCCCGCCTGCTGGTGCACAGCAACCGGCTGGCCGCCGGCAAGGCGCGGGGCGGGCTGGCCGGCGCCTGGATGCGCGCCAGCGGCGCACTGGGCGCGGCGGCCAATTTCGCGCGCATGTATCTGCTGCGCCCGCGCCGCAATGCCCTGCCCGCCACGATCCGGCTGCAACCGGCATGGTAAGCTGGACCGGCCACGTCCTGCCTGTCCTGGCAACGATCCTGATCTGGTTCTTTGCAACCGGGCTGGTCGCGTGGCTGGATAATCGCGCGCGCCACACCTTTGCCCACAGCCTGCTGCTGGCGGGCTGTGCCGCGATCGGTGGCATCGTGATCATTGCTGTCTCGATGCGCTGGGCCACGCTGGCCGGCGTCTATGCCTCGCTCGCCGGGGCCATCCTGGTCTGGGCCTGGCACGAAATCAGCTTTCTCACCGGCGTGGTCACCGGCCCCCGGCGCGAAGCCTGCCCGCCCGGCGCGCGTGGCTGGCCGCGCTTTGCCCATGCCGTGGCCGCACTCGCCTGGCATGAAGTGGCCCTGGCGCTCAGCGCCGCCGGGCTCCTGTGGATGAGCCGGGACGCGCCCAACCGGGTTGGCGCCATGGCCTTCGCGCTGCTGCTGGCCATGCGGCTGAGCACCAAGGTCGCGATTTTCCTGGGCGTGCCCAACATGAGCACGGACATCCTGCCCCAGCATCTGGCCTACCTGAAAAGCTATTTCGGCAAGCCGCGACTGGGCGTGGAGCTTTACGCCGCGATTGCCGCATGCCTGGCGCTGGCCGGCTGGCTCGCCACGCTCGCGCTCGCCGCACCGGCTGGCAGCGCCGAAGCCGCCGGCGCCAGCCTGCTCTTCGCGCTCGCCGCGCTGGGCGCGCTCGAACACCTGTTCCTGGCCCTGCCCATGCGCGACGGGGCCTTGTGGGGCTGGGCGCTGCCCGCGCGCCACCCTGCCAACTGAACTGGAAAAAACAACCACGAGAGGGCCGAGGACGATGGATTTTGAAACCTATTTCAAGGGGGAACTGGACTCGGTCCGCGAGGAAGGCCGCTATCGCATCTTTACCGAGATCGAGCGGCACTGCGGCACGTTCCCGCATGCCACGCGCTATGTCGACGAAACCACCCAGCCGATCACCGTGTGGTGCTCCAACGATTACCTGGGCATGGGGCAGCACCCGGCCGTGCTCGATGCCATGCGCCGCGTGCTGGACGAATGCGGCGCGGGCGCGGGCGGCACGCGCAATATCTCGGGCACCAACCATCACCACGTGATGCTCGAACGCGAGCTGGCCGATCTCCATGGCAAGGAAGCCGCGCTGCTGTTCACCAGCGGCTATGTGTCCAACTGGGCGGGTCTGGGCACGCTGGCGGCCAGGATCCCCGGCTGCGTGGTCTTTTCCGATGCGCTCAACCACGCCTCGATGATCGAGGGCATCCGCCATTCGCGCAGCCAGTGCCATATCTGGCGCCACAACGATGCCGGGCACCTCGACGAACTGCTCAGCCAATACGGGCCAGACGTGCCCAAGCTGGTGGCATTTGAAAGCGTCTATTCGATGGACGGAGACATCGCCCCGATCGCCGACATCCTCGACGTGTGCGAGGCGCATGGCGCGATGAGCTATATCGACGAAGTCCATGCCGTGGGCCTCTATGGCCCGCGCGGCGGCGGCGTGGCCGAACGCGAAGGCCTGATGGACCGCATCACCGTGATCGAAGGCACGCTGGGCAAGGCGTTCGGCGTGATGGGCGGCTATATCGCCGCGTCGGAAAGCCTGTGCGATTTCGTCCGCACCTTTGCCAGCGGCTTCATCTTCACCACAGCCCTGCCCCCGGCGCTCGCTGCCGGTGCCACGGCCAGCATCCGGCACCTGAAAGCCAGCGAGATCGAGCGCGCGCGGCACAAGGAGCGCGTCGCCACGGTGCGTCGCCGCCTCGATGGCCTGGGCATTCCGCACTTGCCCAATCCCAGCCACATCATTCCGGTGATGGTCGGCGATCCCAAGAAGTGCAAGCGGATCAGCGACTGGCTGATGGACAACCACGGCATCTACGTCCAGCCGATCAACTATCCCACCGTGCCGCGCGGCACCGAGCGCCTGCGCATCACCCCATCGCCGGTACACAGCGATGGCGACATCGATCGCCTGATCGAGGCGCTCAGCGACATCTGGTCGCAATGCGAACTGGCGCGCCGCTCCGCCGCCGCGTGACGGGACCGATTGCAAGCGAAGAGGCCACGAACCCCATGGTTCGTGGCCTCTTCGCTTGTGCGCAAAAAATGATCGTCACCCTGAACTTGTTTCAGGGTCCAGCCCTCCGCCTGTCCCGACCGACCACCTCATGCCAGCCCCCGCAGAAAAGGCTTCAAGCTGGACCCCGGATCAAGTCCGGGGTGACGGAATAGGCAGAGATATCAATACTTCGCCACCATCCCCACACACAAGAAGGGACGGAAAGCCCATCGCGGCGCTTTCCGTCCCTTCTTGCAGACTGGCCCGCGAAGGCGCGGTCGAGACCCGTCAGGTCGGGTTCTTGAGGTAGGCGATCACGTCGGCGCGGTCCTGGCCCTTGGGCAGGCCGGGGAACGTCATCTTGGTGCCCGGCACCACGCGCTGCGGCTTTTCCAGGTACTGGAACAGCTTTTCCGGCGTCCAGGTGATGCCGCTGTTCTTGTTGGCGTTGGAATAGGCGAACCCGGCGATCGAGCCGGCCTTGCGGCCGATGACACCGGCCAGCGATGGGCCGATCATGTTCTTGCCCGGCTCGGCCGAGTGGCAGGCCTGGCATTGCGCGAAGATCTGCTTGCCGTGCACGGGGTCAGCGGTGAACGATGCCAGCGTGGTCTTGTCGAGCGTGTCGGTGGAATCCGCCGGCGGGGCGGCGGTGGTGCTGGCGGCAGCCGGCGTCATCGAAGCGGCCGCAGCGGCCGTGGTTTCGCTGGCGGCAGGCGTCTGCTGCGAAGCAGACTTGTCGGCGCTGCTCCCCCCGCCGCACGCGGCAAGCAGAAGAGTGGCGGAGCCCAGTGCAAGACAGTGGATCTTGGATATCATCTGCATCCTCCGTTATATTTCTTGAGGGTGCGCGCCACGCAGGACGGCGGCAAACTAGAACGTGTCCCATAGTGCCACGCAATACGGCCGTTAGGGCGGTCAACCTACCTTTGCTGATGCGGCAGCAGACTCGTCAAACGCCTGTCTTGTCGCACTTTCCTGTGACATCCCTGGCGCCGCAACGGTCTGGCATTAAAACCGTTCCCGCTGCGGCCATCGGGGTCTGACCGCCCGCCGTTCACGGCGGATGAAGCAAGCCGGCCATGGCCATCACCCCGCCGGATTGGCCGCGCCGCCGGCGGAGGCGACAGGCTGGGTCGGCTGCGGTGCCTGGAGCGGCGCAGGGAACGAGCTGGGCACGGTATAGAGCCCCGGCGCACCCCACAGCGCGTGGTAGTCCTTGGCCATGGGATAGCCGCCCATCGGCTTGTTCTTGCCCTGGTGGCAGGTCGCGCAGCTCACCTTGAACGGATCGCCCATCGGCCCCTTGCGATAGGCCGGGAACACGCCGGCCAAAGACGAGATGTACTGGCCATTGGCCTCGCGCACCATGCGGATGCCGTACCAGGCCTTGGCGCGCTTGGGCGTGCTGATCGGCCAGGAACCAAACGACTGCGTGTTGTGGCAGAAGGTGCAGTTCACTCCCAGCGCCTTGGACACGTGGACCATCACGGCATAGGAATTTTCCGTCTGCATCACGCTGGTCTTGTCGGCCGGCGAAGGATGCGCAGCGGTGGCCTGCACGCGGATGTTCTGGTCCTTCTTGGGGTCACCCGTCAGGTAAAGCGCCAGCGAGGAATCCGGCAACGAGGAAAAGCCGGTCGCCGCGATCGGGTTGTCCTGCCCATGGCGATTGCCGATGATCCCGTTCGGGCCAGCCGGCGGCATCGTCCAGTGGTTGGCCGGCACGGCCTGCCCACGGTGGCAGGTCCAGCACGTCACCCCGGTCTTGCCGACATGGTCCTGCCAGTTGTGGTTGATGTTGCGCGTCATCTGCAACATGCGCCGCGCGACGATCTTGGTATAGAGTTCGTCAGAGGCCATGTTGTTGGGATTGTGGCAATAGTTGCAGCCTTCCTTGGGCGCCACCCAGGCCGTCATCGCCGCCATGGTATAGCTGAGCTGCTCGGCGGATTCATCGCCCAGCACTTGCACGTTCTGGAACTGCTCCTTGGCGCGCGGACCATCGGCGGACGGCGGATCATAGGGCGGCGGCGGCACCTCGTCCTTGGCCATGGCCACTTTCTTGACCGTGACCTGGTCCATGCCGGTGCCGCGAGTGCCGTACTGGTTGGAAACCTTGTGGGCCAGTTCGCACCCCCCCAGCGACAGCGCGGCAAGCGCTGCCAGCGCAAATGCGGTTATCCGTCTCATTTCCCGGCGCTCCCCAGTGTCGCAGGGTCGATCACCCCGGTTGCGGGATAGTGCGGCGCATAGCCATGCTGCTGCGCCCACAGATACCAGTTGTCCACCACCGTGCCAGTCAGCAGGATGCCGATCCCGCCGGTCAGCGTGGTCAGCACGGCAAACCACCAAGCCCAGCGATGGATCGATTCCATCGTGGCGTTGAAGCCCATGGTCCAGCGCCAGAACAGCGCCGCGCGTTCCGAAGCCGTGCCGCGATCGGTGATCTGCTCGATCTCGCGCTCGCCGCCATAGCGGCCGACCGCCAGGATCGTCGCCCCGTGCATCGCAAACAGCAGCGTCGATCCATAAAGGAACGCGATCGAGAAGCAGTGGAACGGATTGTAGAACAGATTGCCATAGCGGATCGAGAACGCGGCCGTCCAATCCAAGTGCGGAAAGATGCCGAACGGCACGCTTTCGGCCCAGCTCCCCATGAAGAACGGGCGGATGAAGCCCAGCACCAGGAACAGCCAGATCGCGCTGAGGAATGCCCAGGCAACATGCGTGCCCATGCCCAGCGCGCGGGCGCGGGTATAGGTGCGGATCCACCACAGCACCACCGACGTTGTCAGGCAGAAGCCGGCGATGATCCACCAGCCACCCTTGGCCAGCGGCACGAACGGCGAAAAGCCATATTCCGGCCCCGGCGGCTCCAGCGACAGCCAGGGCAGCAGGCGCACGAACTGGATCGGGTTCCAGTTGACCGAGGCCAGCATGTTGAGCCCGATGATCTCGAACGCGGTAAAGCCGAAGATCAGCGCGAAAATGCCCGTCCAGCCGAGGTAAATCGGACCGATCTGGGCCTGGCCGATCAGGCCTGCCAGATGCAGGAACCCGCCGGGGCCGATGCGTTCCTCGCCGCCTGGCGGCAGGGCCACGCCCATTTCCGGTTCGCCGCGCAACTGCACTTGGGTGAAGATGTTCTGATAGGTCGCCATCGCACGGTGCTCCTTCACGACCAGATCGGCAGGTTGAGCCACCAGGTCCACCATTCCGGCCACCCGCGGGTCCACAGCGGGCCGCTGATGACGATGCACACCGCGCTCCAGAACCCGGCGTTGAGCGCCAGCAGCAGGCCCAGGCGGTGAATGCCCAGCGTGCCGATGGAATAGCCGATCAGGTCGCGGAAGAAGGTGTCTTCGTATTCGGGCGATTTCACTTCGCCGGGTTGGGCGGGACCAATCGGCGCCGGGTTCACCGCCGAAAGCACCAGCGCGCCATGCAGCGCCAGCGCGAGCGTGGTGGTGAAGAAGAACGACACCGCCAGCATGTGCGCCGGGTTGTAGTGGAAGTGCAGGTACTGGTACCCGGTGTTCGACACCCAGTCGAGGTGGCTGAAAATGCCATAGGGAAAGCCCCAGTGCCACGCGCCCAGCAGGACCGGGCGGATCACCACCAGGGTGAAATAGGCAAAGATCGCCATGCCGAACGCCACCGGCACATGATAGCCCATGCCCAGCTTGCGGCAGATTTCCACCTCCCGCAGCGCCCACGACACGAAGGAGACCAGCGCGCAGACCGTGATGATCTGCCAGAAGCCGCCTTCCTTGAGCGGTGCCAGCGCCAGGCCATATTTCAGGTCGGGCGGGGCGATCGAGATCAGCCAGGGGTTCCACGTCGGGCCCTGGCTGGCGGCGTAGAAGATCAGCGCCGTACCCAGGGAGGCGAAGATTGCCGTCACCACGCCGAAAAAGCCGACGTAGAACGGGCCCACCCAGAAATCGAACAGGTCGCCACCGATCAGGGTGCCGCCGCGCACGCGATATTTTCGTTCGAAACTCAGGAGTGCCATCGCTCCCCCCTCCCCGCCTTCAACGGCGGGCTCGTGTGATCAGATGCCGATGCCCATGAGGCGGCGGTCGGGACAGCCGCCGCCTCTCGCACAGGCTCTCGTCAGCTTGCCGGTTTGGCCGCTGCGGCGGCATGGGCCATGCCTTGCGCCGAATTGGGGCCATCGAGCCAGTTGTAGGTGTCGGTGCTGAGCAGGATGAAGTGAATGATCAGCGCCAGCACCAGCAGGAAGGCGAACAGGGCAACCAGTGTCCTGCGCGGATCGAAAATGAGCCAGAGTCTCCACATGGGTTTGATCCTTGTGCCAGAGGGTGTGTCCCCGCTGCGTCAGGCCGGACAGGCCGGGCGCGGTGCGGGAAGCGACGGGTTCAGAGCCAGGGCTTCCACATCCAGACGAGGACATGGGCAACCACGGCCACACCGGTGAAGCCCAGGAAGCTGCTCACGAACAGCTTGTGGAATTCCTTCGCTTCCTCGGGCGTGAGATACGTTCTCAGCCCAAAGCGATCGTCACGATCACTCATAGCCAATCTCCTTTCTTTGGTGGTGTGCGAGAGGCGAGAAGACCTCTTCGGGTATCCTCGCGGACGCGCCGTGCGCCGCAAGAATGGCAGAGCCGGGCCGCGCCTTGGCAGCCTGCGGGAAGGAAAGGGCGGCGCGGGTCATGCGACCTGCTCCGCCAGCAGGGCATCGGCCAGGCAATCGGCGCAGACGCGGCCCTGGCCTTTCGCGCGCGCGGCGCGCTCGGCCGCATCGCGCAGCCGCTTGGCCGCCGAAATGCGGATCAGCACCGGCTGGGCAGCCACCACGGCATCGAGCCGCGCCTTGGCATCCTCGTCCCACGGCAATTCGCGCCAGGCCGGCGCACCCGTTTCGCGGGCAGGTGTCGGCTCCACCTTGTCCATCTCGGTGGCCAGCGGCAGGATGTGAAACAGCGCATCGAACAGCGCGTTGCACACTTCCTGCACCAGATAGGTCGCCCCGGCATAGCCCATGAACGGCGTGCCGGTGTGGCGGCGGATCGCCGCGCCGGGGAAGCTGGCCGGGATATAGATCCCGCGCCCGCCGCGCTCCGCATTGTACATGCGCTCGTTATAGCTGCCGAACAGCACCAGCGGCGGATTGGCGTGGATCGCGGCGCGCACGTCCTCGTTGCGCGGCTTGACCCCGGCACTGCGCGCGAAGGCAAAGTTGCAGGGCAGGCCCATGTCGTCTTCCAGGAAGCGACGGATGCCGCGCGCATAGGTCTCGTTGGCCACGATGCCAAAGCTGGCGGTGGCAAAGAAATCCTGCGTGACCGAGCGCCACAAGTCCCACAGCGGCTTGATCGTGGTGTGCTTTTCCCGCGCGATGAACGGTTCCGGGTCCAGCTCCAGCGCGGCGCCCAGCGCGCGCAGGAACAGCGTGGTGCTTTCCAGCCCGATCGGCGCCTGGAAATAGGGCCGCTCCAGCGTCTCGCACAGGCCCCGGCCAAACTCGCGATAAAGGCACACGTTGGCATGGGCATCGGCCAGCTTGCGGATATCAGCGAGGTGGCACCCGAGCGGGAACACCACGTTGACTTCCGCGCCCATGCCTTCGATCAGGCGGCGCACCTCGTGCAGGTCGCTCGCCATGTTGAACATGCCATAGGATGGGCCGATGATGTTGACGCGGGGCTTTTCCCCCTCGCGCACCGGGCGCACCGCCGGCACCACCTTCGGCCCGAATTCGCGCCACAGCCAGCCCAGCGCGCGGTCGGCGCTCTGCCACTGGTCCTCGTCGATCGTGCGCGGCAGGAAGCGCTTGATATTGGTGCCTTCCGGCGTCACCCCGCCACCGATCATCTCGGCAATCGAGCCGGTGACGACCACGGCCGGCAGATCGGGATCGAGCGTCTTCCACGCCCGCTTCATCGCGCCTTCGGTGCCGGTCTTGCCCAGTTCCTCCTCGCCCAGCCCGGTGACCACGATGGGCAATTCGTGCGGCGGCAACCCGTCAGTATAGTGCAACACCGATGTCACCGGCAGGTTTTCGCACCCCACCGGCCCGTCGATGATCACCTGCAAGCCCTTGACGGCGGTAAAGACGTAGACCGCCCCCCAATAGCCGCCGGCGCGATCGTGATCGAGCACCAGAGTCATGATCCCACCGCCTCGGCCGCCTTGCGCGCGGCCTCGTTCAGGGCGGCATACTTCTTCTTGAACTGCGGCCGGTCCTGCGGGGTGTCTTCCCACACGCCCGCGGCTGGCCCGCTGCCCACGCCATCGAAGAACGCGCGCATGCGATCAAAGCGCGGCTTGTTGGCCATGGCGGCATTGACCACCTGCGCCAGGCTGCCCGCCCCGGCCACGCCCATCAGCGGCCGGGCCGAAATCAGGTTGGTGAAATAGAGCGCCGGGATCGCCTTCTGCTTGGCATGCTGCACCACCGGCGTGGTGCCGATCGCCAGGTCCGGCCCGAATTCCTCGACGGCGGCAATGTCCTGCTCCAGACTGGCGCGGAACTGCACGCGCACCCCGCGCGCTTCCAGCCAGGCGCGATCGGCCGCACCCGCTGCCGTGGCCGGACAGGCCGTGCCGACATAGGGCACGTCCGCCCCGCTTTCAATCAACAGGCGTGCCACCAGCAGTTCCGAGCCTTCATAGCCGGTCACGGTGATCCGCCCCTTGATCGGGTTTGCCGCCAGCGCGCCACGGATGGCGGGCAGAAAGCGGTTCTTGGCAGCATCGATGCGATCCTGCGCCACGCCGCAGGCCGCGCCGATCGCATCGAGCCAGGCGGCCGTGCCCTCGGCGCCCACTGGCGCGGAACCGACGATGCCGCGCCCGGCAGCCTCGAATTCGCGCATCGACGCGGTGTAGAACGGGTGGATCGCGCCCACCACCGCGCAATCGAGCGCGGCATAGAGCTCGCGCCATTCGCGCGTCGGCACAACCGGCCCGGCGGCCAGGCCCAGCGGCTCCAGCATCATGCCGATGCCCACCGGATCGGCCGGGAACATCTCGCCCAGCAGCGTCACGGTCGGGCGATCGGGCCGGGCGCGCGGGGCGGCCACGGGGCCCTGCTCGGCCTCGCCGCGGGCATAGGCCAGCATCGCGCCGGCCAGCACGTCCTTGGCTTCGGCGTGGGTGGGAATGCCAAAGCCGGGCACGTCGATGCCGATGATCCGCACGCCGTTGATCTGCTTTTTCAGCAGGCGCAGCGGCACGCCGCTGGCCGTGGGCACGCACAAGTTGGTCACCACGATCGCGTCATAGAGCGCCGGATCGGCCAGCCCCTCCACCGCGTCCTTGATGTCCTCGAACAGCTTGCCGGTGACCAGGGTTTCGGAATTGAACGGCACATAGCCCACCGTCCGCCGCGCGCCATAGAAGTGCGACGTGAACGTGAGGCCATAGACGCAGCAGGCCGAGCCCGAGAGCACCGTGGCGGTGCGCCGCATGCGCAGCCCCACGCGCAGCGAGCCGAATGCCGGGCACATGCTCTGCGGCTGGTCGTGCGGCCCCACCGGGTAATCGGCGGCATAGCGTTGCAGCAGTTCGCTGCCCTGCGCCTTATCGGTTGCCGCGCGCAGCACGCCGGCATCGGCGTGGCAGCCGCCGCCCGCTGCCGGAGGCCTATCGGCTGCCGGAGCATCCAGCGCGATCCGATCCGGCTGGCGGGCCGGCGCCGCCACGTCAGACGGCGTCATAGACCACCTCCAGCGACGGCTTCTGGACAAAGGCCGCGCCGCGCATGTCGGCCTGCGTCGCGGGCGTCAGAGTCACGCCGCCGCCCACGTCCTCTGGCGAGAACAGGCCGAGAAGCCCGTCCTGGTCCAGCGGGCGCGGCTGCCGAGCCGGCGCCTCGGCCACATTGCGCGCCAGATCGGCAAACAGGCTGCCCCAGGGGCCATCGGGCCGTCCGATGATCTGGTAATTGGCCGATTTGCGGCGAATGTCCTCGTCCGCCGGGATCGCGCAGAGCACCGGGATGTCCACCGCGGCGGCAAAGGCGCCCGCTTCGCCGGTGCCATCGTCCTTGTTCACGATCATGCCGGCAACGCCCACGTTGCCGCCCATCTTGCGGAAGTATTCCACCGCCTTGCACACGTTGTTGGCAACGTAGAGCGATTGCAGGTCGTTGGAGCCGACGACGATCACCTTCTGGCACATGTCGCGCGCAATCGGCAGGCCGAACCCGCCGCAGACCACGTCGCCCAGGAAATCGAGCAGCACATAGTCAAAGCCCCAGTCGTGGAAGCCCAGCTTTTCCAGCAGCTCGAACCCGTGGATGATGCCGCGCCCGCCACAGCCCCGGCCCACTTCCGGCCCGCCCAGTTCCATCGCGAAAACCCCGTCGCGCTGAAAGCAGACATCCTCGATCCGCACTTCCTCGCCGGCCAGCTTCTTGGCGGCAGAGGTTTCGATGATCGTGGGGCAACTGCGCCCGCCAAACAGCAGACTGGTGGTGTCGGACTTGGGATCGCATCCGATCAGCAGCACGCGCTTGCCCTGCTGGGCCATCATGTAGCTCAGGTTTGACAAGGCAAAGCTCTTGCCCGATCCGCCCTTGCCATAGATCGCGATCACCTGGGTCTGCTTGGTCACTTCGCCGGTGTGGGGCGCGTCGGGCGCAATCGCCGCTTCCTCGCGCAGGGCCCGGATCTGGTCCGTTGCGGCATGATCGGAATGGGCCGTGTTCAACAAGGTCATGCGCAGTCGCTCCAGTCCAGAACCATCTTGAGGCATTCGGCCGAGAGGAACGTCTCGGGATAGGCGTCGCGCGCCTGCTGGGCCGGGCGCCGGTCGCTGATCAGGCCGGCCAGGCTCAGCGCCCCGCCTTCCACCAGCGCGCGCGTGGCGATCAGGTCTTGCGGCTTCCATTCGGCGGCGATGCGAAAGCGCGCCTCGCGCATGAAGGCCGGGGCAAAGGCAAAGCTGGGCCGATTGGCATAGAAGCCCGCCATCACCACTTCCCCGCCATGGCGCAGGCGCGGGATCAACAGGTCCAGGCAATCGGCATTGCCACTGGCGTCATAGATCGCGCCGTAATCGTGGCGATCATCGTCCTTGGGCGCGATCACCGGATAGCCATGCTCGCCCTGGCGCCGCAGCGGGTTGCGCTCCCACACCGTGGGGGCAGGCGCGCCCATCGCGATGGTCAGCCGGGCGAGCAGGCGCCCCAGCGTGCCATGGCCGATGATCAGGTCGGGCGCGGCGCCACCGGCCAGGGCATGGCGCGCGGTCGCCGCCAGGGCGAACAGCACGCCATCGGCGCCCAGCGACTCGCTCACCGGAAAGGCCCGCGCCGAAGGCAGGATCACCCGCTGCGCCGTGCCGCCGAACAGCGCGCGCGCCTCGGGATAGCAGGCCGCGCCCGGCACGAAGACCCAGTCGCCGATGCGGCCCCACGCCTCGGCTCCGGCATCCACGATCCGACCCAGCGATTCATAGCCGGGCACCAGCGGATAGCCCATGCCGGGGAACACCGGCATCTCGCCGGTCCACAGCAGCTTTTCGGTGCCGGTGCTGATCCCGCTCCAGCGCACGTCGACCAGCACGTCGGACGGGCCGAGCAGTGGCGCGGCCGCAGCCGCCTCGCTCACCGATCCGGCCAGCGTCAGCTTGTCCAGCGCGATGCACCGTGGTGCCTCCAGTATGACGGCCAGTGCATCCATGCCCCGGTCCTTCTCCCTGGGGTCGGTCAGACCCCGTCGCCTGCACCCGAAAGCGGGTGGGTTCCGGCAAGGAGCACCATACGCCAACTGTGCCAAACGTCAATCATACTTGACATAGTATAGTGTCAGGTATGCGTAACAACCACACTGGCCACGACCGGATAGGCAGTCGCCTTGCGCCGCCACCCCGCAAATCCGGCAGTTTTCAGCATGGCGCCATACTCGGCCGCCGTGCGCGGGCGGCCGGCGTTCATCGCCCAGAGGTAGAACCCGAAATAGGCATCACCCATCGCCCGTGCGCCGGGCGTGCCTGCCATCGGCTCGGCAATCACGAGTCGCCCGCCTGGCGGCAAGGCGCGGCGCACCGCCTGCAACAGCGACAGGCAGGCCGCATCATCATGATCGTGCAGCACCCGCACCAGCGTGATGCAATCATAGCCTTGCGGCAGCGCATCGTGGAAAAAGTCGCCGGGATGCAAGGCCATCGCATCCCCCCCTGCACCACCGAGTCGCGCCGCCGCACCAGCGATCACCGGTGGCAGATCGAACACGCCCAGGTCCAGCGCCGGACAGGCCGCCCGCACCGCGCTCACGAACGCGCCATGCCCACCGCCCACGTCCAGCAGGCGGCGATGCCGGGCAAAGCGATAGGCCCCCAGCGCCTGCTGCGCGACCATCGCCTGGGACGAAGCCATCAGCGCGGAATAGGCGCTCGCTTCCGGCGCCGGGGCATCGGCGGCATAGTGCCAGAACGCCGAAAGCGCGGTAGGCTCGGCCCGGTCGCGGCACAACAGCGCCACCGGATCGGCCAGATCGGCATAGAGCAGGGTGTGGTGCCGCACCATGGCCAGCGCGCCGAGATTGGCCTGCAACGCGGCCCCGCGCTGCCCCAGCATCCACCAGCCCGGCGCCACCGCTTCGGCCAGATCGAGCGCTGCTGCCGCGCGCAGCAGGCGCAGCGAGGCCGCTTCCGACAGCCCACTGAGCAGCGCCAGGCCGGCCGCATCGCACGGCCCCTCGCGCAGGCGATCGAGCAACCCCACCTGCACCGCCGCCAGCAAGACCTGCGAATAACAGAACCCGGCGACCAGATCGAACGCCTCCCCGGCGCGGCGCCGCGCGATCCACGAAACCAGCGGCAGCCGCGCCGCCCAGGCCTGGAACCCCGCACTCGCCATCACGCCATTGCGCCACGCCACCCAGCGCCGGCGCCAGGCCGGAACCTGCGACGTGCCGAAACCGCGCTCATGATTGATGGACATATCCATATGTCCATTTAATTTGACATAAGCCGCGTAAAGATCAATTCCATTCGGGGAGGATTCCTCGCTCCACGAAGGGCACGCGCATGACAGCACGGGTGGCGATCATCGGCGCCGGAATCGGTGGCCTGGCGGCCGCCGCGCTGCTCGCCGCGCGGGGCCTTGCCGTCACCGTGGTGGAAAAGGCAGCGCACCCTGGCGGCAAGGCGCGGCAGATCGCGGTCGATGGCGTGGCCATCGATGCCGGCCCCACCGTGTTCACCCTGCGCGACGTGTTCGAGGACATCTTTCGCGAATGCGGCCGGGAATTGACCGACCACGTTGCCATCCGCCGCGCCGGTGTGCTCGCCCGCCATGCCTGGGACAATCGCGGCCAGCTCGATCTCCATGCCGATCCCGCGCGCAGCGAGGAAGCGATCGGCGATTTCGCCGGCGCCGCCGCCGCCGCTGGCTTCCGCAGCTTCCGCGCCGAGGCCGCGCGCATCCACGGCATTCTCGATGCGCCGATGCTGCGCGGGTCCAAGCTGGCCTGGCCACCCTCGCTGATGTGGCGCATCGGCCTGTGGCGGGTGAGCGATCTTCTGGCGATCCGCCCTTACGAAAGCCTGTGGCGCGTGCTGGGCCAGCACTTTGCCGATCCGCGCCTGCGCCAGCTTTTCGCCCGCTATGCCACCTATTGCGGCTCGTCCCCGTTCGCCACGCCGGCCACGCTGATGCTGATCGCCCATGTCGAGGCGCAGGGCGTCTGGCTGATCGAAGGCGGGATGGCGGCGCTGGCGCGGGCGCTAATGGACCTGGCGCGGGCACACGGCGCGCAGTTCCGCTTCGGCACCGGGGCGGCCCTGCTGGAAACCGCGCAGGGCCGCGTCTCGGGCGTGGTCATGGCCAATGGCGAGCGGGTCGCGGCCGACGCGGTGATTGCCAATGCCGATCCCGAAGCGCTCGCTGCCGGGCGCCTCGGCCCGCTCGCGGCCATGGGCGTCACCAGCCACGGCGCGCGCAACCGCTCGCTCTCCGCGCTCGTCTGGCTTGCCCATGCGCGCACCGGCGGCTTCCCGCTGCAACGCCACAACGTGCTGTTCTCCCCCGATTACCCGCGCGAGTTCGCGGATATCGCGGCAGGCCGCCCGCCCGGCGATCCCAGCGTCTATGTCTGCGCGCAAGACCGCGACGGCAGTGCCACCCCGCCGCCGCCCGGCGCGCGCGAACGCTTGCAGATCATCGTCAACGCCCCGGCCAATGGCGACAGCCACGCCTATACCGAAAAGGAGAGGGACCAATGCACTTTGGCCATGAGCCAGGCCCTGCGCCGCTGCGGGCTGGAGCTGGAAACGGACTGGCCCCGCGCGTTGCTGACGCCGAACGAGTTCGAGACCTTTTTGCCCTCGACCGGCGGAGCGATCTATGGACGGGCCTCGCACGGCTGGGCGGCGTCCTTCCTGCGCCAGGGCACGCGGACGCGGATCCCTGGGCTCTATTGCGCGGGTGGAAGCACCCACCCCGGAGCCGGGGTGCCGATGGCCGCCTTGTCGGGGCGGCTGGCCAGCCAGGCGGTGATGCAAGACCTCGCTTCGACGCGGCGGTTCCACCCGGTGGCTATGGCTGGTGGTATGTCGACGCGATCAGCCAGTGCGGGCGCCACGGGCTGACCATCATCGCCTTCATCGGCAGCGTATTCTCCCCCTATTACAAGAAAAGCGGCCGGGGCGATCCGCTCGATCACTGCGCGCTCAACGTCGCGCTCTATGGACCCGGCGCGCGCTGGACGATGACCGAGCGCGCGCGCGGCGCGGTGCAGCGCAATGCCGATACCCTGCTGATCGGCCCCAGCAGCGTGCACTGGACCGGCAATGCCCTGGAAATCGTGATCGAGGAACTGGACAAGCGCGTGGGCGTGCCCTGGCAACGCCGCGTGGCGGGCCGCGTGCGCGTCATCCCCGAAACGCTCAACCCCCGCGCCTTCGCGCTCGATCCGCAGGGGCGGCACCACTGGCACTGCCTTGCCCCGCGCGCGCGGATCGAAGTGGCGATGCAGGCCCCCGCCCTGTCATGGCAGGGCAGCGCCTACCTCGATTCCAACTTCGGCAGCGAGTCCCTGGAGGAAGGCTTCCGCGTCTGGCACTGGTCCCGCGCGCACAGCCGCAAAGGCGCCTTCGTCACCTACGAAGGCATCCGCCAGAGCGGCCAACCCTTCGCCAGCGCCCTGCGCTTCGCCCCCGACGGCACGGTGCACGAGGAAGAAACCCTGCCCCCCGTCGCGCCCCTGCCCAACACCCTGTGGCAAATGGAACGCAAGACCCGCGCCGACCGCGGCCACGCCACCGTCACCCGCACCTGGGAAGACGCCCCCTTCTACGCCCGCTCCACCCTGCGCTCCACGCTCTATGGCGAACCGGTCGTCTCCGTGCAGGAAAGCCTGGACCTCACCCGCTTCGCCTCGCCCGTGGTGCAGTTCATGCTGCCCTACCGGATTCCGCGCGTGGGGTGAGTGGGGTGTCGGCGCGGGGCCTTGTCGCGTGATGGTTGGCACGCTCGTGCGCGTCGCCCATCTCTTGACACGCGGAGATCGAAAGCATCCGGCACAAGGCGCTGCGCAAACTGGTGGAGCAGGGCAACTCCAAGGGTGTGATCGAACCCGAACGGATTATCGACACGCTGTTGCGCATGCAGGGCGCCCATGACCTTGCCCAGCCACGGGCGCACGAGAACGAGATCAACGTCGCGCCTTTGCCCAAGGCCGCTTGAGCGCACCCATCCGGTGACTTACGAAGGCGTGCGCCAGAACGGACACCATGCAGCGATAGAGAGGCAGCCAGCTTGTGAAGCTACGCATCGCGATCTGTAATTAGGGATACTGGCCCCGGAACTCCACGCCCCGATGATACTATACGCCCTATATAGCGCCCCTGGGGCGCCAGAAGGAGTTGAATGGGCGCTCACACCGTTGGCCCGGTAGCGAACGCCGGCAGACCGAAGGTGCTTGCAAAGCCATTGGAGAGCCTGAAGAACGCTGATCGGTCGAGAATTTTCGGAGGCTCGTCGCCTTGGACGTCCCCATGAAAAGGATGTAAAATCCTCAGGCCGAATTGATCAGCGATTGTGCGCGCCTCTATATTGATCCCAAGATCATCTAGCATCAGTGTTTGAAAAAGTATATTCCCCACAGAAAATCCTGTAGACTGGAAGTTAACCTTTCTATTTATTCCAAGTTTATCCTGAAATACGATGGTAGCGCCATGATGATTTGCGATAGCAGGATGTTTCGCTTGTAAATCCACCCTTCCTATCCAGACAGTCCATCCTGGGGGTGTAGCGCGATTTTGCATAAAGTAATTTCTTTGCTGTTGCGAAATTTTTGCTGTGTCTGGATCGGCAAACTCGTTCACCATTGTGAACATGGTTGCCCAGGCAGCCAGTACGGCTGAAGCTTCCACCGACAAAGTCACCCAATCGCTAAGCAGTGCGATGATATGAGGTTTCGCCAATTCTTGAAGATTCCCCATCCATACGTTGTTGCATTGCTTGCACACCACCTGAAGGCGCTGTGCGTGCAGGTCTCCCGGCCTATTGAGTTTACCACGCATTATATTGCCGCCAGTATTTGAACCTGCCACGTAATGTGTTGCTCGCGCTTCAGTGCGAGGCAGGTAATTTCTGAGCCAGTCAGCCCATATATGCTCTCTTGAGAGCTTCTCCGATGATCCACAGAATATGCAAATATATTTGCTCACAGTGAAATTCCTCACGCGAAGCCACATAAGCAGTAACTATTAGAGAAATCTTGGCACTAATTCCAGCATAATTTCGAGAATTCCGGGAACGCTGTACTCAATCCCCGCATGGCGTCGCGCTACAATATTGATTTCGCGCAGAGGCGCGGAGGCGCAGAGATTGGTTTTCCTCTGCGCCTCGGCGCCTCTGCGCGAAATTCCCATTTTTTCCTTGGTTCAGGCCGCTGATGTGAGCGCAAACCTCGCAATCCCCGTTTCCGGCGACCCCGTGTCTCCGGGTGCCAAAAAACCTCCGCATGCAACCGGATGAATGGAAGAATTCACCAAACACCACCCGGTGCTTTGCTTCTTCGTGTCTTTGTGTCTTTGTGTGAAATTCCGATCATCGACACGTCACGGCATATTCACGCTGTGCCCGATTATTTTCACACGAAGCCACGAAGCCACGAAGACACAAAGGAAGGAAAAGGAAGAATACGCCTCCTACTCCCGCTCCCGCTTCTCCCGGTCCCGCCGTATCTCCCGGTTCACCGACCACAACTGATACACGCCAAAACCGATCGCCACGGCGGCGGTGAAGACGATTTCGATCCAGCCGTTCATGCGGCGCTCTCCTGCATCTGCCCGGCGATGACGGCGGCCGCCAGGTCGGGGCGTTCTTCGTGGGCGAGGTGCCCCAGGTGGGGCAGCACGGTGAGGTGGGCGTGGGGCAGAAGGCGGGCGGCGGCTTCCACGGTGTGGAGCGGCACGGCGGCGTCTGCGCGCGCGTGGACGAGGTGAACCGGCATGGCCATGGTCGGCAACCGGCGGCGCAGCGCGTCCAGGTCCCAACTGGCCATCATTTCCATCGCCCCGGCGCAATGCGCCGGGCAGCCCAGCAGCGCGCGGTAGCAGGCCAGGCCCGGCGCATCGATGGTCGATCCCGTGGCGCGCTTGAGGAAGCGTTCCGGTTCCCCCGGCAGGCGCGCGATGCGGGCCAGCATGCGCGGCACCAGCGGGTTGACGAACAGCAGCCGCGCCAGCGAGGGAAAGAGTTGCGCCGCCAGTCCCGGAAACGGCATCAGCGCGGGGTTAAAGCCGATCACCGGCACCCCCGCTCCACCATGATCCGCGCCGCCATCCTGCACCAGTTGCAGAGCAATCGCCGCCCCAGCCGAATGGCCCACCACCAAGGCGGGCACCATCCCCAGCGCGCGCAGCAGATCGGCCAGCGCGCGGGCCATGGCGGGCAGCGTCAGGCCCCCCGCCGGCCGCCCGCGCGTAAAGCCATGGCCGGGCAGATCGGGCGCCACCACGGTAAAATCCCGCGCCAGCAGGGGCATCACATCGCGCCAACTGTGCGTCGCCGCGCCCGTGCCGTGCAGCAGCAGCACCACCGGCCCCCGGCCCATCACCTGCACATGCCAGGCAAGGCCCGGCGTTTCGACAAAGCGGCTGGCCGCGCGGTGCGGCCAATGGCGGCCTTCCACTTCCCAGCGCGGCGCCGTGCTCATGCCACTTGCGCCACGGCGGCGTGCAGCGCGTGGGCATCGGCACAGGGCAAGGGCAGGTAGCGCGCGCGCATCGCCTCGGCCAGGCGCGCCGCCTCTGGCCGGGGGCGCGGCGAAATGTCGATCACCACCGCATCGTGGCCCGCCCCGGCAATCGCCCGCGCGGCGAGCAGCGCATCCTCCTGCGCGCGGGCGCGACCGCGTGTGCCGTCCAGCGCGATATTGGCGCTGCCATCGGTCAGAAACACCAGCACCGGCGTGCTGCCCCGCGCCGCCACCGCTTCACCCAGTTGCCGCGCCAGCGCCAGTCCGCTGGCCAAAGGCGTGCCGCCACCGCCGGGCAAGGCGGCCAGCGCCCGCTTGGCGCGGGTAAGCGAGCGCGTCGGCGGCAGCAGCACGTCCGCCCCTTCGCCACGAAACGCCACCACGGCCACGTCTGCCCGCTTCACATAGGTCTGCGCCAGGATCAGTTCCGCCGCGCCCTTGGCCTCGGCCAGGCGCGACACCGCGGTGGAGCCGGAGGCATCGACGCAGAACACCGTCACGCTGCTGCGCCGCTCCTCGAAGCGACGCACGCGCAAGTCGTCGCGGCGAAAGCGGATCGGCCCGGCCCCCTCGGGCGCGGGATCGCGCTGGCGCAGCGGCTGCCACGGGATCGCCGCGCGCAGGCTGTCGACCAGCGCCAGCCGCACCCCGCCACCGGGAAGGCCGGGCCGCGCCGCCAGCGGCCGCCCCCGCCGGGCCGAGCGCACGCGCTGCCCCGCCCCGCCGCCCGCGCCGCTCTTGGCCCGCCCCAGTGTTCCGGCAGCAATGCGATCGAGCACGTCGGGCGGAATCGCCGCGCGCACCGCCTCCACCAGCAGCGTTTCGGGCGCATCGCTGTGCGCGCCATCCTGCTCGGCCTCGCCCGGCGCGCTCTCCCCGCCTTCGGGCGGCGGAGGCGACGAAGAGGGCGGCTCGGCGGGAACCTGCGTGGCGCGCGGCGCCAGCACCAGCCGCGCCGCCTGCTCCACGTCGCTGCGCCGCACCGCTTCGGCTCCGTCGAGCGCAGCGAGCGCCTGCGCCGCCGCCTCGGCCTGCAGCAGCGGGCGCAGCGAGGCAATGCCCAGCGCCTGCGTCGCCCCGGCCAGTGCCTCGCGCTCCGCTGCGTCCAGCATCGGCAGCGGCGCTCGCTCCGTCGCGCGTTCGGGCAAAGGCAGCGCCAGATCTGCCAGCGCAACATTGGCCAAGGACAGGTCGAACGCCACACGCTCCATCAGCACGGGCGGCGGGCGTTCGTCACCGGGCGCGCCATCGTCGAGCAGCACCAGCGCAAAGGCGTGCCCGCCATCCATCGCTTGCGCCACGCGCCCGGCCACGTCACGGCGCAGGCGCTGCGCCATCGGCACCACCAGCACGCCGCCGCGCGCTTCCTCCAGCAAGCCGCGTTGCCGCACCAGCATGCCGCCGGCCAGGCTCGCGGCGATATCGGTGCCGCCGCACAGCCGCTCCTCGTCGATATGGCCGGGCAGGCGGCGCAGCGGGGTGCCGGGCGGCAGCAGCATGGCCAGCGCGTCGAGCACGCGGTCCACCGCCGGGCCACTGCCGCGCAGGCAGATCCCGCCCAATGGCCCCGGCAATCGGGCCAGCAGGCGCGCCGCGATCAGCGCATCTGCCAGCCCCCCGCTCATGGCAGAATCCGGTTCATGCAAACAGCTCGTCCAGCGCCCGCTCGATCCGCGCGCCCGATCCGCTTTCATCCAGCACATCGCGGCGCAGGCGATGGCGCAGCGCCAGCGGCGCCACGCGCACCAGATGCTCGCGCCGCACCGCTTTGGCGCCTTTCAGCGCGGCATAGGCGCGGCCCGCGCGCATCAGCGTCAATTCCCCGCGCAAGCCATCCACGCCCACCGCGCTGCACAGCCGCGCGGCATCGACCATCACCGCCTCAGGCACCTCGATCTTCGCCAGCTTGCGCTGCCCGCGCGCGATCTGTTGCAGCACTTTGCCGTCCTCGTCCGCCCAGGCGGCGGCAAAGCTGGCCGGATCGGCATCGTGCGCGGCGCAGCGGCGCATGATTTCCACCCTATCGGCAATCTCGCGCGGTGTGCGCACGTCCACCGACAGGCCAAAGCGATCGAGCAATTGCGGGCGCAACTCGCCCTCTTCGGGATTGCCGCTGCCGATCAGCACGAAGCGCGCCGCATGCCGCACCGAAAGCCCTTCGCGCTCCACCACGTTCTGGCCCGATGCCGCCACGTCCAGCAGCAGATCGACCAGGTGATCCTCCAGCAGGTTGATTTCGTCGATATAGAGAAAGCCGCGATGCGCGCGGGCGAGCAGGCCCGGTTCATAGACCCGCTCCCCGGTGCGCAGCGCGCGCTCCAGGTCGAGCGCGCCGAGCAGGCGGTCTTCCGTGGCGCCCAGCGGCAGATCGACGAACGGCACCGGCTGCCTGACCGCTTTGCTGCCGGTGCACGGGCCGGGGCACTGGCCCGGCTGTTCGCAGCCGAACCGGCACCCTTCCACCACCGCGATCGGCGGTAAGAGCGCAGCCAGCGCGCGGGCGGCGGTGGACTTGCCCGTGCCGCGATCCCCGAACACCATGACCCCGCCGATCAGCGGATCGACCGCCGCGATCAGCAGCGCGAGCTTCATCTCGTCCTGGCCGACGATCGCGGAGAAGGGAAAGCGCGCCATATGTCCAACACTCTGGACAGGAATGGGTGTCAGGACAAGAGAAATCGCATCATCCTGGCGCTTGTCCTCAGGGGATCAGCACCGCCTTCACGCATTCGCCGCGATGCTGCGCCGCCACTGCCGCGTTGATGTCTGCCAAGGGATAGGTCTTGACCAGCCGGTCGAACGGAAACTGCCCGGCGCGATAGAGCGCGACGAGTTCGGGGATGAAGCCCTGAAGGTCGCTGTCCCCCTCGATGATGCCCATGATGCGGTGGCCAAAGGTGATCATCCCGGCAATGTTGATCGACAGCGCATCATCGGCGCGCGGCGGCACGCCAACCAGGCCCAGCGCGCCCCGGCTGGCCAGGCTGGCCAGCGCGGTTTCCATCACGCCCACGCGGCCGCTGCTTTCCAGGGCAAAGTCCACGCCATCGGGCAGCAAGGCACGGATCGCGGCGGCCACATCGCCATCGGCCGGATCGATCGCGTCGGTCGCGCCCAGGCTCAGGCCCAGTTCGCGCCGCGCCGCGATCGGTTCCACCAGCACGATGCGGCTGCACCCGCGATGGCGCGCGGCCATCACCGCCGCCAGCCCCACCGGCCCGCCGCCGAACACCGCTAGCGTGCTGCCCGCCGGGCAATCGAGCGAACGCAGGATCGCCCCAGCCCCGGTCTGAAGCCCGCAGCCCAGCGGTCCCATGATCGCCAGGTCGTCCCCGGCATCCACTTTCACCACGTTGCGCCGATCGGCAATGGCATGGCTGGCGAACGAAGACTGGCCGAAGAACACCGCCGTCACCGGCGCGCCGTCGCGGCTGATCGGGCTGGTTCCATCCAGGCGCGTTCCGGCGTAGTTGCGCGGCACGAATTCGCGGCAATAGCTGGGCAGGTGCTCGTCGCAGCGCGGGCAGTGCCCACAACTGGAAAAGCCCAGCACCACCGTGTCGCCCGGCGCCAGATCGGTCACCGCGCTGCCCACCGCTTCCACCACCCCGGCGCCTTCGTGGCCCAGCACGGCGGGCAAGGGCAGCGGCGCGAACTGGTCGCGAAACACCAGGTCGGTGTGGCACAGCCCCACGCCGGCAATGCGCACCAGCACTTCGTGGGGCTGGGGCGCGCCCAGGTCCACCGTTTCCACGCTGAAATCGCTGTGCGGCGCCACGGCCAGGGCAGCGGTGATCTTCATGCGGTCTTGTCCTTCTTGCGCGCGTTACAGCGCCATGATCACGGATTTGGGTTCGAGATAGGCGTCCAGCACTTCGCTGCCGTTTTCCCGGCCCAGGCCAGAGGCTTTCATCCCGCCAAAGGGAAAGGCCGGATCGGCCACCAGGATGCAATTGGCAAAGACCGTGCCGGCCTCCAGCCGCGCGGCGGCATGGTGCGCGGTGGCATGATCGCGCGTCCACACGTGCGCCGCCAGGCCATAGGCGCTGTCGTTGGCCAGCGCGATCGCCTCGTCCAACTCGTCGAACGCGGTCACCGCCAGAACCGGGCCGAACACTTCCTCGCGCGCCACTTCGGCATCGGGCGGCACGTCGCGCAGCACGGTCGGCGCCAGGAAATGGCCCTGCTCGGGCAGAGCGACGGCGCGCTCCACGGCGACAATGCCCGCGTTTCGCGCCCGCGCCACGAACCCCGCCACGCGCGCATGCTGCCGGGCGCTCACCAGCGGCCCGAGCTGGCTGGCCCGGTCGCCGCTCATCCCCAGGCGCAGCGCGGCGCCCACGTCGGCCAGGCCGCTCAGCACCTGCTCATGGACCGAGCGATGCACATAGGCGCGCGACCCGGCATAGCAGATCTGCCCGCTGTTGAAGAAACAGCCCATCGCCACTTGCGGGATCGCCTGGGCCAGATCGGCATCGGCGCAGACGATCGAGGGAGACTTGCCGCCCAGTTCCAGCGTCACGCGCTTGAAATCGGGCACGCTGGCGGCCAGGATCGCGCCGCCCGTGGCGGTCGATCCGGTGAACGCCACCTTGGCCACATCGGGATGGCGCGACAGCGCCGCGCCGGTGGCGCCATCGCCGGTCAGCACGGTAAACACGCCGGGCGGAAAGCCCACGCTGCGCGCCAGTTCGGCCAGGCGCAACGCCGAAAGCGGGGTTTCCGCTGCCGGCTTCAGGATCAGCGTGCACCCCGCCGCCAGCGCCGGGGCGATCTTCCACATCGCCAGCACCAGCGGGAAATTCCACGGCGTGATCGCCGCCACCACGCCCACCGGCTCGCGCCGGGTGTACACGTGCCAGTTGCCCGGCGTGACGCTCAGCGTGCCGGCCCGGCCGGCCAGCTTGGAAGGCCATCCGGCATAGACGCGCAGCCAGGCAATGGCGGAAGGGATGTCGACCGTCTCAGTCATCGTCACCGGCTTGCCGGTGTCGAGCGATTCCAGCGCGGCCAGGCGCGGCAGATCGGCCTCCATCGCGTCGGCCAGGCGATGCAGCAGGCGCTCACGGGCCAGCGGGGCAAGATCGCGCCAGGCCGGCGCCACCAGCGCGGCGCGCGCGGCGGCCACGGCCGCGTCCACCGCCGCTTCGCCCGCCACCGGCACCTGGGCAAAGACCGCGCCGGTGCACGGGTCTTCCACATCCACCGCGCCGTTTTCGGGCAAGGCATCATCCCCCACCCGCAGGCGCAAGTCCGGCAGGGCAAGGTCGGCAAAGCCGGGCTGCATGGTCATCGCGTTCAATTCCTGGTGCGTTTGCGAAAATCGCTGGGCGCCTCGCCGGTGAACTGGCGAAAGGCGCGGGTGAAATGGCTCTGGCTGGTAAAGCCCAGGCTTTCGGAAATCGCCGCGATGGACAGGTCGCTCTGGTGCAGCATCTGCTGCGCCTTATCCAGGCGGGTCTTCATCACATATTGGTGCGGCGTAAGGCCGGTGGCCTTGCGGAACACCCGGCAGAAGTGCGACGGCGTCAGCCCCGCCACGGCCGACATTTCCTCCAGCGAATGCTGCGCTTCGGGCTTTTGCAGGATCGCATTCATCACGTGATGGATGCGATAGGACGAGAACGAGGAAATCGGGATGTCCTGCGCCGTCACCGAATTGGCCCCGCGCAGGATATGCGCCTTCAGCGCATTGACCAGCGCACCGATATAGACCTCGCGCTCCGGGCTTTGCGGGGCATAGAGTTCGGAAAGCACCTGCCGCGTCAGCGCCGCACCCAGGGGATCGGAAAAGGCAAAGCGCATGGTGCGGAACTGGTCGGCCGCCGGCGCCTGCTGCAATTGCTGCGACGAGACGCTCAGCGTCACCACGTCCAGCTCGCCATCCACCAGCCAGCCGGTCTGCTGCCCCGAAGGCACGATCGTGGCGCAGCCGGGCATCGAGGCGTGCTCGCTCCACCCGCCGTTCAGCCAGGTGCGGTTGTGCTGCTGCCCGGCGATATGCATGGTATAGAGCGGCTCGGGCAACGCGGGCACGGTGTACGATCCCACGAACTGCCGCCAGCGGCACAGTTGCCAGCCATCCGCACGCGAACCCAGTTGCATGTCCGGCCCGCGCCCCAGCGCATCGGCGATGATCGCCTCGCTGGTCCCGGCCGGGTTGAACCGCGGCATTTCCTGCATCCCGTTTCTCCCACCGCGCGGTGTGGCCTGGTTCATCCTGCCACCAGCTTCACATCCAGGTTCTTGAGCCCGTTGATGAAGTTGGACCGGAACCGGCGCGGGGTGGAGACCAGCTCGAACCCCTTGACCCGTTCCGCCAGCAGGCGAAACGCCACCCGCAACTGCATTTCCGCCAGGCGCGAACCGATGCACACGTGCTGGCCGCTCCCGAACCCCAGATGCTGGATGTTTCCCCGCGTGATGTCAAAGGCATCGGGATCGGCAAAAGCCGCCGGATCGCGATTGGCGGCGGTGTACCACAGCACCACCTTGTCGCCCTTGGCAATGCGCTGGCCGCCCAGTTCGGTGTCGGCGGTGGCGGTGCGGCGCATGTGCATCACCGGGCTGGCGTGGCGCACCATCTCGCGCACGGCGGCGGTCAGGATCGCGGGATCGTCGCGCACCATCTGCCACTGTTCGGGCGCGCGGGCGAAATTGACCACGCTGTGGCTCAGCGAATTGCGCGTGGTCTCGTTCGCGCCCACCAGCGCCAGGATCATGTTGCCCACGAAATCGCGGAACTGCGGCGGGCGGCCATCGATCTGCGCATTGGCCAACAGCGTTGCCAGGTCCGCGCCGGGCTGGTCGCGCCGCGTCTCGAACAGGCTCTGCATCAGGGCAAAGAAGCTGCCCAGCACCTGCGCCATCTGCTCCGGGCTCTGGCGGAATTCCGGGTCGTCCTCGCCGACAAAGGCATTGGTCCAGTCATAGAGATCGTGCCAGCTGATCTCGGGCGGCAGGTCGAACAGCTCGCACAGCGTCATCAGCGGCAGCGGCGCCGACAGCGCCTGGACCAGGTCAACCGGCTCTCCCGCCGGGATGGCATCGAGCAGCGCCCGGCAGCGCTGCGTGATGCGCTCCTCGATCCCGGCGAGCCGGCCCGGCGCCACCGCCGGCATCATGATCTTGCGATACTGGGTGTGCACCGGCGGATCGACCGAGATGAACGGAATGCCGATCGCGCTTTCCCCCGCCCCGGTCAGGCCCACTTCGTTCTCGTTGAAAATCCGGTGCCCGCCATTGGCATGGGCAGACGAGAACAGCAGCGGCTGGCGCGACACCTCGACAATGTCGGCATAGCGCAGCACCGCCCAGAAGCCCGGCCCGTCGCTTTCCGGGTTCCAATAGACCGGCTCCGTCGCGCGCACCTGGGCAAACAGGTCGTGCGGCACGCCTTGCACGTAGAGATCGGGATTCTTGAAATCGGGCCGGGTTGCGGTTGACGTGGCCATGACCGGAGTATCCTGCATCAGAACGTGACCTTGGCACTCGCGCCAAACGTGCGCGGTGCCGATTGCACCAGGAAGTTGTAGGGGAAGCCCGCCCCGCGCAGATCCAGCCCATAGGCATAAGTGCGGGCATTGAAGGCATTCTTGATCCACGCGCGCAGTTGCAGGTTGGCGTGCTGCCAGGTGATCTGCCCGTTCACCTTGGCATTGGCGTCCTGCTGCAACTCGGCATTGTTCTGCGCCGTGCCGGCCGCGTTGGTCAGGTTGAACGGCGTGAAATACTGGTGCCCGGCATACGCCACGTTGGGCGACAGCGTCACGCGATCCACGCCGCTGTCGAGCAGCACCACGTCCGCGCCGATCTGCGCCGTGACATGGGGCGCGAACGGCAGGTCGTTGCCGGCCAGGTTCGTGCCCTGGAGCGTCAGTTCCTTGTACTTGGCATGCAGCAGGCCGATCGAGCCGTTGATCGAAAAGCGGTTGCTCGGCGTCCAGGTGAATTCCCCTTCCGCGCCATAGATTTCCGATTTCGGCGCATTGACCAGGATCGAAACCGGGCCGGGCCGCGTGTCCTGCAACTGCTGGTTGGAATAATCGTAATAGAACGCAGCGGTGGAGAAAGAGAGCGTGCGGTCCAGCGCCCGGCCCTTCAGCCCCACTTCATAGGCATTGACCGTTTCCGGCTTGACGAAGTTGATCCCGGCCGAAGAGGTGTAGGAACCGCCGTTGAACGCGCCCGAGCGATAGCCGCGGTTGTAGCTGACATAGGCCAGCATGCCGCTATCCCACTTGTAGCTCAGCGCAGCGCGCCCGGTGAAAGCGTTGTTGTTGCCATCCAGGTTATAGCGCGCGGTGGGATCATAGGCGCAAGTGCCCGCTGCCGTGACACACGGCACGGTGGTGGCCAGCGGCGTCTCGCCCGCGCCGAACCCGCCGGCAAAGAGATAGGCATAGCCATCGCGATAGCGCGCCTTGTCAGAGGTATAGCGCCCGCCCAGGGTCAGCGTCAGGTTGCGCGTCAGGCTGTAATCCCCTTGCGTGAACCCGGCGATGGAAAAGCGGCTCTGGCGGAAGTGCTGGAAAAACCCGCCGTTCACGCCCGCGCCCAGCGCGCTGCCGATGTTGAAATCGTTGTCGGTGATCGTGCGGTCCCAGCCATAGAACACGCCCGCCACCAGCTTGAGCTTGTCAGAGGAATAGTTGACGCGCGCTTCCTCGGCAAACTGACGGAAGTTCGATTTCCAGTTGATGTAGAGAATGTCTGCCGGGGCGCCGTCGGCGTTCTGCCCCATGTCCAGGCTGCCGCCGTCGTACGACGTGATCGAGGTCAGCGTCACCGCCGGCGAAAGTTCATAGGAAACATTGGCCGCCACGCCCCAGGCGCGGGTGCGAAATTGGCCCAGGTTCTTTTCGTTGATGTCAAAGAAGCCCAGCCCCGCCCGCGCCGATTGCAGGCCGATCGTGCCCGCCCCGGTGGGATTGTCCCGCCCGGCATAGGCGCGGATCTTGATGTCGAGGCCCGAGCCGGTCGGCTTGATGCGCAGCGCCACGCGGCCTTGCAGCGTGTCCTGGCTCATCGCATCGCGCCCGCCGGGATAGACGTTGTGGATCTGCCCGTCGCCCTTCACATAGTTGACCGCCGCGCGCAGCCCCACCTGGTCATCGGCCAGCGTGGTTTCCGCCGCCGCCTGCGCGGTGAAGGTGTTGAAGTTGCCATAGCCCACTTCGGCATAGCCGTTGCTACCCGAAAGCGAAGGCGCGCGGGTGATGAAGTTGATCGCCCCGCCGGTGGTGTTGCGGCCAAACAGCGTGCCCTGCGGCCCGCGCAGCACTTCCACGCGGTCCAGGTCGAACAGGCCCATGCCATGGCTGGCGCGCGCGGCCAGATAGACGTCGTCCATATAGACGCCCACCGGCGAAACCTGGTTGGAATTGTACTCGTTGGCGACGGAAATGCCGCGCATCGAGAAATTGGGCTGCGCCGCGCCGAAATTGGTGCTGACCTGAAGGTTGGGCACCGCCTGCGCCAGGTTGGCCGAATTGGTCACGCCCTTGGCCGCCAGACCCTGGGCCGAAACCGCCGAGATCGCCAGCGGCACATCCATCACCGATTGCGCGCGGCGCTGCGCGGTCACCACGATTTCACCCACGGCCGGTGCCGATGTCGGTGCCGCGGCCGGATCCTGGGCCGCAGGGGCATCGTCGGCCAGAGCCGGGTTTGCCACCATCGTGGCCGTGGCCAGCGCCGCCAGGCTGGCCAATCCGTGAAACGGCGCGCGGACAGATGCCTTCATGATTCCTCTCCTCCCGCTGCTTGTGCAGCCGGGCCTTTCTTGTTGTTGGCGTGCGTCGGCGCTTGGGATGCACCGCTCTCACGCTGCTTTTCTAGCCGGGCGCGGCGGGGCTGGCTTTAGTCGTGGTTGTCGCCGTTTTGTGCATTTCCTGCTCTGCGCTTGCCTGATCGTGCGCCGCGCGGCTTGTCGGGCGCATGGCCGGGGGCAGCGAACCCCGGCGCCAACGATGGAGAGGAAGCGCCCGTGTTCCACCCCCGCGCCCATGCCCAGGCCACGCCGGAAAAGGCCGCCTGCGTGTTCGCCGATGCCACCGCCGGGCAGGCTCCCGTGCTGAACTATGCCGCGCTGGAAAGCGCCGCCAATCGCGGAGCCCAGGCGCTGCGGCGCCTTGGCCTGGCGCGCGGCGAGGGCATGGCCCTGATGCTCGACAACACCGCAGAGGTCTTCACCATCGGCTGGGCGGCCGAGCGGGCCGGGCTGTACTGCACCAGCATTTCCACCCGGCTGAGCCCGGCGGACGCGGCCTATATCGTTGCCGACAGCGGCGCGCGGGTGCTCGTGGTATCCGATCGCCTCGCCCCGCTCGCCAGCCGAATCGCGCAGGCGCTGGCCGCGCAGGGCCACACCGGGGCCACGGTGATGCTCGCCGGCGCCGGCGAAGCCGGCCTGCCCGGCTGGGCGCCGCTGGTCGCGGCCATGCCCGATGCGCCGATCGCCGATGAAAGCCCGGGCACCGACATGCTCTATTCCTCGGGCACCACCGGGCGGCCCAAGGGCGTCAAGCCCGCGCTGCCCACCGGCGCGCTGGGCGATCCCACGCCGCTGCTGCGCATGGGCCAGGCGCTCTATGGCATGGACGGTGACACGGTCTACCTTTCCACCTCACCGCTCTATCACGCGGCCCCGCTGCGCTGGGCGATGACCATCCAGCGTCTGGGCGGCACGGTGGTGGTGATGGACAAGTTCGATGCCCAGAGCGCGCTTGCCCTCGTCGCGCGCTGGCGCGTCACTCACGGTACCTGGGTGCCCACCCATTTCGTGCGCCTGCTCAAGCTCGATCCCGACCAGCGCGCGGCGCACGACCTGTCGTCCATGCGCGCCGCGATCCACGCCGGCGCGCCCTGCCCGGTGGCGGTCAAGCAGGCGATGATCGACTGGTGGGGGCCGATCGTCCACGAATACTATTCCGGCACGGAAATGTGCGGCATCACCGCGCTTAGCGCCCACGAATGGCTGGCCCATCCCGGCTCGGTCGGCCGCGCCGTGCTGGGCGATGTCCACATCCTCGATGACAACGGCGAGGAACTGCCCACCGGCACGCCCGGCAACGTCCATTTCGCCAATGGACCGGCCTTTGCCTATCACAACGATCCGGCCAAGACCGCCGCCGCCCTCTCACCCCAGGGCTGGGCCACGCTGGGCGACATCGGCTATCTCGATGCCGAAGGCTTTCTCTATCTCACTGATCGCAAGCACTTCATGATCATCTCGGGCGGGGTCAACATCTACCCCCAGGAAATCGAGAACCACCTCATCACCCACCCCGCCGTGGCCGACGTCGCGGTGGTCGGCGCGCCCGATGCCGATCTGGGCGAAGTGGCCGTGGCGGTGATCCAGCCCGCGCCCGGCGTGGCGGCAGACGAGGCGCTCGCCGCCCGCCTCATCGCCGAAACCCGCGCCGCCCTCGGCCCGATCAAGACGCCCAAGCGCGTGCTGTTCCGTTCCGCCCTGCCGCGCGAGCCCACGGGCAAGCTGCTCAAGGCCAGCCTGATCGCCGAACTGCGCGAGGCGGCGCCAGTCGGTTGAAGCAACCCCGCAGCGCGGGAATCAGGCGATGATCTCGCCAGAGATGGCGCGCTCCTGTTCGGCCAGGATATTGCGCGTCGCCGCCCAGTAATGCCAGGCCGCCCACAGCCCGGTCGGCGCCAGGATCAGCAGCGCCACGCGCAACGAGGCGGCATCGGCGCCATGGCCAGCGGCCACATGGTCGCTGACCAGGCCCACGAACTGCGGCGCGATCACCAGGTTGGCGATATTGGCCATCAGCAGGGTCAGCGCGCAGGCGGTGGCGCGCATCTGCGCCGGCACCACGTTCTGCAACAGGCCGAACGACGGGCCGATGTAGAAATACATCGCCGGCACGAACAGCCACAGGCACAGCTTGGCCACGGCCAGATCGTGCGTCCAATAGATGAAGAACGAAGGCACGGTGATCACCGCCACCACCCCTGCCATCAGGATCAGCACCCTGCGCGGATCGGCCATGAACCGGCTGGTCATCAGCACGGCAGTGGCCACTGTCGCCAGGCTGCCCGCGATCAGGTGCATCGGCCCCAGGATTTCCCCGGCCTGCCCCGCGCTCAGCCCATAGGCGCGCTGAAGATAGGTCGGCGTCCACCACATCAGGCCCCAGCCCCACAGCGCCGTCACCGCGCCGCCCATCATCAGGTGCATCGTGGCGCGCTGGCGCAGCAGGAAGGCCAGCGCGCGCCACAGCGGCAGGCGCGGCGCCTCGGGCGCGGCAGGCGCGGCGCGCGGTGCGTCCATCATGCCCCGGCGCGGCTCGCGCACCGTCAGGAAGATGAGCGCCGCCAGCACCACGCCCGGCACGCCCAGCGCCAGGAAGGCATGGCGCCAGCCATAGAGATCGGCCACCCGCCCGGCGACGTCCGCCCCGATCCAGGCGCCCAGGCACGATCCCAGGGCATAGACCGTCAGTGCCGCCGGCCGCTGCGCCGGGCGAAAATAATCCGCCAGCATCGAGGTGGACGGCGGCGTTCCCCCGCTCTCGCCAATGCCCACGCCGATCCGCGCCAGCAGCATCTGGCCAAAGGTGGACGACAGGCCGGTCAGGATGGTCAGCCCGGACCACAGCAGCAGCGCGCCCGAAATGATGTTGCGCCGGCTGAACCGATCGGCCAGCGCCGAAACCGGAATGCCGATCGTGACATAGAACAGCGCCAGCGCCACGCCGGTCAGCAGGGCAACGCCGGAATCCGTCAGCTTCAGGTCCAGCCGGATCGATTCCATCACCGTGGTGATGACATAGCGATCGGCGATGTTCATCGCATAGACCAGCGACAGCAGCACCAGCACATACCATTGCCGCACGCCCGTGCCGATCAGCGGCGGCGGGGCCAGGACTGCTTCACCTTCGCGCATGCTCATTTCTCCCCGGCGGCCCGTTTTGTCCAGTGCAGTTACGTACTCCCCCTCCTCTTCAGAGGAGGGGGTCGGGGGGTGGTGGAAATCTGGTGCAAGGCTCCGCACCACCCCCAACCCCTCCTCTAAAGAGGAGGGGCAAAAACGCCCAGCCTTCAAATCCCCCGATCGGGCCGAGCTTCTCACAGCCCCTTGCCCGACAGCATCGCGCCACCCGCCCTTCGACAAGCTCAGGGCGAACGGACTGTAAGAATCAACACCCAAACCCGTTCGGGCTGAGCTTGTCGAAGCCCCCGGCAGCCAGGCGCAACCGAATCACAGCCCCGCAGCCACCTGCCGCCACCGCCCGATCAATCCTTCCGCCAGGCTCGCCGGCACCAGCGCGTCGCAGCGCTTCTCGCTCACCACGTTGAGCCGCACGGCCACATGGGCGATCACCGTGGCCGCCGTGCAGCCCGGCGCAAAGGCGGGGTTTTCAGCGTCGAACACCCCGTCGTGCATCAACAGCGTACGCCAGCCCGCCCCGCGCAGGATCACCCGCACCAGCCCGCCACCGATCGGCGTCACCGCGCCATGCGCGCCCACGGCCCCGGCCAGGGCCGCGCGGTCCACGCCGCTGCCTTCCACCAGCCAGACATTGGGCTCGAACCGCATCGCGCGGCAGCGATCGTCGCCCGCGCTGGCTCCGACGGGCGGCAGGGCAAAGCCCAGCGCCTGCGCCACCGGCGCGGCCCCGGCCGCATCCCACAGTTCCAGCGCCAGCACATCACCGGCATCGTGATCGGTCAGCTCAATCACGGTAACGGGCTCCTTCGCGGTCATAGAACACCGGCTCGCACACCCGCACCCGCACGGTCTGCCCGCGCGTGGCAGACCAGGCGAGCAGTTCCTCGCCCTGCCGGCTCGCCCCGTCGGTCAGCAGCGCCAGGCCGATGCCACCGGTCAGGCCCTCCGGGTCCGGCGCCACGCGCGGCGAGGCCGTGGTAACATGGCCCAGCGGCACGTCCCCTTCGCGGGCCACCAGCATCGCGCCTTCGGGCAGGGCCTGGCCGTCCACCGCCGCCACGCCCACCAGGTGGCGCCGCCCCGCCGGATCGGCCAGCGCCGGGCGTTGCAGCCCCTGCCAGCCGACGAAACCACCCTGCTTGCGCAGCATGCCGCCCAGGCCGATGTCGGCAGGGGTCACCCGGCCATCCACTTCGGCGCCGATCACCACATGGCCCTTTTCCACGCGCAGATGGTCCATGGCATCAAGGCCATAGGCGCCACCGCCGGCAGCCACCACGGCTTCGTGCAGGGCCTGCCAGACCACGGCCATGTCATGGCCGGGGGCATAGATTTCGAAAGCGCGCTCCCCGCTATAGCTGGCGGCCAGCACCAGCACTTCGATCCCCGCCAGCATGGCGCGGGCGCAGCGCATGTGCGCCGGCACCGCCGCGCCGATCAGCTCGGCCAGCACCGCCGCCGCGCGCGGCCCGGCCAGAGCCACGGCGCCCAGATGCTCCTGCACGTTGACCACGCTGGCTTTCAGATCGGGCGCCACGACATTGCGCAGCCAGGACAGATGCTGCGCCATGCGATCCGCCCCGCCGGTCGAGCTGGTCAGCAGATAGCGCTGCTCTTCCAGCCGCCAGGCGGTGCCATCGTCCATCACCATGCCGTCTTCGCGCAGCATCACGGTATAGCGGCCGCGCCCCAGGGCCAGCCGCCCGATCGTGGTGGCGCAGGCCATTTCCAGCAATGCGGCGGCATCCGGCCCGGCGATCTCGAACGTTGCCAGCGTGGAAACATCCACCATGCCAACGCTTTCCCGCACCATCCGCGCCTCGCGCAGCGATGCCGCGCCCAGGCTCTCGCCATTGCGCGGATAGCCGCGCGGGCGGAACCAATAGCCCACCGGCTGCCACACCGCGCCCAGCGCCTCGTGCGCCGCGTGCAGGCGCAGGCGGCGCACCGGCCCGGCATGATCGCCCACCGCTGCCCCGGCAAAGGCGCCCAGCGTGGTCGGCGTATAGGGCGGGCGGAACGTGGTCAGCCCGGCTTGCGGAATCTCCACCCCTTGCGCCTGCGCCAGCCGGGCCAGCGCGGCCATGTTGCCGGTCTTGCCCTGGTCCGTGCCCATGCCCAGCGTGGTATAGCGCTTGAGATGCTCGACCGAGCGATAGCCTTCGCGCCAGGCCAGGTCGACATCGCCCAAGGACACGTCGTTCTGGAAATCGACGAAGGCCTTGCCGCGCACTGCCTGAGGAATGGCCGCCGCCATGGCCGGGGTGCCCAGGCCCAGCGGATCGTCCACCGCAAAGGCGCGCGCCCCGCCGCCGCCCGCCGCCCAGCCCTGCGCCAGGATGGCATCGAGCGCATGGCCGCCCGCTGCCGCACCGATGCTTGCCTGCGCCTGCCGCGCCGTGCCGGGCAGGAAGGCCTGCGCGGCCGCGTCCCACGCCAGGTCACCGCCCGCCTGCTTGTGCAGGTGCACCACCGGCGTGAACCCGCCCGACATCGCCAGCAGATCGGCGGCAAAAGTGGTTTCGGCGCCGCCCACTTGCGCGATCACGCGCGAAAGCCGCCTGCCCGCCACGCGGGTGTCGATCGGCCGCGCATCGGCGAGCACGGCAAAGCGCGCCCTCGCCCGCTCCACCAGGGGTCCGGCCAGCACGGTGCGGCTATCGAGCACGGCCAGCACCTGCGCCCCGGCATCGGCAAGGGCAAAGGCCGTGCGATAGCCATCGTCGTTGCTCGTCGCCACCACCGCGCGGCGCCCGGGCACCACGCCATGGCGCCGCACATAGTGGCGCACCGCCTGCGCCAGCATCACGCCGGGCCGGTCATTGCCACCAAACGCCAGCGGCCGCTCGATCGCCCCAGTTGCCAGCAAAACCTTGCCACAGCGCACTTTCCACAGGCGCTGCACCGGCGTGCCGGGTGCCGGCACCTGGCCCGGCTCGGCCAGGCGCTCCACCACGCTGACCAGGTTGCCGTCCCAGTATCCGGTCGCGGTGGCGCGCAACAGCACGCGGCCGCCGCCAGCACGGATCGCCGCCACCGTGCCCTGCGCCCAGTCCGCCCCGTCCTGTCCGTCGATCCGCGCATCCTCGCGCAGCAATGCGCCGCCGGGCAGGCTGTCCTGCTCCACCAGCACCACCCGCTGCCCCGCCTGCGTCGCCGCCAGCGCGGCGGCGAGCCCGGCCGGCCCGGCCCCCACCACCAGCACGTCGCAAAACGCGGCGCGGTGGTCAAAGGCATCGGGGTCTGCCTCTTGTGGCGCGGGGCCAAGCCCGGCCGCCTTGCGGATGAACCGTTCATAGACCATCCAGCGCCGCGGCGGCCCGAAAAAGGTCTTGTAGTAAAAGCCCGCCGGGATCAGCCGCGCGGCCAGGCCGTTCACCGCCCCCACGTCGAACGCCAGGCTGGGCCAGGCGTTCTGGCTGCGCGCGACCAGGCCATCATAGACGAACACGTCGGTGGCGCGGGTATTGGGTTCGGCGCGGCCCCCCTCGCCCACGGTCACCAGCGCGGAGGGTTCTTCCACCCCCGCCGCCATGATCCCGCGCGGGCGGTGATACTTGAAGCTGCGCGCGACCACGGCCACGCCATTGGCCAGTAGCGCAGCGGCCAGGGTCTGCCCCGCCTGCGCGGTATAGCTCTTGCCGTCGAACGTGAAGCGCGCGGTTTCCCCGCTCATGGCAGCACCGCCCGGCCCAGCGCGCGCACCGCCACGATGGCATGGCTCATGCGGTCGCGGCGCAGTTCCAGCCAGCCCCGGCAGCCCAGGGTGTGGCGCCAGATCTCGTTTTCCTCCCCGCGCGGATTGGTGCGGGCATAGAGCGTGGCCATCGCCACCTCGGGCGCGTCGTCAAGCTGCACCACGCTGTCGCGGGTGCGCTCATAGGTGAACTCTTCCTGCGCGCGTGGCCCGCAATGGGGGCATTCGATCAGCATCATCGCCCGTGCCTCCCCTTATCGATGTTGCGGCATCGGGCCCACGCCCGCTTCGTCGATCGTGCGCCCGGCAGCGAACCGCGCCAGGTCAAACGGCGCGGCGATCGGGTGCGGCTGCCCGGTGGCGAGGTGGTGGGCATAGAGATGCCCCGATCCCGGCGTCGCCTTGAACCCGCCATAGCACCAGCCGCCGTTGAGATGCAGGTTGCGCAGCGGCAGGTCGCCGATGATCGGCGATCCGTCAAAGCTCATATCCGTCACGCCCGACCAGCAGCGCACCATGCGCAGGCGGCTGAGCGCGGGCACCAGCGCGATCGCCTGGGCAATGGCGTCTTCCAGCCGCACCGGCTGGCCGCGCTGGGCATAGCTGGGAAAGCCATCGGGATCGCCGCCCGCCACGATCCCGCCCTTGTCGGATTGCGAGATATAGCAATGCAGCGATTGCGACATGATCACGGTGTCGATCATCGGCTTGACCGGCTCGGTTACATAGGCTTGCAGCGTGTGGCTCTCGATCGGCAGGCGCAGGCCAGCCAGGCCCGCAACGTGGCCGCTGTTCCCGGCCACGCAGATCGCCACTTTCCCCGCCGCGATGGGCCCGCGCGTCGTCTCGATGCCGGTGACCGTATCGCCCTGGCGGGTGAAGCCGGTCACTTCGCAATTCTCGATGATGTCCACGCCAAGATTGTCCGCAGCGCGGGCATAGCCCCAGGCCACCGCATCGTGCCGCGCCGTGCCGCCGCGCTGCTGGATCAGCCCGCCCTGGATCGGCCAGCGCGCGGCCCGCGAGAAATCGAGCAGCGGCACCAGGCGGCGCACCGCGTCCACGTCCATCAGCTCGGCATCGATGCCCATCGCGCGCAAACTGTCCCCGCGCTCGGCCAGCCGCGTCATGTCCGCATCCGAATGGCCCAGGAACAGCGCGCCGCGCGGCGAGAACATCACGTTGTAGTTGAGCTCGTCCGACAGCCCTTCCCACAGCTTGAGCGAATGTTCGAGCAGCCGCTGCAACGGCGCCTGGCGATAGTTCGAGCGCACGATCGTGGTGTTGCGGCCGGTGTTGCCGCCGCCGATCCAGCCCTTTTCCACCACGGCCACGTTGCGGATGCCGTGCTGGCTCGCCAGGTAATAGGCGGTCGCCAGGCCATGCGCGCCACCGCCGATGATCACGATGTCATAGGCGGCCCTGGGCTCTGCCGCGCGCCAGGCCCGGCCCCAATGGCGATGCCCGCCCAGCGCCCCGCGCAGCAATGCCAGCGCGGAATAGCGGCCCCTGGTCCAGCGAGTTGATGTGGTGCTTGTCACAGCGTCATGGGTAAGTGCGACGGGGCGAGGACGTCGCGTCTAAAAATGTCATCCCCATGGCCGAAAATGTGATTTGCCAAAATCGCGCCGCAACCGGTCTTTGCACGGCGAAAGCGCAGGCTCCCGTGGCCGGCGCACCAGGGGAAACACGAAGCATGACCGGAATTGTCGAACCGGGGGCCGGGGCCATGGCAGGCCAGGTGCTCCTGCTGCGCTGCGCGGACCAGCGCGGCATCGTTGCCGCCGTCGCCAGCTTCCTGGCGGAGCAAGGCGCGACGATCACCGAGTCCAACCATTTCAACGATGGCACTTCGGGCCTGTTTGCCATGCGCACCGCCTTTGCCGGCGATGGCGCGCCGCTGCCCGATGTCGAAATCCTGCGCCAGCGCTTTGCCCCGATTGCCGATCGCTTTGCGATGGACTGGTCGCTGCACGACATGGCGCGCCGCCCGCGCCTGCTGCTCGCCGTCTCCAAGTTCGGGCACTGCCTGTTCGATCTGCTGCACCGCTGGCGCGCCGGGCTGCTGCCGGTGGACATTGTCGGCGTGGTGTCCAACCATGACGACATGCGCAGCTTCGTGGAATGGAGCGGATTGCCCTATCACCACCTGCCGATGAAGCCTGAAGGCAAAGCGGTGCAGGAAGCCCGCTTTGCCGCGCTGATCGACGAGACCGATCCCGATCTCGTGGTCCTGGCGCGCTACATGCAGATCCTCTCGCCCATGCTGTGCGAAAAGGTGGCCGGCCGCTGCATCAACATCCACCACAGCTTCCTGCCCAGCTTCAAGGGGGCCAAGCCCTATCACCAGGCGCACGATCGCGGGGTGAAGATCATCGGCGCCACCGCGCACTACGTCACCACCGATCTCGACGAAGGCCCGATCATCGAGCAGGACGTGCGCCGCGTCACCCACGTCCACGCGCCCGAAACGCTCGTCGCGCTGGGCCGCGACGTGGAGTGCCAGGTGCTCGCCCGCGCGGTGTCGTGGCACATCGAGCGACGGGTGATGGTCAACGGCAACAAGACCATCGTGTTTGGTTGACCCAGGTTATTGTGCAGTGCAGCATTTTGCATGAAAATCCCCGGAGAACCGCGAGGTTTCCCCGGGGAAATATGCTATCCTATTGCCAGATATAACTTTTACCCGCGCCGCGCGAGCCAGTTGGCCACCCCGGCGCCCAGGCCCAGCGCCAGGCCGAGGCTGCTTACCCCGCTCCAGCCGGCGCCATGCCAGGCCAGCGCCGCCAGGGCAGACCCGGCCGCGCCGAGCAGGAACATGCCGCCCATGAACAGCGTGTTGAGCCGCGCCCGCGCGCCGTGGTCCAGGGCATAGACGATATGCTGGTGCGAGATCAGCGCGCTCTGCACCGCCAGGTCCAGCACCACGCAGGCCAGCGCCAGCCCGACCACGCCCGACCAGGTCATCGCGATCGCCCAGGCCACCACCATCAGCGCCACCCCGGCCACGATCGTGGCGTGGGGGCCGCGCCGGTCGGCCAGGTGCCCGGCCATCGGCGCGGCGAGAATGCCCACTGCACCGATCACGCCGAACAGGCCGGCCACGCTCGGCCCCTCGCCCACTTGCGCCAGGCGCAGCGCCAGGATGCTCCAGAAGGCGCTGAACGCGGCAAACAGCAGGCCCTGCGTGATCGTTGCCAGGCGCAGGGCGCGGTGGCGGCGCCACAAGTGCCACAGCGAGGCGAGCAGTTGCGGATAGCGCGGCCCCTGCGCGGTGGCCGACGTCGGCAGCATGGCGCGCAGGATCGCGGCGGCGAGCAGCGCCAGCGGCACGCCCAGCCAGAACATCGCGCGCCAGCCGACCTGCTGGGCCACGAACCCGGCCAGGGTGCGGCTGAGCAGAATGCCGCAGAGCAGCCCGGCCATGACTTTGCCGATCACCGCGCCGCTGCGCTCGGGCGGGGCCAGGTGCGCGGCAAAGGGCACGATCTGCTGCGCTACCGTCGCCAGCGCGCCCAGGATCAGCGAAGCGCCCAGCAGCAGGGCCGGCGAAGGCGCCACCGCCGCCAGCACCAGCGCCACCGACAGCAACAGGAACTGCGCCACGATCAGCCGCCGCCGCTCCACCCGGTCACCCAGCGGCACCAGCAGGAACAGGCCCAGGGCATAGCCGAGCTGGGTGACGGTGGGCACCAGCGCGGTCAGCCCGCCGGGCATGCTCGCCTCGATCAGGCCGAGCATCGGCTGGTTGTAATAGATATTGGCGACGCCAAGGCCAGTGGTGGCGGCCATGGCCAGGATCAGACCGGTGCCCAGCTCGGGCTTGGTGGGGGAAGAATGGGCGGGCGAAGAGGAAGCGGCTGCCGGGCGCGCGGCGGCGCCGGCCAAAAGGGTTTCCGACATGGCAGGGCTCTTTGCTCTGGAGCAGCTACCGCAGGGAAACGGTTGCTGCCGGGCTTGGTTGCCCGCCCTATGGACCGTGCAGCGGCAAATGATAATCTGCCCTGATTGGCAGGCAGTTTTGCAATTTGCGCAAAAGTCAGCCGTTGAGGCCCCGGTCCCAATAGGGCGGAGACCCGAACCGCTCTGCCAGGAAATCGACCAGCAGGCGCACTTTGCCCATGCCGCGCCGATCGGGCAGATAGAGCGCGTGGATGCCGGCATCGCCCGGCGGGGATGCGCCGGGCCGGGCCACGTCGGCCTGCCACCCGTCCAGCACCGGGCACAGCCGCCCTTGCGCCACGTCTTCGCCCACCAGCCAGGTGGGCAGCAGGGCGAGGCCGGCCCCGGCCAGGGCCATCTCGCGGATCGTGTCGGCATGATTGGTGCGCAGCGGCCCGGCCACGCGCACCCATTCGTGCTGCCCATCGCGGCTCAGGCGCCAGCGCCGCTCGCCATCGGCAAAGGCAAACGTCAGGCAGGCGTGGCTGGCCAGATCCTGCGGCACCTGCGGCGTGCCGCGCGCGGCCAGATAGGCCGGGCTGGCGCAGACCACGCGGCGCTGCGGCGCCAGGCGCCGCGCCAGCAGGCTGGAGGAATCGAGCGCGCCCAGCCGCACCGCCACGTCGATGCGCTGCGCCGCCAGATCGAGCATCGTGTCGGTCACCACCACATCCAGCGTGATGTCCGGATGCGCGGCCAGGAACGCGGGCAGCCAGGGCGTGACATGCAGCCGCGCGAAGGTGACCGGCAGGCTCAGGCGCAACAGTCCGCGCGCCGCGCCCGGCCCTTCGCGCAGGGCGCGGTTGGCCTCGGCCAACTGGTCAAGGATCGCGCGCGCTTGCGGGTAATAGGCTTCCCCCGCCTCGGTCAGGCTGACCTGGCGGGTGGAACGGGCCAGCAACCGCGTGCCGAGCGCCGCTTCCAGCGCGTCGACATGGCGGGTGAACGAAGACGGCGCCTGGCCCGCGCGCCGCGCCGCCGGGGCAAAGCCGCCCTCGTCCACCACCGCCACGAAAGCCTGGAGCGCGGCGAACATGTCCATGCGCCGCGCCCTGCGATCAGCCTTGCGGCTGGCTGGCGGCGGCGACTTCTGCCGGATCGCCCAGGATCACGCCCACGCGCTCGTGCAGGCCGCCGGGCACCAGATCGAGAATGCGCGCATGGCCATTGCTGGCCGCGCCCCCGGCCTGTTCCACCAGGAAGCTCATCGGATTGGCTTCATAGAGCAGGCGCAGCCGCGCGCTGCCGCCGGGGCGATGATCGGCCGGATAGAGGAACACCCCGCCGCGCTTGATGATGCGGTGCACGTCGGCCACCATCGAGGCAGGCCAGCGCATGTTGTAATCGAGGCCGAGCGGCCCTTCGGTGCCCTGGATGCGCTCTTCGATATAGCGCGCCACATGCGGCGACCACTGGCGCCGGCGCGCCATGTTGACGGCGAATTCACGGTTGCCGTGCGGCATCTGGATCGGCCCGTCGGTCAGGCGCCACGATCCGATTTCGCGGTCCAGCGTGAATTCATAGACGCCGGTGCCCACGGTCAGCACCAGCAGCGTCTGCGGGCCATAGATGGCATAGCCGGCGGCCACCTGCTCGGTGCCGGGCTGGAGGAAATCGGCCTCGGTCACGTCGCGCCCGGCGCAGGCTTCGGGTGCGCGCAGCACCGAAAAGATCGTGCCGACCGACAGGTTCACGTCGATATTGCTCGATCCGTCGATCGGATCGAACACCAGCAGGTACTCGCCCTTGGGGAAACGGCCCGGAATGGGGTGCAGCGTCTCCATTTCCTCGGATGCCATGGCCGCCAGTTGCCCGCCCCATTCGTTGGCATCGAGCAGCAGGTCGTTGGCGATCACGTCCAGCTTCTTCTGGACTTCGCCCTGCACGTTTTCGCTGCCCAGCGAGCCCAGCACATCGCCCAGCGCGCCCTTGGAAATGGCGAAGTTGATCGCCTTGCACGCGCGCGCCACGGTTTCGAGCAGGAGGCGCAATTGCGGCGGGCAGGGCGAATCCGGCCGCCGCTGCTGCTCGATCAGAAAGCGGGTGAGCGTCACCGGCTGCGCCGAGGGCGGATTGGGTGCCGGGCTTGCGGGTGCAGACGCGCTTTCGAGCACGGGGGTCTGGGTGGTCATCGCGCGAATCTCTCCTGCCATGGCCCGGCCTGGCCGGGCGTCCGGCCCTCTCTAAGCCAAGCTTTGTGCAAATGCGAAGGCCAAAGGGGATTTTTGCGCTCGGAGGCGTTGTTGGAAAATGCGCCGGGCGCATTTTCCGTGCGG
>NZ_BMZP01000005.1:226781-263538 GCF_014652855.1 Novosphingobium pokkalii
TTCAGTGCGGCACTGGCCCTCTCCCCCACCCGGCCTCCCAACGATGGTACCTTGTGGGAGGCCGGGTGGGGGAGAGGGCCGGGGCAGCACATCCGGCGCAGCCGGATAACCCAAACACGCGCTCAGAACAGCTCGATCCTGGCAGCGGGCGCCGCGTCGGCCTCTTCGGCCGGGGCATTGTCGTTGACGATGGCGCCATGCACCTGGCGCTGGCTTTCCATGACATAGCGCGCGCTGCTGTTCCAGCACGTCGAGCAGCGAGCGGGTTGGCGGCGCGCCCGAGGTCGATTGCGCGATCAGGTCTTCCAGTTCGCGCAGCGCACCGAAGATCTGTTCCAGCCGCTGGCGCATCACGTCCTGGAATTGCAGGTTGCCAAGGATATCGGACAGCGAGCGGACGATCTCGGCGTGTCCGGTGTCGAGCGTCTGCATCGCGGTGTCGAGCTGCGCGGCCGCCTCGAGCGCGCGTTCCTGCGCGGTCCCCAGTTCGGCGAGCAGCGCCCCCATCTCGCCCGCGCCGCCACCCGCGCCATCGGCCTTGCCAGCAGCACCGGGCATGGCGGCAGCGATCTGGGCATGCATGCGGTCGGAAAAGGTGTGGATGCTTTGCCCCACCTGCCGCGCGCCATCGGCGGTCTGGCTGGCCAGGCTGCGCATTTCGGTGGCGATCAGGCCAAAGGCCAGGCCTGCGCGGCCCTGGTGGTGCGCCTCGACCGAGGCGTTGATCGCCAGGAAGAAGGCCTTGTCGGCCACTTGTGAAATCACGTCGACCGTATCGCGCAAGGCCTGGAATTCCCCGGCCAGCGCCTGGAGACCGGCAAAGTTCTCGGCAATGCGGCGATCGCGCTCGGCCAGCATGTGGCCCAGCCGCGCGACAATCTCGCCGGGCATGGCCACTGCCTCCCGCATGGCCTGCGCGCCGGCGAGCGAGGCAAAGATGCGATCGCGCTGCCCGGCCGACAGCGTGCTGATCGATTCCACCCGGCGCACCACATTGACCACGCCATCGGCCACATCGGCCTGGATGCCTTCGATCTGCCCGCACAGCGTATCGACGAAAGGCTGCACTGCCTGCATGTCGGCCAGGACGGGCGGGGGAATGGCAAAGGGATCGGACAGGAACGCGAGGCCGCCGGTGTCGGCCACCGGTTCCGGCTCTGGCCCGGTCACGCCGGACGGCTCCCTTTCCGGCGCACGAGGCTGCCATCCCCGCCACAGCGCCACCAGCGCCAGGGCTGCCGCGCCCAGCAGCAGCGTCGCGAGGCCAGCGCCCACCGCGCGTCAGGCCGCAGGCAGGATCTGGCGGATCACCCCGAGCAGGTCCGGCCCGGAAATGGGCTTCACCAGCCAGCCGGTGGCGCCAAGCCGGCGGCTCTCGTCGCGCTTGGCCCGCTCGCTTTCGGTGGTCAGCGTCAGGATCGGGGTGAACCGGCAAGAGGAAACGCCGCGCGCATTGCGGATGAATTCCAGCCCGCCCATGTTGGGCATGTTGATGTCGGTGATGATCAGGTCGGGCCGCAGACCACTGTTGAGCGCACTCATCGCGCGGCTGCCGTCGCTGGCGGATTCCACGGCGTACCCGTTCATCTCCAGCGTGGCGCGTACGCTCATGATCATGGTGGGCGAGTCATCGACGATCAGGATGGTCTTGCGCATGGCGTTCAATTCCTGCTGGCGTCATCCGGGGCGGGAGGCCTTTGGGCAAAGGCTTTGTACCGGACAGGACGGGCCTGGTTGGGTTCGGGTCGAGGCGGAATCGGATCGTGCCGACCAGCCTCGCACCCCCGTTCTTGCACGGCCAGTCCGGAACACTCTGTTGCGCAGCGCGGTTAAGTTCCCACCCGATCGCGCCCGTATCACTACATAGGTTGCCAGATAGGGGATCGGCCTTGTCCGGGCGCAGGGTGGACAGCCGGAGGGCCGGGTTAAGGCCATGGCAAGTCCATCGCGCCAGGCAGGGGCAATGGACCCGGCACACCAGCACGAGCAATGGATGCCTCTGGCCGACGTGGTCGCGGCCACCGGCCTGCGCGCCGATCTGCTGCGCGCGTGGGAGCGCCGCTATGGCTTTCCCGTGCCCGCGCGCGATGATCGGGGCCGCCGCTGCTTCGCGCCCGAACAGCTCGATCGCCTGCGCCTGCTGCGCCGCCTGATCGACGCGGGCGCGCGGGCCGGCGCGGTGGTACCCCTGCCCCTGCCGCAACTGGCCGCGCTGGCCGAGCAACAGAGCCTGGGCGACGCCCGCTTGGCGATCGGCCTGGATGCCGATGTGCAGGCAGCGCTGACTCTGGCGGAACAAGGCCACTCGGTGGCGCTGGCGGCCCATCTCGCGGCCTGCCTGGCGCGGCGCGGGGCCGCTGATTTCGTGATGGGACTGGCCGCCCCGCTGCTGATCGCGATCGGCGAAGCCTGGCACGCCGGACGGATCGCGGTGCATCAGGAGCACTTGGCCAGCGAGATTCTGGCGCGCACGCTGGGCGCTGCCGCGCTTGCCCTTCAGGCCGGGGCTGACAGGAGGGCGGCACCCGTCGCCGTGCTGGCCACGCTGCCGGAGGAGAGCCATGGGCTGGGTCTGGCCATGCTCGAAGTGACGTTGGCCGCGCAGGGTGGCCTCATCATCAACCTCGGCACGCAACTGCCGCCCGCGCAATTGGCAGAGGCGGCGGCGCATCATCGCGCGCAGGTGGTGGCGGTTTCGTTTTCTTCGTTCTTCCGCCCGGCGGCGGTGGCGCCGCTGCTCGGTGCGCTGCGCCGGGGCCTGCCGTCCGCCACGGCGCTATGGGCCGGCGGCGGCTGCGCCGGGCTCGATGGTCCCTTGCCCGAAGGGGTAACCCGGTTCAGCAGCCTGGGGCAGGCCGCCGATGCCTGGCGCCGGCAGCAAGCGTTGGGTTGATGCGGCTCAGAACAGCTCGATCTTGGGTGCGGTGGCGGCGGATTCGCCCCGATGCGCGGCGCGCTGCTGCTCCATCACATAGCTGCCCAGGATCGAGCTGAGGCACGTGGCGATCGAGCTGTCGGGCGGCGCGCCATCATGGATGATCGCGCTAGAGAGCGCGACGAAGTGATCCGAAATCATCGACAGCGCGCGGCTGACCTGTTCGAGCTGCTGGCGCGCCACATCCTGGAACTGGATCGAGCCGCACAGCGTGTTGAGCGGTTCGCGCATGTCCTCTCCGCGCCGCTGCACTTCGCGGATCAGGTCCGCCTGGAACTGGTTGAGCGTGTTCATGTGTTCGGCCAGCTTGGCAAAGCTGCGCTGGAGATCCTCGGTGCGGGCATCGTCGGTGCGCTGCTGGCTGGATACCTTGGCGATCAGGTCTTCGCTGATCATCAGGTCCATTTCGGTCAGCTCGTGGTTGAGGTCGCTCGCCAGGCGCCCGGTCTGGGTGGCCAGCGCGCGGATTTCCTCGGCAATCACTTCCAGCCCGGTGTTCTTGCCCAGCCCGGCAATGCGGATGCGCGCGTTGATCGCCAGCAGATCGGTGTAGCGGCGCACGTCCTCGATCTCGCCCAGATGGCTGCGCATGCGGTTGGACAGCGCGCGCACCGTGTCCAGGCTGTGCCGGATCTCGGTCTGCGTCTCCGCGTGCTGGCGGATCAACTCGGCAATCATCGCGCGCCCGGTTTCCACGCTCAGGTGCATGGCATCGCTGGCATCGACCAGCCGGTCGGACTGCATCGTGTCGCCCACGTGGCGCACCAGGCCCGAAACGCTGCCCTCGATGTTCAGCGCCTGGCCCAGAATGTCCTCGGCGGCGGCCTGGGTCTCTCCGCAGACATTGGTGAGATGGGCCTGCATGATCTCCACAAAGCCGGCATAGCTCTGCATTTCCTCCACCAGCGCCATGGTCTGGGGATGGATGCGGTGATAGCGACTCTCGGGCGGGGAAAACGGAACGACATTGTCCGGCGCTGTTTGGGGCGCGGGCACGGGTGCCGGTACGGGTTCGTCGGCGTGCGCCTCGCCCAGAAGTTCGGGCGCGCCGTCGGGGGGGATGGCGGGTGGCACGCCGGGCGCGTGGCCCCGGCGCAGCAGGCGGGTCAGCAAAGCGAACATGTCATCCTCCCGGCACCATCTGGCGCACCACGGCCAGCAGGTCGGCCGGTTGCACGGGCTTGACGATCCAGCCGGTGGCCCCCGCGCTGCGCGCTTCCTGGCGCCGGTCCATCGCGGATTCGGTGGTCAGCATCAGGATCGGCGTGAACCGGGTGACGGCCATCTGGCGCATGGCGCGGATCAGATCGATGCCATTCATCGCCGCCATGTTCAGATCGGTGATCACCAGGTTGGGCCGTGCCCCGCCCTGCAACTTGTGCAGGGCCTCCTCGCCGCTCGACGCCTTGATCACGCCATAGCCGGCGCGCCCCAGGATCGCTTCCATGCTCATCAGGATCGGCGGGGAATCGTCCACCAGCATCACGGTTTTCATTGGCTTGCACCCTTCCTGTTGCGGCGTTGGGAGACGGCTCGCGGTTCCGGCCCAGCCGATGTGGCGCGGGACGAGCGGCGGCGGCGCGGTGTTTCGTGCGGCCCTTCGCTTTGCGGCGGCAGAAGCGGGCCAAGCCAGCGCGCCAGCGTGGGATCGGCCGGGGCGGCGGCGAGCGGCGGGCGCAGCGCCTTCAGGCATTGCAGCACGGCAGTGTGCACGCCCTCGCAGGCGGCCAGGTCCACCGCGCGCGTCTCATCGGCGATCAGCCATTCGGCCAGCTCACCCGCGTCCTCCACCGCGCATTGCCCGTCGAGCACGGCCAGGTTGCCGGCATAGCGGATGGCCATCACAGGATCTCCTTGAGATTGAGCACCAGCAGCACGCGCCCATCGCCCAGCACGGCCGTGCCGGAAAAGCCGCTCATGTTGGCCAGGATGCCCGAAAACGGCTTGAGGATGATGTCCATGCCCGTGCCGAAATCGTCGATCACCAGGCCGATCGTCGCCGGGCCGATGCGCAGGATCAGCACCGATTCCAGCGGAGTGGCCACGTCTTCCATGCCCAGCAGGCGGCGCAGCCGGGCAATCGGGATCACCTGGTCGCGCAGCACCACGGCTTCCGATTGCTTGAGCCGGCGGATCGCGCCGGGGTCCAGCCGCACGGTTTCCACCACCAGGTCCATCGGCACACCATAAAGCTGCCCGGCCAGCTCCACCGTCAACACCCGCGTCACCGCCATCGACAGCGGCAAGCGCAGCCGCACGGTCACGCCCTGGCCCAGCCGGCTTTCGAGCGAGACCGCGCCGCCAAAGCGCTCCACTGCGGCACGCACCGCATCCATCCCCACGCCGCGTCCGGACAAGTCTGAAATCGTCTCGGCCGTGGAAAAGCCGGGCAGGAACACCAGTTGCACGGCCTGGGCATCGGCAAGCTGGGCAGCCCGTTCGGCGTCGATTAAGCCGCGCTCCACCGCCTTGATCCGCAACTGCTCGGGATCGATGCCGCGCCCGTCGTCGATCACGTCGATGACGACGCTGTCGCCTTCCTGGAAGGCGACCAGGCGGATCGTGGCCGTCTCGGCCTTGCCATGGGCCAGCCGCTGTGCGGGCGTCTCGATGCCGTGGTCCAGGCTGTTGCGCAGGATGTGGGTCAGCGGCTCGGCCAGGGCCTCGATGATGTTCTTGTCCGCCTCGGTGCTCTCGCCCTCGATCTCCAGGCGGACCAGCTTGTCCTGCTTGCGCGCGATATCGCGCACCAGGCGGGGAAAGCGCTTGAACAGGTCGGACACCGGCATCATGCGGATATCCATCACCGCGTTCTGCATCTGCCGGGTGATGCGGTCGATCACCGCATACTTGTCCTTGATCTCGCGCGAGAGTTCGCGGCTGTTGAACCGCATTTCCGCGTCGCGCGCCAGGAACGGCAGGGCGTTCTTGGCCACCACCAGTTCGCCCACCAGATTCATCAGCAGGTCCACCTTGCCCTGCTCCACGCGCAACGTGCGCTCGGCCGCTTCGCCCCGGCTGGCGCCACCGGCGCCGCCGACCGGCCCGCCTTCGGGCAGCGGCGCGGCAGCGGCATCGGGCAGCGAGGCCGCGCGCGTGGCATCGAGCAGCGCGGCAATCGCGGCGCTCACCCGCGCGGCATCGGCATGATCGACGCCCAGCGGGCAGGGCATGGCGCAGGATGCGGCGATGTTGCGCACCACGGCGGCAATGTCTTCCACCTGGTCCTGCCGCCCGGGCATGGCCAGCGCGCGGCGCTGCGCCTCCAGCAGCTCAACCGCCAGCGGCGGCAGGACGATGGCGGGCGCCGGGGCTGCCGCACTCTCCGGCTCTGGCGCAGGCGCAGGCCCCAGCGCGGCAAGCGTGACGCTTTCGGGCATGTAGCGGAAATGGTGCTCCACCTCCGCCCGATCGGCGCAGGCGATCAGGCGGATGCGCAGGTTGCAGGCATAGGGATCGAACCGCGCCCGCTCCGGCCAGGCCTCGCGCGGGGCAATGTCGAGCCAGGCCAGCCCCGGCGTTGCCAGGGCCACGCGCAGCGGGTCTTCGCCGCTGAAGAAGCAGCCTTCGTCGGGGGTGTATTCCACGCTCACGCCTGCCGTGTCGGGCGCCCCCTCGCCCGCCCCCTCGCCCGCCAGCGTGGCGCGCGCCGCCTCTGCCCAGGCGTGGCGCACGCCCGGTTCCGGCACCGCTTCCGGCCCGGCTTCCGGCCCAGCTCCGGGCGTGGCTGCGGCAGGTGCAATGGCATCGAGCCGGGCGCGATAGGCAGCGGCAAAGCGCCGCGCGATGTCCATCTTTTCGGGCGGCAGCGCGCCATGGGCCTGGAACATGCCGATCCAGCGGGTGACATAGTCCAGCCCGGCGAGCAGTTCGTCGACCATGGCTGCGTTCACCCGCAGCTTGCCATCGCGCACCGCGCCCAGCAGGTCTTCCCCGGCATGGACCAAGTGGATCAGCGCAGGCAGATCGAACAGGCCCGCCGCGCCCTTGATCGAATGGACCGAGCGGAACAGCGCATTGATCGCCTCGCGATCGTCGGGATCGGCTTCCAGCGTCAGCAGCGCGGCATTGGCCTGCTCTATCAGGGCGAGGCTTTCCTCGACAAAGCTGGCGGCCAGTTCCGCCGCTTCGCTGCCGGCCAGCGCGCCGTCCATCCCCGGGGCCATGCTGGGGGGCTGGTTGCGTTGCGATTTCAAGGGCATGCCACACCTGTCATGAGCTTGACGGTTGCCATGAAGCGAACCGGATCGATCGGCTTGGTGAGATAGAAATTGGCGCCGGCCTGATAGGCGCGGGCAATATCCTCGGTGCCCTGCTCGGTGCTGAGCATCACGGCCGGGATCGCCTTGAGATCCGGGTTGCGGCGCACTTGCGCAAGGAAGGCATAGCCATCCATCTTCTGCATGTTGATGTCGACCACGAACAGGTCGAAGCGGTGCTGCAAGGCCTGCTCCAGCCCTTCCAGGCCATTGATCGCCTCGTCCACGCCGAAGCCCTCGCGCTTGAGCAGTTGCGCGCAGAACAGCCGCACGGTCAGCGTGTCGTCCACGATCAGCACGCGGCATGGCGGGGCTTCGCCCGGCGCAGGCGGGGCTGGCGGAGCGGCAAGGGAATGGGGAGACAGGCTCATGGCAGCGGCCTTTGATGCACCAGTGCCTCGGGAAACTTGCGCGGCACGAAGATGTTGGAAATGCGGCTCATGCTTTCGGAATGGCCCAGCGCCACGAAGCCGCCGGGGTTGAGCGCGTCGAAGAAATGCTCGGCGGTCTGCCGCCGCGAAAGATCGTCGAAGTAGATCAGCAGGTTGCGGCAGAAGATCACGTCGATCCCGCGCATCCGGGCCATCTGCGTGGGGCTCGACACGTTGATCACCCCGAAATCGATGGACTCGCGCAAGCTGGGCACCACCTGCCAGTTCTCGCCGTCCAGCTTGCGGAAATAGGTGTCGCGGATGCGCGGGGAAACGCGGTGCAGCGCGCGCGCCTGGTAGATGCCTTCGCGCGCGCGGGCGAGGGCGCGGGTATCGATGTCGGACGCGATGATCTCGATGTCGAAATCGCTCGCGCGCGGCCAGTCCTCCAAGATCGAGATGGCGATCGAATAGGGCTCCTCCCCCGTCGAGCAGGGGATCGACCAGATGCGGATGCGGTCGCGGCGCGGATCCTTGCGATCGGCGATCTCGTCCAGCATGCGCCGGGTGAGGCAGGCGAACTGGTAGTCCTCGCGGAAGAAATAGGTCTCGTTGACCGTCATCTCGTTGATCAGCGCCTGCATTTCCGCGCCGCCCGGCTGGAACTTGACCAGCGAGAGATATTCCCGGAACGAGTTGCAGTCGTTGGCCGCCATGCGGTCTTCCAGCCGCTTGTCGATGAAATAGCGGCGGCTGGCATCCATGCTGATGCCGGTCTTCTTGTAGAAGAAATCGCAGAACACCACGACATCCTCGGCCGAGATGCGCGGGGCGGCGATGCGATGCAGCGGGGGTGCCTGCGGGGGGCTGGCCATGCGATCAGCCCTCGCTCAGCCGCTGCAAGGCGGTGTCCACGGCAAAGCCCAGGAACGGATCGCCAGGAAACCGCGCGGCAATCGCCGCCAGGGCTTCGCCCGCGCCAGGCGCACCGGTTCCGCCCAGCGCCTCGGCCAGGCAGGAACAGACGTTGGGATCGGCTTCCGCCTGCGCCAGCGCGATCAGCCATTGCGCGATGTCGCCGTCATGGATTTCCCCGGCCAGCAGCACGGCAAAGATGCGCACGTCGGGATCGGCATGGCGGCCCAGCGGATCGAGCAGGTCGCGCGCGTGCTCGGGCATCGTCGCCAGGGTTTCCAGCGCGCCGTTGCGCAGCGCCGGATCGGCCGCGCCCAGCAGCACGGCCAGCCCCTGCGCCGCCGCTGCCGTCTTGGCCGAAGCCAGCGCCAGGAACGCGGCCTGGCGCACGCCATTGTCGGTTTCATGCGGCAGCATCGCCACCAGCGTGTCGACCGCGCCGGCCTCCCCGGCCAGGGCCTGCACCGCGCGGCGGCGCACCGCCGGATCGGCATGATCCAGGCTCGCGCGCTCTTCCACGCCCGGCGTGGGCGAAAAATTGCCACCACTGGCTTTCAGCAGGCCCATGACGTGTTCTCCAGGCCCTTGGCCATGTTGCGCATGCGGGTGAAGGCCAGCCGTTCCAGGCGGGCCGCGATCTGTGGGCAGGGCAGGATCTCGCACGCGCCGCCCTGTTCGACCAGCGCGCGCGGCATGCCATAGACCACGCAGCTTTCCTCGCTTTCGGCAATGGTATAGCCGCCCTGGCGGCGCAGTTGCGCCAGCTCGCGCGCGCCATCGTCGCCCATGCCGGTCAGCAGCACGCCGATCAGGGAATCGGCCGTCACCGTATCCATCGCGGTGGCCACCAGGCGGCTGACACTGGGGTGCCAGGTATGCTCGCGCGCGGAAGGGGCCACCGTGGCGAGCAGGCGCCCGCCCCGCTCCAGCACGATCATGTCAGCGTCGCCCCGCGCCAGGTAGATCGTGCCGGGTTGCAGTTCGGTCTGGCGGCGCACTTCCTCCACCGGCATGGCGCAGCACTGGTTGAGCCGCTCGGCAAAGTGGCGCGTGACCGTGGCGGGCATGTGCTGGCACACCAGGATCGGCATGGGATAGTCGGCCGGCAACGGCGCCAGCACGTCTTCCAGCGCGGCCGGGCCACCGGTGGACGCGCCCACCAGCGTGAGCGCCTCGTGCCCCGGTCCATAGCTGCCGCCACGCGGGCGCGGGCGCACCGGCGCGCGCATGATCGCATCGCGCCGCGCCACCAGCCGCTGGCGCAGCCCGCTGGCGCGGCGCACGCTGGCCCCGGCGGCGGCCAGCACTTTGGCGATGATCTGGTCTTCCTGCTCGCGCAGCGCGGTGGAAACAGTGCCGCCCGGCTTGTGCACGAAATCGACCGCGCCCAGCGCGATCGCCTCCAGCGTGGCCAGCGCGCCGCGCTCGGTGAGCGAGGAGATCATCACCACCGGCAGCGGGCATTCCGCCATGATCCGGCTGAGGCAGGTGAGCCCGTCCATCTCGGGCATGTTGATATCCAGCGTGACGACATCGGGCGCATCCTGCGCGATCCGCACCAGCGCCTCGGCCCCGGTGCGCGCGGTCGTCACCTGCAAGCCGCCACGGGTAAGGATGTCGCCGATCTGGCGGCGCATCAGCGCGGAATCGTCAACTACCAGTGCCTTCATTGGCCAATGCCTTGATCGGTCGGTCTCGGTGGTGGTCAGGCCGCGCGGGCGGGCGGCACATCGAGCATTTGCGCGGCATCGAGCAGCAGGATCATGCGGCGCTGTTGCGGCAGGTTGGCCACGCGGCGGATCACGCGGCGCTGCTGGTCCGACATGTCGGGCGCGGGCTTGATGTGCTCGCCGGCAATGCGCATCACTTCCGAAACGGAATCGACGATGAAGCCGGTCTGCACGCCGTGGTGGGTAAACACCACGATGCGCTGGCGATCGTTGTCCTCGCAGGGCGGCAGGTTGAAGCGGGCGCGCTGGTCGATCAGCGGGATCACCGCGCCGCGCAGGTTCATCACGCCGCGAATGTGATCGTCGGTGCGCGGCACGCGGGCAAGATCTTCTGGCACGCGCACGATTTCCTGCACGGTGGCGATGTCCACGCCGAATTCCTCGTCCATCAGGCGGAACACCACGAACTGTTCCTCGCCCGCTGTCCGCACTTGCGCACGGCGATCGTTTGCGGCCATTGCGTCCTCCCCTGCCACGGCGTGGTCTTCCCGCCCGGCGAGTTGCCCCTGCATGTCTTGCGTCTGAGCGTCCTTCAGGGCCTCCTCGATCGTGCCGGGGTCGAACATGGCCTCGGCCGACAGGATCGAGACCAGCCGCTTGCCCCCGTCGAGGCGGCAGATCGCGGTGATTTCCGCCAGCGAACTGTCGGCCGCGAGCATCGGCGGCATGGCATCGATGCCGCTGCGGCGCACGCGCAGCACTTCGTTGACCTTGTCCAGCACCACGCCCACCAGCAGCCCGGCCGGGCCGACCGAAACCACCGCAACGCGGTTGTGATCGGCCACTTGCCCGGCGGCCAGGCCGAACAGGTGGCGCAGGCTGACCACCGGCAACAGCCGGTCGCGCAGCGCGATCACGCCCATCACGCTGCCCGGCGCCTTGGGCACGCGGGTGACGGTTTCGGGCAGTTGCACGATCTCGCGCACGCTGTGGATGGGCAGCGCATATTCTTGCCCGGCCACTTCAAAGCTCACCAGTTGCAGCTCTTCCAGATCGGCCTGGCCCGCCTCTGGCGCGCCGCCCGTCCCGGCAGCGGGATCGCTCGCCAGGCCGGCGGCGAGCCCTGCCCCTTCCGCCCGGCCATGGGCCAGGGCCTGGAATTCCTGCTCCACCAGCCGCGCGGCATCGAGCACCATGACCAGGCCCAGCCCGCTCTGGTCCTTGATCACCCCGCGCAGCAGGTCAGACCGCACGCTGGTTTCCACCGAGGCGGCGTCCTCGATCCGCTCGGGATCGACCGAGACCACGCTGACCACGCGATCAACGACAATGCCGATCGATTGCCCGCGATCGAGGATCACCACCCGCGTCGCGTCATCGGCCGGCACCGGCGCGCCGCCGAACAGGCTGCGGGTGTTGACCACCGGCAGCACCGTGCCGCGCAGGTTGGTCAGACCTTCCAGGCTGGGTGGCGCCAGCGGCACGCGCACCACCTCGGGCATGCGGATGATTTCCTTCACTTCGTCAAGCGAGACGGCAAAAGTCTCTCCGTCCACGGTGAAGATGGTGAACTGCCGGGGCTGCGCCGGGGGCGCCGCGTGGTCCGCACCCGCGCGCGCGGGCGCGAGCTCCGCTGCGCCTTCGGCCTCTATCCTGGTATGAAGCATGTGCCGTCTCCCTGGCCGGGGGTGTGCCCTGGGATTCAGGCGTTGGATTGCAGCTCGTCGGCCATCGAGGCGATTTCCTCGATCGCCACGGCCAGTTCCTCGGCACCCTGGCTCTGCTGCTTGGCGGCGCTGGCGGCCTGGGTGGCGGCCTGGTCCGCCTGGGTCGCGGCGGCGGCGATCTGGGTGATGCCGGTCTGCACCTCGGTCACCTGGCGCAGCATTTCCGCCGCGCTTGCGCGGATGGCGCGGTTGCCGTCGAGCACTTCGCGCATATCGTCGGTCACGCGCGCAAGATCGGCGGTGATGACCTTGTTCTTCTCCACTTCGTCCAGCGCAGAGCGGCTGATGTTGTCGAGGTCTCCGGCAACGTTGGCGATCTGCTCCTGGATGGTGCGGACCAAGTCCTTGATGCGGTCGGCGTTTTCCGAGGATTCCTCGGCCAGGTTGCGGATGTCGTTGCTCACCACGGCAAAGCCCTGGCCGAATTCGCCGGCGCGCGCGGCTTCCACCGATCCGTTGACGGCCAGCATGTTGGTCTTGATGCCCACGGTCGTGATCGCTTCCACGATCTTGTCGATCCGGCGCGAGACCTGGCCCAGTTGCGTCACCTGGCCGCGCAGGCGGGCATTGCTGTCCACCGATTGCGCCACCCCGGCGATCATTTCCTCCACCGCGCTGCGGCTCTGGGCAATGCGCTCGGACACCGCAACACCGCGCTCCAGGCCTGCCTCGGCCGCCTCGCTCGAACGCTGCGCGCCCTTGCGGATCTGCTCGACCGCCGCGCTGGACTGGTTGGCCGCTGCCGAGGCGGTGCGGGCGCCACCCGCGATCTGGTCGATCGCCACCAGGATCTGGCTGGCCGACCGGTTGATTTCCTCCACCGCCGAAGACAGCTCCTCGGCCGCCGAAGCGACTTCCTCGGCGCTTTTGCGCACATCGGTGGCGTTCTTCATGTCCTCGGCGATTTCCGAGAGATTCTGCGCCGTGGCATCGCTTTCGCGCAGCGCCGTGCCCTGCTGTTCCAGCGTGGCGAGCACTTCCTCGCAGGCGGCGGACTGTTCCGCCGCGGCGCTGGAAATCGCTTCGGAGCCCTTTTGCGCTTCGACCACGGCCGTTTCGGATTCGGCGTTGAGCCGGGCGATCAGGTCCGCGCCCGAGAGGATCGTGTCCATGTCGCCGCGCAGCTCGCCAAGTTGCACGGTCACGTCGGTGCCCTTCTGCGCCTCGGCCCGCGCGGCTTCGGCCGAGGCGAGAATGCCTTGCGCGATCTGCTGCACTTCGCCCTGGATCTGGCCGACCAGCGACTGGATCTCGGTGGCGCTCTTTTCCGATGTTTCAGCGAGGGTGCGCACTTCGTCGGCCACCACGGCAAAGCCCTTGCCATGTTCGCCCGCGCGCGCCGCCTCGATCGCGGCATTGAGCGCGAGCAGGTTGGTCTGGTCGGCAATGCGCGCCACGGCCTTGACGATTTCGCCGATGTTGCTGGCCTGGGCTTCCAGGTCGCTCACCGTCTTGACCGAGGCGGCCTGCCGCTGCGAGGCGGTTTCCAGCGCGCTGACCGACGCGGTGATCTGCACGCGGTTTTCCTCCAGCAGCTTTTGCAGGCCGCGCGTGCGCTGGAGCGAGGCATCCGCCGCGTGGCGGCAATCGCGCACCAGGCTGCTGATCGTGGTCACGTTCTGGAGCGATTGCTGCGACGCGCTGGAGGCCTGCTCGGCCCCGGCGGAAATCTGCGTCATTGCCGATTGCAGCAGGTCGAGCGCTTCGGAGGCTTCGGTCACCCCGCCGGCAAGCTGGATGCTGGCCGCCGCGATTCGCTCGGCGGCCTGTTGCTGGCGGGCATAGGTCCGCGCCGCCCGCTTGCGCGCATCGGCCTCGCGCGTGGCGGGCGGTTCACCCCCGGCGGCCCGCGCCGGCGCCTTGCGCGCCAGCGTCTGGGTGGCCAGCATGCCCTTGTCGGGGCCGCCGCCATTGAGGTTTTCCTTCTTCACCAAGGCCATCGCCAACACTCCTTGCCAAGTGCCGGCGGGCGTCAAACACGCGGAAAATCCTGTCGACCGGCTTTGCCCGCATCATGTCGGCAAGGTGATGATGCGAGGTTGCCGTTGCGATCCGTAAGAGGCGCCCGGCCCCGGGCATGGCGGTTTTAACCATTCCCACAGCGGCGCGCGCGCCTGAAATGGCCTCAGCCGCGCGCCACCAGCTTGCCCGCCAGCACCACCTTGCGCGTCGGCGCATCGGGATTGTCCAGCCGGTCCAGCAGCATGGCCGTGGCCGTGCGGCCGATTTCCTCCACCGGCTGCTCGATCACGCTGATCCCGCCCGCCCCGCAGGTGCCCTGGCCGACGAAATCCATCCAGTCGTTGTTGTCGAAGCCGGCCAGCGCGATGTCGCCGGGTACCGACAGCCCCTGCGCGCGCAAGGCGCGCAGGATGTGCAGCAGCATGACACCGTTGCTGGCCACCAGCGCATCGGGGCGGCCGGGGCCGGACAGCAGCCCGGCCAGCGCGCGCTCCGCCTCGCCCGTGCTGTGCGGCACGGCCATCGCCTGGGCTTCCAGGCCCAGCGCGGCGGCGGCACGCTCGAACCCGGCGCGGCGTTCCAGGCCCGTGGTGCTCATCGCGCCAAACAGGCCGGCCACGCGGCGGTGGCCACGGGCGTGGAGATGCTCCACCAGCACGGCGGCCATGCGTTCGTTGTCGAGCAGCACGCAATCGAGGTCCGCCCCCGGAATCGCGCGGTCGATCAAGACCACCGGGCGTTCCCCGGCGGGCCGCTCGGTCTGCGCGACACGCTGGCGCGACGGCGCCAGGATCACCCCGGCGGCGCGTTCCTGGTGCATCAGGTCAAGGTACATCGCCTCCTTGGCCGGATCCTCGTCGGTGTTGCACAAGATCACCTGCATGCCGCGCGCGGCGGCCACGGTTTCCACGCTGCGCGAGACGGCGGTGAAGAACGGGTTGCGGATATCGGCCACGATCAGGCCGATCACGTTGGAATGCCGCGAGCGCAGCCGCCGCGCCGCCAGGTTGGGGCGATAGCCGGTGCTTTCCACCGCCGCCAGCACCCGCGCCTGCATCGCCGCGTCCACCGCCTTGCCGGCCAGCACCCGCGACACCGTGGCCGCCGAAACCCCGGCCACCCGCGCTACGTCCTTGATCCCCACAGCCATCAGAAAACGTTCTCTCCATCCCCCGGGCCAATCGGCCTGTTCTTCCGTCAAGAATGGCCCCAATCCGCCCATTTGCGCAAGCCTCTTGACAAAATTCACGAGAAAACGTTTTCTGAAAGCACAGCAGCGGCCCAAGCCCGCTGACAAACGGCCCGAGGAGAGATGCGCGAAATGCTGCCCAACCCCGCGATTTTGCCCGAAGAGGCGGCTCTGGTGCGCATCGGCGCGCAGGCCACCGGCAAGGAAGACGCGATTCGCCAGGTCGGGCAGATGCTGGTCGCGGCCGGCTGCGTGGCGCCAGGCTATGAAGACAGCATGGTGCGGCGCGAGGGCGTGGCCAACACCTTCCTGGGCGGCGGCGCGCAATCGGGCGTGGCGATCCCCCACGGGCTGGGCGAAGACAAGGGCCTGGTGCGGCGCGACGGCATCGCCGTGCTGCAACTCCGCGACGGGGTGGAATGGAACCCCGGCCAGACCGCGCACCTCGTTGTCGGCATTGCCGCCAATTCCGACAGCCACATCGCCATCCTGCGCCGCCTGACCCGCCTGATTCAGGACGAAGCGCGCCTGGCTGCGCTGGTGGCGAGCGATGATCCCCACGCCATTGCCCGCGCCCTGGGCGAGGATGGGGCCACCGCGCCCGCCGCCGCGCCGCTCGATGACCTGGCCCATGCCGCCACCTGGACCGTGGACTATCCCGCCGGGCTGCACGCCCGCCCCGCCTCGGCCTGGATGGAAGCGGCGCGCGCCGCCCCGGCGGCCTTGCGCGTGCGCCATGGGGCCGACAGTGCCGATCCGCGCAGCCTGGTCTCGCTGCTGCAACTCGGCCTCAAGTGCGGCGACACGATCACCATCTCGGCCGATGGCGCGCAGGGCCGCGCGGCGGTGGAGCAGTTCCTCGCCGCAGCCCGCCGCCTGACCGCGCGCGAGCAGGAAGACGCCGCCCGCGCCGCGGCCAAGCGCGCCGCAGCGGCCGACACCGGCGGGCGCGGCTGGCAGCCGCAGGGCACGCTGGCCATGCTGCCCGGCGTGGCGGCCAGTCCGGGCCTGGCCATCGGCACGATCCACGTGGTCGCCGCCGCCGAACTCGCCGTGCCTGATGAGCCGGTGGACCTGGGCCGGGGCGGCGCCATGCTCGACGAAGCGCTCCGGCGCACCCGCGCGCAGATGACCGCGCTGATCGACGACACCACCCGCCGCCTCGGCGCAGGCGATGCCGCGATCTTCAAGGCGCAGGCCGATCTGCTCGACGATACCGACCTGATCACGCTGACCTGCCAGCTCATGGTCGAAGGCCATGGCGTGGCGTGGTCGTGGCACCAGGCAGTCAGCCGCATTGCCGGGCAGCTTTCCGCGCTGGGCAATCCCGTGCTCGCCGCCCGCGCGGCAGACCTGCACGATGTGGGCCGCCGCGTGCTCGCCGCGATCGATCCTGCGCTTGCCACCGGCTCGATCGACAGCCTGCCCGAGAGCGCCGATGGCACCCCTTGCGTGCTGGTGGCGGCCGATCTCTCCCCGTCCGACACGGCCACGCTCGATCCCGCCAAAGTGGCCGGCATCGCCACGGCGCTGGGCGGCCCCACCTCGCACAGTGCGATCCTGGCGCGCACGCTCGGCCTGCCCTCGGTGGTTGCGCTGGGCAACGATCTGCTGGCGCTCAAGGCCGGGGCCAAGGTCATCGTCGACGGCGATGCTGGCCGCGTCTGGCTCGATCCCGGCGAAGCGGACCTCGCCAGCGCGCAGGCCTGGATCGATCGCATCGCCGCCCGCCGCAAGGCACAGGAGGCCGAGCGCAGCCGCCCGGCGATCACCACCGACGGGCACCAGGTGGCCATCGCCGCCAACGTCAACCGGCCGGATTCGGTGCCCTTTGCCCTGGCCGAAGGCGCCGAGGGCGTGGGCCTGATGCGCACCGAATTCCTGTTCCTGGAACGCGGCGACACGCCCGGCGAAGACGAGCAGGAAGCGATCTATCGCGCAATGATCGAGGCCCTGGGCAACAAGCCGCTGATCGTGCGCGCGCTTGATATCGGCGGCGACAAGCAGGTGCCGCACCTTGACTTGCCCAAGGAGGAAAACCCGTTCCTGGGCGTGCGCGGCGCGCGGCTGCTGCTGCGCCGGCCCGACCTGCTCGATCCGCAACTGCGCGCGCTCTATCGCGCGGCCCGGCACGGCGGCGATCTCTCGATCATGTTCCCGATGATCACGTCCGCCTGGGAACTGCAACGCCTGCGCGCCCGCTGCGAGGAAATCCGCGTCGAACTCGATGCCCCGGCCGTGCCGATCGGCATCATGATCGAAGTGCCCGCTGCCGCCGTGCAGGCCGCCGCGCTGGCCGAACATGCCGATTTCTTCTCGATCGGCACCAACGACCTGACGCAATATACCCTGGCGATCGACCGCCAGAATCCTGACCTTGCGGCCGAGGCGGACAGCCTGCATCCCGCCGTGCTGCGCCTGATCGCGCTGACCGTGGAAGGCGCGAAAACGCACGATCGCTGGGTCGGCGTGTGCGGCGGCCTGGCCGGCGATCCGTTCGGCGCGGCGCTGCTCACGGGCCTTGGCGTCACCGAACTGTCGATGACCCCGCGTGACATTCCGGCGGTGAAAGCGCGCCTGCGCGGCGCCAGCCTCGCCGATCTGCAAGACCTGGCCCGCCGCGCGCTGGCCCAGCCGGGCGCTGCCGAAGTGCGCGCGCTCGATCATGCCGCGCTTGATGGAGGGGCCGCCTGATGCGCGTCCACACGCTCACGCTCAATCCCGCGATCGACGAGACGATCACGCTCGACGCGCTCGTGCCCGGCCAGGTCCACCGCGCGCGCGGCGTGCGCCAGAACGCGGGCGGCAAGGGCATCAATGTGGCCAGTTGCCTGGCCGACTGGGGCGTGCCCGTCTCTGCCCACGGCCTGCTCGGGCGCGACAACGCCGCCCCGTTCGAGGCGCTGTTTGCCGCCAAGCCGATCACCGATGCGATGGCGCGGGTGGACGGCGCCACCCGCGTCAATCTCAAGCTGGTCGACGCGCACGACACCACCGATATCAATCTCGATGGCCTGGCGGTGACCGACGAGACCCTTGCCACCGTGCTCGATGGCCTGGCCGCCAGCGCCGTGCCGGGAGACATGGTAGTGCTGGCGGGCAGTCTCCCCCCCGGCTGCCCGCCAGATTGCTATGCCACCCTGGTCGCGCGGCTGCGCGGGCAAGGCGCGCATGTGCTGCTCGATGCCAGTGGCGTGTCCCTGACCCGCGCGCTGGCCGCGCCGGTGCTGCCCCACGTGATCAAGCCCAACCGCGATGAACTGGCCGCCTGGGCAGGGGAGCCGCTGGCCGACATGGCCGCGCTGCTGGCCGCCGCGCGCGCGCTCCAAGCGCGGGGCGTGGCCAAAGTGGTGGTGTCGATGGGCAGCGAAGGCGCGCTGTTCGTCAACGGCGACGGCGCGCTGCATGCGCGGCTGCCGCTGCCACCGCTGGGGCCGCTGGGCGTGGCCAGCACGGTCGGTGCGGGCGATGCCATGGTCGCGGGCATTGCCGCCGCCCATGTCGCCGGGCTGGGCCTTGCGGAAACCGCGCGGCTCGCCACCGCCTTTGCCGTGGCCAAGCTGGGCATGGCCGGGCCGAACCTGCCCGAACGCAGCGGGGTGGAAGCCCTGGCGCAAGACGTCATTCTCGGCCCGCGCCCGTAACGCGCGCGGCAACAGACAGAAGCTTGGGATAGAGGTAGACCATGAAACACCACGTGCTGATCGCAGCGCCCGGGCGCGATGTGGAGGCGGTCCTGGCCGCGCAAGCCCTGCACAAGGCGGCGCGCGAAGCCGGGCTGGCGCTCGACGTGACCGTGGCGAGCGAGGGCATGGAAAGCCCCGCCGCCGCACCGGCGCTGTTCGTCGGGGCGGGCGACCACGCGCTCGCCAGCGGTGCGGGCCAGGCGCTCTCGCTCGAGGCGGTGCTGGCCGATCCCGCCGCCGCGCTCGCCGGGCTGGATGCCACAGCCCCCGGCGCCACGCCTGCTCCCGCTGCGGCCACCACGCGCATTGTCGCCATCACCTCGTGCCCCACCGGCATTGCCCACACTTTCATGGCGGCCGAAGGGTTGCAACAGGGGGCGCAGGCCTTGGGCCATGCCATCCGCGTGGAAACGCAAGGGTCGGTCGGCGCGGGTACGCCGCTGACCGCGCAGGAAATTGCCGAGGCCGACGTGGTGATCATTGCCGCCGACCGCGAAGTGGACCGCGCCCGCTTTGCCGGCAAGCGCGTGTTCGCCAGCAACACCAAGCCCGCCATCACCAATGGCGCCGCGCTGATCACCCGCGCCCTGGCCGAAGCCCCAGTGCAGGGAGGCGTGCAGGCGGGCGGCGATGAAACCGCCGTGCCGGCAAAAGCCGAACGCACCGGCCCCTACAAGCACCTGATGACCGGCGTTTCGTTCATGCTGCCCTTCGTGGTGGCGGGTGGCCTGCTGATCGCGCTGGCCTTTGCCCTGGGCGGCATTCACGCCAACGACGATGCCGCCGCCGGCACGCTGGCGCATACCCTGTTCGAGATCGGCGCCAAGGGCGGCTTTGCCCTGATCGTTCCGGCGCTCGCCGGTTACATCGCCTATTCGATTGCCGATCGGCCGGGCATTGCGCCGGGCATGATCGGCGGGATGATCGCCGCCAGCCAGGGCGCCGGGTTCCTTGGCGGCATCGTCGCGGGCTTCATCGCCGGCTATGGGGTGGAGGCGCTCAACCGTGCCATTCGCCTGCCGCGCAATCTGGCCGGCCTCAAGCCCATGCTGATCCTGCCGCTGCTCGGCACGCTCGGCACCGGGTTGCTGATGGTCTATGCCGTGGGCACGCCCGTCGCTGCGGCGCTGGCCTTCCTCACCGAATGGCTGCGCGGCATGCAAGGGTCGAGCGCCATCGCGCTCGGCCTGATCCTGGGCGCGATGATGGCCTTCGACATGGGCGGCCCGGTCAACAAGGCGAGCTATGCCTTTTCCGTCGGCCTGATCGCCAGCCAGGTCTATACCCCGATGGCCGCGACCATGGCCGCTGGGATGACCCCGCCGCTGGGCATCGCGCTCGCCACCGTCCTGTTCCGCAACCGCTTTTCGGCAGAAGAGCGCGATGGCGCGGGCGCCACGGCGGTGCTTGGCCTGGCGTTCATCACCGAAGGCGCGATTCCCTTCGCGGCGCGCGATCCGCTACGCATGATCCCCGCTTTCGTCGCCGGATCGGCGCTGGCCGGGGCGATCTCGATGGCGATGGGCGTGGAACTGCGCGTGCCGCACGGCGGCGTGTTCGTGCTGCCGATCCCCGGCGCGGTGACGCACCTGGGCGCCTATGCGCTGGCGATTGCCGCCGGCACGCTGACCACCGCGCTGCTCGCCGGCCTGCTGCGCCGCCCGATCGCCGCCACTGCCTGACCCGTTGTTTTCACGCGGCCCCGATCGGCCGCAAGGAGCCTTGAAGACATGCCCGCCCTGCCCTCTGGTGCCTGCCGCGCAGGCGCCCTCGCTCTCGTCTTGCCTGCTCTCCTCGCCTCGGCCGCGCCAGTCTGGGCCGACGAGGCACCGCCGCCGCCCCCTGCCCTGCCCACGGCGGCGGAGCAGCCGGACCAACCCGCGCCGCGCAAGCCGGCCCAGCCGTTCGCCGACCAGGGCATTACCCTCGCCTGGAGCTATACTGGCGAAGCGGCCGGCAATGTCTCGGGTGGGCTGGCGCGCAAGAGCGCCTATACCGGCCAGGTCTATCTGGGCGCGGACGCCGATCTCGATCGCATTGCCGGCATTGGCGGGGCGACGATCCACTTTGCCGTGACCAACCGCCACGGCAAGAGCCTGTCGGACATCGCGCTGGGCAACAACACTTCGGTCCAGGAAGTGTGGGGCACGCAGAACACCCACCTCGCGATCCTGACCTGGGAGCAGAAGCTGTTCCAGGATCGCCTGGTGATCGAGGCCGGGCGCAGCCAGGCCAACATCCACTTCCTCAATTCGCCGCTCTATTGCCTGTTCCAGACCAATTCGACCTGCGGCAACCCCACGTTCGTGTTCAAGAACAGCAACTTCACCTATTTCCCCGCGTCAAGCTGGATGGCCCAGGCCAAGCTTTGGGTGGCGCCGCGCTGGTTTGCCCATGCCGGGGTCTATGAAGTGAACCCCGATCGCAAGCGCTGGAACGACGATGGCTTCAACTTCTCCTCGGCCAACCGCACCGGGGTGATCGTGCCGTGGGAACTGGGCTATGCCGATGACAAGGGCGAGACCCGCCTGCCCGGCCATTACATCCTGGGCGGCTGGTTCGACCGCGCGGACTACAGCGACCCGCTGCGCGACGACCAGGGCGGCATCGCCGTGCTCACCGGCCGCCCGGCGCGCACGCTGCACGGGCGCAGCGGCATCTATGTGCGGTTCGACCAGCAATTGACCCGCCCCGATCCCGCCACGCGGCGCGGGCTGTCGATCTTCGGCGTGGCGATGACCAATCTCTCGGGGCAAGTGGAGGAAAGCCGCTACCTCGATTTCGGCATCGTCCAGACCGGCACGTTCAAGGGCCGCGATACCGACACCCTGGGCTTCGTCATCAACGACCAGCGCTTTTCCGATCTGGCGATGCAGCGGATGCGCGCCGCGCGCCTTGCCGCTGGCGGCGAAGACAATGTCCACCGCCACGAAGTGATGATGGAACTGGCCTATGGTGCCGACGTGGTGCCCGGCCTGCGCGTCTCGCCCAACGTGCAATACGTGCTGCACCCGGACAACACCGGCGCACCGTTCAACCGCACCAATACCGGCAATGCGCTGGTCTTCGGCTTCAAGTTCACGCTCGACGGCCCGACGTTCTTCGGGCGCTGAGTGTCTGACTCAAAAGTCGCCATAGGGCGACTTTTGGTTGCGGCACCGGCCCTCTCCCCCACCCGACCACCCATGCAATATACTGTCGTGGGAGGTCGGGTGGGGGAGAGGGCCGGTGCCGCAACACCCAAAGGTACGGCATGGCCGTATCTTTGGGTCAGACACTGAGCCTTCTTCCGGAACGGACTGCCCGGCATATGGCCGGGCAGTCCTGCTTCAGAACGTGACCGTTGCCGTGGCAAAGACCTGGCGCGGATTGCCCCAATAGGTGGTCAGCACGCCTTCCTTGCCCAGCGTCGGAATCAGGTTGCCCGCCGGGGTATAAGTCAGCGCCCCGGTGGTGGCATTGCCCGCGACATAGGTATAGCCCGAAGTCTTGTAACGCTTGTCGAGAATGTTCTTGCCATAGACGCCGAAGGTCCAGCGCCCGCCCGGCGCGCGGTAATAGACGCTGGCGTCAAACAGCGCATAGGCCCCCTGGTCCAGATAGGGATTGGGCACTTCGAACTGATAGGTCTTGCTTTTCCACGAAACGCCGCCGGTCACGTCCACCGCGCCCGTGCCCACCGGAATGGAATAGCTGGCCGAGGCATTGCCGGTCCATGCCGGGGTGTTCTGCACCTTGCGATAGGCGGCCACGTCGGTCGGCTGCCCGGCAATCAGCGTCACGTACTTGAGGTACTTGGCATCGATATAGCCCAGCGAGCCGTTGAGCGTGAACGCGCCCAGCTTGAGCCGCCCCTCGGCTTCCACGCCCTGCATCCGCGCCTTGCCGGCGTTGGATACCACGCCGCAGAAGCTGGGCAGGCCGGCCACGGTGCAGGCCACCGAGCCGGGGATCTGCACATCGGTGTAATCCATGCGGAACGCGGCGAGGTTGAGCGACAGGCGCCGGTCGAACAGCCGGGTCTTGACCCCGAGTTCATAGCTGTTGACCTTTTCCGGCCGGAAGCTGAGGTATTCGCCCTGCGTCATCCCCGTCGGGGCGTTGACCCCGACCCCGCGCGGATCGAACCCGCCGCCCTTGAAGCCCTGGCTGAAGCTGGCATAGACGGTGTTGTCGGTGTTGGGCTTCCAGTTGAGCGAGATGCGCGGGGTGAACTTCTTGTAGTCCGCGCTGCCCAGGAAATTGGTGCTCGGCGCGCCTGCCGCCACCCCGGCGCCGCCGAACACCGGCGAGCCGCCACCCAGGTAGTTCTGCCGCAGGATCTGGGCATAGCGCTTGTCCCAGGTGTAGCGCCCACCCGCTTCCAGGCTGAGCTGGTCGGTGAAATCATAGCTCAGGTTGGCAAAGGCGGCCGAGGTATCGGTGCGGATATTGGCGCCGGTGAACGCGGTCAGCCCCGGCACCGTGGTGAACAGGCGCACATCGAACTGGGTCAGCGCCGTGGCATAGAGATAGTAATAGCCCACCAGCGCGTTGAACCGGCCGGAGTTGTAGAGCAGTTGCAGCTCCTGGCTCCACTGCTTGTTGCGGTAATAGGCCGGCACGTCCACGTCCTGCGAGGCGGTCGCGTCGAAATCGATCGGCGAGGCGCTGTCGTCCTTGCGGAAGGCGGTGATCGAACGCAGCGTCAGCGTATCCGTCGGCTTGGCTTCCATGAACAGCGACCAGCCCCAGGCTTTCACGTCCTGCTTGGGGCTGTTGAGCCCGGCCTGGGTGTCGAACACGTTGGCCAGCACCGGCGCGCCGGTGAGCTGGCCGGGAATTTCGCGGTGCCCGCCGCGCGGGTTGGACATGTCGTGGGTATAGTCGCCGGTCAGCCGCGCGAAGAACTGGCTGCCGTGCACTTCCAGCGTGCCGCGCCCGGCCCAGATGTTCTTGTTGTAGTTGGAAAGGCCCGTGGTCAGGTTGCGGCCAAAGCCGCCGCGCGTCAGCCGCGCCACGGTGCCGCTGGCCCGCAGCACGCCGTCCGAGGTCAGCGGAGAGCTGATCGTCGCCACGCCATCGGCCTGGTCATAGCTGCCATAAGTGCCGCGCAGGCGCACGTGGAAGGCATCGTCGATCTTGCGCGTGACATACTTGATCGCGCCGCCGATGGTGTTGCGGCCATAGAGCGTGCCCTGCGGCCCGCGCAGCACTTCCACCCGCTCCACGTCATAGATGTCGAGCACCGCGGCCTGCGGGCGGTTGAGATAGACATCGTCGAGGTAGATGCCCACGCCCTGCTCGAACCCGGACACCGGGTCCTGCTGCCCCACGCCGCGAATGAACGCCGAGAGCGTGGAGTTCGTACCCCGCGAGGGCTCCAGCGTCACGTTGGGCACTTCGTCGGCCAGCGACGTGATGTCGCCCGCGCCCTTGGCCTGCAATTCCTCCCCGCTGAAAGCGCTGATCGCGATCGGCACCGAAGTGAGCGATTCGCTGCGGCGGCGGGCGGTGACGATGATGTCCCCGTCGCTGGCTTCGGGTGCAGCCGTGGCATCGGCGCTGGCCGTGGCGCTGACGGTGTATTGCTGCGCCTGGGCTTGGGTCGAGGCCGGGCCGGGCAGCGCGCCCAGCGCCACGCCGGCACAGAGGATGGCGGAAATCGAACGAACGCGGGGGCTGGCGATAGCGGCGGCAGTCACGGCCATGGTCCTCTCCTTGGCGCGACGGTCTTGCCTGCCGTCGCTTGGTGAGAGAGACGATACTGAAAGGTGAACCGGATTTCAACTTTGAATCCGCATGATCCGCATCACTTGGTCATGAACTGTTGCCAAACGGTTTCACCAGCAACCAGAAAGGGCGCCCGGACCGGCCGGACGCCCTTTGTTTTCTGGCAATCGGCTGGTGAATTACACCGCCGGATCATCATCGATCGGCGAGTTGAACTCGTGCCACAGCCCGTTGATGATGCCAAAGCCCACCGCCAGGCCAAGGCCGAGCACCCAGGTGAAGTACCACATGACCGGTCCTTTCAGTAGAAATCGGGGTTGCTGCGCACGTCGCGCAAGGTGATGCGGCCACCCAGCATGCTCATCACCCAGGCGGTGTAGGCCAGCACGATCGGCAGGAACACGATCGTGCACACCAGCATGATGAACAGCGTCAGGTGGCTGGACGAGGCATTCCACACCGTCAGGCTGGAACGCGGATCGATCGACGAGGGCAGGATGTAGGGAAACATCGAGCAGCCCACCGTGGCGATGATCCCGGTCGTGGCCAGCGCGGTGCCGGCCAGCGTGGTCCATCCCTGCCGCCGCGCCAGGCCCAGCAGCGCGACGAGCGGGCCGACCAGGCCGAGCAGCGGCGCGGCGATCATCCACGGGTGCAGGCCATAGTTGGCGAGCCAGGCGCCGGGGCGGGCCACACTCGCCACCAGCAGCGGGTTCGACGGGCCTTGCGTATCGACCAGGCCGGTCAGGGCCATGCCCATCGGACCCTTGGCCACCATCACCCCGCCCAGCACGAACAGCGCCAGGCTGAGCAGCGCGGCAATCCGCGCAATCGCGCGGGCGCGGGCCAGCACCGGGCCTTCCTCGATCTTCACCGCCAGCCAGCCGGCGCCATGCAGCGCCAGCATGGCCACCGACAGCAGCCCGGTGAGCAGCGTGAACGGCGTGAACAGTCCGAGCAGGCTGCCTTCGTAGGTCATGCGCAGATCGCCATCGAGGCGGAACGGCGCACCCACCAGCACGTTGCCCACGGCCACGCCGAACACCAGCGCGGGAACCAGGCCGCCTACGAACAGCGCCCAGTCCCAGCGGCTGCGCCAGGCGGCATCGGGCTTCTTGGAGCGATACTTGAACGCCACCGGCCGCAGGATCAGCGCCGAGAGCACCAGGAACATGGCGAGGTAGAAGCCCGAGAAGCTGACGGCATAGACGAACGGCCAGGCCGCGAAGATCGCCCCGCCGCCAAGGATCAGCCACACCTGATGGCCTTCCCAATGCGGCGCCACGGCGTTGATCACCAGGCGGCGTTCCTCGTCGCTGCGACCCACGAACGGCAGCAGCGCGGCCACGCCCAGGTCATAGCCATCGGTCAGGGCAAAGCCGATCAGCAGCACGCCGAGCAGCGCCCACCAGATGACCCGCAGGGTTTCGTAATCAAGCGGAATATGCATGGTCTTTCCCCCTCATTCGGCCGGCAGCGGGGCAAAACCCGCAGCGTGGGGTTGCGTGGCGTCTTCCTGATCGCTGTCGAAATGCTCGATCGGGCCTTTGCGGATCTGGGCCAGCATCAGGCGGATCTCGATCACCGCCAGCGTGCCATAGAGCGCGGTAAAGCCGATGATCGTGGCCCAGACCTGCGGCACCGTCAGCGAAGAGGCACCCAGGAACGTGGGCAGCACGCCGTCCACCGCCCAGGGCTGGCGCCCGATTTCGGCCAGCACCCAGCCCGCCTCGATCGCCAGCCACGGCAGCGGAATGGCCACCACCGCCAGCTTCAGGAACCAGCGCCGGCGGAACCGGCAGGTGGAGGCGCACCAGAACGCCGCGCCGAAGAAGGCGATGAAGCCAAAGCCCAGCCCGGCCATGCCGCGAAACAGGAAGAACATCGCCGGCACGTTGGGCACCGTGTCCCACGCCGCCTTGAGGATCAACGTGTCATCGGCCTGGCGCGGATCGGCGACATAGCGCTTGAGCAGCATGGCAAAGCCGATGTCCTGCTTGTGCGCCTCGAACGCCGCGCGCGCGGCCAGGTCGGTCCGGTTCCGCTTCAGGCGCTCCACCGCGTCATAGGCCACCAGCCCGCTATGGATGCGCTCGTCGGCGCGCAGCACGAGTTCCTGGATGCCATCGATCTTGCCGGTCAGGCTGCGCGTGCCGATCAGGCCCATCAGGTAAGGCACCTCGATCGCGCCATGGGTGGTGCGCGCGGCAACGTCGGGCAGGCCGATCACGGTGAAGGAAGCGGGCGCGGGCTCGGTCTTCCACATCGCCTCGATCGCGGCCAGCTTCATCTTCTGGTTATCGGTGAGGGTATAGCCGCTTTCATCGCCCAGCACGACGACCGACAGCGCCGAAGCCAGGCCGAACGCAGCGGCAACCATCATCGAGCGGCGCGCCACGTTGGTCCACTTGCCCTTGAGCAGGTAGAACGCGGAAACCCCCATCACGAACGTGGCGGCGCAGACATAGCCGGCGCTGACCGTGTGAACGAACTTAGCCTGGGCCACCGGATTGAACAGCACGGCCGAAAAATCGGTCACTTCCATCCGCATCGTATCGGGGTTGAAGGTCGCGCCGACCGGGTTCTGCATCCAGCCGTTGGCGATCAGGATCCACAGCGCGGAAAGATTGGTGCCCAGCGCGACCAGGAACGTGACGGCCAGATGCTGGCGCCGGCTCAGCCGGTCCCAGCCAAAGAACATCACCCCCACCATCGTGGCTTCCAGGAAGAAGGCCATCAGCCCTTCGATCGCCAGCGGCGCCCCGAAGATATCGCCGACATAGTGCGCGTAATAGGCCCAGTTGGTGCCGAACTCGAATTCCATGGTCAGGCCCGTGGCCACGCCCAGCACGAAATTGATGCCGAACAGCTTGCCCCAGAAGCGGGTGATGATCCGCCAGATCGGGCGCTTGGTGATCACATAGATGCTCTCCATGATCACCAGCATGAAGGACAGCCCCAGCGTGAGCGGGACGAACAGGAAGTGATACATGGCCGTCAGCGCGAACTGAAGGCGGGATAGCTCGATGACTGCCATGTCCATGGCGACTTTCCCTCTGCTACGGCGCGTTCGAGGCCGGGTGATTCCCGGCAGAACAGGCGACAAGTGCGCGGCGCCGCGTTAAACCCTGCTGCGGCTCGACAATTTGACGGCGATCAATCCCGAGGCGGTTTTCTTGCGGCAAACGCCCGATGCGAAACGCAATTTTCTGCCCGGAGCGATCTTTTCGAATTGTTTCGCAGTCTATCACGGTTTGCCGTTTCACGAAGTAGGACAGATTGTCGCACACGCCCCCTGCCCCGACCGGCCCAACCCCTACCGGCCCCGCTCGTCCCCCTGCCCTGCGCCCACCCCGCTCGCTGCGCGCCACGGCGTGGTGGCTGGCCGATAGCGCGGGGGCCATACCCGCCGCGCTGGGCCTGGCCTGGGCGGTTGCCGCGCAGGCCGGCAATGGGCCGATGTGGCCCGCCGCCGCGCTGCTGGTGCTGGGCGGCGCGGCGCGCGCCCTGGCCGTGGCGCAGGCGCGCCTGGCGGGCCAGGGGCTGGCCGCGCGCTTCCAATCCGGCTTGCGCCAGGTGCTGTGGCCGGCGCTGCTGCCCAGCCGCATGGCGCGCGGCGCGCTGGTGGGCGAAGACGCGCACCTGGCGGTGGACACGATCGACCGCACCGAAGGCCTTGTCGCCCGCTTCCTGCCCCTGCGCGGCGCCAGCGCGGCCGCGCCCCTGCTGATCGCGCTGGCGGTGGCCCCGGCAAGCTGGGTGTCCGCCATGATCATGCTCGCCACGCTGGTGCCGTTCGTGCTCGGCCTGGTGCTGGCCGGGGGCCTCGCCGCGCGACGGGCGCGGGCGCAGCATGCGGCACTGACCCGCGCTTCGGGCCTGTTCGTCGATCGCATTGCCCACTTGCCGCTGATCGTGGCGAGCGGCGCAGAAGAGCGCGTCGGCCGCCAGCTTGCCGGCGCGACGCAGGACGTGGCGCACCGCACCATGGCGGTCCTGGCCGTGGCTTTTGCCTCCAACGCCATTCTCGAATTTTTCGCCGCGCTCTGCGTGGCGCTGGTGGCGGTCTATTGCGGCTTTGCCCTCTTGGGCCTGCTGCCCTTCCCCGCGCCGGAACACCTGACGCTGGCCCGCGCCTTCTACACCCTGGCGCTGGCGCCCGAATTCTACCTCGGGATGCGCCGCCTCGCGGCCGCCTATCACGACAAGCAGACCGGCGAAGCCGCGCTGGAGGCGCTCGACACAGCCATGACCGCGCTGCCCGATGCGCCGCCAACGGTGCCCGCCCCGACACGTCTGCGTGGCCAGGACGTGGTGATCGCCTATCCCGATGGCACGCGCATAGGCCCGCTGGCGTGGGACTGGCCCGGCCCCGGCCTGCACGCCGTGACCGGCGCCACCGGCAGCGGCAAGTCTTCGCTGCTGCTCGCGCTGGTCGGCCAGGCCCCGCTGGCGCAGGGCCAGATCCTCGGGGCGTCGGGCGCGCTCCAGCCCAGCGCGTTCAACGCCGCCGTGGGCTGGGCCGGGCAAGCCGTGGCGCTACCGCCCGGCAGCCTGCGCCGCAATCTGGCGCTCGGCGGCGCGCCAACCGCAAGCGACGCGGCGATGCACACCCTGCTCGAAAGCCTGGGCCTGGGCACCATGCTCGCCCGGCGCGAAGGGCTGGACACCACGCTCGACCATCGCGGCTCCGGCCTCTCCGGGGGCGAACGCCGCAGGGTGGGCCTGGCCCGCGCGATCCTGTCGGGCCGGCCGATCCTGCTGCTCGATGAACCCACCGCCGATCTCGATTCCGCCAGCGCCACTGCGGTGCGCGCCGTGCTGGCGACGCTTGCGCGCGATCGCCTGGTGATCGTCGCCACGCACGATGCCGATCTCGTCGCCCTCGCGCAGACGCGCTGCGCGGTGGACGCGGTGGAAGGGGGGCTGGCGGCATGATCGATCCACTCGCCGCCCCGCTCGCGCGCCAGCGTGGCCCCTTGCGCGCGGCCATGGCCTGCGCCGTGCTCGCCGCGCTCGCCGCCGTCGGCCTGCTGGGCGTGGCCGGCTGGTTCCTCGCCGGGGCGGCGCTGGCCGGGCTGGGCGGGCCGCTGGCCGTCACCGCGTTCAACTATCTGCTGCCCAGCGCAGGCATCCGCGCCGCCGCGATCACCCGCACGGCCAGCCGCTATGGCGAGCGCCTGCTCGGCCACCGCGCCGCGCTGTTCGCCCTGGCCGACGTGCGCGCCAGCCTGTTTGCCCGCATTGCCCAGGCCGCTCTGGCTGGCAATGCGCCGCTGCGCTGGGGCGCCCTGGCGGCGCGGTTCGGCCGCGATGTCGATCTGCTGGAAGATGCCGCGATCCGCCGCGTTGCGCGGCTGGGCGCGATCACCGCCGGGCTGGCCGCGCTGGCGCTCACCCTGCCGCTGGGCTGGGCGGCCGTGCTGGCGCTGGCCGTGGGACTTGGCGCCATGCGACTGGCCGGGCGCGCGCTGGCCACGCAGCGCCTGCCCGCGCTTCAGCAAGACCTGGCCCAGGCCCACGCCGCGCTCGCCGCCGACTATGCCGAAATGGCCGGCCCGGCGGTGGACATCGCGGTCTATGGCCTGGCCCCGGCAATGACGGCGGCCCTGGCGGAGCGCGCCGCTGCGCAAGCCGCTGCACAGGCCGCACTGGCCCGCGCCGAAGCCGCGATCACCGCTGTCCAGGCGCTGCTCGCCGCCCTCACTCTGGCGGCCATGGCATTGCTGGCGCAAGGCCCTGCCCCGCTGCTGGCGCTGGCGCTGCTGGCCGCCATGGCCGCGCTGGAACCCTGGGCCGGCCTTGCCGCGCACGACAGCCGCGCCCCCGACGTGCGCCTCGCTGCCGAACGGATCGCGCAGGCCGGTGAAACGCAGGCGCAACCCGCCGCGCCCGTCGCGCTCCTGGCCGGCGTGCCCACGCTGACCATCGCCGGGACAACTTTCGCCCCTGGCGCAAGGGTGCGGCTCGATGGTCCATCGGGCGCGGGCAAGACGCGGCTGCTCGAAACGCTCGCGGGCCTGCGCGGCGATGCGCCCCGGGCTCTGGCCGTGGGCGGGCATGATCCGCGCGTGCTGGGCCTCGCCGGCCTGCGCGCGCATCTGGCGCTGATGCCGCAGGCGGCCCCGCTGATCGCCGGCACGGTGGCCGACAATCTCGCCCTTGCCCGCCCCGGCATCGATCGCGCGGCCATGGCGCGGGCGCTGCATCTTGCCTGCGCCGACGATGTCGTTGCCACGCTGCCCGATGGGCTCGATCAATGGCTCGGCAGCGACGGCGCGCGGCTTTCGGGTGGCCAGCGCCGTCGCATCGCGCTCGCCCGCGCGCTGCTCTCGGGCCGCCCCTGGCTGCTGCTCGACGAGCCGAGCGAAGGGCTGGACCTGCTGACCGAAGCGCGCCTTTGCCGGCGCCTTGGCGCATGGCTGGACGAGACCGGCACGGGCCTGGTGCTGGTCAGCCATCGCCCGGCGATGGCCGCCCTCGCAGACCGGGTCGTGCCGGTGTTATAACTACTTTACCAGCCGCGCCAGCCGCCGCCCTGGCGGGCCTCGTTGTTGATCCAGCCCTCGATGCGGTCATAGCGCATGGCGATCCGGCCCACAGAGCGCCAATCGCCTTCGCCGCATTCGTTGCGCTGGCGTGCTTCGAGATCGTCGATCGCGTCGTGGATGCGGTCGGCGCGGCGCGGGTCGATGTCGCCTTCGTCCACCTCGTGGCGCAGGCGCGCTTCCAGGCCGTGCGCGCGCTGGCCGGAGCAGACCAGGTCGGCCATGCGCCGGCCCTGCCAATAGCCCCCGCCATATCCGCCACCATAGGCTCCCCCGTAACCGCCGCCGTAACCGCCCCCGTAGCCACCCCACGCCTGGGCCTGGGCCGTGCCGGCAGCGGCGCCGCCAATGGTCAGGGCTGCGGCCAGGATCGTCGCGATGCGAATGCTCTTCATGTCGTGTCTCCCACCTTGGGTCTTTCCGTCCCGAAAGCAGGATTACCGCGCGCCGCCTGCGCGCAACTTGAACCGTCCGTCGCCCGCCGTTCAGCAAGGGCGACGCGCAAAAAAGAAGCGGGCAGTTCGCATGGAACTGCCCGCCCAGTGAGGGCTCGGGATCTTGTTGAAATCAGAAGCTGAGCGCGATCTCGGCGCCGAAGGTGCGCGGCGGGTTGAAGTTGCCGTAATCGCCCAGCACCGCATCGTTCGCGCCCGAACGGCGGTAGATGTAGGTGGTGTTGAGCAGGTTGCGGCTCCAGGCCGAGAACGTCGCGGTGGTGCCGCCGCTGAGCGGTACCGAGGCCAGCGCGATGCGGCCATTGACCACGAAGCTCGAGTCCGTCTTCACCGACTCGTTTTGGAAGCTGTATTGGGGATCGGCGTAGTTGGCATCGAGGTGCACGCGCAGTTCGCTGCCATTGGCATTGACCGGCAGGGCATAGTCGATCGCGCCCGAGGCGGCGTTGGTCGGGGTATAGACCACATAGACCTGATAGAGCGCGTTGTTGAGGAACGGGTTCGGCGTCGCCGGCACGTGGGTATAGGTATAGGCGTAGGACGCGCTCAGCGTCAGGCCTTGCGCGGCCTGCACCGTCAGGTCCGCTTCCACCCCGCGAATGCGCGAGGTGCCCGGCGCATTGCGGGTTTCCTCGGTGTGCAGGTTGTACGTCGGGTTGGGCTGGCCGTTGTCGAGATAGGGCCGGGTGTCGACATTGTCGAAGTCGGTCTGCGTGCCGGTGCGGTCCATCATGTAGCCGGCCAGGTTCAGGCGCACGCGATGGTCCATCAGGTCCATCTTGGCGCCCACTTCATAGGCCTTGACCACTTCCGGCCCGAACGCGGCAAAGGTCTGCGAACGATCGTTGGCGCCGCCGGCGCGATAGCCGGTGGAATACTTGGCATAGGCGTGGATCGCGTCGGTCAGGTCATAGGCCGCCACGACCAGCGGATCGAACCGGCTGACGGTGGCGTGGAACTGATAGTCCGTCGCCGCGCCCTGCACGATGTAGAGCGTGCCGTCGCGCTTGTCGTGGGTATAGCGGCCACCCACGGTCAGGTGGAACTTGTCGTTCAGCGCATCGGGGGTGAACGTCGCCTGGCCGAACGCGGCATAGCTCTTGGCATAGGCCTGGCTGGCGCGCTGGAGGAACTGCTGGCCGATCGCCCAGCCCTGGTTCGACGAGGTTACCGCACCGACCACGGTTTCGCTGTTGATGGTATAGCCGGTGCCATCCACGTTCCAGGTGTTGGACGAAGGCGTCGCGGCCTGCTCCTGCGCGCGCTCGGAGAAGTAGTAGGCGCCCAGCACATAGTCGACCTGCGGCAGGCTGCCGACCAGTTGCAGTTCCTGGCTGAACTGGCGCTGGTTGAGGAACGAGAGGCTATAGCGGCTGAACCCGGTGTTGGGCGCAAAGATCGTGCGCGCCGCGCCGCCGGAATTGTCCCACTGGTCGGTCGAGACGGTGCGCCATGCGGTGATCGAGCGCAGTTGCACGTGCGGCGCCAGGTCATAGCTCAGGTGCAGCGAGGTGCCTTCGGTGCGGTCCACGCTGGGCTGCTGCGGCACGCCGATCGGCGCCACGCTCACGCGCTTGTCGCCGGTCGGCGACATCAGCGAGGACAGCGGCGCGATGCACGAAGAGCAGGCCGTGGTCGTGCCCGGCGCAACCAGGATGTACTTGCCGTTGCCGTTGGGGTTCTGGATATATTGCCCAACCGTTTTGCCGAGCGGGTTGTAGGTGATCAACTGGCTGTAGTTGGGCGTGTTTTCGTCCTTGGCCTTGTCATACGACACAACCGCGGTGAAATTGGGCGCCGGGGTCCACTTGGCCGAAACGCGGCCACCGGTGCGATCATACTGGTTCCAGCCGGCCTGGCCCGCCAGCGGGTTCTTCACCGTGGGGTCCTGGTGCTGGTGCACGCCGTCGATCTTGATGGCGATGTTGTTGAATTCCGGCAGGTCGAGGTGGCCTTCCACCGAGTTGCTGCCGAAATTGCCGACGCCGGCGGAAAAGCGGCCGTCAAACTTGCCGGTGGGGTCCTTGGTCACGATGCTGACCGCGCCGCCTTCGGTGTTGCGGCCGAACAGGGTGCCCTGCGGGCCTTTCAGCACTTCGATGCGCTGCACGTCGAACAGCGCGGCGTTGAGGCCCTGCGAGCGGGCGAGATAGACGCCGTCGATATAGACGCCCACGCCGGTATCGCGCGCGGTCTGGTTCTGGTCGAACGGCACGATGCCGCGAATGCCCACGGTCAGCGCCGACTGGCGCGCCTCGAACGTGGCGACGCGGAGCGACGGCACGCCGCCATCGGCCAGGTCGATCAGGCTCTGGATGTGGCGATCCTTGATGATCTGGTCGTTCACCACCGAGATCGCCACCGGGGTCTTTTGCAGGTTGGTTTCGCGCTTGGTGGCGGTCACCACGATTTCGCTGAGCCGCGAGCCGGTGTCTGCGGCCTCGGGCGCGGCTTCGGCCGCAGGGGCATCGGATGCGGCATGGGCAACGCCGGCGTTGAGCCAGGCGAGGACCATCATCGACGATGCCAGGGCGGCCTTGGAAGCCTTGGAATAAGTCACGTGTGCACTCCTCCGCAACGAGTCTGTATCTTTCGTTACGGCGCCAGTACCCATCGATAATTGCACTTGTGTGACAGAGCATCACACTATCCATCCGGCATTTGCCGTGCCGCGCGATCGTGGCATGGAAGCGGGCATGACCGCCGCGCTCCCGCCCGAACATCGTCAGCCCATGGGCGGCCTGCGCTCGCGGTCCGGCCTGTTCCTTGCCGCGATCCGCGCGCTGATCGCGCTGCTTTTCGCGCTGTGGCTGTGGATCGCCCCGCCCCATGCGGTGCTTGGCGGCATGCGCCCGGTGCTGCTGTTCGAAGGCTATCTGGCCTTTGCCCTGCTGATGCTGGGCTTGGCCTGGCGCAGTTGGTGGTTTGAATTCCGCCTTGCCGGCCCGGCGTTCTGCATCGATGCGCTCACCATGCTGATCGGGCTGGCCGCCACCGAAGCCGTCACGTTCGATTTCTTCAGCGCGTTCATGACGTTCTACGTCTTCCTGATGCTCACTTCGGTGGCGCGCTGGCGCCGGCGCAACGCCCTCTATGCCGCCGGCGGCCTGGTGCTGTGTTTCCTGCTCGCGGGCTTGGCCGTGCACGATGCCGGCGTCCCGTTCGATACCACCAAGTTCCTGCGCCGGCTCAGCACCCTGGCCGTGCTCTCGCTGCTGCTCGCATGGTTTGCGCAAGGGCGCCAGCGCCCCACCGTGCCGCGCTGCGATGCCACTGAATCCCTGGCTGCGGGATCGGCGGAAGCCGATTCGCCGCTGGCGCGCGTGCTCGCCTATGCCATGAGCCTGAGCGAGGCGCGCGGTGGTCTGCTGGCCTGGGCCACAACCGACGAGCCCCAGCCGCGCCTCGCCACCGACGGCACGGCCCGCCTGCCCGCCCAGCCGATCGCCCTGCTTCCTGATGCTGATGTGCCGATGCTGTTCGACCGCGCGCGGGATCGCCGGCTGTGCCTGATGCCCACCGGCCGCCTCATCGCCGACAAGGCCCAGGCCTGGCCCGCGCTGGTTGCCACCGGAGACGAAGACACCGGCCTGTCGATTCCGCTCGCCGGGCGTACCGGGCGGGGCCATCTCGTGCTCCATGGCATGCCCGGCCTCAACGCCGATGACCTGTTCCTGGCCCAGAGCCTCGCCCGCGAAGTCACCGCCGCGCTCGACGACGAGGAAGCCCGCGCCATGGCCCGCGAAGTGAGCATGGCGCGTCTGCGCGGCCAGATCGCCACCGATCTCCACGACAGCGTGGTGCAGACCCTGGCCGGCACGCGCTTCCGCCTGGAAGCGCTGCGCCTGGGCCAGTCGCCTGCCGATCCGCAGGCGCGCGACATCGCGGAAATCTGCGACAGCATTGCCGGCGAACAGGACCATGTCCGCGCGATCATCGCGCAATTGCGCCAGGGTCAGATCCTGCCCGGCCGGCGTGACCTGCATGGCGAACTGGCCGCGCTGGCCCGCCAGCTCGCGCGCCATTGGGCCGTGACGATCACGCTGGCTCCCGCCGCCAGCCCCCTGCCCGTGCCCACCCTGCTGCTTTACGAATGCCAGCATCTGGTGCGCGAGGCGGTGGCCAATGCCGTTCGCCACGGTCAGGCCGGCACGATCACGCTCGATCTGGCCAGCGCCGGCGGAGCGCTGCGCCTGGCGATCACCGACGATGGCCAGGGCTTTGCTTGCCCACCGCCCCATCCCCTGCCCGCCACGCTGGCCACGCGCGCTGCCGCGCTGGGCGGGGCCCTTGCGCTGGAAACCGGTTCGGGCCAGACGCGGCTGGTCTTCACCCTGCCGCTGGACGTGCCATGACCCGCCTTCTCGTTGCCGACGATCATGCCTTCCTGCGCGCCGGGCTGGAGCAGGTGCTCGGCCGCCTGGGGCACGAGATGGTCGCTTCGGTGGGAGACGGCGAGGCCGCGCTCCGCGCCATTGCCGCCACCCGCCCCGATCTCGCGATCCTGGACTTGCGCATGCCCGCGCCCGATGGCGTGGGCGTGCTCGCCGCGCTGCGCGAAGCGGGCGATGCCACGCCGGTGCTGATCCTGGCGGCCGAACTGGATGATGCCAGCCTGGTTTCCGCCGTGCGCCTGGGCGTCAATGCCATCGTGCTCAAGCATGCCCAACCCGCCGTGCTGCACGAAGCGATCGGCACGGTCCTGGCCGGCGAACGCGCCATTGCCATGGACCTGATGGAGCGCGCCTTTGCCGTCGCCGCCGCCAGCAAGGAGGCTGAGGGCGAAGCCGGCCCGCTTGCCACGCTCGGCCCGCGCGACCGCCAGATTGCACAGGGCGTCGCGGCCGGCCTGCGCAACCGCGACATTGCCGAAAGCATGGGCGTCAGCGAAGGCGCGGTGAAGATCAACCTGCACCGGCTCTACGATCGCCTGGGCGTGGCCAACCGCACCGAACTGGCGCTGCTGGTCAAGACTGGCGCTCATCCCCGCGCAGGTTAGGCCGTAAACTCATAAATGGCACCCCCGAGGCGCCAAAATGGCGAACATATCGGGCCAAAGTAACCGCCGCGAAGGCTGGTGGCCTTTGCAAGGGCACTTTGGGCCGAGATGGAAGCCATTTTGGCGTCCCTTCGGGATTTGACCCAAAGGCCCCCTCGCAGCGTCGAAAGCACTTGAAATATGTAGGATATTCCTGCGCGCTTTCTCCTCGCGACGGGGCCTTTGGCCTCAAACCTCGGGGGTGCCATTTATGAGTTTACGGCCTAACACTACTTTGGCAGAAGTGTGATTTTTGGGATTCCCAAGGCGTAAAATCGCTGATTCATAGG
>NZ_BMZP01000006.1:0-99583 GCF_014652855.1 Novosphingobium pokkalii
CTGGAACGACGCATTCCTGCTCTCCGTACTCCGTCATATGCGATAGCCCTGCTCTGAAGAGGAGGGGGCTTTTCCATCAGTGCCTTAGCTCCCCCTCCTCTTCAGAGGAGGGGGTCGGGGGGTGGTGGAGGCCCAGCACCTCACTTCACCAGATCACCACCCTTGATCACATGCTCGACATGCTCCAGCACGCTGATGTCGGCCAGCGGATCGCCGCGCACGGCGATCATGTCGGCATAGTGGCCGGGCGAGAGCGCGCCGACGTCCTTGCTCCAGCCGAGCAGGTCGGCCGAAACCGTGGTGGCGGCCTGGATCGCCTGCATCGGCGTCATCCCGTAGCGGACCATGTACTTGAACTGGCGGGCATTGAGGCCGTGGGGATAGACCCCGGCATCGGTGCCGAACGAGAGCTTCACCCCGGCCTTCACCGCCTTGGCAAAGCCGTCGCGCTGGGCCTGGGTGGTCTCGTCGTTCTTGCGCAGCATGTCGGCGGGCCAGTGGTGGGCACGGCCATAGTCGGCGATATAGTCGCCATCATAGATATCCATGTCGAGCCACACGCCTTTGGCCTTGGCCATGGCGATGCCTTCATCGTCGATCAGGCTGGCATGCTCGATCGCCTTGACCCCGGCGCGCATCGCCGCCTTGATGCCCTGGGCGCCATGGGCATGGGCCGTGACCCACGATCCGCGCGCCTTGGCCACTTCGACCGCCGCGCGCATCTCGTCCTCGCTCAGTTCCTGCTGGCCCGGTTCGGTGCCCTGCGCCAGCACCGCGCCCGTGGCGATCAGCTTGATCGAATCCGCGCCATGCTGGAACAGCGCGTTGACCTTGCGCGTGGTGTCGGCCGCATCGGCCACCACCCCGGCGCGCATGTCGGCCGGCACTTCCACATCGGGAGCAAAGCCGGTCACTTCGCCGCCACCGCCGGGGATCGTGACATAGGCGCCCACGGCGCTGATACGCGGGCCGATCACATCGCCCCGGGCAATCGCATTGCGCAGTTCGACATCGGCATAGGCGCGGAAATTGCCGACATTGTGCACCGTGGTGAACCCGGCCATCAACGTGGTGCGGGCATTGCGCGCGCCGATATAGGCGATTTCCATGGCCGAATGGAGCAGCGGCTCTGCCACGTTTTCGGACTGGTCCACATCGGCCAGGTGCACGTGCATGTCGATCAGGCCGGGCAGCACGGTATAGCCGCTCCAGTCGATCACCTGGGCATCGGCGGGCACAGGTGCATCGGCGGTGACGGCCACGACGCGGCCGTTTTCCACGCGGATCAGGCGATGGTCGAGCACTTTGCCCGCTTCGGGATCGATCAGCCGACCGGCACGCACGTAGATCGTGTCGGCCAGGGCGGGTGTGGCACTGGCGCAAAGCGCGGCGAGCAGAAGCGTGCGGGTGAGCATGCCCCTTGCCTAGCGCGTCTGGCATCGCAGCGGGAGAGGCTTTCCGATCAGGTCATGCGGAAAACCTGGATCAGGCGGCCATTGGCCTTGGGGCCGTAATCGGGCGCCTTGATCGTGGGCGGGATCGGAAAGGTGAGCGTGGCGACGAACACGGATTCGCGCAGCCAGGCATATTTGCTGCCCGGCACTTCGAACGTCGGCAGCAGGCGATACTTCTCCTCGGTATAGCCCAGCCCCTTGTTGTGGATGATGATCTGCTGCCCGTCGTCGGTCTTGAGGCGGTAGAGCGCATCGACCACGACAACGCCATCGGGGCGGACCACCGGGAAATCGCCGCCACCGGGAATGACCGTGCCCCTGATCCCGCGACCGTGGAACACGCCGCCGATGATCGGCCAGACATCGTTGCGATAGCCGTCCGACGCGACCTGGTCCTGCGCGCTACCCATGTATTCGGGCTGCGAGCAGAACGGCAGGATATCCATCACCCATTCCAGGCCGACCTTGTCGTAGATCGGCGGGGCGCCTTCGGGCGGCAGCGGCGGCGCGGACGGTTCGTGCACGGCGGCACCCGTGGGCATCGGTGGCGGCGCGGGCGGTACCACGGGGGCGGCCAGCGCCCGCGTGGCAACAGCGGCCAGCGGCAGGCCGGCGCCGATCGCGCCCAGGGCATTGCGGCGGGAAAGCGTCATCAGTTGGCTCCTTCGGAAACAGGCAGGCCGAGGGGCGTGATGCCAGCGGCCAGCGGATCGGGCCGGCAAGGCTGATGCACCACGCTGCCACAGGCGGGGCGAGCGACGGGAATGCCACCCACCACGGCGCTGGCAGGCGCTTCGCCCAGCACCAGGCGCGAAGGATGTGCGGCATCGTGCAGCACGTCCAGCCGGGTGGGCACCGATTGCGGGGCAAACAGGTTGCCGCCAAACTGGCTGGGCGTGTCGATCCACAGGCGGATGCGCGAACCCTTGCGGAACACATGGGCAAACTTCTGGATCTCGATCCGCGCCAGCGCAGGCTTGCCGGGCACCATGGCTTCCATGGTTTCGGGCTTGTCGAGCGGCCAGGGGCGCAGCGGCGTGGACTTGGCCGGATCCTGCAAGCGATCCGACAGGCGCAGCCAGCCGCGCTGGACATATTCTTCCTGCCCGTCGGGCCGCACTTCGGTGAGCGTGACCTGCACATCGGCATCCGCGCCGCTGGCCACCATCCACAGGTCGACCGAACCCGAACCATAGCCGATGAAATCGGCCGAGAGCGCCGGGGTGGTATAGGCCAGTGTGGCCTTTTCCCAACCGGGCTTGAGCGGTTCCCAGCTATCGCGGGTGAATTCATGCTCCACCGCCGGGCCGCGCAGCGGATAGTCATAGGCATCGCTGCCCGCGCCGGCGGGCGCATCGGCCACCAGCTTGCCCCCGGCATCGAGCGCAAAGGCGCGCGGCGCGACCTTGAGCGGGAAAGTGTCGCTCTTGAGCGTGACGCCGGGCGTGAGGTTCTCGAAAATGCCCTGCGCGGGGCCGGTCAGCGCCGCTTCGGTCCACACCTGAACATGGGGCGTTGTGGTCTCGAACCCGTTGGCCTTGCCTTTGACAAAGCGATCGAAGAACGAAATCAGCTGCTTGCGGAAGCGGGTGGAGACATAGACATCGTGCGCGCCGTTGGTTTGCAGGAACCACAGCTTGGCCGGATCGAGCGTTTCCTGGTAATAGCCTTCGCGCGCGATCACCGCCTCGTCCTGGAACGCCTCCATCGAGAACACCGGCACCTGGATCTTGTGGGTGCGGGCAGCGATGTTGCGGATCTCGATATAGTCGTCGCGCACCGGGTGGCGGATCAGGATTGAGGGAACGCGGTTCTTTTCGGCGGTTTGCAGGTTCTGGTCGATCTGCGCCAGGCAGCGCTTGTCGCCTTCGGCCTGCGCGCTCTGCCTTGCGGCATCCCAGCGCGAATGGAGATAGCCCCACCAGCCATCGACGAAGCCGGGCGCGGGAATGCCACCAATGAACCAGCTATCCAGCCGGGCATCGCCCAGCACCATGCCCGGCGCGATGGCCTTGAGATGCGGGGGCTGTTCGGCGGCGGTCGAAATCTGCGACATGCCCGCCCACGACCAGTTGGCCATGCCGACCGAGCCATTGGCCCAGGGCTGGGTGGCGATCCATTCGATCGCATCGCGGCCATCCTGGCCATAGAGCATCGAGAGGAATTCGAATTGCCCTTCCGAGCAGGCCGTGCCGCGCGCGTTGACACCAACCACGGCATAGCCGGCCTGGACCAGCGAGCGATCGAGATTGACCGACATCGCGGTGTTGTCGTTCATGTAGGCCGCGCCGCCGATCGAGCCCGGGTCATAACCGCTGTAGTTGACGATGACCGGGAACGGCCCCCTGCCCTTGGGCAGCAGCGCCGAAAAGCGCAGCAGCGTGCCATCGCGGGTGGGCAGGTAGCCGGTAATGCGGCGGGCAAAGAACAGGGCCTGGTGCTTGACCGGCGGCGCGAGTTCATCGGGCGAGGTGCCGGTGCCGACAGGCACTTGCGCCTGGGCGAGGACAGCGGCTGGCTGGCTGAGCAGCAAAGCCGCACCGGCGGCCAGGGTGGCGCGGCCAGCACGCCGGGCGAAGCGGGGAATCATGGCAACCTCATCTGCAATGCAACGGAAGGCAGCCCGGCCGACGCTGCGATCCCAGATAAGAACTGTGATGGCCGATAGCATTCTGTCAACACGCCCCCACCGCCCAATGCCACGCATGATCAGTAATATCGTTTTAATTCATTGACTTGTCATCCGGTCACGCGACCGGTGCATTTTGTGCACGAGAGGGGGAGGCCGCGCACCTTCCATTTGGGAGATGCGCGCCGCGTTTTTGCCGTGGCGCCGCCGACAACAACGAGGCGCCGGGGTGTTTCGGCGCTGCGACACCTGGCACGGAGCGTCTGCGCACAGGGGGCGGTCGTCCTCTCGCCCGCGGGGCCATGGTAGACTTATATCCAACTGGCCTAGAGGCGCCCGAACGGCTAGCGTAAGCGAGCACATCATGACGGTCGCGCTGGGCGCGACAACGATATCGAGAGGGTTCCCGTATGGCCGAAGCCATCTATCCCGTTCCCGCCGACTGGGCCGAGACCGCCCTGATCGACGAGGCGCGTTACCTCGACATGCACCGCCGCTCGGTGGAAGAGCCCGATGCCTTCTGGGCGGAGGAAGCGCAGCGGATCGACTGGATCAAGCCGTTCACCAAGGTGAAGAACACCAGCTTCCACGAGGAAGACTTCGGCATCCGCTGGTTCGAGGATGGCACGCTGAACCTGTCGGCCAACTGCCTCGATCGCCACCTGGCCGAGCGTGGCGATACCGTGGCGATCCTGTGGGAGCCGGACAGCCCGCAAGACCCCTCGCGCGCGATCACCTATCGCGAACTCCACGCCGATGTCTGCCGCCTGGCCAACCTGCTGCTGGCGCGCGGGGTGCAGCGCGGCGACCGCGTGACGATCTACCTGCCGATGGTGCCCGAGGCGGCCGTGGCGATGCTCGCCTGCGCGCGGATCGGCGCGATCCACTCGATCGTCTTCGCCGGCTTTTCGCCCGACGCCCTGGCCGGGCGCATCCAGGATTGCGACAGCCGCGTGGTGCTGACTGCCGATGAAGGCCTGCGCGGCGGCAAGCGCGTGCCGCTGAAAAAGAACGTGGACGAGGCGCTGACCCACTGCCCTGCGGTCGCTACCGTGGTGGTGCTGGCGCGCACCGGTGCCGACGTGGCGATGCAGGACGGGCGCGACTTGCGCTGGGCCGAAGCGGTGGCTGCGCAGAGCGCGGAGTGCGCCCCGGCCGAAATGAACGCGGAAGACCCGCTGTTCATTCTCTATACCTCCGGCTCCACCGGCAAGCCCAAGGGCGTGCTGCACACCACCGGCGGCTATTCCGTCTGGGCATCCATGACGCACCAGTACGTGTTCGATTATCGCCCCGGCCAGATCTATTGGTGCGCGGCCGATATCGGCTGGGTCACCGGGCATTCCTATGTCGTCTATGGCCCGCTGGCCAATGGCGCGACCACGGTGATGTTCGAAGGCGTGCCCAATTTCCCCGATCCCAGCCGGTTCTGGCAGGTGGTGGACAAGTTCGGCGTGGAAATCTTCTATGGCGCCCCCACCGCGCTGCGTGCACTGATGCGCGAAGGCGACGACTGGGTACACAAGACCAGCCGCAAGTCCTTGCGCCTGCTGGGCAGCGTGGGCGAACCGATCAACCCGGAAGCCTGGGAATGGTATCACAAGGTGGTGGGCGAAGGCCGCTGCCCGATCGTCGACACCTGGTGGCAGACCGAAACCGGCGGGGCGATGATCACCCCCCTGCCCGGCGCCACCGCGCTCAAGCCCGGATCGGCCAGCAAGCCGATGTTCGGCGTGCAGCCCGCCCTGCTCGACAACGATGGCCTGGTGCTGGACGGCGCAACCGACGGCTGCCTGGTGATCGGCGATAGCTGGCCGGGCCAGATGCGCACCGTCTGGGGCGATCACGAGCGCTTTTTCCAGACCTATTTCACCACGTTCAAGGGCTGGTACTTCACTGGCGATGGCTGCCGCCGCGACGAGGATGGCTATTACTGGATCACCGGCCGCATCGACGACGTGATCAACGTTTCGGGCCACCGCATGGGCACGGCCGAGATCGAAAGCGCACTGGTGGCCCATGCCAAGGTGGCCGAAGCCGCCGTGGTGGGGATGCCGCATGCGATCAAGGGCCAGGGCATCTATGCCTATGTCACGTGCAATGCCGAAGTGGAGCCGGACGAGGCGCTGCGCCGCGAGCTGGTGGCCTGGGTGCGGCACGAGATCGGCCCGATCGCCACGCCCGACGTGATCCAGTTCGCCCCCGGCCTGCCCAAGACCCGCTCGGGCAAGATCATGCGCCGCATCCTGCGCAAGATCGCCGAAAACGACCTAGGCTCGCTGGGGGATACCTCCACGCTTGCTGATCCGTCGGTGGTGGACAACCTCATCGCCAATCGCCCGGTGCTCGCGACAGCCTGAGTCGCACCGCCTGGAAGCCCGGCCCCGCGCTGCTTTGCGCGCGGGGCACGGCATTGCCGACGGGCGATACAAAGACGTGAAGAGGCACCGCAAGCCAACGAGTCGCGCGCCGTTTCCGGCTGCGGACGCACGGAACCCGCGCCTGCGGTAAATAGCTGAATTGTGGGGAAAAGCGGCTCGAAGGGCCGCGGGACAGGTTCGCCCGGCGCAGGGAATTTAACGGCGTCCTCTCCCACCGCCGCGCCGGGCTTATCCTGTCTTATGCCGGATCATCATAGCGGCTCAAGCGAGACGCGCCAGCCCTAAAGTGCATACCTATTCTTTGACAAGATCTGGTGCAGTCTTGCAACACTTCAGGCTCACGCAAGCGCGCTGCTTGCGGCAGCGCATGGCGTTGTTCCGGCAAGGTCTTGCCGGTCAACGGCAGCTTAAGGCCGGGTTCCGCAATGGCGCGATGCGCAATTGTCCGCAGCCGGCCGTCCATCCAAGCTTGGCTGCCCATGCCGCACAGTGCCCGGCATGTGTTCTTCCCCGTTCCTTGCGCGGTCTGTGCGCCGCTGGTCCTGCCAGGCAGCTGCGTCTCTGGCGCTGGCAGCGCCTCTGGCCGTCCAGGCGCAAGAGGCGCCGCCGCCGCCCCGGCTGCTGGGCTTGGGCGCCAGCTATGTTGCCGACGCGCTGCATGTGGCCGATGGCGGGGTAGCGCGCGGCGGCGGGCTGGCGGCGCGGGCCGATGCCTGGGTAGACCTCAACGGTGCGGCGCTGGGCGTCTCGCGCCTGACCGCCCATGTCGACATGATCGCGGTACACGGGCCGGTCTTTTCCGATTCGTGGGCAGGCGATGCGCAAGGGATCAGCAGCATCCAGGCACCGAGCCGCCACCATCTCTACGAAGCCTGGGTGCGCTGGCAGGCGAGCGACAATGCCGCCCCGCTGGCCATCGCCACCAAGATCGGCCTGATCGACGTGAACACCGAATTCGACGTGCAGAGCGTGGGCGCGCTGTTCGTCCACGCCAGCCACGGCACCGGCGCGGAACTGGCGCAGAGCGGCCCGAACGGCCCCGGCATCTTTCCCATGGCGGCGAGCGGCGCGCTGGTCACCGCCAGCACGGCGGGCAAGTTGACCGTGCGGCTGGGCGCGTTCGACGCGCAGGCCGGCAGTGTCAACAACGATCGCCTGCCTGCGTTTCGCCTGCCGGGAACCACCGGCGCCCTGTTGATCGGCGAAGTGGAAGTGCCGCTGGGCCAAGGGGAACTGCAACTGGGCGTGTGGCGCTATACCCGCGCGATGCCGCGCGTGGACGACGATACGCGGAACGCGCGGTCCCATGGTGCCTATGCCCTGCTGGAAGGGCCGCTGGCACCGCACTGGCACGGCTGGGTAAGGCTGGGGCTGGCCGACGCGCGCAGCAACCCGATCAGTTGCTACCTGGGCACCGGCCTGGTGCGCGAGGCCGGCGCCTGGCAACTGGGGGTGGCCATGGCCCATGCCCGCCTCGGTGGCCGCGCCCGCGCCACGCTGCGCGCCGATGGCCTGGCCAGCGCCCACGAAACCGCGTTTGAACTCACCGCCGCCCGGCCGGTGACCGGTTGGCTGACCCTGCAACCGGAACTGCAATATGTGATCCATCCCGGCTGGGATCCGGCACTGCGTTCGGCGCTGGTCTGGGGCATGCGCTTCAAGCTGACCTGGTCCCGATAAAACGCATGCCAACCCGCCGCGCGGGCTGGAACGTTTCCGATCCTTTCGGGTAAGAGCCTGGACGGGAACGGACAAAGGATCGAGGGACGGATGGCCGACATCACGCGGCGCCGCGCGCTGGGCGGGCTGGCCGCCACGCTGGCGCTGCCGCAACTGGCACGGCCGGACAGCGCCTGGGCGGCCACGGACGGGTTGCGCGTGAAAACGCGCGCCGGCGTGGTGCGCGGGCGCATGGCCGAAGGCGTGCGGGTGTTTACCGGCATCCCCTATGGCACGGCCGCGCGCTTTGCCGCCCCCGCCCCGGCGCGACCCTGGACCGGGGAGTGGGACGCGACACGCCCGGCGCGCGCCGCGCCGCAGCCGCCGGGCATGGACCCGCTGTCCGCGATCCAGGCCGAGGATTGCCTCCAGCTCAATGTCTGGGCGCCGGCGGCAGCACCACGCGGCGCGCGCTATCCGGTGCTGGTATTCGTCCACGGCGGCAGCAACGAAACCGGCTGGAGCGGATGGGAGGTGATCGCCGGCAATCGCTTTGCCGCCCATGGCGTGATCTGCGTGACGCTGAACTATCGCCTGGGCGCGCTGGGTTTCCTGGAGCTGGGCCATGTGCTGGGCCGTGGCTATGCCGGCAGTGGCAACAACGGCCTGCGCGATCTGGTGCTGGGGCTGCGCTGGGTGAAGGACAACATCGCCGCGTTCGGCGGTGATCCCCGCGCGGTGACGCTGGCGGGCGAATCCTCGGGCGCGCGCAATGTCTGCGCGCTGATGGGCACGCCGGCGGCCGACGGGCTCTATGCCCGCGCCATGGTGTTCAGCGGCGGGGCGCACACGGTGCACACGCCCGAAGAGGCGGCGATGTTCGCCAGCGCCGTGGTGACGCGGCTGGGCGGCGCGGAGCGGCTGCTGGTGGCGCCCTTCCCCGCGCTGGTCGAGGCGCAAGTGCTGGCGCGGCGCGGCTGGCCGCGCAACCTGCCGTTCCGGCCCACGGTGGATGGCGCGTTCCTGCCGCAAGTGCCGCTGGCGCGGATCGCACAGGGCAAGGCGCCGCGCGTGCCATTGCTGGCCGGATCGAACGCCAACGAAAGCCGCCTGTTCCTGAACGAAGCGCAGGCAGCGCGCCCGCTATGGTCGCAAAGCGTCTCGAACGAGCCGATGACCCGCATGGCCGCGCTCAACCGCGCCTATGCCCGCGCCTTTCCCGAATGGACCGACGCGCAGCGCCACTGGCGCCTGCTGACGGCGGAAGAATATGGCATGCCGACCTTGCAACTGGCCGAGGCGCAGGCCGGGCATGGCGCGCCGGTGTGGCGCTATCGCCTGGCCTGGCCCGCGCCGGGCGGCCCCTACAAGGGGCACAGCCCCCACGTGCTGGACCTGCCGCTGACGTTCGACCATGTCACGCTGCCGTCGATGGCGCAGATGTTCGGCCTTTCCGCCGCCGACCAGCCGATCGCCGAAGCTTGGCACATGGCCATCGTCAGCTTCGTCAAGGGCGGCGCACCCGGATCGGCGGGCATGCCGGCCTGGCCGCGCTTCAACAGCCAGGCCCGCGCCACGATGGTGTTCGACCGCGTCAGCGTGGTGGAAAATGATCCCGACGCGGTGGAACGGCTGATCTGGCAGGACACCCCGCCAGAGCGACCTATCGCGGCAAGGCGCCGCTGAACCCGCCCACCCCGGCAATCGCCAGCACCGTGCGCCCGGCCAGCGCCGGCTCGGCAAAGGTCAGGCGCAGATAACGGGCCTGGACCGGCGCGGCAAAGCCGATGCGCTGCGTGGCCAAGGCATAGGCGATGTTGGAAAACTCGCCGCTGCCCTGGTCCTGCCAGGTCTGCCCATCGAGGCTGGTCTGGGCGCGATAGCCGCGCGGCGGCGTGGCATCGGCGGCCAGATGGCGCGGCGGGGTAAGGCTGAAGCCGCCCAGCGTGACAGCGCGGCCCATGTCGAGCGTGACCGCCGCCGGATGCGCGGTGGTGGGCAGGCCCTGCGTCCACAGCGTGCCGACATCGCCATCGAGCAGCGCTTCCCCGCCCGGCGCGCTGGCTTCCACCACGCGCCAGCCCAGCGTATTGAGCACGTCGCTGGTGCGTTCCGCCGGGGCGGCCACCGGCACCGGGGCCACGCTGCGGAACAGCGCGAACTCGCGGATCGCCGGGCAGGCCGGGGCATCGAGGATCACCAGGCGCACGCGCCGCGCGGCGATCGGCGCGGGCAGGCGCACCACGCGCTGCGCCCCGATGCAGTCCTTTTCGGCCAGCCGCTGCCAGGTGCCCCCCACTTCCGCCTCCACGGCAAAGCGGGTGACGCGCACCCCCAGCGGCAGGTATTCAGCGAGGCGGATCAGGTCGAACCGCGTGCCCGGCGCCAGATCGAGCGTCAGTGTGGGCGTGGTGACGCCATCGGGCGTGGACCAATAGGTTTCCGCGTTGCCGTCGAGCACGGCCGCCGGGGCAAAGCGCGGCCCGCGCACCGCGCTGGCATGGGCCACCGCGCCCTTGGCCAGATCGCGGGCAAAGGTGGCGCGCATCGCGTCACCGAACGATTTGAGCACCGCGACATCGTGATCGGCCAGGCGCCCGCGCTGGTCTGGCGGCAGGTTGAGATTGAGATTGGTGCCGCGCCCCACGGATTCGTCATAGAGCCGCACCAGCCGCTCGGGGCTTTTCACCTTGGTGTCTTCATCGGGGTGATAGAACCAGCCGGGCCGGATCGACACATCGGTTTCGGCCGGCCACCACAGCTCTCCGCCGCGCAGGCCGGCATTGCCCACGTCCTGCTCGTAGGGTTTGTTGGGCATGGTCGGCCAGCACGGATCGCCGGCCACGCCATCCTCGTTGCCGACCCAGCGGATATCCGCACCCAGCGGATCGAACGTGCAGGCATCGGGCTGCATCTGGTGGACCAGGGCAATGATCGAGGGCCAGTTGTAATAGCGCGGGGCATCGATGTGCCGCGTCTCGCGCGCGCCGCCGTAATAGCCATCACCGCCATTGGCGCCATCGAACCACACTTCGAACAGCTTGCCATAGCGGGTGCACAGCTCGGTCAGTTGCGCGCGGTAATAGTCGATATAGGCGGGGCGGCCATAGTCGGCGTGGTTGCGGTCCCACGGCGAGAGATAGAGGCCATAGGACAGGCCATGGCGGCGCGCGGCCTCGGCCATTTCGGCCACGATATCGCCCTTGCCGCCCTTGTAGGGGCTGTTGCGGATCGAATGTTCGGTAAGCTGCGTCTGCCACAGGCAGAACCCGTCATGGTGCTTGGCAGTGAGGATCACCCCGGTCATCCCGGCAGACTTGGCCGCCAGCACGATCTGGTCCGCGCTGAAATCGGTGGGGTTGAACCATGCGGGCTTTTCATCGCCAAAGCCCCATTCCTTGCCGGTGAACGTGTTCATCGAGAAGTGGACGAAGGCATACATGCCGCGCTGGTGCCAGCGCCACTGGCGCGGCGACGGCGTTGCCCCCCAGGGCTTGGGCCCACCGGCGGCAGCACCGGCGGCGAACGCGGGCGCACCACCCAGCAAAGGAGCGGCCGCGCCGGCGGCAGCCGAACGCGACAGGAAGCGGCGGCGGGACAAGTCCATGGGCAATCCTTGGGAAAAGCGCGAAGAAGGCGATCAGAGCGGGTTGGCGAGGACAGCAGGCAGGCGGTCGGCCAGCCCCACGATCATCTCGCCGAACAGGCCGTTGGCCCAGGCGAACCAACTGCGGGTGAACTGGGCCGGATTGTTGCAATCCACCGCTTCGTGCATGAACCCGGTGCCCGCGTCGGTATCGCGCAGATGGCGCAGCAGCGTGGCGATGACCACCGGATCGCTGGACGACAGGGCGCGCACGATCAGGCTCATCGGCCAGACCTGGCCCAGCCCCACGTGCGGCCCACCGATCCCCTCGATCGCGGTGCCCTTGAAGAAATAGGGATTGGCATCCGACCAGCAGGCATCGGCCGTGGCCAGCCACAGCGGATCGTCGGCCGCAACGCAGCCGGTATAGGCCAGGCCCAGCAGCGAGGGCACGTTGGCATCGTCCATGAACACCGCGTTGCCAAAGCCATCGACTTCATAAGCCCAGACCTGGCGCCCATCGGGCAGGCGCATCGTGCCCCATTTGAGCAACGCGACGGCCACTTCATCGGCCAGTGCGCGCGCCTCTGCCGCAAGGGCGGCATTACCCGCCGCGCCTTCGGCCACCAGCGCCATTTCGCGCAGGGTGGTGACGGCAAAGTGGTTGGCCGGGATCAGGAAGGGGTAGATGCAGGCATCGTCGGACGGGCGGAAGCCGCTGTGGATCAGCCCGACCGGCCGCGTCGGCGCGCCATAGCCATCGAGGCCGAGCGTCTCGGTCGGGCGGTCACTGCTGCGGCGGAAGCTGTAGGGGCCGCGCCCGTCCTTGCGCTGCTGTTCGCGAAAGGTGCGGACGATCGCCTGCTGCGCCGAAACCCAGATGCCGTCGAACGGGGCGGCATCCCCGCTCGCCTGCCAATAGCGATAAGCCAAGCGCATGGTCCAGCACAGCGAGTCGACCTCCCACTTGCGCTCGGCCACGCCGGTCTTCATTTCGGTCTGGTCTTCCAGCGCCCACGGCAGGTTGGTCTTGGCCGTGGCATCGCGCATGAAGGCGTTGGCATAGGGATCGAGCAGCACCGAACGCGCCTGGCGGGCAATGGCGCCGCGAAACAGCGTGGCGAGATGCGCGTCCTTGCGCACCAGGTGCACATAGGACAGCAACTGGGCGCTGCTGTCGCGCAGCCACATGCAGGGAATGTCGCCGGTGATGACGAAGGCATCGACTCGGCCATTGGCCAGGCCCAGTTCCACCGTGGTATCGAGCGTGTTGGGATAGCATGCGGCAAACATCGCGCGCAGCTTGGGATCGGCGATCATCGCCGAAACGCGGGCGATCTCTGCCTCCACCGCCGGGCTGGTGAAGCGGCGCTGCGCCTTGGGCGGGCGCGCGGCAAAGGCGGTCGGCGCGCCGGGCGTGGCCGGGGCCTGTGCAGCGGGAGTGGGCGCCGGCAGGGGTTGCGCGGCAATTGCCGGCACCGCCTGGGCGGCCACGGCGCCATGCGCGGTCTCGCTGCCCAGCAGGCCAGCCGTCGCCAGTGCCGCCGCGCCCTTGACCAGCGCCCGGCGATCGAGTGACGGGGCGTTGGCAACGGTGGCGTTGGTCGGTTCGGCACTCACTTGGGCATCTCCTGCGCTTGGCCGGCCAGAGTGAAGGTCACCCAGGTGCCTGGCCCGTCTCCCGGCTGGCCATCGCCGATCCACGCCTTGTAGCTGCCGGGAAGAACCCGGCGCGTGCCCCGGCGGTCCACCACCGAAAGGCTGCGCGGATCGAGCGTCAGCGTCACCGTCTGCATTGTGCCCGGTGCCAGGTTAACACGGGTGAAACCGGCAAGCTGGTGTTGCAGCACGGGCTCGGTCAGCACTGCATCGTGCGGCACGACCGGCGGCACGACATAGGCCTGGATCACGTCTTCCCCCGCGCGATCCCCGGCGTTGCGCACCTGCACCGAGAGCGTGACCGGGCTGGCGGTGTCGGCCGCGCGGACCTGCGGCGCGGCATAAGCAAAGCGGGTGTAGGACAGGCCATGGCCAAAGCCCCACAGCGGCTTGCCCGAGAAGAAGCGATAGGTCCGCTCCTTCATGCCATAGTCCACGAACGCAGGCAGATCGGTGGTGTGGCGATAGAACGTGACCGGCAGGCGGCCGGACGGATTGCTGGCACCCGAGAGCGTATCGGCCAGCGCCGTGCCGCCCGCCTCGCCCGGATACCACGCCACCACCACGGCATCGGCCAGGTTTTCGTCCATGGCCACCGCGCTGCCCGTGGCGAGCACGGCGACGACCGGCTTGCCCGTGGCGCGCAGGCGGCCGAGCAGATCGGCCTGAGGCCGGGGCAGCTCGATTTCCGAACGGTCCCCGCCGACAAAGCCGGGCACCTGCACTTGCAGCGCTTCCCCCTCCAGATCGGGCGAAAGGCCGAGCACCGCGACGATCACGTCGGCGTCCCTGGCTACGGCCAGCGCCCTGGCCTCTTCCGCCCCGGCGGGCGGCAGCCACAGCAGGCGCAGGCCTTCATCGTCGCCATAGTGGTCCAGATCGAGGCGGATCGGCTGCGGCGTACCATCGCTGGTGAGCGCGAATTCCTGGCGCGCGCCGCCCAGCGGGCCAGCGTGAAGCTGCTGCCCGCCCACCCACAGCGCCACGTCATCGTGGCGGTGGCAATCCTTCCAGCATTGCGGCGCATCGATCGCCAGGCGCCAGGCGCCAGGCCCCGGCGGCACCAGCATGCCACTCCAGCTTGCCGAGAAGCGCTGCGGGTCCAGCCCCTTGGGCGCGCTGCGGGTGAAATTGAAATCGATCCGGCGGTCCTGCCGGGCCAGCACCAGCTTTCCGGCAGCATCGCGGTATTCGCCCGCTAGCCCCGGCTTGCCGCCTGCGGAGAGCGCGGTTTCGGGCAGGATCACCGGCGCCCCTTCGGCCAGCACCGAGCCTTGCGCATAAGTCACGTGATCGGCGCCAAAGCGGGCGCGCAGCCCTTCGAGCGGGGTGACCGGCGCGGCGGCAGTGCCGTGGTAATTGGCCTCCAGCACGGCAAGGTCATCGGCATTGGCGCCGATCACCGCCAGCCTGACACCCGGCTTCAGGGGCAGCACGCCGCCGTTGTTCTGCACCAGCACCATGGCTTTGCGCGCGGCCTCCAGCGCCAGGGCGCGGTGATCGGGCGTGTCGACCTGGTCGGGCCTGATCCGCGCCCAGGGGTTGGCCTGGCCAAAGGCAATGCCCAGCCGGGCGCGCGCGGCAAGCGAGCGGGTCAGCGCGCGGTCCACCTCCGCCTCGCTCACCAGACCGCGCCGCACGGCTTCGGGCAAGGCGCCATAGGCGGTGCCGCAGTTGAAATCGGTGCCCCCCTTGATCGCCGCCGCTGCCGCTTCGGCCGCATCGAACGCATGGTGGTGGAACTGCCAGATATTGCCGATGGCATCGCAATCAGAGACGATGAAGCCATCAAAGCCCCAGTCCTTGCGCACGCGCTGGTTGAGCAGGGCGTCGCTGGCGCAGACCGGGGTTCCGGCAATCGCATTGTAGGCGCACATCAGCGACAGGGCATGGCCCTGCGTCACCGCCATGCGGAACTGCGGCAGATAGGTCCATTCCAGGTCTTGCGGGCTGACATCGACATCGAAGCTGTCGCGCCCGGCTTCCGGCCCGGAATGGACAGCGAGATGCTTGGCCGTGGCAATCACGCGCGGGTGGGCAAGGTCCGGTCCTTGCAGGCCCTTGATGAAGCCAACGGCCAGGCTGCCGGTCAGCAGCGGGTCTTCGCCATAGGTTTCCTGGCCCCGGCCCCAGCGCGGATCGCGGAAGATGTTGATGTTGGGCGACCAGATCGTCAGGCCCTCGTAGATGCGGCGGTCGGCCAAGGGGCTTTGCGCATTGAACCGCGCGCGCGCCTCGGTGGAAATGACCGTGCCGACGCGCTCCATTAGCGCCGGATCCCAGGTGGCGGCCAGGCCGATCGCCTGCGGGAACACCGTGGCCACGCCATTGCGGGCCAGCCCGTGCAGCCCTTCGTTCCACCAGTCATAGGCAGGAAGGCCCAGCGCGGGATCGGCCGGCGCCGTGCTCTGCAACTGCGCCGCCTTGCGCTCCAGGCTCACGCCCTTGAGCGCGCTGGCGACCTTTTCATTCACCGGATCGGCATGCGCTGCCGTTGCAAGGGCAAGGCACAGGGCGGAAGAGGCAAGCAGCAAACGCATCAGTGGCTCCCGGCCAGCGTGCGCAGCACCAGGGCGCGGCGCAGGGCGGCATCCGGCGCGGCGCCGGAAATGGTCAAGGTGCGGCTTTCGCCGGGCAGCAGGTCGAACCCATTGTCATCGGCGGTGGCATCGAGCGTGCCGAAATCGAGCATCACGGCGCGGGCAAGATGGCGCGCGGTGATCGTCACCGTGCGCCCGTGCCATTGCACGGCAAGGCCCGGATCGGGATAGGCCATGGCCTTGGGCACCATGCGCTCCACGATCTGGCGCGACACGGTCTGGCCATCGCGCAGCAGTTCGGCCACGGCATAGGATGCGCCGGGCGCCGCCGCGCCAAAGACCTGGGCATCGGGCACGCGCCCCGCCTCGGTCACGCCATCGGCAGCCAGCGTGACATCGCCCTGCGCCGCGCCCAGCCGGGTGCCGTCCATGGCATAGCCGGTGAGGCGCCATTGCGCCGGCACCGGGCCTTGCGCGTCGGAGACCAGCGCCACGCGGGTCGCGTCGGCCTTGTGCTCGGCCACCACGGCCTGGGGCGCGAAGAAGCGCCGCGCGGCATAGTGCAGCAGTTTCCAGCGCCCGGCATGGTCGATGCTGGCCCACGAGATCGCCGGCCAGACATCGTTGAGCTGCCAATAGAGCGAGCCCATCGTCACCGGGGCGCAGGCACGATGGTGGCGCGCGGCCATGTCGATCGCCTGCATCTGGTTGACCTGGGTGAGATAGGCAAAGTCCGCCAGCCGCGCCGGGCCACTACCCTGTGCCGGGCGCAGCCGCGCATCGAGATAGAACGCCAAGCGGCTGTTGCCTTCGCCGGCCAGGAACTTCTGGTGCGCCTTCATCACGGGGCTTTGCGGGTCCGACACTTTCGGCCCGGCGAATTCGGCCATCGTCGCCATGCCGGGCATGGCCTGGAAGCCGTATTCCGACATGAAGCGCGGGCAGGAATCCAGGTAGTTCTCCACTGGCTTGGAGCCGGACCAGACATCCCAGAAATGGCGATCACCCGCCGCATCGGTATCGACCGGGCCTTGATAATCGGTGGAGGGCGAGCCGGGCCAATAGGGCGTCTGCGGGCTGTGCGCGGCCACGGCATCGCGCAGCACGCGATCGAACAGCACGGTCATGGCCGTGGCGATGCGCTCCTGCTCGTCAGGCCCCACGGCCTTCTTGAAATCCTTGCGGTCGGACCAGTTGGCCCAGCCCGACAGCACTTCGTTGCCGCCGGTCCACACCACGATCGAAGGGTGGCTGCCCAGCCGCGCAAGCTGCTCGTCCGCCTCGGCCGCGACGCTGGCGCGATAGGCCGGATCGGGCGGCGGCACGGCCCCGCCGAACATGAAATCCTGCCAGATCATCAAGCCCATGCGATCGGCGCTGTCGTAGAACGCATCGTCGAGGTAGGTGCCGCCGCCCCACACGCGGATCATGTTCATGTTGGCCGCCCTGGCATCGGCCAGCATGCGGTCCATCGTGGCGGCGGTGACGCGCGACGGGAAGCTGTCGAACGGGATCAGGTTGGCGCCCTTGGCAAACACCGGCACGCCGTTGACCTTGAAACCGAACGCGCCATCCCCCCGGATCAGTTCGACGGTGCGCAGGCCCACCGTGCGCGCGGCGGCCTGCCCGGCCCCGGCGCCATCGACGATGCGCGCGGCGACTTTATAGAGCGGCTGCGCGCCCAGCCCCACCGGCCACCAGCGCTGCGGCGCGGGAATGCTGATCGGCACGGTCACCGTACCCGTGCCCGGATCGAGGGAAACCGTGCGCCGAACGGGCGGCAGCGCGGTGCCATCGGGCGTGGTCACGGCCAGTTCCACGGTCAGCGGCGCTGCGGCATCGGCCTCCACCGCCAGGCGCGCGGTCAGCCGCGCTTCTGTCGCGGTCAGCGCATCCTGCTGCACGTCAAGCCCGCCGATCCGCGCGCCGTCCCAGCCTTCCAGGCGAACGCCGTGCCACAGGCCGATGTTGACGATGCGCGGCCCCCAGTCCCAGCCGTACTGGTACTTGGGCTTGCGGATATAGGGGGAGGTCTGCACGCCCTTGGGCTCGTCGCCAAAGGCGGAATCGTATTCGCCGGGCAGCGGGTGCGCTTGCTTGAGCACCATCGGCTGCAAGGCGCGGATCGGCGAGGCGAAGCGCACCAGCACTTCGTTGGCGCCGGCATGGAGCAGGCCGCGCACCGGCACGCGCCAGGTGCGATGGGCATTGTCGGCCTTGAGCACCACCTGCCCGTTGACGCTGACCGTGGCAAAAGTATCGATCCCGTCGAACACCAGATCGAGATGGCCGTGGGCGAGCATCGCCGGGGTCACGTCCAGCGTGCGGCGCATGTCCCAGGCGGCCAGGCCGGCCCACTGGATCGCGCCTTCGTTGGTGCCGATGAACGGATCGGGCACGCGATGCTGTTCCACCAGCGCCTGCTGCACGGTGCCCGGCACCGGCACGGCAAACCACGCCGCCTCACGCGGGTGCGCCCTGGCGGCGGCATCCTCGGGCGCGACGCGCGCCTGCCAGCCGCTGTCGAGCGAGACACTGTCGGGCGCGGCCAGCGCGGTCTGGGCCACGCCGGTGAGCGCCAGCGCGGCAAGCGTGCCCCAGCGCTTCACTGCGCCGCCCCGGCCGGCTTGGCCGACCAGCGCACCTGCTGCACGGTGTAGAACGGCCCGGCGGGCGAGGCGGTAAACTGGAAGCACACGTCGCTTTCGTCCTTCAGGCCCAGTTGCGGCAGATCGGCCATCAGGGTGAACTGCTGCGGCGCCTGGGCCGGATCGGGCAGTGGCCAGGTGGCCAGCACCGTGGCGCCGGGCATGGGATCGTGTTCCTTGGCGCGATCGTCTGCCGCTTTTTCCGCTGCGCGGCACCCGGCCGAAACCACCAGTTCGCCATGGGGGCTGGTGGCATAGCGCGCGATCACCATGCGCTGATCGTGCGCCAGGCCATAGTTGCGCGGCAGGCGCGCCACGTCCACGGTGATCGCCCGGGCACGCGCCAGCGGGGCGTGATCATCGGCCACGCAGGCATCGAAGATGTTGACGTTGAACGCCGGGCCGTTGGTCTGGGCATCGGCATTGAGCGGCACGCGCAGCCCCAGCGCGCCGCGCGGGCAGGCCGAGAGGGCGCTGTTGGCCGTGGTCAGCAAGGCATCGCGCGTCACCTCGAACCGGCGCGGGGCGGACAGCGCCACGCCATCGGCGGCGAAATCGGCGGCCGTGATCACCGTGCCCGGCGCCACGCTGAGCGGCGCGGCATAGGCCCGCGCACGGGCCGTGGGCGCGCTGCCATCAAGCGTATAGCGGATCGTGCCATAGGGCGCCTGGGTGGCGAGCGTGACGCCCACGCGCTTGCCGTTGAACGCCGCGTCGAGCGCGGCACTGCGCGTGCCCGCCAGCTTGAAATCGACCGCCAACGCGCTGTCGGCCACTTCCAGGCCAGCGGCGCGCCACCGGCGCATCTGCGGATCGAGCCGGGCGAGGAAACCGGGGTAGTCCTTGGCCGCCTGCGGATCGGACCACACGCTTTCGGCCAGTGCGCCGATGCGCGGGAAGATCTTGTGCTGCATCTGCCAGGGCGTGACGATGTATTCCGACCAGGCATTGGCCTGCGCACCCAGCACATGGGCTGCCTTTTGCGCGTCGATCCCCTTGGGCATGGGATCATAGCGATAGACCGCTTCCAGCGTCTGGATGGCGATGCGCCCCGGCGGGGCATCGCCGCGATCGGACTGGAGATTGTCGAGGTAGAGGTTGGGCGCCGGACTGAGCACCACGTCATGCCCGGCATTGGCGGCGTCGACCGCGCCGGCCTCGCCGCGCCAGCTCATCACCGAGGCCGAAGCCGGCAGCCCGCCTTCGAGAATCTCGTCCCAGCCGATCAGGCGGCGGCCGTGCTGCGCCAGATAGCTGCCGAGCTGATCGATCATCCAGCTTTGCAGGCCGTTTTCGGTCTTGATGCCCAGGCCGCGCATCTGCGCCTGCACCTGCGGCGCGCGCTCCCACTGGTCCTTGACCGCTTCGTCTCCACCCAGGTGGATGAACGTGGACGGGAACACCGCCATGAGTTCGTCGAGCACGTCCTTGACGAAGGCCATGCCCTTGGGGCCCGGGTTGAACAGATAGGGATTGACCCCCCAGTCGCCCGAAACCGGCGGGGTGCCGCCCAGCACGCCGAGATCGGGATAGGCCGCGACCAGCGCCTGGGCATGGCCGGGCAGATCGATTTCGGGAACGATGGTGATGCCCCGCGCGGCGGCATAGGCCACCAGATCGCGCAACTCGTCCTGGGTATAGAACCCGCCGCTGCGCGGGCCTGGACCGTGGCCGGTATCGGGCTCGGTGCGCCAGGCACCAACCTGGGTAAGGCGCGGATATTTCTTCACTTCAAAGCGCCAGCCCTGATCGTCCGTCAGGTGCAGATGCAGCACGTTGAGCTTGACCGCCACCATGCCGTCGATCACCGCGCGGATCGAATCGAGCGGCTGGAAATGGCGCGCCGTGTCGATCATCAACCCGCGCCAGGCAAAGCGCGGCGCATCGGCCAGCGTCACGGCGGGCAGGCTGACCGCGCCTTTGCCCGGCGCCCCGGCGAGTTGCTCCAGGCTCATCGCGCCATAGAGCAGGCCGTGATCGCCCGGCGCCGTGATCACCGCGCCGCCCGGCGCCACGGTGAGCGCATAGGCTTCCTCACCCGTCTTTCCCGCCACTGCGCCGCGCACGAAGCGGACGGTGCCGACGTCGCCTTCCACCACGCGCAGGGTCAGGCCGTGCTGCGCGGCGAGGCGCGCGGCGAGCAGGGTGGCCGCTGCCCTGGCCGGCGCGTCGCCTGTCGGCACCGCCAGCGTGGCGCCGTCGGTCAGGCGCAACGTGCCCGGCTGCGGCGCGACTTGTGCCGGCCAGGGCACCAGCGGCAGGACCTTGCCCGCCATCGGCGCGGGCGCCGCAAGCGCGAGGGACGAGATGCCGAGGGCAAGGCTGGCCGCGAACACGGTCATTCCCGTACGCGCTTGCTGCATCCCGTTCGATCCTGCCGTTGCCATGCCGCGCGTCCCTGCCTCTGCTTGTTGTCACCCGATGCCGAGAGGTAACCAAAATATATCCAATACGACAACCGGTATTGTGTTGTTGCCGCCAAAAAAGCGTGACAGCCACGCATGGACTGCCTGCTAGGCCGATCCATGCGCCGCGATCCATTGCGGCAAAGACATGACCAATGTAAATCCTCTTGGCGAAACCGCCGAAGCCCCAGGATAGCGCCATGCCCCTTGCCGACAATCCCTCGCTGCGCGCTGCCCACAGCCATGGCCACAACCGCCTCCTGCCCGCATCGCGCCGCGCGCTGCTCAAGGGTGTGGCGGGCTGGACTCTGGCAACGGCGCTGGGCTGGCGCGCGCCGGGCGCCGCCCTGGCCCGCGCGGCACAGCCTGCCGCCGATCTCTACCCGCCCACGCAAATGCTGCCGGGCGGGTTGCGCCTGCCCGCCCCCCTACCCGGCGCCGCGCCGCGCCTGCCCGCCACCGAGCCGAACCGGCTGTCGCTGGACGAGGGCTGGCTGTTCCACGAAGGCGACATTCCCTTTCCCGAGCCGGCGGACCACAATGCCACCTACCTGTCGGTCAAGGCCGGCAATGCCGGTGGCGCCGCCGCGCTCGATTTCGATGCGTCGGACTGGCAGCCGGTCACGCTGCCGCATGATTGGGCGAGCGCCCAGCCGTTCGATGCCACAGCCAATGTCTCCCAAGGCTATCGCGCGCGCGGCATCGGCTGGTATCGCCGCCTGATCCGGCTCGATCCGGCGCTCAGCGGGCAGAAAATCGAACTGCGCTTCGACGGCATCGCCAGCCATGCCACGATCTGGGTCAACGGCAGCGAAGTGGCGCATAGCTGGTCGGGCTATACCGGGGTGACCGTCGATCTCACCCCGTTTGCCCGCTATGGCGACGATCTCAACTGGATCGCGGTGCGCGCCGATGCCAGCGTGCGCGAAGGCTGGTGGTACGAAGGCGCCGGGATCTATCGCCACGCCTGGCTGATCACGCGCCCGGCGCTGCACATCGCGGGCGATGGCGTGCATGGCCATCCCGTCCGTGCCACCGACGGCGCCTGGCAAGTGCCGGTCAGCGTCACGCTGGGCAATGTGGCCGATGCCCCGGCGCAGGCCGAGGTGCGCGCCCGCGTGGAGGATGCCCGAGGCCGCGTGCTGTGCCAGGGCAGTGCCAGCGCGACGGTCTCCGCGCTGGACCAGGCCACCGCCACGATGACGCTGACACCGGGCGCCGCCCCGGCGCTATGGTCGCCCGACGATCCGGTGCTGCACGATCTGGTAGTGGAGCTGGTGCGCGATGGCGCGGTGATCGACCAGCGCCGCCTCGCCATCGGCTTTCGCGAGGTGGTGTTCGATCCGGCGCGCGGCCTGCTGCTCAATGGCGTGGCGACCAAGATCAAGGGCGTGTGCCTGCACCAGGATCACGCGGGCGTTGGCGTGGCCGTGCCCGATGCGATCATGCTGTGGCGGCTGCAACGCCTGAAGCAACTGGGCTGCAACGCCATCCGCATGACGCATGGCGCCTGCGCGCGCGAAGTGATGGACTGGTGCGACCGGCTGGGCTTTCTGGTCATGGCCGAAAACCGCCTGTTCAACCCCGCGCCGGACTATCTCGCGCAACTGGAATGGCTGGTACGGCGCGACCGCAACCATCCTTGCGTGTTCGCCTGGTCGGTGTTCAACGAAGAACCGATGCAGGGCACCCACGCCGGCAAGGAAATGGTGCGGCGCCTGCATGCGGCGGTGCGACGGCTGGACCCCGCGCGCCCGGTGACGGCGGCAATGAGCGGCGGCTTCTTCAACCCCGAAAACGTCGGCCAGGCGGTCGATCTCATGGGCTTCAACTATTACCAGGGTGATTACGACCGCTATCACGCGCTCCATCCCGACCAGCCGATGCTGAGCAGCGAGGATACCAGCGCCTATGGCACGCGCGGTGCCTTTGCCAGCGATCCACAGGCCCATGTGATCACCGCGCTGGACAAGGAAGCGGCCGGGTGGGGCGCCACCCACCGGCAATCGTGGCAGGCCATCGCCGCGCGACCGTTCGTGGCCGGCGGATTCGTGTGGACCGGGCTGGACTATCATGGCGAGCCGACGCCCTATGCCTGGCCCAGCGCAGGCAGCTTCTTTGGCATCATGGACTTGTGCGGCTTTGCCAAGACCGCGTTCGGCATCCGCCAGGCGCAATGGCTGGACAGCGAACCGATGGTGTGGATCGATCCGCACTGGACCTGGCCCGGCCGCGAAGGGCAGGATATCGAAGTGCTGGCCCTGACCAACGCGCCGGCGCTGGAACTGCGGCTCAACGGCAAGGTGGTGGGCGCGGTGGCGCGCGCAGATCGCATCCAGGGCCACACGTTCCACATTCCCTATGCGCCGGGCCGGCTGGAAGCGCTGGCGCTGGACAGTGGCCGCGTGGTGGCGCGCATGGTCCACGAAACCACCGGCCCGGCGCGCGCGCTGCGGCTGACCCCGGCGCGGCGCGCGCTGGGCAGCGATGCCGCCGATGCCATGGCCGTGGCGATCGACGCGATCGACGCGCAGGGGCGCCACGTGCCCGTGGCACAGGACAGCGTGACGCTGGCGATCCGGGGTGGCGCGATCATCGGGCTGGGCAATGGCGATCCCAACAGCCACGAAAGCGAGAAAGGCAACCAGCGCCGCCTGTTCAACGGACTGGCCCAAGCCATTGTACAGGGAGAGGCGGGCCTGGCGCCGATGGTACTGGAGGCGCGCGCGCCCGGCCTGGCGCCGGCGCGGCTGGTCCTTCCCCGCGTGGCGCGCGAGGGGCTGCCCGCCGTTGCGCCCGAGCCGCCCCGGCAGCGCCTGGCGCGCTGGTTGCGCTCCCCCGCCCTGCCCGCCCGGCCCGATCCGGCACTGGCGCCCGCCTCCGGCGACAACAATTCGTGGGACAGCGTCAGCGGCAGCGACACGGCGCCGGGCGACGGGGCCTGGCGGCTCTATCGCACCACGCTAACGCCGTGGCGGGCAGTGGCGGCGCGGGGCGGACGCCTGCGCTTTGCCGGCGTGGCGGGCCGTGCGGAAGTGTGGCTCGACCGCGTGCTGCTGGCCCGCAAGGACAACGCCGCGCCTGGCCCTCTGTTGGCACAGGTGCCCCCCGGCGCCGGGCCGCGCACGCTGGTGGTGATCATCGCCGGGGCAGAAGGGATGCCGCAGGGGATGATCGGCCCGGTGGATCTTTCCCCAGAAAATACAATGCCTTTATAATACCACTTTACGCCGTTGCAGCAGCGAAGGCGGCCACGCGCGCCGTGTCGGTCTGGCGGCCGCGCCCGGCCTGGAAGCCCAGCTCGATCAGGCGCGCGTCGACGCAGGCCTTGGGTACCGGGCTGCGGCAAGAAGCGTGGAATTCACGCACGCCAACGGCCCGCAGTGCGGCAATGGCGCCCACTTCCAGCCCGCCGCCCGCCATGATCGCGATGCGCCCGCGTGCAGCCTCCACCAAAGCGGCAAAGCGGCCCACCGCTTCGCCCGCCCGCACCGCGCCGCCCGACGTGAGAATCCGGTCAAACCCCAGTTCCACCGCGATTTCCAGGCCTTCCAGCGGATCGTCGAGCAAGTCGAACACGCGGTGCAGCGTGAGCGAAAACGGTACGCCGCGCGCGGCTTGCAGATGCCGGGCATGATCCACCCATTCGGCCAGAACCGCGCGATCCAGCCCCTGGCGGCTGCCGCAGCCGATCACCGCGCCGGCCAGCCCGGCCTGCGCGAAATCGGCCAGATCGGCCCGCACCAGCGCAGCATCGCGCGGATTGTAGACAAAATCGCCAGGTCTTGGCCGCGACAGGGCATGGACCGGCAGGCTTTGTTCCGCCGCCAGCGCCAGCAGCGAGGCGGGCGGCGTCAACCCACCCAGATCGAGCGCAACGCACAGTTCGAGCCGGGCCGCGCCGCCTGCCCGGGCAGCGGCCATCCCCGCGCCATCTTCCACGCAGACTTCAAGCATCGCCGCATCCTTTTAGCGCTAAACCGATCCAGCGAATCACCGTCGCTTGATGTGGATTGGTTTTGGTCATGATCGGCTCGTCTTAAAAATTTTTCGGACTGAGGCCAATATGCCGCACTTCACGAAGGGCAGAAAAGCCGGAAATCCGCCCATTCTATCGATTTTTGCGCATTGTTTCAAAGGTCCCCGGCAGCATAACTCCGACAAGTTTTGGTAGACAGGCGGTTTCATTTAAGTGACATATTGCCCGGCGGCTGGACTTAGATTGGTTACACACCGGATCGAGGCAACGGCCGCACAGGGTGAACAATACCGTACCAGGGTTCAACAACCGTGCCCGTATCACCGGGTGGGATTGGGGGTTTAAAGATGTCTCTCTTCCGTGCAGCACTGCTTGCCACCACAACCGCGATCGTCGTGTCGTCGCCGGCCATGGCGCAGGACACCCAGGCCGCCGCACCGGCCGCCGCCGACACCAGCAGCACTGCCGAAACGCCCGGTGAAGCCATCGTGGTCTCGGGCATCCGCGCCTCGCTCAAGAACGCGATCGACGTGAAGCGCAACGCCATCGCCGTGATGGACGTGATCACCGCCGAAGGCGTGGGCAAGTTCCCCGATCGCAACGTGGCCGAATCGCTCTCGCACATCCCCGGCGTCGCCGTGGACCACCAGTTCGGCATCGGCGAGCGCGTGTCGATCCAGGGCACCGATCCGGCGCTCAACCGCATCTTCATCGACGGGCACTCGATCGCCTCGGCCGACTGGGGCGGCAGCCCGGGCGACGTGACCGGCCGCACGTTCAACTATTCGCTGCTCGCGCCCGAAGTGATCTCGCGCGTGGAAGTCTACAAGTCGCCCGAACCGTGGATCGACGAAGGCGCGCTGGGCGGCACGGTGATCGTGCGCACGCGCAAGCCGCTGGACATGAAGGCCAATTCGCTGACCGGCTCGATCGGGGTGAATTACAACGATCGTTCCAAGATCGCCAATCCGCGCGGCTCGCTGCTCTATAGCTGGAAGAACAAGGACGAGACCTTCGGCATCCTCGTCGCCGGCACTTATGACAAGGACTCGCTCGCCCGCGCCGGGATCGAGTACTTCGGCTATTCCACCGGCAAGGATTTCCTCCAGAAGGACTCCGACGGCAATCTGATCACCGACGACAACGGCAACTACGTGCCCAAGAATTCGGCGCTCCAGGTCAATGGCGGTAGCCTCTCCGACCTGGCCAACTCGCGCTATCCTGCCGGGATCAACCACGCCTATTTCAAGCAGACGCGCCAGCGCATCGGCGGCCAGTTTGCCATCCAGTATGCCCCCAGCAGCGCTTTCGAGCTGATCGCCACGGGCATGCACATCCAGGGCACCTACAACAACTTCTCGCAGTCGGAATTCATCTATCCGAACTACAACCCCAGCAACATCTCGTCGGTGACGCTGTCCAACGGCCTGATTTCCAAGGCGACGATGGCCGATGGCACCAGCACGCAGGCCGAGCTGGACATGAACTATCGCAAGACCAAGGTGACCAACGACAGCTACAACCTGGCGGGCACCTGGCACGTCAGCGATCGTTTCACCCTGTCGGGCAACGGCGGCTGGAGCAAGGCGACCGGCGGCACCAACCCCGAATACCTGATGTCGCTCTATTCCAACGGCGGCTACACGTTCGACTACACCGGCTCTTCCACCACGGTGAACTACAACACCGCGCCGACCGACACGAGCCAGTGGGGCCGATTCTCCACCTCGACCCAGACGCTGCCCGATGGCAGCACGATCACCGGCTACCAGATCGGCGGCATCGCCACCTCGCGCCAGAAGGACGAGGAATTCTATGGCCAGCTCGACGGCAAGTGGGACGTGGACGATGCGTTCTTCAAGGACGTGCGCATGGGCATCAAGGCCTCCACGCATGAGAACGCGCTGACCGTGACCGGCTCCAAGGTGTTCTACACCAGCCCGGTCTCGCTGAGCGATTTCACCACCCACCTGACCCCGTCGGGCCTGTTCAACGGCCTCAACGACAACGGCAACTCCAACCAGTTCGCCACGCTGACCGAGCAGGGCGTGATCGACGCGCTCAACGCCGGCCTCTATGTCGACACCGGTATCGACAAGAGCTCGACCTACAAGGTGCGCGAAAAGGTCGCTAACGCCTATGTCCAGTTGGACTTCGGCAGCGGCCCGATCCACGGTTCGGGTGGCTATCGCATGGTCTACACCAGCGACAAGTCGAGCTATTACGCCACGACCGACGGCGGCAACACCTATACGCCGACCGTGTCGAACAAGGACTACCTGAAGTTCCTGCCCAGCCTGAACGTTTCGTGGGACATCACCGACACCTTCAAGCTGCGCGGCGCCGTGGCCAAGGTGATCGCCCGTCCGCGCTATGCCCAGCTTGCCGGCGCATTCAGCCGCAGCGACACGAACCTGACCGCCAGCACCGGCAACCCGGATCTCGATCCCTACCAGTCGACCAACTATGAACTGTCGGGCGAATGGTATTTCCGCCCCGGTTCGCTGCTGTCGGTGGAATACTTCCGTCGCGAGATCAGCTCCTACGTGGTCACCAAGACCGTGTCGGAATTCCTGACCCCGCTGGGCAGCACGACCCCGCAGGAATACCAGGTAACCAAGCCGGTGAATGCCAGCAACGCCACGGTCAACGGGGTCTCGGTCGGCTTCCAGACGGCGATCTGGGGCGGCTTCGGCATCCTGACCAACTACACCTATGCCAACGCCAAGAGCGGCGTCGATGCCGACGGCAACGTGGTCAACCTGCCCTACCTGTCCAAGCACACCGTCAACGTGATCCCCTACTTCGAGAAGGACGGGTTCCAGGCACGCGTGAGCTGGAACTGGCGCAGCGACTACTTCACCGGCGTGGGTCGCCTGAACTCGGTGGACAAGACCGCTGGCTATCACCAGCTCGACGCCTCGATCGGGTACAAGATCAACGAGCACTTCACGGTTCAGGCCAATGCCCAGAACCTGCTCGACTCGACCTACTACGCCTACAGCGGCACCAAGGCGGCGCCGACCGCGTTCTACAAGAATGGCCGCGTCTTCGCTGCCACCTTGCAGTTCGCCTACTGAGCCGCAGCCCCTCGAACGCCCATGGCATGTCTCCTCCCTTGCCATGGGCCCCTCGCAACGCCTGTCGGAAGCTCCGCTCCGGCAGGCGTTGCCATGTCCTGACCCCGCTTGCCCGGAACCCGCGATGAACTGTCCAGCAAAGCTTCCCGTTGCCCGCCGCAGCCTGCTTCGTGCCACGTGCCACATGGCGCTGCTGGCCGGTTCATCGGCCCCGGCGCTGGCCGCAACGCGGCGCGGTGGCACGAGCGCTGGCGGCAACCAGCCCGACCTGTTCATCGGCACGGGCGGCGACGGGCACACCTTCCCCGGCGCCAGTCTGCCGTTCGGCATGGTGCAGGTGAGCCCGGATACCGACACGGCGCGCTGGGATACCTGCTCGGGCTATCACCACGGCGATCCCTCGCTGCTCGGCTTTTCGCACACCCATCTTTCGGGCACCGGCATCGGTGACATGCTCGATGTGCTGGTCGTGCCCGCGCGCGGACCCTTGCGGCTCGATCCCGGCCCGCTCGATCCCAAGACGTGGCAGGGGCCGGATCACGGCTATCGCCTGCGCTACGCCCGCGAGGAAGCGCGCCCCGGGTTCTACCGCGTCGCGCTGGAAAACGGCGTGACCAGCGAATTGACCGCCACCTTGCGCACCGGCATCCAGCGCCACAGCTATCCTGCCGGCGAAGGGCACCTGCTGATCGACTTGTCGCACCTGGTGCTCGACAGTTCGGATTTTCCGCCGCTGATCGATGCCGCCGCGCTGGAATGGCTGCCCGATGGCACGCTGGTGGGCACGCGCCGGGTGTGGCGCTGGGCCAAGGGGCGGCGGATCCATTTCGCCATGCAGTTTTCGCGCGCCCCGGCGCGGATCGAATTCTTTGGCGACGACAATGCGCCTGCTCCCCACGATGCGCGGGCGATCAGCGGCAAGCGGTTGAAAGCGGTGGCCTGGTTCCCCGATGCCGGGGCAGCGCCGATCGTGATCCGCACCGGCATTTCTGCCGTGGACATTGCCGGCGCCCGCGCCAACCTGGCCGCCGAAGCGCCGCATTTCGATTTCGACGCCTATGCCCGCGCGGCCGAAACCGCCTGGGCCGGGGAACTGGCGCGCATCACCGTGAGCGGCGGCACGCCCGCGCAGCAAACCATCATGGCCACCGCGCAATACCACGCCGCGCTGGGCCCCACGCTGCTGAGCGATGTGGACGGGCGCACCATCGGCCTCGATCGCCAGGTCCACACCCTGACCCGGGGCGAAGCGGCCTATAGCGCCTATTCGCTGTGGGACACCTATCGCGCGTTCCATCCCTTGCAGACGCTGATCCGCCCGGCCCACGCCGCCACGATGATGGCCGACCTGATCCGCCAGACGCAGCAGAGCCCCTATGGCCCGCCGGTCTGGCCCTTGCAGGGGGTGGAAACCGGCTGCATGATCGGCTGGCATGCCGTGCCCGTGCTGGCCGAAGGCATGGCCAAGGGCATTCCCGCCGACTATGCCGCCGCATGGCCGGGCATCCGCCGCCGCGCGCTGGATTTCACCACGCCCACGCAGGACAATTCGCTGGGCATCCCGTTCTATGACCAGCTTGGCTATGTGCCGGCCGACCTGGTGTTTGAAAGCGTCAGCCGCACGCTGGAATACAGCTATGACGACTATGCCGCCGCCAGGATCGCGCGCGCGGCCGGTGCCGTGCAGGATGCCGCGCACCTGGAACAGCGCAGCGGCAACTGGCGCAACGTGTTCGATGCCAGCGTGGGCTTTGCCCGCCCGCGCCTGGCCGACGGCACCTGGACCAGCCCCTATGACCCGGTGCAACTGGGCCACTCGTCAAAGTGGCGCGACTATACCGAAAGCAACGGCTGGCAGGCCACGTTCCTCAACCAGCACGACGTGCCCGGCCTGATTGCCGCGATGGGCGGGGACGCCGCGTTCGAGGCCAAGCTCGATGCGCTGTTTGCCGCGCCTTCCACGCTGCCCAAGGGCGCGCCGCCGGATATTTCGGGCATGCTGGGCCAATATGCCCATGGCAACGAACCCTCGCACCACGTGGCCTATCTCTATGCCTGGTGCGGCGCGCACTGGAAGACGCAACGCATGGTGCGCCGCCTGCTCACCACGATGTATACCGACAAGCCCGACGGCATCATCGGCAACGACGATTGCGGGCAGATGAGCGCGTGGTTCATCCTTTCCGCGCTGGGTTTCTATCCGGTCGATCCGGTCAGCGCGGTCTATGTGCTGGGCAGCCCGCTGTTCGATAGCGCGCGCGTGCAGGTGGGCAAGGGGCGCGAACTGGTGATCGAGGCGCGCGGCCAGGGGCCGGACCGGCCCTATTACGGCAAAGTGGAATGGAACGGCCAGCCGCTCACCCGCGCGTGGCTGCGCCATGACGAACTGATCGCGGGCGGGCGCCTGGTGTTTCACATGCAGGCCGAGCCCGACCGGGGCTTTGCCCGCGCGGCGGCAGACAGGCCGCAAGCCGCCTCGTGAGCGCGGCGCTGGCCTTCTTCGCATTGGCGGCGGCGCCCAGTCTTTCCGGCGCCTGCATCGTGGCGGATGCGCCGGCGCGCGCCGGGGCAGACCTGCTGGCGCGGCGCCTGCACGAGCGGGGGATCGATCCCGCGCCCGATTGCCCGGTCACGCTGCGGTTTGAAACCGCGCCCGCGCTGGGTGAAGGTTTTGCCCTGGCGCGCCATGGCCGCACGATCACGGTGCAGGTGGGCCAGGCGCGCAGCGCGGCCTATGCTGCGGGGTGGATCCTGGGCCACTTGATCGAGCGCGATGGTGCGCGAGGGGGCTTCGACAAGCTCAGCCCGAACGGTGGTAATATTAGCGGAATCGTCTCTCCCCACCACCCGTTCGCCCTGAGCTTGTCGAAGGGCACTGGCGCGACGAGGCAGCATGTCCGCCTCGCGCTCCATGGTCCGATCCACAGCGCCCCGGCCCTGGCGATCCGGGGGGACCAGATCGGCATTCGCGCCAAGAACAACAGCTTCGATGCCTGGACCCCGGCGATGCTGGCGCGCCAGGTGGAAGACCTGGCACTGATGGGCGCCAACCGCGTGCAACTGGTGGCGCCGGTGTCGGACGATGCCGCCGTATCGCCGCTTGCCCCGGTGCCGGCGCGAGACGCGATCCTGGCAACCGCGCGCGCGGCCCATGTCCTGGGGCTGCAAGTGGCGCTCTATTATCCGCTGCTGCGCGACTATGCCAAGCCGGCCGACGTGGCCGCCGAACAGGCCGACTTTGCTGCGCTGATCGCGGATTTCCCCGCGCTCGATGCGGTCTATTTCCCCGGCGGCGATCCCGGTCACACCGCGCCTGCGCCGCTCTTTGCCCTGCTCGGCACGCTGGCCGCGCCCTTGCACGCGCGCTTTCCGGCGGCGGAGATGCTGGTGTCTTCGCAGGGGTTCGATGCAGCGGGCTTTGCCGCTTTCGTGGCACAGGTGCAGCAGCGGCCGCCCTGGCTTTCGGCGGTGTTCGTCGGCCCGCAGACCCGCACTTCGATCGCCCGGCATCGCGCGCTGCTGGGCGGCGTGGTGCCGCTGGAGCTCTATCCCGACACGGCCCATGCCATGCATGCGCAACTGCCGGTGCAGGCCTGGCACCCGGCCTTTGCGCTGACGCAGGGGCGCGAGCCGGTCGATCCGCGCCCGCGCGCCATGGCCGCCGCCTTTGCCGATCAGGCGCCGGGCACGCGCGGCTTCATCGCCTATTCCGAAGGCGTGAACGACGATTGGAACCTGGCGCAGTGGCTGGCCCTGGCGTGGAACCCGCGCGCCCGGCCCCGCGCCATCGCGCTGGCCCATGCCCGCCGCTTCATCGGTGACGATCGCTTTGCCGCCCTGCCCGCCGCGCTGGAGCGGGACTGGCAGGGCGATCCGGCGCGCAACCCGGCGACTGCCCGCACGCTCGCGGCCAGCCGCGCGCTGCGCCCGGCGGCCTAGGCCGATTGGCGGATCGATCTCTATCGCTATCGCGCGGTCTATGATGCGCTGGTGGCGCGGCGCTGGGCTGCGGCCAAGGCGGCCGATCGGGCCGCGCGCGCTGCCTTGGCAAAGGCCGGGCAGACCGGCAGCCCGCAGGCCCTGGCAGAGGCGCGCCGCGCGCTGGCGCCGGGCGAGCCACCCGCGACACTGGCGCTGTATCATCAGCTCGAAGCGCTGGCGGCGCGGCTGTGGGACCGGGCGCGGATGCAACTGAGCGTTGCCCGCTATGGTGCGTCGAACTGGGAGCGCGGCGCCAATCTCGATCGCGCCATGGCCGACCTGACCGACCGGGCGTTCCTGCTGCCACGGCTGGCGCAGGCGGAACGGTCGCGAGACGAAGCCACTCGCGTCGCCCTGTTGCAGGCGCTGGCAGATCGCGCAGACGTGCGCCATCACGCGCTTTACGATGACCTCGGCATGCCCGGCGCGCAGCCCCATCTGGTGCGCGGCGCAGGCGAGCTGGCCGATCCGCAAGGGCGCCGCAGCGCGATCCTGGGCGTGGCCGATCACCTGCCGGCCGATGGCTGGCCGCTTGCGGCGCTGACCTATGCCGAGACGCTTTATGAAAACCCGCTGCGGCTGGCCTATCGCCTGCCGCGCGGGCGAGCCTGGTGCCTGCGCTTCACCTGGGCCGGGGAGGATTACTGGCGGGCGATGGCAATCGAGGCCAATGGCCATCAAATCCTGCCGCCGCAGCAGCGCCCCGCCAATCCGGCCTTTGTCGAAGTGCCGATTCCCCCCGCGCTTACCGCGCAAGGCCGGCTTTCGCTGGCGTTCGTCGGCCAGGCCGGCGCAGGCGGCAGCGGACGCGGGCAGCAGGTGGCCGAGACCTGGCTGGTGCCGATATCCGACCAGTTGCGCTGCGAAGGGCGCTGGCAGGGGCCATAATGGCTTGACCTTCCCTCGATAGCGGACACAATCGCGGATGATGTTTGCCAGATCCCTTGCCTCGGGCCTTTTACGTTTTCGTTCAACCGCTTCGGCACTGGCTCTGGCCAGTCTCGCCGTGGCCCTGCCGGCCGGCGGGGCGCAGGCGGCGGATTCCCGGTTCGAACTGATCGGGCCGGATATCAAGGTGATGGTCACGCGCAACGGGCAGGACCTGCCGATCGGCAGCGTGCCCAGCCTGGCCGAGGGCGACACGCTCAAGATCTCGGCCGCGCTGCCCGGTGACCAGGGGGCGCACCTGATGGTCGTTTCCGCGTTCCTGCGCGGCGCCACCAATCCCCCGCCGCGCGAATGGATCGGCGTGGCCCGCACCTGGAAGGACAAGGCCAGCGAGCATTCGCTCAACCTGACCGTGCCCAAGGGCGCGCGGCAGATGGTGGTGCTGATCGTGCCGGAAACCAACGGCGCGCAAGGCACGCTGATCGATGCGGTGCGCGGCAAGCCCGGCGAATTCGTGCGCGCCAGCCAGGATCTCAACCAGGCTTCGCTCGATCACGCACGCCTGATCGCCTTTGTCAGCGCGATCAACGGCGACAACGCCACCCATCCCGAAGACCTCCAGCGCCAGGCGCCCAACCTGGCGCGCAGCCTGGGCATCAAGCTCAACGAGGATTGCCTGTCCAAGGTGGTGGACCAGCAGGCCTCGTGCCTGGTGGACGATCGCGACACCCTGGTGCTGAGCGACATCCACACCAATTCGCTGACCGACACGCTGACCGGCGCGCCGACCACGCTGGCCCTGTCGCTAAGCACCACCACCCAAGGCGGCGCGGGCCTCTACAGCCCCTACATCGGCGTGGTGCGCGATCTGGCCAAAGTGTTCGGCGCGTTCAGCAACCCGCAGTTCAATTACCTGCCCACGCTTTCGGAACTGCATGGCGAAACCGCCTCGCTGAAACTCAACACCGCGCCGTCGTTCAACAAGCCCAAGTCGGTGATGGTCATGGCGATGCCGGCGATCGGCGCCGACAGCCCGCCGCAACTGCGCAATCCCACCAAGGGGCCGATCTGCGCGCCGGGCAATGCCCTGGTGCTGCCGGTGGAAGGGGCGCCGCTGGTCTTTGCCACGGCCTATGCCCATGACATGGCGGTGAAAGTGACCGCGCCCGACGGATCCACCCGCGAGTTTCCCTTGCGACCCCGCCCCGATCAGGGCGGCTATGCCGTGGTGGCCGACAGCCTGCCGCCGGGCGCCACGCTGGCCATGCACATGCATGGGCGCTGGGGCTTTGATCCGTTCGAAGGGCCGGACTACGTGGTGCAGCGGCCCGATGGCGGCACCTGGGCGCGCGCCGCCGGCGCCACCGGGGCGCTGGTGGCCGGGCGCGACAACGAAGTGATCCTGGAAGGCCCCGCGCCGGGCTGCGTCGACGATGTCAGCCTGCGCCTGGGCAACAGCGCCACGAGCCGCAGCGTCACGTTCCGCGCCGTGGATGCCACCCACCTCGCCGTGACCGTGCCGCTGGCCGAAGGCGAGACCGGCGAACTGCGCCTGGATGTGCACCAGCAGAGCCTGGGCACCCCGGCCAGCGTCACGCTGCGCGCGCGGGCGGAAAGCAGCCGGATCGATTCGGTCGATATCCGTGCCGGCGACAGCGAAGCGATGATCACCGGGCAGCGTCTGGAACAGGTCGTTTCGCTGAGCCTGGGCGATGCCGAGTTCCGCCCCGATGGCCTGGTGCGCGACGGGCGGATCGACCGCCTGCACCTGGCCGTCACCGGCAATGCCCGTGCGGGCGATGCCGGCACCACCGCCAAGGCCCAGATCAAGCTGGACGACGGGCGCACCCAGGCGGTGTCGATCCGGATCGGCCCGGCCCGCCCGCGCATCGACCTGATCAGCCGCACGGTCAACGCCGCGCCGGTGCCGCCGGGCACGCGCGCGCTGCGCTTCGCCTCTGACGACCTCTTGCCCGAAGACGCCGAACTGGTCTTTTCCGTGCGCGCCGGGGCCAACACCACGCTGGCGAGCAGCGATGCCATCGAAGTGGCGCCGGCCGGAACCCAGACCGGCCTGCGCCTGACCACGGCCAAGGGCCTGATGGCCACGGACCCCAGCGTGCTGGTGGCAACGATGCGCGCGGCCGACCTGCCGCCCGCCAGCTTTGGCCCGCTGCGCTATCGCCTGGTCAAGGGCGATGGCCAGCTTGGCGCCTGGCAGCCGCTGGCCACCATGGCGCGGCTGCCGCGCATCACCGGCTTTGCCTGCGACAGCGGCGGCTCGCTGCCTTGCACGCTGACCGGGCGCAACCTGTTCCTGCTCGATGCCGTGGGGGCAGATGGGGATTTCACCCGCGCCGTCACGGTGCAGCCGGGCTTTACCGGATCGAGCCTGAAAGTGCCGCGCCCGGCCGATGGCGCGCTACACCTGCGCCTGCGCGACGCTCCACAAGCCAAGGTGACATTGCCCGCCAATCCGGGGTAAGACTTGCGCCATGGATGATCTGTTCACCCGCATCTCGGAAACCGTTCAGGACGCCAACACCACCGAATCCCTGACCCGCGCGCTGCTGGAGCTGTTGCAGCGCGTGACCGGGCTGGAAAGTACCTATCTCACCCGCGTGGACGAAGCCGCCGGGGTGCAGACAGTGCTGTACGCCTGCAACGGGCGGGGCATGGACATTCCGGAAAACTTCTCGGTGCCCTGGCATGACACGCTGTGCCGCCGTGCGCTGGCGCAGGACCATCTGGTGTGCACCGACGTCAGCGCCTGCTGGCCCGAAGTGGAGGCGGCCAAGGCGCTGAAGATCGCGACTTATATCACCACGCCGCTGCGCCTGGCAGACGGCACGCTGGTGGGCACGCTGTGCGGCACCAGCCGCACGCCCACGCCGGTGACCGAAGAGGGCCGCCAGGTGCTGACGCTGTTCGGCATGCTGATCCTGCGCCAGATCGAACGCGAAACACTGCTGGCACAGTTGCACGAAGCCAACCGACAACTGGAGCGGCAATCGCGCACCGATCCGCTGACCGGCCTGCCCAATCGTCGCGCCCTGCTGCACGAGATGGAGCGCCTGTTTGCCATGGCGCGGCGGGTGGAGCGCACGGTGCTGGTCGCCTTCCTGGACCTGGACGGTTTCAAGGCGATCAACGACCAGCACGGCCATGACGCCGGCGATCGCTTTCTGGTGCAGATCGGCCGCCGCCTGGAAGCGGGGCTGCGCAACGCCGATTGCATCGGCCGCCTGGGCGGCGATGAATTCGTGGCGATCGGGCTTGGCCCGCCGCTGGATGACGGCCCGCAAGGCGCGGTTCATGCCTGGCACGCCCGGCTCACGCCGCTGACCTGCGGGGAATACGATCTGGAAACCTGCCGGATCGCCTATCCCGGCGCCAGCGTGGGCGTGATCAGCGCCGATCCGCGCACCCTGACGCCAGAAGACGCGCTGCGCCTGGCCGACGCCGCTATGTACGAAGACAAGCGGCGGCGCCGGGAAGCGGTCACAGTGTCTTGATGATCGCCGAAAAATCCTGCCCGGCATGGCCATCGGCGGCAAACGCGGCATAGAGCTTTTCCGCCAGGTGGCCCATCGGCACCGGTGCGCCGGCCTCTTCCGCCGCACCCATCGCCAGGCGCAAGTCCTTGAGCATCAGCGCCGTGGCAAAGCCGCCCTGATAGCCGTTGTCGGCCGGGGTCTGCGGGCCGACGCCGGGCACCGGGCAATAGCTGGTCATCGACCAAGACTGGCCGGACGCCTTTGACGCGATGTCGTAGAACGTCTGCAAGTCCAGCCCCAGCCGTTCGGCGAGGCGGAAGCTTTCGCAGGTGGCCACCATCGTCGCGCCCAGCAGCATGTTGTTGCAGATCTTGGCCGCCTGCCCGGCACCGGCGGCGCCGGCATGGATCACCGCCTTGCCCATCGCCGCCAGGATCGGCTCGGCCGCCGCGAATGCCGCATCCGTGCCGCCGACCATGAACGTCAGCGTGCCGCCGCGCGCCGCCGCGATGCCGCCGGAAACCGGGGCATCCACGATCGGGTGGCCCGCCGCGCTCGCCACCTCGGCCAGCCGCCGCGCAGTGGCGACATCGATGGTGGAGCAATCGATCAGCAGGGCGCCGGCTGGGGCCGTGCCGATCACCTGGTTTTCGATCACGTCACCCACGATAGCCCCGTTGGGCAGCATCGTCACCACCACGTCGGCGCCTGTCACGGCATCGGCCACGGTGGAACAGGGCGTGCAGCCCGCTTCCTGCGCGGCAGCGAGCGCGGGCGCGGACAGATCGAACGCGCGCACCTGGTGGCCCGCCTTGGCGAGGTTGGCGGCCATGCCGCCGCCCATGTTGCCCAGGCCAATGAATGCAATTGCCGCCATGGCAGCCTCTCCCGTTGTAAGCATTGCTGGTATTGATCGAAGCGGCGTTCGGCATCGGCCCGCTCCCCCGCCTGGCCTTCCAGCGGTGCTATCCTGTGGGAGGCCGGGTGGGGGAGCGGGCTGGTGCCGAACATCGGGATTTCCGGCTGGCCGGAAATCCCGATCGGATGGTCAACGCCCCTGCCAGACGCCGGCGCGCTTTTCCACGAAAGCGGCCATGCCTTCGGCCTTGTCCTGCGTGGCGGTGAGCACCTGGAACATGCGGCGTTCGGCCAGCAGGCCCTGGTCCAGCGTGGTTTCGAACGCCAGGTTGACCATTTCCTTGTTCATCAGCGCGGCCAGCGGCGGCATGGCGGCAATGGTCTGCGCGGCTTTCAGCGCTTCGGGCAGCAGATCGGCGTGCGGCACCACGCGGCTGACCAGGCCGCCGCGTTCGGCTTCGGCGGCGTCCATCATCCGCCCGGTCAGGCACATGTCCATCGCCTTGGCCTTGCCCACGGCGCGGGCCAGGCGCTGCGAGCCGCCCATGCCCGGCGCCACGCCCAGCTTGATTTCCGGCTGGCCGAACTTTGCGTTCTCGCTGGCGATGATGAAATCGGCCATCATCGCCAGTTCGCAGCCACCGCCCAGGGCAAAGCCGTTGACCGCCGCGATCCACGGCTTGCGCGTGGCCTTGACCAGCTTGCTGGTCCAGCCTTCGAAGAAATCCTCGGCATAGAATTCGGCCGCCGGCTTGTCGGCCATTTCCTTGATATCGGCCCCGGCGGCAAAGGCCTTGTCGCCGCTGCCGGTCAGGACCGCGCAGCGCTGTGCCGGATCGGCCTGGAACGCGGCAAAGGCGGTGATCAGGTCGGCCAGCACCTGGCTGCTCAAGGCATTGAGCGCCTGCGGCCGGTTGAGCGTGATCAGCGTGACGGCGCCCTGGGTTTCGACCAGGATCGTTTCATAGCTCATAACGGGGTCCATTCCTCTTGCTGCGGCCCATCCCTGTTAACCGAAAGCGGCGCAAAGATCGCATCGAGTTCGTCCGGCGCCACGCCATCTGGGCTGGCCGGGTTCCAGCGCGGGCTGTTGTCCTTGTCAACGATCACCGCGCGCACGCCTTCGGCAAAATCGGGCCGCACGATCATGCGGCCGCCGATGCGGTATTCCATCGCCATGTTCGCCGCGAAATCAGGCAAGGTCAGGCTGGTGGCAAGCTGGCGCAGCGACACCGCGCAGGAAAACGGCGCACGGGTGTTCAAGGTGGCCAGGGTTTCCTGCGCGAAGGGCGACGGATCGCGGGCCAGCGAGGCAAGGATTTCGGCTAGGCTGTCATGGCTGAAATGGCGCGCGATGGCCTCCGCCCACGCTGCGATCGGCGCCGGGCCGGGGGTGGCGGCCAAGGCATCGAGCGCCTGGCCGACGCTCTCGCCCGCCGCGATGCGGGCCTTGGCCTGGGCCAGTGCGGCTTCGTCCAGATAGTGCGTGGCAAGGCCCGCCCAGAGGCATTCGGCGCCGTCGAGCCGCGCGCCGGTCAGTGCCAGATATTGTCCCAGCCGGCCTTGCAGGCGCGAAAGATACCAGCCGCCGCCCACGTCGGGAAACAGGCCGATGCCGGTCTCGGGCATGGCCAGGCGCGTCTTGGCGGTGGCCACGCGCCAGCGCGCCGGCTGGGAAATGCCCACGCCCCCGCCCATGGTGATGCCGTCCATGAACGCCACCACCGGCTTGGCATACGTGAACAGCAAGTGGTTGAGGCGGTATTCGTGGAAGAAGAATTCCCGTCCGCGCGCGCCGCCGTCTTCCAGCGCGGAGCCGCGCAGCAGGGCAATGTCGCCACCCGCGCAAAACCCGCGCGACAGCTTGGGATCGCCATCGGGCGCGGGCGCGTGGTCGATGATCACGGCGGTGATCGCCGGATCGTCGCGCCAGGCGAGCAGCGCGTCGGTCATCGCCTTGACCATCGGCAGAGTCAGCGCGTGGATCGCGCGCGGGCGGTTGAGCGAGAGAATGCCGGCCGCGCCATCGCGGCGCACGATCACGTCAGGGGTCATTGCAGCAGGTCCCGGCCCACGATCAGGCGCATGACTTCGTTGGTCCCTTCCAGAATGCGGTGCACGCGCAAGTCGCGCCAGAAGCGTTCGATCGGATAGTCGCGCAGATAGCCATAGCCGCCGAACATCTGGAGCGCGCGATCGACCACGGCCGAGCCGGTATCGGTGGCAAAGCGCTTGGCCATGGCGGAAAAGCGCGTCTTGTCCGGCGCACCGGCAGTGACCTTGGCCGCGGCGAGATAGAGCAGCGCGCGCGCCGCTTCGAGTTCGGTGGCCATGTCGGCCAGCACGAACTGGGTGTTCTGGAATTCGGCCAGGGCGCGGCCGAACTGGCGGCGCTCTTTCACGTATGCGATGGCTTCATCCAGGCAGCGCTGCGCCCCGCCGAGCGAGCAGGCGCCGATATTGAGCCGCCCGCCATCGAGCCCGGCCATGGCGATGCGGAACCCCTCGCCCTCTGTCCCCAGGCGGTTGCCGACCGGCACGCGCACGTTGTCGAGGATCACTTGCGCGGTGGGCGAGGCATTCCAGCCGAGCTTGCGTTCGGGCGCGCCGAACGACAGGCCGGGCGTGTCCTTTTCCACCAGCACGCAGGAAATGCCGCGCGGCCCGGCTTCCCCGGTGCGGACCATGATCAGGTAGAGATCGTTGACCCCGCCGCCGGAAATGAACTGCTTCGTTCCATTGAGCACATAGTGATCGCCGTCCAGCCGCGCGGTGGTGGCGAGCGCGGCCGCGTCGGACCCGGAGCCAGGCTCGGTCAGGCAGTAGGAGCCGAGCTTGTCCATCGCCAGCAGGCCGGAGAGATGCTGCGCCTTGAGCTCTGGCGAGCCATAGCTGTCGAGCATCCAGGCGGCCATGTTGTGGATCGACAGGAACGCGGCGGTGGTGGGGCAGCCATAGGCCATCGCCTCGAACACCAGGGCCGCTTCCAGCCGGCCGAGGCCGACGCCGCCGCCCGCCTCGGACACATAGATGCCGCCCAGGCCCAGCTCGCCCGTGGCGCGCAGCACGTCGCGCGGGAACGTGTGTTCCTCGTCCCAGCGGGCGGCATGGGGGGTGATCGCTTCGGCAGTGAACCGGCGTGTCATGTCCTGAATGGCAAGCTGGTCTTCGGTCAGGGCAAATGCCTGAGACATCAAGGGCGCTCCTGCTCCCGCAGCAAAGGCGGTGGTTCTGTTTGGCGGCACCATGGCCCAGCGGGGATAGGCGCACAAATGCCTTTTTGGTCGCATCGGTTGTGCAAAAAAGGGGACACGACCCCATGGTCGCGCCCCCTTCCCGTGCATGCAACTGGCAGGTTTGCCAGTCTGGCCGATCGCTGGCCGATCAGGCGACCGGTCGCCGCGCGTACCAGCCATAGCTGGCAATCACCGCATAGCAGACCGCCGGGATCGCCAGCGCCAGTGCCAGGCTGTGCGTTACGTCAGCCACGCCGCCGGTCAGCAGCGGCAGGACCGCGCCGCCGAAGATCGCCACGTTGATGATGCCCGAACCATCGGCCGCGCGCGCGCCCAGCTTTTCGCAGGCGAGGCTGAAGATGGTGGGGAACATGATCGAGTTCATCAGGCCGATGGCGAGCAGGCTGTAGCCCGACACGACGCCATTGGTGTGGGTGGACAGCGCTATCAAGGCAATCGCGAGGATCGCGTTGAACGCGAGCGCCTTGCCCGGTGCAACCTTGCGCAGCACGGCCGAGCCGATGAAGCGGCCAACCATGGCCCCGCCCCAGTAGACGCTGATGAGCTTGCCCGCAGCGGCTTCTTCCAGGCCCATGACATGGGCCTGGCGCAGATAGTTGACGATCAGCGAGCCGATCGAGACTTCGGCGCCGACGTAGAGGAAGATGCACAGCGCGCCAAAGCCGAAGCGCGGGCGCTTGAGCAGATCGAGCCCGGCCAGACCGCCGGATTGGGTGTGCTTTTCAGCCGGCAGGCGATTGCGGAACGACCACACCACTGCCGCGACCAGCGCCAGCGCGACGGCCAGGCCGATATAGCCCTTCACGATCGCGCCGCTTTCCGCCGTGCGATAGGCATCGAGCGCCGGGCCGGTGAGATCGGCGGCCGAAACCTTGGCCAGGCTGCCGAGGATCAGCGCGGCGCCGAACCAGGGAAACAGCGTGGTGCCCAGCGAATTGAACGCCTGGGCAAAAGTCAGGCGGCTGGATGCGGTGCGCGCCGGGCCAAGCAGCGAGATCAGCGGGTTGGCCACGACCTGGACCACCACCACGCCGCTGGCCAGCACGAACAGCGCGAGCAGGAACACGCCATAGGTGGCGCTTTGCGAAGCCGGGATGAACAGCAGGCAGCCAGCCATCATCGTCAGCAGACCCACGACCGCGCCGCGCATGTAGCCGATGCGCTTGACCAGGCGGGCGCCGGGAATGCCGATCACGGCATAGGCGGTGAAGAAGCAGAACTGCACCAGCATCGCCTGGGTGTAGTTCAGCGTGAACAGTTCCTTGAGCTTGGGAATGATCACGTCGTTGAGCGAAGTGATCCCGCCAAAGATGAAGAACAGCCCGATGACGAAGACCTGCAACTGCGGGGCGTCGATATGGGCGGCTCCGTCCGGGCCGTCGGGATGGGCGCCCGCAGCAAGATCGGGGGCAAGGGCCATGGTGATGTCTCTCCTAACGCTCCCTCACCCTTTGGGCGGGCAGGGAACGACGCTTCCAGTTGCCTCGACACGCGCATTGCTGAGCGTCACGACAAATCCCTGCGGCGCCGTGATGCGAAGCGGGGTGCCCACCTCCTTGAGGTTGGCGCCGGCATCGGCAAAACAGCGCAACGGAATTCGTGTCTGGGTAACGGCCCCCTGCGGCGCAAGACGCAGGAGCGATGCCACATCCAGGCTGCCCGTGCCAACCGAAACCTTGATCGGCCCGGCCGGCAGCGCGTCGATCCGCCAATCCAGCCGAACTTCAAAGCCTTCGTCGGCCTGGCGGGTGAGATCGACGGGCGGCCCGTCGATGGCCAGCGCGCCGGGCGCGGCCCAGGTGAACTGCCGCGCATCTTCCTGCGCGGCGAGATCGACCGAACGCGCGGTGACGGCATTGTCCAGTCCGAGGTGCCAGGGCGACGGGGCCACGCCACGGTTGAACCAGAGGTTGTCGCTCGCGGCCGCCGAGAGATCGACGCGCGGATCTTCGTTGACCGGGCCGACCGACTGGGCATGGGCATAAGTCAGGCCATAGCCGGCCGGGAACAGCGGCGCAGTCACGGGCGAGCGCGCATCGGCCGGCCAGGGGAACGGCAGGGTACCGGCAAAATCGCGCGCCGGCTTGCCATTGGCCCCGGCCACGAGAACGTCGGCCACGCCGGCGCCCTGCGTGCCGGGCAACCAGGCCGCGACAAAGGCGTCGGAAGCATTGAGCAGCGGCCCGGCAAACAGCGGCCGACCCGAGAGGAACACCGAGACCACCGGAATGCCCTGGGCCTTGAGCCGGGCGATCAGCGCATCTTCGCCATGGCGCGGGCGGAACGCGAGATTGGCCACGTCGCCCTGGAATTCGGCATAGGGCGCCTCGCCATAGACGACCACGGCGACGTCGGGCTTGTCGGTGAACTGCCCATCGGGCGAGAGGGTGGCCTTGCCACCGGCCTTGGCCAGGGCATCGACCAGGCCGCGCCCGATCGTCTCGCCGCGCGGGAAATCGGCGGCCGCGGTGTCGGTGCCCTGCCAGGTGATCGTCCAGCCGCCGGCCTGCATCGCCATGCTGTCGGCCCCCGGCCCCGCCACTAGCACCTTGGCGCCGGGCTTGAGCGGCAGCAGGCCGCCGTTGTTCTTGAGCAGGACCAGCGACTTGGCCACCGCTTCGCGCGCCACGGCAAGATGCGCGGGGGCGCCGAGCTGATCGGGCGCACCGCGCAGGACCGGGGCTGCCCCCATCAGCCCGAGCTTGAATTTCACGCGCAGGATGCGGCGCACGGCATCGTCGATCCGCGCCATGGGAATCGCGCCCTGCTGCACCTGGGCCAGCGTGGTGTCAAACAGGCCCTTCCAGCTATCGGGCGCCATCGCCATGTCGAGCCCGGCGTTGAAGCTGGCCGCGCACGACGTGACCGTGCAGCCTTCGACCTGGCCATGGCCGTTCCAATCGCCCACGACGAAGCCGCCAAAGCCCATGCGGCCCTTGAGCACATCGGTGAGCAGCGAACGGTTGCCGTGGTTCTTCACCCCGTTCCAACTGGAAAAGCTGGCCATGACGGTGAGCGCGCCGGCATCGATCGCGGCGGGGTAGCCCTGGGCATGGCGGGCCACGAGTTCGGCCTCGCCGATGCGGGCATCGCCCTGGTCCTTGCCCTCGAACGTGCCGCCATCGGCCAGGTAGTGCTTGGCGGTGGCCGCCACATGGGTGCTATCGACCGGGCGGCCTGCGCGCAGCGGGCCTTGCAGGCCGGTGACCATGGCGCGGCCATAGGCGGCGACCAGCGCGGGATCGGCGGCATAGCCTTCATAGCTGCGGCCCCAACGCAAGTCTTGCGGCACGGCCAGCGTGGGAGCGAAGGTCCATTCGATGCCGGTGGCGGCAATCTCGTCGGCCGTGGCCGCGCCGATGCGCTGCACCAGTGCCGGATCGTGCATCGCGCCAAGGCCGATGTTGTGCGGGAAGATCGTGGCGCCGGGCAGGTTGCTGTGGCCGTGCACGGCATCGACGCCGAACAGGATCGGGATGCCCGCCCCCGCCTTGGCCGATGCGGCGCGATATTCGCCCACCAGCCGCGCCCACTCCGCCCCGCTGGCGCGCTCGTTGCCATAAGGGCCGCTGTTGCCGCCGGCCAGGATCGAGCCGAGCGGATAGCGTTGCAGATCGGCCGGCGTGACCGAGCTGATATCGCCCTGGATCATCTGGCCGATCTTCTGCGCCAGCGTCATGCGCTTGAGCAGCGCGGTGATCCGCGCTTCGGTGGCGGGGGCGGTGATCGCTGCCGGGCTGTGCGCAGCGGGCCACTGCGCGGGATGGGCGGTGGCGCGCGCGGGCAGCGGAGGCGCTGCGCTGGCCAGTGCAGGTTGGGCCAGCGCGGGTTGAATCAGGGCCATCAGGCCGGTGGCGGCCAGCAGCAGGCGGCGCGGGATCATGGCAGGTCCTCTCTCGGGCAAATCTTGTGAACGTTCTCAATTGCGGTTTGTGGCATGCCGGGCGATGGAGATCAACGGGCTTTATCGCGCGGGTTCAGGCTTGGCGGATGGACAACAGCAAGGCGCTGGCCAGGATCGCGCAGGTGGCCAGCACCAGGAACAGCGCGCCAAAGCCGAGCGTAGGCACCAGCCCCACCGCCAGCCATGGCACGATCAGCGAGGGCACCGTGTTGGTCAGGTTGAACAGCCCGAGATCGCGCCCGCGCCGATCGGGCCGGGGCAGGACGCGCAGGGTCTGCCCGGCATGCAGCGCCAGGAACACCGCCATGGCCAGCGCAAACAGGGCATAGCCCGCCAAGGCCACGGCCTTGCCCGGCGCCAGCGCCATGATCACCAGGCCCAGCGCGACCAGCGCGGCAAGCAGGGCGAGCGGGCGCCAGGGCCGCACTCGGCGATCGGCCCAGTGCCCCACGAGCAGGGCCAGCGGCACCGACAGGGCGAGCAACACTCCATAGATGCGCGCCATGGTGGCAGGATGCATCGTGGCATCGATCGACAGGAACCAATAGGCGATGAAGGCAAACAGCGTGGCTTCGGCCAGTTGCACCAGGAGCCGCGCCAGCCACATGCGCCGCACTGGCCCGGTGGGCGTGGGAGCGCATGGTGCGGTGGCGGCGGCCGATACCACCGGAGCTTGAGCCGGCATCAAGCGCGGCCCGAAGAGCAGCAGGGGCAGGATCGAGAGCACCACGATCAGCGCCAGCACGGCCACCCGCGTGGCAAAGCCCACGCCCGGCCCGCCATGCAGCGCGGGCAGCGTGACGAAAGCCCCCACCGCGCCCGACCAGGCCGGGGCGAAAGCCAGCAACCCGCCGAGCACGCCCTTGTGGCGATCGGGCACGCAATCGCCCGCCCAGGCGGCCAGTGGCCCCAGCACCATGTTGAGCGCGGCCTGCCAGGCAACCAGCAGCGCGATCAGGCCGGGTAGCGTGGTGGCGAGCGGCAGGGCGAGCAGCAGCGCGCTCGCCAGAACCAGCCCCACCGCCACCCAGGCGCGGCGATGGCCGGTGCGGTCGCTCGCCCAGCCCCAGGCGATATTGGTCAGGCTCGCCGAAACCGCGCCGATGAACGTGAGCGTCGCCAGCCACGGCACTGCCGCTGGCCCGGCCAGTTCGGCCACGCGCAGCGGCAGCAGCAGCGTGAGCAAGGGGCCATAGCCCGCCGTCGCCCCGGCCCAGGCCAGGGCATAGCATAGCAGGAACGGCCAATCGCTGCGGCGCGCAGCGGGCGCGGCCAGCACGGCCTCAGCCACGCGGCGGCGCCACGGATTCGCGCAGAACCAGCCCGGCGGGCACCACCACCGGCGCGGCGGGCACGGTGCCGTCACGCTGCGCGGCGATGATCAGGTCCACCGCGCGCGCCACCGTTTCGGCCACCGGCTGGTCCACCGCGCTCAGGGCCGGGCGGGCAAAGCGCACCACCGGGGTGTTGTCGAAACTGATCAGCGAGAGATCGTCGGGCACGGCGAGGCCCAGGGCATGGGCGACGTCCAGGCTGGCCAGCGCGGTCTGGTCGTTGCTGGCGATGATCGCGGTGGGCCGCTCTGCCTGGCCCAGCAAGGTTCGCGCCGCGCTGGTGCCGGTGGCAAAGCTGAAGTCGCTGGCGGCCAGCAGGCCATCGGTGGGCAGGCCGGCATCGGCCATGGCGGCGCGCCAGCCATCGACGCGCCATTGGCTGAGGCTGTATTCGGCATTGCCGGCGATGAAGCCGATGCGGCGATGGCCCAGCTCGATCAGCGCCTGCGTCGCTTTGCGCGCCGAACCTTCGTCGTCCATGATCAGCGGGATGCCGCCGCCCCGCCCCAGCGAGCCGATGCGGGCAAACGGGATATTCTGGCGCGCGAGCACGCCCACGATCAGCGGATTGTCCGAATGCGGCGGGGTGAGCACCACGCCATCGGGTTGCAGCGCGGCAATGGCGGCGAGCAGTTCGCGCTCGACATGGTCGTTGTGGGTATCGACCAGTTCAAAGATCATGCGATAGCCATGTTCGGCGCATTGCAGCATGCCCCCCAGCAGCATCTGGTCCACCCAGTCGCTGCCCTGGCGCGCGCGCCAATCGGCGATCGTGCGGTCGCGATCGTTGAGCGCGAGGATCAGGTACGAACGCGAGCCGCTCATCCGCTGCGCCGCGATAGAGGGGACATAGCCCAGCCGGGCAATCGCCTCGCGCACGCGCTCCTGCATTTCGGGGCGCACGTTGGGTTCGTTGTTGATCACCCGGCTGACGGTTTGCAGCGAGACGCCGGCATCGGCAGCCACGTGCTTGATCGTCACGGTCTGACGGCGGCGCGCCATGAACTGCCTGCTATCCTTTATTTCGTCGCGGCCGGAGCGGCCACAGCGGCATCGCTTTGCCAGACGCGGACCCAATCGACCATCATGCTGCGCGGGAAACCCGTGTTGTCCACGCCCCCGCCATTGCGGCTTTCGGGCAGACCGCCGCCGATGGCAAGGTTGAGCACGAGGTGGAAAGGTTGATCGAACGGCGCCAGCGGATCGGCGCTGCCGGTGGTGGACCATTCCCCGGCGCGCCGGGTTTCATAGGGCACGCCATCGATGCTCCAGGTGATCGATCCGGGCGCCCAGTCCACGGCATAGGTGTGATAGCCATCGACCGGGGCGGGAATTGGCGTCTCGGCGCCAAGATGGCGATTGGCCGGCGGGGTGCCGCCGAAGTGGATCGTGCCCAGCGCGTGATCCTCCCGCCCGGCGGTGCAGGTGGGGCACGGCACACCCAGGTTCACCGTTTCGAGAATGTCGATCTCGCCCGAGGCGGCCCAGTGGCCATAGCGATCCTGCGCGGGCAGCATCCAGATTGCCGGCCAGCTCCCCTGCCCGCCCGGCAGCTTGGCGCGCACTTCCACCCGGCCATAGCGCCAGGCCGCCTTGCCCTTGGTGCTGAGCCGCGCGGACGTGAACGGCTTGTCGGCACGGGCGGCGCGCTTTTCCGGGCTGTCGCGCAGGTCGACCGGATAGGCCGGGCCGCGCCAGGGTTCCTTGCGCGCGGTGATCACCAGCTTGCCATCGGCGAGATGCGCGTTGGCCCGGCGCGAGGTGTAGCATTGCCGTTCCTGGTTGCCGCCGCCCCAGCAATCATCGGCCAGCGTCCAGCGCGCAGGATCGATCGCGGTGCCGTCGAACTCGTCGGACCAGACCAGGTGCCAGCCCGGCGCTGACGGCGGCGGCGAACTGGCTGCTGCAGCAGCCGACGCGAGCAGGGCCAGCGCCAGGCTCATGCAGCAGCCCCGGTGCGCGCGCCGCAGTAGTGATCGACATAGGCCGCGTGGCCGGGCAGGCCCTGTACCGTTTCGGCCACTTCGCGGCGCAGCCCGGCCAGCAGGCGGTCCAGTTCGTCGTCGCGCAACTTGGCCGCCACGGGGTGATAGGCGGCCGGCATCAGCCCCTGGCCCATCATCACCTGGACCCAACTGTTTTCGGCAAACAGTTCCTCGTTCTTGCGGAACACGCGGCCGGTGCGGGCGAACAGGTCCATGCGGTGCGCAAGCGTTTCGGGCACTTCCATCCCGGCGCACTGGCGCCAGAACGGGCTGTCGCGCCGCTCAGTGGCCTTGTAGTGCAGGATCAGGAAATCGCGGATCTGCACCATGTCGGTCATCTGCTGTTCGTTGAATTCGGCAATGTCGGCCGGATCGGGGCGCTGGCCCACCGGCAGCAGGCGCAGGATGCTCAGCACCGCGCGCTGGATCAGGTGGATCGAGGTGGATTCGAGCGGTTCCATGAACCCGCCCGACAGCCCCACGGCCACGCAGTTCTTGACCCATTGCCGGCGCCGTGCCCCGGTGGTGAAGCGGATGCGGTTGGGCTCGGTCAGAACCTGGCCTTCCACGCTCGAAAGCAGGTGATCGAGCGCCTGCTCTTCCGAGAGATAGCGGCTGCACCAGACGATGCCGTTGCCCTGGCGGTGTTGCAGTGGGATGCGCCATTGCCAGCCGGCATCGTGCGCGATGGCGCGGGTATAGGGCACGGGCGGGCGCACGCTGGCGGTCTGCACGGCAATGGCGCGGTCGCAGGGCAGCCAGTGGGTCCAATCGTCGAACCCGGCATGCAGCGCCCCTTCGATCAGCAGGGCGCGAAAGCCGGTGCAATCGAGGAACAGATCGCCTTCCACCCGCCGGTCACCATCCAGGCGCAGCGCGGCAATCGCCCCGCTTTCGCTATCGAGTTCCACGTGCGCAATGCGGCCTTCGATGCGCGTGGCCCCGTCCGCTTCGGCCAGGCGGCGCAGGAACGCGGCATAGAGCCCGGAATCGAGCTGATAGGCGTAGTTCATCCGCCCATCGGGCAAGTGGGCAAACCGTCCGGCGCGGGCCGCCATCAGTTCCAGGCAATAGTCGTCATAGGGCTGCGCATGGCCGCGGGCGCGGCCGTGCAGCCAGAAGTGCTGGAACCCGGCGCTCCAGTGATCGCGGCCGGTGCCGCCGAACGAGTGGAAATAGCTTTCGCCCGCTGCCTTCCAGTTTTCGAACGCGATGCCCAGCTTGAATGTGGCCTGGGTGGCGCGCATGAAATCGGCTTCGGCAATGTTCAGCAGGCGGTTGTAGGCCACGAGCGGCGGAATCGTGCTTTCGCCCACGCCCACTGTGCCGATCGCCTCGCTTTCCACCAGGGTGACCGTGGCCACCGGGCCGAGGGTGCGCGCCAGCGCGGCGGCGGCCATCCAGCCGGCGGTGCCGCCACCGGCAACGACGATGCGCAGGGGTTCAGGATTCATCGGCTCAGGCTCCGAAGCAGGAAGGCGCGGATGCGCCCGGCGGCGGTGGCATCGAGCGGGGCGAGGATGCCCTGCCCGGCTGGCGGCAGATGGGCACGCGCGGCCTCTCCGCCGGAAAAGACATGGTGTTCGAACAAGGCGCGCCATTGCTGGCGCTCTGCCTCGGGCAGATCGCGGATCGCCAGGATCGCGTGGATCAGCGCGTCCTGCGGCTGGCCCAGCCAGCGCGGGGTGTCACGCCACCAATAGTTGACCAGCACATTGAACGGCGCGGTGGCATCGACCGCGTGATACCAGCCGCTGGGGATGAACAACGCGTCGCCCGGTGCCAGATCGGCCACCTGGGCATGAGCCAGCGCGCTGGCATAGCCGGGATGGCGCAGCGGATCGGGCGCGTCGGGATCGACCATGCTGACGGCGCGGCCGGCTGGCGTGTTGGCCAGCGGGCCGAGATAGAGGTTGGCGAACTGATCGGGCGGGAACAGCGTGAAGCACCGCTGCCCCACCGCGCAGACCGCCAGGTTGTGGGGGAAATCGTTGTGCGCGGCGACCCGCGTGGCCGTGCCGATCCACACGCTGGCCAGCGCCTCGCGATCACCCAGCGGCATCGGGTTGGCCGCGTCCAGCCCTTCGAACCAGCCGGGAATGTCGATCGAGCCCATGTAGACCAGGCGCCCGTCGGCGGTCTGCTCGGCCGCATCGAACCGCGCCCAGATCGCCGTGAGCGGCTCCTGCACGGTCTGGAAATTGACCTGCATCGCCGGGTCGTAAAACAGGCGGCCCCCCGCCTGCGGCCCGGCGAGCGAGACGGTGAAGGCGCGCGGGCGGGCATGGGCAGCCAGATGCGCGCGGGCCGCTGCGGCGCCATCCCGCCCGGCCTGCACCAGCGGCCAGTGCGCCGCCAGGGCGCGCACCACGAACGGCGTGGTTTCCTGCGCCAACAGGGCATCGAGCGCCGCAGCATCGGGCGCGGTGACCTCGCGCACGGCCCCTTTGTGCACGGGAAGCGGGGTTTCAGCCACGCCCGCGCCGCGCCATGAGATCGGGAAAGCGGCCCAATGCGGCCACGGCCATGTAGATCGGCAGGAGATACCCTTGCGCGTTGAGATCGCCCAGCGCCGCGCCATCGAGCGCGGCAAGGCGATCTTCGGCGATGATGTGATAGCCCACCAGACTGCGGGTGGAGCCTTCGGCCAGCGGCACTTCCAGCGTGAAGGGTTCGAGCAGGTCGTGCCGCTCCAGCGCGTCGAGGAACGCAGCCGTGTCGCGCCAGCCCGCATCGAGCGCGCCAAGCTGCTCCGCCTTGGCGGCAAGATAGGGCGTGGGCGCGCCGGTTTCGTCGAACAGGCGTTGCCCGGCGGGCGCGCCGACGCGGGCATGGGCCAGATCGATGTGGACCTGCGGCACGTCATCCTCATGCCGGGTGCGGCCGATCAGGAACGGCTGCACCGCGTGGGCGAGCGGGACATAGGCCGCGTCCCAGCGATCCTGATGCAGGAACAGGTTTTCCCCCTGCTCGAACCCGAACAGGGCCAGCGGGGCAAAGCGCCCGGTCTGCCCGTCGCGGCGGAACACGATGGGATAGTGCGCCGCCACGGCGCGGAATTCGGAGGGCACCACCAGGCACCCCATCACGCCATCGCCCCATTGCGCCCCCGCGCCGCTGGCCACGGTGAGATCGCGATGGGTGGCATTGTCGAGCAGGGCGTGGCGGCTGCTGGTCATGGGTGTGCGGCGTCCTCTCTGGTCATGCTCTTGCCCGCTCTTGTTCCATCCCCCGCCGCCGCAATCAAGCGCTGCGCGGGGTGGAGCGAGGGACCGTCCAGCCGGCCGGCAGGGCAGCGCCAGCCGGCTGGACGGGGAGGGCCGCGTCAGAAGTTGACGCGGAAGCCGGCCGAATAGCGGGCATAGCCGCTGGAGGCGAAGAACACGTTGTTGTCCGACCGCAGGTGGCCCCGGCGGCCCTGGTTGGTCAGGTTGATGGCATCGGCAAAGACGGTGAAGCCCTTGCGGAATTCCCAGCTCGCGCTGGCATCGACCTGGCCATAAGGCTCGACGTAATAGGGGTTGGGGCCGGTGCCCGAGAGGAACTGCGCGCGCCAGTTGTAGGCCACGCGCGCCTGGATCCCGTGCTTGTCGTAGAACAGCACGGCATTGGCGCTGTCGGACAGGCCAGTCAGCGCGAACTGGGTCACGCTGGACGGCTTGGTGTTGTCATACGTCGCATCGCCGCGCACGATCGTGTAGTTGAGGATCGCGCCGAACCCGGTGTTCCAGAACGAATGCTGGATGGCGAATTCCCAGCCATAAAGCCGCGCCGTCTGCGAGGAATTGACCGGCGTGGTGATCTGGAAATTGACCGCGGCATCCTGCGGGGTGCCGAAGATGTTGCCCGTCAGGTTGCCGCTCGCATCGGTGCCGGTGATCTGCGAGGATTCCGGATAGTGCTGGAAGATGTAGTTGCGGATCGCCGCGGTGCTGGCATCTGCCCCCAGCGCCGCGATCGCCGCCTGGTAGCGCGGACCGCTCGCCGGGTTGGTGAGGCCGAAGGCGCTGCTGTCGATCCGGGCCGAGGAAATGAAGTTCGACACGTTCTTGTTGAAGAAGCCCACCGAGACATAGCTGGTCGGCGCGTAGTACCATTCCAGGCTGACATCGATGTTCTTCGACTTGTAGGGCATCAGGCCGGGGTTGCCCTGGCTGCCGGTGCCGCCGCCGATGCGGAAGAGCTGGTCGAGCGTACGGCCTCCCTGGAGGCTGGCATAGTCGGCACGGGTGATGGTGTGGCTGTAGGACGCGCGGAACTTCACGTTGCGCGCGGGCTGCATGTCGAAGTCGAACGCGGGCAGGAAGTTGTCATAGCTGCCGGCAAAGGTCGTGAACGCGCTGTCTCCGCCATAGATCAGGCCGAATTCGTTGGCCGAGACCCACTGCGTGCCGGTGGGCACGGGCACCAGCGCCGAAGAGGTGACGCGGGTGTTTTCATAGCGCAGGCCGGCGCGGAAGTGCGCCTCGCGGCCGAGCAGGTCGAACTTGGTGTTGAGCTGCACATAGGGCGCGATCGTGCGCTCCTTGATGCGGCGATCGACGGTGTAGGACGCCAGGCAATTGCCGGTGCCGCCGCAGATCTGGTTCTTGCTGTCGAGCAGGCTCACCATCTTTTCGAAGTTGAAGGTATAGAACTGCTTGATGATGTTGGGATCGTTGGCACCCGACAGGCCCTTGAACTTGTCCGGAACCGAAACCAGGCTGAACAGGTCGTCCGGCGTCTGGCTGGCCGGCAGCGAACCGCCCCAGGTATCGTGCTGGATATAGCCATAGGCCGAACGCACCTTGTTCTCGGTGTAGTTCGCGCCGAAATCGAGGCTGTCGATTACCCCGCTGTCGAACTGGAAGTGGCCCGAAAGCCGCGCCTCGTTGATCTCGTCGCGGAAATAGGCGTTGCGGAAGGCATTGCCGGTGGGCGTGATGTTGGCCGGATCGAGAGCGTTGACGCCCGGGTTCATCGCCACCGAGATCACCGGCAGGTCGTGGGTGAAATCGATCTTCTGGTCGGCAATGCCGAACACCGCCGTGCCCACCGAAACGCTGGTGCCATAGGGATTGTTGGGCTTGGATTCGGCGGTGGAGTGGTGCGCGTCGAGTTCCAGCGTCAGGCGGTCGATGCCCTCCCACTTGAGGTTGCCGCCGATCGAGCGGTTGATCGAGCGGTTCTCGGTGAGCGCGGCGCTGTACGAAAGGTCCTTGCCTTCATTGGCGCCGAAGTGTTCGGCATAGAACACCGGCCCGGCCACCGGGCCATCGGTCCACTGGCTCGACACGTCGTTGAAGTTGAACCAGATGCCCACGCTGTTGGTGCGCGCGCGGACGGTGTTCTGCGAATAGGTGTAGTCGAACGTGGCCGTCAACGTGTCGGTGGGGCGCAGTTGCAGCACGAGCTGGCCGTTGATGCGCTCACGATCGATGTCGGTGATGTCATAGCTGGCATTCTGCGGCACCTGGTAGACATCGTTGGGGCCGGGGCGGTTGACGATGTTGGCATAGCGCGGATCGCCCTGCTGCGGCAGCGAGCCCCAGTTGTTTTCCGAGCCGAGATAGCCATCGCGCCAGCCGACATTGGCCTGGTTCACGCTGGCCTTGCGCTTTTGCCACACACCGGTGACCAGCACGCCCACCTTGCCGTCGGCAAAGGTATCGCTGAGGATGCCCGAGATTTCCGGGGTGATCGGGCTGCCCTCGTTGCGCGAGGTATCGATCATGCCCTTGATCGCCAGGCTGCCGTGCAGGCCAGGCCGATCGAGCGGGCGCGGGGTCTTGATGTTGATGGTCGAGCCGATGCCGCCGGTGGGCAGCGTGGCCCGGCCCGACTTGTAGACTTCCACTCCGGCCACGCCTTCGGAAGCGAGGTTGGCGAAGTCGAAGCTGCGCGTTGCCGGCGCGCTGGCACCGTCACCCAGGCTGGACGTGGGCATCTGGCGGCCGTTGAGCAGCACCAGGTTGAATTCCGGGCCAAAGCCGCGAACCGTGACGGTAGAACCTTCGCCGTTGGAGCGATCGATCGACACGCCAGTGATGCGCTGGAGCGATTCGGCGAGGTTGGTATCGGGAAACTTGCCCATGTCTTCGGCCGAGATCGCATCGACCACGCCCTGGGCACTGCGCTTGATATCGGCGGCGGCCGAAAGGCTGGCGCGAATGCCGGTGACGACGATTGCGTTTTCCGGCTCTGGCGCGGCAGCCTGACCGGAAGCATCCTGGGCCATGGCCGGCGCAGCGGCCAGCCCCATGGCCATGACCGAAGCCCCCCACACCAGGCGCGCGCGCAGAGAATGGCAGCTTGTGCTCATCAGATCCCTCTCCCCGTTTTCACTCCGTCGCTTGGGCGACCGGTTTGTGAACGTTCTCAACTGGAGCGACGAATGCGCGTGAACGTTCACTTTGTCAAGCGTCTGCCGACATCATCCGTGACAAAGCGAAACGGGCTATGCTGCGGTCAGCCGAAGGCGCGACGCGGCGGGGCAGCCCGATCGTGGTCGGGCCGGCCGCGATCGGGCGTGCCGGGCTCGAACACCGTGGCGGAAATGCGATCGCGCCCCTCCCGCTTGCTGCGATAAAGCTGCGCATCGGCAGCGTCGATCCAGTCCTGCGCACAAGCCCCGGCCACGCAGCGGGCACCGGCGATGCCGATGCTGACCGTGACGACGGGCGCCACGCCCGAGCGCTCGTGCGGAATGCCAAGCTGGCGCACCTGGCGACTGATCTCGCCTGCCACCATCTCTGCCATGGCAACGTCGGTGGAGGGCAGCACGCAGACGAACTCTTCGCCGCCATAGCGGGCCGGCAGGTCGCTTGCCCGGCGCACCGCGCGGGTCAGCGCAGAGGCCACCATGGCGATGCAACGGTCCCCCGCCGGATGGCCATAGGCATCGTTGAACTGCTTGAAGAAATCGATGTCGAGCATGACAACCGAGAGCCATTCGCACTGGCGCGCCAGCCGCGCCGTCTCGATCTCCATGGTGCGTTCCAGGTGCCGGCGGTTGGAGAGGCCAGTCAGTGCGTCGGTCACGGCCATCTGCGCCAGGCGATCACGCAGGCGCTTGACCTCCACATGGTTGGCCACCCGCGCGCGCAGGATCGGCGGCTGCACCGGCTTGGTCACATAGTCGATCGCGCCGAGCGAGAGTCCGCGCATCTCGTCCTCGCTGTCGCCAAGGCCCGTGGTGAAGATCACCGGCACGTCGGCCAGCAGGCGATCCTGCTTGAGCGCGGCGCAGACCGCAAAGCCGTCCATCCCTGGCATCAGCACGTCGAGCAGGATCAGGTCGGGCTGGGCCGCCTTGGCCAGGTCCAGTGCCTCTTGCCCGGACAAGGCGAAGCAGACGTCATAGTCATCTTCCAGCACCGCGTTGATGATTTCGATATTCGCGATCTCGTCATCGACAATCAGCACCATGGGCCGATCCGGTGCCTGCGTGACCGACGCCAGGCTCATGCAACAGCCCCCCTCTCCCGGCCGATGGGTGCGGGGCTTTGTTCCGCTTCCAGCAGGGCCATCGCCCGGCCATAGTCCAGCCGTTCCAGGGCCAGGCGCACGGGATGGGCCTGGCGCGCCGCCTCGGGAAGGCCCAGCGCTTGCGCATAGACAGCAAAGGCCGCCCGCGCTGCCAGGCTGCGTCGCTGCACCAGATCGACCAGCCCGTCGCGCGCCTCGGTGACGGCGGCGGCATCGATCGGCGCCAGGCCGGCGGCCGTGGCAGGATGCACACCCGACGCGATCGGCGGGGCCAGGCTGCGGGCGGCGTTCACGGCCGGTTCCAGTTCGCGCCCGAGCAGTGCGATTTCCTGCTCGAGGCCAAACGTCTGCTCGGCGGCCAGCAACCGCTCGATGCGTCCGGCGACGGCCTGCACTTGCGGCAGTTCCAGCGAGCCGGCCACGCCCTTCAGCGAGTGCGCCAGGCGGCGGGCTTCGGCCAGGCGCCCCTCGTCCACCAGGCTGGCGAGCGCGCCCGGCGTAGCGGCATAGATATCGGCAAAATCGCTGATCAGCTTGAGCAGCAGGGTGCGCTTGCCGTTGACGCGCGCCAGGGCGGCGGGAATGCCGAAGGGCGGCAGATGATCGGGCAAGTGCGCTTCGGGATTGGCGACAGCACCGTTGGCCACGGGCGCGGACCAGGCCGCGTCGGCGCCCTGCCCCTCGACTGGCGGCCCGTCTGCCGGGCGCGCGCCCCGCAACAGATCGGGAACCCGCAGCCAGCGCTCCAGCGTGCGCACCAGCAGGGCGGGATCGACCGGCTTGGCGATATGATCGTTCATCCCCGCATCCAGGCAGCGCTGGCGCTCTTCCGCATAGGCATGGGCGGTCATCGCGATGATCGGCAGCGTTTGCGCGTCCCAGGTGCGGCGGATGCGGGTGGTGGCCTCGATCCCGTCCATCTCGGGCATCTGCACATCCATCAGCACGGCCGCATAGGCACCGTTCTGGGCGGCGACCATGGCACAGGCGATGCGCCCGTTTTCCGCGCAGTCCACCTCCAGCCCGGCATCACCGAGCAGTTCCATGGCGATCTCGCGGTTGATCTCGTTGTCTTCGGCCAGCAGCACGCGCGCGCCGCGCAACCGCTCGGGCAGGCGCGGCGCTTCCACCACCGGATCGGGCATCGGCACAGAGGGTGCCACGCCCGTGCCTGATCCGGCTCCGATCGGCGAGATGCCGCCCCCGGTGCGCTCGGCGCGTTCCGGGAACAGGTGGCACAGCGTCTCGACCAGGGCGCGCGGTTGCAGCGGCTTGGTCAGGAAGGCATCGACATCGGCGCGCTCGAGATCGCCCAGGAATTCATCGGCGCCATAGGCGGTGACCAGCAGCGTTGCCGGCAGGCAGCCATGCGGCACGCGGGTGCGCATGGCCTTGACCGTATCCATGCCCGAAAGGCCGGGCATCCTCCAATCGAGCAGCACCAGATCGAACGGTCGACCGGCGACCACGGCGGCCTCGATCGCGGCCAGGGCTTCCTCGCCCGAGGCGACGAGATCGACCGGCATGTTCCAGTCGGCGAACAGTTCCTGCACGATCTGGCGCGAAGCCGCATTGTCGTCGGCAGCGAGGATGCGCAGCCCGGCCAGGCCCGGTGGCGGCAGCAGGCCGGCGCGCGACAGCGACCCGGCATCGCCCAGCACCACGCGGAACGTGAATACGCTGCCCATGCCCGGCGTGCTGTCCACGGTGATGCCGCCGCCCATCTGCTCCACGATCTGGCGCGAGATGGCAAGGCCGAGACCCGTGCCGCCAAAACGCCGGGTCATCGAGCTGTCGGCCTGGGTGAACGAGGAAAACAGCGCATCGCGGGCCTGGGCCGTCATGCCGATGCCGATATCGCGCACCGCGCATTCCAGAGTGACCGTACCCTCGCCCGTGGCGACGAGGTCGATGCCGACCATCACCACACCCTTTTCAGTGAACTTGACCGCGTTGCTGAGCAGGTTGAGCAGGACCTGGCCAAAGCGCAGTTCATCGCCCACCACCATCTGCGGCACGCGCGGGCCGATTGCGGTGCGCAGCGAGACGCCCTTGGCTTCGGCATCGGCGCCAAGCATCTGCACCTGGCTTTCCACCGCGGCCCGCACGTCGAACGGCCGCGTCTCCAGCGACAGCTTGCCGGCCTCGTTCTTGGAGTAATCGAGAATGTCGTTGATCAGCCGCAGCAGCGAGGCGCCCGCTTCGGCAATGCGCGCCACATAGACCTGCTGGCGCGGGTTGAGCGCGGTGCGCTGCGCCAGATGGCAGAAGCCGAGAATGGCGTTCATCGGCGTGCGGATCTCGTGGCTCATGTTGGCAAGGAACAGGCTCTTGGCGCGCGTGGCGTTTTCCGCCTCGCGCGTGCGCTCTTCCAGCGCCAGGTTCTTGGCGCGGATTTCCTCGCCCATGGCCGTGACGCGCTGCACGGATTCGACCAGCCGGTCGCTGAGCCACACCAGCACCGCCGTCTGGAACGCAACGATGATCGCATGGAGCAGGACACGCGCAATGTTGCCCTCGCCGGGAAACACCGCATAGGGCAGCGCATAGAGCAGCACCAGGTGGTGCAGCGCCGTGGCGGTGGCCGCCATCAGGATCGCGCCGCGATCGCACCAGGCGATGGTCAGCGCCAGCATGGCAAAGAAGTACATGTGCATGTCCATCTGCCAGGCGTGGCCCTGCATCAGGAACAGCAGCAGCGCCGGTTCCCCCACCAGCGCGACGGCAGACAGGTAGCGGGTGGCGCGGGCAATGCCCTGCTGCCACCACATCAGGTGATAGGCCAGTGCCAGCACCGCTCCGGCCGCGCCGGCGCCGAGCGGCGACTGCCCGGCAAGCCAGGCCACCGTGACCAGCAGCGGCACGTGTGCCCAGAGCAGGACGACCAGGAAGCGGCCGAACCTTCGGCGCACGTCATCCAGTTCGGTTTCGGGCCTGTTCACAGCATCGGGCGATATCGCGATCGTCATAAGGCGGGATCTTCCTTGGCAGCGCCGAGGCAGCCCGCCAGACGTGGCGAAGCGAAGACGAACCAGACCCCTTCTCGGCGCAGTGCGGCGGCAAAATCCGCACGGGGGGACGTGGCAATGGCGATGTTGGCAAAGCGGCCCGGCGCCACGAGCGCGCCCTGCGCGCCGGCAACCATGGCCAGAGTCCGGATCTGCGAAGTGCCAGGCGGCGCGATGACCACCACTTGGCCGCCAAGGCGGGCCGGCGGAACCGAAGCCCAGGCGAGCCCGGCGACTCCAACGAGGAGCAGAGAGAGCGCCGGCAGGAGAGCGGGCAGTGGAGACCTTGACGGGACTGCATCCCCGCCCTTGCTGATCGCGGCCGCGACGCGGGTGCAGATCGCCCTGGCATTCCTGGCACGCTGGCCGACCATAGTTGCCCTCCACTGCGGCAAGCTACGGGTGGCCCATTTCCAATTGGTAAACTTTTGCGCTATCGGCCTGATTGGGCAGACAATTCAGACCCGGATCGGACAATTGCCGCCGGCAATTTTGATCCATTTTGGTAGCATTCGCCATGCCGTGCCTGGCGGCGGCCATGGCGAAATGGCCGTTTTCAGCCAACCACGCGCACCGGCACGCCCTGATAGGCGAGGCCCGGCCGCAGATGCTCGTGCTTCATCACCACGCTGCCGCCCAAGACCCGCGTGCCGGCGTCGATCACCGCGCCATAGAGCGGCACGGTGCCGGCATGCACGGTGGCGCCGGTGCCGATTCGCACCTTGTCCACCTTGAGCACGCGATCCTCGAACGTGTGCGCCTGGAAATTGGCATGGACCGTGGCGCCGTCGCCGATCTCGATCATGTCGGGATCGACCACCTGCGCAAATAGCGGCCCCAGCACCGCCCGCCGCCCGATGCGCAAGCCCATCAACCGCAGGTAGACGAGCAGCAGGAACGTGCCTTCAAGCTGTTGCAGGATGAAATTGGCATAGCGCGCCCAGGCGACGTAGACGAAATCCCAGCGGCTGCACCAGCATGACCACAAGGCGTGCTGCCCCGGCCGGACCCGCCCGATCAGGCCCCATTTCAACGCCATGACCACCAGGCACAAGGCGACCATGGTGGCCAGCGTGGCGCCGGGCACCACCACCCACGCCATCATGCCCGGCCCCGCGCCGTGCGCCGCAGCCGCACCAATCGCGGCAAACCACAACGCCCCCAGCACCAGCGGCACCACCGGCAGGGCAAAGCGCGCCAGTTCCCAGACCCAGCGGTTGACCTGGCGGATCAGCGAGGGATCGTGCGTCACGCTGCGATCGGCCTCCACCACCTGGCGGCGCGGCAGGTCGAAGCTGGGATGGCCAAAGCGCGATTGCCCGCGTGCGATCAGGCTGGCGTCGGCCACCGTGGAAATGCCCACCAGGATATCGTCGGGCAGGCGCTCGCCCGCCGGGATCACCGCATGGTTGCCCAGGAACGTGTTGCGCCCCAGGCGGATGGGCGCGACCCGCACCGTGCCCTGGCGCAGTTCCGCGCCGCCAAGATAGATGCCATCGGCAAAGAAGGTTTCAGCGCCGATCGTGACCAGTTCGGGCGTGACATCGAAAATCGTGCTGATCTCGCACTTGGCGCCCACGCGCATGCCGGCCAGGCGCAGCCAGTGCTTGAACATCAAGGTGCCCGAAAGCCACTCCCCCGCGGCAAAGACCGCGCCGGCCTTGATCCACAGGCGGATATAGCCAAGGCTCCAGCGGTCGATCACGCCGGGGCGCACCCGTCCCATCGCGCGCAGCAGCAGCGCCGACCAGAACACGTTGAGCGGCACGGCCAGCACGGTGGTGGCCAGCACCGCCGCGATCACCCGCCCATCGAGCGAGGGCGCGGCCATCCAGCGCCAGATTGCCATCGCGTCCACTTCGCCGCCCAGACACAGGCCCAGCAGCAGCAGCTCGCCCGGCAGGGCGGCAAGCGCGGCGAACAGCCCCTGCCCCAGCAGCATCAATGCCGCGTGGCGCCACGGCCCGAGGCGCGGCGCAGAGCGGGTGATCTCCGGCAGCGCCGGGGCGGGGCCGACCCGCTGTGCCGGCACGCCATCCCAGATTTCGCCCGCCGGGACCGCGCCGCCGGCATTGAGCACCGACAGCGCGGTCAGCACGCTGCCCGCGCCCAGGCGCGTGTGGCCCTCGACCCCGGCGCGCACCATCAAGGTGGCGCCTTCCTCCAGCGCGATTGGCGCCACGACGATATCGCCGCGATCGAGTTCGACCAGGCCAAGATGCGCGCCCTGGCCCAGTGAGACGTCGTCCGCCAGATCGAGCAGATCCCACCCGCCCCGGCGCAGATCGACGTTGCGGTGAATATGCACCCGCCGCCCGATCCGCGCGCCGAGCAGGCGCAGCACGGCATTGTTGAGCTCGGTTCCGGCGAGCAGCGGCCAGGGGATCAGCCGCACCGCCTGCATCACCATCCAGTGGCGCAGGTAATAGGGGCTCCACACCGGCGCGCGCAGGGGGCGGTAGCGCCCGATCGCCAGCCACTTGACGGCCACGGCAAAGGCCACCGACAGCGGCAGATAGAACAGGAAGCCGGCCAGGCCGATCAGCGGCGCGACCAGCACCAGGGTGGCAAGGCCGAGGTGGGCAAAGGCCAGTGGCGCCACCCGGAACGCGACGACCCACGAGGCCCACGAGGCTGCCAGCACGCTCAGGGCGAGCCAGCCGCCTTGCACCAGATTGGCCAGCAGCGGCCGCGCGCGCCCTTCGCGCACCAGCGGCAGCGCTGCATCGGCAGTGGATTCCACCGGTTCGGGCGCGCGGGCAGCAAGGCCACGCACGGTGCGCGCATCATAGATGTCGCTCACCGTCACCCAGTCGGTGCGCCAATCCTCGCGCAGCAGGGTGACGAGCATGGCGGCGGTGAGCGAATCCCCGCCCAGCCCTTCGAAAAAATCAGCCGTGACGGAAACGCCGTCGGGACGCCTGAGCACGTCGGCCATGGCCCCGGCAATCAGCGCCTCCAGTTCGCCATCGGGCGAAACCAGCGCTTCCTCCGCGCGGCCAGCGGCGCCGCGCTCGGTGGCAAAATGCATGGGCGGCAGCGCCTTGCGATCGAGCTTGCCGCCCACCGTGGTCGGCAGCGCGGCGATCAGGCCGATCTGGCGCGGCACCATGTACGACGGCAGGCTGGCAGCCAGTGCCTGGCGCAGCGCTTCGCCCAGCGGCGGCGCGGCGGGATCGGTGGGCACGACATAGGCCACCAGTTCGGGCACGGTGCCGCGTTCCTGCACCGTGGCACCGGCCGCGCGCACGCCATCGAGCGCGGCAAGCTGCGCCTCGATCTCGCCCAGCTCGATGCGATAACCGCGCAGCTTGACCTGGGCATCGATGCGGCCGTGGTAGAACAGATTGCCGGTCTCGTCGCGGTGGACCAGGTCACCGGTACGATAGAGCCGGCCGTGGCGCGGATGGTCGATGAACTTTTCCGCCGTCAGATCGGGGCGATGGCGATAGCCACGGGCCACCCCGGCGCCGCCCATGCACAGCTCGCCCTGGCCACCCTCGGCCGCGTCTTCCAGCGCCTCGTTCAGCACGAAGGCCTGCATGCCCGGCACCGGACGGCCGATGGTGATCGGGCCGCCCGGCACGATATCGCCGCGCAGGCAGGTGACCGCGCATTCGGTCGGGCCATAGCCATTGACCATGCGGCGCCCATCGGCCCAGAGCGCGGCGATATCGGCCGGCAGCGCTTCCCCGCCCACATAGAGCAGCTTGAGATCGGGCAGCGCGGCGCGCGGATTGCTGCATCCGCTGCTGCGCAGCAGAGTGGGTGGCGGGCAGAATACGGTGGCGCGGTGATCGGCCAGCCAGGCGACGATATCCGGCCCGGCGCGCGCGGCGGCATCGTCCATCACCAGCAGCGTGGCGCCGCTGGCCAGCGCCAGCCAGATTTCCTCGATCGAGCTGTCATAGGCGACCGACGAACCCTGGACCACGCGATCGCCCGGCCCCAGCGCGAATTCGGCAAGGTCGGACGCAACGAGGTTGGCGATCTGGCGATGCTCGATCATCACGCCCTTGGGCTTGCCCGTGGTGCCCGAGGTATAGATCAGATAGGCCAGCCGATCGGGCGCAACCACCGGCAGCGGCATGCCCTGAGCAGGCGCTTGCGCGAGCATTTCGGCCGGATCGGCCACCCGCGTGTATTCTTTCGCCAGGTGCGACAGGCGGGCATGGGCTGCCGGTTCGGCCAGCACCAGCGCCGGATCGGCATCGTCCAGGATATCGGCGACGCGGCCATCGGGAAACGCGGGATCGAGACAAGTAAACGCGCAGCCGGCCTTGAGCACGGCGAGTTGCGCCAGATAGAGCAGCGGCGAGGTGCGCGGCAGGTGCAGCGCGACCACCGGTTCCGCGTGGTCGGGCAAGTCTTGCGGCAGCACGGCCAGAATCGCCCGCGCCAGGGCATCGCTTTGCGCGGCCAGATCAGCGTAAGTGATCGCCTGGTCGATATCGCGGCCCTTGCCGGCCGGCACGAAAATCGCGCAGGCCTGCGGGCTGCGCGCGGCGGCCGTGGCCAGGAAACCGTGCAGTGTCATGTCGTGTTGCAATTGCTGTCCGCCCATAATCGCCCCCTAGCGCTCATGTTGCAGCGGTCAATCGGGAAGCCTGCACAAAATCGACGGAATTCGTGCCGCAGAGCGTGCCGGTTCCGCGCTCGGCCGCGCGGGTTCGACCCAAGGTACAATTGCCGGATGGGGGCGGGTTTGCGCATCCTTGGCCCTAACGCGGATCGGTCCGCCGGGCGCAGTGCCCGTCGCAGCATCGAACACGCACCGTTCATTGCCTTAAAGCATACGCAAGGAGAGGCCCCATGTTGCAGGAAGCCATGACCAAGTTTTCGGCGCAAAGCCCGATCAAGGCCAAGTTCGACAACTTCATCGGAGGCAAATGGGTTGCTCCGGTTCGGGGCCAGTATTTCGACAATGTCTCGCCGGTCACCGGCAAGCCGGTGTGCCAGGTGGCGCGCGGCACGGCCGAGGACATCGAGCTGGCCCTCGATGCCGCGCACAAGGCGCGCGAGGCCTGGGGCCGCACCTCACCCGCCGATCGCGCCAACATCCTGCTCAAGGTGGCGCAGCGGATGGAAGACAACCTCGACATGCTGGCGATGGTCGAAACCATCGACAACGGCAAGCCGATCCGCGAGACGACCGCAGCCGACGTGCCGCTGGCGATCGACCACTTCCGCTATTTCGCCGCATGCGTACGCAGCCAGGAAGGCACGCTGGGCGAAATCGACCACGACACTGTCGCCTATCACTATCACGAGCCGCTGGGCGTGGTCGGCCAGATCATTCCGTGGAACTTCCCGCTGCTCATGGCGGCGTGGAAGCTGGCCCCTGCCCTGGCCGCCGGCAACTGCGTGGTGCTCAAGCCCGCCGAACAGACGCCGATGTCGATCCTGGTGCTGGCCGAACTGATTGCCGACATCCTGCCCGAAGGCACGCTCAACATCGTCAACGGCTTTGGCATCGAGGCGGGCAAGCCGCTGGCCACCAGCAAGCGCATCGCCAAGATCGCCTTCACCGGCGAGACCTCCACCGGCCGTCTGATCATGCAATATGCCAGCGAAAACCTGATCCCGGTGACGCTGGAACTGGGCGGCAAGAGCCCCAACATCTTCTTTGCCGACGTGATGGACGCCGACGACGACTATTTCGACAAGGTGCTCGAAGGCTTTGCCATGTTCGGCCTGAACCAGGGCGAAGTGTGCACCTGCCCATCGCGCGCGCTGGTGCAGGAATCGATCTATGAAAAGTTCATGGAACGCGCCGTGGCCCGCGTGCAGAAGATCCGCCAGGGCAGCCCGCTCGATCCGGCCACGATGATCGGCGCGCAGGCTTCCAACGAGCAGCTCGAAAAGATCCTGTCCTATATCGACATCGGCCGCAATGAAGGCGCCAAGGTCTTGACGGGCGGCAGCCGCGCCACGCTCGGCGGCGACCTGGCCGATGGCTATTACGTGACGCCCACGATCCTGGAAGGCCACAACAAGATGCGCGTGTTCCAGGAGGAAATCTTTGGCCCCGTGCTGGCCGTCACCACGTTCAAGGACGAAGCCGAAGCCCTGGCCATCGCCAACGACACCCAGTTCGGCCTGGGCGCGGGCGTGTGGACCCGCAACGGCAACCGCGCTTATCGCTTTGGCCGCGAAATCCAGGCCGGGCGCGTGTGGACCAACTGCTATCACCTCTATCCCGCGCACGCCGCGTTCGGGGGCTACAAGCAGTCGGGCATTGGCCGCGAAACCCACAAGATGATGCTCGATCACTATCAGCAGACCAAGAACCTGCTGGTCAGCTACAGCACCAAGGCGCTCGGCTTCTTCTGATCGGGCCGCGACGAAAGGCACCCCCGGCGGACATCTGGGGTGCCTGTTCCGGGGCGGGTGTCGCAAGGCGCCCGCCCTGTTTCGTTTGCCCCGTTTTTGTTCGCCAAGGTAAGCGCAATGCCCGAGCTTCCGCCCCGCGTTCTTTCCACCCCCGCCGCCGATGCGTGGATCGCGCGGCTGACGGCGGCGCACGGCCCGCTGATGTTTCACCAGTCGGGCGGGTGCTGCGACGGTTCGGTGCCGATGTGCTATCCGCGCGGGGAGTTCAAGGTGGGCGGGCAGGATGTGCTGCTGGGCCACGTCGCCGGAGACGTGCCGGTGTGGATCGGCGCGCCGCAATTTGAATATTGGCGCCACACCCAGGTCATTCTTGACGTTGCGCCGGGGCGCGGAGCGGGCATGTCTCTGGAAACGCCCGAGGGCATCCGCTTCCTGACGCAATCGCGCCTGTTCACCGATGCCGAGGCGCAAGCCCTGGACGCCGCCGGCGAACCGCCGCGCGGGCAATCCTGAGCGCGCCCTCAGATTTTTGTGCCACAGCCCTTTCGCATGCCGGCCGAAGCATTGTATTGTGACACTGCCTTGCTAGAAACAAAGCAGCCATAACAAGACAATATCGGCGATGGGAGAGTGCCGTGGATATTCGCACCTGCGAGGTTGGCGTGGCATCATCCCATGCATCCGATCCCTTCGAGGCCTTTGCCCAGATGGGCCGTACCATCGACCCGGAGCATCTCGCCGGCGCGGTCATGTTCTGCTCTCACCGCTATGACCGCGAGGCCTTGGCCCGCGCCGCGCGCGGCTGGGCAATGGAACGCTTTCCGATGATCGGCTGCACCAGTTCGGGCGAGCTGACCGAGGCAGGCTATGACGAGGATTCGATCAGCCTGATCGGCTTTCCCGCCGAGAGCTTTCACATGGTCAGCCACCGGTTCGACGATCTGGCCCATTTCGATGCGAGTGCGGCGCGGGCGGCCGTGCGCGATCTGGTGGCGCGGGCGGAAGTGGCCAGCGAGACGCTGGCGCTGCGCGCCATGGGGCGCCGCGTCAACCATGCCGCGCTGTTCCTGGTCGATGGCCTGTCGCACAGCGAGGAACTGCTGGCGATGACCGTGCAGGACGCCTTGGGCGAGATTCCGCTGGTCGGCGGATCGTCGGGCGACGGGCTGATGTTCAAGGAAACCGGCATCTATTCCGACGGGGCGTTTCACGCCGCCGGGGCAGTGGTGGCGATCCTGTCCACCACGCGGCCGCTGCACGTGTTCCGCCGCCAGCACTACAAGCCCGGCGCGGTGAAGATGGTGGTGACCGGCGCGGATGCCGGCGCGCGCCGCGTGACCGAGATCAATGCCGAACCGGCAGCGCAGGAATACTTGCGCCTGGTGGGCGAAATCCATGCGGGGATCGACCCGAGCCAGCCCGACACGGCGCTGTTTGCCGCCTGCCCGCCGATGGTCCGTGCCGGTGGCGACTACCACGTGCGCGCCGTGCAGACCGCCCATGCCGATGGCAGCCTGACGTTCTATTGCGCGATCGACGAAGGCATCGTGCTGACTCTGGGCGAACCGGTGGACCAGCTCGAAAGCCTGAACGCCACGATGGCGGAAATCCGCGAGGCCGTGGGCGAGATCGATCACATCATCGCGTTCGACTGCGTGCTCAACCGCATCAATGCGGAACGGCGCCAGTTGGGGCGGCCGATTTCGGAAATCTATCGCCGCCACGGCGTGGTCGGTTTCAACACCTATGGCGAACAGTTTCACGCGCTGCACGTGAACCAGACGTTCAGCGGGCTGGCCATCGGGCGATGAGCACCGCCCCGCCCGACCTGTCACAGGCGCCAGAGCAGCGCATCGCGCAGCTTGAGGAAGAACTGCGCAAGCTGCGCAAGATCAACGCCACGCTGATCGACCGGGTCGAACGGTCGAGCGACCTGTCGCACTCCGCCTTCTCGATGTTCGAGCGCGCGATCACCCTGGAGCAACTGGTGCGCGACCGCACCCGCGCGCTGGAACAGGCGATGGGCGAACTCGCCACGGTCAATGCCAAGCTGGCCCAGGCCCATGCCACGGCGGAAGCGGCGCAGATCCGCCTGCGCGACGCGATCGAGTCGATCAACGAGGGCTTTGCCCTGTTCGACGCCGAAGACCGCCTTGTGCTCTATAACGAGGCCTATACCGGCTTCTGGCCGGAAGTGGCCGAACTGCTGCCCGAAAATCCCACGTTTCACGAGATCATCAGCCTGGTGGCGCAGCAGCGGCGGCCGGCCAGTGCCCTTTCCGCGCCCGACCGCTGGGTATCGGACCGGCTGGCGCGCCATGCCGTGGCATCGGGCGGGCATGTCCAGGCGCTGTCTGATGGCCGCTGGATCCAGATCAACGAGTTGCGCACCAGCGAAGGCGGCATCGTCGGCATCTATACCGACATCACCGAGGCCAAGGCCGAAGACGCCCGCGCCCGTGCCCGCGACCTGGCCGAGCAGAACCTCGCGTTGCAGGCCTTGCTCGACAATCTGGTGGAAGGGGTCTGCATGTTCGATGCCGACCGCCGCCTCACCGCCTGGAACGGGGCGCTGCAACGCCTGCTCGGCCTGGCCGGAGACGCCAGCACCGCACTGGGCCAGCACGCGGACCTGGTGCGCTTCTGTACGCAGAACCTGGCGATGGACGGGGCTGATGTGCTGGCCTGGCGCACCGAGGCCGAAGGCACCGTGCGCAACCGCCTGTGCCAGGTGGGCGAGCGCATCTGGGAAGTGCGCACCACCGCCACCGCGCTGGGCGGCATGGTCGTGGGTTTCCTCGATGTGACCGAGCCGACCACCGCGCGGCAAATGTTGCAAGACACCGCCGAGACGCTGGAACGCCGCGTGGCCGAGCGCACCACCGAACTGACGGCGCTGAACCGGCGGCTGGCCTCGGAAGTGACCGAACGCCGCGCGATCGAGGCCCAACTGCTGGAGGCCAAGACCGCCGCGGAAATGGCCAACCGATCCAAGACCAGCTTTCTGGCGGCGGCCAGCCATGACTTGCTTCAGCCGCTCAATGCCGCGCGGCTGTTCATCGCCGCGCTCACCGAACGGCGCCTGGCCCTGCCCACGCGCGCGCTGGTCAACCAGGCGTCCACCTCGCTCAATTCGGTGGAAGACCTGCTGGAAACCCTGTTCGAGATTTCGCGGCTCGATGCCGGGGCGATCACGCCCAACCTCACCGACGTGAACCTGGCGGCGCTGCTGGCCACCTTGCAGACCGAATTTGCCCCCTCTGCGCGGGCGGCCGGGCTGACGTTTACCGTGGCGGCCGAGCCCGTCTGGGTGCGCAGCGACGCGCGCCTGTTGCGCCGCATCCTGCAAAACCTGGTGTCCAACGCGATTCGCTATACCGCGAGCGGGCAAGTGCGCGTCAGCACAGACTGCCCGGCGCCGGGACAAGTGCGGATCAGCGTGGCAGACACCGGGCCGGGCATCCCCCACGACCAGCAGGAGCGCATCTTCGAGGAATTCCGCCGCCTGGACCACAGCCACCGCATCCCCGGCAAGGGGCTGGGCCTGGCCATCGTGCGCCGCGCCACGGCCATGTTGCAGCATTCGCTGGAACTGACGTCCGACACCGGCGCGGGCGCCTGCTTTGCCGTGACCGTACCGCTGGGCGAAAGCCAGGCCGATACCGCCCCGGTCCCGGCCAAGCCGACGCGGGACCGCGCCATCCAGGGGCGACGCATCCTGGTGATCGACAATGAAACCCAGATCCAGCTTGGTATGGAAACGCTGCTCACCGGCTGGGGCTGCCAGGTTCTGGTCGCCGGCAGTGGCCCGGCCGCGATCGACCGGCTCGGGGCCGACGCGCCAGACGTGATCATCGCCGATTTCCACCTCGACCATGCGGAAACCGGCGACCAGGCAGTGCACGACGTGCGCGCCAGCCTGGGCCGCAGCGTGCCCGCGATCATCATTTCGGCCGACCGCAGCGAGGAATTGAAAGAGCGCCTGTCTGGCCAAAAGCTGCCGCTGCTGGGCAAGCCGGTCAAGCCGGCGCAACTGCGCGCGCTGTTGCAGACAATGATGCACTGAACGGGCGGTGCTTGGCGCCCTTCGACAAGCTCAGGACAGGCCCTTTGACAAGCTCAGGACAGGCCCTTCGACAGGCTCAGTGCGAACGGAGGCATTTGAAATACCTCTGAAATCCGTTCGGGCTGAGCTTGTCGAAGCCCCGGGCCCGGCGCTTGCCCAAACTCAGTCGAAGTGCACGCGGTTGGCCAGGATCACCGCCTGGGTGCGGCTGAACACGCCGAGCTTTTGCAGGATGGCGGAAACGTGCGCCTTCACCGTGGTCAGCGACACATCGAGATCGTGGGCGATCTGCTTGTTGAGGCGCCCATGCACGAGGTGGTGCAGCACGACTTTCTGCTGCGGGGTCAGGCTGTCGATGCGCGTGCGGATCTGCGCTTCCTCGGCGCTGGCGGGGGTGTCTTCCAGGCCGGTGTCGGGAATGTAGATTTCGCCGGCCATGACCATGTGCAGCGCATTGACGATGCCGTCGCGCTTCATCGACTTGGGCAGGAAACCGGCCGCGCCGGCCGAAAGCGCTTCCTGCACCAGGGCGCGATCGAAGCTGCCCGAAACCATCAGCACCGGGACCATCGGAAAGGCCTCGCGCAGTTGCACCAGGCCGGACAGGCGCGTGGCATCGGGCATGTTGAGATCGAGCAGGACCAGGTCGCACTCGCCATGTTCGGCAAGCACGGTGCAGGCTTCCTCCACCCCGGCGGCCTCGAGAATGTCGCAGGCCTCGAACGTGATCGCCAGAAGGCTGCGCAACCCATCGCGCACCAGCGGGTGATCGTCGACAACCAGGATGCGTTCGGGCGTGGCATTGGCCATGGCCGCACTATCGGCCGGCCGTGGCGAAATGCAAGAGGGGGCCGCCACGAGCCGAACCCGCAGCGGTGTGCGGAGCCCGCCGCCTTCCCCGGCAGGCCCCGCAACGGCCCGGGGCACTGTTCCCAGCGCCCCGGTGAAGGGCAGGGGGCGGGAAGCCCCCCAGCTTCCGCCCCGGCCCATCATGACTTGGGCAGCTTGAACACCCAGAGCGCGCCGCCCTGGCTGATTTCCTTGAAGGTCTTGGCCACTTCACCGCCCCACAGCGGCACCGCGCCACCCCAGCCGGACATGACAGCGACATATTGCTCGCCATCCTGTTCCCAGGTGATCGGCGAACCGACCACGCCCGAGCCGGTGTTGAACTTCCACAGTTCCTGGCCGGTCTTGGCGTCGAAGGCCTTGAGGTACCCTTCGGGCGTGCCGGTGAACACCAGGCCGCCGGCGGTGGTCATCACGCCGCCCCACAGCGGGGCCTTGTTCTTGTATTCCCACACGATCTTGCCGGTCTTGGGGTCCATGGCACGCAATGCGCCGATGTGATCCTCGGCAATCGGCTTGATCGTGAAGCTGGCGCCGAGATAGGCCGCGCCCTTCTTGTAGGCGATCGGCGTGTTCCAGATGTCCATGCCCCAGTCGTTGGACGGGATGTAGAACAGGCCGGTCTGGTCCGAATAGGCCATCGGCATCCAGTTCTTGCCGCCCAGGAACGAGGGGCTGGCAAACACCGTCTTGCCCTTGGCCTCGCTGCCGCCGGCCATGTCCGGCGCGCCGGGGCGGTTGTCGTCGATATAGTTGGGGCGGCCGGTCTTGGCGTTGAAGCCGTTGGCCCAGGTCGTCTGCATCACGAACTTGCTGGCGCTGATGAACTTGCCGTTGGTGCGATCGAGCACGAAGAAATAGCCGTTGCGATCGGCCTTGGCGCCGAGCTTCATCGCCTTGCCGTTGATCGTGGCATCGAAGGGAATGAATTCGTTCACCCCGTCAAAGTCCCAGCCATCGTGCGGCGTGGTCTGGTAGTGCCAGACGATCTGGCCATTGTCGGGGTTAATCGCCAGCGTGGAGGCGGTGTATAGGTTGTCGCCCTGGCGCAAGTGGCTGTTCCACGGCGCCGGGTTGCCGGTGCCGAAGAAGATCAGGTTGGTTTCCGGGTCATAGGTGCCGCCCAGCCAGGTGGCGCCGCCGCCGGTCTTCCACAAGTCGCCCGGCCAAGTGGCGTTGAGCTTGCCGGTCATGCCGTTGGGCTGTCCGCGCAGGGTGCCCATGTGGCCTTCGATCACCGGCCGCGTCCACACCAGCTCGCCGGTGTTGACATCGCGCGCCTCGACCACGCCGACCGCGCCGAATTCACCGCCCGATACGCCGGTGATGACCAGGCCCTTGACGATCAGCGGCGCGGCGGTCTGGCTGTAGCCGGCCTGGTAATCGGCCACGGTCTTGTTCCAGATGACCTTGCCGGTCTTGCGGTTGAGCGCCACGACATGGGCGTCGAGCGTGCCGAAGATGATCTTGTCGCCATAGATCGCAGCGCCACGGTTGACCACGTCGCAGCAGGGCATGATGCCGTCGGGCAGGCGGGCATCGTATTCCCACTGCTTTTCCCCGGTGCGCGCGTCGAAGGCGAAGACGCGGGAATAGGAGCCCGTGACATAGATCATGCCGTCATAGACGATTGGCTGCGATTCCTGGCCGCGCTGCTTTTCCCCGCCGAGCGAGGCGGCAAAGGCCGGCACCATCTTGGCCACGTTGGCGGTGTTGATCTGGGCAAGCGGGCTGAACCGGTGCGCCTGCGGCCCCATGCCATAGGTCAGCACATCGCCGGTGGTGGTGGCGTCGGCCATCAGGTCCGCGTCGCCAGGGCCAGCGGCTGGCCCGTCCGCCAGGGCCGGCGCTGCCACCATCAGGGCCAGCGCGCAGGCGGCCGTCGCCTTGAGAAATCCCTTCATCATCACACCTCCGGTTGATCGTTGCGGCCTCTCGCACGGGCCGGTCACGTTGAGTTGATTCTGGGGGCAGATGGTGGGTTTGCTGCGGCCGGTGCCCCCCCCTGCCCCGCCCACCTTGTGATACAGACCCTATTCCATCGCGCGGGCCGGGCAATTGGACCTTGGCACTAGGTTTGCTGCGGATGGCTGGTGCAGCATGGCGTGGCGCTGGTGCTCCTTCGACAGGCTCAGGACAGGCCCTTCGACAAGCTCAGGGCGAACGGAAAACCGAGCAGATTCGGCGGCGCTCTCCCCTCCTCTTCAGAGGAGGGGTCGGGGGTGGTGCGAAGCCTTGTGCCAGGTTTCCACCACCCCCCAACCCCCTCCTCTGAAGAGGAGGGGGAGTGAAAGGCCCGCCCGAGGCCGGCTAACCTACCCCGCCAACGGCGCCTGCCAAGCCACGCCATAAGGCTGGCACAGCGCGGCCAGGCGGCCATCCTTCTGCATCTGGCCGACGATTTCTTCCAGCGCATCACCCAGCGTGCGGCTGGCTTCCTTCACCGCCATGCCCACGTCCCAGCCGGGGCTGGTCATCATCGGCAGCGGCCCCTTGCGGCGCGCAAAGCCCTTGCCTGCATCTTTCAGGCCATATTCCAACTGGGCATTGGTCGCCATGGCGGCGTCCGCCTCGCCCTTGACCAGCGCCGAAACGGCCGAAGCGCCATTGGGATAGTGCGTCACATCCCTGGCCAGAGCGCCGCCGAACTGGCCCATCAGGTAGTAATCGGGGATCGTGGCCACTTCCACGGCCAGCTTGTGCCCCTTGAACGCCACCGGCAGACCTTCGCATTCGAGGCCCCTGCCCGTGGCGCAGGCCAGCCCGAAGCGCTCGCGCGCATAGGGTGCAACGATCGCGACCTGGTCCTGCTGCGCAGCAAAGGCCGGATCGAACGGCACGTGCAGCATGACATCGGCCGCCTGGAAGCCCAGCAAGCCGCCCCGCCAGACGGCGTTGCGCAGATCATCTTCCACGCTTTCGCCGGCGGGAAAGATCGCCAGGTCTGCTTTCACGCCCAGGGCTGCGGCCAGGGCCCGGCCCAGATCGGCATCGATCCCCTTGATCTGGCCGCCTTCTTCCCACGACCACGGCGCGTTGTCCTGATAGATCGCCACGCGCAGCATGCCGTTGGCCTTGACCTTGGCCAGGGGTGCTGCCTCGACAGCGCGGGGCAGAACCATGGCGGCGCCTAGGCCGGCGATCATGGCGCGGCGGGTCAGCGCCACGGCTTATTCCTCGTGCACGGTTTCGAGCCAGGCGCGAATCGCCCAGCCGGCCTTCTGCCCCAGGATCTCGCCCATCGGCGGCATGTAGACCTTCCCGTCTCGCACCGAGCCGTGGTGATAGCGCTGCACGAACCATTCGTCTCCGGAATCGCCCAGCTCCAGATAGCGCAGATCGGGGGCGATGCCGCCGGAAATGGCATCGATGCCATGGCAGCGCGCGCAGTTCTGGGCATAGGCATGCTGGCCGATCTCGATCGCCTTGGCATTGCCGCGATAGGGATTGTGCTGCAACCAGGTGTCGTTGTTGGGCTGGATATCGGGCAGCGCGGTCGTGTCCACTGGCTGGGGCGTGACATCGCCATGGGCCAGAAGATGCGTGGCGCCGGCAAGGGCAAAAACCCCGGCTGCCGCGCTCAGCGCCAGTCGTCCGGTGAACTTCATCGCATCCATCCCTTTCCCAGTGTTTATCGTCTGGCCATGGTGTGAACCATGCAGAGGCTTGGAGAAATTGACCTTTGGTCGAATGCCCATGCGCGCACGGGGCGGATAACGTGTTGGCCTGGAAGAGGATGATAGCGATGCGCTCGATTGCATGCGCGGCCCTGGCCGCATTCGCCGCGATAGTGCCCCTGGCCGCCGCGCAGGCACAGACCGTCTATGTCAGCAACGAGCGCGGCAACACGATCAGCGTGATCGACGGCGCGACGGCCAAGCCCATCGCCACCTGGCCGGTGGGCGAGCGGCCGCGCGGCATCACCTTGAGCAAGGACGGCCGCTTCGTGCTGGTCTGCGTGAGCAACGACAACGCGGTGAAAGTGATCGACCGCCAGACCGGCACAATCCTGCGCGAGATCGGCGCCGGGCAGGACCCGGAGCAGTTCTTCCTGAGCCAGGATGGCAAGACCGTGTTCGTGGCCAATGAAAACGACGCCGCCGTCAGTGCGATCGACCTCGCCAGCGGCCGCGTGGCGTTCCAGGTTTCCGTCGGCAAGGAACCCGAAGGCATCGCGCAAAGCCCGGATGGCCAATGGCTGGTGGTGACTTCAGAGGAAGACAACGCGGTAAGCTGGATCGACCTGGCCACGCATCAGGTGGTGTCGACGATGGAGACCGAAAAGCGCCCTCGCCACGTGGAATTCACCGCCGATGGCAAGGAACTGTGGATCGCCGCCGAAGTGGGCGGCGTGGTGCAGATCGCCGATCCCAAGACCCGCGCGATCACCGCCACGATCCACTTCGCGATCCCGGGCGTGCAGGATTACAAGATCATGCCCTGCGGCATCCGCTTCACCCCCGATGGCAAGACCGCCGTGGTCGCGCTGGGCCGCGCCGACCGCATCGCCGTGATCGACGTGGCCAGCCGCACGGTGAAAGCCACGATCCCGGTGGGCAAGCGCGTGTGGCACCTGGCGCTCAACGCCGATGGTACGCGGGCCTATACCGCCAACGGCCTTTCGAACGATATTTCGGTGGTGGACCTGGTGGCAGGCAAGACCGTGGCCACGGTGCCGGCGGGGGTGGCACCCTGGGGGGCGGTGGTGGGGGATTGATGGGGCGGAATTGGGGTTGATAGATTTTTATGCGGTCGTTCCGGATACGGTGCTCTTGTAGACTGCGAATTTTGCCATTCAACGTCAAAGCAGGACCCCGGATCAAGTCCGGGGTGACGTTAAAACATTAAGATCAAAAAACTTTCTCGTCACCCCGGACTTGATCCGGGGTCCTGCTCAGTGGTTTGAGCCAAGGCAGCTTGCCCTCCCTTTCCTGACCTTCCAACGGTTACGCATCAAACCTCGGTTACAGCCGTTCGGGCAGCATAATTGATTTCGCGCAGAGGCGCCGAGAAAATGTCATCTCGGCGCCTCTGCGCGAAATACCATTTTTCAAATTTTTGAGCCGCTGCCATTGCCATGCAAATGGCGTCGCTGAACCTCGTCCGTAGACGGGTTGACGAGCAATCCTTGCGCTTTGGCGTTGGTGATTGCTCGGCGCAAGAAGCCGACATGCCCCCTCCGACAGCCCTGCGGGCTGCCACCTCCCCCACGATGTGGGGGAGGACCTCTTAGTTCCTTGGAACGAGAACCATAGTCCAATTTCGCGCTGACGCGGCCCGGCGCATCGTTTGATCCTGCCCTTTGGGGCAAGAAAACGATGGCAGGGGATGGACAAATGAAGGCTCACAAGGGGCTGGCGGGCACGATGCTCGCCACGACGATTGCACTCGGGATCACGCTGGGCGCCACGCCCGCCATGGCCGGCACTTCGGCCGCGCTGCTCAAGCGACTGCACGAAAAGGGCATCCTGTCCGACGAGGAATACCAGCAATTGCTGCGCGAGGACGAGGCCGAGAACGCTGCGCCTGCGCCTGCGCCAGCCGCCGCGCCGGCCCCTGCGGCCGCGCCGGCCCCTGCGGCCGCGCCCGACAGCGACCGCTTCGTGCGCCGCACGGCCAGCGGCGTGGGCCTCGAAGTGGGCGACGTGACGCTCAGCTTCTCCGGTTCGGTCAACGGGTTCTATGTGCACGACAATCCGCAGACCGCCTCGGCCCGCACGGCGGTGACCGGCGGCATTGCCAATGTCGGAGGCAACAGCACCTCTTCGGTGCGCAACGGCCTGCTGCCCGGCTTCCTGAAAGTGGAGGCCACCACGCACCAGGGCGGCTGGGACGTGGGCGCACACTTCGGCATGTATCCGGGCATCAACAGCGCGGCCTGGGGCGCGCTGGGCGCGAACAATGGCGGGCAGCCGACCGCGCTGGCCACCGCCGGCATCGATTTCCGCCAAACCTACCTGACCTTCGGCCGCGCCGGCTTTGGCGAAGTGAAGATCGGGCGCGACATCGGCCTGTTCGGCTCCGACGCGATCCTGAATGACATCACGCTGCTGTCTTCGGGTGCGCCGGGCGGCAATGTGGCCCCGGCCAACACCACGCTGGGCCGCATCGGCTCGGGCTATATCTACACCGATTTCCAGCCGCAGATCACCTATACCACGCCTTCGCTTTCCGGCTTCAAGGCAGCGTTCGGCGTGTTCCAGCCGCTCAGCTCGCTGACCGGCCCGGCCGAGCAGAACGGCAGCCCCGGCTTCCAGGCCAAGCTGACCTACGACGGCAAGGTCGGGCCGGTGGGCGCGCACCTGTGGGTCTCGGGCATCACGCAAAAGCATGACACCCTCAACCGCACGCTGGCCTATACCGGCAAGGGCCTGGACCTGGGCGCCAAGCTGACCGCCGGCCCGGTCACGGCCGTGGGCTATTACTACACCGCCTCGGGCCTGGGCACGACCGTGCTCAACCTGTTCGACAGCGATGGCCTGGGCCATGCGCGCGACAGCCACGGCTTCTATGCCCAGGCCATGGCCACGTTCGGCAAAGTCTCGGTCGGCGGCAGCTATGGCGAAAGCCGGCTGAACTTCGCCAATGCCATCGATGCCGCCACTACGCCCACGCTGGTGGCCAAGAACAGCAGCTATGTGGGCCAGGTCCGCTATGGCCTGACGAGCTGGGTCACGCTGATCGGCGAATATGTCTCGGCCAAGGCGCAGGCCCACAACGGAAACAGCGCCAAGTCCGACACGCTGGCGCTGGGTGGCATCCTGTTCTTCTGATCGGCCCTTTACCCGGAACCCGATCAACCACGTCCCGGCGCTTGCTCTCCAGGCGCCGGGCCTTGGCCGGCCAGCCCAATTCCCCGGGCTGGCCGGCCTTTTGTTTTGCGAATTGGGCCATGCAGCAAAAAGGGCCAGGTGGCGCATGACACCCAGCCCTGCCCGGTTTGCGATCCGGAAAGAAAGCTATTTCAGGCTGGTGAGATAGCCGACCAGTTCGGCCCGCTTGGCCGGATCTTTCAGGCCGGGGAACGCCATCATGGTATTGGGCACCAGCGCGCGCGGATTCTCGATCCACTTGTCGAGCGTGGCGGCATTCCAGGTCAGGCCGGATTTCTTGAGCCCATCGGAATACTTGAACCCAGCGGCATGCGTGCCCGCCTTCTTGCCGACCACGCCATAGAGATTGGGGCCGATCTTGTTGGGGCCGCCCTTGGTGGCATCATGGCACACCGCGCAGCGCGCCCAAGTGGCCGGCGCCGGCCCGGCATGGGCAGTGCCGGCGATCAGCAGTGCGGCGGCGAGCGCCGGGGCAAGCGCAGGAACATTCAGGCGTTTCGACATAACTTCTCCACTCCACGGTCTCTTTCCGCCAGCCCTGCCACGATGCCCGCTCGGCCGATATTGGACTATTGGTCGAACCGGGCGCTCATTTAGTTGGTTGGTTAATTGACAAGAGCCATGCCGTGCTGGCAGACTGCCGCGCAAACACGGACAGAGGATGGCCGCCGCGATGATCAAGACCCGCTTTACCGAACTGTTCGGCGTGGAGCACCCGATTGCCCAGGGCGGGATGCAGTGGGTCGGCACGGCGGAGCTGGTTTCGGCCGTGGCCGAGGCCGGGGCGCTGGGCTTCCTCACCGCGTTGACCCAGCCGACGCCCGAGGCGCTGGTCAAGGAAATCGCCCGCTGCCGCAGCATGACCGACAAGCCCTTCGGCGTGAACCTCACGATCCTGCCTGCCATCACGCCGCCGCCCTATGCCGAATATCGCCAGGCGATCATCGAAAGCGGGATCACGGCAGTGGAGACCGCCGGCCATCGCCCTGACGAGCATGTCGCCGCGTTCAAGGCCGCCGGCGTCAAGGTGATCCACAAGTGCACGGCGGTGCGCCATGCGCTTTCCGCGCAGCGCATGGGTGTGGATGCCATTTCGATCGACGGCTTCGAATGCGCGGGCCACCCCGGCGAGGACGATATTCCCGGCCTGATCCTGATCCCCGCCACGGCCGAAAAGGTGACGATCCCGATCATCGCCTCGGGCGGTTTTGGCGACGGGCGCGGGCTTGTCGCCGCGCTCGCGCTCGGCGCCGAGGGGATCAACATGGGCACCCGCTTTTGCGCCACGCAAGAAGCGCCGATTCACGATGGCATCAAGCAGGCGATCGTCGCCAACGACGAACGCGCCACGGCCCTGCTGTTCCGCAGCTATCGCAACACGGCCCGCGTCGCGCGCAACAGCGTGGCCGAGGAAGCGGTACGGATCGAGCGCGAAGGCAACCCGTTCGAGGCGATCGCCCACCTCGTGAAAGGCGCGCGCGGCCGCGAGGGACTGATCTCGGGCGATCCCGAGCATGGCATCTGGACCGCCGGCATGGTCCAGGGTCTGATCCACGACGTGCCCACCGTGGCCGAACTGGTCAGCCGCATCATTGCCGATGCAGAGGCGATCATGACCCGCCGGATGGGCGCCATGCTGGCCGCGCCGGCGGTGGCCTGAACCGGCGCCGGCCGGCAAGCTGTTGACAAATCGGGCGGCGAGGCCCATATGACGCGGTGCTGGCGGCGTAGACCCGCGCCCGGCCGACATTCGAACGCCTTGGCAAGCTTGTCTTGCTGTTGTTTCGGATTGCCCCATCCCGCTGTAACGAACGCTGTGATCCTGCGTTTCCCGACGGATGGGCCGTTTCGCGAAATCGAAACATCGGCGCTCTAGCATCCCCCACGGAACAGCGATTCCCTGGCCGCCTTCTCAAGGTGTGTGTGGCGCGCGGATGGATGGCTCCATCCTGCTGCTCTGCCTGCACAAAAGACCGGCCAGGCGTTGAACCAATTGCTCATGACCTCATTGTGAGGCCTGTGCGCCCCGCGCTGGATCGGATCGGGCCGATTGCCCACCCGACCGGCCCGCGCAGATGCCTCGCGACGCCCTGATTCAAGAAACAGAGACAAGATGAATACGACTTATTCCCATACCCCCACCAAGCTACATACCCCCCACGGCCTGCCCGCAACCCCGCGCGTTGCCCGTGTCACCCGCGCTCCGGGCATTCTCAGCCGCCAGGAACTGCGCGACGCCGTCGCCCAGATGGTGGGTTGACCTGATAGTGGGCTGATTCCGGCGGCGGCCAAGCCGCCGCCCGACCTTTCTCTTCAGGCCTGGATCGACACGGCAGCCACGTCCGGCTTGGGCTGTGGCAAGCGAAACGGAAAACCCGGCTCGCGCGCCACGCTTTCCACCGCATCCCCGCCGATCACGGCCCCGCTTTCCGTCACCACGCGGAAAATGCTGCGATCCTGCGTGTCCCAGCGCAGCAGCATGAGCATGATCTTGGCGAGGGCTTCGGGCCGCACACTGCCGATGCGCTGAAACCCACTGACACGGGGAGCAAGCCCCTCGTCCGGGGGCGTCCATTCCAACCACGCCAATTCAGTCCAGTTTCTGTCCATCGTTTCCTCGAAGGCTGGCGACAAGAAGGGCTCGCACAACCCGGGAAGGATTGGCGAGGACGCAACATTTCTTGTTGTTTTCCGGACACTTCCTTAAGGCAATTTACGAAAGTTAACAATCCTCCAATTTGGGTATGAACGGCCCACCAGACCGGCACGCGCGTCGGTTCTCCGCAGCAGCCAGGGCACGAGAGAGGAATAACAATGTGATACAAGACAGCCAGCAACCGCTGAGCGGGCACGAGCCAAGAACGGCCTAAAGAGGCCGGGCCGCTGCGCAAGGCGTTCTGGGCGGAGGTGGTGAGCCCTGCTGGATTCGAACCAGCGACCTACTGATTAAAAGTCAGTTGCTCTACCGACTGAGCTAAGGGCCCCCGTGGCGCCGCGTGGCGCGTGGTTGGTGCGCTCACCTAGGGGCGGGGCGGCGGCGGGTCAAGCGGGAAGCCAGGTGTTTTGTGGCCAAACCTGTGAGCGGGTCGCGCCAGTCCGGGGCGATGCGCATGGCCGGGCCCATCACGAAGGGGCGCTGGCGGCAGGCTGGATGGGGAATCACCAGGTTGGCGTGGATATCGGCCAGCGCCCCGCCCGACCACAGCACGATATCGAGATCGAGCGTGCGCGCCCGCCACGGGGCGCCGCGGCGGACGCGGCCGAAGCGGTGTTCCAGGCCTTGCAGGCGGGCGAGCAGTTGCGCCGGCTCGAGCGGCGTGGTGATCACCGCGCAGGCATTGGCATAGCGGCGGCGCGATGGGCCGAGCGGCGCGCTGGCGATGATCGGCGAGAGTGCCCTGACCGCGAGGCCCGCATCGTCGAGCGCGCGCGCCGCCGCGCGCAGCACCTGGGCCGGGGCACCGTGGCGCGCATGGCGCACGTTGGAACCCAGGGCGATCAGGTACTGATGCGGCGGGGCGGCGGCAGGGGCCATCGCGCGGTCAGATATCCTGCGCCAGGCGCGTGTAGAGTTGCGGGCGGCGATCGCGGAAGAAGCCCATGCCGGCGCGATGGCGCGCGGCCGCAGCGAGATCGAGCGTGGCGACCAGCACGCCGCTTTCCGCCGCGCCGTATTCGGCCAGGAAATCGCCCCATTCGTTGGCGATGAAGCTGTGGCCGTAGAAGGCCTGGTCGTTTTCCTCCACGCCGATGCGGTTGGCGGCGACCACCGGCATGCAGTTGGACGCGGCATGGCCGAGCATCGCGCGGCGCCAGACGCGGCTGGTGTCGAGATCGGCGTCGTAGGGTTCGCTGCCGATGGCCGTGGGATAGAACAGCACTTGCGCGCCCATCAGGGCCATGGCGCGCGCGCACTCGGGATACCATTGGTCCCAGCACACGCCCACGCCGATGCGCGTGCCGAACACGTCCCACACCTTGAACCCGGTGTTGCCGGGGCGGAAATAATACTTTTCCTCGTAGCCCGGGCCATCGGGAATGTGGCTCTTGCGATAGGTGCCCATGATCTCGCCATCGGCATCGATCATCGCCAGGGTGTTGTAATAGTGCGGCCCTTCCCGCTCGAAGAAACTGGTGGGAATGGCGATGCCCAGGCGCTTGGCCAGCTTCTGCATGGCCTTGACCGAAGGATCGCTGTCCAGCGGATGGGCCAGGGCAAAGCGCGCTTCGTCCTCGGTCACGCAGAAATAGGGGCCGGCAAAGAGTTCGGGCGGCAGCACCACCTGCGCGCCTTGCGCGGCAGCCTGCTCCACCAGGGCGGAAACGGCGGCGATGTTGTCTGCCGCATCGGGCGAGTTGAGCGCGAGCTGGAGCGCGGCCACGGAAAGCTGGGTCATGGGCCAGCATCTATGCGCTTGGGCGTGTCAATTCAACGACAGCGGCCAATTCGCCCGCAAGAGCCAATTCGCTTGCAAGAGGATGACAGGCGCGCAGGCCGTTCCTATCTGGGCGGCAAATCTTGCAGAAAGGGTTGTTTATGGCGCAGGCCATTCTTGCCGGCGGCTGCTTCTGGTGCACCGAGGCGGTGTTCCGCGATGTCATCGGCGTGTCCAACGTGGAGAGCGGCTATATCGGCGGCACCACCGAAAATCCCACCTACAAGCAGGTGTGCAGCGGCACCACCGGCCATGCCGAGGCGATCCGGGTGACCTTTGACCCCGCGGTGATCGACTATGGCCAGTTGCTCGACATCTTCTTTGCCACCCACGATCCAACGCAGCTCAACCGCCAGGGCAACGATGTGGGCACGCAATATCGCTCGGCGCTGTTCCCGCTGGACGAAGCGCAGGAAAGCGAAGCCAGCGCGGCGATCGCGCGGGCACAGGCCGAGCGCGATGCGCCGATCGTGACCAGCATCGAGCCGGTGGCGCCGTGGTATCCGGCCGAGGACTATCACCAGGAATATTGGGAAGGCGAAGGCCAGCGCAATCCTTATTGCCTGGCGGTCATTCCGCCCAAGCTGATGAAATTGCGCAAGAGCTTTGCCGCCAAGGTGAAGGGGTGAGGACGGCGCGGTAATGCGCGGTTGAGTGCGGTTTCGCACCACCCCCCGGCCCCCTCCTCTGAAGAGGAGGGGGAGATTTTCCACTATGGGTGGGTGGGTTTCTCGTCGGCGTAGATGGCCACTTGCGGCGCCTGCTTGCTGCTGACCGAGCCGCGGAACATGCCGGCGGTGTTGAGCGCGAAGCCGACATGGCCATCGCGGTCCATCGCGATCAGGCCACCATCGCCGCCGATCTCGGCGATTTCGTCGATGGTGTCCTGCGCGGCTTCGGCCACGCTTTCGCCGCGCCAGGCGATGCGGTCGCAGACCTGGCGACCGGCGGATTGCCGGATGAAGTATTCGCCGGTGCCGGTGGCGGAAACGGCGCAGGTGTTGTCGATGGCATAGGTGCCCGAGCCGATCAGCGGGGTATCGCCGATGCGCCCCCACCGTTTGCCGGTCAGGCCACCGGTGGAGGTGGCGGCGGCGAGATGGCCATGCACGTCACGCGCCACGGCGCCCACCGTACCATAGCGATGCTCGGCTCGCGGCGTGGCATCGAGCACGCGCGGAGAGAGAGCGCTGACGTGCTCCTTCTTCCAGTCGAGATAGTCCTGCCAGCGCTTGGCGGTGAAGAAATACTTGGGATCGACCTGCTCGATGCCCTGTTCTCGGGCGAACTGGTCGGCCCCTGCCCCGGCCAAGAGCACATGGCGCGAATGCTCCATCACCGCGCGGGCGGCACGGACCGGGTTCTTGGTGGTGGTAAGCTGCGCCACGGCGCCGGCTTCCCCGGTGCTGCCATCCATGATCGCGGCATCGAGGTAGTTCTTGCCCTCGGCATCGAACACCGCGCCGCGCCCGGCGTTGAACTGCGGATCGTCTTCCAGCACGCGCACCGCCGCTTCGACGGCATCGAGGCTCGACCCACCGGCCTTGAGCACGGCGGAGCCAGCCGCCAGCGCGGCGTTGAGCCCGGCGCGATAGGCCGCGTCTTCGGCCGGCGTCGTTTCCCCGCGCGGCGCAGCGCCGGCGCCGCCGTGGATGGCGAGCGACCAGCCCGCATCGGCCGGATAGGGCACGCCGGAAAGCCGGCCGCCCTTGACGCTGGCCGTGCCGGCAAAGGCGGGGGCAGTCACGCGCAGCGTGTTGAGGTCCAGCGTGCTGCCGGGCCCGATGCCGGTGACCTGGATCGCCGCCCAGTCGAGCGACTGGCCGGGCTTGGCGACGGGCGCACCCGCGGGCTGGACCAGCCAGGCATAGGTGCCTGCCGGGCCTTTCAGCCGGGCCAGCCCGGCGCCATCGACAATCAGCGAGGCGCCTTCGTCCACGCCGAGGCCGATCGCGGCCTTGTCGGCCGTGGTGGCGCGGGTCTTGGCGACGAAGGCGACGAGGCGGCCAAGCCGGTCGCGTCGGGTGAAGTGGGTGTCGGTGACGACATGGGCCATGCGCGGCAGGTGAAGGAAATCCTCCACCATGGTCACGCCCGCCCCCAGCGGATCGCGCAGGGCCGGGCCGGACGTGGCGCTGCCACCGTCCATCGCGCCATAGACGTGACCGCCCAGGATGGCGAGGCCGGCGCTGGTACCGCCGATCGGGCGGCCGCTGGCGGCCAGCTTGTCGAGCGCGACGGTGAGCGGCGTGCCCTGCCAATAACGGACATAGCGGGCCTGGTCCCCGCCGGCGATGTAGACGCCATCGGCCTTGGCCACGGCATTGAGCACGACCGGATCGCTGGCGGCCTTGCGATCATCGAACACGAAGGTTTCCACCGAGGTCACGCCGCCGATGCTGTGCATGAATTCATCGCCGGCATCGCCCGCGCCCGAGGCACGCAGCACCACGATATGGCCGTGCCCGGCCTGGGCGACGAACCAGCGGAAGGCCTGCGTATCCCACTCACCGCCGCCGGCGAGCAGCAGGCCGGGGGCCACCTTGGCCGGGGTGGGCGCGGCCAGATCGCCGATGACATAGCGGGTATAGCCAGCCTCCGAAGCATGGGCCGCGCCGCTGCCGATCAGCGCGAGCACACCCGACACTGTGATCAACCCCCTGCGCCAAAACTGCATTTTCAAACCCTCATTTTGCCGTCTGCCGCTGTGGTTAGCGTGTAACAGTTGCGATTGATACTGAATTAATTGGCGATTTGACGTTGCAGATGCCTGTCATTTGCAATCATAAGCAAGCCATCGAAGCGCGATCACAGGGGGCTGTCAACAATGCGCATGTCAAGAGCTTGGTTGGTTGTGGGTGGAGCATGGAGCGCCTTGGCCATGGCCGGAGCGGGCCAGGCGCAGCAAGCGACGCCCGCGATCACCGCCCTTCCTGCCACACCTGACACCGGCACCCAGACGCCGCCCGAAAGCGCGATCGTGGTGCTGGGCAGCCGCATTCCGCGCGTGGAACTGGAAGGGCCGGCGCCGGTTACCGCCGTGACCGCGCAAGACATCCTGCGCAACGGCTATCAATCCGTGCCGGACCTGCTGCGCGCGCTGACGCAGAACGGTGGCGAGACGCAGAGCCAGCAATCGGGCAACGGCGCCGCTTTCACGCCCGGCGCGCAGCAGGTGGACTTGCGCGGGCTCGGCCCCAACCACACGCTGGTGCTGGTCAACGGGCGGCGCATTGCCGATTTCCCGCTGCCATTCAACGGGCAGAGCAACTTCACCGACATTTCCAACATCCCCGTGGGCCTGATCGAGCGGGTGGAAGTGCTGAGCGGCAGCGCTTCGGCCATCTACGGCTCCGACGCGATTTCGGGCGTGGTCAATTTCCAGCTCAAGAAAAGCGTCGACGGCACGCGCATCGACTATCGCTATGGCGACACGCAGCACGGCGGCGGCGCTTCGCATCGCCTGACGCTGACCACCGGGTGGAATGCCGGAGCGTTTCACGGCGTGATCGGCGTGGAAGGCCTCTATCAGAAGCCGCTGTGGCAATACCAGCGCGCGCGGCAGGATTCGGTGCTGGATGATCCCACCGGCGGCCTGGCGCGGCGCACGTTCCTGCGCACCGACGAATATACCGATTACCTCGATCCCGGCGCGGCGACCTGCGCCAGCCTGTCGGGCCTCAACGGCGGGAGCACGATCTACACCAGCCGCCCGCGCTATGGCGCCGATGGCGGGCCGGGCTATTACTGCGGATCGAACAGCTCGATCGCCTATGGCACGATGATTTCGGAACGCAAATCGGTCAATGCCTTCGGCGCGATCGGGCTGGACCTGCCCAATGGCATGGAACTGTTCACCGACTTCCAGGCGAGCTACAGCAAGGTGGCGCTGCTGCCCGACGTGCTGACCTGGTATTACGAGACCGCCGACGGCAACCAGGAGGGCACGTTCTACAACACGCTGATGCCCACCAGCCTCAATTCCACCAAGCTCGACAACTGGTATCGCCAGTTCACGCCCGAGGAAATGGGCGGTTTGCAGAACGGGATGACACGCAATCGCTCGATCAGCTTCACGATCACGCCTGGCCTGCGCGGCAAGTTCGGCAAGAACCAGGCCTGGGCCTATGAGCTGTCGTTCAACCACTCGGAATACCGCAGCAAGGTTTCCTTCCCGCAAGTGGTGATTTCCAAGGCCAATGCCCTGTTCCTGGGGCAGCAGCAGGGCGTGGACGAAGACAGCGGCTATGCCGTGTTTTCGGCCGACCCGACGCGGCTCTACACCCCGCTGACCACAGCGGAATACAATTCGATCACCGAAAACGCGATCTACAAGCCTCGCTCCTATACCGACAACCTGGCGTTCAGCCTGACCAACGGCGAAGTGCTGCGCCTGCCCGCCGGGCCGGTGGGCGTGGCGCTGGTGGGGGAATATGGCGGCCAGGGCTATGACCTGCGGCCCGATCCCAAGGCGCTGGAGCACTATTACGTCGGCCTGACCGACAGCGACGGCAAGGGCAGCCGCCGCCACTGGGCACTGGGCGGCGAATTGCGCGTGCCGGTGCTTTCGTTCCTGCAACTGTCGGGCGCGGCGCGCTATGACCACTTCCACGTGGTGGACAACAGCTTTGGCAAGGCGACCTGGAACCTGGGCGCCGAACTGCGCCCGACCAGCCGCCTGCTGCTGCGCGGCGCCATGGGCACCGGCTTCCGCGCGCCGGACCTGCACTATGTGTTCTCCGGCAATGGCGACACCCACCCCGATGGCATCGACTACCTGACCTGCCGCCGCGAGAACGCTGGCGCCAGCTACAGCGATTGCGACGACTATGAAGTGGGCATCACCAGCCACCGCACCGGCAATCGCCAGCTCAAGCCTGAAACCAGCCGGTCGATCAACGCCGGGGTGTTCTGGCAGCCCGATCGCAGTGTCGACCTCTCGGTCGATTACTTCAAGGTGACGCTGGAAAACCAGGTGCTGGACCTGAGCAAGGACGAGCTGCTGCGCCGCGAATCCGATTGCGTGCTGGGCGAAACGGCTTCGGGCTCGGCGGTCAACGCCAGCTCACCCACCTGCCTCGATGCCATCGCCCGCGTGCAGCGCTATGCCTCTGGCGCGTTTGCCGGGCAGTTGCAGGGGGTCTATGTCAACCCGATCAACGTGGCACGCGAGCAGACCGACGGGATCGACGTGGCGTTCCACTGGCGCGCGCCGGAAATCCGGGGTCTGGGTTTCCTCAGCTTTGCGCTGGGCTATACCTATGTGTTCAACCACACGTTCCGCCAGTACCAGGGCGACGCGCTGATCAACAAGCTGGCCTACGACAGCGGCTATGACATCCCGCGCGACAAGGGCACGGCCAGCCTGACCCTCGTCAACGGCCGCTTCACCACGACCTTGCAGGGCCAGCGCCTGGGCCGCCTGCCCAATTACGACGAGAACGCCTATATCGACGCGACGACCACGTTCAATCTGTCAGCGCAGTACAAGCTGACCGACTACCTGCAACTGTCAGGCACGGTGACCAACCTGTTCGACACCAGCCCGAACGTGGACCCCACCTATGGCAGCTATCCCTATTATGACATCTCGTGGTTCGATGGCGTGGGGCGCAGCTTCTTCGTGCAACTGACGTGGAAGCTGGGCGGCAAGGGCCTGTAACGAACCGCGTCCAGTGAAAAAAGGCCCAAAAAAAGGGCAGGGTGTCGTGGCACCCTGCCCTTTGTGTTTCACCCACTCAGCGGCAGATGCGCACGCGCTCGTGATGGCGCCAGACGATGCGGCAATCGCGGTAATAGCCGCGACGCTCCCAGCGGGCGCGGTCCCAGCGATGGCTTTCCCAGCGGCGGTGCTCCCACCCCCTCTGGCCCCACCCACGGCGATCCCAGCCGCGATGATCAGGCCCGCGCTGTTCCCAGCGGTGGCCGTGGTCCCAGCGGTCAGGGTGGGCCTCTGCGGCAGTCGGCACGAGCAGGGCGGCAGCAAGTGCCGCGCCCGCGATCTTGGTCAGTTTGGCAAACATGGTTCTTCCTCCGTCAGGTCCTCAACGTGAAGAAGGAATGTTTGCGCGTTTCAGAATGTTCCCCGTCTGAACGGCTCGGTGGACCAGCGTTCAGGATCTCGGCTGCCGGATCGTTACCCGCACTGCCCGCGATGCAGCAGCTTCTGGTCGGCCAGGACCAGCGCCATCATCGCTTCCACCACCGGCACGCCGCGAATGCCCACGCAAGGGTCGTGGCGGCCCTTGGTAAACAGCTCCGTCGCTTCGCCCTCGCGGGTGATCGTGGGCATCGGAGTGAGGATCGAGGAGGTCGGCTTGAACGCCACCCGCACGGTCACCGGCTGGCCGGTGGAAATGCCGCCGGCAATGCCACCGGCGTGGTTGGCCAGGAACTGCGGCCCGGCGTTGCGCCCGTCATCGGCCGGGCGCATCGGATCGGCATTGCCTTCGCCGGTGTTGGCAGCGGCGGCAAAGCCATCGCCGATTTCCACGCCCTTAACCGCGTTGATGCCCATCATCGCATGGGCAAGCTCGGCATCGAGCTTGGCGTAGAGCGGCGCGCCCCAGCCAGCGGGTACGCCCGTGGCCACGCATTCCACCACGGCGCCGAGCGAGGAACCGGCCTTGCGCGCCTGGTCCACCAGGCCTTCCCAGCGCGCGGCAGCCTGGGCATCGGGGCAGAAGAAGGGGTTCTGGCCAATCTGCGCGGCATCGAAATTGGCCATGTCGATGGCATCGCCGCCGATCGCGCTGACCCAGGCGAGGATCGTCACTTCGGGGATCACCAGCCGCGCCACGCCGCCGGCCGCCACCCGCGCGGCGGTTTCGCGCGCGGAAGAACGCCCGCCGCCGCGATAGTCGCGAAAGCCATACTTGGCATCATAGGCATAGTCGGCATGGCCGGGGCGATAGGCCTTGGCCACTTCGGAATAGTCCTTGGAGCGCTGGTCGGTGTTCTCGATCAGCAAGCTGATCGGCGTGCCGGTGGTGCGCCCCTCGAACACGCCGGACAGGATCCTGACCTGGTCGGGCTCCTGCCGCTGCGTGGTAAAGCGCGACTGGCCGGGACGGCGCGCGTCGAGATAGGGCTGGATCATGCCTTCGTCGATCGCCAGCCCCGGCGGGCAGCCATCCACCACGGCGCCCAGCGCCGGCCCATGGCTTTCCCCCCAGGTGGTGAAGCGGAACAGGTGTCCGAAGGAATTGATGCTCATGGCGCCCGGCTCTGTCCCAAGCCGTGGCAAATGTCCACCGCTTGGAGTCGGTCAGAACTCGTCCCAGTCTTCGCCACCTACCACCTTGGCCGGAGCTGGCGGCGGCGGCGGCGGCGGCGGTGGCAGGGCCGGGGCCGTGTCAGGCGGCGTGGACACGCGCACCACTCGTGGGCCGGGCACATTGCGCGCGATGCCCTGGATGACCACGCCGCTCAGCGAATCGCGGCGATCCTCGGGCCGCCCCTGGGCGCGGGTTTCCACGTTGCGCGTGCGGAAGCTGCCGACCAGTTCCGAAAGCTTGGCCGCCTCGGCCGCAAGCGCGCGGGTGGCGGCGCTGGTCTCCTCGACCATCGCGGCGTTCTGCTGGGTGGCGCGGTCCATCTCTCCCACCGCATCGTTGACCTGGCCGATGGTATGGGCCTGGCCCTCCACCGTGCCGGAAATGTCAGCGACCACGCCGTTGATCGCGCCCACCCGGTCCAGGATCAGCCCGAGGATGTCACCGGTTTCGCGCACCAGCGCCACGCCATCGGCCACATGCGCGCCCGACTTCGCGATGAGTTCCTTGATGTCCTTGGCCGCGTCCGCACTGCGCTGGGCCAGAGCGCGCACTTCGGTGGCGACCACGGCAAAGCCCTTGCCGGCATCCCCGGCGCGCGCCGCTTCCACCCCGGCGTTGAGCGCGAGCAGGTTGGTCTGGAACGCAATGCCGTCGATCACCCCGATGATCTGGCTGATTTCCTGCGACGATCCCTCGATCGCAGCCATCGCGGTAACAGCGCGGGTGACCACTTCACCGCCTTCGCTCGCCTGCTTGTGCGCTTCGGCCACCTGGCGGCTGACATCGCCGGCACGGCTGGCGGTGTCGCGCACGCCCGTGGTCACTTGGCGCACGGCGGCGGCGGTTTCCTCCAGCGTGGCGGCCTGGCGCACGTTGCGCTGGGCCAGGTCTTCGGCCGCGCCGCTGATTTCGCCCACGGTGCGCGCCAGCGAAGAGGCGCCCACCCGCACCGAGCCGAGCGCGCCGGCCAGCGTCGCCTGGGTCTGGTTGAACGTGGCGCGCAAGGGCTCGAAATCGGGCGCAAAGGGTTCGCTGATGCGATATTCCAGATCCTTGGCGGCCATCCGCTCAAGCCCCTTGGCCAGTGCCCCGACCACCTGTTCCTGGGCCGCATCGGTGTCCCGCTTGGCCAGCGCGGTCTGGCGGAACACGGCGGCCGCTGCCTCGATCTGCGCCACTTCGCTGCCCTGAGGATCGCCCACGATAGCCTGCGAATAGTCCCCGCCGGCCATGGCGCGCAGCATGGTGGTCACGCCGGACAGCGGCTGCACCACGTCATGCCGCACGTGGCGCACCACCCAGGCCACCGTCGCGGCCAGCAGGACGACCATCAGCAGCGTCACCCCCAGCCCCGCGTCCATCAGCCAGCGTGAGGCATCGCCATCGGCGGCGATATCGTCCTGCATCTGCAAGCCAAGCTTGTCCTGCACCTGCTGGAAAGCGTCGAACGCATCGGTAAAGGTCTGCTGCGCCCTGTGGAGATCGGTAGAGCCGGCGTTGATCTGCTCCACCAGCGCGCGCGCCGCCGCCGCATAGGCCTTTTGCCGCGTCTCGGTTTCGGCAAACAGGGCCTGCTCGCCGGCCTCGTGCGGCGCGGCGAAAACCTCTGCATAGGACTTTTCCAGCGCACCGATATCGGCCGCAAAGTTGTCCAGCTCCGCCTTGCGGGCCGTGGCATCGTTGCGTTGCACGGCATCCTTGATGCGGAACACGTCGCTTTCGCTCGCGTCGTGCTTCATGTCGCCATACATCTGCGTGCGCAGCACCCAGGCGGACGTGGCCAGGTGGCGCGCATGGCGCTGCATCATCACTTGCAACGAGGTGGACACGGCAATCTGCACCAGGCAGATCGCCACCAGGGCGCCGACGCAGCGCATGACGCTCTGCCGGATCGAGACTGGCTTGGCAAAAAGCATGCGGATTTCTCCCGAGACAGGACGCGCGAAAGCAGGACACGGGTGCGACACGGGGGATCTGTTTTGTGGTTTGCTGGCAGCGTGATTTAGGCAGGCTTGGCGAATTTCAGGCAAATGCCCGATCAGGATTTCACGCTATTGCAGTGCCCTGTTCGATCGCGTGTGAGGGCTGGCCAACGCAGGCAAGGCCGCTTATGCGGATGCGCGATGTATCTCGTCGTGTTCCGCAATCGCAAGCGCGCCGGTCTCGATGCCGCCGCCTATGGCGCCGATGCCCAGGCGATGGAAGACCTCGCCCGGCTTCAGCCCGGCTTCCGCAGCTTCAAGTCCTATGTCGCCGATGATGGCGAAGTGGTCGCCCTGTCGGAATGGGACAGCGAAGACGCCGCCCGCGCCTGGCGCGCACAGGCCGCCCATGCCCAAGTCCAGCGCCGGGGCCGCGAGGCCTATTACGAAAGCTATTCCCTGTTCGCCGGCACCCCCAGCCGCATCCACCATTTCGAAAGAAGCGACACATGACCCTGACGCTCTACGGCATTCCCAACTGCGACACCGTGAAGAAGGCGCGCACCTGGCTCGATGGGCAGGGACTGGCCTACACCTTCCACGACTACAAGAAGCAGGGCGCCGACGCTGACCAAGTGGCCGGATGGGTGGCGCAAGCGGGGCTGGAGAGAGTGCTCAACAAGGCCGGAACCACGTTCCGCAAGCTGCCCGAGGCGGACAAGGCCGATCTGACGACCGAAAAGGCCGTGACGCTGATGGTGGCGCAACCCTCGTTGATCAAGCGGCCGATCGTGGAGCATCCCGGCGGCCTGCTCGTGGGGTTCAAGCAGGCCGAATGGGAAACCGCGCTTACGCCCGCGTGACGGTCACGATATAGTTCAGCGCCAAGTCGTCCGACAGGTGCAGCCCCTTGGCCGGCCCCCAGGCAATGCCCTGGGGGTTGCCCATCTTGAGGCCCGCCGCTTCCAGCAGATCGTGCAGTTCGATCGGGGTGATGAAATCGTCCCAATGGTGCGTCCCGCGCGGCACCATGCCCAGCCGCTCCGCTGCTTCCACCATCAGCACGCGCGAGGCAGGCGTGCGGTTGGGGGTGGACAGCACCATCAACCCGCCCTGGCCGAGCGTCTGCGCCAGCGCGGCCACGAAGGCGGGCTTGTCGGCGACGTGCTCGATCACTTCCATCGAGGTGACCAGGTCGAAACCGGCAAGGCCCAGTTCTGCCAGTTCGCCATGGCGATAGTCGATGGTCAGCCCCGCACCCTCGGCATGGGCGCGCGCCGCCGCGATGTTTTCCGCCGCCGCGTCCACCGCCGTGACAGCCGCACCCATGCGATGCAGCGGCTCTGCCAGCAGGCCGGCGCCACAGCCCACATCAAGGGCGCGCTTGCCCGCAAGGGGGCGCAACCCGCGCGGATCGGCGGCGAAATGCGTGTCGATCGCCGCGCGGATGAAGCCCAGGCGCACCGGGTTCAGCTTGTGCAGCATCGCCGATTGGCCCTTGGGATCCCACCAGTCGGCCGCCAACTTGCCGAAATGGGCCGCTTCTTCGGGCCGGATGGTCTGTGCGCTCAAGGTTGTTGCATTGCTCATGCCACCTCCCTAAAGCGCCGCATTCGCATGGTCCATGGGCCATGCGGGCAAGATTCTTTCTTTTGGCAGGTGAACAGGAGCACAAGCGTTGGCCCGGATCGTGATGAAATTCGGCGGCACCTCGATGGCCGGAACCGAGCGAATCCGCCGCGTCGCGCGGATCGTGCAGCGCCAGCAGGCCGCCGGCCATGAAGTGGCGGTGGTGGTTTCGGCCATGGCCGGCGAAACCGACCGCCTCGTGAACTTCTGCCGTGAAGCCAGCGCGCTCTATGATCCGGCGGAATACGATGTGGTGGTGGCCAGCGGCGAGCAGGTCACCTCGGGCCTTCTGGCCATGCACTTGCAGGCGTTGGGCTGCAAGGCGCGCTCGTGGCTGGGCTGGCAATTGCCTGTGCGCACCGACGATGCCTTTTCCAAGGCGCGCATCGAAGGCATCGATTCGGCAGAGCTGCTGGCCAGCATGGCCGCCGGCGAAGTGGCGGTGATCCCCGGTTTCCAGGGGCTGACCGACAGCAACCGAATCACCACGCTGGGCCGTGGCGGGTCCGACACCTCGGCCGTAGCCGTGGCCGCCGCGATCGGCGCCGACCGCTGCGACATCTATACCGACGTCGACGGGGTCTATACCACCGACCCCCGCATCGTGGCCAAGGCGCGCAAGCTCAAGGCCGTGACCTACGAAGAAATGCTGGAACTGGCCTCGGTCGGTTCCAAGGTTCTGCAAACCCGTTCCGTCTCGCTTGCGATGAAGGAGAACGTGCGGGTGCAGGTGTTGTCATCCTTCATCGACGACGATGCCCCGGCGGCGGACACGATCCCCGGCACGATGATCGTCGCGGACGAGGAACTGGAAGGGTACGAAATGGAACGCCAGCTGATCACCGGCATCGCTGCCGACAAGAACGAGGCCAAGGTCACTCTCACGCGGATCGCGGATCGCCCCGGCGCGGTTGCCTCGATCTTTGCGCCGCTGGCCGAAGCCAACATCAACGTGGACATGATCATTCAGAACATCGCCAAGGACAAGGGCGAGACGGATGTGACCTTCACCTGCCCGCAGGCCGACCTCGCCCGCACCCAGGCCCTGCTGGAAGAGCGCAAGGACCAGATCGGCTGGTATCGCCTGATCGCCGACAGCAAGGTGGCCAAGGTTTCCGTGGTCGGCGTGGGCATGCGCAGCCACGCCGGCGTTGCCAGCACGATGTTCAAGTCGCTGGCCGATCGCGGCATCAATATCCAGGCGATCTCCACCAGCGAAATCAAGGTCTCGGTGCTGATCGACGCCGACGAAGTGGAACTGGCCGTGCGCGTGCTGCACACCGCCTATGGGCTGGACGCGCAGTAAAGGGTGTATGGGCCGACCCGTTGCGGAGGGCCCCGGGTCAAGCCCGGGGCGACGGGATTAAAGCGCAATGCCTCGTCGCCCCGGACTTGATCCGGGGCCCCACGCAGCGCTCGCAAATGCAGCCATTTCGGCAGAAACAGCCATTGCTGGCTTGATGTAGCGCACCCCCTCGCGCAACCTCGCCCCATGCAAAGCGAAGCCAAAGGCGGCTGGGTCTATATCATGACCAACCGCCCGCGCGGCATACTCTACGTGGGCGTTACCGCCGATCTCGCCCGTCGCGTGGTCCAGCACCGGGACGGCTCCGGATCAGCCTTTTGTGCCGCCCATGCGCTGGCCCGGCTGGTATGGGCCGAGCGTGGCGAAGCCATCGAAGACTGCATCGCCCATGAGAAACGCCTGAAACGGTGGCAGCGGGCTTGGAAAATCGCCTTGGTGGAGCGCACCAACCCAGACTGGGAGGATTTGTTCGACCAGTTATAGGGTTCGAGGGCGGCGTGGGGCCCCGGATCAAGTCCGGGGCGACGAAAGCTTGCACCAGAACGTCGCCCCGGACTTGATCCGGGGCCCTCCGCCACGCAGCACATCAATCCAGATTGGGCCGCAGCCAGCGTTCAGCCACGGCAAGATCGACTCCGCGCCGCGTGGCATAGTCGGCCAACTGGTCGCGGCCGATCGTGGCGACGCCGAAATACTGGCTGTCGGGGTGGGCGAAGTAGAAGCCCGAAACGGCTGCCGTGGGCAGCATGGCTTGGCTTTCGGTGAGCACGATCCCGGCGTTGCCCGGCGCGTCGAGCAGATCGAACAGGATCGGCTTGAGGCTGTGATCGGGGCAGGCCGGATAGCCGGGCGCCGGGCGGATGCCGCGATATTCCTCGCGGATCAGCGCCTCGTTGGTCAGTTGCTCGCCCGGCGCATAGCCCCACAGGGTGGTGCGCACGTGTTGATGCAACCGCTCGGCAAAGGCTTCGGCAAAGCGGTCTGCCAGGGCCTTGAGCAGGATGTCGGAATAGTCGTCGTGCGCGGCCTGGAAGCGGGCCAGGTGCGGTTCGATGCCGTGGATGCCCACGGCAAAGCCGCCCAGCCAGTCGCCCGCCGGATCGATGAAGTCAGCCAGGCAGAAATTGGCGCGGCCCCGGCTCTTGGCAAACTGCTGGCGCAGGAACGGCAGGCGCACCATCTGCTCGTCGTCATCGGGATGCAGCACCACGTCGTCGCCATGGCGGGCAGCGGGCCAGAAGCCGCAGACGCCCTTGGCGGTCAGCCATTTCTCGCTCACGATACGCTCGAGCATTGCCAGGGCATCGGCATGGAGGCTACGCGCACTTTCGCCCACCACGGCATCGTCGAGGATCGCCGGATACGTGCCGGCCAGTTCCCAGGCGCGGAAGAACGGCGTCCAGTCAAAGCATTCGACCAGATCGGCCAAGTTCCATTCGGGGAAGACATGCAGACCCGGCTGGGCCGGCGGCGCGGGCTTGTGCGCGAACTCGGCCACGAAGGCATTGGCGCGCGCGTCTTCCAGGCTGAGCAGCTTAGAACCGCCCTTGCCCGCGCGCGCCTCGCGGACATGCTGGTAATCGGCGGCCGTCGCGGCAATGAACCCTTCGGCCTGGGTATCCGACAGAAGCTGGCTGGCGACGCCCACCGCGCGGCTGGCGTCGAGCACGTGGACAACCGGGCCATCATAGGCCGGATCGATGCGCAGCGCGGTGTGGACCTTGCTGGTGGTGGCCCCGCCGATCAGCAGCGGAATGGTCATGCCCGCACGCTGCATTTCCTCGGCCACGGTCACCATCTCGTCCAGCGAGGGGGTGATCAGGCCGGACAGCCCGATGATATCGGCCTGCTCCTTCTGCGCCACATCGAGGATCGTGGCCCAGGGCACCATCACGCCCAGATCGATCACTTCGTAGCCGTTGCACTGCAAGACCACGCCGACGATGTTCTTGCCGATATCGTGCACGTCGCCTTTCACCGTGGCCATCACGATGCGGCCCTTGGCCTTGGCACCGGCTTCCTTTTCCGCCTCGATGTAGGGGATGAGGTGCGCGACTGCCTTCTTCATCACGCGCGCGGATTTGACCACCTGCGGCAGGAACATCTTGCCCGAGCCGAACAGGTCGCCCACCGTGTTCATGCCCTCCATCAGCGGGCCTTCGATCACTTCGATCGGGCGCCCGCCGCGCGCGGCAATGGCGGCGCGGGCTTCCTCGGTATCCTCGACGATATGCTGGTCGAGGCCCTTGACCAGGGCATGTTCCAGACGGCGCACCACGTCCCAGCCGCGCCATTCCTCGGCGGCCTTTTCGGCGGCCTTGTCCCGCCCCTTGAAGCTTTCGGCCAGTGCGATCAGCCGCTCGGTGGCGTCAGGGTGCCGCATCAGCAGCACGTCTTCGCAGGCCTCGCGCAGGACCGGGTCGATCTGGTCGTAGATGTCGAGTTGCCCGGCATTGACGATGGCCATGTCCATGCCCGCCGGAATGGCGTGGTAGAGGAACACCGAATGCATCGCGCGGCGCACCGTCTCGTTGCCGCGGAAGCTGAACGAGAGGTTGGACAGCCCGCCCGAGATATGGACGTGCGGGCAGCGTTCCTTGATCTCGCGCGTCGCCTCGATGAAATCGAGCGCGTAGCGATCGTGCTCCTCGATGCCGGTGGCCACGGCAAACACGTTGGGATCGAAAATCACGTCTTCGGGCGGGAAGCCGATGCCCATCAGCAGGTCATAGGCGCGGCAGCAGATTTCCACCTTGCGTTCGCGCGTATCGGCCTGGCCCTTCTCGTCGAAGGCCATGACGACGACCGCCGCGCCATAGTCCATGCACAGGCGCGCGTGATGCAGGAATGCCTCTTCGCCTTCCTTCATCGAGATCGAATTGACGATGGGCTTGCCCGACACGCATTTGAGGCCCGCCTCGATGACTTCCCACTTGGAGCTGTCGATCATCACCGGCACGCGGGCGATGTCCGGCTCTGCCGCGATCAGCTTGAGGTAGGTGGTCATCGCCTCGACCGCGTCGAGCAGGCCCTCGTCCATGTTGACGTCGATGACCTGGGCGCCGTTTTCCACCTGCTGGCGCGCCACGTCCACGGCCTTGGCATAGTCGCCCGCCAGAATCAGCTTCTTGAACGCGGCCGAGCCGGTGACATTGGTGCGCTCGCCCACGTTCACGAAACGCGAGCCGGAATTGATGGTGTCGGTCATCACTTGATCATCACAAAGGGTTCGAGGCCGGCAAGGCGCGTAAGCGGTTCGGGGCGCGCGGTCTGGCGCGGGGCAAGCCCTGCCACCTTGCGCGCCATGGCGGCGATATGCGCGGGGGTGGAGCCGCAGCAGCCGCCCAGCACGTTGACCTGGCCCGCCACGGCCCATTCGCCGACGAGGCCTGCGGTGGTATCGGGCTCCTCGTCATACTGGCCCAGTTCGTTAGGCAGGCCGGCATTGGGATAGATCATGATCAGGGTGTCGGCGATTTCGGCCAGCGCCTTGACATGCGGGCGCAACTGCGTGGCGCCGAACGAGCAATTGAGGCCGACCGTCACCGGCCGGGCATGGCGCACCGCATACCAGAACGCCTCGACCGTGTGGCCCGACAGGTTGCGCCCGGAAAGATCGGTCAGCGTCATCGACAGCATGATCGGCACTTCGCGGCCCAGTTGCCGCTCCAGCTTTTTCACCGCCATGATCGCGGCCTTGCAATTGAGCGTGTCGAACACCGTTTCCACCAGGATGAAATCGGCGCCGCCTTCGACCAGCGCTTCGGCCTGCTCGCGATAGACTTCGACCAGGAAATCCCAGTCGATTTCGCGATAGCCGGGATCGTTGACATCGGGCGATAGCGACAGCGTCTTGTTGGTCGGCCCGATCGCGCCGGCGACAAAGCGCGGACGGCCATCGGCAGCGGCGAACTCATCGGCCACGCGGCGGGCCAGGCGCGCCGATTCCACATTGATGTCGCGCACCAGGTGCTCGGCGCCGTAATCGGCCTGGCTGATGCGGTTGGCCGAGAACGTGTTGGTTTCGGCAATGTCCGCTCCGGCCTGGAAATAGGCGCGGTGGATCGCTTCGGGCACGTCCGGCCGGGTCAGTGCCAGGATATCGTTGTTGCCCTTCTGATCGTGCGTGAGGCCAAGGTTCCCGGCATAGTCGGCCTCGGTCAGCTTGCGGTTCTGGATCTCGGTGCCAAAGGCACCATCGGTGATCAGGATGCGCTGGGCAGCCTGTTGCAGCAGCGCGGCGCGCGCAGCGCTGGGGATCAGATCGGTCATGCGGCGTTCTCCAGCCCGGCCGCATCCTTGGGGCGGCGGCCGAGGAGGTGGCAGATGGCATAGCTCAGCTCGGCGCGGTTGAGCGTGTAGAAGTGGAAATCGCGCACCCCGCCGGCATAGAGGCGGCGGCAAAATTCCGCCGAAACCGTGGCGGCGACCAACTGGCGCGAAGCCGGATGGGTATCGAGCCCGGCAAACAGGCTCTCCATCCATGCCGGCAGGGCGGCGCCGCAGGCAGCGGCAAACTTGCGCGTCTGGGCAAAATTGGACACCGGCAGGATGCCCGGCAGCACCGGCGCATCGATCCCGGCGGCGGCCAGCTTGTCCTGATAGCGGAAGAAGGTCTCCGGCTCGAAGAAGAACTGGCTGATCGCGCGGGCAGCGCCTGCATCCAGCTTGCGCTTGAGGTTGTCGATATCGGCGTCCTGGCTGGGCGAATCCGGGTGGCTTTCCGGATAGGCAGCCACCGAAATGTCGAACGGCGCGATGGTCTTGAGCCCCGCCACCAGCTCGGCGGCATTGGCATAGCCATCGGGATGCGGCGTGAACGGCACGCCTGGCGCGCCCATGTCGCCGCGCAGGGCCACGATATGGCGCACGCCCGCTTCCCAATAGGCTTCGGCCACGGCGCGGATCTCGGCCTTGCTGGCGTCGACGCAGGTCAGGTGCGCGGCGGCCGGCAGGCGCGCCTCGCGGATGATGCGCGCCACCGTGTCATGCGTGCGATCGCGGGTGGAGCCGCCCGCGCCATACGTCACCGAGACGAATTCGGGCTGGAGCGGCGCCAGCGTCTCCACCACGTCCCACAACTGCGCCATCAGCGCGTCGGTCTTGGGCGGGAAGAATTCAAAGCTCACCCGGATATCGCCAGGCAGCCCGGCGAAGAGAGGGGTATCGAGCGCGGTGCGCGCCTCGCGCAACTGGTCGTAGCGGGTCATGGGTCTCAGCTCTTGGAAAAGGCGGGGGCTGATGGCAGCGCCGCGCCGGGCTCGCGGCGGCGGGCGGTCCACAGCTTGACGATCAGTTCGCGCCCGGCCAGCGCCTGCTCGGCCAGCGGGACGAACCCGGCATCGCCCAGCAGCTTGGCCATCTGCGCATCGGAAAAGCCCAGGCGCGCATGGGCATGGGCCAGGCGCAGTTCCTCGCGATCGTGCGCGGCAAAATCGACGACCGCGATCCGCCCGCCCGGCGCGGTGACGCGCGCCGCCTCGGCCAGCACGGCTTCGGGCGCGAGGGCATAATGCAGCACCTGGTGAAACAGCACGGTGTCGAACGCGCCATCGGCAAAGGGCAGCGCCAGGAAATCACCTTGTACCAGATCGACCTGCCCGGCCGGCAGCCCTTGCAGGCGGGTGCGTGCCAGGCGCAGCATTTCCGGGCTCTTGTCCAGCCCGGTGACATGCGCCGCGCGCGGTGCGAGCAGTTCGGCCATGCGGCCGGTGCCAGTGCCCACGTCGAGCAACTGGCCCAGCGGCCGGGCCGCGCCGGCTTCGTCGAGCAGGGCGACCAGCGCCGCTTCCACCGGGCCATCGGCAATGTGCAGGCTGCGCAACTGGTCCCAGTCGGCGGCATGGCGGGCGAAGTATTCGGCAGCGCTGGCCTCGCGCGTGGCGCGGATGGCGTCGAGATGCTGGCGATCCTCGCGCACCTGAACCGAAAAGTCCGCGTCCTCCGCTTCGGCTGCGGCCAGGGCGCGGGCCAGCGCGGTGCCCAGCGCCGAGGGTGCGCCGCGCCGGGCGCTTTCCTCGGCAATGGCCGCGCGCAGAAACACCCAGCCCCCTTCGCGCCGCCGCTCCGCCAGGCCGGCATCGCACAGGATCTTCACATGGCGCGACACGCGCGGCTGGCTTTGCCCGAGCACTTGCGCCAATTCGCCCACGGCCAGCTCCATACTGGCGAGAAGCCGCATGATGCGCAGACGGGTGGGGTCTGCCAGGGCGCGCAGGGATTCGAGCAGGGTCATCGTGGAAGCCATATAAAGCAACCTTTATATCGGTCAATCCATATAAAGAGTTCTTTATATCAGTGAGCAAGCCTTACAAAGCGGCGCGGCCCGACCGGACACGGGCCATCGCAACCAGCCATGCCGGGCCAAGTTTGCCATTGGCTTGACGCGGGCGCGCCGATAATACCGATGGGGAACGATCGGCTGCAAAGCCGACAGGAATCAACAAGGAAGCCCCACGATGAAGAAGCTCCTCTCGACTGCCGTTCTGGCCGCCGCCGCGCTCTCGCTGTCCGCTTGCGGCCATTCGGACGATGCTTCGAGCGAAGCGACGCCCGACAACGTGGAAATGCCGGCCGACGAACTGCCCGCCACCGACGTTTCGGCCGCTGCGCCGGCCCCGGTCGATGCCCCGGCCGCCGACACCAGCGCCGCCGCGCAGACCCCCGAAGACGCCGCCCGCAGCGCCGCCGACAACGCCGCCGCCGCGGCCGACGCCGCGAAGGCTGCTGCGGC
>NZ_BMZP01000006.1:99616-147779 GCF_014652855.1 Novosphingobium pokkalii
ACGCGCCCAAGATGTAAGCAAGCCATGGCGCGAGGGGCAGCCGCCCTTCGCGCCAGCCTGCCATGCGCCAGATTGCCCTGCTCCTCCTCGTGCTGTCGCTGGCCGCCTGCCAGCAAGACAGCGACCCCGGCCCCGGCGGCGTGACCCGGGGCGAAGCGCGCGCGCTCGACGATGCCGCCGCCATGCTCGACAGCCGCCCGGCCCCGCCGCCACTGGTCGATGCTACCGTCCCCGCCGAAGCAAGCGCGCCAGCCAAGCCTTAGGCGGTGCGGCCACTTTCAGGTGGCAACTTTCCCCTGCTCCGGGGCCGTGTGCCGCCGCATGACCCCAATTTGGGTTAGGCCCGCATGGACAGCGCGCGCCGAATTGCGTACCGGGAATTTTGCCGTTCAACGTCAAAGCGGGACCCCGGATCAAGTCCGGGGTGACGAGAAAGTTTTTTGATCTTCATGTTTTAACGTCACCCCGGACTTGACCCGGGGTCCCGCTCAGTGGTTTGAGCCAAAGGGGCTTCCCACCAATCCCGGCCATTCCCGCGCCGATGCGATTGCCCACTCGGCCAGCGACCTAAACCTCCAGCGAGCAGCCGCCGCAGTCGTCGGTTTCCACCTGCACGGTGGTGTGGCCGATGCCGAAATCGTGTTCCAGATCATGCCCCAACTTGGCGAGAAAGGCGTCGCCGGGATGGCCGCCGGGCATGATCAGGTGCGCGGTCAGGGCGGTTTCGGTGGTGCTCATCGGCCAGATGTGCAGATCATGGACCCGTGCCACGCCGGGAAGGGCCGCCAGGGCCGCTTCCACTTTGGCCGGATCGATCCCCGGCGGCACCGCCTGAAGCCCCAGCTTGAGCGAATCGCGCGCCAGGCCCCAGGTGCCCACGGCGATCACCGCCACGATCGCCAGGCTGACCACCGGATCGATCCAGGTCCACCCGGTCAGCGCCATGGCCAAGCCCGCAAGCACGACACCGGCCGAAACCCCGGCATCGGCGGCCATGTGCAGATAGGCGCCGCGCAAGTTGATGTCGTGCTTGCTGCCGCGCATGAACAGCAGGGCGGTGAAGGTGTTGATGGCAATGCCGATCGCCGCCACGATCATCACCGGGCCGGGCGCCACGGCCTCTGGCTGCATCAGCCGGCGCAGGCTTTCCACCAGGATCGCGCCCAGCGCCACCAGCAGCAGAGCGGCATTGCCCAGCGCGGCCAGGATCGAGCTGGACTTGAAGCCATAGGTAAAGCGCCCCTGCGGCGGGCGTGCCGTCAGCACGCTGGCGCCCCAGGCCATGAACAGGCTGAGCACGTCTGACAGGTTGTGCCCGGCATCGGCGACCAGCGCCATCGAGCCGCTGACAATGCCATAGCCGCCTTCCACCACCACGAACGCGGTGTTGAGCGCAATGCCCAGGGCAAAGGCGCGGCCGAAGCTGGCGGGGGCATGGCTGTGGCCCGGCCCATGGTGATGGTGCCCATGGGCATGATCGTGATCGTGATGATGGTGACCGGCAGACATGGCGCGGGCTTACCGGCTAACCGCGCCTGCGCAAAATGAATTACCAGCCATCCCGATCAGCCTTGCGCCAGCGCGCGGCAAAGAACCCGTCGATACCGCCGGCATCGGCCAACATGCCCGGATCGCTGCGCAGCCAGCCCTGCGCGGTCGGGGCAATCCCCGCCGGCAGTTCATTCGCGCCGATCGGGGTGGGTGCCAGCGCAGTAAAGACCATGGCCTGCGCTTCGCCCTCGGCGGGTTCGAGCGAGCAGGTGGCATAGACCAGCGTGCCGCCGGGACGCAGCCAATCGGCCGCACGGACCAGCATCTGCGCCTGCAACTGCGTCAGATCGTCCATCGCGGCCAGGCGGTGCAGCACGTCAGGATGGCGGCGGCAGGTGCCGGTGGCGCTGCACGGCGCATCGAGCAGCACGGCGTCGAACATATCATCCGGCTGCCACTTGAGCGCGTCGCCCTGCACCACGTCTGCCGCCAGGCCGGTGCGCGCGAGGTTGGCGCTCAGCCGCTCCAGGCGCCGGGCGGACTTGTCGAGCGCGGTTACCGTCCAGCCGGCGGCGGCCAGTTGCATGGTCTTGCCCCCCGGCGCGGCGCAGAGATCGAGCACACGGCGCCCTGCCCCGGCACCCAGCAGTCGCGCAGGCAGGCTGGCGGCGAGATCCTGGACCCACCAGGCGCCTTCGCCATAGCCAGGCAAGCGCTCCACCGCCTGGCCGCGCGGCAGGCGGACATGGCCGGGCAGCAGCGAAATGCCGCCCAGTTCCTGCACCCAGTGCGCGGTCTGCGCCGGATCGCGCAGGGTGAGGTCGAGCGGCGGCGGCGTGGCGAGGCCGGCGGGAATCGCGGCGGTGCGGCCAGGCCAGGCCGCATCCCAGCGCTGCGCCACGGCGGCGGGCAAAGTCGGCGCCTCGGGCAGCGCCGCCCCGCGCTTGAGCAGCGCAGAGAACACGCCATGGGCCAGGCGGCGCGGCCCGCCCATCAGCAGTGGCAGGCCAGTGGCGATCACCGCATGCGGCGGCAGGCCCAGGCGCAGGGCCTGCGCCAGCATCAGTTGCAGCACGGCGCGCGCCTTGGCATCGTCGGGCAGCACGGTCTGCGTGGCGCTGTCGATCAGGGCATCGAGATCGGGCAGCCAGCGCAACGCTTCCTGCACGATGGCCAGCGCCAGCGCGCGGTCATCGGCCCGCTCGATCGCGCGCAACACCGGCGGCGCGACCTGGTCCAGCGGATCGCCCCGGCGCAGCACGGCATCGAGCAGGCGCAGGGCGGCGCGGCGCGCGGGGACGCCGGGGGTTTCTTCGGTCTTGTGGTTAGGGGCCATCCCCGCGCCTATCGCGCCTTATGCCCCATTTGGCAATTGCGCGCGCGGTGACAAAGGCGCATGGCCGCGTCATGGAACAGCCGCTCCCCGCCAACCGGCAGCGCGCGACGCAGCGCCCCGCGCCCTTTGCCAAGCCCGCCCACTGGACCGACACCCCCGCCCCCGCCCCGCGCGTGGTGGAACGCGGCGACGATCCCGATGGCCTTGACCCAACCCGTTATGGCGATTGGGAAAAGAACGGCATCGCGATCGATTTTTGAAAGACGATTACACTTGCGGCAGTCTGTCGGCGTAGATCAGCCGGCCTGCCGCGAGGCGCCATAGCGCCTGGTTGAAATCGGCCTCGGGCAGCGCAAAGCAACCATCGCTGCGGCCGAGCTTGCCCCATTTAGCCAGCATGTCGGCATTGGCGTACCACGCCGGGTGCACCACGATGGCGCGGTCCTGGGCCATGTTGTTGTCCGGGTCCACGCCGGTCAGGCGGATCGAACTGCCGTACTTGCCGCGATACCATTCGTTGGTGACGAAGGCGCCGCGCGAGGTGGCCAGGCTGTTGATCTGGTTGGAAAAGAACTTGAGGAAGCCGTCGTGCTCGGGGTCTGACCCGCGCCCGTGGCAGACCAGGATCGAATCGACCCGGCCGGCTTCCAGATTGGCGAAGTGAAAGCGCGGCAACGACGAGGGCAGCGCGAAGTCGGCCACGCCCACCACGTCGGTGTGCCACAGCAGGTTCGCAACGCGGTCGCGCTGCTGCGCCGCCACGTCGAGCACGCGGCGATGCTGCGCCGGCATCGACCAGGCCTGGGCAAAGACGCGCGGCGCCAGGCTGGCCGCGCCAGCGACCACGGCGCCGCCCAGCAGGCCGCGTCGGGAAAGCCCCTTGCCGGCAAGAATGGACCGATGCTGTTTCATTTTTCCATCATGCCATGGTTTTCATGGGTGAATGCTGAACAGGGTTATCACGAATCAACCCTGTTTCACTGCCCCATTTGCTGCAACGCAGCGCCGTCTACCCGCATGATCCGCCATTCGTCCATCATCCGCGCGCCGAGTGACCGGTAGAACGCGATCGACGGCGCATTCCAATCCAGCACCGACCATTCCAGCCGCGCGCAGCCGCGCTCCACCGCCAGCGCCGCCAGGCGTTGCAGCAAGGCCTTGCCCAGCCCGGTGCCGCGCGCCTGGGGCCGCACATAGAGGTCTTCCAGATAGATGCCGGGCTTGCCCTCGAACGTAGAGAAATTGTGGAAGAACAAGGCAAAGCCCTGCCCCTGCCCATCCTGCTCGGCAATCAGCACTTCGGCCATCGGGCGCGGGCCGAACACATGCTCGCCCAGCGTGGCTTCGTCGAAGCGCACTTCGTGGGACAGTTTTTCATAATCGGCCAGATCGCGGATCAACTGCGCGATCAGCGGCAGGTCTGCCGGCACGGCCGGGCGGACGGTACTGGTCACGGTGCGCCCACCAGCGCATCCACCGCGATCCAGATGGTCATCGCCGCGCCACCCGTTGGCGGCGTGGCCGTGACGATGGCATAGGCATGGCCGCCTTCGCGCCGCGTGTCCTCGGCGGTGACGGTAAAGCCCAGCAGCGCGAGCGCGGTGTCCTTTTCCGCCGCGCTCACCACGTTCCACGCGGCGTTTGGCGCGGTGCCCGGCTGCCCGCCGGTGATGCCGCGCAACAGGATCAGGATCTGGGCATGGCGCCGCTGCGCCGCCTCGGCCCGCCCCAGCCGGGACAGGGCCTGTTCTTCAAGGTACAGCGCATTGAGATTGAGCGGATCGATCGCGCGCTGCGCCTGCGCCATGGCCAGGCTGCGTGCCGGATCGCGCTCCAGCGCGGTCCAGGCCGCCTTGGCCTGATCCCACTCCGGCACCGAACCACCCAGCCGCGCGCGGTTCTGCCAGCGCAAGGCCTTGGCATCGAGGCCGGCATCCCCCGCCTCGAACCGGGCCATGCCGGCTTGGAACGCGGCGTCATCAAAGCCGGGCGCGGCCGCCAGGAGCAGCGGCGCAACCAGCACCAGCGCGGCGTGCCTCACTCGGCGGGTTCGCCCACTTTGGCGGCCGCCGCGGCATCGGCGGCCGCTTCCATTTCCGCCGCCTTGGCTTCGACCAGGGCAACAATGTGGTCCAGCATCTCTTCGGACTGCACGGTGTGGTCGGTCACGCCCGAAAGATAGACCATGTGCTTGCCGTTGCCGCCGCCAGTCAGGCCGATGTCGGTCTCGCGCGCCTCGCCGGGGCCATTGACCACGCAACCGAGCACCGAGAGCGAAATCGGCGTCTTGATATGTTGCAGGCGGGCTTCGAGCGCTTCGACCGTGCGGATCACGTCGAAACCCTGGCGTGCGCAGCTCGGGCACGAAACCACGCGCACCCCGCGCGTGCGCAGGCCCAGGCTCTTGAGGATTTCAAAGCCGACGCGCACTTCCTCTTCCGGCTCGGCCGAAAGCGAGACGCGCAGGGTATCGCCGATCCCCGCCCAGAGCAGGTTGCCGATGCCGATGGCCGATTTCACCGTGCCGCCGATCAGCCCACCCGCTTCGGTAATGCCCAGGTGCAGCGGGCAATCGACCGCCTCGGCCAGGCCCATGTAGGCCGAAACCGCCAGGAACACGTCGGAGGCCTTCACCGCCACCTTGTATTCGTGGAAATCGTGGTCTTGCAGCAGCTTGATATGGTCGAGCGCGGATTCCACCAGCGCTTCCGGGCAGGGCTCGCCGTACTTTTCCAGCAGATGCCGTTCCAGGCTGCCACCGTTCACGCCGATGCGGATGGCGCAGCCGTTGGCCTTGGCCGCGCGCACCACTTCGGCCACACGATCGGCCGAACCGATGTTGCCGGGGTTGATGCGCAGGCAGGCCGCGCCGGCGTCTGCTGCTTCGAGCGCGCGCTTGTAGTGGAAATGGATGTCGGCGATGATCGGAATGCGCGAGGCCTTCACGATCTTGCCCAGCGCCGCCGTGCTGGCCACGTCGGGGCAGGAAACGCGGATCAGGTCTGCCCCGGCATCCTCGCAGCGGCGGATCTGGTCGATCGTTGCCACCGCGTCTTCCGTGGGGGTGTTGGTCATGGTCTGCACGGTGATCGGGGCATCGCCACCGACCGGGACGCTGCCGACCATGATCTGGCGGCTCTGGCGGCGCACGATGGTGCGCCAGGGACGGATCTCGCTCATGATCCGGGCTTATACCCGCAGCCAGGGCCGAGCGCCACCCGGCACGAAGGCCGTCAAAGATTAGAGCCCGATCCGAAAGTCCTGCGGGTCGGCCTGGCGGGTCTTTTGCGCCACCACGGCGTCGGCTTTTCGCCACGATGCTTCCAGCATCGCTAGGCTCTCAGCCTTCTTGTGGTGACCCAAAATCCCTCGCCAGTCCTCAGCCGCCCGACTTTCGGAACGGGCTCTTGCAGGCGTAGAGAAATTCCGGATCGCAGTGGTTGCCCACCCAGAATTCGATATCGGCAATCTTTTCAAAGCCAAAGCGATGGTAGAAGCGCTGCGCCCCAGGGTTGTCGCTATAGACCGTCAATTGGATCTCGTCCGCGCCGCGATCGCGCGCCACTTCCATCGCCCAGTCCATCAGCCGGCGCCCCAGCCCGCCGCCGACGCGATCGGGATCGGTGTAGAGCTGCTTGAGTTCCAGCGGGCGCTGCGGGTTGCTGAATTCGCGCGGCAGCGTGCTGTCGAGCACCAGCTTGCAGAATGCCACCAGGCGCCCGTCTTCCTCGATCACCGCCACGCGCATGCCGGGATCGGCGATCTGGCGCGCGGTCACCGCATCGCTATGCGCCTCTTCCATGAACGCGGCATAGTCCTCGGGCGCATAGAGGTGCTCGAACTTGGCGGAAATCGCGCGGCGGGCAAGCGCTGCCAGCGGCAGGGCATCGTCGGGGGTGGCAAGACGCAGTTTGGCAGGATCGGGCGTGGTCATGCCGGGCTGCATAAAGCGGCCCGGCGGCAATTGCTACCAGTCGTTCCCGGCGGTCACTGCGCCCCTCAGTCGGCTTGGGCCACCTTGTCGGGCTTGGTGTAAGGAATGAACTTGTCCAGCCCGACGAACCCGCGCCAGAAGCCGCTGGTGCGATCGCGCAACTGCACGGTATCGATCGCGCAAAGCTGCGAGCCGGTCAGCCGGGTCACCAGGATATCGTCGCTGCGCAGCGATTCGAGGCCGGTGCGCGGCTTCTGCACATAGAGCGTGCGGCCCGAGTCGTAGACGATCGCCGTCTTGTCGAAGACTTGCGTGCCGGACACGGTGGGCATGTAGATGCAATCCACCGGATTGCCCGGAACGCGGCCTTCCAGGCGCTTGTCCAGTTCCTGCTGCGGAGTCAGCCTGGGCTTGGCCTGCGCCATGGCCCCGGTCAACGCCAGGCTGCCGATGGCGAGCGAAAGAGCCAGCATTCTTGCCTGCTTCATCATGATTCGCCTCTTCATTCCGGTGGTTCTCATCCTTGGCCAGGACATTATCACGGACTGGGTGAACTCCACCTGAAAAATCGGCGTCAGCCCGTGCCGCCCACCGTCAGCCCTTCGACCAGCAGGCTGGGCTGGCCGACACCGGCGGGCACGCTCTGCCCACCCTTGCCACAGATGCCCACGCCTTCGTCGAGCGCGAAATCGTTGCCAATGCCGGTCACGCGGGTCAGCACAGTCGGCCCATCACCAATCAGCGTGGCGCCCTTGATCGGGTCGCCGATCTTGCCGTCCTTTACGAGATAGGCCTCGGTACAAGTGAACACGAACTTGCCGCTGGTGATGTCCACCTGGCCGCCGCCGAACGACTTGGCGAAGATGCCGTTCTTGACGCGCGAAAGCAGTTCGGTCGGATCGTCGTTGCCGCCGCGCATGAAGGTGTTGGTCATGCGCGGCATCGGCGCATGGGCATAGCTTTCGCGGCGGCCGTTGCCGGTGGGCTCCACCCCCATCAGCCGGGCGTTGAGCCGATCGTGGATATAGCCCTTGAGGATGCCGTCCTCGATCAGCACGTTTTCCTGGGTCGGCGTGCCTTCATCGTCGATCGACAGCGAGCCGCGCCGGCCCTGGCCACCCACGCCCAGCAGGGTGCCGTCGTCCACCACAGTCACCCCTGGCGCCGCCACGCGCTGGCCGATGCGGCCGGAAAAGGCACTGGTGCCCTTGCGGTTGAAATCGCCTTCCAGGCCATGGCCGACCGCTTCATGCAGCAGCACGCCGGGCCAGCCGGGGCCGACCAGCACGGTCATCTCGCCCGCAGGCGCCGCCACGGCAGACAGGTTGGTGATGGCCTGGTGCAGCGCCTGGTCGATGCCGCGCTGCCAAGTTTCGGGCAGGAACAGATCGTCATAGAGCCGGCGCCCGCCGATGCCGAACGAACCGGTTTCGCGCCGCCCATTGTCTTCGACCACGACCGAAACGTTGAGCCGCACGAGCGGGCGCACGTCATGCGCGAAAAAGCCATCGGCGCGGACCACTTCGACCACCGACCACGAACCCGACAGCGAGGCCGAAACCTGCACCACGCGCGGATCGCGGGCACGCGCGGCCGCGTCGATCTGCTCCAGCAGGCGCACCTTGGCCTCGAACGGCACGGCATCGAGCGGCGAAGCATCAGTGTAGAGATGGCGGTTGTTGTGGCGCGGCGGCGGCGCCGGCTGCCCCTTGGCGGGATCGAGCAGCTTGAGCGTTTCCCCCGCACGGGCAATGGCGGCGGCCGAAACCTCGTTGGCATGGGCAAAGCCGGTCATCTCGCCCGAAACACCGCGCAGGCCGAACCCGGCATCGCGCGAATAGTCGGCGGTCTTCAGGCGCCCATCGTCAAAGCCGAAGCTTTCGCTGGCCACGAATTGCAGGAACAGCTCGCCATCGTCGCAAGCGCCAAGGGCGCCGCGCACCAGAGCCTGGGCGTCATCGGGAGTGAGCAGGCCGGGGCGATAGAGCAGCGAGCGGGTGTCGGCAGAAAGCGTCATCCTGCCGATATAGGCATCACCCACGCCGCTGGCCAGCGCCAGCGGGCGGATCGCAGCGCAAAATCAGGCGGCCTGGGTTTCGCCGGTATCGGCGGGGCCGCCGCGCAGCACGAAGCGCTTGTCGCAATAGCCGCATTCGACATAGCCCTTCTCGTCGATTTCCATCCACACGCGCGGATGGCCGAGAGCCGAAGGCTTGAATGCGCCGGTGGAGCGGATGCCGTTCGACCCGTCGCAGCTCACGCGGGTGGCATCGGTGTAGATCGTTTCGGGTGGCTGGATCATGCCCGCCGCCTAGCAAATGGCGCCGCGCCGCACAATTGCCGTTTTGCCCGATTGAAGCCTTTACCTTGACGCCAAGTGGAGGCAGGAAGCGCGCCATGAACGCCCCTGCTGCCGAAACCGTCACCGAACCCGCCATTCGCATCCGCGATCTGGTCAAGCGCTATGCCGCCACCGGCAAGGCGCCGGCCAAGCTGGCGCTGGAAGGGGTCAGCTTCGACGTGCCGCGCGGAGAGATCTTCGGCCTGCTCGGCCCCAACGGCGCGGGCAAGTCCACGCTGATCAACACGCTCGCCGGCCTCGTGCTCAAGACGTCGGGCAGCGTCGAGATCTGGGGCCACGACATCGACGCGGACCGGCGCAACGCCAAGGCCGCGATCGGCATCGTGCCGCAGGAAATCGTGTTCGACCCGTTCTTCACCCCGATCGAAGTGCTCGACATCCAAGCCGGGCTCTATGGCGTGCCCAAGCACTTGCGCCGCTCGATGGAACTGCTGCGCGCGGTCCACCTGGCAGACAAGGCCAAGGCCTATTCCCGCTCGCTGTCGGGCGGCATGAAGCGGCGCCTGCTGATCGCCAAGGCCATGGTCCACACCCCGCCGATCCTGGTATTGGACGAACCGACCGCCGGGGTGGACGTGGAACTGCGCCGCCAGCTGTGGGAACTGGTGAGCGAACTCAACGCCGGCGGCGTTACCGTGGTGTTGACCACGCACTACCTCGAAGAGGCGGAGCAATTATGCAGCCGCATCGCGATCATCAACCACGGGCGCCTGATCGCCAACAAGCCGACCCGCGAACTCGTCGGCATGGCGCGCGAGAAGGTCGTGGTGCTGACGCTGGACAAGCCGCTGGCCCAAGCGCCGCAGCATCCGGCGTTCGTCAAGTCCACCCTTAACGAAAGACAGGTGGAGATCACGTACGACAAGGATCGTAGCAACGCGGGCGAAGTGCTGGGCCTGATCCAGGCCCTGGGCGTGCATATCCTCGATGTCTCGACCCGCGAGGCGGACCTGGAAGACGTGTTCGTGAGCCTTACCGCCGCCGCGTGAGCGGGAATGGGCCTAGCCAGGTCGAGCGGTGAGCGCCAAGCGGCGAACCATTGACGACAGATCATGAAAACGGGGGCTGGGCCACGCATGGGCCAGCCCCCGTTTTTGTGCCTGGCAATCGCTTTGGAATCAGCGGCCTTGCGTGCCTTCACCCTCGATCAGCAGAACCCGCACGGCGCGCCAGCCGCCGCCCTGGCGACGATAGATGCGCTTGCCGCAATGAGCGCATTCGGAATGGTAGTTGAACCCATCCCATGTGACCTTGTCACGTCGCGGACGATGGCGGTTGAACAGGCACAGGACACGACCGAACATCATTTTTCCGCCCGACTCCGAAGGCACTTTGGTTAGGCCATCGCCTCTAACATTCTGTTCGGAAAACAGGAAGTGAAATTATCCTAATTTTATATCATAAGTTATAGGACCACGCCCAAGGGCGGGCACCCATAGGGGCGGATACGCCGCCAAATGGCTTTTCAAAGCAGACCGGCGCGGGCAAAGAGGCGGGCGTGAACACCCTGACCCTCTTCTCTCGCACCCCGGCCCGGCCATGAGCGGGCACGACGTTCTCATCATCGGCTCGGGCGCAGCGGGGCTGACCGCCGCGCTGGTGCTGGCCGAGCGCTGCCGCGTCATGGTGCTGGCCAAGGGCCGGCTCGATGGCGGCTCCACCGCCTGGGCGCAGGGCGGTATCGCTGCGGTACTCGACGAAGGTGACACTTTCGAGGATCACGTGCGCGACACGATGATCGCCGGTTGCGGCCTCAACCGCCGCGAGACCGTGGAATATGTGGTGGAGCACGCCCCCGAGGCGATCGCCCGGCTGGCGCAGATCGGCGTGCCATTCAACGAAGAAGCCGGCAGCCTGCACCTCACCCGCGAAGGCGGCCATTCGCACCGCCGCATCGTGCACGTGGACGATGCCACGGGCGCGGCCGTGCAGCAGGCGCTGATCCGCGCCGCCATGGCTCACCCCAATATCACGCTCAAGCCCGACATGGTGGCGATCGACCTGGTGACCGACCGCCATCGCGCACACCCCAAGGGCGATCGGCGGGTGTGGGGCTGCTATGCGCTCAACGCCGCGACCGGCAAGGTGGAATGCCTGACGGCGCGCGCCACGATCCTGGCCACCGGCGGCGCGGGGCGCACCTACCTGTTCAGCACGGCCCCGCGCGGCGCCACCGGAGACGGCATCGCCATGGCCTGGCGCGCGGGATGCCGCGTATCCAACATGGAATTCATGCAGTTCCACCCGACCTGCCTCTACAACCTGGAGGTCAAGAACTTCCTGATCACCGAAGCGGTGCGCGGCGAAGGCGGTCACCTGAAAATCCCGCCGGGCTTTCCCGGCGGCGGCGAGCGCTTCATGCCGCGCTTCGACCCGCGCGAGGAACTGGCCCCGCGCGACGTCGTTGCCCGCGCCATCGACCACGAGATCAAGCGGCTGGGGCTGGACTATGTCCACCTCGACATCAGCCACAAGGATCCAGACTTCGTTCGCAGCCACTTTCCCAACATCTACGAGCGGCTGCTCGGCCTTGGCATCGACATGACGCGCGAGCCGATCCCGGTGGTGCCGGCCCAGCACTACACCTGCGGCGGGGTGCTGGTGGACCTGGCCGGGCGCACCGATCTTGCCGGGCTCTATGCCGTGGGCGAGTGTTCGGAAAGCGGGCTCCACGGCGCCAATCGCCTCGCGTCCAACAGCCTGCTGGAATGCTTCGTGTTCGGTGATGCCGCCGCGCGCGACATCCTGGCGTCGTGGGATGCGTTCTCACCGCCCCCCGAAGTGCGCGGCTGGGACGAAAGCCGCGTGGCCGATTCCGACGAAGACGTGGTGATCAAGCAGAACTGGACCGAACTGCGCCGCTTCATGTGGAACTACGTCGGCATCGTGCGGACCAACAAGCGGCTGGAGCGCGCCGCCCACCGCATTGCCCTGCTGCAAAGCGAAGTGGCCGAATACTATGGCAACGTGCGCGTCACGGCCGACCTGATCGAGCTGCGCAACCTGCTCCAGGCGGCAGACCTGATCGTGCAGAGCGCCCGGGCGCGGCGCGAAAGCCGGGGACTGCACTACAACCAGGATTTCCCCCAGGCCCAGCCCGCCGCGCGCGAGACCATCCTGGTGCCGGACTGAGCATCCGCTTGGGCAAATGCGCCTTGACGCAATTTGGGTGTGGCACCGGCTCGGTGCCGCAAATCCGGCCTGGCCGGCTTACCAGAAGTGCCGGCCAAGGAAGATCAGCAGCATCGCCCCCAGGATCGAGGCGAGACAGCCGGCGCGGTTGAAGCCTTCGCTGACCGTGCCCCGCCCGGCCAGGCTGGATGCCAGCCCGGCCACGAGTGCACCGCCAATGCCGAGCAGAATGGTCCGGGCCAGGCTCATTTCCACCGTGCCGAAATAGAGGAAGCGGGCGGCTATGCCGACCAGCAGCCCCGACAGCAGCATCGAAAGGATATCCCGCATGAACCCGTATCTCCTGTGCCTGGCGCAACCTGTCAGGGCGGCCCTTCGGTAGCGCCACTATGGTCGGTATCGCCACTATGGGTAGTCAGGCTGGGGATATCCAGAGAGTGCCTCTGGACATTTTCTTGTCCACAGCAAAGCCGGCGCCGCCGAAAAATATTTCAGGCCCGTCATTTTGGGCTTGAAGCCTTGGAAACCCCGCGCGTCGCTGCACTGCAACATAGCTCTTCCAGCGACGAAGCGAATCGTGTTTGCGACGAATTGCATCACCCTTATGGGCAGGCAGCCCTTGCCTGCGCCCCCCGCTTCAAGCACTATGGGTTGTGGTCGAAACCACGGTGGGCAACCAAACCTAGTTATACGTCATGGTGCTTCCCATATCAGGAAGCCCGGTCCCCGTCCCTCGGGACGGACCCTTTGACGTCGCTGGGATTTTTGGCACCGCGGCAAGATGGAATGGGATTTCGTTCCCTTTCTGTTTCGATCCATGGCATGATTGGCGGGCCGTTGAGTCGCCCGCTGCTCGGCCACCAAATTCCCGGCTGCAAGGTCCAGCTCAGGCTGGATCGGCAGCCTTGGGCAGTGTCTGCAATATCCGGTCCGTCGTTCGCGGCGGGCCTCGTGCAAGCGGGGAATGGAACGTGAATTTCAGGACCGGGGAAATGAACGATGGAACGGCTTTGATGGCGCAGGACGAATTGGGACTGGAAGGTGGCCAGGCCACCCTTGAACGCGACGCCAAGGCCGCGCCTGATGCAGTGGCGGACGCAGGGATCGACGCAACGATCGCCGCTGCCGCCGTTTCCGAAGCGCCCGTGGCGCGCAAGGCCGCAGCCAAGGCGGCGCAAGCAAAGGCTATGGACATGCAGGCAGACGACAAGGGCAGCGCCGATCTGGTTTCGGCCGCCGCCGCCGCCATTCTCGCCAGCGCGACCGACGCCGCGCCGGCCAAGGCCGCCCCGCTCGATTCCAAGGCGGTCAACCCGCGCCGCTTCGCCATCGTCACCGACGCCGCGCGCGATGCCAAGCTGACCGCGTTCGGCAAGGACACGCTCGACGATCGCTACCTGCTGCCCGGCGAAACCTATCAGGATCTGTTCGCGCGCGTGGCCGATGCCTATGCCGACGACCAGGACCACGCCCAGCGTCTCTATGACTACATCTCCAAGCTGTGGTTCATGCCGGCCACGCCCGTGCTGTCGAACGGCGGCACTGGCCGCGGCCTGCCGATCTCGTGCTATCTCAACTCGGTGGAAGACAGCCTGGAAGGCATCGTCAAGACCTGGAACGAGAACGTCTGGCTCGCTTCGCGCGGCGGCGGCATCGGCACTTATTGGGGCAATGTCCGCGGCATCGGCGAGAACGTCGGCCTCAACGGCAAGACCAGCGGCATCATTCCCTTCGTCCGCGTGATGGACAGCCTGACCCTGGCGATCAGCCAGGGCTCGCTGCGCCGTGGCTCTGCCGCCTGCTATCTCGACATCTCGCACCCGGAAATCGAGGAATTCCTCGAAATCCGCAAGTCGTCGGGCGATTTCAACCGCAAGGCGCTCAACCTGCACCACGGCGTGCTGCTGTCGGACGAATTCATGGAAGCCGTGCGCGACGGCACCGAATTCGCCCTGCGCAGCCCCAAGGACCAATCGGTGCGCGGCAAGGTCGATGCCCGCTCGCTGTTCCAGAAGCTGGTCGAAGTGCGCTTGGCCACGGGCGAGCCCTACATCGTCTTCTCCGACACCGTGAACCGCATGATGCCCAAGCATCACCGCGACCTGGGCCTCAAGGTTTCGACCTCGAACCTGTGCTCGGAAATCACGCTGCCCACCGGCATCGACCACCTGGGCAACGATCGCACCGCGGTGTGCTGCCTTTCCTCGCTCAACCTGGAAACTTGGGACGAGTGGCAGGGCGACAAGCGCTTTGTCGAAGACGTGCTGCGCTTCCTCGACAACGTGCTGCAAGACTTCATCGACCGCGCGCCCGACGAGATGGCCCGCGCCAAGTATTCCGCCGCGCGCGAGCGTTCGGTCGGCATGGGCGTGATGGGCTTCCACTCGTTCCTGCAAAAGAAGGGCATCGCGTTCGAATCCGCCATGGCCAAGGCGTGGAACCTCAAGATGTTCCGCCACATCGCCGCCAAGGCGGACGAAGCCTCGCTGCTGCTCGCCCAGGAACGCGGGCCGTGCCCGGATGCGGCCGACATGGGCGTGATGCAGCGCTTCTCGTGCAAGATGGCGATTGCGCCGACCGCGTCGATCTCGATCATCTGCGGCGGCACGTCGGCCTGCATCGAGCCGATCCCCGCCAACATCTACACGCACAAGACTCTGTCGGGCTCGTTCGTGGTCAAGAACCCCTACCTGGAAAAGCTGCTGCGCGAAAAGGCCAAGGATTCGACCAACGTGTGGAACTCGATCCTGGAGCGCGGTGGGTCGGTCCAGCATCTCGAATTCCTCTCGGCCGACGAGAAGGCGGTCTACAAGACCAGCTTCGAGATCGACCAGCGCTGGCTGCTCGAATTCTCGGCGGACCGCACCCCCTATATCGACCAGGCCCAGTCGCTGAACCTCTACATCCCGGCCGACGTGGACAAGTGGGACTTGCTGATGCTGCACTTCCAGGCCTGGGAAAAGGGCATCAAGTCGCTCTATTACCTGCGCTCCAAGTCGGTCCAGCGTGCCGGGTTCGCCGGTGGCGTGGAGGCGGACAACACCGCCGAAGCGCGCCGCATCGAACTGGACGTGAAGCAGACCGACTACGAGGAATGCCTGGCCTGCCAGTAAAAATGCCCCTGCCAGGAAAATGGGCCTGCCAGCAGGCCGGCGTGTTTGGGGTGGCTTGCCGATAGACCGGCAGCACCCCGGCGTGCCAGGCATCGGTGCCGGCCATGTTGCCCCGCTTCGTTCCGCCCACGTTCGCAGCCCATTGACCGCCGTTCCGTGAGCATCACCCATGCCGGTACAGATCAGGCCCCAGCCCATGTTACAGATGGCGACATTTCGCGGCTTGCCCGGTATGGCAACATGCCGTCACAAGGCGGCCTGGCCTTGCCCGGCCAGTGCCGATGGCAGGGCCGCTATCGCCGCCGGGCCGGGGGATCAGAGGGGATCGATCAATGCGCAAGTGGCACCGCTGGATTTCGGTGTTTTTCGGTATTTTCCTGCTGTGGATCGCGATCACGGGCACACTGAGCCAGGTCGTGCCGCTGATGAGCGGCGGCGGGGATCGCGACGGCCCACCCAAGGCCGCGGCGGCGGCCACCGCCGGGGCGCCGGCCAAGCCGGACTTCGTCTGCCCGCCGGACTATATGTGCCGGCCCAAGCCCAAGGGTGGCAAGTCGATCGTCGGGCTGCTGCACCATCTGCATTCGGGCGAAAGCTTTGGCCCGTTGGGTGTGCTGATCAGCACGCTGTCGGGTTTTGCGATGATCTTCTTCAGCTTCTCGGGTCTGTGGATGTACATCCAGATGTGGCGCAATCGCAAGGAACGCGCGCTCAAGCCCGGCTGGTTCTGGAAGTAACCCGCATCGGAAAAAGCGCCTCGCCACTTACGACGTGGAGCGAGGCGCCTTCCGGTCGCCAGGGACGACCTGGCCGCGAAGGGGACGCGGCTTTTCGATACGTCATGCGCAATATGGGAAGCGGAAGCTTACTTTTCCTCTTCCTCAAAGGTCAGGGCCACGTCGGCGTTGGCCGAAAGGCGCACCGTGTCGCCTTCCACGCCGGCGACCAGGCCCAGCGACAAGTAGTGGTGGTGCCCGGCATGGGCACCGCTCTTGGCCTTGGTCAGCTTGATGCGATCGCCATCGACGTGGTCGACCGTGCCCACCGGGGCTCCGTCGGCGCCGATCACGGCCATGTGCTCGCGAATCTGGCTCGCGACGGGATTGCTGTCGTTGCCGGTCATGCCCAGCCTCCTGCATTGTGTGGTGGTATCAGGGCAGCGGATCGTTTGCGTCCGCCAGCCACTGCCTCAACAATGCCGCGCCGCGCCGGCCGTTCCCGGGACTTCCTGATGCTTTTGACCGTATCGGCATGGCACCGGGGCCAGACGCACCGGCGCGACCAGACGCAAAATCAGGGCCACAAGCCGGAATGCGCCCGCCGCGCCGCACAGTGCCGCCGCGCCGGCGCTCCACCCCATATCCCACACCACTTGGGCCGCCTGCCCTCCGGGGCGGCTTTCCCCGCCGCCTGAAACAACCCATATTCCGCCCCATTCCAACAGGCCGAATTCCAACAGGACCGCCACCCATGTCCCTTCTTGAAGCCCGCAAGACCTACAAGCCCTTTGAATATCCCTGGGCCTATGAATACTGGAAGCGCCAGCAACAGATTCACTGGATGCCCGAGGAAGTGCCGCTGGGCGAGGATTGCCGCGACTGGGCGCAGAAGCTGTCGGACCACGAGCGCAACCTGCTGACGCAGATCTTCCGCTTCTTCACCCAGGCCGACGTGGAAGTGCAGGATTGCTACCACGAAAAGTATGGCCGGGTGTTCAAGCCCACCGAAGTGAAGATGATGCTGGCGTCGTTCTCCAACATGGAAACGATCCACATCGCGGCCTATTCGCACCTGCTCGACACGATCGGCATGCCGGAAAGCGAATATGGCATGTTCCTCGAATACGCCGAAATGAAGGACAAGCATGATTACATGCAGAACTTCGGCGTGGAAAATGATGAGGACATTGCCCGCACCCTGGCCATGTTCGGCGGCTTCACCGAAGGTCTCCAGTTGTTCGCCTCTTTCGCGATGCTGATGAACTTCCCGCGCTTCAACAAGATGAAGGGCATGGGCCAGATCGTGAGCTGGTCGGTGCGCGATGAATCGCTGCACTGCGAAGGCATCACCCGCCTGTTCAAGGAATTCTGCGCCGAGCGCCAGTGCCTGACCAAGGCCGTCAAGGAAGACATCCTCGATTGCTGCCAGAAGACCGTGCGCCTGGAAGACGCCTTCATCGACCTGGCGTTCGAACAGGGCCCGGTGCCGGGAATGAACGCCAAGGAAATCAAGCGCTACATCCGCTACATTGCCGATTGGCGCCTGGGCCAGCTTGGCTTTGAACCGATCTACATGATCGAGGAACACCCGCTGCCTTGGCTCACCCCGCTGCTCAACGGCGTGGAGCATGCCAACTTCTTCGAAACCCGCGCCACCGAATATTCCAAGGCCGCCACGCGCGGCAACTGGAACGACGTGTGGTCGAACTTCGACAACCGCCGCAACGCCAAGGCCGCCAACACCACCACCGAATCCACCGAGGAAGACGTGGACATGTTCGGCGCCGCCGGCATCGCCGCAGAGTAACAGCCCCATGATCCTCCCCCGCCACGCGGGGGAGGTGCCGGGCCACAGGTCCGGCGGAGGGGGCATGTTTCCCCAAAGCCCCAAAATCTCGGAATCCGATCCACCCGCCATTGCTGCTTGACGCCTATGGGTCGATCCTGCGCGGAACGGCAGACGGGGGCATGGCAAATGGCAGGCAATCAGCGCGGCAGGGCGCAGACGCTAGAGCGCTTTGGCCTGCTCGATGCCTTGCGCGGGGTCGCCGCCCTGGTCGTGCTGGCCTATCACCTGATGCAGCAGCACAGCCTTTCGGCCCTGCCCCATGCCGGGCTGGCAGTGGATTTCTTCTATACCCTGTCCGGCTTCGTCATCGCCTTTGCCTATGATGGCCAGGTGCGCGAAGGGCGCCTGTCGCGCGCGGGATTTGCCCGGGCGCGGGCGCGGCGGCTCTATCCGCTGCTGGCGCTGGGCACGCTGCTGGGCTTTGCCGTGTTCCTGGGCGCGGTATTCCTGCGCCACACCGTCTCGCTGGCCGACGCGCTGCTGGCGCTGGGCTTTGCCCTGGCGCTGCTGCCCTGCCCGCTGTTCCCGCAATGGCCCACCGCCTTTCCGCTCAACATGGCAGCCTGGTCGCTGGCGTTCGAAGCCTATGTGAACCTGGCCTATGCCTTCCTCGCCCGGCTCCTGTCGCAACGCATCCTCCTCGGCCTCGTCGGCCTGGGCGCAGTGCTCGTGCTGGCAGACATCGCCCACTTCGGGCGGCTGATGGGCGGGACGGACAAGGCGAACTTCGCCTTTGGCGCGGCGCGGGTGATCTATCCGTTCTTTGCCGGCATCCTGGTGTTCCGCTGGCGCCGTGTCGCCATGCAGGCGCATCCCTTGGTCGCTCCCCTGCTCGCCCTCACCCTGTGCCTCGCGCTCGCTACCGCCTTGCTGGCCGATCCGGCGCGCAGCCTCGGGCTCGCCCCCGCGATCTATGACGGCGCCCTGGCGCTGCTCGGCTTCCCCCTGCTGGTCTGGCTGGCCGCCGCCGTACCACTGCACGGGCGCATAGGCCGGGCAGCGCACTGGCTGGGCCTGCTCAGCTATCCGATCTACATCCTGCAAGGCCCGGTCCTGCGTGTCGGCGTGGAACTGGCCAAACACGTTCCCCTGCCCGCCCCGGCCTTTTCCCTGGCCCAGGCAGCCGCAGTTATCATCGTGGCCTGGGCCGCCAACCGCTGGTTCGATGCCCCGCTCCAGGCCTGGTTCCGCCGCGCGGAGCGACCCCGCCTCACCCCGCCAGCCTCAGCTCGCACCGATCACACGGAAACACCGCTTTCGGCGACGGGCTGACCCGAGGCCAGAGCGGCCTGCGTGCTGCTTTCCCGTCCTAGTCTGGTGGGACGCGGCCATGGCTCAAACCACTGAGCGGGGCCCCGGGTCAAGCCCGGGGCGACGAGAAAGTTTTTGATCTTAATGTTTTAACGTCACCCCGGACTTGATCCGGGGTCCCGCTTTGACGTTGAACGGCAAAATTCCCAGTCCGCAAGTGGGCGCTTCCTGACCCAATCACCATGCACCGCCTAAGTCAAAAGGGCCCTCGCGATCGAGCAAAACCTTCGCAATTGAACGCGGCCCAAGCCCGACCAAATTTCACACCAAGGCACGAAGGAATCAGGAGCGGGAACTTGGTGGCTTCGTGCCTTGGTGTGAAATGCTGTATTCGCCTGGCCTTTGGCGGCGAACGCCTGCACAGCCCCTCACCCTGAACGTGTTTCAGGGTTCTGCGCGATAATCTTGTGACGTTGGCGGAGATCTTCACGCCAGGGACAAAGCAGCGGCAGCACAGCATCTTGGCATGAAATGCCCCTGATGCCACGCCGCTACGGCTGAAGACCTTTGCCGTTCCGCCTTATCGCCGGTTGCTGGCAAAGCGGATCGCGGGGGCAGCGGTTGGGCCGCCGGAGACCGGGTTGGCCAGCACGATGCACACGCCGCCCTTGGCCTTGAGCGTGCCGCACAGCGCGCGCGCGGGTGCCGCGCTGGCAAAGCCGGCCGCCTGGGTGCGCCAGAACTGCCTGCCGTTGACCGTGGCTGCGGTGATCACCGGGCGATAGCCCTTGAGCGCGGGATTGATGGCGAGGTAGTGCCGCCAGGCGCGGTGGGCGCCTTCTTGGGTGGAGAAGGCACCGAGTTGCACCAGATGCGTGCCGGTGGGCACCGCGTCAGCGCGGAGGGACAGCGTGGCGACGCGGGCCTGCGCGGCCTTGGCCATCAGGGCCGGGGCGCGATCGGCCTTGGCCAGCTTGCGCGACAGCAGGGCAGGCGTTGCCGCAACCACCGGGTGTGCCATAGCCGGGCGGGGCGCGATCGCCCAGGCCGGGGTGGCGCCAACGGGCGTTGCAGCAGCCGAAGACGGCGGCATGTCGATCGCGGCGAGCTTTTCGGCGGTTGGCGCGGCACTGGCATCGGCCACTTGCGGCTGCGGCGCGCCATTGTCGATCGCGGGCAATTCCTGCGCGGCGAACTGCGCCAACATCGGCGCCTGGGCGGAAGCAGCAGGAGCCGCAGCGGCTTGCGCCGTGGCCGTCTGGGCGGCCTGCTCGACCGGCTGCGCGGCAGCGGGAAAGTTCGCCAGCGCCAGCGCGGCGGGCTGGCCTTCGTCTTCCAGGCCCGCGGGCACGCCCAGCACGCTCGCCACGCGCAGGCGCATGTTGCCCGGATCGTTCAACTGCGCCCATTGCGCCATGCGGGCCGCGAGCTGGTCGGCCGGCACATCCTGCGCGGCCATGTCGCGCGCTTCGCGCCAGTGCCCGGCCATGGCCATGGCATAGGCCAGGTTCTGGCGCAGCTTGGGCGTGTCATCGCCCGCGCGCACCGCGCCCGAAAGTACTTGCACCGCCTGGTCGGCCTGCCCGGCAAGGGCGAGCGCCAGTCCATAGTCGGCCACCGGAATCTGCTGGCGATGGGCACCCAGCGTGTCGAGCGCCACGTCCGGGTGGCCCAGCGCGATATCGGTCAGCGCCAGGCTGAGTGCGACTTTGCCATCGTCCTGGCCCAGTTCCATCGCATCGTCATAGGCCTGGCGCGCCGCGACAAACCGGCCGGCGCGCATGTAGGCGCTGCCGAGCAGCATGCGATAGCCCGGGTTGCGCGGATCGGCGAGCACCGCCTGTTCGGCCAGGGCCACGGCCTTGACCGCTTCGCCACCCAAGAGCGCAGACTGCGCGCGCGAGGCGGTCTGCCCCGGGTGGGGCGCGGTCTGGGCGCAGCCGGCCAGCAGGCTGGCGGCGAGCGTCGTGGCCAGGGCCGTGGTGGCAAACGGGCGGTTCGTGCGGAGCGGCGTCATGAAGGTTTCCCGGCAGGGTATCAGCGCACCCGGACCGGCCCGGCAGGGTCGGCGGCGGCGGCTGGGATGGAAAGCGGACTATCGGCCTGGGGCAACTGGGCGAGCACGTCTTCCAGCCCCGGCGTGGCATCGACCAGGCGATCCAGCGCCTCGACCAGCAGGGATTGGGCGCTGCGTCGCTCGGCCGTGCAGCAGGCGCGCAACAGAGCATGGCGGCGCGGATCGAGGCGTAGCGTGAACGCCACCTTCTTGCCCGGCAACTGCTCCACATCCTGCGCGGCGCGACGGGTGGCGGCAACCTTGCGCCCCATCACCGCGGAAAGCTGGGCAATCTGGCGCAGCACTTCGGGCTGGCTGTCGTCTTCGCCCGCCTCTTCCAGCGCCACCACTTCAGCCAGCGGCACGGTTTCGGCCACAGGCACCGGAGTTGCGGCTTCAAGGCCGGCCCAATCGAGCGAGACCGGGCTGCGCATGGCGGGCCGCGCGGCGCCCTTGCGCGCCAGCAGCGATCCGGTGAGCGAAGCGAAAGGCTTGGTTTCAGGCTGGGTCATCGCCGGGTCTCCCTCGCTCACGAGCCGATCACGCGGCGGCCGAACGAGCCTGCCGGGCGCGGCGCGGCGCCACCCAGCGCGCGCACGGCGGCCATGCCAGCAGGGCCAGGCTGCGGCACGGCGAAGACCGTGCGGCGGAAATTCTTTTCCAGCCGTTCGGAAACATAGCTCCACAATTGGGCGATTTCGGCGGCGGAGCGGCCGGTGGGATCGACTTCCATCACCGTGCGGCCATCAATCATCGAGGCGGCGAAATCCGTGCGGTGGTGCAGCGTGACGGGCGCCACCGTGCCATGCTGCGACAGCGCGACGATCGCCTCGGCCGTGATCCGCGCCTTGGGCGTGGCGCCGTTGACGGCAAAGATCAGCGGCTTGCCCGCGCGTTCGCACAAGTCGACCGTGGCTCCCACCGCGCGCAGATCGTGCGGCGAAGGGCGCGTGGGCACGACGATCAGTTCGGACAGGGCAATCACCGACTGGATCGCCATGGTGATGGCCGGCGGCGTATCGATCACTGCCAGCTTGAAGCCCTGCTGGCGCAAGACCTGGAGATCCTGAGCCAGGCGGCCCACGGTGGTCTGGGCAAAGGCGGGGAAATCGGCCTCGCGCTCGTTCCACCAGTCGGCGAGGCTGCCCTGGGGATCGATGTCGATCAGGACAACCGGCCCGGCACCGGCGCGCTGCGCCTGCACGGCGAGGTGGCCGGACAGCGTGGTCTTGCCCGATCCCCCTTTTTGCGAAGCCAAGGCCAGTACGCGCAATGTGTCCCCCTGAAACTGCGGCCCGCAACTGCGGTCTTCCAGAGTTCCCGGAGTCGCAGATTGCGCTGAAATTTTGGTTAACACCGTTCCGGTTCGGCATCGGCCAGCCTGTTCCGAAATGGTGCGACGGGCATGCCGGCATGACACCGCAGATGACGGTGCGGGAAAACTTGTTTACCATTTTTCCGGCAAGAGGCCTGAGGGAAACCCCGCAGATGTGCGGCTTTGGCAAGAGATTCGCTTTGACCATGATCCATTCGTCCAAGACCCTTGGCCTGGCGGCGCGCGCGCTGCTCCTGGTGGGTGCCGTGGCAACGCTCGTGCCCGGCTCGGCCCTTGCCGACGTGCGCGACGGGGTGAACGCCTGGTCGCGCGGGGACTATGCCGCCGCCGTGCGGCAATGGCAGGGCCCGGCCGCCAAGGGCGATGCCGACGCGCAGTTCAACATGGGCCAGGCCGCCAAGCTGGGCCGGGGCATGCCCAAGGACATGGCCAAGGCGGAAGACTGGTTTCACAAGGCCGCGCGCCAGGGCCATGCCCGCGCCGCCGACAACTATGGCATCCTGCTGTTCCAGACCGGCCGCCAGAGCGAGGCGCTGCCCTGGCTCAATGCCTCGGCCGACCGAGGCGAACCGCGCGCGATGTATGTGCTGGGCGTGGCGGCGTTCAATGGCGATTTCCAGCCCAAGGACTGGGTGCGCGCCTATGCCCTGATGACGCGCGCGGCGGCTGTGGGCCTGCCCCAGGCAATCGAAAGCCTCAAGACGATGAACCAGGTGATCCCGCTGGAGCAGCGCCAGATGGGCGCCTCCGTGGCCGCCGATCTGGAGGCCCGCACCAGCGACCAGCGCTCGCGCGAGCTGGCCGCCGCCGAACTGGGCGTGACAGCGCCGACGCCAGACGCCCCAGCCGCGCCAGCAGTCGCAGCCATATCGCGTCCCGCGCAGGCTTCGCTGACGCCTGTTGACCTGCCCCCGGCCAGGACCGGCGCGCCCGACGGCCGCGTGCTGGCCGGCGCCAGTTATGCCAATCCGGTGGAAGTGCCGCGCGCTGCTTCATCCGCGCCAAAGCCACGGCCGGTGGCCTCCGCGCCGGCCAAAGCGCCTTTCCCGGCCCCTGCGGAAAAGGCCCTGCGCCCGGCCGCTGGCGGCGCCTGGCGCATCCAGCTTGGCGCCTTTGCGCAGAAGAGCAACGCCGACGGGCTGTGGGCGCGCGTGCGGGGCCGGGCCGAACTGGCCGGGCATCCGCGCATCGATCTCGCGCAGGGTTCGGTGACGCGCCTGCTCGCCGGAGGCTTTGCCAGCCAGGCCGAGGCGGCGCGCGCCTGCGCCGCGCTCAAGGGTGCGGGCGTGGATTGCATTCCCGTAAAACCCTGACGGTTTGGACTATCCGCCGGGCCGCGCGGCGTGCATGGCAACGGCGATGACTTCGCCGGACGAGACCCTGCCGCCGCCACCCTCCCGCATCGCCGCGCTCGATTTCCTGCGCGGCTGCGCCGTGCTGGGCATCCTGGCGATCAACGTGACCGGGTTCTGGGGGCCGCAACTGGCCAGTCTCAGCCCGGCCCTGCCCGGCCCCGATGGCCCCGGCACCGTCTGGTTCGTGATCGCGTTCCTGCTGTTCGACGGCAAGATGCGCGGGCTGTTCACGCTGCTGTTCGGCGCGAGCATGGTACTGTTCGTACAGAGCGTGGAGCGACGCGGATTGTCGGGCGATGCGATGCAGGTGCGGCGCCTGCTGTGGCTGCTGCTGTTCGGCTATCTGCATTATGCGCTGCTGTGGTGGGGGGACATTCTCTTTGCCTATGCGCTGTGCGGCCTGCTGGCGCTGGCGCTGCGCCGGCTCGAACCGTGGCCGCTGCTGGCGATTGCCCTGCCCGTCTTCGTGCTGGCCCATGCCTTCGATGCGCTGGCCGCGCTGCCGGCGATCGCCGGGGAGCAGCGCGTGCTGGCAGGACTTGGCAGCCCGGCCGATCGCGCCGCCGTGGCCGATATCGCCACGCGCGTGGCCCAGTCGCTGAGCGCCGATGCGCGCGTGCTTCACGCCGGCTGGGGCGAAAGCGTGGCGCTGCGCGTGGTGGGCACGCCGACTTTTCCGATCACCGCCACGCTCAACACCTTCAGCGAGACCTTTCCCCTGATGCTGATCGGCATGGCCTTGTTCAAAAGCGGCTTTTTCACCGGGCGCTGGCCGCGTGCGGTCATGGCCGCGCTGGCGCTGGCGGGCATCGCGCTGGGCGGCGCGGCCACGGCGGCTCTGGCGTGGTGGGCCGATCGCGCTGGCTGGCCGCCGCAACTGGCCTTTGCCGTCACCACCGACATGGCCGCCGTGCCACGCCTGGCGATGACCCTGGGCTATGCCGCCGCGCTGCTGCTGCTCTGGCCCGCACTGGCAGAACATGCGCCGGGCCGGGTGCTGGCAGCAGCCGGGCGCTGTGCCTTTACCAATTACCTCGGCACCACGCTGGTGATGAGCGCGCTGTTCTGTGGCTGGGGCGCCGGGTTCGGCTGGGGCAATGCCCATGCCGTGCCGCGCGGCATGCTGCCGCTGTTCGTGATGCTCGGCTGGGTGCTGATGCTGGCCTGGCCGCAAGCCTGGCTGGCACGGTTCGGCCAGGGGCCGCTCGAACGCCTGTGGCGCCGCCTGACCTTTGCCGGCGTTACACGCTCTGCGGGTGCCGGGGGGTAAGGATCAGCACGCCTTCCTCCACCCGCCAGCCTTTGAGGCGGTTGAGGAAATTCATGCCCAGCACGTTGAGGCCGCCGGTCGTTTCACTCACGATCACGTCCATGTCGCGCGCCGCGATCGATCCGAATTTCAGTGTTTCGACCCGCGCCGTCTGGGCTTCCACATCGCCATTGGCGGTGTGCATCACCACCGGCAGGCGCAGCGGATCGGGCGCGATGCCCGCCTCGCTCGCGCCTTCGGCCGACAGCGTGGTGATCGTGGCCCCGGTATCGACCATGAAGCGGGTGCGCGTGCCGTTGACATTGGCCTCGATCCAGTAATGTCCGTCAGAGGCCAGCGGCACGCGCACTTCGCCGCCCGACACTTGCGCTTCGGGCATGCCGATGCTGGGCATGAAATGCGCGAACGAGGGATCGAGCTGGACAAAGCGCAGGCACGCCACCGCGAACACGCCCAGCAGCACGAGATTGCCACAAAAGCGCATCAGCCGCGCAAGGCCGCCGCCGCCCAGCCCGGCCAAGGTGACCAGCACGATCGCCACCAGCGCGGCGGCCAGCAGCGGTGGCGGGCTGGTCAGCCAGGAGGGCAGCGCCCCAAGCATGTGGCCGGAATCGATCATGGGTGGCAGGCATGCCACAGCCAACCTTGCGGCAAGCTGAAAGAGCGGGCCTCGCGCGCCGGGCGACGCGCCGTAACGCTTGGTCAACCATGGCGATTAACGCTAAGGCCATGCCCTGTCCCTAGGCGGGACAAGTGCTCCGGCGCGCTGGCCCAGGCACCGCGCAGGGCTTATGCTGGCGAACGAAAGGACAATCGGGCGTGGCAGGAAGGAACAGAAGCGCGCGCAAGGCAGGCCGGCAACGCCTGGCGGTGATCGGCGTGGGCGCCTGCGCCACCGGCCTTGCCATGCTGCTGGCATTCCATGTTGGCCAGGATCTGGCGCGCAGCCTGTCTGGCGATGCGGACGATGCCGCCACCGCCCTGCCCACCGCGCCAGCGGGAGCGGCCGATGCCAACCCCATCACACTCACCGCTTCGGCCCCGAACGCGGCGGCTGCTCCTTCCGCGCCAGCCGCCGATACCCCGTTCGTGGTCAAGTCCGTGCTCAAGATCGATGGCCCGATCCGCTTTGGCCAGTTCTATTGGGATGAAAGCCAGGGCAAGGCCGGGCCGGTGGTGATCACTGTGGACCTTGCCGCGCGCGTCCTTTCGGTGTTCCGCGACGGGCACGAGATCGGCGCGACCGCCATTCTCAAGGGCTATGGCGACAAGCCCACGCCGCTGGGCGTCTTTCCCATCACCCAGAAAGACGCCACCCACGTTTCCAACATCTATGACGCGCCGATGCCGTGGATGCTGCGCCTGACCAACGACGGCGTCTCGATCCACGGCTCCAAGGTGGAAAAGGGCTATGCCACCAATGGCTGCGTGGGCGTGCCCGACGAATTCGCCAAGCGCCTGTTCAAGGTGGCAAGCCTGGGCGACAAGGTGATCATCACCGACGGCAAGCGGCTGGGCCTGGGCGGCTCGATCAATCCGGGGGCGTGATTGGGCGCGCCTCCTCCCCCGTGGGGGAGGGGGACCGCCGCGCAGCGGTGGTGGAGGGGCGTATCCGCCTTATGCGCCGTTCAAGGATCAGACTCCCCTCCACCACGCTTCGCGCGGTCCCCCTCCCCGTGCCGGGGAGGATTACAGGATATCGAAGCCTGCGCCCAGCCCGGCGCGCAGCTTGTCGAGCGCCTGGGCTTTCAACTGGTGGACGCGCGGCACCGAGACTTCCAGCACTTGCGCGATTTCGGCAAGGTTGAGCTCTTCCACGAAATAGAGCTGGATCACCAGTTGCAGCCGCTCGGGCAAGGCGGCGATGGCCTGGGCGACCAGATGCCGGCTTTCCGCGTCGGCGAGCTGGGCAAAGGCATCGGGCCGGTCGTCGGCAAAGGCGGCATCGCTGTCGGAATAGGCATCGTCGATCGCCTCGATCCGTACCGGCTCGCTCGCCGCGCGCAGATCGGCCAGCTCGCTGTCGCTCAGGCCCAGGGCGCGGGCCAGTTCCGGCTCGGTCGGCATGCGGCCCAGTTCCATCGTCAACTGGTTGGTCTTTTCGCGCAAGGTGCGCCGCCGGTCTGACGAGGTGCGCGAGAGCGGCATGGTTCGCCGCAAGAGATCGACCATGGCCCCGCGCACGCGCAGCTTGGCATAGGCGGCAAAGCCGTCTTCGGTGGGGCCGGAATGCTTTTGCGCGCATTCGGTCAGGGCCACCAGGCCCGCCTGCACCAGATCGTCGACATCCACCCCGGCGTGGCCCGAACCATGCACATGCCAGGCCAGGCGCCGCACCATCGGCAGGAACCGGCGAATGCGATCGGCGGTGTCATCACGATAGGCACGCGAGGCGGCAAAGCTGCGGTGATCGTGTTTCATGAAGTCTCGTTTTCTTTTTTGGAAGCAAGGGACGTGTGCAGCAGGGATCAGGCCGCCAGCGCGGGTTCGGGCGTTCCGCTGTTCGGCGGGGGCAGTTGCGGCGGCCCGGTCGGCGTTTCCTCTCCGATGACCGCGACCACCTCGATCGGCTGGGTGGGCGGCAGTTCGGCAATCGACAGCACCAGGCAGGCCGGCGCGCGTTGCCGCATCAGCATGGCCAGGGCGCGGCGCGCGCGCGGCTGCACGATCAGCGCGGGCGAAAGCGCACCCGGCCCGCGCTGCGCGATGATCGCATTGACCCGCTCGCCGATGGTGCGCGCCAGATCGGGTTCGATCACCGGCAGGCCGGTGACGGGATCGTGCATCCCGCCCACGATCATCCCCTCCAGTTGCGCCGACAGTGTCAGCACCGGCAGCCGCTCGGCCGGGCCGCAGACCCGCGCCACGATCAGGCCGCCCAATTCGGCGCGCAGCAGATCGACCAGCTTGTCGTGCTCGGTGGTTTGCAGCACCGCCTGGCTCAGCGCCGCCAGGATCGGCATGGGATGGGCGATGGTCACGCCGTCTTCCAGCAGCGCGTGCAGCAGGCGGGTGAGCGCGGCCAGCGACAGCGGCTGCGGATGCAGCGTTTCCACCAGGCCCGGCGCCCGCTCGCGCACCGCATCCAGGATCGCGCGCACTTCGTCCGGCCCCAGCAGCAGTTGCGGCCGCTCGCCCAGCAACTGGTTGAGATGGGTGGCGATCACCGTGCTGGCGTCCACCGTCAGGAAGCCTTCGCCGATCGCCTGGTCGCGCAGATGGTTCTCGATCCACAGCGCCGGACAGCCAAAGCTGGGGTCGCGCGTCGCCTCGCCCACCAGGCCGTGATCGGGCCGCGCTTCGCCGGCATCGATGGCCAGCACGCGATCGGCACGCACCATCGCCCCGCCCAGCGGCACCCCGCCCAGCATGATGCGATAGTCGTTGGGGCCAAGGTCCAGGCTGTCGCGCACGCGGAACTGCGGCACGACAAAGCCGAACGCCTGGCTGAGCTGCTTGCGCACCCCGGTGATCCGCGTGACCAGCGGCGATCCGCGGCGCTCGTCCACCAGGTGGACCAGGCCATAGCCCAGCTCGATGGTGACGAGCGTGTGGTCGCTGACTTCGTCGAGCGTGATGCGCGCAGGGTCGCTGGGCGGAGCTTCGGGTTCCAGCACCGGCTCGGGGCGGCGCGCCCGCTGGCGCAGGGCCCACCACAGCCAGGCCGCGCCGGCAGACGCCGGCAGGAACACCGATTGCGGCATGGCGGGGATGGCGCCGATCGCCCCCAGGATGATCGCCACCGGCAACCATGTGGCGGGATTGGCGAACTGGTGCCCGATCTGTCCGGCCAGGTCGCGGGCATCGGCCACGCGGGTGACGATCACCGCCGCCGCGATCGACAGCAGCAGCGAGGGCACTTGCGCCACCAGCGCATCGCCCACCGCCAGGGTGACATAGCGCTGCGCCGCTTCGGTGGCGGTCAATCCGTGGCTGATCATGCCCAGGCAAAAGCCGGCGAGGATATTGACGCCCAGGATCAGCAGGGCGGCAATGGCGTCGCCCTTCACGAACTTGCTGGCACCGTCCATCGCGCCATAGAAGTCCGCCTCGGTCGCCACTTCGCGGCGGCGGGACTTGGCTTCGTCGGCGCTCATCAGGCCGGCGGCGAGATCGGCATCGATCGCCATCTGCTTGCCCGGCAAGGCATCCAGGGTGAAGCGCGCCGAAACTTCCGAAACGCGGCCCGCGCCCTTGGTCACCACCACCAGGTTGATGATCATCAGGATCATGAACACGAACAGGCCAACGGCAAAGTTGCCGCCAATCAGGAAGGCGCCGAACGCCTCGATCACGTGGCCGGCGGCGGCTTCCCCTTCATGGCCGCGCACCAGCACGATGCGGGTAGAGGCAACGTTGAGCGCCAGGCGCAGCAATGTGGCAAACAGCAGGACCGAGGGAAACGAGCTGAAATCGAGCGGCTTTTCCGCGTTCATCGCCGCCATCAGGATCGCCACCGAGAGGGCGATGTTGAGCACGAAGAACACGTCGAGCAGCATCGAGGGAAGCGGCACGATCATCAGCACGATGAGCATGAGGATACCGGCCGGAAGGGCCATGGCACCGGGCGAACCGAAACGCTTGAACATGGCGGATTACAGCCCCATCGCCTTGAGCCGGCCATAGGCCCGGGCCACGTGATCACCCGCCGGTGTGCCCGGCGCAGCCAGCGCGAAGGTGTCGCGCAGGGTGTCGGCCATCGAGGCGCGCGGGCTCGCGGCACCTCCCGCCGGGCCAGCGGCGCCCGCTGCCTGCTGGAATTCCTGCGCCACCGGCCCGCCGGTGTAGCTTTGCCGCCCGGCGCCCAGGTCCGGCGCGCCGGAAGGCAGATCGGCCCATGGCCCGTCGAGCGCAGCCGGATCGCCATAGGGCAGGCTTGCCAACGACCATGACCCGGACAGCGGCGGCAGGGTGCTGCCGCTGCCGGCGGCGTCAAGCCGGCTGCGCAGCAGGTCCATCACCCCGGCAAGCGAGCGGGGCGTTCCGCCCGGCGCATAGAAGATCGCGCGGTTGGCCGCGGCCGCCTTGGGCAGCAGCGCCGCCGCGCTGGCATCGGGATTGCTGGCCAGACCGGACAGGAACCGCCCGGCACCTTCCGCTCCCAGGAAATGGGCAAGGTAAAGCTCGGCATTGTCCGGCTCGCGCCCCAGCGTCTGCATCAGCGCGGCGCGATTGTCGTTGGCCAGGTCTCCGGCCAGCAGCGCGGAAAGCTGCGGATCGTGGCGCAGCGCCAGCAGGCGGTTGCGCAGGCCCGGATTGGTGGCGGCATTGCCCACGGCATCGCCGGCCCAATCGAGGCCGTGGTCCGCGCCGTGGCGCGCCAGGGTGCCCAGCCAGGTCTGCCCGGTGAACTGGTAAAGCCCCGCCGCGCTCGAAGTGCGGGCGCGGGCGCGCGGATCAAGCCCGGATTCGAGCCGCGCCTGCGCCAGCAGATAGCCAAAGTCCACGCCTGTGGCGTTGGCGGCATTGGCAATGGCGGCGTGAACCGAGCCACTCTGGCCCGGCATGCCGGCAATCGCGCTGCTTGCCGGATCGGCAATGCTCCCGGCAGAGGTTTGCACTGAACTCAACGCCCAAATCCTTGTGCTGGCGGCAGCGAGCCCAGGGTGGCGCGCTGCGACAAGGACAGTTCAGCAAAGGTCGTGCCATTTCCTCATGAACCGATATAATGCATTTTTTACAGTTATCTGCTGCGCACAAAAAAGCGCCGCGAGCCGACCCGGCAAGGGCAGCGGCACGCGGCGCCGGTTGGTTCTTGCCGTTTGCGGTCAGCGCAGGCGGGCGGTGCGGGCATGCTGCGCGCGGGCCTGCCCGGCGCGGGCGCGATAGAGCGCCGGAGCGCCGGTCAGCGCGTCCAGCCGCGCCGCGACATTGGCCGCGATCAGGTTGCGCACACGGCGATTGGCTTCGTTGAGGCGGCGGGCGGCGTCGACCATGCCGCGACACTCCTCGTCGATCGCATCGCTGGCCACGGCTTCCAGGCGGGTGCACAGGGCCGCCTTGTCGACCGCGCACCCCATGATCGCATCCATGTCCAGGCCCGCCAGTGCCTGGCGCTCTTCATTCAGTATGGCAATCATCTGGCCCAGCGCCTGGGCCAGATCGGTGGGGTGGCAAATCGGAGCGTCAGCGATCATTGGGCGGTCCTCAACAGCATGCCGGCGGCAATCATGGCATCGGCGATCCGGGCGGGAATGACCGGGTAATGGCCATCCTCGATCGCCTTGCGAATCTGGGCGACGCGATCGGCACTGACCGGCACTTCGCCGGCGCGGGTCGCGTCACTGGTGGCAACGGTGGCCGCCGCCGCGCTGGTGCTGGATGCGGCCGGTGGCGCGGTAGCAGCCGTGGTCTCGGCCACGACAGGCGATGGCGCGGCGTCAGAGGCGGCCGTCTTGACCTGGACCGCACCAACCGGCCGCGACGGTCCGATTTCGATGTTGGACATGGTCGAGCTCCTCGGGGGTTATGCCGGGAAGAACGGCACCGGTCCGTGGTGTTTAAGGCCAGGCGGCGGATTTTTGCCGGGTGGCGCACCGTAAGGACGAAACCGTAACAGCAGTGGCGATTCAATCGACCGGCACTTCCACCAGGCCGGGGCGCACGATGCGCCCGCGCAGGGCATCGGCCTTGGCCCCGGTGCGCACGCGGATCCAGCCGCCCAGCGGGCCGGGATCGAGCGCTTCGCCGGCCTGCTCCACCGAAAAGCCATCCCCGACCATGGCGATGGTCACGCCTTCGCCACGCTGCACTGCGGGCGGGGCGGGCGCGGCAGCGGCTTCGGCCACCGGCACGACCACGGGCACGAACAGGCGCCAGCCGCCCGCATCCGGGCAGCGCACCAGCACGCTGTCATGCGCGCCAGCCCGCCAGCCCAGCGCCAGCGGCGCCGTGCACGCAGCCAGGCGCAAACGCCGGTCCACCGGCTGCGCCGCGCCGCCGGGCACGCCGATCGGATGGCCGGTGAACTGCGCCACGGCCTGATCGATCGCGGCCATTTCGGCAAAGCGCGCGCCCGGCGCCCGCGCCACCTGGGCAAAAACGGGTGAAGCGGCAAAGGAGGCGGCAAGCGAGGTGGCAAGAACGGGCCGGAAAAAGGCAGCGAGCATGGACATTTCCTGATGCGTGGCACGATTGCCCCGCTGATGAGCAAGAGCCGTGCCAGCGCCCCCATTGATGCACCCTCACAGGCTTTCCGCATCATAGCCCAGCGCCACGCTGGCGCCGGGCTGCGTGCCGGGCTCCACCACCAGCCGCGCAGTGGCGGCGCGGGCACCGGCGCTGCGCGCAAGGGCGGCAGCCTGCTGGAGCGCCGCTTCGCGCGCGCCGGGCCGCGTGGCATAGCGCACCACGATCGACAGGCGCAGGCGCGGATCGGCGGCCTGGTCGGCCAGCCACTGCGCCAGCGGCGGCGCGCCCGGACCATCGCGCCACACCCCGACCGGCTCGGCCTGTTGCGACGGGGCGACGGGATGGGGCGGCAGGACGGGTTGCGGCGGGCGCAAGGGCGCCGCCCGGGCCTTGTCCGCCGCCGGCGCCGGCCCTTCGGCAACCGACAGGGCCGAGGCGCAGATCATGAACAGGATCAGCGCCAGATCGGCCAGGATGGTCTGCCATCCCGTCTGCCCCGGCCGCGCGATCATACCGCTTCGCGCGGTTCAGGGGATGGCGCCATGGCCGGTTCGTGCGGCGCCAGCGGCGTGGCGCGATGGCGATCGGGGCAGGCCGGGCCAACCTGGCGCGTCAGCCAGGCCATGACTTCGGCGCGGGCTTCTTCCTCGCCCTGCGACGCCCGCTCCACCGCGCGGCCCAGCGGCCCCATCACGATGTGCGCCAGCAACAGCCCATAGAGCGTGGTCAGCACCGACATGGCGATGGCGCCGATGAAGTTGCCGTGGGCGAGGCTTTCCACCTTGAGCTGGCTGAGCGCCACCAACGTGCCGGCCAGGCCGAACACCGGCGAAAGATCGGCCGCCTGAGCCAGGGTGCGCGCCGCCGCCGTGGCGCGGCGCAGGCGCGCGCGGCGCCAGGCCTCGTGCTGCTCCACCAGCCCGTCAAGCGAGCGGGTGCGCACCAGCGCGGTGGTGGCGGAATCGAACTCGCGATCGGCCAGGCGGCGCGGATTGGCGCGGATCACACCGTCGCGGCGGATCAGCGCCACTTCATGGGCGAGCTCGGCGCGCATCGCATCGGCATTGAACGCCGGGCGCAGCAGCGCGGCCACCGCGCGCAGCGCCGTCCAGCTATCGCGCCAGCCGCAGCGCAGCACGGTGCCGAGCAGCGTACCGCCCACGACGATCACCGCCGATTGACCATCCACCAGATGGGTTGCGTCCATGCCATCCTGCTCTTTCGCGAAACCTTTGCGCCCAGAACGGCAACACTCCCGGGGATTTCAGAGGCCGGCAGCGCGGCTTGCCGTCGTTCGGCAATGCTTTGCCGCGCGGTCCCTGCGGCGATCGCGCACTCCGCCCCGTTTCCGGGCAGAGCGCGCACTTGGCACGCCCTTTGCTGAAGCCCTGGCATCGTTCGTCTGTCCAAGGAAAGCGAGAGCACCACCGATGAGCCAGAGCGCATCATCCAACGGCCTGTTCGGCATCCATGGCGCCGCGCTGGAACTGCGCGCCACGCGCCTGGGGCTGCTGGCCTCCAACATCGCGAATGCCGCCACGCCCGGCTACAAGGCGCGCGACATCGATTTCGGCGCTGCGCTCAAGGCGCGCCTCAACGGCGCCAGCGAAAGCCAGGCGGAGGCCGGCGCCACGCTCTATCGCGTGCCGGTGATGCCCAGCCTGGACGGCAACACCGTGGAAATGGCCACCGAACAGACCGCCTTTGCCGAGAATGCGGTGGGCTATTCCGCCACGCTGGAATTCATCAAGGGGCGCGTGGGCGAAGTGACCCGCGCGCTGAAGGGTGACTGACCATGGCAGGCCCCGGCACCACCCCGCTCACCCTGTTCGGCGTCACCGGCCGCGCCATGTCGGCGCAACTGGTGCGGATGAACGCCGCCGCTTCCAACCTGGCCAATGCCGGCAACGTCGCCAGCAGCGACGCGCAGGCCTATCGCCCGCTGCGCCCGGTCTTCGCCGAAGAGCTGGACGCGCGCAGCGGCCTTTCCACCGTCAAGGTCCAGGGCGTCTACCGCACCGATACCAGCGCGGTACGCACCCACGATCCCGACAATCCGCTGGCCGATGCCAACGGCGATGTCTGGGCCGCCCCGGTCGATGAAAACGCCGAGATGGTCGAGATGATGGAAGCCAGCCGCCAATACCAGAACGTGGTGGAAGCGATGCAGACCGCCAAGCAACTGATGCTCGATACGATGAGGATGAAGTAACATGACCACAGTGACTTCCACGACCACGACGGGCACGACCACGACGGCATCGTCGGGCAGTTCATCCGGCACCACCAAGAGCGGCTGGGCCAGCCTGGGCGCCACCGATTTCCTCAAGATGCTGACTGCGCAGTTGCAGAACCAGGACCCCACCTCGCCGATGGACAACACCCAGATGGTGGCCCAGTTGGCGCAGTTCTCGGCGCTGTCGAATTCGTCGGAAACCAACACGACGCTCGGCACGATTGCCGACAAGCTGGACCAGCTCAACAGCGCCTCGGCATCGAACAGCGACATCGCCGCCACGCTCAAGACCATTTCGCAGCAACTGGCCGCGATCAGTGCGGCACAGGGCGCCGCCAGCACCACCACCACCGCTGCCACCACTGCCGCCACGACGGCGGCCTGATCCCTCCCCTCCCCAACCGACAGGACAGCACACCATGTCGTTCTACACTTCGCTCAACGGCATCAAGAATGCGCAGACCGATCTCAACGTGGTCAGCAACAACATCGCCAACTCGGAAACCAACGGCTTCAAGAAAAGCACCGTGAGCTTTGCCGACGTGGTCGCCGGCACGGCCTTCACCAACCCGCGCCTGATCGAGGGGATCGGCGCCAAGGTCGAGGCGATCACCCAGAACTTCAAGCAGGGCGCGCTCGATTCCACCGGCTCCTCGCTTGATCTGGCGATCAGCGGCGACGGGTTCTTCACCGTGGTTTCGCCCACCACCGGGCAGACGATGTACACCCGCAACGGCGCGTTCCAGATGGATTCGGGCGGGTACATCACCGATGCCCAGGGCAACCGGGTGCAGATGTATCCCACCGACGCGACCGGTACACCCACCAGCACCACGCAGCAGGATACGCTGGTGCCGATCACCAATGCCGCCGGTTCGGAATTCGCCGGCTTGACCGTGGCCGAAAACGGCAATGTCGCGGCGAGCTATGCCGATGGTTCCAACACGATCATCGGCAAGCTGGGGCTGGCCACGTTCCTCAACGCGCAAGGCCTGCGCCAGCAGGGTTCGGCCGACTGGACCGCCACCAACCTTTCCGGCCCGGCCAATTATGGCGAACCCACCAATGGCCAGTATGGCAAGCTGATGTCGGGCTATCTCGAACGCTCGAACGTGGAAGTGTCGGACGAGCTGGTCGGCCTGATCGTGGCCCAGCGCGCCTACCAGGCCAATGCCAAGGCGATCGACACCGCCACGCAGGCCACCCAGGCCATCCTCAACCTGCGCAGCTAAGGCCACAAGGGGGTAACCGGCCATGGACCGGCTGATCTACACCGCCTATTCCGGCATGACCGGATCGATGGTGCGCCAGCGCGTGATCGCCAGCAACATGGCCAACGCGCAGACCATCGGCTTTCGCCAGGAAATGCTCAGCGCCACGCCGATCACGCTGAAAGGCCCCAGCCTGGAAGCGCGCGCGATGACCGAGGGCTATGTCCAGGGCGCCAGCATGAAGCAGGGCACCACCATCGCCACCAACAACCCGCTCGACGTGGCGTTGAGCGGCGACACCATGCTGACGGTGCAGGCGGCGGACGGCAGCGAGGCCTATACCCGGCGCGGCGATCTGGCGGTCACGGCCGATGGCGTGCTGCAAAACGGCGATGGCCTGCCGGTGATCGGCGATGGGGGGCCGATCACCGTGCCCACCGGCACGATCGTGACGATCGCGCCCGATGGCAGCGTGCTGGCCGGCGATCCGCAGAACCCGTCCACCCCGCCCCAGGCCGTGGCCCGGATCAAGCTGGTCTCCACCGCCGGCAGCCAGGTGGGCAAGGGGCTGGATGGCCTGTTCCACGTGGCCGGACCGAACAACACCCCCGGCACCCTGCCGCAGGATGAGGAAGCCCGCCTCACCCCCGGCGCGCTGGAGCAGTCCAACGTCGATCCCACGCAAGTGCTGGTGGAGATGGTGGAGGCCCAGCGCCTGTTCGACATGCGCACCAAGGTCGCCTCCACCGCGCGTGAGGTGGACGAGAAATCCGCCAGCCTGATGCGCCTCAACACCTAAGCCAAGATCGAGAGAGGACCGTCCATGCCCAGTTCCGCCCTGCACGTTGCCCGCACCGGCCTGGAAGCCCAGGACACGCGGATGCGCGTGATCGCCAACAACCTGGCGAACGTCAGCACCACCGGCTTCAAGCGCGATCGCGCCAATTTCGCCACGCTGGCCTATCAGGACACGCGCGTCGCCGGGCAGCAATCGTCCAACGAAACGGCCTATGCCACCGGGCTCAACCTGGGCACCGGGGTTTCGCTGCAAGGCACCGCGCGCATGGAAAGCCAGGGTCAGTTGCAAAGCACCGGCAACGCGCTCGACCTGGCGCTGGATGGCGACGGGTTCTTCCAGGTGACCCTGCCCGGCGGCCAGCTCGCCTATACCCGCGCCGGCAATTTCAGCCGTTCGGCCGAAGGTACGCTCGTCACCTCGCAGGGCTATGCCCTGCAACCGGCGGTCACCGTTCCCGAGGGGGCCAGCGCCATCACCGTGGCGCAGGACGGGACCGTGACCGCCACCTTGCCCGGCGCCAACGAGGCGACGACGCTGGGCCAGATCACCGTGGCCAGCTTTGCCAATCCGCAGGGCCTGAAAGCCATCGGCGACAACTTCCTGGTGGAAACCGGCGCCAGCGGCGCGGCGCAAGTGGGCAATGCCGGCGACGCTGGGCGCGGCCATATCCAGCAGGGCTATCTCGAAGCCTCCAACGTCAACGTGGTGGAAGAGCTGGTCGACATGATCGAGTGCCAGCGCGCCTACGAGATCAATTCCAAGATGATCTCGGCGATCGACGAGATGCTCAAGAACGCCAACCAGACGCTGTAAGGCGGGAAAGCGCGCGACCCCATGGATTCCCCGTTCGACTCCCTCTTCGACAAGGCGCTGCGGGCCGAGCGGCTGCGCGGCCATTGCCCGCGCCCGGGGCTGGGCCTGAAACTGCTGGCCGTGCTGGCCGTGCCCGCGCTGATCACCGCCGGGCTGCTGATGGCAGCGCCGCCAGCCAAGGCGCGCAATCGCCCGGCCACCGGCTACGAACCATCGCTGCCCGGCGCAGGCGCGGCCAAGCCGGCCGACGGCAGCATCCTCAACCTCGCCAACGGCTATGCCGGCCTTGTGGAGGGCGCACGCGCCCATGCCGTGGGCGACAGCCTGGTGATCGTGCTGGCCGAACAGCTCACCACCTCGAAATCGGCGGCGAGCAAGACGGCCAAGTCTTCCTCGTTCACGTTCACCCCGCCCAACAAGGGCCCGCTCTCGATCCTGTCGCAGAACGGCATCAACAATTCGGGCGCCAGCGCCTTTTCCGGCAAGGGGGATGCATCGCAGTCCAGCTCGCTGGGGGGTGAAGTGTCCGTCACGATTGCCGAAGTGCGCCCCAACGGCACCGTGCTGGTCAAAGGCGAAAAGCGCCTGACGCTGAGCCAGGGGCAGGAATGGGTGCAGCTATCGGGCATCGTGCGGCTGGCCGATATCGACACGACCAACCGCGTCCAGTCCGGCCAGGTGGCCGATGCGCGGATCACCTATGCCGGCAACGGCGATGTCAGCCGCGCCGCCCGCCAGGGCTGGCTGACCAAGTTCTTCAATCTCGTCAGCCCTTTCTAGGCCTTGCCCATGATCACCGCTTTTCCCTTCGCTGCCGATCTCGCGGCTGCCGCGCTGGCCGGCCTGGCCCTGCGGCCGCTGTTGCGCCGCCGCATCCTGCGCCCTGGCCCGATGCTGCTGGTGCTGGCCGCCGCCATGGCCGCCTTGCCCATGCTGGCCGGGGCCGCCCATGCCGAGCGCGTGCGCGATCTCGGCGAGTTCCAGGGCGTGCGCTCCAACCAGCTTACCGGCTATGGCATCGTGGTGGGCCTGGCCGGCACGGGTGACGACAACCTGGAATACCTGACCCAGGCGATGCGTGGCGTATCCGGGCGGCTGGGCGTCCAATTACCCGCCGGCGTGGCGCCGGGCCTCAAGAACGCCGCCGCCGTGATGATCACCGCCGATCTGCCCGCCTTCGCCAAGCCTGGCCAGCGCATCGACGTGACGGTTTCGACCATCGGCAAGGCCAAGTCGCTGCGCGGTGGGGCGCTCGTGCTCGCGCCGCTCTATGGTGCCGACGGGCAGATCTATGCCATGGCGCAGGGCAACCTGGCCGTCGGGGGCCTGGGCATCACCGCCAAGGACGGGTCGCAACTGACGGTCAACGTGCCCACCGTGGGCCGCATTGCGGAAGGCGCCAGCGTGGAGCGCGCGGTCAACACCGGGTTCGACAGCGCCGACGTGCTGCGCTGGAACCTGTTCGACGCCGATTTCCTCAATGCCGCGCGCGTGCGCGACGCGATCAACACCAAGATCCCCGGCACCGCCAGCGTGGAGGACGGCGTGACCCTGGCGCTGCGCCTGCCCAGCGGCGCCGACGCGCGCGCCAGCACCATGGCCGCGATCGAGGCGATCGAAGTGAGCCCGGCCGAAGCGGCCGCCAAGGTGATCGTCAACAGCCGTACCGGCACCGTAGTGATCAACAGCGCGGTGCGCCTGTCGCCCGCGGCGATCAGCCACGGCAAGCTGGTGGTGAAGATCGACGAGAAGCCGCGCGTGTCGCAGCCCGGTCCGTTCTCCGGCGGGCAGACCGCCGTGGTGCCCAACAGCCAGATCAGCGTGACCGAGGAAGGCAACCACGTGGCTCTGTTCAAGCCCGGTGCCTCGCTCTCTTCGCTGGTCAATGCCCTTAACAAATTGGGCGTTTCGCCGTCCGATCTGGTGGCGATCCTCGAAGCGCTCAAGCAAGCCGGTGCCCTCAAGGCCGAAATGGTGGTGATCTGATGACTGCGCAATCGCTCAATTCCGCCGCCGTTTCCGGCACTTCGGCCACAACGGCCATTCCCGACCGCGCCGCGCTGCGCAAGGCTGCGCAAGGGTTCGAGGCCATGTTCCTGCGCCAGATGCTGAGCCAGGCACGCAACACCAACCTGGGTGGAGACGACCTGTTCGGCAAGAAGCAGGACGATACCTTTACCCAGATGCGTGACGAACGCTTTGCCGAAATCGCCGCGCAATCGGGCGCGCTTGGCCTGGCCACCCGGCTGGAAAGCCAGTTGGCCAAGGCCGCCGGCAGCGCCGCCACGCCGGCCAAGGGAGCCTGACCGCCATGGCCTCCGATCTTCTCTCGATCGCCCGCAGCGCCACCCGCGCCGCGCGCATCCAACTCGACGTGACGGCGCAGAACATCGCCAACGCCGGCACCGAAGGCTATGTCCGCCGCTCGGTCGGCACCGAAGAGGTGATGACCCCCGGCTATGTCGCCAACAATCGCGACGTGTCGCTTTCGGGCGTGCGCGTCACCGGCGTGCTGCGCAATGCCGATGCCTTCCGCCAGGCCGAAGTGCGCCGCACCGCCGCCGATACCGCGCGGGTCGATACCGAAGTCGGCGGCCTGGAAGATGTTCAGGCCGCGCTGGAGGATCCCGGCATCTATGCGGCGATCACCGGCTTTGAAACCTCGCTCACCCAGCTTGCGCAAAGCCCCACCGATACCCCGTTGCGCGCGGCGGTCATCGCCGCGGCGCAGACCATGACCAACAGCTTCAACATCGCGTCGAACCAGCTCGATGCCGTGGCCCAGGGCCAGCAGAGCGGCGCGACCGATGGCGTTTCGCAGGTCAACACGCTGTCGGCCGAACTGGCCAAGGTGAACGCCCGCCTGTCGCGCATGGCCGATGCCAGCAGCGACCGCAGCGGCTTGATGGACCAGCGCGATCTCCTGCTGCAAAAGCTTGCAGGCTATGCCGACATTGCCACCAGCTTTGCCAGCGACGGCACGGTAGATGTGACGCTGGGCGGCACGTCGGGCGCCCCGCTGGTCACCGGCGGCACCGCGCAGACCCTGGCGATGACCACGGCCAGCGACGGGACGATCAGTTTCGACGTGGCCGGTGGCGCCGTCACGCTGTCGGCCGGCACGCTCTCCGGGCAGCAGCAGGTGCTGGCCCGCGTGGCCGATGTCCACAGCCAGCTCGACGATCTGGCCAGCACCGTGATCACCACGGTCAACACTGCTCAGGGCAACGGCACCGCGCTCGATGGCAGTGCCGGCGCGGCGCTGCTTTCGGGCACCGGCGCGGGAGACATTGCGCTGGCCACCACCGATGGCGCGGCCATTGCCACGGCCGCTTCGGGCGCGGCGTCAGGCAGCCGCGATACCACCAACCTCACCGCCTTGCGCGAAGCGCTGACCAGCGCCGATCCGGCCGGCACGATGGACGACCTGCTCTATCAGGTTTCGGCCACGGTCCAGGCGCGCACCACCACGCGCGATGCGCTGAAAACCATTTCCGATGCCGCCAAGACCGCGCTTTCCGCCCAGGCGGGCGTCGATCTCGACACCGAAGCCATCAACCTGACCCGGTTCCAGCAGGCGTTCCAGGCCTCTGGCCGGGTCATGCAGGTTGCCAGCAACCTGTTCGACACCATCCTAGCCATCAAGTAGGCCGCCCATGTCCAGCAACGTCTCGACCAGCACCTCTGCGTTCTATGATCGCACCGCGCTCGACTTCACCAATCTGCGTGCGCAGATGGAGAAGATCAACAACCAGATCGCCAGCCAGCAACGGCTGACCAATTCGTCCGACGATCCGCTGGCCGCCTCGCGCCTGCGCAACCTGGCGCGCCAGGACACGATCGCCAAGGTCGATGCGAGCAGCGCCAACCGCGCCACGGCCGATCTCAACCTGACCGACTCGGCGATGACCGAGATGATCAATACGCTGCAACGCGCCCGCCAACTGGCCAACCAGGCCGCCACCGGCACGCTGTCCAACGAACAGCGCACCAGCATCGGCAACGAGCTGACCGAGCTGCGCAACAACCTGGTCTCGCTGGCCAACACGCGCGACAGCGCGGGCAATGCGCTGTTCGGCGGCGATGCGGCCGATGCTGCCTATACCGTGGACGCCACCACCGGCACGGTCAGCTATGTCGGCAGCGGCAGCGCGGGCAGCCTGGAACTGGGCGACGGGCAAAGCGTGAAGCGCAGCCTGACCGGGCCGGAATTCCTCACCTTCTCGTCGGGCGGCACCAGCACCGATGTCTTTGCCGCGCTCAAAAGCATCACCGATGCCATCACCGCCGGGGGCAGCGGCGCGCAGACCGCCGCCAGCGCGGCACTGACCACGCTGGACGATGCCATGACCGCCGTTTCCACCGGGCAGACCGTGGTGGGCGCGCGGCTTTCGTGGATTGATCTCAACACCGAGCGGCAGACCACGATGAGCGAGGCCCGCGCCCAAGACCAGAGCACGATCGGCGCCACGGACATTCCCACCGCCTATTCCCGGCTCACCGAACTGGCCACGGTGCTGGCCGCCAGCCAGGCCAGCTTCACCAAGATGTCGGGCCTGTCGCTGTTCAACATGATGTCCTGAAAGCGCGCGGGTTCCTGCCGTTCTGCAATGCAGCACGGCATGAGCCGCACCTTTGGTCCACACGGTTTATCGACAAGGTTATCGCTTCATGTTCGCTGGCATCGGCATCGTCGTCCTGCTCGCCATGGTCTTTGGCGGCTTCATTATCACCGGCGGCGCCATCGGCCCGGTCGCCGAGGCGATCCCCCATGAAATGCTCATCATCGGCGGCGCCGCGCTGGGCGCCACGATCACCGGCAACTCGATGCACGAGTTGAAAGGCATCGGCGCGGGCCTGGGCAAAGTGTTCAAGGGGCCAAAGCACAACAAGCAGGACCACGTCGACGCCATCGTGCTCTGTGCCAAGCTGATGAAGATCCTGCGCAGCGATGGCCCGGTGGCGCTGGAAAGCCATGTGGCCGATCCCAAGAGCTCGGCGCTGTTTGCCGAATATCCGCGCATCCTGGCGCATGGCGCGCTGGTCTCGCTGATCTGCGATACGCTGACCCTGATCGTGGTGTCGTCGGGCACGCTGGAAGTCCACGCCGTGGAAGACGTGATGGACCACGCGATGAAGACCCATTTCCACGAGGAAGAGGAAGCGCAGCACGCGCTCCAGGGCCTGGCCGACGCCCTGCCCGCGCTGGGCATCGTTGCGGCCGTGCTGGGCGTGGTCAAGACCATGGGCTCGATCGACAAGCCCCCCACGGTGCTCGGCGCGATGATCGGTTCGGCCCTGGTCGGTACGTTCATGGGGGTACTGCTCGCCTATGGCATCGTCGCGCCGCTGGCTGGTCGGCTCAAGCAGGTGCTCGACCAGGACGCGATGATCTATCAGGCGGTCAAGCAGGTGATCGTGTCATCGCTGCATGGCTGGCCGCAGCCGCTGGTGGTGGAAAGCGCCCGCTCCGGCCTGGGCCATGCGTTCCGCCCCGGTCTTTCGGAACTGCTCGACGCGCTGCGCGGCCGCTAAGGGGATCCTGCCATGGCCAAGCCGCCAAAGGGCAAGGAAGCGCCCAAGCCGATCATCGTCAAGAAGATCACCGTGGTCGCCGGCGGCCACCACGGCGGCGCCTGGAAAGTGGCCTATGCCGATTTCGTGACCGCGATGATGGCCTTCTTCCTGCTGATGTGGCTCTTGGGCGCCACCACCGAAAAGCAGCGCAAGGGCATTGCGGACTACTTTACCCCCACGCTGGTCAAGACGCGCAAGGGCAGCGCCGGGTCCAACGGGCTGCTGGGCGGATCGTCGCTGACCGATGCCGACAACTATCCCCACCGTGCCGGGCAGACCGGCACGCGCACGATGACCATCCCGCGCGATGCCACTGGCGGGCCGAAGGACGGCGGATCGAAAGTGAAGCGCACAGCCGTGATGCAGGAGCGCCTGAAGGAAAAGCTGGAAGCAAACGAGAAGCTGCGCAAACTGGCCAAGCAGGTCCACATGACGATGACCCCTGAGGGCATCCGCATCGACATGCTCGACGATGCCGACTTCTCGATGTTCCGCCTCGGCACCACGATCCTCACCCCCGACGCGCTGGAACTGGTGCGTGCGATCGGCCAGGCCATCGCGCCCGATCCGGGCGGCGTCACGGTGCGCGGCCACACCGACGCGCTGCAATGGAAACCGGGCGACCCGGCCAACAACTGGTCGCTTTCCGCCGGCCGCGCCGAAGCCACGCGCCTGGCCCTGATGCGCAACGGCGTGGGCGAAAAACGCTTCCAGCGCATCGAGGGTGTGGCCGATCGCGAACCGCTGGTGCCCGACAACCCCAACGACCCGCGCAACCGCCGCATGTCGATCCTGCTGCTGGATTGAGCCGGTCGGGATCGCGACCATAGCCCTTCCCCGTTCGGCCTGAGCTTGTCGAAAGGCGCGGGCGCGGTGCTCTCGGACGGGGGGCTTCGACAAGCTCAGCCCGAACGGATTTCACCAGATTTTCTGCAATTTCCGTTCGCCCTGAGCCTGTCGAAGGGCGCCGACGCGGTGCTCTCGGGCCAAGGGCTTCAACAGGCTCAGCCCGAACGGAATTCACCGGATTTTCTACAACTTCCGTTCGCCCTGAGCTTGTCGAAGGGCCTGTCCTGAGCCTGCCTACCCCTTGCGCGCGCCCGGTTTGGGCGCCAGCCAGATCAGGCAGGCCGCGACGAAGAAGATCACGGTGCACAGCAGGAACACCTGGCGGGTGGCCAGTGTCACCGCTTCGGTCTGGACCAACTGGCTCAGCGCCAGGCGCGCCTGCGCCACCGGCAGGCCCGTGTTCACGGGCGGATGGACCAGGCCAACCAGTTCCGCGCGGTTCAGCTTGGTCTGGTGTTCCCACAGCGTGGTGGACATCGAGGTGGCAAAGGCGCCGGCCATCGTGCGCATGAAGTTCTGGATGCCGGCGCCCGATGCGGTCTGGTCGGGCCGGACCGAGGCCATGGCCAGCGCGGTGGAGCCGACGAAGAAGAACGGCATGCCCAGCCCCTGGATCATCTGCGGAAAGGCGATGGTCCAATAGCCCATGTCGGTCACCCACACGGTGCGCAGCGCGGCGACCATGCCCAGCCACAGCACACCGAAGCTGATCAGCGCGCGGGTATCGACCTTGCCGACCAGCCGCGCGACGATGGGCGAGAACACCACCGCCAGTACGCCCACCCAGCCCATGGCCAGGCCCGCCCAGGTGGCGGTGTAGTTCAGGTTGGTCTGGAGGAACAACGGGATCAGCACGATGAACGTGAAGAACGCGCCATAGGCCACGCTCTGCGTCACCACCGCCACGGTAAAGCCGCGGTTGCGGAACACCGACAGGTCGATGATCGGGTGCTTCTCGGTCAGCTCCCAGATCAGGAAGGCGATGAAGCCGACGACTGCCGTCACGGCCAGGATGACGATGAAGCTGCTGGAAAACCAGTCTTCCTCGCGCCCCTTGTCGAGCATGATCTGCAACGCCCCGACCCACAGCACCATCAGCGCCAGGCCGACGAAATCGATCGGCGATTTCTGCGTTGGCGTTTCAAACCGGCGAACCAGCCGCCACGCGATTACCAGGCAGAACGCAGCGAGCGGGATATTGATGAAGAACAGCCAGTGCCACGACCAGTTGTCGGAAATGAAACCGCCGCAGATCGGCCCGGCAATCGGCGCCACCACCGTGGTCATCGCCCACAGGCCCAGCGCCGCCCCGCCCTTGTCACGCGGAAAGATGCGCATCAGCAGCGTCTGCGTCATCGGCATGATCGGCCCGCCGCACAGCCCCTGGCACACCCGAAACGCGATCAGCGCCGCCAGGCTGCCGGAAATGCCACACAGCATCGAAAACACCGCAAAGCCCATCAACGCGGTGAGGAACACGCGCACGGCACCAAAGGTGCGCGCCAGCCAGCCGGTCAAGGGCACGCAGATCGCCTCGGCCACGGCATAGGACGTGAGCACCCAGGTGCCCTGCGTGGGCGAGACGGCAAGGCTGCCGGAAATATGCGGGACGGAGACGTTGGCGATCGTGATGTCGAGCACCACGACGAAGTTCGACAGCGCCAGGGCAAAGCCGCCCAGCGCCAGCCGCGCCCCTTTCAGCGGCGGTGGCCCATCCCCGCCAAAGGCCATCGGAGGACCGCCCGCCATGTCAGTTGGCGCCCTTCTGCGCGCGGTCGCTGTCAGGCCGGGTATCGATCGTGGCCGTCATCGACAGGCCGATGCGCAGCGGATGGGCGCCCAGCTCGTGCGGGTCGAGCGCCACGCGCACCGGCAGGCGCTGCACCACCTTGATCCAGTTGCCAGTGGCATTCTGCGCCGGAATCACCGCCAGCGACGATCCCGTGCCGCCCGAAAAGCCCACGACGCGGCCATGGTAGACCACGTCATCGCCGTAAAGATCAGACGTGAGCGTCACCGGCTGGCCCGGGCGCACATGGGCAAGCTGGCTCTCCTTGAAATTGGCATCCACGTGGGCCTGGCCGATCGGCACGATGGTCATCACCGGGGTGCCCACGGCTACGCTTTGCCCCACCTGCACGTTGCGCTGGGTGACAACGCCGCTGACCGGGGCGCGGATCACGGTGCGCTCCAGGTCGATCCGTGCCTTGTCCAGCCGGGCCTTGGCCGCCAGCACTTGCGGATTGGTTTCGGGCGTGGTGCCGTTGACCAGCGCGGCGTTGGCCGCCTGCTGCCCATTGGCGGTGCCACGCGCCGCCTGCGCCGCAGCGAGCGAGGCGCGCGCGGCGGCAAGCTGGCCTTGGGCCGAAGCATAGGCATTGCGTGCCGTGGTCAGTTCCTCGCCCGAAACCGCGCCATCGCCGACCAGTGACTGCCGCCGCTTGAGATCGATCTCGGCCCGTTGCAGATCGGCCGTGGCCACCTGCACTTGCGCGGTCATGCGGGCGATGTCGGCCTGGCGCTCGCCCACCTGGGCAGACAGCGCAGTGCCGGTGGCCACCGTTTGGCGCACCTTGCGCAGCGCATCGGCATAATCCGCCTCGGCCGCCGCGAGCGCGATCTTGGCATCGGTCGGATCGAGTTCGACCAGGATATCGCCCTTGCGCACCACCTGGGTGTCGTTGACCGCCACGCGCAACACCGGGCCGGCGACCAGCGGCGTCACTTGCGCCACTTCGGCCGCGACATAGGCGTTGTCGGTATCGACATAGCGACCGCCTTCGATCCATTCATAGATCCCAAAGCCGGCCGCCACCAGGGCAAGCGCGCCGCCGAACAGCAGGAAGGCCTGCTTGCGCTTGGCCTTGCGCGCGTCATCCTGGGCGTTTTCGGCGGAAGGAGAAACTTCGGCGGGCGTGGCGCCGGAAATCTTGGAGTCGATATCAGCCATGGGCGGGGTGTCTCGGCATCAGGGAAAGGACAGGGAACAGGGGAAAGCGCAGGGCGACGCGAATAAGGCGAGGCGATCAGCCGGCGCGGAAGCCGCCACCCAGCGCCCGCACCAGGGCGACATGGGCAGACAGGCTGCGCGCCTCCAGATCGGCCAGCAGGCGGCGATTGGCGAGCAGCGCATCCTGCGCGGACAGCACCGACAGATAGGTGGACAGGCCGGCCTCGTACCGGCGGCGGGCAATGCGATAGGCATCGTCCGATGCTGCCACCGCCGCGCGCAATTGCGCGGTCTGCGCATCGACCGACTGCCGCGTGGCGGCGGCATCGGCCACGTCGCGCAGCGCCTTGAGCAGGGTGTCGTCATAACTCGCCACCGCCTCGTCATAACCGGCGCGGGCCTGGCGATAGTTGCCGGTGATGCGCCCGCCGGAAAACAGCGGCAGCGTGATCGCCGGGCCGACCGATCCCACATCGGAACCGCTGGCGGTCAGGTTGCCCAGACCCAGCGCCTGAACCCCGATCATGCCCATCAGGTTGACGTTGGGATAGAACGCCGCGCGGGCCACGCGCACGCGGGCGGCAGCCGCTTCGGCCCTGGCGCGCGCGGCGGCGATATCAGCGCGGCGGCCGACCAGGTCCAGCGCCAGGTTCGCGGGCAGGCCCTGCGGCGTCAGCGCCGCCAGGCGCGGCAGCGCGATGGCATCGCCGCGCGCCGGTGGTGCCCCGATCAGCACCGCCAGCGCATGGCGCGCCAGGGCAATGGCTTCGTCTGCCGCGACCAGATCGGCACGCGCCACGGGAATGGCCGCTTCGGCCTGGCGTTGCTCGGCCCGGGTATCCAGGCCATTGAGCACCCGCTGGCGCACCAGTTGCGCCGTATCCTGGCGTAGTTGCAGGGCCTGCGCGCGCACGTCACGCGCGGCGGCAGCGCGAGCCAGCGTGGCATAGGCATCGGCCACGCCGGTGGCGATGGCGAGACGCGCGGCCTGCGCCTCGAACCCGGCGGCCTGCGCTTCGGACGTCGCGGCACGCAGGGCGGCCCGGTTCTTGCCGAAGAAATCCAGCTCGTAGCTCACGCTGAGCGAGGCACCGCCGGTGTCGTTCCAACCCTTGGGCACGAACGCGGCGGGGATGCCGTTGTTGTAGCTCTGCTTGGCTTCGCTGGCGCTGCCACTGGCCGAAATGGTGGGCAGGAGCGCCGCACCACTGGCCTGGGCCAGGCCTCGCGCCGCGCGGAGCCGCGCATCGGCCTCCGCCAAGCTGGGCGCACCCGCGATGCCTTCGGCGATCAGTGCGGAAAGCTGCGGATCATGCAGCGACTGCCACCATTCGGGAGAGGGCCAATCGGCCGGAGCCGCATCGGCCATGGATCCAAGATCGCCAGCGGCCGC
>NZ_BMZP01000006.1:147832-168556 GCF_014652855.1 Novosphingobium pokkalii
ACCGCCAGCGAAATCACCAGCGGCAGAAAGGGCGCACGGGGAAGAAGACCGGCGAAGGAGGCAGTCATGCAGGGCCTTTGACGCAAATCGGGAAACAAGACCGTGTACGGATCGGTCACTAAACGCCGACTGCGCCCTTGCACTGCGCCTGTCAACAGCTATGTGTACGGAATGGTCACTAACCCGTCCAATTGCAGACTCAAACGCTGCTCGCCCGACGAAAGGCGCGAAAACATCCTGGCCGTGGCCACGGAAGTGTTCACGCAGACGGGCTATGGCGCCACGTCGATGTCAGCCATCGCGGCCGAGCTGGGCGGGTCCAAGGCCACGCTCTACAAATACTTTCCGTCCAAGGAACAGTTGTTCGAGGCCGTGCTGATGCGCGGCTGCGGCGCGGTGCTCGCCGCGCTTGAGCAGCTTGCAGAGGCTGATTCGGACGATCCCGAAGCGATTCTGGCCGATTTCGGTACGCGCTTCCTCACCGGGCTGTGCGGCCAGCGCTCGCTCGATGTCTATCGCATGGTCCACGCCGCCGGCCTGCAATTCCCGGAAGCGGCAGACATGTTTTTCCGCTGCGGGCCGGATCGCGCCGGCGCAATGCTCGCCATCGTGCTCGATCGCCTGGCCCGCCAGCGCGGTGTGCCCCTGCGCGATCCGCGCCTGGCGGCCGATCAGTTCCTGGGGATGGTACGCGGCAAACTGCACATGCGCGTGGCGATCGGCGTGATGGCGCCACCTGATGCGGAAACGATTCGCCGGCACGCCGCCCATGCCGCCCGCATCTTTGCGCATGGGCTGTTCGCGGGCTGAACCACACCTTTTCGCTGCCCAAACGCGATGACCGGCGATCCCTTGCAGGATCGCCGGCACCGTGGAGAGCAGATATATCGACAGTCGATCAGCGCAGCAGGGTCAGCACGTTCTGCTGGTTCTGGTTGGCCTGCGAGATCATCGCGGTCGAAGCCTGGGCCAGGATCTGCGCCTTGGCCATCTGGGTGGTTTCGGCCGAGTAGTCGGTATCCTGAATGCGCGAACGCGCGTCCGACAGGTTGGTGATGTTGTCGTTCAGGTTGTTGACCACCGATTCCAGACGGTTCTGGCCGGCGCCGAGCGTGGCGCGGGTGGCGTTCACCTGCTTGATCGCATCATCGACATTGGTGATCGTGGTCGATGCCTTGGCCGTGTCGGAAACGTCGAACGCCTGGGTCGTGGTCGTGGTCGTGGAATAGGCGGTGTTGTTGGTGCCGCCATCATCGCCAAAGAACGTCTTGCCGGCAAAGGCCTTGACCACCAGGTCCACCGTGTCCGAGGTGTTAGCGCCAGTCTGGATCTTCACGGTATTGGCATTCTGCACCAGGTCGGTCACGCCATCGCCGTCGGTGTCGGTAGTGGAATCGGTGGCCGTGGCATCGACCTTGAACACCGCGTTGCCGTTGAACTTGGTGTTGTTGAGCACGTCCGAGATCTGGTTGGTCAGGTTCGAGACTTCCGACTGCATCGCTTCACGGTCAGAGGTCTGGTAGGTGTCGGACTTCGACTGGACCGCCAGCTCGCGCACGCGCTGGAGCATGTTGGTCACTTCGCTCAGCGCACCTTCGGCCGTCTGCGCCAGCGAGATGCCGTCGTTGGAATTGCGCACCGCCTGGCTCATGCCCGTGATCTGCGCCGTCATCGTCGTCGCAATGGCAAGGCCCGCAGCGTCATCCTTGGCGCTGTTGATTCGCTTGCCGGTCGAAAGCCGCTCCATCGCCGTCGAAGCCAGCTTGCCTGCCGAGTTGGAGGCGTTGGCTGCCTTGATGGCGCTGACGTTGGTATTGATTACCGCCATGATGTTTCTCCGATTTTCGGGATAGACCCCAATCGCCGCCAGTCCAGGGAGTGACCGGCTGCACGGCAAAGACCGGCAGGATGGCCGGCAATTTAAGGGCAAAATCTTGCCGGGCGGGGGTTTTAGGGCGGCGCGACCTAGCGGTTTGCCCTTAGCAGGTCCGCTGATCTTAAAGTTTTAAACCATTTGACGGTTTCGCGCGAAAAACAGCCTCGTGGATATGGTTAAGACGGGGGTCAAAGTGATGAACAGCCAAAGCGGCGACAGGTTGCCGATCAGCGGCCAAGCGCAAGGGCGCCACGGTGCGCTGGTGATGCGCGCCGCCGCAGTGCTCGATGCGCCCGGCATGGGGTCGTTGCCCGTGCTGGCCGATACCGCCGATGTCGCCACGCTCGATCCGCGTCGCCCGGCGATCGTGCTGGAACGCGGCGCGCAGCCGGCGCTGGCCCGCATGGCCAATGGCAAGCGGCACGTCGTGCGCTATGCCGATCCGCTGTCGGAAAGCGCGCTGGCCGCGATCATTGCCTGTGCCACCGCGCCCGGCATGCCGATCGCCGCCGATCCGGAAAGCCTGTCGATCCTGGCCCTGGCCGAACGACTCGCTGCCAGCGACATCCCCGTGCTGATCAACGGCCCCACCGGCACCGGCAAGGAAGTCCTCAGCCGGTTCATCCACGCCGCCAGCCCCCGCGCCGACCAGCCGTTCATCGCCGTCAACTGCGCCGCCATGCCCGAAACCATGCTGGAAGCGCTGCTGTTCGGCCACCAGAAGGGCGCCTTCACCGGCGCCAGCGCGGCGGGCGAAGGCTTTTTCCGCGCCGCGCACGGCGGCACCCTGCTGCTCGATGAAATCGCCGAAATGCCCCTGCCGCTCCAGGCCAAGCTGCTGCGCGCGTTGCAGGAAGGCGAAGTCGTGCCGCTGGGCGCCACGACTCCGGTGAAAGTGGACGTGCGGATCATCGCCTGCGCCAACCGCGATCTGCCCGCCGAAGTGGAGCAGGGCCGGTTCCGCGCCGATCTCTATTACCGGCTCAACGTGTTCCCGCTCACCCTGCGCGCCCTGGCCGAACGGCCCGACGATATCGCCCCGCTGGCCTTTGCCCTGATGATGCGCCACGCCGCAGCGGATCGGCCGCTGCCCTGGCTGTCGGACGCGGCGCTGGCCATGCTCACCTGCCATGGCTGGCCGGGCAATGTGCGCGAACTGGAAAACGTGGTGCGCCGCGCCCTGCTGCTGGCCGGCAACCAGCCCGAAATCGGCCCTGAGCACATCGTGTTCGATCGCCCCGCGCGCAGCGCCGCCAGCGATGCTGCGCTGGCCGAAGTGCGCAGCCCGCAGGGCGGCAAGCTGTCCAACATCGTGCAGCTTTCCGAAGCGCGCGCGATCCTGGCCACACTCGAGGCCTGTGGCGGCAGCCGCGTGGCGGCCGCACGCCAGCTCGGCATTTCCGAACGCACGCTGCGCTATCGCCTGGCCAGCTTCCGTGAAGCCGGCATCGCCGTTGCGGGAGGCCGGCGATGAGCGGGATCAGTGGAATCGGTGCCGGTGGCGGCATCCAGCAGATCATGGCGATGCGCCAGCAGATCATCGACCGTTCGCAACTGCTGCAACAGATCCGCACGCCCGATGCCGATACTTCGGCTCCGGGCAGCACCCCGGCGGGCGGCTTTACCGATGCGCTGAAATCGGCGCTCGATAGCGTCAACGCCACCCAGGCCAAGGCCGAGGGTATCTCGCAGGCCTATGAAAAGGGCGAAACGGTGGACGTGGCCAAAGTGATGCTGGCCCGCCAGGAAGCCGGCGTGGCGTTCGAGGCGACGCTCCAGGTGCGCAACAAGCTGCTCACCGCCTACCAGGACATCATGCGGATGGGGGTCTGATAGATGGCCGATCTGGTTCCCGTGGGGGCCGGTGGCAGCCCGCCACCTTCGCTTCTGGCGCCGCTGACCGATCCGGCCGGCGGCTCCATGCCCGCCCGCCTCGGCGCATTCCTGCGCCAGCCGCCGCTGCGCCGCGCCTTGCCGTGGTTCGGCGGCCTCACCGCCGCTGGCCTGACCGGCCTGCTGTGGCTGACCATGGCCCCGGCGCCGCAACGCATGCTCTATTCCGACCTGTCCGATGCCGAGCGCGCGCAAGTGACCGCCGCGCTCGACAAGGCGGCGATCGCCTACCGCATCGACAATTCCACCGGCGCGATAACGGTGGGGGAAAACGACCTCTACAAGGCGCGCATGGTCGCGGCCTCCGACGGCGCGGTGGCCACGCCCGAAACCGGCGAGCAGATGCTCGACAAGCTGCCAATGGGCGCCAGCCGCACCATGGAAGGCCAGCGCCTGCAAGCCGCGCGCGAACGCGAGCTGGAACTCACGATCATGCAGATCGACGGGGTCGAGGCCGTGCGCGTGCACCTCGCCCAGCCCGAGAAATCGGTGTTCGTGCGCGACAACACGGCCCCCTCGGCCTCGGTCATGGTGCGCCTCGCCAAGGGGCGGCAACTGGCCACCAGCCAGGTTTCGGCCATCGTCAACCTGGTGGCTGGGTCGGTGCCGGAACTCTCGATCGATGCCGTCAAGGTGATCGACCAGCATGGCCGCCTGCTGTCGGCCGCCAAGCCGGGCGATGCCGATCGCCTGGAAATCCAGGGCCGCCTGGAAGACAAGCTGCGCGAACAGATTTCCCAACTGCTCACCCCGATGCTGGGTGAAGGCAATTTCTCCAGCGAAGTGCAGGTCGATCTGGACATGGACCAGGTCACCTCCGCGCGCGAAAGCTATGACAAGCAGGGCGCGATCCGCACCGAAACGCAAAGCGCCTCGCAGACCACCGGCAACGGCGCGGTGGGCGTGCCCGGCGTGCTTTCCAACACGCCGCCGGCGCCGACCTCTGCCGCTGTCGGCGCGCCGCAGGGCACGCCTTCGCCCACGCCATCGGGCGCGGCGCCGGGCAATGGTGAAAGCTCTTCGTCCAAGACCTATGAGCTGGGCCGCGAAGTGGCCGTCACCAACAACACACCGGGCAAGATCCGCCGCCTGACCGTGGCCGTGGCGCTGTCTTCGGCGGTGCTGGCCAAGGCCAAGCCGGCCGAGATCGACCAGATCAAGCAACTCGTCAGCGCCGCCGTGGGCGCCGATCCCACCCGGGGAGACCAGGTGGCCGTGGCCGTGCGCGCGTTCAACCCGGCCGACATCACCCCACCCAAGTTCTATGAACAGCCCTGGTTCGCCATGGCCGTGCGCAATGGCGTGGCCTTGCTGGCCGTGCTGCTCACCCTGCTGCTCGGCGTGCGCCCGTTGATCAAGGCCCTGCGCCGCGAAGGGCCAGCAGCCGGCGGCAAGGGAGCGGGCAAGAAAGGCAAGGCCGCAGCCGCCGATGACGAGGACGACGAGGACGGCGACGCCGCAGAGGCCGACGATCCCGATACGCCGCGCCCCAGCCGCACCATCGGCCCTGGCCCGACCACCGGCGTGATCAAGCCGATGCTGGCCCCGGCGCAGGATGAAACCGGCGCGATCGATACCGAACTGCTCAGCCGCCAGGTGGGCCTGGCGCAGCGGCTGGTTCAGGAAAAGCCCGACAGCGCCGTGGCCGTGCTGCGCCAGATGCTGAAGGAACCGACCGAGGAAGGCGCGCAGTGACATGGAAGAGGAACTCGACGCCCTCACCGATCCCGAACTGGCCGCGGTCATGGTCATGCTGCTGGAAGACCAGCAGGCGGCCGACCTGCTCGCGCAGCTCGACCCCCGCGAACTGCGCACGCTCGGTGAAAAGATGTGCGCGCTCGGCGAAATCGGCCCGGTGGCCATTGCCCAGTCGATCACCGGCTTTGTCGAGCGCACCGAACGCCTGGGCCTGACCGCGCACGATCGCGTGGGCCAGGTGCGCGAGTTGATGACACGCGCGGTGGGCGAAGTGAAGGCCGACAACCTGATGCACCGCATCGCGCCCGAACAGGCGCAGGATACTTCCGCGCTCGAACTGGCGCGCTGGCTCAATCCCGAAGTGCTGATCCCGCTGGTCAAGAACGAGCACCCGCAGGCGATCGCCGTGCTGCTGGTTCAGATCGATCCGGAAGTGGCCGCCGCCGTGCTGCATGGCTTGCCCGAAACGATCCAGAGCCAGGTGGTCCATCGCGTCGCTACGCTGGGCAAGGTTTCGGCCGAAGCGCTGGTCATGCTGGAGGAAGTGCTCACCCGCCGCATCGTGGCGGTGCACAGCCGCGCCGCGCTGACCATGGGCGGCCCACGCGAGGCGGCTGGGATCATCAATGCGGCAGCCAAGGCGGTGGAAAAGCGGGTCATGCCCGAAATCACCAAGATGGACAAAGCCCTGGCCAAGGAAATCGAGAACGAGATGTTCAAGTTCGAGCATCTCTACGTGCTCGATCCGCAATCGATGGGTGCCATGCTGCGCGAAGTGGACAGCGACACGCTGATCGCCGCGCTCAAGGGCATCGAGGAGCCGCAGCGCGAAGTGTTCTTCCGCGCCATGTCGAGCCGTGCCGCCGACGGCGTGCGCGACGAGATCGCCGCGCGTGGCCGCCTCAAGCGCGCCGAAGTGGTGGAAGCGCAAAAGGCGATGATCACGGCGGCCCGTCGCCTCTCGGCCGAAGGCGTGATCGTGTTCGGTTCGGGTGACGATGACTATGTCTGACGTGCTGCGCATTCCCGCACCTGCCCAGGCGCTGCGCAGTTGGGGGGCGGTGCCTACCGCCTCGCAGGGGTTCACGCTCGACCCGCGCTTTGCCCGCACCCCGGCGGCGCCCCCGCCAGACTTTGCCGCCATGCCCGAGCCAGAACGCGAGGACCCGATCGAACGCGCCCGCGCCGAAGGCTTTGCCGCAGGGCGCGAGGCAGCACTAGCGCAGGCCCAGGCACAAGCCGCCGCGCAGGACGCCGCCCGCCACCGCCTCGACAGTGCACTGCGCACGATGGAAGCCGCACAAGTGGACGCGCTGGAGCAACGCCTGCGCCAGACCGTGCTGGCGCTGTGCGACAGCGTGCTGGGCGATGTGGCGATCGATCCGGCCGCACTGGAAACCCGCGTGCGACGGGCCGCACAGATGCTTGCCCGCGCCGAAGACGCGCGCGTGATCCGCCTCCATCCCGAAGACCTGGCGCTGATCGGCCATCACCTGCCCGAAGACTGGCACTGCGAACCCGATTCCACGCTGGAGCGCGGCGCGGTGCGCGTCGATGGCGCGATGGGCGGGGTGGAAGACGGCCCTGCGCAGTGGCGCAGCGCGCTCGATGAAGCGCTTCGCCAATGTTGAGCCCGCCTGGCGATGCTGCACCGATGCTGCACCCCGCCCTGCCCATGCTGGCCCGCCTGGCCACGGCCCATCCCGATCTCGCGCCGCGCCGCTATGGCCGGCTGAGCGCGTGCGACGGCGGCTTGCTGGAAGTCTCTGGCTTGTCTGTCCCCATCGGCACGCAATGCCGCATCGCCCACGGGCGCGGCGATCTTGCCGCCGAAGTGATCGGCTTTCGCAATGGCCGCAGCCTGATGATGCTGCTGGGCGATCCGGTGCTGCTGCGCCCGGGCGCGCGGGTGCGACCCGAAGGGCGGCCGGGCATGGTGCCGGTGGGCGAAGCGTTCCTGGGCCGTGCGGTGGATGGCGAAGGCCAGCCGATCGACGGCGGCCCGCCGCTGGCCACCCATGCCGAATGGCCCGCCGGCGGCGTGCGCGCGGGCGCGCTCGATCGCAGCCCGGTGCGCCTGTCGTTCGACACCGGGGTGCGCGCGCTCAACGCGCTGACCACCTTCGGCGTGGGCCAGCGCATCGGCATCATGGCCGGATCAGGCGTGGGCAAGTCGGTACTGCTCGACATGATCGCGCATGGTGCCCAGGCCGAGATCGTCATCGTCGGCCTGATCGGCGAACGCGCGCGCGAAGTGTCGGATTTCGTCGAACGGCACATGGCCGGAACGAAGCGCGCGCACAGCGCCGTGATTGCCGTGCCGGCCGATCACGCGCCCAACTTGCGCATTCGCGGCGCCATGATGGCCACCGCGCTGGCCGAATATTTCCGCGCCCAGGGCCGCCGGGTGCTGCTGATCATGGACAGCCTCACCCGCGTGGCCCATGCCGGGCGCGAGATCGCCCTGCTGTTGGGCGAGCCGGGCGCTGCGCGCGGCTATCCGCCCTCGGCGCTGGCCACGATCACCAAGCTGGTGGAGCGCGCGGGCAATTCGGCGGCGAGCGGCGGCTCGATCACCGGGCTCTACACCGTGCTCGCCGATGGCGACAACCAGGACGATCCGGTGGTCGACACCGCGCGCTCGATCCTCGACGGGCACATCGTGCTCTCGCGCGATCTGGCGCAGCGCGGGCACTATCCCGCGATCGACATTCCCGCCTCGCTCAGCCGCGTGATGACCGACATCACCAGCCCCGCACACCAGGCCCTGGCCCGCCAGTTCCGCGCGCTGGTCGCCGCCTATGAGGCGAACCGCGATCTCGTGCTGATGGGTGCCTATCGCCAGGGTGCCGATCCGCAACTGGACCAGGCCATTGCCATGCATGCCCAACTGGCCGAATTCCTGATGCAGCCCGCGCGCGAAGTGGTGCCGATGGATGCCTGCATCGCGCAACTGACCCAGTTGCTGGGCGGCTGAGGACTCCATGTCGATCAAGGCCCAGCAGCAGCGGCTGGCGCGGTTGCGCCGGCTGGAACGGCTGCGCGCAATCGGCCACCGCCAGGCCATGGTCGCCGCAGGGCAGGCCGAAAGCACCCTGGCGCAATTGCAGAACCTGGCCGAACGGACCGATACGCTGGCGCAGGGCTATGCCGCGCGCACCGATGCCAGCGACGGCGCCGCGCTGGCCCATCTTGGCGCGTTTCGTGCCGGGCTGGCGCAGATCGCGCGCAGCACTGCCGGCGAGATCGACACCGCCCGCCGCATCGCCGATGCCCGCGCCGCCGAAGTGGCTGCGGCCGAGCGCCGCCGCGCCGCCGTGGCCGATCGCATCGCGGCCGAAGCGCGCCTGCTGGCCCGCGCGCAGGCCCAGGCGGGAACCCCGCTGGGCGCCACACGCAACCGGGAAGACCCCGCATCCGAAACCACCCCTACGCCCCCTTCGCGCGATTGGCACGGGTCTTGAATTAACCGTGTTCAACCCGCCCAGGAGCTTGCACCGCGATGGTTTCGATTGCCGCTTCCCCAGCCGCCTCAACCGCCTCCACCGGGCTCGCCGGTGCACTCGCCGTGCCAGCCATCGGCGTGGCACAGCCCGGTGAAACCGGCACTTTTGCGGCATTTCTCGGCAGTGCCGATGCCGCCGCGAGCCTGCTGCCGGGCGCGGTGCCGGGTGCCGACCCGGCGCTCGCGGCCACGCCGCTTGCCCCACCCCAGGGCGATGCTCCGCTTGCCGCCACGGCCAGCTTCCTGCCGCAGTCCGGCAAGATCCTGCCGGCAAGCGGCAACCCTGTCGCACCGCCACAGCCGGTCGAGCCGACTGCGGGCACGGGCACGACTACAGCCACAGCCACGGTCAACGCGGCGATGCCCGTTGCAGTGCCTTCGCTGCCGCTCACGACCGAGGCAAGCATGCCTCCTGCCGTTTCGCCCATGACCAAGCCTTCGGGCGTACCGGTCCAGGCCGCCCCCGAACAGGCAGCGGAACCGGCCGCCACACCGGCGCGCCCGGCCGTTGCCGCTGTGGCGATGGCCAGCGTGCTCGCCCTGCGCCACGCCGCGCCCACGGTCGATGCGGCGGACGACGACACCCCCACGCCAACCCCGACGGACGACGGCACCGCGCCGGAGCAGACAGGCAACGAAGCGCCGGAGCCAAATGCCGCGCCCGTCCTGCCGCCCCTGCTCGCCACGCTTCCTGCCCCGGCTGCTCTCACCGCGCTGGCGGCCAGCGTATCGCCCACGCCGCAAGAGCCTGCCGCCGCCAACACTGGCACGCCGAACCCTGCCGCGCCGCAGGTGGCGCCGAAGCCCAGCCTGGTCACGCTGGCCAGTGCCGGCAAGCCGTCCACCACGGCGCACGCGACAGCCAGCCAGCCGGCTGTGGGCCTTGTCCCGGCCGCCGCAGCGCAGGTCATCCCGGCAGAAGCCGCACCGATCGCCCTGGTGCCGCAAGCGCTGCTGCCCGACACGGACGAACCAGCGCAGGCAGTGGCCCCGTCGCCCATCGCTGCACCAACGCCTGTCGCCACGGCGATGCAGCAGGTGCTCGCCGCGCGCCAGCCACAGGATATGGGGATTGCCGCTGCTGCCGTCGCCACGCCGGCAGCGCCGGTCATCACGGCGCCCGCCGTGGCGGCAAACCCCGATCGGGTCGAAGCCGCCAAGTCCGATCCGGTGGCAGAGGTTGCTGCGCTCGTCGGTTCGGCTCCCGCGCCATCGCCGGCGCTGGCGATGGCCGCGCCCGGCCAGGCTGCACTGCCGACCGCCCCCGCCGCAGCGACCAGCGTGGCTACTGCCGCCATTCCCGGCGCGCAGATGACCGCGCTGGTCGATGCCGTGGCCCGCGCCCGCCAGGAAGGCCCGGGCGCCGCCGTGGCCGCCACGTTGGCACACGGCACGTTCGGCCGCGTCGATCTGGAATTCCGCCAGAAGGACGATGGACTGACCGTGACGATGGCCAGCGCCGATCCCGGCTTTGCCCCGGCCGTGCTGGCCGCCAGCCGCGCCGATACGGGCAACGCCGGCAATCAGGGCACCCCCGGCCAGAACACCGGTAACCAGAGCACGGGTAACCAAAGCGGGGGGAGCCAGAACTTCAGCGGCCAGGCCTTTGCCGGCCAGTCGCAATCGCAATCGCCATCCCAGGGCGGCGATGGGCGCCAGCCGCCCCGCCCGACCCTGGCCGAGGGCTCCGGCCCGGCCAGCCGCACCGGCGGCGGCCCTGGCGATGAATCCGAAAGCGGCCAGGGCGGCGTCTTCGCGTGATCGCGCGCCCCGCAAGGCCCAATGACCATCTGACGATCAAGGAACCGGCATGAGCGACAAGAAGGAAAAGGACAAGGACGCACCCAAGAAGAAGAAGGGCGGGCCGGTTGTCCTCATCGGCGTGGTCGTGGCCACGCTCGCGCTGGGTGGTGGCGGGGTCTATGCCCTGTTCGCCATGCACATCCTGGGTGGCCCGCAAGTGGTCATCCACGAAGACAACAAGCCCAAGCTGATCCGCAAGGGCGAGGAAGACCCCTATGCCCCCGTCGCCAAGGAAGGCGGCGAAGGCGAAGGCGGTGCCAAGGAAGTGGAAGGCGAAGGCGGCAGCGAATATCGCACCATCTATTATTCGTTCTCTGACGATTTCACCTCGAATCTCAAGGATTCCGACCGGCTGATCCAGGCCTCGATCGCCGCATCCACCCGCCGCGACTATCGCGTGGTGATGTGGATGAAGAAGCACGAGCTGGCGATCCGCTCGGCCCTGCTCACCGTGCTGGCCGATACGCCCGATACCGACGTGGAAACCACCCAGGGCAAGCAGCGCCTGCAACAGCGCATGACCGCCGCGATCAACAAGGTGCTGACCGACACCGAAGGCTTTGGCGGCGTCGATGCCGTCTATTTCAAGCAGTTCATCGTGCAGTGAGGCCAACCACCACGGGCAATGGGAAACGAAGACGATGAAGCCTGAACGGGAATTCGTGGCAGAGCGGGTGGTGGCGAACCACTGCGCGCAACTGCTGCGCCCCGGGCCGAGCCAGGGGGAACTGGTCACGGCACTGACCCGCGCGGCCGAGCGGCTGGCGCGCGAAATGGCCGGCGCGCTGGCCGGGCTGCTGGGCGGCGAGGAACCGCTGGTGGAATGCAGCCGGCCCGAACGCACGGTCTATTCCGATTACGCGACGATGCAGGTGATGGGCCATCGCAACCTGGGCGCCTACACCCTGTTCGGCGCCGGGCAGGCCAATGACCGCATCCTGGGCATGGTGGCGGGCGAAGTGGTGCTGCGGCTGGTCGATCGTGCCTTTGGCGGGGCGGGCGTGGCGCCGCAGCAATTGCCGCGCGAACTGCCGCTTTCGGCGCAGTTGATGGTGCAGCGCCTGGAAGGGCTGATCGCCGGCTGCCTGGCCGCCGCGCTGGGCGCCGAAACCACCGACGCGATCCGTCCGCTGCGGCGCGAGGGCAATATCGATCACCTCGCCCCGTTCGGCAATGACGAGCCGATCGTGGCGCTGGTCTTTTCGGTCACCGAGCCCGGCCGTCCGGCCTGGGCGATCGAAATGGCCTTTCCCTATGACACGCTGGCCACGCTCTTTGCCAATGGGCAGCGCCCACCGGCCAGTGGCGACCATGCCCCGGCCGATCCGCGCGAGGCACCCTTTGCCGACGTGCCGCTGCCGCTCAGCGCGGTGCTGGTCGATATCCGCCTGCCGCTTGCGGCGATTTCCGCGCTGGAAGTGGGGCAGATCCTGCCCGTGCCGGTGGCGCGGGCCGTGCCGCTCTGCGTCGGGGGGCAGGCCATCGGCCGTGGCACCGTGGGCACGGTGGACGATCGCCTGGCGGTGCAGCTTTCACAGGTTTTCTAGAATTTCTTTGTTGGGGGTTTTCACAATGTCCTTTCAACCGCGCGGCTTCGATTTCCTCAAGGATGTCGACGTGCGCCTCACCGTCGAGCTCGGGCGAACCGAGATGAAGCTCAAGGACGTGCTCGCGCTGGGCGAGGAAAGCGTGGTCATGCTCGACCGGCTGACCGACGAACTGCTCGACGTCATGGTCAACGGCAAGCTGATCGCGCGCGGCGAAGTGGTGGCGCAGGGCGATCGCTTCGGCCTGCGCATCGTCGAACTGGCCGGCACCGAAAACGCCCCGCGCAAGGATGTGGCGTGATGCTGTGGTACATTCTCAAGCTGATGGTCGTGCTGCCGCTGATCGGCGGCCTGGCCTGGGGATCGCTGCGCCTGGCCAAGCGGTTCGAGGGCAAGTTCGGCACCACCACCGGCCCGCGCACGGTCAAGGTGGTGGAAACCCAGATGCTGTCGCCCACGCTGCGCCTGGCGGTGATCGAGTTCCATGATCGCGAGATCCTGGTCTCCACGTCCAGGAACGGCCTGGTCCGCCTGGCCGAAGCGCCGGCGCGCAAGCGGGAGGACGTGGCGTGACCGCGATGTCGCTTGTGGCCCCGCACCACCCCCCGACCCCCTCCTCTGAAGAGGAGGGGGAGAAGAAGGGCTGCAAAAGCCCCCTCCTCTTCAGAGGAGGGGGTTTGGGGGTGGTGCGAACCCTTGTACCGCCGCCTCAGGCCTCCACCACCCCCCAGCCCCCTCCTCTGAAGAGGAGGGGGAGCATCCTGCTCGCCCTGCTGCTCCTCCCCACCCCGGCCCTGGCGCAAAGTGCGCCGGGCCAGACGGCCATCCCCGGCGCGCTCGATCGCGCGTTCAGCCAGATTGCCGGGGCGCAGTCCCAGGGCAGCCTGTCGCTGTCGTTGCAGCTCCTGCTCATCATGGGGCTGCTCACCATCCTGCCGTCGCTGATCCTGATGATGACCAGCTTCACCCGCATCCTGGTCGTGCTCTCGATCCTGCGCACCGCGCTGGGTCTGCAACAGTCGCCGCCCAACCAGATCCTGATCGGGCTGTCGCTGTTCCTTTCGCTGTTCGTGATGGCGCCCACGCTCGATCGGGTGAACGCCACGGCGATCACGCCCTATTCGGCCGGGCAGATCAACGCACAGCAGGCGATCGGCACGGCGGGCATGGAATTCCACGCCTTCATGGTGCGGCAGACGCGCGAGCGCGACCTGCTGATGTTCACCGACATGGCCAAGGCGCCGCACTATGCCGCCAGCCGCGACATTCCGTTCTCGATCCTGCTGCCCGCCTTTGTCACCAGCGAGCTGAAAACCGCGTTCCAGATCGGCTTCATGCTGTTCCTGCCGTTCCTGGTGATCGACCTGGTGGTCTCGTCGGTGCTGATGAGCCTGGGCATGATGATGATGTCGCCCACGGTGGTATCGCTGCCGTTCAAGCTCTTGCTGTTCGTGCTGGTCGATGGCTGGGCGCTGCTGATGGGCAGCCTGGCCTCGAGCTTCGGCTAGGGGGCGCATACCCATGGACGACATGGCATCCCTGCTCGCCCTCGCCGATCGCATGCTGTGGATCACCGCGCTGGTCGCGGCGCCGGTGCTGCTGGCCAGCCTCGCCGTCGGTCTCGTTGTCGGGATCATCCAGGCGGCGACTTCGGTCAACGAACAGACGCTCACCTTCGTGCCCAAGCTGGCGGTGACCGCGCTGATCATGGTCCTGCTCGGCGGGGCGATGCTCGGCCTGATCGGCGATTTCATGAAAGACGTGTTCGCCCAGATCGCGGCCACGGGGCAATAGCGATGATCCAGATGAATTTCGGCTTCGGCCCACTGGAAGCCGAATTCTGGCGCATGGTGTTCCTCATGACGCGCTGTGGTGCGGCGCTGTTTGCCGTGCCGCTGTTCGGCAGCCTGCAAGTGCCGGCGCAAGTGCGCGTGGTGCTCGCCGGCGGCCTGGCGGTGATGCTGTGCAACTGGACCACGATTGCTGCGCCCGCCGCGCTGTTCTCGCTGCCCGGCCTGCTCGATACCGCCGGCGAAGTGGTGATCGGGCTGGCGCTCGGCTTCGTGCTGCAATTCGCCTTTGCCGCGCCGATGATCGCGGCCGAAATGATCGGGGCGAGCATGGGCATGAGCATCGCCACGGCGGCCGATCCGGTATCGGGCGCGCACTCCCCGGCACTCGGGCAATACTTCGCCGTGCTGCTCACGGTCATTTTCCTGGGCCTGGGCGCTCATCTGCAATGGTTTTCGCTGCTGGTGGAAAGCTATCGCGCCTTTCCCCCCGGCGGCGGATGGTTCACCCCCGATCGCATGGGCCTGATCGCCAGCTTCGGCACGCAGATGTTCGTGTCCGCGCTGGCCATCGCCCTGCCGGTCGTGCTGCTCCTGCTGCTGGTGCAGCTCACCTTCGGCGTGCTGGCGCGCTCGGCGCCCAGCCTCAACATCTTCGCGCTCGGCCTGCCGATGGGCGTGCTCGGCGGCATCGCCGCGCTGATCGCCTCGGCCCCGCTGCTCGACGACGCGCTGACCGATCTGGTCGCGCTCGGCCTGGGGCAGGCCCAGGCCCTGTTGGTGAAATAGCGCCATGGCCGAGGGCGAAGGCAGCGGCGAAAAGACATTCGCCCCAACCGAAAAACGCAAACGCGACGCGGCGCGGAACGGCGATGTCCTGCGCTCGCGCGAGCTGGGCACGGCGGCGGGCGTCTTTGCCGGCATTGCCTGGCTGTGGCTGGCCGGGCCCTGGCTGCTGGCCCAGCTTGGCCAGGTCACGCGCAGCGGCTTTGCCTGGGATCGCGACACACTCGATCATTTCGATCCGGGCCAGCGCATCGCGCGCGCGCTGATGGACGTGCTCCCGCCGGTGCTCCTGCTCGGCGTCGGCCTGATGGCCGTGGCGCTGGTCTCGCAACTGGCGTTCTCGTCCGGGCGGTGGAACATGGGCAACCTGGCGCCCAAAGGATCGCGGCTCGATCCGGGCAAGGGCCTGGCGCGGATGTTCGGCATCCAGGGTCTGATCGAGCTGGGCAAGGGCCTGGCCAAAGTGACGCTTCTGGGCGCGATGGCCTGGTTCTGGCTGCGCGGCCGGGTGGCGGCGCTGGTCGGCCTGGGTGGCGGGCAGATTACGCAGGGCGCGCTGGCGGGCCAGCTTTCCTATGCCTGGGACGCGATGCTCTCGCTGCTGGTGCTGCTGGCCTCGGGCCTGGTGCTGATCGCGCTGATCGACTTTCCCATGCAGTTCATCCGCCGCTTCCTGCGCCTGCGCATGAGCCTTCAGGAAATCCGCGACGAAACGAAGGAGAGCGAAGGCTCCCCCGAGAAGAAATCCGCCATTCGCAGCCGCCAGCGCGAAATCGCCATGGCCGGGGTGAACAAGGCGATGCGCGACGCGCAGTTCGTGATCACCAACCCCACCCACTTTGCCGTGGCCATGGCCTATGACCCGGCGATTGCCTCGGCACCGATCGTGCTGGCCAAGGGGCGCGGGGAAAAGGCGCTGGCGATGCGCGAACTGGCCGCCGAACTCGCCGTGCCGACGCTGGAATATCCGGCGCTGGCCCGCTCGGTCTATTACACCACGCGCGAACGCCAGGTGATCCGCGAAGAGCTGTATGGCCCGGTCGCCGCAATCCTCGCCTTCGTCCTCTCGCTCAAGCGCGGCGAAACCCCGCCGGCGCCGCGTGTCAACGTGCCGGTCAGCCTGCGCTTCGATGCCGATGGCCGCCCCGAAGCGGTGACGCACTGATCTTCTCTCTTAAATCCCTCAAGCTCCTGCCGTTCTTGGCGGTATGACCACGACCTCATCGACCTCGTCGACGTCCACCACGTCGGCCACCTCGTCGTCCTCGGCCACGGCCAAGCTGCTGGCGTCGCTGGGCAGTTCCACGATCGACAGCTCGGGCCTGGCCGAGCAGCTCTCGGCCGCGCAATATGCCGCGCGGATCGATGCAGTCACGGCCAAGCAGAACAAGATCACCACGCAGATTTCCGATGCCTCGACGCTGAAATCGATGCTCAGCTCGCTGGCCTCCTCGCTCGGCACGCGGGTGCGCGAAGGCGATCTGGCGGTGACCCCCACGATCACCAACAGCGCCGTGGCCACGGTTTCCAAAGGCACGTTCGCCGGCAGCGGCACGTCCACCCTGGAAGTGACGCAGCTTGCCAAAGGGCAGACGCTGGTCAGCCCCACTCTGGCCTCTGCCGCCAGCGCGGTGGGATCGGGCACGTTCACGCTGCGCTTCGGCACCGTGGCGAGCGGCGCCTTCACCGCCGATGCCAGCCGCAGCCAGGTCGATATCACGCTGACCAGCAGCGATACGCTGACCACCCTGGCGCAGAAGATCAACGCCGCCGGCGCCGGCGTCTCGGCCTATGTCGCCACCGGATCGGGCGGCGCGCAACTGGTGATCAAGGGCGCCGATGGCGCGGCCAACGGTTTCCAGATCGAAACCACGCCGGCCGATGGCGATACCACCTTGTCCACCTTTGCCTGGACGCCCGCCAGCGACGCCACCCGGCTCAAGTCCACCGCCACCGATGCGGCCTATACGCTCGATGGCGTGGCCCGCACCTCCACCTCCAACACCATCACCGATGCCGCGCCGGGGCTCACGCTCAAGCTGACCGGCACCAATGCCGGATCGCCCACCACGATCGGCTTTTCCGATCCGTCGAGCGCGATCCAGACGGCGATGACCGACCTTGTCGATGCGCTCAACCAGGTCGTCAGCACGCTGACGACCGACACGGATGCGACCAGCGGCTCGCTCAACAACAACGCCGGCGCGCGTTCGCTGCGCCAGACGCTGACCACGCTGGCCAGCAAAGTGGTGATGCCCAATGCCGCGGCCGGGCAGCCCAGCACGCTCAGCGACCTCGGCCTCAAGATCAACCGCGACGGCACGTTCAGCCTGGACACCGACGTCTTGAGCAAGACTCTGGCGAAAAGCCCGGATGGCGTGTCCGCCATGTTCACCAACGGACTCTATGGCGTCTACGCCACGTTCGACGGCATTTCCCGCTCGGTGGCATCCACGGCCGATCCGGGCTCGCTCGGCGGGGTCATCGCGGCGCTCAACACCAAGCAGACCACCCTGGCCACGCAGCTTTCCGATCTCCAGACCAAGCAGGAAACGCTGCGCACCCAGTTGGTCACGCGCTATGCCGCGCTGGCAACGGCCGTTTCCAGCTCGCAGTCGACGCTGACGTTCCTGACCAACCAGATCACGGCGTGGAACAACAAGAGCAGCTGACATGCGCTATCCCCGCGATCCCAGCGAAGCCTATCGCCGCGTCGATTTTGAAGCGCGGGTGCATGGCGCCAGTCCGCGCCAGTTGGTCGATCTGTGCCTCGAACAGGTCGCCGGCTCGCTCGGCCGCGCGATCTATGCGGAAAAGACCGGGGACAATGCCGCCAAGAGCGCGGCCCTCACCCGCGCGGTGTCCGCCCTCACCGCCTTGCAGATGGGGGTGGACAGCCAGTCCCCCGCCGGCCCGGCGCTGATCCAGCTCTACCAGTCGGCGCGGCGCACCGTGCTCGACAGCGCGCTGCGCTTCGACGGGGCCAAGATGGAAACCATCCGCAAGGACTTCCTGGAAATCCGCCAGGCCATGATGGGCCACTGAAGCCTGGCCCACACCCGATGCTGCAAAGCCCGGTGCCGCAGGTACGCGACACCGGGCCTTTTTGTGTCTGTCGCTTGCCGCAGCCAAGCAAAAGCCCGGCGCTGCGGGGGCACGCAGCGCCGGGCCAGAGCCGGACGGGTCCGGGGGCGGATCGTCCGGCTTTTCCCGTGGGAGGGGCCCGGGAGGAGAACCGGAAAGTGCGAAAGACCAGGTTCAGGAGGAGAAAACAGGCAGGATCAGCTCTGGTTGCACAACCCGATCACCGCAGCGCCCAGATCGTCGAGCGAAACCTGCCGGCCGGCCGCGCCCAGTTCAATCGCGGCCTGGGGCGCCTCGCTCACCAGCGCGCTCTTGGGATCCTGCACGATCGTGTCCATGCCGCTGTCGTGCAGCAGCTTGAGGCCCTTGGCGCCATCGTTGCCCATGCCGGTCAGCACCGCGCCCACTGCCGGGATGCCGGCGCGCGCGATGGAGCCATAGAGCAGGTTGGCAGACGGGCGCGATCCTTCCACCGGTTCGCGTTCCATCAGGCGGATCTTGGGCGGCTGGCCCGGCTCGATCACCACGTGACGCTCGGGATCGGCGGCGATGTGGATCGTGCCCTGGGTCAGCGCGGCGCCGTCGCGGGCGATCTTCACGCTGCACCCCAGATCGGTGTCCAGCCGCTTGATGAAGGTTTCGGCCAGCATCGGTTCGGTTTGCAGGCAGATCACCGTGGGCGGGCATTCATCGGGCCAATCCGACAGGATCGTCGTCAGCGCGTCAATCCCGCCCATCGAGGCGCTGAACGCCACGAAGCGGCCGTTCCAGGAAAACTTGGGCGCTTCGGCCGCTGCCGCTTCACGCTTGGCTTGAAGCTTGGAACGGTCACGCACGTTGCTGTTGGCCGCGGCCAGCACGATCTTGCCCAGCTTGCCCACGGTCTTGGCGAACTGTTCGGGCGTGGCCTTGAGCGGTTTGGGGAAGCATTCCACCGCGCCCAGCTCGAACGCCTTGAGCGAGGTTTCGGTGCCGGCTTGCGTCAAGCTGGAGAGCATCACCACCGGCAGGGGATTGCTGCCCATCAGTTCTTCCAGGAACTCGATGCCGCTCATCCCGGGCATCTCCACATCCAGGGTGATCACGTTGGGCTTGAGATCCGCGATGCGGTCACGCGCATCGGCTGCGCTGGAGGCGGCGCCGACGACGACGACATTCTTGGTCTGGTCGAGGATGTCCGAAAACAGCGCGCGCATCGCCGCCGAATCGTCCACCACAAGAACGCGAGCTTCGTGCATGGATCGTGAAACCTTCGTCTGGGCGCCAACTGCCCGGCGCCATCTGCAAGACCTTCCTTAGCCAAGCAGGCCAGTGCAAATTCCATCCGCGTCCCTAGGTATCTCACCCTAAGTCGGCGGAAAGCGCGCCTTTCCCCATTCTCGCTAAGCCTTTGTCGAACGCCCGCCACCGTGTCGCCACGGCCCGCGCCAAACCCTTGGCCCAGGCCCGATTCGCCCCACGCTGCGGCCGATGAAGATGTCCTTGCGTTATCGAGGGGAAACCGACGCGATGCCCACGATCACCCTGCCACCGCGCTGCGACCGGGCGGCTGCCGAGGCGCTGTTGCCCGAACTGATTGCCGCGCTGGGCGCCGGCGCGATGCAGATCGACGGCACGGCCTGCACCCACGTGGGCCAGGCCATGTTCCAGGTGCTGGTCAGCGCGCGTCGCAGTGGTGACGGCGCGGTGATCGATCCCTCGCCCGCCCTGCGCGAAGCGGCCCGCCAGATCGGGCTGGAAGCCGAACTGTTCGATGGAGCGCACGCATGAACGCCGAGGAAATCCAGGCCATCTTCTTCGCCGAGTGCGAAGAATCGCTGGCCGCGGCCGAACAGGGCCTGGCCGCCTGCAAGGAAGGCACCCAGGATGCCGATACCGTCAACGCGGTGTTCCGTGGCGTCCACTCGATCAAGGGCGGCGCCGGGGCGTTCGGCTTCATCGCCCTGCAGGGCTATACCCACACGTTTGAAACCCTGCTGTCCGACGTGCGCGACGGCACCGTGCCGATCACCGAGCCACTGATCGACCTGCTGCTGCGCGCGCTCGATACGCTGAGCGACCATGTCATGGCCGCGCGCGGCCAGGGCGAGACGCCGGACGACGCCGCGCTCCAGGCCGAGCTGACCGCCGCGATGGCCGCCAACGCGGGCGGCGGCGGCGCGCATGCCGCCCCGACGGCGCCTGAGCCGGCCCCAGCGGCAGAGCCTGCCCCGGCGGCGAGCAGCGGCTTTGACGATGACATGGGCCTCGATTTCGATTCGATGCTCGACAGCATCGCCGGGTCCATGGCTGCCAGCGACAAGGCGGAGGAAGCGGCAAGCTGGATCGTCAAGATCCGCCCGCACGCCGGCGCCATGCGCAATGGCAGCGAGCCGATGCTGATGCTGCGCGAAGTGCTGGAACTGGGCGGCACCTGCGTGGAATGCGATGTCAGCGCGATACCGCATCTCGACGTGCTCGATCCCGGTGTCGGCTATCTGGGCTGGACCTTCCGCATTCCGCCCGCCGTCGATGAAGCATCGGTGCGCGATATCTTCGATTTCGTGGGCGACGATTGCGAGATCGCGATCGGGCCGGAGGCAACCATGCCGGCCGTGCGCCTGCCTGCCGCCACGCCGCCGCCGGCACCCGCTGCGGCGGCCACGCCAACGCCCCCGGCCACACCCGCACCGGCCCCGGCCGCCGCTGCGCCGGCGGCCGCGCCGGCAGCCGAAGCGCCACCTGCCCCGGTTGCGCCCGCAG
>NZ_BMZP01000006.1:168627-245938 GCF_014652855.1 Novosphingobium pokkalii
CGCGCGGCAGCGATCGTCGCCCGCGCTGGCTCCGACGGGCGGCAGGGCAAAGCCCAGCGCCTGCGCCACCGGCGCGGCCCCGGCCGCCCCGCCTGCCCCCGGCCAGTCGATCCGCATCGAGCTGTCCAAACTGGACAAGCTGATCGACGCGGTGGGCGAGCTGGTCATTGCCCAGGCGATGATGGCCCAGCGCCTGTCGAACGAAGGCCTTGCCGCCAGCGAGGAAATCGCGGTGCTTGATGGCCTCACGCGCGATATCCAGGAAAGCGCCATGGCCATTCGCGCCCAGCCGATCGGCTCGGTGTTCAGCCGCGTGCCGCGCATCATGCGCGAGCTTTCCGCCAGCACCGGCAAGCACGTGCGGCTGGAAGTCTCGGGCGAAAGCACCGAACTCGACAAGACCGTGATCGAACGCCTGGGCGAGCCGCTCACCCACCTCATCCGCAACGCGGTGGACCATGGCATCGAAAAGCCCGAGGAGCGCCTGGCCGCCGGCAAGAGCGCCGAAGGCACGCTGACCCTTTCGGCCGAGCATCGTTCGGGCCGCATCCTGATCCGCATCGGCGACGACGGACGCGGCATCAACCGCGAGCGGGTGCTGGCCAAGGCCATCGAAAAGGGCCTGGTCGCCCCCGATGCCCAGCTTTCCAAGGAAGAGATCGACCTGCTGATCTTCGCGCCGGGCTTCTCCACCGCCCAGACCGTGTCCAACATTTCCGGGCGCGGCGTGGGCATGGACGTCGTGCGCCAGAACGTGAAGGACTTGGGCGGGCGCATCACCATCGAATCCGAACAGGGCGTGGGCACCACCTTCACGCTCACCCTGCCGCTGACCCTGGCGATTTCCGACGGGATGGTGGTCAACGTGGGCGACCAGACGCTGGTCGTGCCGCTGGCCAACGTCGTCGAATCGCTGCGCCCTGCGGTGGAAGACGTGAAGGGCCTGGGCGCCAACCGCGCGATGATGAACGTGCGCGGTCGCTTCATCCCGGTCGTTCCGCTGCATCTGGCGGTGGGCGCCAACGGCGCGGTGGAAGTGCCGCAGGATGGCGTGCTGATCGTGGTCGAAACCGAAGGCGCGGGCCGCGCGGCCCTGCTGGTCGACTCGATCGTCGATCAGCGCCAGGTCGTGATCAAGAGCCTCGACACCCACTATCGCTCGGTGGAAGGTGTCGCCGGGGCCACGATCCTGGGCGATGGCCGCGTGGCGCTGATCGTCGATGTCGACGGCCTGGTCGCGCGCAGCCTTGCCGAACACGGCCAGCTCGATCTGTCGCACCCGCATGGGTTGGCAGAAGCCGCATGAGCGTCCACTCCGCCTTCGACATGAGCCTGCCCGGGGTCAGCCCGGGGGTCTACGACGCCGCCGATTTCCAGGCGGTAAGCGAGATCGCCCATCGCGAGGCGGGTATCGTGCTCCCTCCGGGCAAGGCCATGCTGGTCTATTCGCGGCTCGCCCCGCTGGTGCGTGACTCCGGCTGCCAGACTTTTGGCGCCTATGTCCTGCGCATTCGCGAGGATGCCGCGGAACGCACCAAGGCGATCTGCGCGCTCACCACCAACCACACGTTCTTCTATCGCGAGGCGCACCATTTCGAGCATTTCGCGCAGGAAGTGCGGCCCCATCTGATTGAGAAGCTCGATCGCGGCGGCAAAGTGCGGATCTGGTCGGCGGGCTGCTCCAGCGGCGAGGAAGTCTGGTCGCTGGTGATGACGCTGCTCGGGGCCGATCGCAGCGAAGGGCTCAAGCTGGCGCGGCGCGACATCCGCGTCCTGGCCAGCGACATCGCCACCCACGCGATCACCAAGGCCCAGGCCGCGCGCTATCGCCAGGAAGACCTCAAGCCCGTGCCCGAACCGCTGCGCCGGGCCTGGACCGTGCCCGACGGCCAGGACGCGACCATCGCCCCGGAAGCGCAGGCCCTGCTGCGCTTCCGCCACCTCAATCTCTTGGGCGATTGGCCGATGGCCGGCGCCTTTGACGTGATCTTTTGCCGCAACGTCATGATCTATTTCGACAATCCAACCAAGGAACGGCTCGTGGCGCGCTTTGCCGAAAAGCTCGTGCGCGGCGGCCACCTTTACATCGGCCACAGCGAGCGGGTCACCGGCCCGGCTCTGGAAGAACTGGCGAACATGGGACCAACGATCTATTCGAGGAGGGCGGCATGACGATCCGCGTGGTGATTGTCGAGGATTCGCCCACGATGCGGGCCATCCTGATGAACCGGCTGTCGAAAGAGCCGGATATCGAAGTGGTGGCCGCAGCCGCCAACGCCGCTGAAGGGCGCCAGATGATCCGCGAGCTGGACCCCGACGTGGTCACGCTCGACGTGGAAATGCCGGGCATGAACGGCCTGGATTTCCTCGAAAAGATCATGCAGCTCCGCCCGACCCCGGTGATCATCGTGTCCGGCGCGACGCAGCAGGGCAACGAGACCACGGCCCGCGCGCTCGCGCTTGGCGCGGTCGATTGCTATGCCAAGAGCGAGATGGGCAGCGGCATGACGCTGGAAGACAGCGGACGCCTGGCCAACATGATCCGCAGCGCCTCCAAAGTGCGCTTTGCCCCGCGCGGCGCCCCGGCGCCGGCCGTGCCGGCCAGCCGCATCGCTACGCAGGCGCGCCTGTCGATCGCCGATCGGCCGCGCCTGATTGCGATCGGCTCGTCCACCGGCGGGGTGGAAGCCTTGCAGATCCTGCTGTCGGATTTTCCGGTGGATTGCCCGCCCACGCTGATCGTGCAGCATATCAACGAACGCTTTGCCCCGGCCGTGGCGCGCACGCTCGACCAGAATTGCCCCCCGCGCATCCAGCTTGCCGAGCCGGACATGCCGCTGCGCGAAGGCCATGTCTATCTCGCGCCCGGCGATGATCGCCATCTCGGCATCGGCGGCACGACCAACCTGCATGCCAAGCTGCGGCGTGGCGAGCCGGTGTCGGGGCACCTGCCATCGGTGGACGTGCTGTTTTCCTCGGTGGCCGAAGTCGTCGGCGCCCAGGCGGTGGGCATCCTGCTGACGGGCATGGGCTCCGACGGGGCCAAGGGCCTGCTCGCCATGGCCCAGAAGGGCGCGCGCACCATTGCCCAGGACGAGGCGACCTGCACCGTCTTCGGCATGCCCCGCGCGGCGATCTCGCTGGGCGCGGCCAAAGTCGTGGCGCCGATCAGCCACATCGCGCGCCACGCATTCAGCAAGGCGGCCTGAGCCATGTTTCACAAACCGATCCTGCCCAACCCCAGCGGCCTTGAACGGGTCACCGTCATGCAGGGCCAGGCGCTGGCCAGTGCCGACAAGAGCGTGGAGTTTTCCACGGTGCTGGGCAGTTGCGTGGCCACCTGCCTGTTCGATCCCGACGCCCGCGTCGGCGGCATGAACCACTTCCTGCTGGCCGAGCCACCGCCCGGCTATGACACGGCGGTGGATGAACACTACGGCCTGTTCCTGATGGAACTGCTGGTCAACGAGATGCTGGCCAAGGGCGCGCGCAAGTCCAAGCTCAAGGCGCATCTCTACGGCGGCGCCAACGTCAACCGCAACATGATGAAGATCGGCTCGGTCAATGCCGATTTCGCGCGCAAGTTTCTGGCCAACGAAGGGATTGCGCTGATGCGCGAAGACCTTGGCGGCACCCAGGCGCGTCGTGTCGATTTCCGCCCGGCATCGGGCCAGGTCCGCCTCCGCACGGTGGAAGACCGGCTTGCGCCCCCTGTCCAACCCACCGCGCGTCCCGCCGTATCGTTCGGCGACGTCGAACTGTTCTGAATGGAAAAGCGAGTCCAGGCATGACCACTACCACCCGGATCCTGACCGTAGACGACAGCCCGTCGATGCGGGCCCTGCTCAACCACGCGCTCACCTCGCAAGGCTTCGATGTGTCCCAGGCCGAAGACGGCATTGCCGCGCTCGACTGGTTGGCCCTGAACGAAGTCGACGTGGTGATCACCGACATCAACATGCCCCGGCTTGACGGCTTTGGCCTGATCGAGCGCCTGCGCGAGGGCAGCCGCCATCGCGATCGCCCGATCCTGGTGCTGACCACCGAAAGCTCCGAGGAAAAGAAGGCCCGCGCCCGCGCGGCCGGCGCCACCGGCTGGATCGTCAAGCCGTTCGACCCGGCCAAGCTGGTCGCGGCCGTACGCCGCGTGTCGCACTGATCGTTACCGTACCTCTTGTGGGAGACACCCTATGATCCGCGAGCTGATCACCTTCGAAGTGGAAGGCCAGGTCTTCGGCCTGGATATCATGGCCATCCGCGAAATCCGCGCCTGGACGCCCACCACGCGGCTGCCGCGCGTGCCGCATTACGTGGCCGGCGTGGTCAACTTGCGCGGTACCGTGCTGCCGGTGGTGGACCTGGCCGCGCGGCTGGGCTGGCGCGCCACCGAACCGACGCCGCGCCACGCGATCATCGTTACCCAGCTCGGCAGCCAGATCGGCGGCTGGATCGTCGATTCGGTCAGCGACATCGTCACCGTGCCCGATGAAGCGATGCAGCCGCCGCCGCCCGCCTCGGGCAGCGACACGGTGGTACCGTTCCTCGATGGCCTGGCCGCGATCGAAGACAAGATGGTCATGGTGCTCAACCTCGCGGCGCTGGCCGACAGCGACTCGATGGCCGAAGCGGCCTGATCCGACACCACCTGACGCGACGCTGCGGAGAGCCTTTGCGATGCCCATCGAATCCATCGACCTTTGGCCCGAGCCCGAGCCGGGGCGGCAGCCGGGCGAAACCGCAACCCGCGGCCCATCCGCAGCATCCGTAGAAACGGCCGATGATGAAGGCTTCCTGCCGTTCGATGCCGTTCCCCCGCCCGCTTTGACCCAGGCCGAAACCGAGCAACGCCTGGCAGACATGCGCGACGCCACGCACCAGCAGATTGCCGTGGTGCTGGAAGAACTCGCCCTGGAAGTGGAAGACCTGGGCGGGCGCCTGTGCACCGACATGGAGATCGCCGCGCGGCACATGGATGTGCTCCAGGCCATCGACCTTATCGCCCAGAAGCAGCGCTCGCTGGCCCGCCTGCTGGAAGCCGACTGCCCGATCCAGGCCATCGAACAGATCGGGCTGGACGTGCTGCGCGACCGCCTGCGCATGTTCCATTGAGAGACCTGGGCGCACCGCCGGCGAAAAAAACGCTGCCGGTGCGCCAGGGTGCTGGACTTGGGCCATGGCCGTCGTCCATGGAGATGGCATGTGGCAGCTTTACCAGTTTCCCCTTTGCCCGTTCAGCCGCAAGATCCGGCTGCTCATGGCGGAAAAGGGCATCCCCTACGAATTGGTCCGCGAAAATCCCTGGGACTATCGCGAGGAATTCCAGAAACTGAACCCCGCCGTGCGCACTCCGGTGCTGCGCGACGAAGGGCGCGGCATCACGCTCGTCGATAGCCGGGCGATCTGCGAATACCTGGAAGAGACCAACGACAAGAATCCGATGATCAACGGCACGGCGACCAACCGGGCCGAGATCCGCCGGCTGGTGGCCCTGTTCGACGAGAACTTCTTTGCCGACGTGACGCATCCCCTGCTCGAAGAGCGCATGAAGAAGCGGCTGGTCTATCGCCAGTCGCCGGATTCGCGCGCCCTGCGCGAGGCGCTGCGCCTGGCGCACGATCACCTCTATTACATCGATCACCTGATCGACAATCGGCCTTGGCTGGCCGGCTCGACCATGAGCCTGGCCGACCTGACCGCCGCAGCGCAGCTTTCAGTGGCCGATTACCTGGGTGGGATCGACTGGAACGGCCACGAACAGGCGCGCGACTGGTATGCCGTGTTCAAGAGCCGGCCCAGCTTTCGGCCGCTGCTGTCCGAGCGGATGGACGTGATCCAGCCCCCCGCGCACTATGCGGATGTGAACGCCTAGGGCATTTTCAAGGCAGGGCGAAGCATCTGCCGACTCGGGAAATGCGGCAAGTCGATACGGCAGAGCGCCGGCTGTGACGCAGGCAAAGTCGATCGCGCTCCAACCCGACCCGCAAACAAAAACCCCCGCTGTCGCCAGCGGGGGTTTTTCGTGTCACCGGGCCGGAAGCCTCAGGCAGCCTGTTCCTTGCCCTTCAGGACCTGGACCGGTTCCTTGCGGCCATCAACCACGTCCTTGTCGACGACCACTTCGGTCACGCCGTCGAGCGTGGGCAGGTCGAACATGGTGTCGAGGAGCAGACCTTCGACGATCGAGCGGAGCCCGCGCGCGCCGGTCTTGCGGTCGATCGCCTTCTTGGCGATGGCTTCGAGCGCATCGTCGGTGAAGGTCAGCGTCACGTCTTCCAGCTCGAACAGCTTGGCATACTGCTTGACCAGCGCGTTCTTGGGTTCGCGCAGGATCTGTACCAGGGCCGCCACATCGAGATCGTTGAGCGTGGCGATCACCGGCAGACGGCCGATGAACTCGGGAATCAGGCCGAACTTCTGGAGGTCTTCCGGCTCTGCCTTTTGCAGCAGTTCACCCACGCGGCGCTTGTCGGGATCGGCGACATGCGCACCGAAACCGATCGAGCGCTTCTGCAAGCGGTCGGCGATGATCTTTTCCAGGCCGGCGAAGGCGCCACCGCAGATGAACAGGATGTTGGTCGTGTCCACTTGCAGGAATTCCTGCTGCGGATGCTTGCGTCCGCCCTGCGGCGGCACCGAAGCCGTGGTGCCTTCCATCAGCTTGAGCAGCGCCTGCTGCACGCCTTCGCCCGACACGTCGCGGGTGATCGAGGGGTTTTCTGCTTTGCGGCTGATCTTGTCGATCTCGTCGATGTAGACGATGCCGTGCTGCGCCTTCTCGACGTTGTAGTCGCTGGCCTGGAGCAGCTTGAGGATGATGTTTTCCACGTCCTCGCCCACGTAACCGGCTTCGGTCAGCGTGGTGGCGTCGGCCATGGTGAACGGCACGTCGAACGTCTTGGCCAGCGTCTGCGCGAGCAGAGTCTTGCCCGAGCCGGTCGGGCCGACGAGCAGGATGTTGGACTTCGACAGTTCGATGTCGCCGCCCTTGCCGCTGTGCTTCAAGCGCTTGTAGTGATTGTGCACCGCCACCGAAAGCACGCGCTTGGCGCGGTCCTGGCCGATCACATAATCGTTGAGCGTCTCGAAGATGTCGCGCGGCGTCGGAACGCCACCGTCCTTCTTGCCGGCGATGCCCTGCTTGGTCTCTTCCCGGATGATGTCGTTGCACAGCTCGACACACTCATCACAGATGAAGACCGTCGGGCCCGCGATGAGCTTGCGCACCTCATGCTGCGATTTGCCGCAGAAGCTGCAGTAGAGCGTGCTTTTAGAGTCCGATCCGGAAAGCTTTGTCATTCTTCAATCCCAGGCGCCCCTCCACGAGGGGCGGGCCCGGCTATCCTACTACCCCAAGGGTATTAATCAACCGGACACGAAACAAGGTGGTTTTATCTGCCACGCGGCTCCTTTCGCAACGCTTAAGGAGCCGGGGCAGAAGGCAAAATCAGGCCGAAGGCGCACCACCGCTACCGTCTTCGACGCCAACCTGTTCAGATTGGGGACGCGATTCGAACACCTTGTCGACCAGACCAAAGGCCTGCGCCTCGTCCGCTTCAAGGAAGGTATCGCGGTCCATCGCCTTCTCGACCTCTTCCAGGCTCTTGCCGGTATACTTCACATAAAGGTCGTTCATGCGCTTCTTGATGCGCAGGATTTCGCGGGCCTGGATCTCGATGTCCGAGGCCATGCCCTGCGCCCCGCCCGAAGGCTGGTGGATCATGATCCGCGCATGGGGCAGCGCGATGCGCATGCCGGGTTCGCCGGCGGCGAGCAGGAAGCTGCCCATCGAGCAGGCCTGGCCGATGCACACGGTCGACACGCGCGGGCGGATGTACTGCATGGTATCGTGAATGGCCATGCCGGCCGTCACCACGCCGCCGGGCGAGTTGATGTACATCGAGATGTCCTTCGAGGGGTTTTCCGACTCGAGGAACAGGAGCTGGGCGACGATCAGCGACGCCATGTGATCTTCCACCTGGCCAGTCACGAACACGATGCGTTCGCGCAGCAGGCGGCTGAAGATGTCGAAGCTGCGTTCGCCACGGCTGGTCTGCTCGACGACCACCGGGACGAGCGCGCCGGTCACGGGATCGACATTGAACTTTCCTTGGGCAGAGCGGCTGCCGAACACGTCGAGCATGGGAATCCTCATCTGGTTGCGATGGCCTATGTCGCGTGCCAGCAAAGGATGTTCAAGGGCATTAACCGCGAATGCGCGGGAATGCGTGGATATTGGAGCAGATTCCGGCCCGCTGCGCCGCCGGTTTCAGGTCTTCACCCGCTCGCGCAGCGCTTCGAGCGCGGCCAGTTGCGCTTCCATGGCGCGCAGCCGTGCTTCGGCGCGCGCCACCCGCTCGCGCAACTCGCGGTTGCGCTTGCCGCCCGGCAGCAGGCGCGCGAGCATGCGCCCGGCATCGCCCAGCGTGGCGGCAACCACATCCAACAGGCCCTGGCGCGGCACGGCCGGCGCACGGTGGCGCGGCAGCGGGGTGCGGTCATCGGGCGCGACCCACTTCACGCTGGGCGGCGTGGCGGCCCGACACGCGGGCGCCTCGGGCTTGGCCGAAGCTTGGGCCATGGCGCCCGCCGTGGTGGGCGCGGTCGCCGCACGACGGGCCAGTTCCGCCTCGATCCTGGCGCGGCGCTCGGCCTTGCGCGCAGTGCGGGTGCCGGGGCGCGGCGGCAGGTCGCGGTGCGGGGTCTTGCGCGGGGGCGCCTGGCGCGCGGGATTGCGCGACGGCGCCTCGCGATCGGGCTGCCCCTGCGGATTGCCGGCGGGAACGCGCGGCGCGATCAGCGGCGAGCGAAACGGCGGCACGGCCGGCAGGGGCGCGGGGATCATGCCGGCCGGCCAGGCGGCCGTGGTGATGATCGCACCGCGATGGGGTGGCAGGATCAGGTCTGCGGGAAAAGCCGGCGCGCCCGCACTGGCGAGCAGGAATGGCGCAGGCTGCTGCGGCTTGGTGGCTGGCGGCCTGGTTGCTGGCGACTTGCCTTGAGCCTTGTCGGCGGTCGCCTTTCCTGTCCCCGTCTTGCCTGATTGGGGCTTGCCGAATTGAGGCTGCGACGGGTTCATTGGCGAGCGGGTGCCCTTGCGATTGCGCACGGTATGCATCGGCTGATCCCCCCTGGGTTTCCGATCCTTGCCGATTCTCTCATGCCGAGAATCAACGCGCCAATCCGCATGATGCCTTAGGGAACTTACGCATACGAAAAAGGGCGCCGCCGTTGCCGGCAGCGCCCCTTCCCTATCTCAACCGGCCATCAGGCCTGGACGATCAGGCCTCTTCGCCTTCAGCCGGCGCCTTCTTGGCAGCCTTCTTCTTGGCGGCGGGCTTGGCTTCGCCTTCGGCGGCGGGCGCTTCGGCATCGCCTTCGGCAGCGACCTTCTTCTTGGCCGGGGCCTTCTTGGCGGGCTTGGCTTCTTCCGCTTCGCCAGCGGCTTCGCCTTCAGCGTCAGCCTTCTTGGCGGCCTTCTTCTTGGCCGGCTTGGCTTCGGCAGGGGCGGCAGCGGCGCCTTCCTCGGCTTCGATCGCAGCCTGGAGTTCCTCGCGGGTCACTTCGCGCTCGGTGACTTCGGCCTTGTCGAACAGGAAGTCGACGACCTTGTCTTCATAGAGCGGCGCGCGAAGCTGGGCAGCAGCGAGCGGCTCGGAGCGGACGTAGTCGACGAAGCGCTGGCGGTCCTGCTCACGGTACTGCTGGGCCGCCTGGCGGATCAGCATTTCCATTTCCTGGGCGGTCACGACCACGCCGTTGGCCTGGCCGATTTCCGACAGGAGCAGGCCAAGGCGCACGCGGCGTTCGGCGATCTTGCGGTAATCGTCCTTTTCGGCTTCGATTTCCTTGAGCGCGTCTTCGGGGTTTTCTTCACCCTTGGCTTCTTCGGTGAGCTGCTGCCAGATCTGCTCGAACTCGGCTTCCACCATCGAGGGCGGCACGTCGAAATCGTGGCCGGCGGCAAGCTGATCGAGCAGCGCGCGCTTCATCTGGGTGCGGGTGAGGCCGGCGGTTTCCTGTTCGAGCTGGCCCTTGAGCAGGCCACGAAGCTGTTCCAGGCTTTCCAGGCCGAGCGCCTTGGCAAACTCATCGTCCGCCACGAATTCGCCGGGGTTCTTCACCGCCTTGACGGTGATGTCGAAGGTGGTTTCCTTGCCGGCCAGATTGGCGGCGGGATAGTCTTCGGGGAAGGTCACGGCGATGACCTTCTCGTCGCCAGCCTTGGCGCCGACGAGCTGTTCCTCGAAACCGGGGATGAAGCGACCGGCGCCGATTTCCAGCGGCTGGTCTTCGGCCGCGCCGCCTTCGAAGGGTTCGCCGTCAAGCTTGCCGAGGAAGTCGATGATGAGCTGGTCGCCATCCTTGGCTTCCGCGCCTTCGGGGGCGTCGGTGAACTTCTTCTGGCCGGCGGCGATGCGGTTCACCGCTTCGTCCACCTGCTCTTCGGTCACCGGCACCACCAGCTTGTCGAGCTTGAGGCCATCGAGCGCGGGGGCTTCGACCTTGGGCAGCACTTCGAGGCTGACGGTCAGCTCGGCGTCCTTGCCTTCTTCATAGCCTTCGCCGAGCGACACGGCCGGCTGCATCGCGGGGCGAAGCTGGTGGTCGGCCACGAGCTTGTCCATCGCTTCGCGAATCGTCGTTTGCAGCGCTTCCTGGTGCAGGGCCGGGCCGTGCATCTTCTTGACGAGGTTGGCGGGAACCTTGCCCGGACGGAAGCCCGGCATGCGCACCTGCGGGGCGATCTTCTTGATTTCACCTTCCACGCGCGCGGCAATGTCCGCTGCCGGGATGGTCACGGCATAGGCGCGCTTCAGGCCCTCGTTGCTGGTTTCGACGATCTGCATCCTGATCCAACTTTCTCGAATGACGCCGCGACAAGGCGCCTCAAAATCCGTGCATAGCCGGTGGGGGGATGATCCCTGGTGCGGGCGAAGGGACTCGAACCCCCACATCTTGCGATACTGGAACCTAAATCCAGCGCGTCTACCAGTTCCGCCACGCCCGCATCCGGCAAAAAGCGAGCGGTGCCCCTATCGCAGCCCGCCGAAAAGCACAAGCCCGCCGCGCGGTCACGGGGAACAAGCACCCGCGCGGGACGGTTGAGGGATGATACCGGCCCGCCCCGGGCCGAGACCCAAGGAGCAATGCGCCATGGCCAGCACGCCCCCGCCCGACCGCATCGAGCCGCAATCGCCGCCCGATGTGCCCCCGGCCATCTCGCCGCCCGAGACCCCGCAGGAAGAACCGGCCGAAACGCCGCCGGTCACGCCGGACAGGATCGACCCGATCAGCCCCGCCGAGGTTCCGCCGCCCGACTGACGGGGATCAGCCCGCGCCGCGAAGTGTCAGAGCCCGTTTTGAAAATGCGCCAAGGCGCATTTTCGTTGCGGCACCGGCCCACGCCCGTCCCGAAGGCATCGAAAACGTCCGGGGGACGTTTTCGCTGAGGGGGCCGACCTCCCATAGGGTACTATCGTTGGGAGGTCGGGTGGGGGCGTGGGCCGGTGCCGCAAATCCGGCAAAGCCGGATTTCCAAACAGGCTCTCAGAATGCCTTGCCGAGCAGGGCCAGCCACGATGCGCGGGCGACCAAGCCTTGCGGCACGGCACCGGCGGGGCGCGGCGCCACAGGCGCCACCCCGCCGCATTCCAGGCAATAGACCTGGGCGCCCGCTGCGCTGTTCAGCCGCCCGAGATCGGCCATCACGCGCCAGCCCAGCGCCTGCTGGCGCTGCGCCAGAAGGCCCGTGACATCGCTGGCCACGCGCGATTCGCTGCTGCTGTCATCGCTCATCAGGCTGGCGAGAAAGCCCTGCCAGCCGCCGGGATTGGCGCCGAGGAATTCGGCATGCCAGCTTTCCAGCTTGGCCGCCTTGGCCGCCCAGGCCTCGGCGTCTTCCAGCTCACCGAACTGATCGACCAGGCCGATCTGGCGGGCCGTGCCGCCATCCCAAACCCGGCCCTGGGCGATCTTGTCGATGTCCTGCGGGCTCTTGTGCCGCGCATCGGCCACCAGGCGCAGGAAGCGCGCATAGTAGCTTTCGACCGACGCCTGCGACAGCGCCTCGAACTGCGGGCTGAGCCCACCCATCACGTCGGGCTGGCCCGAAAGTGGCGTGGTGCGCACGCCATCGGCCGTCACACCATAGCTGGCGAGCGTGTCTTCAAAGCTCGGGATCACCGCGAAGACCCCGATCGAGCCGGTGATCGTCGCCGGCTCGGCAAAGATACGCTGCGCCGGGGTCGTCACCCAATAGCCGCCGCTCGCCGCCAGATTGGCCATCGACACGGCCACCGGCAGCCCCTTGGCGCGGGCGCGGGCAATCGCGGCGCGAATGCGTTCGGCCGCCGTGACCGAGCCACCGGGCGAATCCACCCGGACCACCAGCGCGGCATAGTTACCGCTGGCCACGGCCTGGTCGATCAGGTTGGCAATCCGTGTGCCGCCGGCGGTGCCAGGGCCGGCCTCGCCATCCACGATCGTGCCGGCGATCGTGACCACCGCCACCGCCTTGCCGGCGGTCGACTCGGGCTTGTCGGCCAAGTATTGCGCCAGCGAAGTGCCCTTGTAGCCCCCTTCCCCGGCGGCCGGATCATGGCCGACCAGATCGCCCACGCGCTTGCCGAAGGCCACCTTGTCGCCCACCTTGTCGACGAGCCCGGCCTTGACCGCCGCCTGGGCCATGTCGCCACCGCTCTGCGCCAGCCATTGCGCCGGATCGCGCGTCACCAGGTCGATCTGGGCCTTGGGCCGCGCCTTGGTCACTTCCGCCTTCCACGCCGACCACAGCGCGCCATAGATCGCGGCGAGATTTTCCTTGGCTTCGGGCGAGGCGTCGCTGCGGGCATAGGGCTCCACTGCCGACTTGTAGGTGCCGACCTTGAAGATGTGCGCCTTGACCTTGAACCGGTCGAGCAGCGCCTTGTAATAAAGCTGCGATCCGCCCGGCCCGGTCACCACCGCGCCGCCGATCGGATCGATCCAGGCTTCGCTGGCATGAGCGGCAAGCTGCACCGCATCGTCGGTATAGAGCAGCGCGCGAACCAGCACCGGCTTGTGCGCGGCGCGGACCTTGTCCATCGCCGCGCCGATCCGGCTCAGGTGCACCTGGCGCCCGCCGGTGAACTGTTCGAGATCGAGCACGACCGCCTTGATCCGCGTGTCATCCGCCGCCGCCTCGATCGCGCGGGCCACGTCGCGGGCCTGGAATTCCTTGTCCGGCGCTTCGCCCGAGAGCAGCAGTTGCGTCGGTTGCAGCGCGCTGCGCTCTTCCACCACGCTGCCGTCGAGCGTGATGGTCAGCGCCCCTTCATGCACCTGGCCGGGCGTCGGCCGCAGCGTGAGCGCGGCATAGAGCACCCAGAAAAACAGCAGGAGGAACAGGAGGGCAAGGCCATCCTTGATCGCGACGAGGACTTTCCAGACCGAGCGGGCAAATTTCATGGAGGATATCTAGCCACCTGCCCGGCCCGGCGCCAGCCGAAAGACTTGCCCCTTGGCCCAGCCATGTCTAGGGCATGGTCTTCGATGCAGCCATCGAGCCCCTCCCTTTCGCCAGACAGCCCGGCGCGCAGCTATCCTGCGGGCGGCCTTGCCTTTCCTCACCGCGACCTGACCGGAATCGGCCAGTTGGCCCGGCACGAGATCCTCTATCTGCTCGACGAGGCCGAGCAGTGGGTGGAACTCAACCGCCAGTCGCAAAAGCGGGCCGACCTGCTCTCGGGCCTGACCATCATCAACGCCTTTTTCGAGAACAGCACGCGCACGCTGCTCTCGTTCGAGATTGCCGGCAAGCGGCTGGGCGCCGACGTGGTCAACATGCATGCGGCCACGTCCAGCGTGAAGAAAGGCGAAACGCTGATCGACACGGCGATGACGCTCAACGCCATGCGGGCCGATGCCATCGTCATCCGCCATGCCAGCTCGGGCGCGGTGCGGCTGATCGCCGAAAAGGTCGATTGCCCGGTGCTCAACGCAGGGGACGGGCAGCACGAACACCCGACCCAGGCGCTGCTTGACGCGCTGACCATCCGCCATGCGCTGGGCCTGCCCAAAGGCAGCGATCTCAATGGCCTGCGCGTGACGATCTGCGGCGATATCCTGCACAGCCGCGTCGCGCGCTCCAACATCCTCTCGCTCACCGCGCTGGGCTGCGAAGTCAGCGTCTGCGCGCCGCCTGCGCTGATGCCGGCGGAAATCGAGGTCATGGGCGTCAAGGTCTTCCATGATTTCGACGCCGCGCTCAAAGGTGCGCAAGTGGTCATGATGCTGCGCTTGCAGATGGAGCGGATGCAGGGCCAGTTCATCCCCTCGCCGCGCGAATACCGCCACCTCTATGGCCTGTCGCTCGAACGCCTGGCCAAGGCCGAGGCCGGCGCTCTGGTCATGCATCCCGGCCCGATGAACCGGGGCATCGAAATCGACAGCCAGGTGGCCGATCATGTCGAGCGCAGCCTGATCACCCGCCAGGTGGAACGCGGCGTCGCCATTCGCATGGCCTGCCTGGAAGTGCTGACCCGGCGCGCCCGGCAATTGCCCGGCTGGGAACCGCTGGGCGGAGAAAACGCATGACGCCGCAATCCCTTGTCATCACCAACGGGCGCCTGGTCCTGCCGTCGGGCGAGCCCGCGAAGGCCGACCTGCGCTGCCAGAATGGCCGCATCGTCGCCCTGGGCGCCGAAGCCGCGCCGCAGGACGGTGACGCCGTGTTCGATGCCGGTGGCGCGCTGGTGGCGCCTGGGCTGGTCGATCTGGGCGTTTTCGCCATCGACAAGCCGGCATTTCATTTTGGCGGCATCACCCGCGCCGCGCTGATGCCCGATCAGGCCCCGCCGCTCGATCATCCCGCCCGCGTGCGCTTTGCCGCACAATCGGGCAAGCCCGACTTCTGGGTTCACCCCCTGGCCGCCGCCACGCGCGGGCTGGAAGGGACGGAACTGGCCGAGCTGGCGCTGATGCGCGAGGCCGGGGCGCGTGCGGTCAGCACCGGGCGCCGCTGGATTGCCGATTCGGGCGTGATGCTGCGCCTGCTGTCCTATTGCGCGATGCTCGATCTGGTGGTCGTCAGCCATGCCGAAGACGCCGGCATCACCGGGCAGGCGGTGGCCACGGCGGGCGAAGTGGCCACGCGCCTGGGCCTGCCATCCGCCCCGGCCGAAGCCGAAAGCCTGGCTGTGGCCCGCGATATCGCGCTTGCCGAGATGACCGGCGCGCGGCTGCACATCCGCCAGATCACCACCGCCAAGGCCCTCGACCTGGTCCGCGCGGCGAAGCTGCGCGGGGTGCAGGTGACGGCAGGCGTGACGCCGGCGCACTTCATGCTGTCGGACCTCGAACTGGTCGATTTCCGCACGTTCTGCCGCTTCTCGCCGCCCCTGCGCGCCGATGCCGATCGCAAGGCGGTGATTGCCGCGATTGCCGATGGCACGATCGACGTGATCGCTTCGGGCCACGATCCGCGCGGCCCTGAAGACAAGCGCCTGCCTTTTGCCGATGCCGAACCGGGCATGGCCGGAGCCGAGACGTTGCTGCCGCTCACGCTCACGCTGGTGCGCGACGGGGTGATCGACATGGCGCGCGCTTTTGCCCTGCTTGCGGGCAATCCGGCCGCGCTGCTGGGCGTCAATGCCGGGCGCCTGGCGTTGGGGGCGGAAGCGGACATTGCCGTGATCCATCCCACCCGGCCGTGGATCGTCAATTCCGACAAGATGGCCGCCAGCGCCGGCAATACCCCGTTCGACCGCCGCCCGGTCGAAGGCCGCGTGCTGGCGCTGTGGAAGGGTGGCGCCCGGATCGACTGAGCACTCCGTTCCGGCCCCGGTCCCCAGCCCCGGTCCCCAGCCCCGGCCCGGCGTTTCAAACCAGAAAAGGTAAGGCAGCATGACCAAAGTTCCCGTCCTCGTCACCGGCGGCGCTGGCTATATCGGCAGTCATGCCGTGCTTGCCTTGAAGGATGCCGGATGGCCGGTGGCGGTGATCGACAATCTGACGACGGGCTTTCGCTTCGCCGTGCCCGACGACGTGCCGTTCTACCAGGGCGACATTGCCGATGCGGACCTGCTGGCGCGGATCATCGCGGAACAGGGCATCGGCGCGATCATGCATTTCGCCGGATCGATCATCGTGCCGGAATCGGTAAGCGATCCGCTCAAGTATTACCACAACAACACCGCCAAGACCCGCAGCCTGATCGAATCGGCAGTGAACGGCGGGGTAAAGCACTTCATCTTCTCGTCCACGGCCGCCACCTATGGCATCCCGGAAGTCTCGCCGGTGACCGAGGACAGCGTGAAGCAGCCGATCAACCCCTATGGCATGTCCAAGCTGATGAGCGAGATCATGCTGGCCGACACTGCCAAGGCCCACCCGCTCAATTACTGCGTGCTGCGCTATTTCAACGTCGCGGGTGCCGATGCCCAGGCGCGCACCGGCCAATCGACGGCCGGGGCCACGCATCTGATCAAGGTGGCGGTCGAAGCGGCGCTGGGCAAGCGCGAGAGCGTGGGCGTGTTCGGCACCGATTTCGCCACGCCCGACGGCACCGGCGTGCGCGACTATATCCATGTGTCGGACCTCGCCGATGCCCATGTCCTGGCGCTGGGTGCGCTGATCGCGGAGCCGGAGCGCTCGCTGACCATGAACTGCGGCTATGGCCGCGGCTTTTCGGTGCTCGACGTGCTCGACGCGGTGGACCGGGTCACCAATCTCAAGATCAAGCGCGTGCTTCAGGACCGCCGCGCCGGCGATCCCGACGCGCTGATTTCCGACAACAGCCGGATCAAGGCCACGCTGCCCTGGGTGCCGCGCCATGCCGATCTCGATACGATCATCCGCCATGCCATCGCGTGGGAACGCAAGCTGACGGATATCCGGGGGGACGGCTCGCCCGCCTGAGAGTCGGCGCAGCGGAGGCCGGGTCAGGCGCGAGCATTTTCAAGGCAGGTGGGAACACCTGCCGACTCGGGAAATGCGACAAATCGGTATGGTAGAGCGCCGGCTTTGACGCAGTCAAAGTCGATCGCGCTCTAGGGCGCAGGCGGCGAGCCACAGGCGGATCGCGCCCGCCAGCCCCGGCGGCGTGGGGCTGGCGATGCGTTCGGCATCGATCCGCGCCACCAGCGCATTGAGCGGCAGGCCTTCGGCTTCGGCCACGCGACGCAACCAGTCCCAGAACAGGGGTTCCAGGCTGATCGAGGTCTTGTGCCCGGCAATCTCGACCGAGCGCTTGACCGGGGGATGATAGAGATCGGGCATGACAGGGACAGCGGGCGGCACGCTAGGGCCTGTGGGGATTTAGCCCATGGCGGGCTGCGAACGGCCGCTTTTCGCGCTTCCGGTGCTCACGTACTGAAAGTACGCTGCGCTCCGGGTCCCGAAAATCAGCCATTCTCGCTCCGCCCTGACCTAAATCTCCACAGGCCCTAGAGCATCGTGCGAAAAAGTGGGAACCGGTTTTTCGCGAAAAACGATGCGACAACGAAAACCTGGATCATGCTGCGCGATACCCACATCGCGCGGCATGATCCAGGATGTCGCCCTTCTGCCATCAATACATGTGCTGACCGCCGTTGATCGACATGGTCGAACCGGTGACAAAGCCGCCGTCTTCCGACGTCAGGAAAGCCACGCCGCGCGCGATTTCACTGGCCTGGCCCAGGCGGCCGGTGGGAATGCGCGCCACGATCTTTTCCAGCACGGCCGGCGGCACGGCAGCCACCATGTCGGTGTCGATATAGCCCGGCGCGATGGCATTGACCGTCACGCCATACTTCGCGCCTTCTTGCGCCAGCGCCTTGGTGAAGCCGTGGATGCCCGATTTGGCGGCGGCATAGTTGACCTGGCCATATTGCCCGGCCTGGCCGTTGATCGAGCCGATGTTGACGATGCGGCCCCAGCCCCGCTCGCGCATGCCGGGGAACGTGGCCTTGGCCATGTTGAAGCAACCGCCCAGGTTGATGCGCATGACTTCGTTCCAGTCGTCAAAGCTCATCTTGTGCAGCACGCCGTCACGGGTGATGCCGGCATTGTTGACGACGATGTCGACCGCGCCGACTTCCGCCGCCACGCGGGCGCACCCTTCCTGGGTGGCTTCGAAATCGCCCACGTCCCAACGGTAGGCCTTGATCCCGGTCCTTTCGGTGAAGGCCTTGGCCTTTTCCTCGTTGCCCGCATAGTTCGCAACGACGGTCCGTCCCTGTTCCTGCAAGGCAAGGCAGATCGCTTCGCCGATACCCCGGGTTCCGCCCGTTACGATGGCCACTCGCGTCATTCCTGTACTCCCGTACTTCACCAGCTTGGAGAGCGGCTAGGCTAGGGTGATGACAGACGCGCGACAAGTGACTTGCATCAAAACCGATAAATTTCTTGAACCAGTATTGATAAGCAACGCAACAGATACTGGCCAACAGATACCAGATGGCACGCAGGGGACATCGCCGCGCAAAACAGCGCCGGCGGCCCTCGCTTTTGCGCAGTGGTGCGGAACACAAGATGCAACAAAAAGGCCCGCCGAAGCGAGCCTGTTGTTCCACCGATATGGAGCGGAATTCAGAAGCGGAACTGGGTACCCAGATAAACCGCCTGGCTGTCTTGCCGCCCATCGGTAAGCGGACGCAGACGATCGCGATCCGAGGTGTAGCGGATGCCCGCCGTGACATCGAGATTGCGCGTCAGGCGATAGCTGCCGCCGAAATCGACCTGGTAATCGCCCTGCGTTTCGAGCGTACGCGGAGCACGGCCGGTGCGCTCCTTCTCGTCCAGCGCGATGCGCGGGGCGAGACGGCTGGTTGAACCCGACGTGGCGCTGGCCGACGGCGAAGCGGCCGCGAAGTGGCTGAGATCGGGCATGTCGATCCGCTGCACGTCGCGATCGAAACCGTTGCTGTTGCCCAGACCGCTGGTGACGGCAAAGCTCTGATAGCCGCGCGCCATGCCCAGGTTGAAGGCATTGGGCACGATCCGCAGCGGGGTGCCGTTGCCGGCCGCACCGTTGATGTTGCCCAGCACGCCGCGCACCGAAATGGCGCGCGCGACATCAGGGTTTACCCGCACGGCCACGGTGATGGCACGATCGGCGCGCGAATCCGCGCCAGCCGGAGTGAAGCGGAACAAGTGGCTGTTGGTGAGTCCGCGCACAGTGATGGCAGCGGCAAGCTTGGGGTCGCCCGAAGCCGGCGTGAACGAACCGATGCCACCGCGCGCCGCCAGGCTGACCTGAGCCAACGGCTTGAAAGAGCCGGTCACGGCGCTGCTCACGGTGGGGGCGATGACCAGACCGGCGGCAACGCACGTGGCGGCCATCAGCGGCGCCCGCAGCGCGCGCGGCAGCACGGAACGGCGCATGCCCTGCGCGTTCGCCTTGTTGCTGCCCCTGCCGCTCATGGTCCTGCCTGCTTCCTGTCTTTGTTCGTTGCGAATCACATTATCCGTCATGCGATCCGTTTGTCTGGCAAAGCGACACAAACATGACAGAGGCATGACACCGACCTATGATCTACTCTCTCGCCCATGCGATTTCCAGCTTGGAAACGCCGGAACCGCAAAGGATTTCCAAGGCTGTGGCCAAGTGGTGACACAAATGCCCGGAAGACTCGCCCAAACGCCCGAAACATCGGCAATTATCGGCGGTGGCGAAGGGTTTGCAAGCGCGCCCCGTTCATCCATCGTTCACCGCTGGAAAGGCTTCACCGGCCTCGGCGCGAACGACTGTCCCGCAACGCCGTTCCGCGGGTGTCTGTCGCTCTTGCCACAACAAACCGTTCGGCCCTGGCAACGCGGCTTGCCGGGCGCCATGCCGGGGTGATAGAGGCGTGGCCAACCCGCCATGCTGCGGCATGGAATATACCCTCCCGTGCGCTTGCACGGATTTTTCAAACGCCACGGGATCATTGCCGGGGCGCCAGACAGGACAGGATTGACGTGACGATCAGCGCCATCGCCCGCCACAACACCAGCGTGACCCCTGCCACTGCCCAACGCCGTGGAGCCGGCCGCTTGATCGGCCGCACGCTGGCCGTGGGCATCCTGGCCCTGGCGATCGCCGGGTGCGCCAGCCACGGCAACAAGCGACTGGCCAAGCAGGCCCGCCTGCGCCCCGACCTGGCTTCGAGCAAAGTGACGACGATCGGCGTCAACGCCTATCTGTGGCGCGCCAGCCTCGAATCGCTGTCGTTCATGCCGCTGCTCCAGACCGACAGCAACGGCGGCGTGATCGTGACCGACTGGTACTCCAATCCGCGCAATCCCGGCGAGCGCATGAAAGTGACCGTGTCGATTCTCGATCAGGATCTGCGCGCCGACGCGCTGCGCGTTGCCGCCAGCCGCCAGGTTCAGCAGAACGGCAACTGGGTCGATGCCCCGGTCCAGGCGGCCACCGTGCAGAAGCTGGAAGACGTGATCCTGACCAAGGCGCGTGACCTGCGTCGCCAGGCCCTGCCCTCGGCCATCAACTGATCCCCCCACCTTGCGGCACGCCAGGCAGCGGCACGCGCTTGCGATAAGGCGTGCCGCCCCCTAGGCGGCGTGGACAGATTCCGCAGCGCCACGGCTGGAGGCAAAAACCGCCAGTTCAAGGAGGCGAGGAAGCGTAATATCGGGAATATTGCGCGACGAGCCGACGCGGAAATGGCGGTTTTTGCCTCCAGCCCCGCAGGGGTTGCCCTGTAAAAGGCCCTGGCAGCGTTGCTCGTCCTTGAAGGAGGTCCACTCCTCCTGCGTCCTCACGCCTCACCAGGGCCTTTTACAGGGCAACCGTGGCGTTGCGGAATCTGTCCACGCCGCCTAAAGCGCGCCCATGACTTCTGCCCCGTCTTCCGAACCCACCCGCTTCGACCCCGCAACCGCCGATCTGCGCTGGCAGCAGGCCTGGGATGCGGCGCAATCGTTCCGCGCCGACGACACGAGCACCAAGCCGCGCAGCTACGTGCTCGAGATGTTCCCCTATCCTTCTGGGCGCATCCACATCGGCCACGTGCGCAACTACACGATGGGTGACGTGCTGGCGCGCTACAAGCGCATGATCGGGCACGAAGTGCTGCACCCCATGGGCTGGGACGCTTTCGGCATGCCGGCGGAAAACGCCGCCATGGAAAAGGGCGTGCACCCCGGCGGCTGGACGCGCGAGAACATCGCCAACATGAAGGCGCAGCTCAAGCGCCTGGGCTTCGCGCTCGACTGGAGCCGCGAGATCGCCACCTGCGAACCCGAATACTATGGCCACGAACAGGCCCTGTTCCTTGATCTCTATGCAGCCGGCCTGGTCTATCGCAAGGAATCGGCGGTCAACTGGGATCCGATCGACCACACCGTGCTGGCCAACGAGCAGGTGATCGACGGACGCGGCTGGCGTTCCGGCGCCCTGGTGGAGAAGCGCAAGCTCAACCAGTGGTTCCTCAAGATCACCGACTTTGCCGACGAACTGCTCGAAGGGCTGGACAGCCTCGACAAGTGGCCGGAAAAAGTGCGGCTGATGCAGGAAAACTGGATCGGCAAGAGCCAGGGCCTGCAATTCGCCTTCGACATCTCGAACGGGGAAAGCCTCGAAGTCTACACCACCCGCCCCGACACGATCTTTGGCGCCAGCTTCGTGGCTGTCGCTGCCGATCATCCCATCGCGCAGGGCGTGGCTGCGGGCAATCCGGCCGCGCAGGATTTCATCGCGCTGTGCAAGCAGGGCGGCACCACGGCGGCCGAACTGGAAACCGCCGAGAAGCTGGGCTTCGACACCGGCCTCACCGCGCGCCATCCGTTCACCGGGACGGCCCTGCCGGTCTACATCGCCAATTTCGTGCTGATGGACTATGGCACCGGCGCGATCATGGCCGTGCCCGGGCACGACCAGCGCGACTTCGACTTTGCCACCAAGTATGGCCTGCCGATCCTGCGCGTGGTCGCGGCCGATGCGGCAGATGCGGGCAAGCCCTTCGGCGCCGAGGCGGAAGCGGGTGACGGCATTCTGGTGAACTCGCAGTTCCTCGACGGCATGAGCGTGGCCGATGCCAAGCGCGCGGTGATCGATCGCGCCCAGGCCGAAGGCTGGGGCCAGGGGCAGACGGTGTGGCGCCTGCGCGACTGGGGCGTCAGCCGCCAGCGCTACTGGGGCACGCCGATCCCCTTCGTGCATTGCGAAGTCTGCGGCGTGGTGCCCGTGCCCAAGAAGCACCTGCCCGTCACGCTGCCCGACGACGTCGATTTCTCGGTGCCGGGCAATCCGCTCGATCGCCATCCCACCTGGAAGCACGTCGATTGCCCGCAGTGCGGCCACGCCGCGCGGCGCGAGACCGACACGCTCGACACCTTCGTCGACAGTTCGTGGTATTTCCTGCGCTTTGCCAGCCAGCCCGCCGATCGCCCGTTCGATCCGGAAGTGATCAAGCAGTGGCTGCCGGTGGAACAGTATATCGGCGGGATCGAGCATGCGATTCTGCACTTGCTCTATGCCCGGTTCTGGACCCGTGCCCTCGCCCGCATCGGCAAGATCGATGTGCAGGAGCCGTTCGGCAGCCTGTTCACCCAGGGCATGGTGACGCACGAGACCTATTCGCGCCTCGATCCGGCCAATGGCCAGCCGATCTGGTACGCGCCGGGCGAAGTGGAGCGCAGCGGCGATGGCGCCACGCTCAAGGCCGATGGCCAGCCGGTGGAAATCGGCCGCGTCATCAAGATGTCCAAGTCCAAGAAGAACGTGGTGGACCCGGACGACATCGTCGCGCGCTATGGTGCCGACGCGATCCGCTGGTTCATGCTGTCTGACAGCCCGCCCGAGCGCGACCTGCCCTGGTCGGAAGCCGGGATCGAGGGCTGCGCGCGCTTCGTGCAGCGGCTGTGGCGTCTTTTCGCGCAGCATGACGCGGCCGCCACCGGCGAAGACAAGGCATTGGACCGCAAGGTGCACCAGACCGTGCATGCCGTGGCGCAGGATATCGAGGCGCTGGGCTTCAACAAGGCCGTGGCGCGGATCTACGAACTGACCGGCGCCACCGAAAAGGCCGCGCCTTCGGCCAGCCGCAGTGCCGCGATCCGTACGCTGCTGCTGCTCGTCGCGCCGATGATGCCGCACCTGGCCGAGGAAGCCTATGCCGTCCACGGCGCAGGCCTGGTGGCCGATGCCGCCTGGCCCGCGGTCGATCCGGCGCTGTTGGTGGACGACGAAGTGACCGTGGCGGTGCAGGTCAAGGGCAAGCTGCGCGACACCCTGACCGTGGCCAAGGGCACCGCGCGCAAAGACCTCGAAGCCCTTGCGCTGGCTTCCGACAAAGTGCAGCGTGCCCTCGACGGGGCGGCTGTGAAGAAGGTGATCGTGGTGCCCGATCGACTGGTGAATCTTGTTGTCTAAGTTCCGCTGCACCCTGGGCCTTGCCGCGCCGATCCTGCTATTGGCAGGCTGCGGCCTGCAACCGATGTATGCCGGCGGCAGTTCGGGCGCGGTGGCGCGCTCGGTCGCCAGCGTGGAGGTGGCGCCGATTGCCGGCAAGTCCGGTTGGCTGGTGCGCCACGCGCTGAGCGACCGGCTGGGCAACGGCGGCAGCCAGCCACGCTATCGCCTCGATGTCCGCCTGGATGAAAAGCTCCAGGGCCTGGGCCAGCTTTCGGATGACACGATCACGCGCGAGCGGCGCACGATGCGCGCCCGCTATCAGTTGGTCGATCTCGGCAATGGCGCGGTGGTGCTCGATGCCACGGCCTCGGCCGATGCCGGGCTGGATGTGGTGTCCAGCGAATATGCGGTGATCGCGGCCGAACAGACCGCGCAGGAAAACCTCTCGCGCGAGATTGCCGACCAAATCATCACCCGTGTCGCAACCCGCTTGCGCGACAAGACGCTTGGCACCGCACCCGTGGCGGTGCCGGCCGCGCCGGCCCCCGCCGCTTCGACAACCACCCCCGCCACCGGCCAATAGGCCATCGCGCGTGAAGGCCACCCAGAAAACCTTTGCCGGCATGGCTGCAAGGGCCGCGCAGGAGTGCCGGATCTTCTATTTCTGCGGCCCTGACGAGGCCGGCGCAGCCGATGCGGCGGCGCGGATTGCCGCGCTGCTGGGCGAGGCAGAACGCATCGAGCTCGGCGGCGCAGACTTGCGCCGCGACCCCGTTCGCCTGGCCGACGAGGCCCGCTCGGTTTCGCTGTTCGGCGATCGGCGGCAAATCCACGTCCGCACCGCCGGGGATGAAGTGTTCGATGCGGTGGAAACGCTGCTGGCGAGCCCGGTGGACGGGTGGCCGGTACTGATCGTCGCCACATCGGCCACCGACAAGTCCCGCGTCGCCAAGCTGCTCGGCGACCGTGGCGATGCCCTGGTCGGCATGTTCCACCCACCGGACTTGCGCGCCGTGGTCGATGCCGTGCGCGACATGGCCGGCGCGGCGGGCCTGCGCATCACCGGCGACCTGGCCGAACGCATTGCCCGTGCCACCGCGCTCGACACGCGCATGGCCCGCAGCGAGGTGGAAAAGCTGGCACTCTATCTCGACGCCAGCCCGCAATCGCCACGCACGGCCGATGCCGCCGCGCTGGATGCCATCGGTGCCGCCACCGAAGACGATGGCATGATGCCGGTGGTCAACGCGGTCCTATCCGGCGACGCCCGCCGAGTCGGCGGCGAGCTGGCGCGTGCCCGCGAAATGGGGATTAACCCGGTCGGTTTGCTGCTCGCGTTCGAACGGCGCGGCGCACAATTGGCACAACTCGCCGGGCGTTTAGGAAACAGAAGCGATATCAATGGCTTCCTGGAGCAGGAAATGGCCGCCCGGCGTGTCTTTTTTCGGGACAAGCCCGATTTGGCAAATCAGCTCAAGCGTTGGCGCGGGCGGCGACTCGAACGCCTGCTGGAGCGCCTGATTTCCTTGCATCGCAGTCTCTTGGCCGATAGCCGCAATGCCGATCTGGCGCTGTGGCATGCGCTGGCCGAAATTGCGCGTGCCGCCGCCCGCTGATTTCCGCGCGATCGGCGTCCGTGGATACCTATCCGTTAGTGTGCTACGTATAGATACTTGCCATTACGGACCAAGCATGTAGATATTGCAGCGCAACAAAGACCTGTTCGGGCGCGTGAAGCGACCATTGGTCGATCGCACGGGTGGCGATTCGCCCTGCCCGCGCCCTGCAAAGATGGCCGCTGTTTTCGCGGCGACGGCATCGAAGGACAGTGAGAGCGGCAATGACCACGCTAGATCTCCCGGCCCAGACGGCCCAAGCCAAGCAGGGTGAGCAGCGCCCCTCCGCCGGAACCCGGCTCAAGCTGCCCCTGGCCGCCTCGCTCGAGCATCGCCGCTTGCAGTGCTACATGATGCTCATGCTGGTCGACACGCTGATGATCGGTGCGTCGATGATCGGCGTTGCCCAAGCGCAATATGGCGCGGTGCCGCCCTCGGTGCTGCGGCAACTCGGGTTGCTGCTGCCGTTCTACGTGATCGCCGCGCTTGCCTTCAACGCCTATTCGATCAGCGCCCTCACCTCTGCCCGGTTCAGCCGCAACCGTGCGCTGGTCTCGCTGCTGACCGCGTTTGGCATGCTGATCTTCGTGGCCTTCTTCGCCAAGATTTCCGACCAGATTTCGCGTGCCTCTACCGGCGCCAGCTTCGTGGGTTGCGCGGTGGTGCTGATGCTGGCGCGCACCTGGATCCAGCCGCTGATCCGCAAGCTGTGCGGACCCACTGCGCAGAACGTGCTGATCCTGGATGATGGCGGCCTGCCCGTGCGCATTCCGCATGCCTGGCACATCGATACCCGCCAGCACCGCCTGGTGCCCAACCGCAACGATCCGCACATGCTCGATCGCCTGGCGATGTTCATGACCAACATGGACCGCGTGCTGGTGAGCTGCCCGCCCGAACGCCACATGGAATGGGCCATGGTGCTCAAGGGCGCCAACATCACCGGCGAGCTGATCGACCAGAGCGTGGTTGCCATGGGCGTGCTCGGTGCCCGCCGGGTCAACGACACCGGTTCGCTGGTGGTCTCGGCCGGTCCGCTGGGCATTCGTGGCCGCGCTGCCAAGCGCGCGATGGACCTGGCGATCGCCGGTTCGGCCGTGCTGTTCCTGGCTCCGCTGCTGCTGTCGGTCGCGCTGCTGGTCTATCTCGAAGACCGTGGCCCGGTGTTCTTCAAGCAGCAGCGCCAGGGCCGCAACAACCGCCTGTTCTGGATCTACAAGTTCCGCTCGATGCGCGTGGCACAGCTTGACTCGGCCGGCGCCCGCTCGGCCAGCAAGGACGACGATCGCATCACCCGCATCGGCCGCTTCATCCGCCGCACCAGCATCGATGAACTGCCGCAATTGCTCAACGTGCTGCGCGGGGACATGAGCATCGTCGGGCCGCGCCCCCACGCGCTCGGTTCGCTCGCCGGTACCAAGCGCTTCTGGGAAGTCGATCCGCGCTACAACCAGCGCCACTCGCTCAAGCCTGGCCTGACCGGCCTGGCCCAGGTGCGCGGCTTCCGTGGGGCTACCGATACCGAGGCGGACCTGTCCGGCCGCCTTCAGGCCGATCTCGAATACCTTGATGGCTGGACGATCTGGCGCGACGTGCAGATCATGTTCGCCACGTTCACCGTGCTGGTGCACGACCGGGCATTTTGACTTTCCGACACCATTGGAAACAAGCTGAAACGGCATGCGCCGTCGCGACAAGGCGAGGCGTAGCTGCGCCAGCCCGAACTACCGCAGCAAAATGCGATGTTGCGTTGCGGCATGGCGCGTCGCAATCATGCCGCCATGGCTCAGCACTCGCGTCGCACGTTCATCCAGGGCAGCGCCCTCTCGCTCGCTCTTGCCACACCTGCGGCGTCCGCCTTGGCGGCGGTCGTCAAGCCCAAGGGCTTTCGCCTGGGCGTCAATCTGGCCGGGGCCGAATTTGCGATGATCGGCGGCCGCTGGAACTGGCCCTCGCTCGATAACCTGAACTATTACCTGGCCAAAGGCTTCAATGTCTTTCGCGTGCCGTTCAAGTGGAACCGCCTTCAGACCCAGATCATGGCACCACTGGATGCCACGGCTCTGGCTGGCCTCGACCAGATCGTGGCCACCGCCACGGCGGCAGGGGCGGTGGTGCTGCTCGATGCGCACGATTACGGCCGCCGCGACAAGCAGATCATCGCCGACACCGACTCCCCGGTCACCGCCGCAATGTTCGCCGATTTCTGGGGCCGCATGGCCGCGCGCTACAGAGCCAATCCACTCGTCTGGTACAACCTGATGAACGAGCCGCACGACCAGAGCGCGCAGGCCAATATCGCGGCGCAGAACGCCGCCTGCGCCGCGATCCGCGCGGCGGGCGCACGGTCCAAGGTGCTGTTTTCGGGCACGGCCTGGACCGGGGCGCATTCGTGGATGACCACGGCCAATGCCACGGCCACCTTGCAGATGGTCGATCCGCTCGACAATTTCGCGTTCGATGCCCACCAATACCTCGATCGCGGCTATGGCGGCGGCACGCTCAATGCCATCCCGGGCGTGGGCGCGCATATCCTGCAAGCCATCACCGACTGGGGCCGGGCCAACCGCCGGCAGGTATTCATCGGCGAGTTTGCATCCGGGCCAACACCCCCCTCGCTTTCGGAACTCAACGATCTGCTGCACTTCATGGTCAGCAACAAGGATGTCTTCATCGGCGCCACCTATTTCGCCGGCGGGGGCACCTGGGGCAACAACATGGGCTCCGCCGATCCCGTGGGCGGCGTGGACAAGCCGCAGACCCTGCTGTTGCAGCGCTATCTAAAGTATTGACGCCCCCTGCACGGGCAGAGGCCCGCGCAGGGCGCGCATTTGCGGTGATGAAAAGCAGCGTTTGCCCGGATCTGCGCAGCGCCAGTCCGTTCGCAGTTGCAACACGAACGACGGTTCCGATAACAGCGGGCCAACTCCTGCGGTGGCATGTGATCCAAGACAACCGAAAAGCCACACCGAGGGATTCAGATGGCGTGGCTCATTTTGCACCGCAAAATTATTGTTGAATGCCTGGGTCAAGTCATATAGGTAATTTCCTGTAAGCCGATTCTGGAGTTGTGACCATGAACATCATGAAGATCGGCGCCATCGGCGTCGTCGCTTCCCTGCTGGTGGCAGGGACTGCCGAAGCAGCCGGTACGCAAGCTGCCGTGCCCGTTGCCTCGGTTACCGCAAAGAAGCTGGTGCGCTCGTCCGCTCCGGTTGCGCGTCAGTCGAAGTCGGCTGAAGGCGTGGTGCTCGGCCTCGCTGCCGTCGGCGCCATCGGCGTTGGCGTGTACGAAGTGACCAAGAGCGACTCGACCGGCAGCTAAGCTGACGTTCGCTTTCGTTTTCAGGGAAAAGGCCCGTGCGCGTTGCGTGCGGGCTTTTTCTTTTGCGCGCGGCGTCGACGGGGCGCCCAGCCCGTGCACTTGCCGCATACCGGCCGTTGCGCCGCGATTGCCTAGTTGCGCGTCCACGGATACAACCGGGCGGCGCGCAGAATTCGCGCCAAACGGCAGCCCTGCGGCAGCCGACAGCCCCTTGCCCTTCCCTATTTGATCGAGCGCCATCCCCGTGGAAGACAGCCCAGCTTCGCAACCGCAGCATCGCCATCGTCGACGCCGCTCCAGAAGCCAGACCGCTTCGCTTCGACCTGCCGATTCCGCCGTCCGCGTGAGCAGCAGCAGCGACGGCGCCCGCCGCCGCTCACGCGGAAAACGCGGACGGGGATCGGCCAAGCGGGGCAGTGTGCTGCCGCTGGGCGTGCCGCAGCCAGGCGTTATCGTGATCATCGCTATGATCATAGCGGCGATGGTGTTGGGCGGCGGTGGCACCAGCAACCCGGGAACCGAAATGGTGTTGCAACCGCTCATCGCGTTCCTGGCGCTATTGCCACTCGTGGTGCCTCGCCTCAACGAAGGCCTGGCCCAGGTGCCGCGCACCGCATGGGTGATCAGCGCTCTCGTGCTGGTGGTGCCGTTCGTGCAGCTCATTCCGCTGCCGCCTTCGCTGTGGCACGCCCTGCCCGGCCGCGAGATGGAAATCGCCTCGCTGGGCCTGATCGGCCGGGCGGATAGCTGGATGCCCTGGTCGATGGCGCCCGCGCGCACGTTCATCTCGCTGTTGGCGATGGTCGTGCCGGTTCTCATCCTGCTCGGCGTGGCGCGGACCGATCTCGTGGGGCGTGTCTGGCTCTGCGCCGCGATCGTTGCCGTGGCAGCGGTCTCGGTGATGCTCGGTGCGTTCCAGCTTACCCATTTTGCCGGCCACAACTGGACCTTGTACAGCTATTCCCACTTCGGCGTGATCGTCGGCTTCCAGGCCAACCACAATGCCGAGGCAGACCTGCTGGCTATTGCCCTGATGGCCTGCGGCGTGATCGCTACCGCCCTGGCCGGGCGAGTGCGCAACCGCACGCTGTTCTGGTCCGGCGTGTCGTTCACCGGTGCAGTCATGGTCGTGCTGATCGTGCTGACCGGCTCGCGCACGGGCATCGCGCTCTCGACGATCGCCCTGGCGACGTTCCTGTTCATCCTCTGGCCGCTGAGCCGGGCCGACTTCTCGCGCCGCGGCCTGTTGCTGGCCCTGGGTGGCGGCGCGGCAGCGGTCGGCGTCATTCTCACCATCGGCCTGCTCTCGATCGACCGCATTCTCAGCCGCTTTGCCGATCTCAAGGACTCGCGCCACGACATCTGGCTCGACACCATCCAGGCAATCCACGGGGTCTGGCCGCTCGGCAGCGGCGTGGGCAGCTTCCCCCCGATCTTCAACGCGGTGGAACGGCTGGAAGTGGTGCGCAACACCGTTGCCGGCCGCGCCCACAACGATTGGATGGAATGGACGCTGGAAGCTGGCTTGCCGGGCTGGATCGTGCTGCTGGCTGTCCTGATCATCGTCGGCGCGATGGTCTGGCGCCGGCTCGGCTTCGAACTGCGCAACAAGGGCACGCTGCATTCGCGGGCCCAGGCGGTGATGGCCGTCGGTATCCTGGTGCAACTGGGCGTGCACGCGCTCGACGATTTCCCGGTTCGCGAAATGTCGCTCGCTGGCCTGCTGGCCATGGCCGCCGCCATGCTGTTCAAGCCGCGCGGCCCCGGCGCAGAGGCAGAGGTGCAGCCCGAGCCCGAATCGTCCGACTCAACCGAAGACGAAGCGCCGGTGTTGGAGCCAGCGCCCGAATTGGCGCAGGCCTGAGCCGCCGCTATTCCCGCCCGGTCAGGCTCGCGGCGGGAACACCGGTTCAAGCTTGCGGCCGGCGATGATCGTGGCCAGCAGCCAGGCGTCGCCGGCATAGCGCGGCAAAAGGCGGCGCGGTTCGCTCATCATGCGGTGCGCCCATTCCAGGCTGAGCTTGCGCATCCACTCGGGCGCGCGCTCCTTCTTCTGGGACGAGAAATCGAGCGCCGCGCCGACGCAGAAGATGTGCGCCGCCGGCATCAGGGCAAAGTGGCGCGCCACCCAGATTTCCGACTTGGGCGCGCCCACGCCCATGAAAAGATGCGTGGTGCCCAACTCGCGGATGCGCGCCGCCATGGCCGTGCCAAAGGCCTCGTCCCGCTCGAACCCGAACGGCGGGCTTTCCGTCCCGATCGCGGCCGGATCAAAGCCACGGGCCACCAACTGGTCGCGCAGCGCCTGTGCCGCATCGAGCGAGCTGGCCACGAAATAGGGCCGATCGATCCCCGGACGCAGCTTTTCCAGCAAGGCGGGGAACAGGTCTGCCCCCGTCACCACCGGCAGATCCGTGCCGGTCTGCCAGCGGGCCAGCATGCGGATCGGGCGCCCATCCACCGTTACCAGCGCGGCACGGGCATAGGCATCGCGGAACGCGGCATTGCCTTGCAGCATGCGCAAGTGGTTGACGTTGCATGTGCAATAAAGCTGGGGCGCGGCAACCGGGCGCAGCGCCAGGTCGACCAGTTCGCCCAGCGGCCGCTGCGAAAAGGCCAGGCCATAGCGCCGATAGAGCAAGGCCCCCGTCACGCCTGTCGCACCATTGTCACTCATCGCATGCCCCCGTTTTGCTGCACCCTGGCCCGCCGTCAATCCCATCCGAACAAGTCGCGCGTGAAGACCTTGTCTTCCACGTCGGCCAGTTGCTCGGTCCGGCGATTGGCGATGATCACGTCGCATTCCGCCTTGAACACGGCCAGATCGCGCTCCACCCGCGAACCAAAGAAGCGATCCTGCGTCATCACCGGTTCGTAGATGATCACTTCGATGCCCTTGGCCTTGATCCGCTTCATGATGCCCTGGATCGAGGACTGGCGGAAATTGTCGGAGCCGGCCTTCATCACCAGGCGGAACACCCCCACCTTGCGCGGGTGGCGGGCAATGATCTGGTCGGCCAGGAAATCCTTGCGCGTGCTGTTGGCGTCAACAATCGCGCGGATCAGGCTTTGCGGCACGTTGGAATAGTTGGCCAGCAACTGCTTGGTGTCCTTGGGCAGGCAATAGCCGCCATAGCCGAAGCTGGGGTTGTTGTAGTGCATGCCGATGCGCGGATCGTACCCGACACCCTCGATGATCTGGCGCGTGTCCATCCCGCGCGCCAGGGCATAGCTGTCCAGCTCGTTGAAGAAGGCCACGCGCATGGCGAGATAGGTGTTGGCAAACAGCTTGATCGCCTCGGCCTCGCGCGCGTCGGTATAGAGGATCGGCGCGTCCTTGCGCACCGCCCCTTCGCGCAGCAGTTCGGCAAAGACCCGCGCCCGCTCCGATCGTTCGCCCACGATGATCCGCGACGGGTGCAGGTTGTCGTGCAGCGCCTTGCCCTCGCGCAGGAATTCCGGGCTGAACACGATTTGGTCGCTGCCCAGCCGCGCCCGCATGCTGTCGACAAAGCCGACCGGGATGGTCGACTTGATCACGATGGTCGCCTGGGGATTGACGGCGACGGCGCGGGTGATCACCGATTCGACCGACGAGGTATCGAACTTGTTGGTTTCCACATCATAATCGGTGGGCGTGGCCACGATCACGAAATCGGCGCCGGCGAGCGCCGCATCGGCATCGAGCGTTGCCACCAGATCGAGCGACCGTTCGCGCAGGAACGCTTGCAGCTCTGCATCCACGATCGGCGATTGGCGGGCGTTGAGCTGGTCCACGCGCTGCGGCGAAACGTCCACCGCCACCACGGTGTGATTCTGCGCCAGCAGCACGGCGTTGGACAGGCCGACATAGCCCAGCCCGAAAACGGCAATCTTCATTCGGTCATACTCATAGCACCGGCACCAGCCGGCAACGCGGCGCTTTTCCGCCGCGTTGCCAGGCCAGTCAATGGCCCTGCGGTCATTCCGCCAGGCATTCCGGCAGGCCGGCCGACATATCGAGATCGCGCACGCGGTCCAGCGCCTGCTGGTTCAGGCTGGCGGCCCGCTCGGCCGTGGCGCTTTCGGTATAGACGCGCAGTTCCGGCGCATTGCCGCTCGGGCGCAAGTGGATGATGTCGCCGCTGGCAAACGTGGTGCGCAGGCCATCGGTGGCGTCGAACCGCTGCGCCTCGCCACCGGCGATATCGCCAAACAGCCGGGTGAGCCGCGCCAGCACGTCCGCCTCGGCCCCTTGTTGAAGCGCGGCGAGCAGCGCCTGGCTCTGGCTGGTGGGATAGTTCTGCAAGCGCTCGCTGTTGGTAAAGCGCGGCGGCAGTTGCGCCTGGAGCGCCGCAAGGCTGAGGCCCTTGGCGCGGGCATCGGCGAGCACGGCGACCATCGGCAGCACCGCATCGCGCGTGGGCAGCGCGCCCAGCGTGCGGCCATCGCGCGTCACCGCGCTACCCAGGATGAAGCCGCCATTGGCTTCATAGCCGCAGGCACTCTCGCCCTTGGCCAGCAGCGCGTTCATCGCCTCGATCACGAAGGGCGAGCCGATCCGGGTGCGGCGCACATCGGCAAACCAGCCCGACAGTTCCAGCGCGGAATTGGAGCTGACCGGCGTGGCCACCGCCGCCAGGCCCAGGGCGCGGGCGCAGAGCACGCCCAGCACATCGCCGCGCAGCCAGGTTCCGGTTTCATCGGCCAGCAGCGGGCGATCGGAATCGCCATCGGTCGACAGGATCGCGTCCAGCCCATACTGTGCCGACCATTCGCGCGCCAGCACGACATCTTCGGGGCGCACCGCTTCGGTATCGACCGGAATGAACCGCTCCGACCGGCCCAGCGCCACCACCTCGGCGCCCAGCGCGCGGACCACGTCCACCACGATGTCGCGCCCCACGGCCGAATGCTGGTAGACCCCCAGCTTGAGGCCCTTGAGCGCCTCGCTCCCAAAGAACCCGGCATAGCGCGCGACATAGGCCGTGCCCACGTCGACCGGGGCATCGAGCACCGGGGGCGCCAGCAACTGGCCATCGGCATCGAACAGGCTTTCGTCCACCGCCACGTCCTGCGCCTTGATCGCGGTTTCGTCGGGCTTGAGCACTTCGCCATCGGCGCGGTTGAACTTGATGCCGTTGCGATCGTCGGGAATGTGGCTGCCCGTGACCATCAGCGAGGGCACGCCCAGGGCAAAGCCATGGGCCGCCACCGCCGGCGACGGCACGAAGCCGCAATCGACCACCACGCCGCCGGCATCGCTGACCGCCGCCGCGCAGGCCGCCATGATGCGCGGGGTGGAGGGGCGCAAGTCCCCCGCCAGGGCCACGGCGGTGCCGGGGCCGAACTGCCCCTCGCTCGCCATGTGCTGCAAGAAGGCGCGGGCATAGGTGTAGCACACGCGATCAGTCATGGCTGTCACCAGCCCCCGCGCGCCGCTGGTCCCGAAGGCGACACCGGAACTGGCCATCAGATCGGAAACGGAAAGGGTCTGCGTCATAGGTCCTCGGTCTTGGTCGCGGCCGCGATCATGGCTGCGCGGCAGGTGGGGTTCGAGACGCCATGTCGGCTTCCCGGACATCGGAATGGATGGCCTTTCAATCCGGCCATGATCCACTCGTTCCTTCCGTTTTGCCAGCTACGGCATTCTCTTGGCACAGCCACGCTGCAAATGCCGCGTGGCGCAAAAAGCGTTTCGTGCAGGCCCGGTCAAAGCTGCGCAAAGGCAGCCGCCGCACGCTCCACGGTAAAGCCGGTCATCAGGGCGCGGGCCTTTGCCAGCCGCATCGCCACCTGCTCGAGCGAAAGCGACAGGGCATGGGTCAGCGCTGCGCCGATCTCTTCGGGCGAAAGCCCGCAGACCAGCGCCGGATCGATCTGCTCGACGATTTCCGCGCTGCCGCAGAATTTCGAGACGATGGCCAGGCGCCCACGCACCAGCGCTTCGTTGACCACCAGCCCCCACGGATCGATCACCGAAGGCAGCACCAGCACGTCGATCGCATCGAAGAACGCTTCGAGCCCGACGCCCGAGACATAACCATGGGCCTGTTCGTGCGCGGCCAGATCGGGCACGTCATAGCCTGCCAGATGCAACTGGCCGCCCCGCGCCGGATCGGCCGCGACCACCGCGTTCATCGCCGTGCGCAGGGCCGCCACGTTCTTGCGCGGCACGCTGCTGCCCAGATAGCCGAACCGCGTCAGCGTGGTGACCGGGCGCAGCGTGGGGGCGTCAGCAGGTGGTGGGGGCACGACCTGGGGAATGCGGCGGATCGGGCCGGCAAAGCCCAGCCCGCGCAGATAGCGGTCAGACATGGCCGACCAGCTTGCCGCCGCCCCGGCCAGGCGCAGCAAGGCGCGCGAAGTGAGCGTTTGATAGAGCAGCTTGCCCCGCCCCTTGGACGGATCGGGAATGTGCTCCACCCACAGGTAGGTGCGCTGCGCGATCCGCCTTACCGCAGGTGCGAAAAGCAGCATCGCGATATTGGTGGGGTTGTTGTCCACCAGCACCGCCACCTCGGCCCGCGCCGGAAGATCGAGCTTGCCTGCCGGAAATACCATCTTGGCATATTGCCGCGTAGGCACGCGCCGCGCGGAATAATGCACCGGCTGTTCCTCAGCCCACCGCCGACCTTCGTCGCTGGCCGACTGCATATAGATCACCAGCAGCTTCTTGGTCTTGCCCAGCTCTTCGAAAATCGCATGCCGACTGGGCGAGAAATAGTTCTGGAACACCAGAATATCCACGGCATCGTCTAGGCGTTCCATCTGACTCACTGATCATCCATCGCTTTGCCGCAGCCTATCGAACGTATAGGGGCAGCCATGCCGCATGGCAACATTTTGCAGACAGCGGCGTCTGGCTAAACGCTTGACCCAGGCGACGCTGCAATGCAACATTGGCAAGGCGGGAAGGACGGTTTCGGATGCAGGACATATCTACCGGGAAAGTCGCGAAAAGCGGCGGCCGTTATTCGGCACTGGACGGCTGGCGTGGCATTGCCGCGCTTTTTGTTGCCATTTTCCACTTCCAGGTGGCGAGCCACCTCTATTTCGCGCCGTTCACTCGGCAGGCCTACCTGCTCGTCGATTTCTTTTTCGTCCTTTCCGGCTTTGTCATCGCCCATGCCTATTGCAACCGACTGCACGACAAAGGCGAGTTCGTCACGTTCGTGATCCGGCGCTTTGGTCGAATCTGGCCGATGCACATGGTCGTCCTGGCAGCGTTCATCGTGGCGGAAACCGCCATATTCATCGCCCAGTCGCATATCGGCGGCGCCCTGCCCCGGCCGCCCTTTTCCGCTGACCGCACTTTGGCGGCAATCCCGGCCAACCTGTTGCTGCTCAATGGCACGGGCATCTATGAGCACTCCACCTGGAACGGCCCGAGTTGGTCCGTCAGCGCCGAGCTGTGGATCAACGTCCTGTTCGGACTCTGCGCGATCACCGCCGGGCGACGTCACATGGCACTGGCCATGGCGATGCTCGCTGCTGGAAGCGCAATCATCCTGATCCTGTTCTGCCCCACCTATCTCGACACCGATGGCGCCTACGCCCTGTTCCGCTGCGGCTATGGCTTCTTCATTGGCTATTTTGTGTGGCGCGCGGTGCAGGCCCGCAAGGGCAGCACACCCCGCCCCGTGCTGGACAGTCTGATCGAGATCGCGCTGGTGATCAGCGCGGTCACGTTCATCTCTTATGCGCAAGTCGGCCCATGGCAAATGCCGATCCCGCTGTTCTTCGCGATTTTCGTCTATCTCTTCGCGCGGCAGGCAGGGCTCGTCTCACGCCTGCTGGAATCGCGCCCGATCCAGAAACTGGGGCATTTGTCCTACGCGATCTACATCATCCATTTCTTCTTTGCCTTCGCGCTGAACAACGTGATCCGCGTGGGCGGCAAGATCGCACACGTGCCTTCCGTGCTGCCGGGAACGCAACTGGCACTGGTCGGCAACGCCTATGTCATGGATGGGATCACGATCGCCTATCTGGCCATCGTGATCACCACCGCACACTTTGCCAATCGGTGGATCGAAACGCCTGCCATGCTGTGGTTCAACCGGCAGTCTGTCTGGCTTGCGGAAAAGCGCCAAGGCCTGCCGCCTGCCTCGGCCTCTTGAGCCAAGCAGGCGGCACGAATGGGCTGCGCGTTCAGCCCGTCAACCGCCTGACCGCAGCGACCACCGCCGCATTGGCAATGTCGGCATTGGGGCCGGCAAAATGCACAATGGAATTGCGGCCGGCGATGCCCAGTTCCGTTGTCTGGCCATTGATGTTGGCAATCAGGTCACCAATGTTCTTGCCAGCCGAACGAATATAATACTGGCCGGGCGCAATCTGCGCGGGCAGGTTGGGGTCGCTCCAATAGCCGGCGAACGCAGCATTCGCGGGAAACCCTTTCTGGGCCAGATCCTGATAGACCGACAGGGGAACCAGGCCGAATCGCTTGGCCGTCTGCAATTCCGTCATACCTGGAAACTGTGGGTCGGGATTGGAAAAAGCCGCAGCATGCGCTTCAACGGCGGCGAGTACGGCTGCACGTGCGTCCACATTGGCCACGGGAAAGTCCTTGCGGATCAGCGCCTGCGTTTCCACCAGCCCGTTGCGCAGGTCGGTGCCGCTCTGCAATGCCTCTTGCCACTTGCCCACCAGGCGCTGGCCATTGAACGTGAACTCGCGCCGGCCAACCGGGATGACGACGATCAGGCGCTGGCCCCGCGACTGCGTGATCGTGCGAATGCGATCCAGGGCCGCACTTGTTTCCCACCATTTGTCTTCGGTATTCTGCCCCGCCCACACGACCACGTTGCGTTGCGTGACCGCGCCCGTCAGTGTCCGGTACGCGAACACGCTGGCAATTTCGGCCGACCCTGCCGAATTCAGGGCATCCACTACCACGCCGGGCATGGCCGCTTTCGCGGCAGACCGTGCGTAGGCAGACATGCTGTCCCCGATCCAATACACGCCTGGGCCAATCGCCGGCAAACTGGGTCGGTAGTCGCTCGGCAAGAAGAAATGGTAATAGGCGCCGCCATAATGCACCGCCTGCTCGCCCGCCTTGTACGTTAGCCCATCGAACACGCCGCCGGCAGCCACCTGCCAGGTATCACCGGGCTGCACCGTGCCGACCGGCAGGCCGGAAGCGGGGCCAGGCTGAATGGCCCACTGGCTTGCGCGGCACACCACGGCATCGCCAGGATAGACCGTGCCAATCGGCAGCGACATCTGCCCGCCGCCGACCAGGAACACCATCCAGTAATCACCATCGTTGCAGCCACTGGCTGGAGGCAGGCTGGTCTTGCCACGCCCGTTGCTATTGGAAATCAGGCCCAGCAGATGGCGGCTTTCCAGCCCCGCCGCAGCCGGCGACCAAGGGCCGTGCATTCGCGGTTGCGGCATGGGCTGGGCCGGCACGGGAGCTGCCCCACCCGCAGGTGGCAACGCAAGCGCAGCAGGGACGAAAGACGCCGCACAAGCGACGGCGAGAATGCCTTTAGTGATCGCTTTCATGTTCCCTCTTATGCTAGTGCGAAGGCATGGCATATGCTGCACATCCCCGCATGGGCATTTCCCGACGTCCGGTCCGCCGCCAGAAGACACGCTGGTTGAAAAAGCCGGTCCAGAGCACGCAGGATATGCTCGGTGGCATTGTTCTGGCTGCGGCAACGCTCATGAACTTCGCCCTTGCGATTCTCAACGCCCATGGCCTTGGCATGAACAACGCCAAGGTCACCGTCATCCAGACGGCCGTCACGGCGGCAGCGGCCGGGCTGTTCTATCTTCGGCCAACGAAGATGAAGCCCGAATTTACGTGGGCGCTGGTGTTGATCTTGCTCTCGCTGGTGATCACCAGCGCCACGCAGGGCTTCAACGCCAAATGCTTCTATGACATGCTGATCATCCCGATCTTCATCGCGGCCGGGGCCACGCTGGAGCAATTCCCGGTCAAGATGCTGAATCGGTTGACATTCATTGTTTTGATCGTGGCGCTGATCGAAATCCTCAAGCCAACGCTCTACACCGCCATCGCCAATCCGCTGAACTTCCTCATGAACACCCGCTCGTGGGTGGCGGATTCAGTTTCTGGCAGCGCAGGCAACGATCTTGGGTTGTATCAAGGCGCCATGCGCGCGGGCGGTTCCAAGTTCGCGCTGACCGACCACCGTGTAGGCAGCGTCTTTCTCGAACCTATTTCACTGGGCTATTTCGCGCTGATTGCCTCGATCGCTTACAACGAAATCTACAAGTTCGATAAGATCAAGCGAGCGATCATGGTGGGACTCTGCCTGTTCCTGTCGCTTGCTGCGGACTCACGCATTCCGACGATGTTGATCATCGGCTCCACCGCCGCCAGCTTCACGTTTCGCCGCTTTTCCCCAAAGCTGATCTGGGTCGTGCCGTTGCTGATTTTCCTGTTGGCTTTGGGCATGTACATATCGGGCGGTTCGGGGCTTTACAGTGACATGGGTGAGCGCCTGTCAATCACGTTTGACGTGCTCAAGCAGGCGCTGGTTTCGACTCTGCTGATCGGCGGCGTTTCGGACGCGGCGTTCGGCGATAGCGGGTTCCTCTACCTTATCCGGTGTGTTGGCCTGCTTGGGCTTCCCCTCGCCCTTTGCACTTTTGCCGGCATGTTCTCGCGCGGCAAAAAGGCACCGGCGTTCATCAACATCGCCGCCGCCGGTTACATGATGGTCGGCGCGCTGTTCGGCGGCGCCATCTTCTCGATCAAGACTGCAGGGCTTCTGGGCATGGTCATCGGCTACGCGGGTGTTCGCCCGCTCGCTCTGCCAAAAGCCTTGCCCAAGCCGGCAAAGCGCAGGGCCGCACGATGAACGAAAAGGTCTCGTCCCAGCGTATCCTGTGGATCGACGGCGCCAAGGGCATCGCGATTCTATTGGTGGTGCTGGCCCATGTCTGGCGCGGTCTCCATGATGCGGGGATGCTGGATTGGAATGCTGCTTATGCAACGGCAGACTTCACGATCTACGCTTTCCACATGCCGGCCTTCTTCCTTCTCGCCGGTCTCACCACTCCCCATTCCTTGCGAAAGGGCGCGCCTGGTTTTCTGCGCAGCAAGGTGGTGACCGTCGCCTATCCCTACTTTTTGTGGTCGCTGATCCAGGGCTTGATCATGGTCGCGCTGGCCCGGATCACCAATGGCAAAGTGAGCCTGAGCGATCTGCTGGCTATCCCCTATCGCCCCATGGCGCAGTTCTGGTTCCTCTACACCCTTTTCGTTTTCCAGGTCGCGATCGCCGTTTTCAAACCGCGCGTTCTGCTGGCCCTCTCGATCGTCTGCTTCGTCGCCACGCAGTTCCTGTTCAAATACGATACCACCCTGTTCAATATCGGCCACTTCGCCCTGTTTTTTGCGGCGGGTGCGGCACTTTCCGATCAGCTTCTCGTGATCCCGACACGGGTATCTGTCTGGATCGCCGCCGCAGCGTTTGCGCTGCTGGCCATCGCTTACCACTTCACCACGCTGTACTATCTCAACATAGCGGTCTTGCCACTGGCGCTGGCCGGGTGCCTGCTGGTCGCTTCGTCGGCCGTCACCGCCGCGCCAAAGGCGATCGGCCCAACCCTGGGCAAGCTTGGCCAATATTCCATGAGCATCTACGTGATGCACATCATGGCCGCCTCCGGGATGCGCATCGCGCTGCGCAAGGCAGGCCTGCCGCCTTATGGTGAAATCTATCTTGTTGCCGGGACTCTCGCTGGCATTCTTCTTCCCATTGCCGGCCATGCCGTTCTGGCACGTGCCAATCTCTTGTGGCTGTTCGGCCTCGGCAAACGGCGGAAAGCCTCGCATGCCCAGACCGAGACCTTGGCAATCCAGAGCTGACGCCGATTTATATTGCATTGCAGCACCCGAATTTGCACAGCTAGCGGCCTACGCAATACCGGGGGCAAACGCCGTGACCATCGCTGTTGATCTTGTCCTGGCCACGCGGCCCAATGCCTCCACCGGCATCGAGCGCTATGCCATCAACCTGTTCGAAGCGCTGCGCCGCATCGCGCCCGAGGCGATTGCCTTTGTCGATTCCCGTGCCGCCGTGCCCACCGGGCCGGGCGTGGTGCGGGTGCCGGGGGGCTTTCGCGGCTGGCTTACCCTGCCGCTCAGCCGCGCCTGGCGCGAGGCGCGGGTCAAGTCGGTGGTATGCCCCGCCTTTCCGCCCAGCCCGCTGCTGCTGGCCACGCGCAAGCCGGTCGTCCGGATCATCCACGATGATTTCCCGTGGACGCGCGGAGAGGCGATGAACCTGCGCGGCCGCGCGCTGTTCCGCCATGCCGAGGCAGCAATGGCGCCGCATTATGCCCAGGTGCTCGCCCCCACCGCGCTGATGGCCGATAGCCTGGCCACGATCCTGCGCCGCCCGGTGGGCGTGATCGGCAATGCGCCGGGGATCGACCTGGCGCTCGCCCCGGAACCCGCGCGCACGGAGCCCGGCGTGATCGCGGTGGGCACGGTGGAGCCGCGCAAGAACTATGACGCGGTGCTGGCCCTGGCCGACAGCCTGGCCACGCATGCTGCGCCCTGGACGGTTCGCGTTGTCGGGCGGCAGGGCTGGGGCGATATCGCCGCCAGTTGGGAAAGCCAGGTGGCCGCGCGCGCCGGGCGGCTGGAATGGCATGGCCATGCCAGCGATGCCGCGCTGCTGGCGCTCTACCAATCCGCCACCTGCTTCGTTTCGATGTCCCTGGCCGAAGGGTTCAACATGCCGCTGGTGGAGGCGGGCAGCCTGGGCCTGCCGGTGGTGTGCAGCGATATCGCGATCCACCGCCAGGTCGCGCCGCCCTGGGCCAGGTTCGTGCCGCTGACCATCGCCCCGGCCGATCTCGCCCGCGTGGTGGAAGAAGCCGCCGCGCTTCCCCCCGCGCCCGAAGCGGTGCAGGCCTATCGCCACAGGTTCAGTTGGGACGGGATCGCCCAGGCCCTGGTAGAACGCCTGCGCCAGGCCTGATAGCCCGTTTTGAAAATGCGCCAAGGCGCATTTTCGTTGCGGCACCGGCCCTCTCCCCCACCCGACCTCCCAACGATAGTACCCTGTGGGAGGTCGGGTGGGGGAGAGGGCCGGTGCCGCAAATCCGGCAAAGCCGGATTTCCAAACAGTCTCTGATAGCTCCGGGCACAAAAAAGGGGAAAGCGCGCGGCGCCCTCCCCTTTTTTGTATTCAAGCCAGCGGCGTTCAGGTGCGGCCGAGCACGCTGTCGCACGATTCCGCCAGGCGCGCGCGCGCGGCGGCGGCCTGCTCGTGAATCGTCGCGGTCACGATGCGGGCCATGTCGTCCTGCTCCACCAGGCGGGCAATGTGCTTGGCCGTGGCGGGAATGGAGACCGGATTGGCGATGTGCTCGCGATAGAGGTAGTAAGGGCTGGCGCCATATTGGGCGAAGAGGATTTCCTTCTTCTTGTCGCCCAGGGTGTGGGCCACATGCTGGCTGCCATAGCCCAGGCACACCGCCGGAATGCCCAGGTTCCAGGCATTGACGCACAAGTGATAGGTATCGGTCAGCACAAAGCGGCATTCCAGCAGGCTGGCCAGCAATTCGCGCGGCAGCGGCGGCAGGCGCCGGGCCGGGTAGCCGAACAGGCGCGCCAGCGGCAACTGGCGCGGCGCCGAATCGACCCAGGGAATCCATTGCGCCTTGCGCCCTGTCTGCGCCGCCAGGGCGCGCGAGAGGGCCAGCGGCTGGGCAATCCACTTGGCCCGGCCAAAGAACACGCCCATCTTTTCGCCGGGCTGCTCGGGAAAGGCATCGACCACGCCATAGCGGGTGAAATCATCGCGCGAGAGTTGCAGCGCGCAATCGCTGCCCAGCACGCTGCGGTTGCCGCGCAAGGGGGAGGACTTCATCTGCGACAGCGCATCGCGGAAGTGAATGCCGCCCGCGCGCGTAATCAGCCGCCGCAGCGCCGCGTTGTAGCGCGCATCGCGCAGGTCGCCCGCGCCGATGGTGATGATCGTGCCCCCGTAGACCACGACTTTGCCCAGCACCGCATCGCTGGCATCTTCCAGCATGAACGCGCGATAGATCAGCTCGATCGCGGCGGTGTGATCGGCGCAGATCCCGTCGCGCACCAGCCACTTCGACAGGTCCACTTCCCAATAGGGCTTGGAATGGAGGAAATCGCCCCAGAACACGATGAGATCGGCTTCGCGCACGGCATCGACGTGGTCTTGCAGCGGCAGATACTGCTGGTGCGTCTCGGCCGGGGTATAGCCCAGCTTCTCCAACGGGCCGAGCGCGTAATAGGCGATCTCGTCGTTGGGATAGGCGTTCTGGAAATAGGCGTAGGCGGACAGGTCCACCGTGTACATGCCCGTGTTGCGATTGGGCAGAAAGGCGCAGATGACGGCAATGCGCGCCATGGACAGTCCTCCTTCAGCGTTTGGATTTGATCGCGGCGAAAACGGTAATCAGGCGATCGCGGAAAAATGCCAGCGCCATGCCGCCATACAGCAGCAGCGCCAGCATCGTGGCGGAAAGCGCCGGCCCGAGGTGGTTGAGATCGAGGTTGGCAGCCCAGACCAGGCTGCTCACCACCGCCACCACCGCCAGGCCCAGCACCGTGGGCAGAGACATGACCACGTCGCGCGCCACGCGGATTTCGGGCACCAGGCGCGTGATCACGTAGATGAGAATGCCGCCGCCCAGGAAGCAGCGGATGACGAAGGCCGTGCCCGCCGCCAGCACTCCGAAATAGGCCCCCACCCAGATGAAGGCGATGTTCATCGTCGTCTGGATGACATTGTTGAAGAACGCCAGCTTCGGCCGGCCGATCGCCACCAGGTAGGTCTGCATCGGCACGACAACGGCGATCAGCGGCAGCGAGATCAACAGGATGGTGATCATCTGCGCCAGGTGTGGCCATTTGTCCTTGAACACCAGCTCGGCCACGTAAGGCCCGGCAAAGGCGGAGGCGACGAACGGCACCGAGGCGACCAGGCTGGTGATGCCGCAGGCGCGCCACATGGCCTCGACCGTGCGCTGCCGGTCTTCCACCATGCGCGAGAAGATCGGCAGCAGCGTGTTGTTGATCGGGTTGAGGAAAAGGCTGACCGCCAGATCCAGCACGGTGCGCGCCAGGCGGAACACGCCCGTGGCGGTGGGGCCGGCGATGAAGCCGACGATCACGTCCACCGAGCGGATGTTGATCTGGTTCATCGCCGAAAAGCCCAGCAGCGCGCCGGAAAACCGCGTCAGTTCCTTCATCGCGTCGAAGCCGGCCAGCCGCTGGGGCCGCCAGCCCGAGGCGGCAATGCTGATCGCGGTGGAAATGACCGGCGCCACCGTCACCTGCACCACGATGCTCCACGCGCCAAAGCCGAGCACGGCCAGGGTGCAGCAGGCCACGCCGGCAATCGCCTGACCCACTGTCTTGCGCACGGCAAGCACGCGATAGTTGAACGAGCGCTCCAGCAACCCCTCGGCCACCACGCCCACCCCGGCCGCGAGCGGCGCCAGCGCGGTGGGCAGGATCATCAGGTACACCGCATCATAGCCGGGCATCATGCGGAAGACGAACGCCAAGGCCGCAATGGCGACCGCTGCCAGCACGCCCAGCCACAGGAACAGGCTGAACGCGGTATCGAGAAAAGCCGGGGTGGCCTCGTCGCGCTGGATCACCAGTTGGTTGCCCGATTGCAGCGTCGCGGCCGTGACGATCGCCGGCGCAGTGGCCATCGCCGCCACGCCGAATTCGTGCGGGCCAAGGAACAAGGCCGCCGTCAGCATCACGACGGTCTGCGTGAACCGCTCAGCCAAGACCTGGAGCAACGACCAGATCGCGCCCTTCATGGCAAGTTTCGAATAACTCATAGCGTGATCAGAACCGTCCAAAGCCTTGCCGGACCGTAATCGCACTGCATCGTTACTGCCCCCGCGCGAACGTGACCCTGTCTCGGGTTACAGCCTATTTTGCGATGCAGCAAGAGTTTGCGTCCATCGGCGGGAAGTGTCCCGCACCACCTGTTTTCAACCCGGCCGATCGCCGCCGCCCTGCCTGGCCGCACCACCCCAGCAAAGGACAAGGCCTTCACCCTGCCGATGCTGCCTGCATCACGCGGAAAATCCCGCATGCACAAGGCCATTGCCCCGGCAAACCTGCGGGTCATGCTGCACCTTGTCTTCGGTGGCAGAGCGCAGCATGGCAAATGCAGCATTTACCAACCGATTGGCGCATTCGTATTTCTGAGCAACTTTGGCGGCGATCCTGCCGGACGCGTGCCGGCAGCCGAAGCGACGGCACGCGGATTTATTTCGCTATCGCAGCAAAATTCTTGCCGAAGAGGCTGGAAAGTGTTGGATGGCTATTGCCGCGAGCCGCGTGATCGGACATCGCGAATAGAGATTGATTCTGTCAGACGGGGATTGGCATGACCACTGAAATTCTTGCGCCTGTGCAGGCAACAACCGGCGACAGGGTCGCGATCTCGATCGTGATCTGCACCATCGAACGCTCTGGCCGCGAGGAGCGCCTTGCCGAAGTCATCCGCAAGTTGCAGGCCCAGGAGAAAGTCGATCTCGAAATCGTGCTGGTCTGGCAGGGCTTCGATCCGGCGCTGTTCCCGCGCTTTGATGGCGTGACCACGGTAATCACCGACCTTTGCAGCTCGGCCGACTCCCGCAACATCGGCGCCGACCACACGCGCCACGGCCTGATCGCGTTCTATGACGACGATGTCTATCCGATCGAGCCCGACCAGCTCTGGCGCACCGCACGGATGATGCAGGAACGCGGGCTCGATTTCATCGCCAGCAACATCCGCTCCGAAGGCGATGTGCAGTCGGCCGCACCGATCACGCAAGACGTGATCTATGATTTCAACAACATGCTCAACAACCTGTGGGAACCGGGGCTGATGGTGAAGCGCGAGGCCTTTGCCGCCACGCGCTTTGACCCCACGCTCGGCATCGGCTGCATCCATGGATCGAGCGAAGGCATGGACTTTGGCTATCGCCTGCTCAAGGCGGGATACAAGGGACAGCGCGTGGCCACGCTGTTCATCGATCACCCACCGCTCGACAGCAATGTCGACGTGAACATCGAGCGCTATTTCTTCTATTCGCTGGGCAACGGCTCTGCCCTGCTCCAGCATGGCTATCGCTATGTCTACGTGCGCGCGATCTTCCGGGCATCGGCGCGCGTGGTGGTATCGCTGCTTACCGGCAACAAGCCGCGCGCCAAGGCCGCGTTCGTGCGCGTGCTGTGCCTGATGGCCGGCCCGTTCCTGCCGCGCCGCAATGCCCGCCTGCTGCCACGCAACCATATCAAGGCGCCGGCCTATGTCCTGCCCCCGGTGGCAGAGCAAGCCTGAACCAGCCCGATGTAAAAAACGAAAGGGCCGGCACCCAGTGGGTGCCGGCCCTTTTCGTATCTGGCAGTCGGCGGCAGCCAGGCAGCGAGTATCAGTTGCCAACCCGCTCCAGCTTCACATCGGCAATGTGCACATCCACGCTCGGGGCGAGCCAGAACGCCAGGGGGCGCAGGCGACAGGTGGAATCGAGCAGGATTTCCGTCCCGACCCGATCCTTGCCATCCGGCAAGCGCGTTGGGGTCTGCGCCAGGCCTTGATCGAACGTGCAGCCCATGCCGACCCGCAGCGAGCGCAGCGCGAGACCGTCGGCTTCGGGCATGGTCCACGAAATGCGATAACGCCCGGCCGGCAGCACCAGCATCTGTTGCAACACCGGCTGGGTCGAGGCGCCGTTGACGCGGACATCGACCTGGCGCAGCCCACCGGTGGTCGGCGTCGGTTCGTTCACGAGCATCTCGATATCGCCCACCGCCGGTACGCGCCAATCGAACAAGGAGGCGCGCGACTGGTTGTCGAGATTGAGATTGGCAAAATCGCCATCATGGACAAGCGACGTGCCGGCATCGCACGAGCGCAGCCATACTTCTTGCGCCTCGTCCATCAGGTTTGCCTTGGCCAGTGCCGCCGTCAGCCAGGCCATGCGATCGCAGGCGAAGGTGTGCCGCGGGGCGCGGCGAATGACATCGGCTCGTTGCAGCAAGACCTCTGGCGGCGTGTCATCCGGCGTCAGAAGGAACGCGGCCTGCCACGGCGCGCCTTGCGCAAAGCGCGCTGCAAGCGCGGTACGGCCTTCGACACTGGCTGTCACATCGTTGATCAGCGCATCACGGCTGGTGTTGTCGGGAAACTGCCGCATGATGGCGTCGAGCCGCTGCGCCGCGACGTTGGCGTCGCCCAGATCCAGCCCGCGATCGATCCAGTAGAGTTGCGTGGCGACATCGCGCCAGCCCATGTTGCCGGAAACGCGGAACGCCGCCTCCGCAGCCTGGCTCCGGCCCTGCGCCTGCCGTGCCCGGCCCAGAACACCGATTGCCACCGGGTCCATCGGATCGGACGCCACCGCCCTGGCCGCGAGCCGCTCGGCTTCGGCCGGCTGGTTCATGTCGAGCGCGTCCATGGCCCGCATGCGCGCCGACATCGTGTCGTAAGGCCATCCCACCAGCCCGCGCGTGGTGCTGTCGGGCGTGGTGGAAAGCCGGTCGGCACCGCTGATCGCGGCAACGGTGCCATAGCATGCCAAGGCAACCGCGCCTGCGATGGACAGCCATCCGGGCACGCGCGGCTGCGCCATGGCAAGGTCAGCCATTGGCTTCCGGCGAGTAGCGGTAATAGCTGTAACCATAGTATTCGGAGTAGCGGTTGCCCATCTTCGACGCGTCGAACATAGTCAGCACCGCGCCCAGCACGTTGGGATGCATCGAACGCAGGCGGCGCAACGACGCCTTGAGCGAGCCACGGCGGCTGCGGTTGGACTGGACGACCAGCACCACGCCTTCGACCACCGCCGACATCAGCGGCGCATCGGCCAGGCCCAGGACCGGCGGACTGTCGAGAATGACCACGTCAAATCGCGCGCTCAGTTCCTGAAGCACGGCATTGAGGCGACCCGAGCTGATCAGTTCGGTCGGGCTGGGCGGGATCGGCCCCGAGGTGATCACGAACAGGTTTTCGTGCGCCGTCGGGCGCAGCACGTCATCGACGCTGTGCTGCGCGGTCAACAGGCTGGACATGCCGGCATCGTTGGCAATGCCGATCACCGCGTGCAGCGCCGGGCGGCGCATGTCGACATCGAGCAGGGCCACGCGGTGGCCCAGCCGCGCCAACCCTTCGGCCATGGCCAGGCTGGTGGTGGACTTGCCTTCCGACGGCTGCGAGCTGGTCACCAGGATCGTGCGCGGCAGGCCGTTCGGCGTGGAATAGAGCATCGCACCGCGCAGCGAGTTGTAGCTTTCGCTGATCGCCGACTTGGGATCGGCGAGCGCCGCGCTGGGAGTGGTATCCTCTGCCGTGGGGATGACGCCGAGCAGCGAGATCCCCAGCTTGTCCTCGACGTCCTCGGGCACCCGCACCGCATCGTCGAGCTGGTAGCGGATCAGGACGATCAGGCCCGACAGCACCATGCCGGCCAGCAGCGCGATCAACAGGTTGTTGATCAGCACCGGCGAACTGGGAATGTTCGGCACTTCGGCGGCATCGATGATGGCGATGTTGCTGGCACTGATGCCCGCGGCGGCGTTCAGTTCCTTGAAGCGTTGCAGCAGGCCGTCATAGAGCGAGCGGTTGGTATCGGCTTCGCGGGCCAGCAGGTTGTAGCGCACCGAGAGATCCTGCTCGGCCAGGGTCGAACCCTTGAGCTTCGCCAGATCGCTCTGCAACTGGTTTTCCGCGTTCACCGCGGCATCGTATTGCTGCTTGACCGAGGACCGGATGGTCTGGGCCACGGCGTTGAGCTGCTGGTTGATCGCGGCAACCTGCGCGCGCGCCTGCTGCACCGAGGGATAGTCTTCGAGATGGCGGGCGCGTTCGCGTTCCAGCTCGGCCTGGGCCGTCGCGCGATTGGTCAGCAGGCCGGCAATCGTGGAATTGGCCAGGACTTCGGGCGCCGACATCAGGTTCGGGCCGGAAATCGCCTTCCAGCGCTGCTCGGCCGCCATGCGGTTGACCTGCGCCTGGTTCAGCGCGGTGTTGATCTGGAGCAGGCTCGACATCGTGACCGAGCTGCCGCCCGAAGCATCGCCGCCACCGGCATCGGGCGTGGTCGGCGCATTGGCATCGCGCAGATGGATCAGCCCGGCCTCGCGAGCATAGGCGTTGAGATCGCGCTCGGACTGTTCGAGCTTGGCCTTGGCTTCGGCCAACTGCCCCGAAATGAATTCGCGGGCATAGGCCGAGCTGTCATAACGGCGCTGAAGGTTGGCCTGGATGAACTCGTTGGCCCAGGCATTGGCGATCTTGGCCGAAAGCTGCGGATCGGTGCTGGTAAAGCTGATCGTGGCCAGGCGCGAGGAGGGCACCATGTCGGCCAGTTCGGCCTTGACCAGCAGCGACAGCGTGTAGTCGCGCATCGCCTCGTTCGAAGCGCCGGGCTTGGGCGCCGGCGCGCCCATCGCATTATAGAAGCTGGGATTGCCAATCAGGCGGAGCCGCTGCGCAACGCGCTCGGCAATGGCGCGGCTGTTGAGGATCGCGATCTGCGTCTTGAGAAAGCGATCGGTGTCCTGCGGCGAGGCGGCTTCGGACTGCGAAGGGTCCTGCTCGTCGCTCAGCACCTGGGCAGACTGGTTGTTGATCTGCACCGTGGCTTGCGCCGTATAGCGAGGAGTCATCAGCAAGGTGATGACGAAAGCCAGCACCACGCAAATCGCCACGATCAGGCCGATGATCAGCAGATTGGCCCTGACGATCATCAACAACTTGCGCAAATCGAACGACGGCGCGTCCTCGTAGATATCCTCAGGACCGCCGTCGACATCCATCGTGGAGCGCGGCGCATAGTGATCTGCCGAAGCATTGTTCATAGCTGTGGACACGATACCGCCGATGTTAGAAGCGCAAAAGGAAGATGTTGAAGATCGGCGCCATCTGGAGCACGTCCCGATAGCCGGACTTCAACTGGGAGAAACCGACCACGACCACGTCGCCGCCCAGGATCTGCGGATCGGGATCGACCCCCTTGCGGATCCGGTTGAGATCGAATCGGGCGACCATGCGCTTGCCGTTGACCGTGCGGAACACCATGGTCTCGCTCAGCTTGGCGATGCGCGTCGGGCTCTGGGCCATCGACACCGCGCCCAGCAGCGTGGTGCTGGCGTTCACCGGATAGGCACCGGCGTGGTTGACCTGGCCTTCAACCGAGACGAACTTTTCGGCCGCCGTGTTCACGTTGATCGTGACTTGCGGATACTTGAGATAACGCTCGCCCAGCTTGGTCTCGATCAACCGCGACGCTTCGGCCGGGGAGAGACCGCTGACCTTCACCGATCCGGCCAGAGGCATCTGGATGCGGCCGGCGTCATCAACCACCAATTTGGCAAAGCTTAGGTCCGGCTCGCCCATCACCGACAGCGAAAGCTCGTCACCAACCCCGATTGGCGAACTCTCCGGCGTCTTTGCATCGGAAATGGATGGCGCCACCTTATAGGCATCGGCACCGGTCGCAACCTCTGGACCGACCGGCGTGGTCGCGCATGCGGACAGCGCGGCGGACGCAAACGTGGCCGCAATGATGGTAGGAAACTTCACGAGTTCCACAGCTCCTGCAAAAAATCTGGCGCTCGCCATTTCCGAACTTAGCCGGTCCGCAGCACGCGATGAGCCTCGCGCGTCTCCGTCCCCATTTCCCTGACATGGCGATGCCAGCAAATGCTGCTCTGCACAATAGTATTCTGCCTGACCCACGGCAGCCCGGATATCCCTCCCGCATGTGCGCGACTGCGCTCTTCTCCTAGCACATTGCGGCAAATGCCCAATCCATTACGACGCCAATCGAAAAAGGCGCAGCCCGCCCTGTCGCTCTAATCGGCCGTTTCGTCGCACCAGTTCCTGCGGCATGCATGGGCTTTTTGTGCAGCAAGGCCTGCGCTGCATTGCAAACAAGGGCGACTGCAAGCCTGCCGTGAGCGCGATCGACAGCCGCGGCGCCCTGGTCACACGGCGTAATGCTGGCGAAACCATGCGACAAAGCGGGAAACGCCATCCTGCACGCTGGTCGCCGGCTTGTACCCCAGATCGCGCTCGAGGTCCGATACGTCGGCAAAGGTGTCGGGCACGTCGCCCGGCTGCAACGGCAGGAGATTGCGTTCTGCCTTGCGCCCAAGCGCCGCTTCCAGTGCTTCGATATAGGCGGTCAGCTTGACCGGTGCGTTGTTGCCGATGTTGTAGATGCGATAGGGCGCGTTGGACGTGGCAGGATCGGGGCGGGCCGCATCCCACGCCGGATCGGGCTGGGCCGGACGATCGAGCGCGCGGATCACGCCGGCCACGATATCATCCACATAGGTGAAGTCACGGGTGTGATTCCCGTGATTGAACACATTGATCGGCTTGCCTTCCAGAATCGCGCGGGCAAACAGGAACAATGCCATGTCCGGTCGCCCCCACGGGCCATAGACCGTGAAGAAGCGCAGGCCGGTAGTGGGCAGGCGATAGAGATGGCTGTAGCTGTGCGCCATCAACTCGTTGGCCTTCTTGGTGGCGGCATAGAATTGCAGCGGATGATCGACGCCGACATGCTCGCTGAACGGCATGGCGGTGTTGGCGCCATAGACCGAACTGGTCGAGGCGTAGACCAGATGCTCGATCCCGCCGTGGCGGCAGGCTTCGAGAACATTGGTGAACCCGACGATGTTGCTCTCGACGTAAGCGTGGGGATTCTCGATCGAATAGCGCACGCCCGCCTGTGCCGCGAGATTGATCGCCCGCCGCACGCCGCCCTCGGCAAAGGCCTGCTCCACCGCGCCGCGATCCGCCAGGTTGGCGCGGAAGAAGCGATACGGCGAACCCGTCCGGGCCGCCGTCTCTTCCAGGATCTTCAGCCGTGCCTCTTTGATGGCCGGATCATAGTAATCGTTGACCACATCGATGCCCACCACCGCATCGCCTCTTTCCAGCAGCGCCTTGGCGGTGTGAAAACCGATGAAGCCCGCGTTGCCGGTAACCAGGGTAGCCAAAGTGCGCCTCCACATGCAGGCGAAAGCCGCCCGTCGTCGCTCTGCCATAGCTGGCAGAAGCGAACAAAGGGTAACGCTTTCGTATGCTTGGCGCGGGCGCCGGGCGTCTGTTCGGAAACCCGGCTGCGCCGGATTTGCGGCACCGGCCCTCTCCCCCACCCGGCCTCCCACAAGGTACCATCGTTGGGAGGCCGGGTGGGGGAGAGGGCCAGTGCCGCACTGAAAATGCGCCGCGCCGGATTTCCAAACCGAATCTCAGTTGGCTTTCTTGGCCACGTTGAACGTGCCGGTAACGCGCCCGCTCGGCGTCGTGGTGGTGCCGCCCGTGCCGCTCGGCGCGCCGCCACTGTGGCCATCGACGCTGGACAGGCCGGTGTTGAGATCGATCACCAGCCGGCCGCCATTGAGCGTGTCCTTGCCGCGGCGCAGCGCCACATTGCCGACCATGGTGATGATCCGGCGCGGAATATCGTAGACCGCGCTGTTGCCGCTGGCCCGCTGGTCGCCCCGCGTCACCACCACGCCGCCGGCAGCATCAATGCGCTGCACCTGAACGGTCTGCGCGTCGGTATAGGCCAGCGTGGTACGCGCGGCCTGGAGACGCAAGTCTTCCTGGGTGATATCGACATTGCCGGTCAGCACCACCCGCTTCTGCTTGTCCTGCAATTCCATGCGATCGGCGCTGAAATCCACCGGCGCATTGGAATTGTGCTTGGCAATCGTCTGTGCCCCAAGGTGGACGGCACCGGCCAGGACCGTGGCCGAGAGGGCAAAGCCCCCGGCCAGCGAACGCAGCGCGAGCGCGCGCGTGGTCAGGCGGCGGTCAACGCGCGGCGCAGCAGGAAGCGGGTCGGTCATCGGCGGTGTCCTCAACGAATCGCGCATCACGGCTTGGCCGGCAGGGGAAGCTTGCCCTGATCCATCCGCATACGGGCATGCCCTTCCAGCGTCACGACGCGATCGTCAAGGTCCGCCACGATGCGATCGGCCGAAAAGGTGCCGGTGGGCAGGCGGCCATCGACATGGCCATCGCTGACCAGGCGCCGGTGAGTCAGATCGATCGAGGCGCCCTCGGTGATCATGCGATACCCGTCGGAGCTTTCGAAATTGACCGCGCCCGGCACGGTGATGAACTGCCGCCCATAGTCATAGGCGCCCTGCTGGGTGGTCAGGATGGCCGGTCCGTCCTTGAGCATGACCCGGGCGGTCACGTCCTTGAGCTGGACCACATCTTGCGCCGCCGAATGCTGCACGGCATTGCCAGCCGTCACCGAAAACGTGCGCCCCTTGTTGTCCGCCCCGCGATACATCGCGCTGACCACCTTGAGACGGTCCTGCACCACGGCCACTTTGGTGCGATCGAGCAGGAAGCTGATTTCCCCACGCGGCGCCAGCGGGCTGAGCACCATGACCGCCAGCAGCGCCCCGATCAGGCCGGGCAGCACGACGGCCAGCGTGCGCACCATGCGATCATGCCGCCCACCGGGGGCGGCCTTGTGCTGGCGGCGTCTGCGGATGCTGTCGGCCTGGATGGTCATGGCTGAAACGTCATGGCGGATGCAGGGTTACTCGTGGCTGAAGATATCGCGTTCGGCCCACCCGGCAATGTCGAGCAAGGCGCGCGTCGGCAGGAAGTCGAAACACGCCTGGGCCATCTCGGAACGCTTTTCGCGCGCCAGGCGTTCCACGAGAATGGAATGGGCACCATGAAGATAGCGCACGTCGGATGCCGCATATTCGAGTTGCGCATCGCTCAGCACCGCGCCACCCCAGTCGCTCGATTGCTGCTGCTTGGAAATATCCTTGCCCAGCAGTTCGCGCACCAGATCCTTCAGGCCATGCCGATCGGTATAGGTGCGCACCAGCTTGGAGGCGATCTTGGTGCAGAACACCGGCGTTGCCATGACGCCAAGATAGTGATGGATCGCGGCCAGATCGAACCGCGCGAAATGATAGAGCTTGAGCCGCGAAGGATCGGCCAGCACGGCGCGCAGGTTGGGGGCGGCATAATCGCTGCCGACCTTGAACCGCACGAGATGCTCGTCGCCCTGCCCGTCGGAAATCTGCACCACGCACAGGCGGTCGCGCGGCGTGATCAGCCCCATCGTCTCGGTATCGACGGCAACGATGCCCGGCGCCAGCAGATCGGCGGAAGGCAGGTCTTCTTCATGCAGGTAAACGGCCATGGCCGCGTGCTTAGGCCGGTTCGGCCCATGCGGCAAGCCCAAGGCCGGGACAGCAAACGGACGACACCGGCCTGGTGCAGTGCAACCACAGGGACATGCTGCCCTGCGCAACGCACAATGGCCATGCCGTGGTGCAGCGAATTGGCGGTTGCCGCCCTTGCCACCGTGCACTAGGAATAGGCTGCTGCGTCCGTGTCCCCCTTGCCGGCCCATGCGGATGACAATCCGCGGAAAGCCTTCGGCAGGATGAGGCAAGGCTCTGCAAAAGGCCATGAAATGGCATCCGGGACCATGAAATCAGGAACGTCAAGACCATGATCACACCGGTTATTCTGTGCGGCGGAAGCGGCACCCGTCTGTGGCCGCGTTCGCGCAAAGTTAAGCCCAAGCCGTTCCTGCCGCTGGTGGGCGACACCACCCTTTTCGAAGCCACCGTATTGCGGTGCAGCACGGACGCCGGCTTCTCGGCGCCGATCGTGGTGACCGGCGCCCACCACCTCGATCACGTGGTCGACCAGTTGCCCGATCCGGCCGCCAGCCAGATCATCGTGGAACCCGAAGGCAAGAACACCGCCGCCGCGATCGCGCTGGCCGCGCTGCGCCTGCCCGAGGACGCCATCATGCTGGTTTGCCCCAGCGATCACCACATCGGCGATTGCGAGGCGTTCCAGAACGCCGCCCGCGCCGCCGCCGCCCTTGCCGCCGATGACTGGCTGGTGTCGTTCGGCATCGCCGCCACTGCACCGGAAACCGGCTTCGGCTATCTCAAGCAGGGCGAGCCGATCGAAGACAGCGACGGGCGCCGCGTCGAGCGGTTTGTCGAAAAGCCCGATCTGGACCGTGCCAAGGCGTTCCTTGCCGATGGCGGCTATGCCTGGAACGGCGGCATCTTTGCCTTCCGCGCCGGGCATTTCCTGGCCGAGCTGGAACGGCACCGGCCCGATATCGTCGACGCCGTGCGCGCATCGGTCGACAAGGGCCATGCGCAAGGCAACGCCTTCCATCCCGATCCGGCGGAATTTGCCAAGATCGCCGGCGAATCGGTGGACTATGCGGTGATGGAAAAGACTGATCGCGCCGCCATGGTGCCCGCGACGATGGCCTGGTCCGACATCGGCAACTGGCAGGCCCTGCACGAGGCGCTGGACAAGGACGAGACCGGCAATGCCGTCAAGGGCCGGGTCGAGCTGAAGAATTGCAGCAACGTGCTGGTCCATAGCGACGGCCCGCGCGTTTCGGTGGTCGGCGCCAGCAACCTCATCGTGGTGGTCGATGGCGACGAGATCCTGGTCTGCACGCCCGAAGGCGCGCAACTGGTGGGCAAGCTGGAAGGAGCCGTGAACCAATGAGCAAGCTGCCGATCCGCTCGGTCGAAAAGCCCTGGGGCAAGGACGTGCTGCCTGCTCCGTTCCACGCACCCGAAGGCCAGCGCATCGGCGAAATCTGGTTCGTGCCGCCGCCCGAAGTGCCCAGCCTGCTGGTGAAGTACATCTTCACCAGCGAGGCGCTGTCGGTGCAGGTCCACCCCAGCGACGCGCAGGCCGCTGCCGCCGGGGAAAAGGACCGCGGCAAGGAGGAATGCTGGCTGGTGATCGATGCCGAGCCCGGCGCCACGCTTGGCGTGGGCTTCCACCAGCATATCGACCACGACACGATGCGCGCCGCCGCGCTCGACGGCAGCATCGAGGACATGCTGGTGTGGCATCCGGTCAAGCCGGGCGATTTCTTCTATATTCCGGCCAACACCGTCCACGCCATCGGCGCGGGTGTCAGCCTGATCGAAATTCAGCAGAACAGCGACATCACCTATCGCCTCTATGACTATGGCCGCCCGCGCGAGTTGCACCTCGATGCCGGGATTGCCGTATCCAAGGGCGAGCCGCTCGATCCCAAGCTGCACAAGCACATTCCCGACACGGGCACGGTGGAACTGGCCAGCGGCGCCTATTTCACCGCGCACCGCGTGGACGGGCTGCCCGACGCTGCGCTGGCGGCCGATTACGCCGGCCCCATGCTGGTGATCCCGCGCAGCGGCACGGTTACGCTGGGCGATGAAGCGCTCAAGCCTGGCGATTGCGCCTGGGCGCCGGGGATCGATGCCCTGACGTTCGACGCGCAAGGCCAGGCGATCATCGTCCGCCCGGCGGCCTGATCTTGGGCGCCTCCTCGGTCCCGGAAAGCTGGGCGCCGGCGCTCGACCCGGTGCTCGCCACCCCGCCGCTGCGCGCCCTGGGCGGCTTTCTCAAGGCCGAGGAAGCCGCCGGCAAGACGATCTACCCGCCGCGCGGACAACGCCTCGCCGCGCTGGAATTGACCCCGCTGCCGGCGGTGAAAGTCGTGATCCTGGGGCAAGACCCCTATCATGGCCCTGGCCAGGCGCATGGTCTGGCCTTTTCGGTGCAGCGCGGCGTGAAAGTGCCGCCCAGCCTGGTCAATATCTACAAGGAACTGGAAAGCGACCTCGGCCTGCCCCGCCCCACCCACGGCAATCTCACGCATTGGGCCGAGCAAGGCGTGCTCTTGCTCAACAACGCGCTGACCGTGGAAGCCGGCCAGGCTGGCTCGCACCAGGGCAAGGGCTGGGAGGAATTCACCGACGCGGCCGTGGCCGCCGTCGCCGCCCGGCCCGATCCCATCGTCTTCCTGCTCTGGGGCAGCCATGCCCAGAAAAAGGCCGCCCGCGTCCCCGGCCTCGCCTCCGGCCCCCATCTCGTGCTCAAGGCGCCGCATCCGAGCCCCTTGTCGGCCCACGCCGGCTTCTTCGGCTGCCGCCATTTCAGCAAGACCAATGCTTTCCTCGAAAGCCATGGGCAAAGCCCGATCGACTGGCGGGTGGACCCGGCGTGAACCCGGCGGTCGATTCCGTCGGCCCAGCCTGGTCGCTCCCCGCCATGCGCGCGGCGCAGGCCCAGGCCTGGACCGCCATCGAGCGCCTCGCCGCCGCGATCCATCCCGGCCTGCGTGAAAGCGAAGCCAAGGCAGTTGGCGAAGCGATCATGGCCGATCTCGGCATGGGCCAGGCCTGGCACCCCATGGTGGTGCGCTTCGGCGCCAATACCCTGCGCGTGTTCAGCGACCGGGGCGGTGAAGACCTGACCCTCGCCGAAAACGACATTTTCTTCATCGACATCGGCCCCGTCCTGCTCGGCCACGAAGCCGACGTCGGCGCCACGTTCGCGGTGGGCAAAGACCCCGAAATGCACGCCTGCGCCGCCGCCGCCCGCGACCTGTGGCACCGCGTCGCGGCCATCTGGAACCACGGCGTCGTGCGCGGCACCGCCCTCTACGCCCGCGCGGCGCAGGAGGCCGAAGCGATGGGCTGGCACCTCAACCTCGACGTGCGCGGCCACCGCGTGGCCGACTACCCCCATCCCTCGCGCCAGGCCGGCAAACTCGCCGATCTCGACAGCCTGCCCACGCCGGGCCTGTGGATCCTCGAAATCCAGATCCGCCATCCGACCAGGCCTTTCGGCGCGTTTTACGAGGATTTGCTGGGATAAGGAGGTCGGCCGAAGGTTGGTTCGTTTGCGTTGATGAACCGGCGGAATTAGTAATGGGCTGCTATTTGCGATAAGTGGGCTTGACGTTATGCTGTAGTGATGAAACCCGATATACTCATTGACGGCATGCTATCAGGCACCGGGCTGCGGGACGCTGTCAATGGTGGCTACCTTCGTGCGGATTTCGTGGGATTGCCACCTTTGTTGGCAGCGGATATTGCCGAATGGCAAAGCAAATATGAGTCTGCACATTTTGCCGGCTTTCCTGAAAGCCTTGTCACCAGATTGGACAAAGAAGGTCTAACGATTTTGTCGAGAGTGCAGTCTGAATTGCCCGACAAAGTAGTGGGTTACTTCTCCAACGGCAAAATGAAGAGGCTGGCTTAGGCGCGCAACTGCGGCGCCTTCGGGCATTGCTGTCTGCGCTTCATACCCAGACATCTTTTAAGTTTGGCTCGGATAGAGGCGCGGAGAAACTACTCCCTATGCCTCTGCGCGAAAAATTCCGCTCGCATTGGCCAATGTAGCGCGAGCCAATGTAGCGCGAAAACATACATAACTTCACACCGTCGTCACCCTGAACTTGTTTCAGGGTCCAGGCTTCAACCTATCTCAGGCGTCGGCTGCATAGCCCATCTGCAAGCTGGACCCCGGATCAAGTCCGGGGTGACGAGGCGTTTGATTGCCACGAAAAAGGGCGCCCGTTGCGGGGCGCCCTCGTTCATTCGCAAACCAGGCCAACCGCTCAGCGCGGCAGTTCGGTCACGCCCATCAAGGCTTCGTCCACGGCGCGGGCGCACTGGCGGCCTTCGCGGATGGCCCAGACCACCAGGGACTGGCCCCGGCGCATATCGCCACAGGCGAAGATGCCGTCCACGCTGGTCTTGTAGTCCACCGTGTTGCCCTTGACGTTGCCGCGCGCGTCGAGATCGACGCCGGCCTGTTCGATGAGGCCCTGCTTGCGCGGGCCGACAAAGCCCATGGCCAGCAGGATCAGGTCTGCCTTGAGCACGAACTCGCTGCCTGGCACTTCCTGCATCTTGCCGTCACCCCATTCGACGCGGACGCATTCCAGGCCGGTCACGTCGTTTTCGCCGACCACGCGCTTGGTCAGCACGGCGAATTCGCGGGTGACGCCTTCCTCGTGGCTCGACGAGGTGCGCAGCTTGAGCGGCCAGTTCGGCCAGGTCAGCGCCTTGTCTTCCTTTTCCGGCGGACGCGGCATGATTTCAAGCTGCGTGACCGACAGCGCGCCCTGGCGATTGGACGTGCCGACGCAGTCAGAGCCGGTGTCGCCGCCGCCGATCACCACAACATGCTTGCCCGTGGCGGTGAGCGAACCGCGCGGCGCGGCGCGGATTTCATCGTCGCCGGCCACGCGCTTGTTCTGCTGGGTCAGGAATTCCATGGCGAAGCGCACGCCCGGCAGTTCAAAGCCGGGGATGCCGATCGGGCGCGGGTCTTCCGCGCCACCGGCCAAGACCACCGCGTCGAAGTTTTCCTTGAGCGAGTCGACCGACACGGTCACGCCCACTTCCACCGAAGTGCGGAAATCGACGCCTTCGGCCATCATCTGCACGAGACGACGGTTGATCAGGTGCTTTTCCATCTTGAAGTCGGGAATGCCGTAGCGGAGCAGGCCGCCGACGCGGTCCGACTTCTCGAACACGGTCACCGAATGGCCCGCGCGCGCCAGTTGCTGCGCGGCGGCCATGCCCGCCGGGCCGGAGCCGACCACGGCCACCGACTTGCCGGTCTTCCTGGCCGGAACCTGCGGCTCGATCCAGCCTTCCTTCCAGCCCTTGTCGACGATCGCGCATTCGATCGACTTGATGGTGACCGGCTGGTCGACGATGTTGAGCGTGCAGGCTGCCTCGCACGGAGCGGGGCAGACGCGGCCGGTGAATTCCGGGAAATTGTTGGTCGAGTGCAGGTTGTCCAGCGCCTCGCGCCAGTCGCTTTCGTAGACCAGGTGGTTCCAGTCCGGGATCTGGTTGTTCACCGGACAGCCGTTGTGACAATAGGGAATGCCGCAGTTCATGCAGCGCGAGGCCTGGCCCTTGAGCGAGGCTTCGTCATGCGGAACGATGAACTCGCGATAGTGCTTCAGGCGCTCGGCCGGGGCGTCATAGCCCCGGTCCTTGCGATCGAGTTCGAGAAAGCCGGTTGCCTTACCCATTGTATTCTATTCCTTATTCCGCAGCGACCGAAGCGGCTTCGAGGCGTTCGGCCTCAAGCTGGCGGAGCGCACGCGCATAGTCGCGCGGCATGACCTTGACGAAACGCGACACTTCCTGATCCCAGTTGTCGAGGATCGCGCGAGCCCGCTTGGACCCGGTGTGCAGCAGGTGGCGTTCGATCAGCACGCGCAGGCGTTCGGCATCGTGGCGCAGCATGTCGCCCATGCCGAAGTCGTTGACGTCAACCCCGCGCTGCTGTGGGCGACCGGCTCCATCGTCTTCGTCGCGCGCGGCCGAAACCGGGAGGACATCGACCATGGCGCCATTCACCAGCGAGGCGAAGTTGCCGTCCACATCATAGACATAGGCCACGCCGCCAGACATCCCGGCGGCAAAGTTGCGCCCGGTCTTGCCCAGCACGACGACCACGCCGCCGGTCATGTATTCGCAGCCATGGTCGCCGGTGCCTTCGACCACCGCGAGGGCGCCCGAATTGCGCACGGCAAAGCGTTCGCCGCCCACGCCGTTGAAGAACGCTTCCCCGGCGATCGCGCCATAAAGCACGGTGTTGCCGACGATGATGTTCTCGGCCGCCTCGCGCTCGACATGGGCCGGCTGGCGCACGATCACGCGGCCACCCGACAGGCCCTTGCCGACATAGTCGTTGGCATCGCCGACCAGGTCGAGCGTCACGCCATGGGCGAGGAACGCGCCGAACGACTGGCCAGCTACACCCTTGAACGCCACGTTGATCGTGTTGTCGGGCAGGCCGGCATGGCCATAGCGTCGTGCCACTTCGCCCGAGAGCATGGCGCCCACGGTGCGGTTGACGTTGATCACCGACCGTTCGATGCGCACCGCCTGGCCCGATTCCAGCGCCGGAGCGGCGGCTGCAATCAGGTCGTTGTCGAGCGCGGCATCGAGGCCGTGGTCCTGGTGCCCGGTCCAGTTGAGGCTGGTGCCGGCGACCGGTTCCACCTTGTGGAGCAGGCGCGACAGGTCGACGCCCTGCGCCTTCCAGTTCGCCACGACCTTGCGGGTATCGAGCCGGTCAACCCGGCCGACCATTTCGGCCACGGTGCGGAAGCCCATTTCGGCCATGATCGCCCGCAGCTCTTCGGCGACGAAGAAGAAGTAGTTGATCACGTGCTCGGGCTGGCCGGTGAAGCGCGCGCGCAGCACCGGGTCCTGGGTGGCCACGCCCACCGGGCAGGTGTTGAGGTGGCACTTGCGCATCATGATGCAGCCGGCCGCGATCAGCGGCGCGGTGGCAAAGCCGAACTCGTCGGCACCGAGCAGCGCAGCAATCGCCACGTCGCGCCCGGTACGCAGGCCGCCATCGGCCTGCACGCAGATGCGGCTGCGCAGGTTGTTGAGCAGCAGGGTCTGCTGGGTTTCGGCCAGGCCGATTTCCCACGGGCTGCCGGCATGGGTCAGCGAGGTGAGCGGCGAAGCGCCGGTCCCGCCTTCATAGCCGGAGATCGTGACATGGTCGGCCCGCGCCTTGGACACGCCGGCGGCCACGGTGCCCACGCCCACTTCCGACACCAGCTTCACCGAGACACGCGCCTTGGTGTTCACGTTCTTGAGATCGTGAATGAGCTGGGCGAGGTCTTCGATCGAGTAGATGTCGTGGTGCGGCGGCGGCGAAATCAGGCCGACACCCGGAGTCGAGTGGCGGGTCTTGCCGATCACCTTGTCGACCTTGTCACCCGGAAGCTGGCCGCCTTCGCCGGGCTTGGCGCCCTGGGCCATCTTGATCTGGATGTCGTCGGCATTGACGAGGTATTCGGCCGTGACGCCAAAGCGACCCGAAGCGACCTGCTTGATCGCCGAGCGCATCGAATCGCCGTTGGGCAGCGGCTTGAAGCGATCGGGCTCCTCGCCGCCTTCGCCGGTGTTGGACTTGCCGCCGATGCGGTTCATCGCGATGGCCAGCGTGGTGTGCGCTTCGCGGCTGATCGAGCCGAAGCTCATCGCCCCGGTGGCGAACCGCTTGACGATCTCGCTCGCCGGTTCGACCTCGTCGAGGCTGAGCGGCTGGTCGGCCGGCTTGAGGTCCATCAGGCCACGGATGGTGAGCATCCGTTCCGACTGGTCGTTGATCGTCTGGGCAAATTCCTTGTACTTTTCAGGAATATTGCCGCGCACGGCGTGTTGCAGGCTGGCGATGTTGCCGGCCGTCCAGGCATGCTCTTCGCCGCGCAGGCGGAGCTGGTACATGCCGCCCACGTCGAGCATCTTCTTGTAGATCGGATTGTCGCCATAGGCCGTGGCGTGGCGACGCACGGTTTCCTCGGCCACTTCCTGAAGCCCGACGCCCTCGATCGAGGTGGCCGTGCCGGTGAAGTACTTGTCGATGAACGCCGAAGACAGGCCGACCGCGTCGAAGATCTGCGCGCCGCAATAGGACTGATAGGTCGAGATGCCCATCTTGGACATGACCTTGAGGATGCCCTTGCCGATTGCCTTGATGTAGTTCTTCTGAACGTCATAGGGTGTCAGCGGCAGGCCCTTGTCGATGCGGATCGCCTCAAGCGTCTCGAACGCCAGGTAGGGGTTCACCGCTTCGGCGCCATAGCCGGCCAGCACGCAGAAGTGGTGCACTTCGCGCGCTTCGCCGGTTTCCACGACCAGGCCGGTCTGCATGCGCAGGCCTTGGCGCACCAGATGGTGGTGCACGGCGGCCGTCGCCAGCAGCGCCGGCATGGCAATGCGATCGGCGCTCTGCGCGCGGTCCGACAGGATCAGGATGTTCTTGTCGGCCAGCACCGCTTCGGTCGCGGCCCAGCACATTTCCTTGATCGCCATGGCCAGGCCATCGGCGCCGGTGGCTGCGTCCCAGGTGGTGTCGATCGTCGCAGTGCGGAACGCGCCATCGAGCGCGGCTTCGACCGAGCGGATCTTGGCCACGTCCTCGTTGGTGAGGATCGGCTGGTCCACTTCCAGGCGCTTGTGGCTGCCGGCGTCATGGCCGAGCAGGTTGGGGCGCGGGCCGATCATCGAGACCAGGCTCATCACCAGTTCCTCGCGGATCGGGTCGATCGGCGGGTTGGTGACCTGGGCGAAGTTCTGCTTGAAGTAGTCGTAGAGCAGGCGCGAACGCTTGGAGAGCACGGCAATCGGCGTGTCCGTGCCCATCGAGCCGATCGGGTCTTCGCCCACGGCCGCCATCGGCTCCAGGAACTTGGTGACGTCTTCCTGGGTATAGCCGAAGGCCTGCTGGCGATCGAGCAGGCTGTCGGTCGCGGTGGGCAGCGTCACGACTTCGGGCTCGACCACTTCGAGCTCTTTGAGCTTGTACTGGGCCGCGCCCAGCCACTCCTCATAGGGCTCGGCCGCCGAAAGCTCGGCCTTCAATTCGTCATCCTCGACGATGCGGCCCTGTTCCAGGTCGATCAGCAGCATACGGCCGGGCTGGAGGCGCCACTTGCGCACGATGTCTTCCTCGCGGAACGGCAGGACGCCGCTTTCCGAGGCCATGCACACCAGATCGTCGCGCGTGATCGAGAAGCGTGCGGGACGCAGACCGTTGCGATCGAGCGTGGCGCCGATCTGACGCCCGTCGGTGAAGGCCACGGCAGCCGGACCATCCCACGGTTCCATCAGCGCGGCATGGTATTCATAGAATGCGCGGCGCTTGGCATCCATCAGCGCGTTGCCCGCCCAGGCTTCGGGCATCAGCATCATCATCGCATGGGCAATGCCGTAGCCGCCCGCGACCAGCAGTTCGAGCGCATTGTCGAGGCTGGCGGTGTCGGACTGGCCATGCGGAATGAGCGGCCACATCTTGTCGAGATCCGGGCCGAGCAGCTCGGATTCCATGGTGCGGCGGCGCGCGTTCATCCAGTTGACGTTGCCGCGCACGGTGTTGATTTCACCGTTGTGCGCCACGAAGCGGAACGGATGCGCCAGCTTCCAGCTCGGGAAGGTGTTGGTCGAGAAGCGCTGGTGCACCAGGCCCAGCGCCGAAACGCAGTCCGGATCGCGCAGATCGTCGTAGAACGAGCCGACCTGGCCGGCCAGCAGCAGCCCCTTGTAGACGATCGTGCGCGAGGAGAAACTCGGCATGTAGAGCTCGGTCACGCCGGGGAGGCCGTGCTTTTCGGCCATGGCCGCCAGCGGGTTCTGCGTCTGCTTGCGGATCGCCAGCAGCTTGCGCTCGAAAGCGTCCTGGTTGGCGCAGTTCTCGCCGCGCTTGATGAAGCACTGGCGGATCACCGGCATCGATTCGATCACGGTCTTGCCCAGGCCATCGAGCGTGGTCGGCACATCGCGCCAGCCGATCAGTTCCTGACCTTCCTTGGCGATGAACTTTTCGAACTTCTCGATCACGAACGTGCGCGCCGCTTCATCCTGCGGCAGGAAGCACATGGCCACGGCATAGTCGCCCGGCTGCGGCAGTTCCTTGCCTTCGCCAGCCGCCCACTTGCGGAACAACTGGTCGGGCAACTGGATCAGCAGGCCGGCGCCATCGCCCAGCAGCGGATCGGCGCCCACCGCGCCACGGTGGTCGAGATTGCGCAGAATCTCCAGGGCTTGGCCAATAATCGCGTGGCTTTTGACGCCTTTGATGTGGGCGATGAAGCCCATGCCACATGCGTCATGCTCGTTACGCGGATCATACAGGCCCTGAACCGGCGGAAATCCCATCGCGTTGATCGTCCCTACACCCAAAAAAAACACAGCTCGCACGAATCACGACGCGGGAATGCGTCAAAAATTGCGCGAGAATCCCCCATGACTGTTGGAAAGTTATTTTGCAACCGGGGAGGACCGCCCAAATGGGAAACCGGACAGGGAAATACGGATGCGATGCTTAAATGTCGCACCGCAGCAGGACGATGCGATCACAGGGGTCAGCGGTTGGCAGTCATCCGCTGGAGCGTGGCCAGCGCATCGCGCAGCGCCTGCTCGGTGCTGGTGGCATCCGGCAGGGCATCGCCCTCGCCCGCCTCAACCTGCTGAAAACGGCTGGGGACAGCGGCGAGATAGGGGCGCTCGAACGGTGCGGGCGCGGAAGCGGCGGCGCTGTCGCCATCGTGGCGCTGGGCGCGGCCCTGGCCGGGGAAGATCACAACCGGCTGCGGCAGTGCAGCACTGGCACCTGCCGGCCCCTGACGTGCCGGATCGGCGCGGCGCACCGCTGCGGCCATGTCGAGCAGCGAGGAATAGCGCTCTTCGAGCACGGCGGACTCGCCGGCGCTTGCCCCGGGCGTGGCCGGATCTGCCTGGCGCAACCGGTCCAGGCGCGGCATGTCGAGCACAGCGGCGCGTTCACTGCCCCTCTGCGGATCGGCAAACGGCGCGCCCGCATCGGGCGCGGGCATTTCAGGCGCCGCACTGTCGAGCGCGCGGCGGTGATCGGCAATGGCCAGGGCCAGCCGCTCGACGAGCTGCACCAGTCCCAGGCCGTCGAGATCGGCCTGCGCGACGGGCGAACGGCCACTGGCACTAGCCACCTCGCGCGCGAGCGCAAAGAGCGACGGCGCGGGAACCGCCGGGGCTTCGGGCGCCGTGGGTTCATGGGCGTCGTCCGGATCGGCCAGGCCATCGGCAACCGGTGCCACGGTCTCTTCCGCCGGGGCGATTTCCGCGTCCACAATGGTTGGTTCGTCTTCGACCGGTGCGATGTCGGCGGGTTCGTCTGCGGCAATCGGCGCCGTCTCGTTCAGCGCTTCGGCCAGGAACGCAGGCGGCGTGAAGGGAACGGCCGGCTCGATTTCGGTCTCGGCCTCGCTCTCGTAGATCGCGAAGGGATCAAACGCGGCGGCGGCGAAATCGCTGCCACCGGGTTGCAGGTCTTCGGCCGGGTCGAGCGGCGCGCGCAGCGGGGCCAGGTCGGCGGCCACCAGCGGGCGGCGGCGCAGCGAAGCGCCCAGCGCTTCGTCGGTGAGAATCGTGGTTTCCGCCTCGTCGATCATGTCATCGCTGACCACGAGGGGGCGGCGCGGCGGCGCATCGGGATGCGCGTCGCGGGCCCGCACGCGCGGGGCGATCGGCGCGGCGTTTTCCGCTTCCAGCGCCGTCGCGGGATCGACCGGAACGCGATGGCGCGCGCCCAGCCGCCAGCCCAGGACCAGACCAAGCATGCCACCAAAGCCGGTAAGCAGCAGCGCCACCAGGGCGCGGGCAGTAAAGCCGAGCGGCGGGGCCGCCGCCGCAACGAGATGGGGCAATCCACTGGCGACAACGGCGCGTTGCAGCAGTTCGACCGGAACGACGAAGCTGACAAGGCCCAGCAAGGCGGCGAACCACAGGCCGGCAAAGGCCGGGAACAGCCGGTGCGCGGTGATCGGCTTGGCCTTGGCCCGTGCCTTGCGCGTGGTCTTCGTCACCTTGTGCTTACCCCCGTTGCTGCAACCGCGCGCCCATCGTGGCGGGCGAATCGGTCTGGGCGCAAGCCTGCGGCGCGACCAATCCCCTGACAATTCAGGCAGCCAGGCCGGGCTTGTCCACCCCTTGGGCTATCAGGCCTTGGTAAACGGGAAGATAACGCGCCGCGTTGGCAGCCCAGTCATGCGCCTGCTCGACAAAGGCGCGCGCCACCTGCCGCTGCCCATCCCAGCCAGCGCGGCGGGCGAACAGCGCGATCATCGCGCGCGCCAGCGCCGCCGGATCATCGGGCGCGAACAAGGTGCCGGTCTGGCCATCGGCGATCAGTTCGCGGTGGCCGCCCACATTGCTTGCCGCCACCAGCTTGCCCTGGGCCATGGCCTCCAGTGGCTTGAGCGGGGTGACCAGATCGGTCAGGCGCATGGCCTTGCGCGGATAGCAGACGACATCGGCCAGGGCATAATAGCGGTCCACCTCGTGATGCGGCACGCGGCCGACGAAGCGGATGGCGTGGGCTGCCGGACTCGCCGCCGCCTGCGCGCGCAGGGCCTCTGCCGCCGGCCCACCGCCTACCAGCAGCAGCCGCGCGCCGGGCACGGCGTCCACGATGGCCGGCATCGCGGCGATCAGGTCGTCCAGCCCCTCATAGGGATAGAAGCTGCCGAGAAAGCCGATGACTGGCCCTTCGCCCAGAGCCAGTTCCTGCGCCAGGGCCGGATCGGGCGCCGGCGGAGTGCCGAACAGCGCCAGGTCCACCCCGTTGGGCATGATCGTGATCTTGCCTGGCGCCACCCCGCGCGCAACCAGATCGTCTTTCAGGCCCTGGCAGATCGTGACCACGGCATCGGCACCGGCCACCACGCGGTTTTCCAGTTGCCGCGTCAACCAGTAGCGCGCCGAACCGGCCCGCCCGGTGCCATTGCCCACCGCCGCATCTTCCCAGAACGCGCGGATTTCATAGACCACCGGCAGGCCCAGCCGCCGCCCGGCCCGCACCGCCGCCAGCCCGCACAAGGCCGGGCTGTGGGCATGGAGCACATCGGGCCGCCAGGTGCGCGCCAGATCGACGATGCGATCGGCGAGCAACCCCGCCTCGCGCCATTCGCGCAGGCCCGGCGGGCCGCCAGCCTCGCCCGGCGTGCGGTGGAACAGCAGGCCATCGTGGGTTTCCGGATCATCTGCCATCGCCGGCCCGGCATGGCGCAGGCCGGTCACCCCGCGCACCTCCAGCCCGTGCCCCTGCTGCGCCTTGAGAATCGCGCGCGTGCGGAAGGTATAGCCGCTGTGCAGCGGCAGCGAATGATCGAGGACGTGGAGAATCCGGGCCATGCCCATCCCTTTGCACAGGAAGCCTTAACGCCGCGTCAACCTTGTAGCACTATGGCCGGGCAAGGATGTGACGCAGGCCAGGGCGATGATCGACAAGATAACCATCTTCCTGCCGCATGTGCTGATGGCGCTGATGATCTGGAAGCTCGTCCACCGCGCCGACCTCGACGATGACCCGGCCCTGCCCAATCGCCGCCAGCCGCTGATGGGCCGGCGCCCGCGCGCCCCTGCAGCAGATGAGCAAAGCGAGCGGCGCGATGCTTGACCTGTTCTTCACCGCATTTTGCCTCGCGTTCCTGGGCGCCGGGCTCAAGCGGCCGTTCCTGTTCGTGCTGGCCTATGCCTATATCGACATCGTCGCGCCGCAAAAGGTGAGCTGGGGCTTCCTCACCCATATCCCGATCTCGCTGATCGCCTTTTCCTGCGCCCTGCTCGGCTGGATCGTGGCCGAGGACAAGAACGGCATCCGCATTTCCCCGCGCCAGTTCGTGCTGCTGATGCTGCTGGTCTATTGCGGCCTCACCACGCGCACCGCCGATTTCCCGGTGGAAGCGGCCGCAAAGTGGGATTGGGTGTGGAAAGCACTGATCTTCGCGCTGTTCCTGCCGCTGACGCTGCGCACGCGCCTGCGGATCGAGGCCCTGGCGCTGACCATGGTGCTGTCGGTGGGCGTGATCGTCATCGGCGGGGGCATCAAGACGCTGTCCTCGGGCGGCGGCTATGGCGAATTGCGCCTGCTGGTGAACGACAATACCGGGCTTTACGAAGGCTCGATCATTTCCACCGTGGCGATGTGCGTCATTCCCCTGGCGCTGTGGCTGGCCAACCACGGCACGATCTTCAAGCCGGATTGGAAGGCCAAGCTCTTTGCCGCCGGGATCTGCTTTGCCTGCCTGCTGATGCCGGTGGGCACCCAGGCACGCACCGGGCTGATCTGCGCCGTGGTGCTGGCGGTGATGATGCTGCGCTCCACCCGGCGGCGCATGCTCTATATCAGCGTGCTCTGCGCCGGGGCGCTGGTGGCCGTGCCGCTGCTGCCCTCCAGCTTCACCGAGCGCATGAGCACGATCAAGAACCACCAGGCCGACCAATCCGCCTCCACCCGCGTCGCCGTGTGGAAATGGACGATCGAATTTGCCAAGACCCATCCGTTCGGCGGCGGCTTCGATGCATTCCGCCAGGACAGCGTGAGCTATGACACGGTCAAGGCCGATTACGCCGGCGACAACAACGCCGCGATCGAGACCGAGCACATCGAGGAAAAGGGCCGCGCCTATCACTCCGCCTATTTCGAGATGCTGGGCGAGCAGGGCTATCCCGGCCTCGCGCTCTGGCTGCTGCTGCACCTGATGGGCGTGTTCCAGATGGAAGTGATCCGCCGCCGCTATCGCAACAACCCGCCCGAAGGATTTGGCTGGGTCTCCCCGCTCGCCGATGCCTTGCAGCAGGCGCAGATCTGCTACCTCGTCGGCTCGACGTTCGTCGGCATCGCGTTCCAGCCGTTCTGCTACATGCTGGTGGGGCTGCAATGCGGGCTTTCGGCCTATATCGGCCGCGTGCGTCGCGCGGCGCCAACCCCGTTCCTGCAACGCCGGCCGGTGTCCGTCGCGGTGTGACGGCAAACCGGCCGACCTGCCGGTATCAGTTCACGGCGGCCAGCTTGCCGTTGCGCCGCGGCTTGCCATCGGCCGCGCCATCGCGCGTGGCAAAGCGGGCCATCCACGCTTCCACCACCGGCGCGATGCTCTTGCGCCAGCGCGAGCCGTTGAAGATGCCGTAGTGGCCCACTTCGGGCGCCATGAAGTACTGCTTCATGGCCTCGGGCAGATTGGGCGTGACCTTGAGCGCGGCGCGGGTCTGGCCGATGCCGGAAATGTCGTCCTTCTCGCCCTCGATGCACAGGATCGCGGTATCGGTGATCGCGCCCAGGTCGACCGGCTGGCCGCGATGGATGAATTCGCCTTGGGGCAGGGCATGGCGCTGGAACACCACGTCCACCGTCTGGAGATAGAATTCGGCCGGAAGGTCGCAGACAGAGCGATATTCGTCGTAGAACCGCTTGGTGGCGTCCGCGCTTTCTTCCGCGCCCTGCACCATGTGCTGGAACAGCTTGTAATGGCTCATCATGTGGCTGCCCAGGTTCATCGACATGAAGCTGGTGAGCTGGACAAAGCCGGGATAGACCTGCCGCCCGGCGCCCGGATAGTTTTCCGGCACCGTGGTGATCACGTTGTGCTTGAACCACACATAGGGCTTGGTCACGGCGTGGTCGTTGACCGCTGTCGGGCTTTCGCGGGTATCGATCGGCCCCCCCATCATCGTCAGGGTCAGCGGGCGGCACGGGTGCTTCTGCGCGGCCAGCACGGCCGTGGCGGCAAAGGCCGGCACCGAAGGCTGGCACACCGCCATCATGTGTGCGCCGGGGCCGATGTGCTCGAGAAAGCCGATCAGATAGTCGATGTAGTCATCGAGGTCGAAATGCCCTTCGGCCAGCGGCACATACTTCGCGTCGGCCCAGTCGGTGATATAGACTTCCGCCCGCTCCAGCAGGCGCTCCACGGTGCCGCGCAGCAGCGTGGCATAGTGGCCGCTCATCGGCGCCACCAGCAGCAGGCGCGGCGCGTCGGCACCCAGGCCATCGTGGGTAAAGCGCTTGAGGTCACCGAACGGGCGGTGGACCACGGTGGTTTCGTGCACCGCATGGGTCTGCCCGTCGACCTGCACGGTGCGGATGCCGAAGGCCGGCTTGCCGCGTGGCGCCGTGGCATGGGCAAACACATCCAGCGCCGAGGCGAGAGTCTGATTGGGGCCATAAGTGGCGAACGGCAGGCGGGGATCGTTGAGCACGTCGGCCATCATCGAGGCCCAGGCGCTGCTCGCATTCATCAGCGAGCGCTGGATTTCATAAGCCTTGTACAGCACGTCGGTCTTGCCTTTCTGTCCGCAGGACGCGGGCCACACACGCCGGCATGGCGTGGCGCACCGCGGCATCCCGCGCTGTTTACCAAGATAGTGCCTGCGAATCGCGCTGGCTGCAATGCAGCATGATGGACAGGGCGCGCGGTAATCGATCCACAAGACATCGCTGGCGGACATGGGAACCTGGCGCCCGGCGCGCAAGGCCCCTTCCGGCGCGGCGCGCCTTGGGCTAGGTCCGCGCCATGGATGAGGTTTCCCAGGATCGGCCCGCGCCGGACATGCCCACCCCTGCTCCCGTCACCGGCTCAAGCCCTGCCGATGGCGCGCTGGGGCAAACACCGGTTGGCTCGCCGCCCGCCCGCCGCCTTGGCCCGCTGCGGATGATCTGGCGCGAGGCGCTCAAGTATCCCGGCCAACTCGCCGCCGCGCTGGTCGCGCTGGTAACCACCTCCACCGCCACGATCGCCATTCCCGCCCGCTTCAAGGGCATAGTCGACCAGGCCTTTGGCCCCCACGCCCAGCCCGGCGTGATCGACGATGCGTTCCACGTGCTGCTGCTGATCGTGGTGGTGCTGGGCTTTGCCACGGCGATCCGTTTCTATTACGTCTCGTGGCTGGGCGAGCGGGTCGTGGCCGATATCCGCAGCAAGGTGCAGTCCAACCTGCTGCGCCTGCCCCCGGCGTTCTTCGAGACCAACAGCCCCAAGGAAATCTCCTCGCGCATGACGTCGGACACGGCGATCATCGAGCAGGTGGTGGGCACCACCGTCTCGATCGCCCTGCGCAACACCATCACCGCGCTGGGCGGGCTGATTTACCTGTTCTTCCTGGCGCCGAAACTCACCGCCGGGCTGGTGATCGGCATTCCCGTGGTGATCTTCCCGATCGCCTGGTTCGGCAGCCGCCTGCGCAAGGTCTCGCGCTCCAGCCAGGATCGCGTGGCCGATATCGGCGCGATGACCGCCGAAGTGCTCGGCGCGATCCGCATCGTGCAGTCGTTCGGCCAGGAAGGGCGCGAGCGCGCGCGGTTCTCGGGCGCGGTGGAGCGCACGTTCGACACCGCGCGCCGCCGCATCATGATCCGCGCGGTGATGACCGCCGTGGTGATCTTCCTGGTCATGGGCGGGATCACCGCGCTGATGTGGCAGGGGGCGCTGGGCGTGGCCAATGGCTCGCTCACCGGAGGCACGATTGCAGCATTCGTGCTGACCGGCGGGATCGTCGCCGGCTCGTGCGGGGCGCTCACCGAAGTCTATGGCGATCTGCTGCGCGGCGCTGGCGCGGCCGGGCGCCTCAACGAACTGCTGCTCGAACAGCCCGACATCGCCCCGCCCGCGCGGCCGATCGCCCTGCCGAGCCCGCCACGCGGCGCGCTGGCGTTCCAGAACGTGGCCTTCCGCTATCCCAGCCGACCCGAGGTTTCCGCGCTGGCCGACTTTTCGCTGACGGTCGAACCGGGCGAAACGGTCGCCATCGTCGGCCCCTCGGGCGCGGGCAAGTCCACCCTGTTCCTGCTCGCGCAGCGGTTCTACGATCCGCAGGGCGGGGTGGTGCGCATCGACGGCGTGCCCCTGCCCCAGGCCGATCCGGCCGAAATCCGCGCACGCATGGCCCTGGTCCCGCAGGAAGCCGTGCTGTTTGCCGCCAGCGCGCGCGACAACCTGCGCTACGGCGCATGGGATGCCACCGACGAGCAGATCTGGGCCGCCGCCCGCGCTGCCAATGCCGAAGAATTCCTGCGCGCCCTGCCCGAGGGACTCGATACATTCCTCGGCGAAAGCGGCGCGCGCCTGTCGGGCGGCCAGCGCCAGCGCGTGGCGATTGCCCGCGCCCTGCTGCGCGATGCGCCGATCCTGCTGCTCGATGAAGCCACCAGCGCGCTTGACGCGGAAAGCGAACGGCTGGTGCAGGATGCGCTCGACCACTTGATGGAAGGCCGCACCACCCTGGTCATCGCCCACCGCCTCGCCACCGTGCGCGCGGCCGATCGCATCGTGGTGATGGACGGCGGCCGCATCGTGGAGCAAGGCAACCACGCCAGCCTGATCGCGCACGACGGCCTTTATGCGCGGCTCGCCCGCATGCAGTTCGAGGGGGCCTAGAAAGCTCTAGGGCCAAGGTTACCAATTTGCCATGCGCGTTTTTCATCGAACCGCTTGAAAGGCGTGCTGCACTGCGGCAAGTCGGGTGCCCATGGACAGCCACACCATCACCGCCGTCATTCTCGGCATCGTCGAGGGCCTCACCGAGTTCCTTCCCGTCTCCTCCACCGGGCACCTGATCCTGGCCACCGAGCTCCTTGGCTTCAACGCCAAGGAATGGGAAGTGTTCAACGTGGTGATCCAGTTGCCCGCGATCCTGGCCGTGGTCGTGCTCTATTGGCGCACTTTCGTCGATGTGGCCCATGGCGCGCTGCGGGGAGACCGCGATTCGCTGCATTTCGTGCGCAATGTCCTGGTGGCGTTCATCCCCTCGGCGATCCTGGGCGTGCTGCTCAAGAAGAAGATCGACGCGCTGATGGAAACCCCGTCGGTGGTCGCCGCCGCGCTGGTCGTGGGCGGCGTGTTGATCCTGGTGATCGAGCGGCTGGCCCGCCAGGGCGAGTATGAGCCGGTCAGCAAGCTCCCTCTGCCCAAGGCGCTGGCGGTCGGCGTGATGCAGTGCCTCGCGATGATCCCGGGCATGTCGCGCTCGGCCTCGACCATCATGGGCGCGCTGACCATGGGCATCAACCGCAAGACGGCCGCCGAATTCAGCTTCTTCCTGGCCGTGCCGACGATGTTCGGCGCCACGGCCAAGCAGCTTTGGGACAACCGCCACGAGCTGGCCAGCGGCACCGCCAGCGTCGGCTGGGGCGATATCGCCGTGGGCGGCGTGGTCTCGTTCCTCGTCTCGCTGGTGGTGATCAAGTTCTTCGTCACCTACATCGGCCGCCACGGTTTCACGCCGTTCGCCTGGTATCGCATCGTGATCGGCGCGGGCGCACTGGTGTGGCTGCTGGGCGTTTAAGAGACTGTTTTGAAATCCGGCTTTGCCGGATTTGCGGCACCGGCCCACTCCCCCACCCGACCTCCCAACGATAGTACCCTATGGGAGGTCGGGTGGGGGAGTGGGCCGGTGCCGCAACGAAAATGCGCATTGGCGCATTTTCAAAACGGACTCTAAGCCCGGCATCACGCATAGCTTCCGGAGCATTGTTACCCCGCCGCCCGGCCCCTGCCGGATCGGCGGGGTTTTTGCGTGTGCAAGAGGGCCAAGAAACGATCCGTCGCAAATGCGGAACCAATCCCCCCTGTGGCGAATTATCCCGGGCAGACAGCCACTCGTGGCACCATCAAAGGGGTTTACCGTCATGGGCCTTATCGTTCTTCTCATCGTCGGCGGCATTCTCGGCTGGCTGGCGAGCATCGTCATGCGCACCGATGGCCAGCAGGGCATCTTCCTCAACATCGTGGTCGGCATCGTCGGCGCGCTGCTCGGCGGCTTCCTGCTCACCCCGTTCATCGGCGGTGGCAGCATCACCAACGGCATTTCGGCCGGCAGCCTGATCGTCTCGTTCCTCGGCGCGCTGATCCTGCTCGCCATCGTGAACCTGGTGCGCCGCGGCTCGGTGCGCTGAGCACCGCTTTCGGCCATCACACCGCCTATCCAAACAGGGAGAGCCAGTTATGAAGTCCATCGCCAAGAACGCCTTGCTGCTGCCGATCCTCGCGCTCGGCCTCGGTCTTGCTGCGTGCCAGAGCAAGCAGGAAGAAGCCGCCGACAAGACCGCCGATGCTGTCGCGGCATCGTCTGACGCCGTCGCCGACTCGATCGATTCGCAAGCTGCCGATGCCACCGGCGCTGCGGCCGACAAGATGAACAGCAAGGCCGATGCCGTCCGCGCCGAAGGAAAGGACGAAGCAAAGGCGATCAAGGAAAACGCTGAAAAGGCCGAAAAGGCCCACTGAGCTCTTCCACGGATCAGGTTTTCGGGGCGTGAAGCGCAAGCTTCGCGCCCCGTTTCATATCGTGAAGGCTTGACTTTCCAAACTGCCTCCCGCATGGGCGGCCACCTGTCAGGGCGGCGCGCGCCGCCCGTTTTATTTGAGCAAGCGGCGCGCAGACGCCTAGAAGGAATTCAGGACAAGCCCATGGCAAAGCCCACTACCGTCAAGATCCGTCTGGTTTCGACCGCAGACACCGGCTTCTTCTACGTCACCAAGAAGAACCCGCGCAACACCACCGAAAAGATGTCGTTCCGCAAGTACGACCCGGTGGTGCGCAAGCACGTGGAATTCAAGGAAGCCAAGATCAAGTGATCTGAAGGCATTCCTGCCGGAAACGCGCAAGGCCGGGGCTTGTCCCCGGCCTTGCGTGTTTCAGGGCCGGCGGCGATCTCGCCCCCACGCTTCTCCCCAGGCATTGCCATTCATCGCGCAACCGGCGATTCGGAACCGAAAGGTTCACGGGCAGTTCAAAGCGACTGCCTCAAGGAGTGGCGATGAACAGCTTGACCAAGATCCTCCGTGCCGGCCGGCTTGCCAGCCTCGCCGCCGCGCTCGTCGTTTCCCCGGCCGTTCCCTCGGCCCTGGCCGCACCTGGCCCTGCACCCGCAGCCGCCCCCTCAGCGGACGTGGAGCGGGCCGTGGCTGCCCTGCGCGCCATCTCGTCGATGCGCGCCGATTTCGTGCAGACCGACCGCAATGGCCAGCGCCTGACCGGCACGCTCACGCTGCAACGCCCGGGCAAGATCCGCTTCCAGTATCAGCCGGGCGTGCCGCTGCTGATCGTGTCGGACGGCGCGGCGCTGACCGTGATCGACTATGAAGTGCGGCAGGTGTCGCGCTGGCCGATCCGCAACAGCCCGCTCGGCGCCCTGCTCAATCCCGACAAGGACGTGGCCCGTTATGCCCGGCTGCTGCCCACGACCAACCCGGACGTGCTCAGCCTGGAAATCAAGGATCCGCGCCATCCCGAATACGGCACCCTCACCCTGATCATGGTGCGCAAGCCCGGCGCGCCGGGCGGTCTCCAGCTCGATAGCTGGGTGGCGCTCGATTCGCAGAACCAGCGCACCACGATTCGCCTGTCCAACCAGCAATATGGCGTGCCGGTGCCGGCCAACATGTTCCGCTACAACGATCCGCGCCCGCAAATCCGCCACTGAGGGGCATCGGTCGCAGACGGGGAACGGTTCATCATCGTTACCAGACCCTGTGCGACACTTTGCGAACAACCAGAGTTTGCCGTTCATCGGCCAGCAAGCGGACCGGGCCTAGGACGGTTTCAGACGAGACGGACAAGACGGGTTTCCCCCCTGTTGCCCGGTCTGACTTCATCCTCTCGTCAACCGCGTGACGAACGCACATGGAACCCTCGGACCATTGCCCCCGGTCCGAGGGTTTTCTGTTTTTGCGGCGTTGCGGGGCGCCCGGGCGGCTGCGAACGGCACCCGCCTGCGCTTCCGGTGCTCACGACCAAAAAAGGTCGCTGCGCGCCGGTTCTCGGCGGGCACCATTCTCGCTCGCCCGCAAAGGCAGCAAGGAGGCAAAAATCGCACACGGCCAAAGCGCTCAGTGCAGCCCCTTCGGGCGCGTCTGGTGATCGGCCTTGCCGGGGTGGGCGGGGCCTCGTAAAGCGCTGGCATGGTTTCGATCGCCACCTGGAATATCAATTCCGTCCGCTTGCGCGCCGATCAGGTCGTGCGTTTTCTGGAAGCGGAACAGCCCGATGTGCTGTGCCTGCAAGAGATCAAGGTGGCCGAGCACCTGTTCCCGCACGAGGTGTTTGAGAGCCTGGGCTATACCCACCGCGCGATTCATGGGCAGAAGGGCTATCACGGCGTTGCGACGGTCAGCCGTCTGCCTTTCCGCGAATTCAGCCGGCACGACTGGCAGGACAATGGCGAAGCGCGCCATGTCGGCGTGGAACTGCTCGGGGCGGGCCAGGGGCTGATCCTGGAAAACGTCTACATCCCGGCGGGCGGCGACATTGCCGATCGCGAGCTCAATCCCAAGTTCGGGCAAAAGCTCGATTTCCTGGAACGCATGACGCGCTGGGCCGACAAGATCGAGCGTCCCACCCTGATCGTCGGCGATTTCAACATCGCCCCGCTGCCCGAGGATGTCTACGACCACAAGGCGCTGCTCAAGGTGGTCAGCCATACGCCGGTGGAAGTGGAAACGCTCCAGCGCTTTGCCGATGCCCATGGCTGGGTCGATCTGGGCCGCAAGCATATCCCGGCGCCCGAACGCAACTATTCCTGGTGGTCCTACCGCTCCTATTGGCGGCAGAAGGACCAGGGCCGCCGGCTCGACCACATGTGGGCCTCGCCAGACCTGGCACCGCAATCGACCAGCCACCGCTTCGTGGAAGAGACCCGCCGCTGGGACCAGCCGTCGGACCATGTGCCCCTGATCACCGAGTTCGCCCTTTGAGCCGATCGGGCGAGCCGACCCGCCGCGTGGCCCGCGCGCTCGACGCGCTGCGCCACGGCTGGGCGATTCGCGTGACTGACGCCGACGGCGCGTTCGATCTCCTGCCGGCCGAGACCGGCTATGCCCAGCCCGGCCTCTTTGCCGCGCAGATGCTGATTTCCGCCGCCCGCGCCGCCACGCTCAAGCTCGCCAACCAGCGCGAAGCCGCCGTGCCCCATGCGCCCGTGCTGATTCACGCTGGCGAACCGTTCACACTGGCGATGGCGCGCAATCTGGCCGATCCGGCGCTCGATCTCGCCAGCCCGCTGCGCGGGCCGTTTCGTGCCAGCGCGATCCCGGCCCCGGCCGCCGCACAAGCCGCGATGGAGCTGGCCCGCCTCGCCGGCATTCTCCCCGCGTTCCTGGTGGCGAGCGGCGTGGACGTAGCGCAGACCGTGGCGGCGGACGATCTGGTGGAATTCAAGGATCCGCTCAACCTGACCATCCAGGCCCGCGCCCGCCTGCCGGTGGACGCCTGCGAAGAGGCCGAAATCATCGCCTTTCGCGCCCGCGACGATCTGCGCGAGCACGTCGCGCTGGTCGTGGGCCAGCAGGACAATGCCGTGCCGCCACTGGTGCGCCTGCACAGCGAATGCCTGACCGGCGACATCCTCGGCAGCCTCAAATGCGATTGCGGCCCACAGTTGCAGGCAGCCCTGGCGCGCATGGCCGCCGAAACCCGCCACGGCGGCTGGGGCGTGCTGCTCTACTTGCGCCAGGAAGGGCGCGGCATCGGCCTGATCAACAAGCTGCGCGCCTATCAGTTGCAGGACCAGGGGTTTGACACGGTCGATGCCAACGAACGCCTGGGCCTGCCCTCCGAAGCGCGCGACTTCCCGGTGGCCGCGCGCATGCTCGACCTGATCGGCGCCGCCCGCATCCGGCTGATGACCAACAACCCGGCCAAGGTCGCCGCGCTCGAAGCGCTGGGCGTGACTGTGCTGGAACGAGTCGCGCATCAATTGCCAGCCAATCCGCACAACGCCCGCTATCTCGAAACCAAGCGCGACCGGACGGGGCATCTGCTGAAGTAGCGTCAGGGTCCACACCACCCCCAACCCCCTCCTCTGAAGAGGAGGGGGCTTTGTCGTGCTACTCCCCCTCCTCTTCAGAGCAGGGCTATCGCATATGACGGAGTACGGAGAGCAGGAATGCGTCGTTCCAGGC
>NZ_BMZP01000007.1:0-141778 GCF_014652855.1 Novosphingobium pokkalii
TACTATCGTTGGGAGGTCGGGTGGGGGAGCGGGCCGGTGCCGCTTTAGAATGCGCCGCAGCGCATTCTGCAAACGGATTTTCAGTCTTCGCCGAAGCCGTCCTTCACCAGTCCTGCCAGCTTGAGCAGGACCGAATCCGCCTCGCCTTCGGGACCGGAGACGACCACGTCGATGCTGTCGCCCTTGGCGGCGCCGAGCATCATCAGGCCCAGGATCGACCCGCCGGCCGCTTCGGTGCCATCCTTGAACACTTTCACGTCCACGCCCGAGGGCAATTTGGCCACGGCATTGACGAACTTGGCACTGGCACGGGCATGAAGGCCGCGCTGGTTGACGATGGTGATCGTCTCTCGGGCAACGTAGCTCTGGCTCGACATCGGCGTTCCTCTTCCCTTGCCCGTCGCTGCCGCGTCTGGAAAACTCAGGCGTCCTGGCCCAGGAACTCCGACGCGATCGTGATGTAGTTGCGGCCGGCGTCGCGCGCGGCGGCGGTGGCATCGCGAACATTCATGCATCCGCGCGCCTTGGCAAGGCGGATCAGCATGGGCAGGTTGATCCCGGCGATCACTTCCACCCGGCCCGCCTGCATCAGCGAGATGGCCAGGTTCGAGGGCGTGCCCCCGAACAGGTCGGTCAGGATGATGACGCCTTCGCCGCTATCGACGCGGCGGATGGCATCGGCGATCTCCTTGCGGCGACGTTCCATGTCGTCGTTGGGGCCGATGCAGACGCCGATGACGTCCTGCTGTCGGCCCACGACATGCTCCATCGCGTGGATGAATTCGTCGGCAAGGGCACCGTGGGTGACGAGAATCAGACCGATCATGAAGGGAACGGGCTCCGAAATGCAGCCTCGCAGAATGCCACGGCCAGGCTTAACAGAGCCTTGGCGACGACCTGCGGGCTGCCAGAATGCTGGCAATCACAAGGCATGACTTTCAGAACCGTCCCATCCCTCATGCGCGGGGTGTTTTCCGCCCACCCCATTATCATTGGCGTTGTTTTCACTGGCATCGTCGTCATACCTGTACCGCCTGGGCTCCTTCCAGCAGGTTGGCGCCACGGGCGGCAAGGTTGCGGTGCAACAATGTGGGTGAAAAACCGGCATCGCGCAAGTGGCGAGCGATCTGTTCGGCCATGAACACCGAGCGGTGGCGCCCCCCGGTGCAGCCGAATGCAATGTGGACATAGGCTTTGCCCTGGGCGGCAAAGCGCGGCAGCAGAAGCTGCAAAAGCCCGAGAATCCGCTCGAAAGCCTCGTCAAAGGCGGGGTCGTTGCGGATGTAATCACCCACGGGTTGGTCCTTGCCAGTCATCGGCCGCAAGGTTTCGTCCCAGTGGGGATTGTTGAGAAAACGCATGTCGAAAACCAGGTCGGCCAGCGGTGGCGTGCCCTTGGAAAAGCCGAAGCTGCTGATCGTCAGCGTGGTGCGACTCGGTGAGATCGCACCGAACTGCTGGCGGATCGCCTGTTGCAGGTCGTTGGTGGTGAAATCGCTGGTGGAGATCACCACGTCGGCCCAGCGGCGCAGCGGGGCCAGCAGGTCGCGTTCGGCGGCAATGCCGCTCGCCGCCGGCTTGTCCTCGCTCATCGGGTGGCGGCGGCGGGTTTCGTTGTAGCGCCGCTCCAGTTCGGCCCCGCTGCAATCCAGGAACAGCGTGGTGACCGAGAGGTTGGGCTGCGCGCTCAGCGACTTGACCCGCTCGATGATGCCCTGCGGATCGAACCCGCGGGTGCGCGTGTCGAAGCCGATCGCCAGCGGGGTGTTGGCCTCTGCGCTGCCGCCATCGGCGCGGGCCTGGCCCGGCTCGGTTTCCAGCAGGCGATCGAGCAGGCGGATCGGGAAATTGTCGATCGCTTCCCAGCCCAGGTCTTCCAGCGTGCGCAAGGCGGTCGTCTTGCCCGCGCCGAGCAGCCCGGTGACCAGCAGGATGCGTTGCGGCGACTCCGCCGGTGCTCCGGGCGTGTTATCGATTGCGACCATGGCGCCCCTTTTGCGCGCAACGGCGGCGAAAGAAAAGTGGTCTGGGGCGGATCGAGGTCAGGCCAGGCCGTAGCTGTCCTGCGCCCCGTAGCGTTCGAGCGCCAATGTGGCGCGCAGGGCCAGCATCGGCGTATCGGGCCACAGCCGCACGAGGGGAAGGGACACCCCGGCGCGCTCCACGCGCTCTGCCGCCTCGATATAGCGCGGCGCGGCGGGATCGAGGCATACAATCAGCGCCACCACAGCCTGGGCGCGGTGGGGGAAGGGCAGTAAGCCAAGGTTGCGCACTTCGAGCAGGCCGGCAATGCGCGGATGCGGCCGCGCCAGCAGGCGGCCGGCCTGCACCTCCAGCAGCAGTCCGTCATCACCCACCAGCGTAGCGCCCCGGTCGATCAGGGCGAGCGCCAGGCTGGACTTGCCGCTGCCGGGCGGCCCCTCGATCAAGAGCGCGCGTTCGCCAATGGCCACGGCGGTGGCCTGATGCACCTGTGGCATGGCCGGGCCGGGCGCACCGCTCATGTCTGACCTTCCCCGGCGTGAGGCAGGGCCAGCACCAGGCAGGCACCGCTGCCGCCGTCGGCGCGGTCCATGATCGTCAAGCGCCCGTCGTGCGCCTCGGCAATGGTCCGGGCAATGGCCAGGCCCAGCCCGCTGTGCGCGCCAAAGGCCTCTTCGGCGGGGCGCACCGAATGGAACCGCTCGAACACCTTGTCGCGCTCGGCCGCCGGAATGCCCGGGCCTTCGTCCGCCACGCTGAGCAGTACGCGCGGATCCTCGCCTTCATTGCCCCATTCGGTCCACACCATCACGTCCACCGCGCCGCCGGGCGGGGAAAACGATACGGCATTGTCCAGCAGGTTTTCGAGCACGCGCTCCAGCCGCATGGCATCGCCCAGCACCATCGGCGCCAGCGGCGAATCGAGCGGCTGGTCCAGGCGGATCACCGCGCCGCCGCGCGTATCGCGCGCACCCCGCGCGCCCACCACCTGGGCAGCAAGCTGGCCGAGGTCCAGCCGCACGAACGTGGCGCGGCTCAGTTCCGCGTCGATGCGGCTGGCATCGGCGATTTCGGTAATCAGCCGGTCGATGCGCTGCACGTCGTGCGTGGCAATCGCGGTCAGCTGGCGGCGCAGCGTCGGGTCTTCCACCCGATCGAGCGACTCGATTGCGCTGGCCAGGCTGGCGAGCGGGTTCTTCAATTCGTGCGCCACGTCGGCGGCAAAGCTTTCCACGGCATCGATGCGGTGGCGCAGGGCCATCGTCATGTCAGAAAAAGCGCGGGCGAGCAGGCCGATCTCGTCCCCGCGATCGGGCAGGCGCGGCACCACCACTTCGCGATCTCTCCCCAGCCGCACCCGCACTGCCGCCCGCACCAGCGCGCGCAGCGGCTGGACGATGGTGCGCGCGAGGAACAGCGAGAGTTGCACCGAGAGCATCAGCGCCAGCCCGATGATGATCACCAGCGTCTGGCGCGCATCGCGCACCGCCTGGGTGATATCCACCGCATTGCGCAGCGCCAGCAGCATCTCGCCTGGCTGCCCGTCGTCTTGCCCCACCGGCGTGGCGGCGGTCAGCACCGGGGTGCGATCGGGGGCATAGCGCAGATAGACCTGGGTGGACCCGGCGGCGCGGGCGCGCACCACTTCGGGCCAGTTGGCCGCCGAGGGATCGGCCGGCTCGGCATAGCGATCCACCGGCGGCGCGCCGACGATGAAATCCACCCCGCGATCGAGCAGCCGCGCCGCGTGCTGGTACCAGGCCTCTCCGGCGGGATCGACCAGGGCAAAGCTGGGCGGGGCAAGCGCGAAACTGTCGGCCAGCAGGCGGCCCTGGCCATCGAACAGGCGCAGGCGCAGGTGCTGTTCCTGCCCGATCCGCACGATCAGCGCTTTCTGCTGCGCCAGGCTGGCGCCATCGAGCGCGTCGGCGGCGATTTCCGCTTCGGCCCGCGCCAGCTTGAAGCGTTCGCCCAGCAACTGGGTGCGATAGCTGTCGAGATAGAAGAAGCTGCCCGCCAGCAGCGCCAGGGCAATGACATTGACCGCCAGAATGCGCGCGGTGAGCGACAGCCCGCGCGGCCGCAGCGCGCGGGGCACGAGCAGGCGCGGCACGCGCTCCGGCCGGGCGGGCGTTGGCATCATTCGTCGCTGTAGCTGTAGCCTGCGCCGTAAAGCGTCTCGATCGCGGAAAACTGCGGATCGACGGCGCGAAACTTGCGGCGCAGGCGCTTGATGTGGCTGTCGATCGTGCGATCGTCGACAAACACGTCGTCGTGATAGGCCGCGTTCATCAACTGGTCGCGCGTGCGCACCACGCCGGGGCGCACGGCCAGTGCTTCCAGGATGAGGAATTCGGTGACGGTGAGCGAGACCAGCTTGTCCGCCCAGGTGACCAGGTGGCGGGCCGGGTCCATCGCCAGGCGGCCGCGCCGGATCGGCTCGGGCAGGCTTTCCGGCGGCTCCGCATCGGCCGGCACGCTGTCGCGGCGGACGATTTCGCTGCGCCGCAAAATGGCGCGGATGCGCGCGAGCAAAAGGCGCTGGCTGAACGGCTTGGCGATGTAGTCGTCCGCGCCCATGGCCAGGCCCAGCGCTTCGTCCGCCTCGTCGTCCTTGCTGGTGAGGAAGATCACCGGCAGGTCGCTCTGCTCGCGCAGGCGGCGCAGCAATTCCAGCCCGTCCATGCGCGGCATCTTGATGTCGCACACCGCCAGGTCCGGCGGATTGTCGAGCAGGGCTTTGAGCGCGGTATCGCCATCGTTGTAGAGCCGGGTGGCAAAGCCTTCGGTCTGCAAGGCAATCGACACGGTGGTCAGGATGTTGCGATCATCGTCCACCAGCGCGATCGTGCGCCGCGGCTGGTCCTGCCCGGCCGGGGCCGCGCCGGGGCCTTCGGGCGAAGGGGCAGAAGCGTGTTGCATCGGCGTGGTGGCGTCCTGCTGGGCGGTGGAACCTGGCTACTCGGGCGGCCAGACTAGGCTTGGCGCGCCCCGCTGGCAAGAATCCGCGCGGCGAGTCTCCAGCTAGAACGGTGCAGTTGAAAATTGTGCAACTTGCTGCGCAAAAATCTTGGGCGCTTCCGGTTTGACGCAGGCCGGGTGCTCAACTATCCGAACATGGAGTCGCGCATTCGTATTCGGCATTCGTATGCAGGGCCGAAGTGGCGGGTGTGAAGCGACGCCCAGTACCGTGTTTTTGCAATCAATGGCCTGCCGTCTTGCCCGTGGTTCGCAGCGATCCGGGGCGCAGCATGGCCACCAACGGGAGGCTAGTGATGTCCGCCGAGAGCCTGAACATTTCCCTGAACGTTCCGCTGTCCGCGCAGGGTTTTCCGGAACCGGCCGCGCTGTTCGCCAATCTCGGCACTGCCCCCCTGGTGGAGCATGCGGTGAAGAACGGCGAAGGTGTCCTGGCCAAGGACGGCCCGTTCGTGGTCGCCACCGGCAAGCACACCGGCCGCTCGGCCAAGGACAAGTTCATCGTGCGCGATGACGAGACCGAAAACACCGTGTGGTGGGGCAAGACCAACGTCGGCATGACGCCGGCGCACTTCGCCGCGCTCAAGGAAGATTTCCTCGCCGCGCTCGCCACCAAGGACAAGCTCTATGTGGCGGACCTGTTCGGCGGCTCGCAGCCCGAGCACCGCGTCAACGTGCGCGTGATCAACGAGTTTGCCTGGCACAACCTGTTCATCCGCACCCTGCTGGTGCGCCCCACCAGCGATGAACTGGCCGGCTTCGTGCCCGAATACACGATCATCGACCTGCCCAGCTTCCGCGCCGATCCGGCTCGCCACGGCTGCCGCACCGAGACGGTGATCGCGGTCAACTTCACCGAGAAGCTGATCCTGATCGGCGGCACGGCCTATGCCGGGGAAATGAAGAAGTCGGTCTTCGGCATTCTCAACTACCTGCTGCCGGTCAAGGGCGTGATGCCGATGCACTGCTCGGCCAATATCGGCCCCAACGGTGATACCGCCGTGTTCTTCGGCCTTTCCGGCACCGGCAAGACCACGCTTTCGGCCGATGCCAGCCGCACCCTGATCGGCGACGATGAGCATGGCTGGTCCGACACCGCCGTGTTCAACTTCGAGGGCGGCTGCTATGCCAAGATGATCCGCCTTTCGGCCGAGGCCGAGCCGGAAATCTTCGCCACCACCAAGCGTTTCGGCACGGTGCTGGAAAACGTGGTGATCGATCCGGTCACGCGCGAGATCGACCTGGACGATGCCAGCCTGGCGGAAAACAGCCGTGGTTCCTATCCGATCGACTTCATCCCCAATGCTTCGGACAAGAATCTGGGGCCGGTGCCGCAGAACCTGATCTTCCTCACCGCCGACGCCTATGGCGTGCTCCCGCCGATCGCGCGCCTCACGCCCGATCAGGCGATGTACCACTTCCTGTCGGGCTATACCGCCCGCGTGGCCGGCACCGAAATCGGCGTGACCGAACCGGAAGCGACGTTCTCCACCTGCTTTGGCGCGCCGTTCATGCCGCGCCACCCCTCGGTCTATGGCAACCTGCTCAAGGAACGCATTGCCAAGGGCGGGGTGAAGTGCTGGCTGGTCAACACCGGCTGGTCGGGCGGCAAGGCCACCCAGGAAGGCATCAAGCGCATGCCGATCAAGGCCACCCGTGCCCTGCTCAACGCCGCGCTCGATGGCAGCCTCAACAACGCGGAATTCCGCGAGGATCCCAACTTCGGCTTTGAAGTGCCGGTGGAAGTGCCGGGCGTGGATACCCGCCTGCTCGATCCGCGCGGTGCCTGGGCCGATGCCGGCGAGTATGACAAGACGGCGCAGGAGCTGGTCAAGAAGTTCATCGACAACTTCGAGCAGTTCGTTGAGCACGTGGATGAAAGCGTGCGCAAGGCGGCGCCCGTTTCGGCTTGATCCCGTTCGATCCGCTGCCCACGCAGCGGTTGCCTGGCCCCCGGCTTGCCCTGGCATGCCGGGGGTTTTGCATGGTGAAAGGGCGGGCGGCGAAAGGCCGGAACAGGCACCGTATCGGCAGCGAATTTGCTTGGTGGCTTCCGCAATAAACCGTTACTGTCCATGGCGTTGTTCATGGCAGGGGGCTTTGCCGATGTTGCGCCAAATCGTTGTTCTGGTTGCCGGGGGGCTGGTGTCGGTGTTGGCGTTTTCCGTGCCCGGTCACGCCGCTCCGCTCAAGCCGCCGCCGGTGCCGATGCCGATGGTGCCGCCCCCGGTTGCGGCGCAATCGGGCGATCCGTCCAATCCTGCCTATGCGGCCCTGTTTCGCCGGCTGTCCTATCTGCCACCAGCGGAATTGACTGCAACGATGCAGCAGACAAGCGAGAAGGTGCTGGAATATCTGGCCGGCCAGCAGATGGTCTTTACGTTCATCCGGCAGGATCCCGCATTCCATGCCGCCTTCATGGCAAAGGCCCTGCCGCATTTCCGATCGGTTTACGAACATTCGCAAAACCAGTGCGAACCGCAGATCAGCGCATTGCTGGCGCGTAGCCTTTCCCCGGCGGATGCGGTAACGGTAGAGGCGTTCATGCGTACGCCGTTATGGGCCGGCGTACGTTCTGCGGTGATGGGGCGCTTCAATGCCAGCAGCGCATCGACCGCCAGTGACGAAAAACTGGAAGTTATCCTTGAGCGCAATCTGGCCAAGGCGCGCGCGACGGCGGGAGAGTCGTATTTTCGCAGTCTTTCGCCACCGCAGCGGATCGCTCTGGCCCGTCAGGTGATGACGCCATCATGGCAGCGTTTCATTCGCATCCAGTCTACCGTCAGCCAGCAGATGAATGCCTGTGCCGAAGCCTATGGCCGCCGCCCGGAGATCATCGCATCGGCGCAGGAATGGATGAAGCCCTTGGCGGAACAGGCCAACGCCAAATACAATTCTGCCAGCGAAGAGGCGGTGGCAACCGCTGATGCTGCAACGCCCTGACAGGGGTGCCGTCTTGCCCATGAAAAAGCCCCGGCAGCTTGCGCTGGCGGGGCTTTTCGATGGATCGGCGTGGCAAAGGCGACGCTGCGCGATCAGCGGATCGGGCAATCGGGCGAAAGCCGGAAATCCAGGTAGTTGTCGACCGACTTCATCATCTCGTCCAACTCGTTTTCATAGAAGTGGTTGGCGCGCGGGATTTCGTCGTGATGGATGGTGATGTGCTTTTGCGTGCGCAGCTTATCGACCAGCTTCTGCACCGCGTTGGGCGTCACCACCGTGTCGGCCGAGCCCTGGACGATTATGCCCGAAGCCGGGCAGGGCGCCAGGAAGCTGAAATCATACATGTTGGCCGGCGGGGAGACCGAGATGAAGCCGCGGATTTCCGGGCGCCGCATCAGCAACTGCATGCCGATCAGCGCGCCGAACGAATAGCCGGCGATCCAGGTGGCCGAAGCTTCGGGATGGATGGACTGCACCCAGTCGAGCGCCGCCGCCGCGTCGGACAGTTCGCCCACGCCGTTGTCGAAGCTGCCCTGGCTGCGCCCCACGCCGCGGAAGTTGAAGCGCAGGGTGGCAAAGCCGCGCGCCACGAACGTCTTGTACAGCGCCTGGGTGACGCGGTCGTTCATCGTGCCACCGGCCTGCGGGTGCGGGTGCAGGATCATGGCAACGGGGGCGCGGCTGCGCGTGGCGGGTTGGAAGCGGCCTTCGAGGCGGCCTTCGGGACCGGGGAAGATGACTGCGGGCATCGTTGACCTGATGAACCTGTTGGCTGGCCCCGAAGACCGGCTGTGCAATGCCCTGTTTCGGGGCAATGCGCGGTCGGGGCTGGGCATGGAACTGCTCGCTATATAGAAACGAACCCTGCAAACGCAACTTTTCCGGGATTTCTCGTTGTCGGTCTCGCTTTATTTCGATCATGCGGCCACCACGCCGCTGCTGCCACAAGCGCGCGATGCCTTGCTGGATGGCCTGGCGCGTTGGGCCAATCCCTCCAGCCCGCACCGCGAAGGGCGCGCTGCCCGCGCGGCGCTGGAAGACGCGCGGGGGCGGATCAAGGCTGCGCTCGGTTGGGCGGGCGAGGTGGTGCTGACCAGCGGCGCGAGCGAGGCGCTGGCCCTGGCCATCGGCCGGTCCAAGGCGCCGCTGGTGGCGGTTTCGGCGGTGGAGCACGAGGCCGTGCTGCGCCTGGCGGGCCAAGCCGCGCGGCTGCCTGTCGATGCGCGCGGGCTGGTCGATCCGGCGACCTGCGCGCTTGCTGGCCTGGTGGCGGTGCAGCAGGTCAACAACGAGACCGGGGTGATCCAGCCGCTGGCCGAGGTGGCTGGCGCGGTGCGCGGCGCGGGCGGGATCCTGCTCGCCGATGCAGCGCAGGGCGCGGGCAAGCTGGCCTTGCCCGATGCCGATCTGATCGCGATTTCGGCGCACAAGTTTGGCGGCCCGATCGGGGTGGGGGCGCTGCTGGTGCGCGACTGGGCCTTGCTGCATCCCACTGGCGGGCAGGAACGCGGCTATCGCCCCGGCACGGAAAACCTGCCCGGCGCGCTGGCCATGGCCGCCGCGCTGGAAGCCGGGGCCGCCTGGCTGGGCACCGTGCAAGCCCTGCGCGATCGCCTGGAATCGGCGCTGGTGGCCAGCGGGGCGACCATCATCGCTGCCGATGCGCCGCGCCTGCCCGCGATCGGCGCCTATCGCATGCCGGGCAAATCGGCGACGGCGCAACTGATCCGCTTTGACGGGATGGGCATGGCGGTTTCGGCGGGCAGTGCCTGCTCGTCCGGCTCGCTGCGCACCAGCCATGTGCTGGAGGCTATGGCAGTGGAGGGGCCGGCCGAGGTGATTCGCATCTCGCTGGGACGGGAAACCAAGGTTGAGGCGGTGGATGCGCTGGTCGGCGCCTGGCGCAGCATTGCGGGCGTGGCGTGATCTACCTCGATTATCAGGCGACCACGCCGCTCGCGCCCGAAGCGCGCGCCGCGATGCTGCCCTGGCTGGCCGGCCCGGAAGACCTGCGCGGCGGCTATGCCAACCCGCACAGCCCGCACCGCCCCGGCCGCGCCGCAGCGGCGGCGGTGGAAGCGGCGCGGGCGCAAGTGGCCGCGCTGCTTCCGCCGGGCGGGCGCGTGATCTTCACCTCGGGCGCCACCGAGGCGCTCAACCTGGCGATCGCCGGATCGGGGCGGCGGCGCCTGGCGGTTTCCGCCATCGAACACGCCGCCGTGCTCGACACCGCGCGGTTCCATGATCCCGCGCTCACCGTACTTCCGGTGGACGGTGCAGGGCTGGTCGATCCGGCGGTGCCGATCCCCGAGGGCACTAGCCTGGTCGCGGTGATGCAGGTCAACAACGAGATCGGCACGGTGCAGCCGGTGGCGGAACTGGCCGCGCGCGCCCACGCCATGGGCGCCTTGTTCCTGTGCGATGCCGTGCAGGGGGCGGGCAAGCTGGCCGCGCCCGAAGGCGCCGATCTGGTGGCGATTTCCGCCCACAAGCTGCATGGGCCCAAGGGCATCGGCGCGCTGTGGGTGCGCGATGGGGTGGACCTGGCCCCGTTGGTCCATGGCGGCGGACAGGAGGGCGGCTTGCGCTCGGGCACGCTCAGCCCCGCGCTCTGTGCCGGTTTCGGCGCGGCGGCGGCCCTGTGTGCAAGGCTGTGGAAAAGCGATGGAGAGCATGTGGAGGCGCTGTGGCAACAGGCGCTCGCGCTGTTCCCCGGCTGGACGCTCAACGGCAGCGCCACGCAGCGCTGGCGTGGCAATCTCAATCTGCGCAAGCCGGGCCTCGACGTGGGCCGCCTGTTGTCGGAATGCCGCAGTGTCGCGTTTTCTGCTGGTTCGGCCTGCGCCAGCGGCTCGGGAAGGCTCAGCCATGTCTTGCGCGCCCTGGGACTTTCGGACAGGGAAGTGAAAACCGCGATCCGCATCGGTTTCGGACGTTATACAAGGGCAGAGGAACTGGAGGAGGCTGCTGCCGCGCTCAACGCGGCGGCACAAGCGCAAGGAGTCTAGTGCCCATGGTCAGCGTCACCTTCCTCACCACCGATGGCCAGCGCGTCGTGGCCCAGGGCGAGGCAGGGCAACGCCTGCTGGAACTGGGCCAGAACGTGGGCATGCCGCTGGAAGGCACCTGCGAAGGCCAGATGGCCTGCTCCACCTGCCACGTGATCGTCGCGCCCGACTGGTTCGAGCGCCTGACCCAGGCCAGCGAGGACGAGGAAGACATGCTCGACCTCGCCGCCGGCGTCACCCGCACCAGCCGCCTCGCCTGCCAGATCGTGCTCGACCCCGCGCTCGACGGCCTGGAAGTGCGCGTACCCGCCGAAGCGCGAGACATGCAGCCGCGCTGAACGGCAGCTTCGGGGCAAACATATTGCCCACTTCGTCATGCCGAACCTGTTTCGGCATCCAGCCCGCCTGTTGCGCATGATTCTGAGGCATGGGGCAAGGGGGAAGCCTGGACCCTGAACCAAGTTCAGGGTGACGGTCGGGGGACCATACGGATATTTCGCGCAGAGGCGCGGAGATTCGGTTTTTTCTCAGCGCCTCTGCGCGATTTAAATTTTGACTACGCTGTGCTGCGCAAGACTGCGGAAACGGTACCGAATCTCCGCAATCGCCCGGTTGCAGGCATTTGCGAAGGCGCTATTCAGGGTAAATGGAACACGCTTCACTTGTAGCCTTTTTGGAAGGGAGGCTTGCACCCGAACAATTTGGGGAAGAAGTCGCCGATGAAGTCAGGGCATGTAATTTAGCGTGTAAGCAGACTGGTGAGGGGCATGTTTCTATAACCTCCGGACCAAACACCATTGTCACGCGCGACCATGCCCGGCGAATGTTAGAAGCTGTTGTTGAGCAACGGCTAAGTCTTGAAATCGCCAACTACACCACCACCTGCATCATTTTTGGAGATTTCGAGTTTGAAGACGATGTCGTGAACGAGGCAATTTGGTTGATCGAGATGGCTGACATCGACCACCCATCAACTGATGATATGCGAATCGCAATTAGTCGGCTCACTCTTCGATGACTGCTTCCCACCCAAAACACGACACCCCCCGTTCGGGCTGAGCTTGTCGAAGCCCCCGCGCGCTCCGCTCAATCCCCCGCCACCAGGGCGCTGATGCGCCAGTCCTCACCTTTGCGTTCGGCGATTACCCGGCGGGCGAGCAGGCTGCGCAGGCGGGCGGTTTCGATCCAGCCCTTGCGTTGCGGTTTGCCGGTGATCACGGCGGTATAGCGGGCGGCGGGATCGAAGGGGGGATCGGTGGCGATGGTGACCAGCGCCCAGTCCAGCCTGTCCACTTCCGGGGCGGTGTCGCTGGGCTTGGCGCGCAGGGGCACGCCCTGGCCAGTCACCAGCATGGTCATGCCGGGATCGACTTCGTCCGGCACGTTCCAGAAGAACCAGGGCAGCACCACGAGATCGCCCTGCACGGCGCAACCGAGCGGCAGGATGCGGGCAAGGTCAGCCCAGACCGCCGCGCCAGCGGGGGCGGACAGGCGCTTTTGCAGTTCGGCCGGGCCGTGGCCGCCGCCATAGTCCAGCGTCACGTCGGGCGAGGACAAGGCGGCAAGCGCCGCCGCGTCGCGCGTTTTCACGGCCGTGGCCAGCTTGGCGGCAAAGGCGCTCCACCCCGGCAGGGCGGCGCAATCGTCACGCGGGGGCAGGGCCAGAGCGGGCAGGGCAGCGGCGGTGTCGGCCGGCGTCATCGGTGCTTCGGGCGTGGGCTTGACCGGCAGCGCCAGCGTCGGCGTCGGGCTGGGTTCCACTGCGCTCGGCTCCGGCGTTGGCTCGGGCGTGGCCGCGGCGCTGGCAGTCGGGCTGTCGCTCCCCTGCGGGGCCGGTTCGCGCTGGCAGGCGGTGAGAGCCAGCGCAAGCGCCGGGGCCAAGGCCAGCCAGCCTGCGCTGCGTCCGCTGTTCGGCAATCCCACCATCCTGTCCACGCTTACCCCGCAGCCGTTTCCCCTGCAACGCCAACGCCATCGGGCGCGGCCAGTTCCGCGACGACATCGCCGGTGCCATAGCGGGGCGCGGTCTCGACGAGGGCCACTTCTTCCACTTCGCGCTTGCCGATCTCGATATGCTTGTCGCGCAGGCGGCGCCCGGCAGACAGCACGTTACGCTCGAAACTGCCGACGAACTTGTTGTAGTTGGTGACGGCGCTTTCCAGGCCGGAGCCGACGCGCTTGAGGTGGTCGGCGGCCACGGCCAGGCGATCGTAAAGCTCGCCACCCATGCGGCCGATCTCGCGCGCCTCGCGGGCCAAGCCATCCTGCCGCCAGACTTGCGCCACGGTGCGGCAGATGGCGACGAGGTTGGTGGGCGAGGCCAGCAGCACGCGGCGATCGAAGGCAAAATCCCACAGTTGCGGATCGCGTTCGAGCGCGGCGGCGATGAAGTGTTCGCCGGGCACGAACATCAGCACATAGTCGGGCGCTTCTTCGAACTGGCTTTGATAGGATTTGGCGCCAAGCGTCTGGATATGGTTGCGCATGGACTGGACGTGGGCGGCGAGCGCCACGCCGCGCGCGGTATCGTCGGCAGCCTCGAACGCATCCTGATAGGCGTTGAGCGAGACCTTGGCGTCGATCACCAGCAGCTTGTTGCCGGGAATGCGCACGATCGCATCGGGACGCAGGCGGCCTTCCTCGGTCTCGATCGAATGCTCGGTCACGAAATCGGTATGTTCGGACAGGCCGCACTGTTCCAGCACGTTGCGCAATTGCTGCTCGCCCCAGCGACCGCGCGCCTTGGGCGCGTTGCGCAGCGAATTGCCCAGCCGCGCGGCTTCGGCGCGGACCTGCTCCTGCCCTTCGCGCATGGCCTGGATCAGGCCGGTGAGATTGCCGAAAGCATCGACGCGCTCGCGCTCCAGCTTGCCGACCTGCTCTTCATAGCTTTTCAGGCGCTGGTCCACCGGGGCGAGCAAGGCGCGCAGCGATTGCGCGGCCTTTTCCTCGCTCTGGGCAAAGCGTTCCTGCGCGCGGGCCATGAAGGCTTCCTGCGCGCGCTCCAGCACTTTGTTGCCGGCGTTCTCGAATTCCCGGCGCAGGGCTTCCTGCGCTTCGATCAGCAGGCGCTTCTGTTCGGCGAAATTGGCCGCATCGGCCTTCATCCGGGCCAGGTCCGCGCGCAAGTCCTCACGCGATTGCCGCGCTTCGTGCAGGGCATCGCGCAAGGCATCGGCTTCGGCTGCGCGTTCGCTGGCGGCAGCGAGACTGGCAGCCAGGGCATCGCGTTCGGCGCGCAAGCCATCGCGTTCGCCGGCCAACAGTTCCACCTGCCGGGCGCGTTCGGCCATGGTCGCCAGATCCACGGCCATGGCCTTGACCTGCCCTTGCGCGTCGCGCGCTTCGCTTTCGCGGGCCGCAGCGCGCGCCTGCGCTTCGGCCAGGGGACGCGAGCCGAAGAACCAGCCCAGGGCAAGGCCGATCACCAGCGCCACGATCACGAAAGCCACGGCCACGCTTCATCTCCATTCCAGAACAGAGAGGGAACGTAAACGAAGCGGCCCGACAACGCAATGTGCCGGGCCGTCTTATCCTCAAGTTGTGCGGGCGGTCACGCCACCTTGCGCAGCTTGTCCAGCTTCTTTAGCGCCATCTGGCGCTTGAGGCGCGAGAGGTGATCGATGAACAGCACGCCTTCGAGGTGGTCCATCTCGTGCTGGAGGCAAGTGGCCATCAGGCCGTCCATCTCTTCCTCGTGCACCGTGCCGTCGAGATCCTGCCAGCGGGCGCGGATGCGCGCGGGGCGTTCCACTTCGGCATAGATTTCCGGCACCGAGAGGCAGCCTTCGCGATAGAGCGCATGCTCTTCGGACGGATCGAGAATCTCGGGATTGATGAACACACGCGGTTCGCGGCGCACCGGCAGGTGAGCATGGCCGCAGCCATGATCGTGGCACTGTTCCGGCTCGGCATCTTCATCTTCGGGCTGAAGGTCGATCACCAGCACGCGCAGCGGCACGCCCACCTGGATCGCGGCAAGACCGATGCCGGGGGCGTCATACATCGTGTCGAACATGTCGGACACGAGCGTGCGGAGTTCGTCGTCGAACGTTTCCACCGGGGCCGAGACCTGCTTGAGGCGCGGATCGGGAACTTCAAGGATTTCGCGAATAGCCATGTCCGCAAGATAGGCGGTGTGGCGCAGGGGCGCAAGGCGAGGGATTCGATCAGGGTGATCGGTTTCGGTGGGGTTGTGCTTGGGTTCGCACCACCCCCAACCCCCTCCTCTGAAGAGGAGGGGGCTCTCAGCTCACAGCAAGTGCGCGAATTCGGCGGCTTTGGCGAAGGCCTGGCCGCGGCGGGTGCGGTGGGCCTGGGCTTGGTCGTCCTTGCCCCAGAGTTCGGCCTGCCAGTCTTCCTCGACGCAGGCCGCGTCCCACAGGGCCGGGATGTCTGCCGCCGGATCGAGCGCGGCGAGGCCGATGATGAGCGAGGCGGCGAGGCTGGTGGTGTTGCGCAGGGCTGCCAGCGCGAAGGACGACAGGGTGGCAAGCTCCCGGTCGAGCGCGGCCAGCGTCGCTTCGGGTTGCGGCTTGTGCATCACGCCCGATACGCGGGTGAAGGTCACGCCGTGGCGCGCCTCGGCCATGGCGACGAGGGGTTCCCACAGCAGGCGCTGGCGGGCGGCCAGCGGCTCGTCCGGCTCGGCGCGATAGCACAGCGTATCGGTCTCGGCATAAGGCAGCAGGTCCGCGCGCGCGGCCTGCGGATCGGGGGCGACCACGTCGATGGCGTAGTCGGCCATGTCGCGAAACGCGAAGCGGGCGGTGTCGATGGTTTCGCCCTGGAGCTCCCATTCGGCGGCCATGGCCTGCGCCAGCGCGGCACTCGGCACGATCTGCGGCCGGCCGCCCTGGGTGCGGATGCCCCGGCCATCGAGGGCCACGCGAAAGCCGCCGTCCTCGGCCAGGACGGTCACGTCTTCATAGAAGCGCTTCATGTGTCTCGTTTCCAGCGCCGCACCAGCCAGCGCGGCGCGCCAAAGAACAGGGTGAGGCCGGCAAAGGCCAGGGCCAGCGCCGCCCAGGGTGGCACGGCGGCGAGCCAGGGCACATTGCCCGAGGCGGCCATGGCCCCCGCCAGCGTGACGAGCGTGCCGGCAAGGCGCACGGCCTGGAGCAGGGCAAAGCGCCCGAGCGCGGGATCGGCCATGGCTCAGCCGACCGCGTGGAGCAGTTCGGCGAGTTCCGCCACGCTGCCGGCCACGGCATGGGCACCGGCGGCAAACAGTTCGGCCCGCTCGTGATAGCCCCAATCGACGCCGATGGCGCGCACTCCGGCATTGCGGGCCATGGCCATGTCATAGGCGGTATCGCCGATCATCACGGTCAGCGCGGTATCGGCCCCGGTGGCATCGAGGCAGGCCTCGATCATGCTGGGATGCGGCTTCGACGGATGGCGGTCGGCGGTTTGCAGCGTGACGAAGTGGCGCGCAAGGCCGTGCGTCGTCAGGCAGTGCGCCAGGCCCCGGTCGCTCTTGCCGGTGGCCACGCCCAGCAGCCAGCCGCGATGGGCCAGACCCTCCACCAACGTGGCAATGCCGTCATAGAGCGGCTCGCCCACCATGCCCGCCTCGCGCCGGGCGCGGAACGTGTCCTTGTAGGCCTGGGTCAGCATCTCGTGGGTCTGCGCGTCGCCTTCGGGATGCAGACGGCGCATCGCCTCGGTCAGCGAAAGCCCGACGATACGCCGGGTTTCGCTGCGCGGCGGCGGCACCAGGCCCATGGCATGGAACGCGCCGTCCATCGCCGCGCCGATATCCGCCTGGCTATCGACCAGGGTGCCATCGCAATCGAAGATGGCGAGGCGCAGGGTCATCGCTTGGCAGGCCCCTTGGCCGAGGGTGCCTTGGCCGGCGCGCGACGCACGGCCGGCTTGGCGCCCGCTTTCGGTCCGGCCGCCTTGGGGCCAGCCTTGGGTGCGGGCTTCCCGGCAGGCTTTCCAGCGGGCTTGCCGACGATCTTGGCGCGCTGCCCGGTGGGCTTGCGGCTGCCACCGGTGGCCGGGCCATCGGCGCGCTTGCGGCGTTCGCCCCGGCGTTCCTTGCGATATTGCTTGGCGTGGGCCTTGGCCACGCGCTTTTCCTGCGTCTTGGGATCGACCAGAACCGGCGCTTCGAGCGGCAGGTCGCCTTCGCTTTCGGTAAAGCCCAGTTGCTCCAGGCTCTTGGCGAAATGCTCGGGCAGCGGGGCGGTCACATCGATGAGATCGCCTTCGGGATGCTCGATGCGCAGGCGGCGGGCATGGAGGTGCAGCTTGCGGCTGATGCTGCCCGAAAGGAACGCGGCCTGGCCGCCATACTTGCCATCGCCCACGATCGGGTGGCCGATCGCGGCCATGTGCACGCGCAACTGGTGGGTGCGGCCGGTGAACGGCTGCAATTCCACCCAGGCGGCGCGGTTGCCGGCGCGGTCGATCACGCGATAGCGGGTGCGCGAGGGCAGGCCATGCTCGCTTTCATCCACCATCATCTTTTCGCCGCCGGTGCCCGGCTGCTTGGCGAGCGGCAGTTCGATCATGCCGTCGTGGATATCGGGCACGCCCATCACCAGCGCCCAATAGATCTTGCGCGCGGTGCGCCCGGAAAAGCGCTTGGAAAAGAACGCCGCGCTGCCCGGCGTGCGCGCCACCAGCAGCACGCCGGAGGTATCCTTGTCCAGGCGGTGGACCAGGCGCGGGCGCGGGGCGTTGTCGGGCGCATAGGCATCGAGCAGGCCATCGACATGCTCGTGCGTGCCGCTTCCGCCCTGCGTGGCGAGGCCCGGCGGCTTGTTGATCACGATCGCGGCGCGATCCTGTTCCAGCACGATGCTTTCGGCGAGCTGGATCTGTTCCTCGGTCAGCGGCTTGCGGGTGCGGGGGCCTTTGCCGCCCATGCCGGGTACGGGTCCGCCAGCGGGCGGCACGCGGAGCACTTGGCCAGTGGCAAGGCGGGTATCGACATCGGCACGCTTGCCGTCCACGCGAATCTGGCCGGTCCGCGCCCAGCGCGACACCATGGCAAAGCTCACTTCGGGCAGGTTGCGCTTGAACCAGCGGTCCAGCCGCACATCGTTGTCGTCACGTTTGATGGTGAACTGGCGCACGGCGTCTGCGTTGCCGTGGCCTTTGCCATGAGGGGCTTTGAAGGAAGTCATCGCGCGCCCATACGGCCTTTGCCTGCAAAATGCACGACATTGCTTGCCTTTCGCGCGCAGAATCACTATTGGGCGCCCGGTTCGAGCCGGTCCTGGTCGGATTCGGCCCGTTTTGTGTTCCTGGTATCTGGTGACCCCCGCGCGGCTGCGGGCTCTCGCCCGAAGCTGTTGAGGTATGTCGGTTTATGCAGATTCTCGTTCGCGACAACAATGTGGACCAAGCTCTTCGCGCCCTGAAGAAGAAGCTTCAGCGTGAAGGCGTCTATCGCGAAATGAAGCTGCGCCGCCACTTTGAAAAGCCGTCGGAAAAGCGCGCCCGCGAAAAGGCCGCTGCCGTGCGCCGCGCCCGCAAGCTGGAGCGCAAGCGCCAGGAGCGCGACGGCGCCAAGTAAGGTGATCTGGGGCGGCGCAACCGCCTCATTGAGCACTTGCGATAGGCCCTGTGCTGGGCCAAGAGGGCGCCGTGAATCACGGCGCCCTTTTCGTTGGTTCGCGCCACGGCCTTGGCCAGGCATGCGAATCGGCGGGCAGGCACCGGGCAGGCGGCCCTCACACCTTGGGGCTGCCTGATCAGGGAAAATCCAGAGGGAAACCCCAGAGGGAAACCAATGTCGGAAATCACCCGCGTTCCGTTGCAGCCCGTTGCCAAGGGCTCGCTCGCCAAAGTCTGGCTGGGCGTGATCGTCGCCGTGCTGGTGGGCATCGGCCTGGCCTGGGCGGCGCGCCCGGTGCATTTCAGCGAAGTGCGCGTGATCGCGCTCAAGGACGGGACGGGCAAGTCGCCCACCACGTCTGACGTGGCGCTGATCAACTATGTCGGCCGCATCGCCAGCACCGGCAAGGAATTCGACCGGGGCGAAAACGCCGCGATGCCGCTGCAAGGCGTGATCCCCGGTTTTGCCCAGGGGCTGCAACAGATGAAGGTGGGCGGCAAGTACCGCCTCGAGATTCCGGCGGCGCTGGCCTATGGCAGCCAGGCCATGCCGGGCCGCGACGGCAGCGTCGCGATCCCCGCCAACAGCGACCTGGTGTTCGAGGTCGAACTGCTCGAATTCCGCTCCATGGCAGAGCTTCAGCGCCAGCAGGCCGCGATGCAGGCCTTGCAGCAGCAGATGCAGGCCCAAGGCGGCGCGGCCGGTGCGGCGGGCGCCGCAGCGGCTCCGGTGGCTCCGGCCAACTGATCTGGATCGGTTGCGCCTGGGGCCTCGGCCCTGCGGCGCGCCGGCCTCCACGGCTTGAAGGACACCGCGCGCGATGGTAGCGCGCGGTGTTCTTGTTTTTTGGCATAACCCTGCACGAAAGGGACGGCATGTCCGTGAATACCGCCGACGTGGCGAAGATCGCCAGTCTTGCGCGCATCAAGGTGAGCGAGGCCCAGCTTGAGGCCATGGTCCCCGAACTCAACGGCATTCTCGCCTGGGTGGAGCAATTGGGCGAAGTGGACGTGACCGGGGTTACCCCGATGACCGCGGTGATCCCCAACACCCTGCGCCTGCGCGATGACGTGGTGAACGCCGATCCGCTGACCGGCGGCGACATCCGCGATGCCGTGCTGGCCAACGCGCCGGTGGCCGAGCACGGCTTCTTCGGCGTGCCCAAGGTGATCGAGTAATCTTGGCTGCGTTGCGCCCGGCGTGCTTCGACAAGCTCAGCACGAACGGAGGTGGGTTGTGGGTAATCTCTCCGTTCGGCCTGAGCTTGTCGAAGGGCCTGTCCTGAGCCTGTCGAAGCACGCCAAGCGCACCATGGCCGCCAGAAGCCTTCCAGTTTCCCACGCACGGACCCATGACCGTCCATGCGCAACCATCGGTTTGAACTGATGACTGACTTGACCGAACTCGGCGTTGCCGCCCTCCGCGATGGGGTGGCCGGTGGCGCCTTTACCGCCACCGAAGTGGCCCAGGCCTTCAACGCTGCCGTTGAAGCCGCGCAGGGCGCGCTCAATGCCTTTATCGTGACCACGCCCGATGCTGCCCTGGCCGCGGCGGCCAAGGTCGATGCGATGCGCGCCGCTGGCCAGCCGCTGGGCAAGATGGCCGGCGTGCCGATCGGCATGAAGGATCTGTTCGCCACCAAGGGCGTGCAGACCACGGCGGCCAGCAAGATCCTCGAAGGCTTTGTCCCGCCTTATGAAAGCACTGTCTCGCAGAAGCTGTGGGATGCGGGCGCGGGCATGCTGGGCAAGCTCAATCTCGACCAGTTCGCCATGGGTTCGTCCAACGAGACCAGCGGTTTCGGCAAAGTGATCTCGCCCTGGCGCAAGGGGGACGACACCACCCCGCTGGCGCCGGGCGGTTCCTCGGGCGGGTCTTCGGCCGCCGTTGCCGCGCGCATCGCTCCCGCCGCCACCGGCACCGACACCGGCGGCTCGATCCGCCAGCCGGCTGCCTTCACCGGCATTTCCGGGATCAAGCCGACCTATGGCCGCTGCTCGCGCTGGGGCGTGGTGGCGTTTGCCTCCTCGCTCGACCAGGCCGGGCCGATGGCGCGCGACGTGCGCGATTGCGCGATCATGCTGGAAGCCATGGCCGGGTTCGATCCCAAGGATTCGACCAGCCTCGATCTGCCGGTGCCCGCCTGGGAAGCCGGGCTGAACGCCGATCTGCGCGGCAAGAAAGTGGGCATCCCGCGCGAATACCGCGTCGATGGCCTGGATGCCGATGTCGCCAAGAGCTGGGACGACGGCATTGCCTGGCTCAAGGATGCCGGCGCCGAGATCGTCGACATCTCGCTGCCGCACACCAAGTATGCGCTGCCGACCTACTACATCATCGCCCCGGCCGAGGCTTCGTCGAATCTCGCCCGCTATGATGGCGTGCGCTATGGCCTGCGCGACTTGCCCGAAGGCGCCAACCTGCAAGAGATGTATGCCGCCACCCGCGCCGCCGGTTTCGGCGACGAGGTCAAGCGCCGCATCCTGATCGGCACTTATGTGCTCTCCGCCGGGTTCTATGACGCCTATTACACCCAGGCGCAGAAGGTCCGTGCGCTGATCAGCCAGGACTTCATGAAGGCGTTCGAGACGGTGGACGTGATCCTCACCCCCACCGCGCCTTCGGCCGCGTTCCCGCTGGGGCAGAAGAGCACCGATCCGGTGGAGATGTACCTCAACGACGTGTTCTCGGTGCCGGCGAGCCTGGCGGGCCTGCCCGCGATGTCGGTCCCCGCCGGTCTCTCGCGCGACGGGCTGCCGCTCGGCCTGCACGTGATCGGCCGTCCGCTCGATGAACAGGGCGTGCTGAACGCCAGCCTTGCGCTTGAACAGCGCGCACAGTTTTCGGCCAAGCCGGGTAAGTGGTGGTAAGATGAGCAGCTATCGTATCCAGGGCGCCACGGGCGAGTGGGAAGTGGTCATCGGGCTGGAAGTCCATGCCCAGATCACCACCCAGGCCAAGCTCTTTTCCGGTTCCGCCACGGCTTTCGGGGCAGAGCCCAACACCCAGGTCAGCCTGGTCGACGCGGCCATGCCCGGCATGCTGCCGGTGCCCAACCGCGAGTGCATCCGCCAGGCGGTGCGCACCGGCATGGCGATCGACGCGCAGATCAACAAATGGTCGCGGTTCGATCGCAAGAACTACTTCTACGCCGATTTGCCGCAGGGCTACCAGATCAGCCAGCTCTATCACCCGCTGGTGGGCGAAGGGCAGATCGAGATCGTGCTGGATGAAAAGAACCCCGAAGCCGGCACCAAGGTGATCGGCATCGAGCGCATCCACGTTGAGCAGGACGCGGGCAAGCTGATGCACGATCAGCACCCGACGATGTCCTACGTCGATCTCAACCGTTCGGGCGTGGCGCTGATGGAAATCGTCAGCCGCCCCGACATGCGCTCGCCGGCCGAGGCCGGGGCCTATCTCACCAAGCTGCGCCAGATCCTGCGCTATGTCGGCTCGTGCGACGGCAACATGGACCAGGGCTCCATGCGGGCAGACGTCAACGTCTCGGTGCGCCGTCCGGGCGAGGAATTCGGCACGCGCACCGAAACCAAGAACGTCAACTCGGTGCGCTTCGTCATGGCCGCGATCGAGCACGAGGCCAGCCGCCAGGTGGACGTGCTGGAAGCGGGTGGCAAGATCGTGCAGGAAACCCGCCTGTTCGATCCGGGCACGGGCACCACGCGGTCGATGCGCAGCAAGGAAGACGCGCACGACTATCGCTATTTCCCCGATCCCGATCTGCTGCCGCTGGAACTGAGCGATGCCTTCCTGGAGGAATGCCGCGCCAGCCTGCCCGAACTGCCCGACGCCAAGCGCGCGCGCTATACCGAAACCCTCGGGCTTTCGGCCTATAACGCGGCGGTGCTGACCGCCGACGTGGATACCGCCGCCTGGTTCGAAACCCTGATCACGGCCAGCGCTGCCAAGCAGGGCAAGGACGAAGCCGCCGTGGCCAAGCAGGCGGCCAACTGGCTGACCAGCGAACTGTTCGGGGCATTGAACAAGCTGGGCAAGGGCCTGGAAGACAGCCCGGTCTCGCCCGAAGCCGCCGCCGAACTGCTTAGCCTGGTGGGCGACGGCACGATTTCCGGCTCCATCGCCAAGCAGGTCTTGGAAAAGATGCTGGAAACCGGCGACGGCGCGGCTGCCATCGTGGAGCGCGAAGGCCTCAAGCAGACCACCGACACCGGCGCGATCGAAGCGGCAGTGGATGCGGTTCTCGCCGCCAATGCCGACAAGGTGGAACAGTATCGCGGCGGCAAGGAAGCCCTGTTCGGCTTCTTCGTGGGCCAGACGATGAAAGCCATGGCCGGCAAGGGCAATCCGCAACTGGTGAACCAGGTGCTGAAAGCCAAGCTGGGGTGAATTGAGCTGGCCGGCATTGCTGCCAGATTGGTGGCAATGCCGGTTTGCCTTTGAACTGTTGCAAAAATTTGCAATCATTCCCCTGTCACTGAACAGGGGAATGATTGTGAAACGAACCTTGTGGGCTGGCGCTGCTTCGCTGGCCCTTTTTGCTGCGGCGCCTGCTGCTGCACAGGAGGCGGGTGCCACGCTTTATGAAGCGCCCGATCCGGCAACGCTGACAATGCCGAAGCTGGATTTTACGCCGACGCCGGCGGACGAGCAGAACTACGACAAGTATTTCTATTTTCATCGCGAAGGCACCAGCTTCGCCCAGGCCTATGACGATATCCGCGAATGCGATGCCTTGGCCAGCGGCTCGAGCATCTATTACGGCGCCGACTCGGGCGCGATGAGTGGTGTGATGAGCACCTACGGACCGCTGGCTGGCGGTGTGGGTGGCGCGATCGGGTCGGCCATGGCTGATGCCATTTTTGGCTCGGCAATGCGCCGTGAGCAACGGCGGGTCAGCTTGCGCAACTGCATGGGCTTCAAGCAGTACCACCGCTACCCGCTGAGTGGTGACTTGTGGAAGGAATTCAACTTCGAGGAAGGTCTCGGCCGCAAGAAGGAAAACACCCGCCTCAATGCCCTGGCGCTACAGGCGCTTGTGGCATCGGGACCGAAGCCGACGACGAAGGAGCTGGGGCTGTGATGAAACGTTCGTTTGCAACGTCATTGGGTATGGCAATCTCGTTGGCGTTGATCTCGCCGTTCGCCATTGCTGCGCCGCTCCGCCCGAACCAGCCGATCGGGGAGGCGGATGTGCTTTCGGGCAAAGTCACCCGCGACCCAGATTTGGGTTACATCCTGATCGGTGGCATCGGTGGCGCCATGGGGACATTCATGCGCGTGCCGGACGAGGCCACCCGCGCAGCGTGGGAACAGGACCGCAAGGACGCTCTGGCAAAGGCGCAGAAGAAATACCCCGGTGCCATCTCGGACTGGGAGGCCACAGTGGACATGCTCAAGAAGTCCGGCAACAAGGGGCCTTATCCCGAAAAGCCGGTCGAGCCGACGATCGACAACGTCGAGGTGGCGCCGCTCGATACGCGAGACATGGTCAGCTTCGGTCCGCAATTCCGTTACACGAAGGGTGCGCGAACGTCTTTTCTGACTGTGGTAAAGCCAGGCATCTATTATTGGGTTGGTGTCCCTGTCGCTCCATGCATGTGCATGGGCACCGTGCAGTTCGAAGTGAAGGCGGGTGTGGTGACCAATCTGGGCAACATGCTGTGGGCACTGCCGCAGCAGAAGCTGGATATGACCGTTGCCCAAGTCGAGTGGACCAAGTCTGCTGAGGAACGGGCTAAAGCTGGCAAGCCGCCCCGCGTTGATCCGTTCGCGGCGCCAGATCTTGATATGACTGTTCCGGACAGCTTGAAAAACTGGACAGTGGTTGCTGCCGAGCTGCATGCCCACGGGAAGTTCAACAACTACGGTGCGGTGGTCGTCAGCCGCTTGGCGCCCATTCCCGGCGTGTTGTCCTATCGCCGCGACACGGTGATCGACGAGCGCACTGGCCAGGCGCTGCCCAATCCCAAGCTTGTCAGCATGCAGAAGCCCAAGCTGTAGGTGGCCGCGAAAAAGCCCCCTGCCATGCACTGGCAGGGGGCTCTATCAACAGATTGGATTTGCGCCTTCAGGAAGCGGGGGCGGCGGCCGTGGTCGCTGCTGCGGTTCCGGCATCCGTGCCGGCTTGAGCGGCCAGTGCGGCCTTGATCTGTTCGTCCGTCAGAACATTGGCTGCCATGCGATCGGGCGTAACCGATTTCCAAGGCTTGCTGGTAAACTGGGCTTCTTGTGCGATTTCGAGCTTGGGGCGGCCGGCCATGAAGCCCATGGCGATCGAGCACTTGGCATATTGGGTCTGACCGGGCTTCAGGTCGACGAAGATTTCATCCTTCGCCTCCGACGAAACGCGGAACGTGTGACGGCCCGGCTCGACCACAGCGACGAAGAAGCGGGCCGGCGGCAGCGAGCTGATCTTTGCCCCTGCTTCGCTCACGGCGCAACTGATGGCAGAGCCGCCAAAACCCCCAGGGCGGAAGAAGACCATTTGTGCCTTGCCGGCAGGCGGGGTTGGCAATGTAATCAGTTCTGCCTTTTCGGGGCTTGCCGCGGCAGGGGACGTGCAAAGCGCTACGCCGAGCGCAAGGGCGGCCAATGCTTTCATCGATATTCTCCGGTGTGATTGGGTGCACAGCCGAGGAGGTCCGGAATTGCCGGCGAAGCAATGAAATGATGATTGCGCCCTGCCATTTTGTCCCCCCGGCAAATGGACTTTGCAACGAAAAGTTGCAGCGCTGGCATAGCTTTACCAAGATTGGCCTGCAAGCTGCGAGTGCGCGCTTGCAGGCCAATCTTAACCGATTTGGAAGTATTTATTTCGCCTTACTTCCCCGGCACGCTCGCCACGTCCACCGGCAGGCCGAGCTTGTCGAGCTGCGGCTTGATCTTGGCGGCATCGCCCACCACCACCCAGGTCAGCTTGGCCGGATCGAGCGCGGCGCGGGCGGCCTGGTCGAGCTGCGGGGCGGTGAAGGTGGGATAGCGGATGGCGAGGCGGGTGTAATAGTCGTCGGGGCGCTGGAACTGCACGATCTTGACCAGGCCATCGAGCACCGAGGACGAGGTCTCGAATGCGCCGGGCAGTTCGCGCGCCGCGCCTTGGGTGGCCCAGCTCAGTTCATCGGGCGCCACGCCCTTGTCTTTGAGGAAGGCGCCCATGTCGGCCTGCATGGCGGCGATCGACGGGCCGGTCTGGTCGGTCTGCACCGGGGCCACGATGCGGTAGATCACGCGGTCCTGCCGCTCGCTCACCGCGCTGCTCACGCCATAGGTCCACCCCTTGCTTTCGCGCAGGTCCATGTTGAGGCGCGAGAGGAAGCTGCCGCCCAGCACTTCGTTGGCGGTGCGCAGCGGCACCAGATCATCGCGCCCGGTGGCGCCCAGCACTTCGCCGGCCATGATCATGGATTGCGGCGAAGCCGGGCGATCGACCAGCAGGATGCGCTGCGAGGCGGCGGGGATCGGTGCCGAGAGGTTCTTCACCGGCGCCGCGCCGGCCGGTTCGGCCCACGAGCCGAAGCTGCGTTCGAGCAGCGGCTTGACCGCCGCCAGCGTGGTGTCGCCGACCACGAAGATCGTGGCTTTCGACGGACGCAGCCACGCCTGGTGGAACGCGGCGAGATCGGCCGGGGTCAGGCGCTTGACCACGGCGGGATCGCCGGTGCCGGTCGGCGGCGTGCCATAGGGGTGCTGTGGCCCGTAGAGCGCGGGATAGAGCACGCGCGAGGCCATGGCCGAGGGATCGCGCAGTTCTGCATCGATTGCGGCCAGTTGCTGCGCGCGCACGCGCTCCAGATCGTCGCTCTTGAGCGCGGGGTTGCGGATATAGTCGGCCAGCAAGGCCAGCGAACCGGCCAGGTTGGGTGCCACGGCATCAAGCTGGAACGCCGTGCTGTCGGGCAGGGCGGCGTTGCTGATGTCCGCGCCCAGGTTTTCGCGGGCGCGGGCAAAGGCCGCCGCATCCAGCGACTTGGTGCCCTGGTCCATCATCTTGAGCAGCATGGCCTGCGTGCCCAGCGCGGCGCGCGGATCGGCGGCAAAGCCGGCATCGAACGCCACCTGCACCGAAACGACCGGCACCGCCGCGCGACGGGCGAAGACCACCTTCACCCCGTTGGACAGCGTCGCCCGCTCGATCTGCGGGAACTGGAGCGCGGCAAGCTGGCCGATCGGCGGCAGTTCGCTGCGATCCGGGCCAGTGGCGGCAGCAGGTACAGCCGGGCGCGGCGCCGGGTCTTGGCCGGGCTGGTGCCAATAGGCCGGGTGCGCCGCGCTGCCGTGGCCGCCGCCGGTCACGCTGTTGGCCGTGGTGTCGTTGCTGGCCCAGCCGCCATGGGCTTCGCCGCCTTCGGTGCGGGTGCCGGGTTCCACGGTGAGCGCGAAGACCGGCCGCGTCAGCCACTTCTGCAAGGCCGCACGCACCTTGGCCGGGGTGAGGGCGGCCATGTCGGCCAGTTCCTTGCGGTAATAACCCGCGTCGCCATGATAGAGCAGCCCTTCGGCCAGCGTCGGCGCCTTGCCGCCAAAGCCGCCAACCGATTCCAGCTTGCGGATCTGGTCGCTGGCGGTGACGGTGCTGGCGCGGGCGAGTTCGTCGGCAGTCGGTCCTTCGGTGACCAGGCGCTTGATCTGCGCATCGAGCGCGGCGCCCACGGCGGCGGCATCCTGGCCGGGCTTCACATCGGCCTGAACCACGAACTGGCCAGCCTGGGCATAGATTTCCGCGTTCGCGCCGGCGCTTACAGCCACTTGCTGGCCGCGCACCAGGTTGTCATCCAGGCGCGAGGAGGCCAGGCCGCCCAGGATCACTGCGCCGATCTGCAAGGGCAGGTAATCCGGATTGTCGTATCCGGGAATGGCCCACATGCGATAGATCCGCGTGGTCGCCACTTCATCCTTGATCGTCTTTGCCACGGGGGCGGGCAGGGTCGGCACCGGGGCCGCGACCGGCTGCACTTTTGGCCCGGCGGGAATGGCGCCGAACCACTTGGCCACCTTGGCCTTGGCCGTGGCCAGGTCGATATCCCCGGCCAGCACCAGCACGGCGTTGTTCGGGCCATAGTGATCGGTAAACCAGGCCTTCACGTCGGCCAGGCTGGCGCCATCGAGATCGGCCATCGAGCCGATCGTGCTGTGGTGATAGGGGTGGCCGACGGGGTAGAGGTTTTCGAGCTGTTCGTATTCCACCAGGCCGAACGGCTGGTTGTCGCCCTGGCGCTTTTCGTTCTGCACCACGCTGCGCTGGTTATCGAGCGTTTCCTGCGTCACCGCGCCGAGCAGATAGCCCATGCGATCGGATTCCAGCATCAGGAAGCGATCGAGCGCTGCCGAAGGCACGGTCTCGAAATAGTTGGTGCGATCGAACCAGGTGGTGCCGTTGTAATCCGTTGCGCCGGCGTTTTGCAGCGGCGTGAAATAATCGCCCTTGTTGTGCTCGCTGCCGTTGAACATCAGGTGTTCGAACAAGTGGGCAAAACCGGTCTTGCCCTTGGGCTCGTTCTTCGATCCCACGCCATACCACACCGAAATCGCCACCACCGGCGCCTTGCGATCGGTGTGCACCAGCACGCGCAACCCGTTGGGCAGGGAGAACTGCTCGTAGGGAATGTTCACTGCCTTCACCAGATCGGCCAGCGGGGCGGGCGCAGGTGCGGCCGGCGCGGTCGTTGTCGCGGCTAGCACGGGCGAAGGCGCGGCCGAGGCAATCGCCAGGGCCAGGAGAGAGGCGTTGAGGAAGCGCTGCATGGAGGGGGGCTTGTCCTGTCTCGAAATATCTCTGCGACGATGTGTAAGGGCCTGCGCGCCTGAGTCAAAGCTGAACTATCGTGGGGGCTTGCCGCGTCCGTTTGGTTTGGATTGCAACCGCCTTGGCAAAATTTGATCCACGTCCTTGTGTTGCCCAAAAGCCACACTACCTTGGGGCGGTCAGGAGAGCGAGACACCGTCATGAACCTCGAGAAATTCACCGATCGCGCCAAGGGTTTCCTCCAGGCGGCCCAGACCCTGGCCATCCGCCTGAGCCACCAGCGCATCACCCCCGAACACGTGCTCAAGGCCCTGCTGGAAGACCAGGAAGGCATGGCCAGTGGGCTGATCCAGCGCGCCGGCGGCAATCCGGCCGTGGCGCTGGCGGACGTGGACAAGGCGCTGGGCAGGTTGCCCGCAGTCTCCGGCTCGGGCGCGCAGGCTTCGCCGGGGCTGGACAACGATACCGTGCGCCTGCTTGACCAGGCCGAGCAGGTCGCGGCCAAGAGCGGCGACAGCTTCGTGACCGTGGAGCGGATGCTGCTGGCCCTGACGCTGGCGGGCACCACCGCTGCCGGCCAGGCGCTCAAGGCCGCCGGGCTGACGCCCCAGGCGCTGGAAGCGGCGATCACCGCGCTGCGTGGCGGCCGCACTGCCGACAGCGCCGGGGCGGAAAACGCCTATGACGCGATGAAGAAGTACGCGCGCGACCTGACCGAGGCGGCGCGGGCCGGCAAGCTCGATCCGGTGATCGGCCGCGACGAGGAAATCCGCCGCACCGTGCAGATCCTCGCGCGCCGCACCAAGAACAACCCGGCGCTGATCGGCGAACCCGGTGTGGGCAAGACGGCGATTGCTGAAGGCCTGGCGCTGCGCATCGCCAATGGTGATGTGCCCGACAGCCTCAAGCATCGCCGCCTGATGGCGCTCGACATGGGCAGCCTGATTGCTGGCGCGAAGTATCGCGGCGAGTTCGAGGAACGCTTGAAGGCCGTGCTCGACGAAGTGAAGGGCGCCGAAGGCGAGATCATCCTGTTCATCGACGAGATGCACACCCTGATCGGCGCGGGCAAGACCGATGGCGCGATGGATGCGTCCAACCTGCTCAAGCCGGCCTTGGCGCGGGGCGAATTGCATTGCATCGGCGCGACCACACTGGATGAATACCAGAAGTACGTGGAAAAGGACCCGGCGCTGCAACGCCGGTTCCAGCCCGTGTTCGTGGGCGAGCCGACGGTGGAGGACACCATCTCGATCCTGCGCGGGATCAAGGAGAAGTACGAGGTGCACCACGGCGTGCGCATCGCCGATGCCGCGATCGTGGCCGCCGCGACGCTGTCCAACCGCTATATCGCCGACCGCTTCCTGCCCGACAAGGCGATTGACCTGATGGACGAGGCCGCCAGCCGCATCCGCATGGAAGTGGAAAGCAAGCCGGAGGAAATCGAGAACCTCGATCGCCGCATCATTCAGCTCAAGATCGAGGAAATGGCCCTGGCCAAGGAAACCGACCAGGCCAGCCGCGACCGGCTGGACACCCTGCGCGAAGACCTGGCCAACCTGGAGCAACAATCGGCCGAACTCACCACCCGCTGGCAAAACGAGCGCGACAAGATCCAGGCCGAAGGCAAGATCAAGGAGCAGCTCGACGCCGCGCGCGTGGAACTGGAGCAGGCGCAGCGCGTGGGCGATCTCGCCAAGGCCGGGGAGCTGGCCTATGGCCGCATCCCCGAGCTGGAGCGGCAACTGGGCGAGGCGCAGGGCGCCAGCCAGAACGCCCTGCTGCGCGAGGAAGTGACCGCCGAGGACATTGCCGCCGTGGTCAGCCGCTGGACCGGCGTGCCCGTCGACCGCATGATGGAAGGTGAGCGCGAGAAGCTGCTCAACATGGAAGAGGCGCTGGGCAAGCGGGTGATCGGCCAGAAGGACGCGGTCTTGGCCGTTTCCAAGGCCGTGCGCCGCGCGCGCGCGGGGCTGCAAGACCCCAACCGCCCGCTCGGCAGCTTCCTGTTCCTTGGCCCGACGGGCGTGGGCAAGACCGAGCTGACCAAGGCACTGGCCGGTTTCCTGTTCGACGATGACAACGCGATGGTGCGCATCGACATGTCGGAGTTCATGGAAAAGCACGCGGTCAGCCGGTTGATCGGCGCGCCTCCGGGCTATGTCGGCTATGACGAAGGCGGCGTGCTGACCGAGGCGGTGCGGCGCCGGCCCTATCAGGTCGTGCTGTTCGACGAGGTGGAAAAGGCGCACCAGGACGTGTTCAACGTGCTGTTGCAGGTGCTCGACGACGGGCGCCTGACCGATGGCCAGGGCCGCGTGGTGGACTTCACCAACACGCTGATCATCCTCACCTCCAACCTGGGCAGCCAGTATCTGGCCAACCTGGGCGAGGGCGAGGATGTGGCCACGGTCGAGCCGCAGGTGATGGACGTGGTGCGCGCGCACTTCCGGCCGGAGTTCCTCAACCGGCTGGACGAGATCATCCTGTTCCACCGCCTGGGCCAGGAACACATGGCCCCGATCGTCGATATCCAGGTGGCGCGCGTGGCCAGGCTGCTCAAGGATCGCAAGATCACGCTGAACCTGACCGAGGCGGCCAAGCGCTGGCTCGGCCGGGTGGGTTACGACCCGGTCTATGGCGCGCGGCCCCTGAAGCGCGCGGTGCAGCGCTATCTGCAAGACCCGCTGGCCGAGCGCCTGCTTGCCGGGGAGATTCCGGATGGTAGCACCGTGACGATCGACGAAGGCGATGGCGCGCTGGGGTTTGTGGTGGGCGCGGCTTGAGGCATCCACCACCCCCCGACCCCCTCCTCTGAAGAGGATGGGGAGAAACAAGGGTAAAGCCCCCTCCTCTTCAGAGGAGGGGGTTTGGGGGTGGTGCGACACCTTGCACACGGCCCAATCCCCAAGGTTCCCAAGCCCCGACAAATTCGCTATCGGCCCAGCCATGACCACCGATAGCCCCATTGCCGCCCAGAGCCTGTTTGCCGCCTATGCCGGCGTGATCGATGCCGCGCTCGATGCGCTGGTTGCCAAGGACGCGCTGCCCGCTGGCCTGGCGCGCGGCGCGGTGACGTGCGAGCCGCCGCGCGATGCGGCCCATGGCGATCTGGCCACCAACGCGGCGATGGTCCTGGCCAAGCCGGCGGGCACCAACCCGCGCGCGCTGGCCACCTTGCTGGTGGAGGAACTGGCCGCCCACCCGCGCGTCGCCAGTGCCGAGATCGCCGGGCCGGGCTTCATCAACTTGCGCCTGGTCGATGCCGCGTGGATCGACGAACTCGCCCTGATCGGCACGGCGGGCGGTGACTATGGCCGCTCCACGCTGGGCGGCGGCACCACGGTCAACGTGGAATATGTCTCCGCCAACCCGACCGGCCCGATGCACATGGGCCATTGCCGTGGCGCCGTGGTGGGCGATGCGCTGGCCGCGCTGCTCCAGTTCGCCGGGCACAAGGTGATCAAGGAATACTACGTCAACGATGCCGGCGCGCAGGTGGACGTGCTCGCCCGCTCGGCGCACCTGCGCTATCGCGAGGCGCTGGGCGAGGATGTGGGCGCCGTTCCCGAAGGGCTCTATCCGGGCGACTATCTCGTGCCGGTGGGCCAGGCGCTCGCGGCCGAATATGGTGATCGCTATGTCGCCGCGCCGGAAAGCGAATGGCTGGTGCTGTTCCGGCAAAAGGCCGTGGCGGCCATGCTGGTGATGATCAAGGAAGATCTCGCCAAGCTGGGCATCGTCCACGATCTGTTTTCGTCGGAAGCGGAGCTTCAGGCCGCCGGCAAGCCGGAGGCTGCCGAAGCCTGGTTGCGCGCGCACGACCTGGTCTATGACGGCCACCTCGAAGCGCCCAAGGGCAAGACGCCCGAAGACTGGGAGCCGGTGGAACTGCCGCTGTTCCGTTCGACCCGCTTTGGCGATGACCAGGATCGCCCGATCAAGAAGTCGGACGGGAGCTGGACCTATTTCGGCGCGGACCTCGCCTATCACTTCCAGAAGGCCGAAACCGCCGACGCGCTGGTCGATATCTGGGGCGCCGACCATGCCGGCACGGTCAAGCGGATCAAGGCCGCCGTTGCCGCGCTGACCGGGGCAGAAGGTGCCAAGCCGAAGCCCTTCGAGGTCAAGCTGGTGCAGATGGTCCAGTTGCTGCGCGACGGGCAGCCGGTGAAGATGTCGAAGCGAGCGGGCAATTTCGTCACCCTGGCCGATGTGGTGGAGGAAGTGGGCAAGGACGTGGTGCGCTTCACCATGCTCACCCGCAAGCCCGACGCGCAAATGGACTTCGACTTTGCCAAGGTGGTGGAAGCATCGAAGGACAATCCGGTGTTCTATGTGCAATATGCCCACGCCCGGATCTGCTCCACGCTGCGCAAGGGCGCCGAGCTTGGCTGGGCGCCGAGCGCGGCCAACCTGGCGCTGCTGGGTCAGGAAGAACTGGGCTTGGTCAAGCTGGCCGCGCAGTTCCCGCGCATCGTCGAGGGCGCGGCGCTGGCGCGCGAGCCGCACCGCATCGCGTTCTTCCTCTACGACCTTGCCGCCGCGTTCCACGCCTATTGGAACTTCGGCAACGACAAGCCCGAAAAGCGCTTCATTGTGGCACAGGATAAGGACCTTACCGAGGCCCGGCTTTTCCTGGCCGCGCAAATCGGGCAGGTTGTGAAGAACGGCCTGGCCATCTTGGGGGTTGAGGCCGCGCAGGAGCTTTGAGGCGATGGTGAACGGGGACACGCAGAACAACGCGGGGCATGGTTCGGGCCAGGGTGCAGGCGCCGAAGCGCTGGACCTGGGCGCCGAAGAACGCCTGCCCTGGCTGGAAAGCGCTGACGATGTCGATCTGGAAGACGAAGGCCCCGACAACGGGCGCCTGATCGGCTTTGGCGTGCTCGCGCTGATCCTGCTCGCCGCGATTGTCGGCGCGATCTATTGGGCGACCCATCGCAATGCCGCACCGGCCGCCGCCGATGGCAGCCTGATCGAGGCGAGCAAGGAACCCTACAAGGTCGCGCCCAAGGATCCGGGCGGCAAGACGTTCCAGGGCACCGGCGATTCCAGCTTCAAGGTGAGCGAGGGCGAACGCCCCACCGCCGCGCTGGCCGCCAAGGATGCGCCCGCTGCCGCGCCCAGCGCTGCCCCTTCGGCCCATTCTGCCGATAAGCCTGCCGAGAAGGCCGCCGACAAGCCCGCCGCCCCTGCCGTCAGCGGCGTGGGCGTGCAGGTCGGCGCGTTTTCCAGTCAGGCCTTGGCCGAAACCGGCTGGAACAAGCTGGTCGTCGCGCACGAAAGCCTCAAGGGCATGAACCATCGCGTGATTGCCGGGAAGGCCGATATCGGCACAGTCTATCGTCTCCAGGCCGTGCCCGGTGACGTGGCCGCCGCCAATGCACTGTGCAACACGCTCCAGGGCGAAGGGGTGAAGTGCCAGGTCAAGCGCTGACCCGCGCGCGGTAGGGGACGGGACGGAGCGCGCTCAGCGCGTCACCACCCCGTCGTGCACGTGCCATAGCGCCGCCTCGCCGGCGATCTCGGCAAAGGGCGCCGGCTCGGTGCCCGTCATCCACACTTGCGCACCGGAGGCAGCAAGGCGTTCGTACAGCGCGGCGCGGCGCAGCGGATCGAGGTGCGCCGCTATTTCATCGAGCAGCAGCAGGCGCGGGCGCGGGCCGGCGGTGAGTTGCGCGTGGGCGAGGACGATGGCGATCAGCATCGCCTTCTGTTCGCCGGTGGAGCAATCGGCGGCGGGTGCGTCCTTGGCGGCGAGGCGCACGGCGAGGTCATCGCGGTGTGGGCCAGTGAGGGTGCGCCCGGCCGCGCGGTCGCGCCGGCGGCCCTGGCGCAGCGCCGCGCGCAGGGCTTCCGCGTCGATCGGCGTGTCGCTGGCATAGGCCAGGGACGGGCGCGCAAAGGGCTGCTCGGGCAGGGTTTCCAGCACCGCGCCGAGGTCTGCCACCAGATCGGCCCGCGCGGCGGCAATGGCGGCGCCGGTTTCGGCAAGCTGGCTTTCCAGCGCTTCGAGCCAGGCGGGATCGGGTTCGCGATCGTCGGCCAGCAGGCGGTTGCGTTCGCGCAGGGCGTTTTCGTATCGCGCACTGGTCTGGGCATGGCCGGGCAGGCGGGCCAGCACCAGCCGATCGAGAAAGCGGCGGCGATTGCCCGCGCTTTCGGCAAACAGGCGATCCATCGCCGGAGTCAGCCAGGTGAGCGAAAGCCATTCGGCCAACCGCGCCGCCGGGCCCAGCGCGCCGTTGATCCGCACCAGGCGCCGTCCCGGCGCGGCGGGCTGGGTGTGCGTGCCCAGCACCACTTCGCCGTGCTCCATCTCGACCGCCACGGCAAAGCTGCCATCGCCATGGCGCGCGGCCATCTCCGCCGGCTGGGCGCGGCGCAGCCCGCGACCCGGCGCCAGCAGCGACAGCGCCTCCAGCACGTTGGTCTTGCCCGCGCCGTTCTCGCCCACCAGCACGTTGAACATGGCAAGGCCATCCAGCCGCGTGGCGGCATGGTTGCGGAAATCGCGCAGGGTCAGGCGGGTCAGCGGCATGGGTCGTGAACGCCTTCCACCACCCCCCGACCCCCTCCTCTGAAGAGGAGGGGGAGCAGACGGGACAAAGCCCCCTCCTCTGAAGAGGAGGGGGGGAACGGCGCATAAAGCCCCCTCCTCTTCAGAGGAGGGGGTTGGGGGTGGTGGAAATCTCGCGCGCCACTTGCCGCCATCACCCCTGCCCACGCTCCAGCAGGCCGTGCTTCTTCAGGCAGTGCCGCAACTGGTCATAGGTCACGCCCAGGGCCTTGGCCGTCTGGCGCTGGTTGTAGCGGTTGCGGCCGAGGTGATGCTCCAGGATCGCGCGCTCGTGGGCGTCCACGGCGGCGCGCAAGTCCTGGATCGTGTCGAAATCGCTGGCGCTGGTGGCATGCTGCATCACGGTGGTGCAGGCGTCGGAAGCGGGTGCGGCAGCGGGCAGGCTGGCCGGCTTCCACGGGCTTTCAAACGGATCGAACTGGACATGGCCGATCGGCCGATCGGGATCGTCCCAGCGATAGACCGCGCGCTCCACCACGTTGCGCAGTTCGCGCACGTTGCCCGGCCAGGCGTGGTTTTCCATCTGCGCCTGGGCATGGGGGGCAAAGCCGGGCCAGGCGTCCCACTGCAATTCGGCGGCCATGCGACGGCCGAAATAGTCGGCCAGCACCGCCACGTCGCCCTCGCGCACGCGCAGCGGGGGCAGGGTGATCACTTCAAAGCTCAGCCGGTCGAGCAAGTCGGGGCGAAAGCGGCCTTGCGCGGCCATGCGCGGCAAGTCCTCGTTGGTGGCCGCGACGATGCGCACGTCCACCCGGATCGGGCGGCTCGCGCCGATGCGCGTCACTTCGCCGTATTCCACCGCGCGCAGCAGGCGTTCCTGCGCGCCCATCGACAGCGTACCCAGTTCATCGAGGAACAGCGTGCCCTTGTCCGCTTCCTCGAACCGCCCCGCGCGGGCGCGGGTGGCGCCGGTGAACGCGCCGGCCTCGTGCCCGAACAGCTCGGCCTCGATCAGGGTTTCGGGCAGGGCGGCGCAGTTCATCGTCACCAGCGGTTCCTGCCAGCGCGTGGACAGGCGATGCAGGCGCTCGGCAATCAGTTCCTTGCCGGTGCCGCGCTCCCCGATCACCAGCACGGGGCGGCGCATCGGCGCGGCGCGGCTGGCGCGCTCCACCGCATCGAGGAAGGCCCCTGACTGGCCGATGAACTGCACTTCGCGATCCATGGCCAACATTTGGCACAATTTCCCAAGTGCGGGCAAGATGTGCCAATCCCCGGCACTGCATTTTCCGGGAAAGTGCCGGAAATGCGGTGTTTGCGCGATTTGGCACGGGCCTTGCTGAATATCAGGCAACCGCTTTCGGAGTGACCCCAATGACCACCGCCCCGTTCTTCTCCACCCGTCTTGGCCGCGCCGCCCTGGTCAGCATTGCCGCGATGCTGGCGATGAACGCCGTGGTGATCGCCCGCCATGTTCCCGAATTTCCCGGCCTGGGCACTGCTGCCCATGGCCCAGCCAATGGCCACACCGCCGTGACCCGGTCGGTTTCGGCCATCACCGGAGGCCTGGCATGAATTCCATCCTAGAACCCGTGCCGAGCGGCGGCGCCTCGCGTTTCGACGAGGCGCTGCGTGCGGCCCGGCTGCGCCCCTCGCCGGGCAGCGGACAAAGTGATAGCACGGGGCAGAGGCCCTTTTTCAACGGAGCGAACCTGATGGGCATTTTCTCGCGCACGCGCGACATCATTGCCGCCAATTTCAACGACCTGTTGGACAAGGCTGACGATCCCTCCAAGATGATCCGCATGATCATCCTGGAAATGGAAGAGACGCTGGTGGAAGTCCGCGCCTCGGCCGCGCGCACCATTGCCGACCAGAAGGAAATGCTGCGCCACGTTGCCAAGCTGGACCGGCTCCAGGCCGATTGGGCGGAAAAGGCCCAGCTCGCGCTGTCGAAGGATCGCGAGGACCTGGCGCGCGGCGCGCTGGTGGAGCGCAAGAAGGCGGCCGACATGGCCGAGCAACTGCGCGGCGAAGTGGCCGTGCTCGACGATTCGATGCGCGCCTATGAGCAGGACATCGAAAAGCTCCAGACCCGCCTGCGCGAGGCGCGCAGCCGCCAGACGGCGATCGCTGCCCGCCTGGAAAGCGCGGAAAACCGCGTCCGCCTGCGCAGCCTGATGACCAGCGAGCGCGTGGACGAGGCGCTGGCCCGCTTCGACCAGCTCGAACGCCGGGTCGATTATGCCGAAGGCCGCGCCGATGCGCTGAGCATTGCCGAAAGCGGCCCGCCGAGCCTGGCCGATGAAATCGCCGCGCTGGCGGGGCAGGACAAGATCGACGAGGAACTGGCCGCGATGAAGCGCGCCATGGGCAAGGAGGGCTGAGCGCCATGGACCTGACGCCGTTTTTTGCTCTCGTTACCCTGTTCGTCGCGCTGCCCTGGATCGTGTTGCACTACATGACCAAGTGGAAGACCGCCGCCACCCTGACCAGCGGTGACGAGCAACTGCTTGAAGAACTCTATCGCGTCGCCCGCCGGCTGGAAGAGCGGATGGACACCGTGGAACGCCTAGTGGCCGCCGAAAACCCGCAATTCCGTCCGGCCCGCCTGGGCGAGGCCCGCGACAGCCACGCCGCCGACCTGTCAGAACTCGACCGGCTGATGGCCCAATCCAAGGGGACCGTGAAATGACCGCTGCCCGTACCCGTTTCTATCGCGACAAGGCCAATGGCAAGTTCATGGGCGTCTGCGCCGGGATTGCCGACTACACCGGGGTCGACGTGCTGTGGGTGCGCCTGGCGGTTGTCGTCGGCACGCTGTGCGGCCTGGGCTTCCTGCCGATCATCTATTTCGGGCTGGGCTTCCTGGCTGAAAAGAAGCCGGCGGCGCTCTATGTCGATCGGCAGGAGCAGAAGTTCTGGCAGGGCGTGCGCCAGTCGCCCGCCCGCTCGGCCCGCGAAGTGCGCGCTTCCTTGCGCGATATCGATCGGCGCCTGGCCGAAGTGGAGCACTTCTACGTGTCCAGCAATCCGCGCCTGGCCCAGGAAATCGAAAGCCTGCGCTGAACGCCCGACCATCCCATCCCGGCACTTCAAAGGGGACTGCTGCCATGGATCAACATACACTCGCTCTGCTTATCCCGCTGGCTCCGTTCATGATTGCCGGGCTGGCGATCTGGACCCGCCACAGCCGCCGCATGGCGGAAATCCAGGCCAACGCCACCGCAGAGCGCGCTGCGCAGTACGCCACGCAGAACCAGGCGCTTGAAGACCGCGTGCGGGTGCTGGAACGCATCGTCACCGATGGCGGCTATGACGTGGCCTTGCAGATCGAGGCGCTGCGCGATGCCAGCCGCATCGAAAGCGCGCCGACCCCGGTCTCGGACAAGCTGCAATGACCGCCGCCGGTGCCATCGTCCTGCTCGCCTTTGCCACGCTCGCCACATTGCTGGCCGGCCTGGTGATGGCAGCGCAGGCCTGGTCGCGCCGGATGGACCAGCGCGAGCGGGAGATCATCGTCGCCACCCGCGCCACGGCGGAGCAGGCCGCGCAATATGCCGCGCAGACCGCTCGCCTCGAACAGCGCGTGCGCGTGCTGGAGACCATGCTGCCGCGCCAGCCCGATGGGCCGTCGCCCGCCGCCATGCCGCAGTTCAACTGATCCCGGCACGGCCCGCCCAAAATTCCCCCCGCCCAGAATTCCCCTACCCAGCCAAGGACATGCCCCCGTGAGCTTTGGAGCCACTCTTGTTGCCATCGTCGCGATCCTCGCCTGGGCCAGCCTGCGCCATCGGCGGCTGAGCGCGCGGGACAGCGTGATGATGCCCGCCCAACCTGCCGACAACACCGCCCTCGTGCGCGAAGTGGCCGCGCTGCGCGCCCGCGTCGAAGTGCTGGAGCGCATCCTGACCGACCAGCGCGGCTCGGTGGACCTGGCCCGCGAAATCGAGTCCCTGCGCGAGCGTTGAGGGTTGAGGTACAGCGCAGGCCGCTTTAGGCGGCGTGGACAAATTCCGCAGCGCCACGGCTGGAGGCAAAAACCGCCAGTTCAAGGAGGCGAGGAAGCGCAATATCGGGAATATTGCGCGACGAGCCGACGCTGAAATGGCGGTTTTTGGTCCAGCCCCGCAGGAGTTGCCCTGTAAAAGGCCCTGGCAGCGTTGCTCGACCTTGCAAGAGGCCCACTCTTGCTTCGTTCTCGCGCCTCGTCAGGGCCTTTTACAGGGCAACCGTGGCGTTGCGGAATTTGTCCACGCCGCCTAAGGCCAGGCTCATGCGCAGTCTTTCCGATATTCTCGAAGAGTACGAGTTCAGCGATGGCGACGAACGCTATCGCCTGCTCATCGAACTGGGCCGCGAACTGGACCCCATGCCCGATGCGCTGAAAACCGATGCCACGCTGGTGCGCGGCTGTTCGGCGGCGGTGTGGGTCTATCCCACCGAAGGCGCTGGCGGCGCGCTGCATTTCCTGGCCGATAGCAATGCCGCGATCACCAAGGGCATCATCGCCCTGGTGCTGGCGGCGGTGCAGGACCGGCCGGCGGCCGAGGTGGCGGCGATGGACATTGCGCAGGCGCTTGCCCCGTTCAACCTCAAGAACCAGCTTTCGTCCAACCGCACGCAGGGCCTGCCCAACATGATCGCGCTGGTGCAGAGCCACGCCGCGCGCCTGGCTGCTGCGGGCTGAGGCGGGGATGGTCCGCCGCCATCTCTGGACGGCTGCGGGCCTGTTCTTCGTGGGATTGGGCACGGTGGGGGCATTCCTGCCGCTGCTGCCCACGGTGCCTTTCCTGCTGTTGGCGGTGTTCTGTTTCGCGCGCGGCAATCCGGCGTGGGAACAGCGCCTGCTCGATCATCCCAAGTGGGGGCCGCCCTTGCGCGAATGGCGCGCCCGCCGCGCCATTCCCCGCCGGGCCAAGAAAGCCGCGCTCGCCACCATGGCGCTGAGCGTCGCGATCACCGCTTTCACCGCCGGCTGGCCCTGGGTGCTGATCCCCGCCGGTGTCATGGTCTTGAGCGGCACCTGGATCTGGACCCGCGCGGAATGATGAAGATCGCTGCGCTGCATCGGTACCCGGTCAAGTCCATGGGCGGAGAGGCGATGGCGCGCGCCACGATCACGCCGCAGGGCCTGGCCGGCGACCGGCGCTGGATGATGGTAACGCCCGAGGGGCGCTTCCTCACCCGTCGCGAATTGCCGGCCATGGCGCAAGTCCGCGCCGAACCGCGCGACGATGGCGGGATCGTGCTGCACCATGCCGGTGTGCCGTCGCTGCCGGTCACGGTGCCCACTGTCGGCACGCGCCGCGCCGTCAAGGTGTGGAGCGACGGGGTGGAGGCAACCCCGGCGGGCGCGGCAGCCGACGAGTGGCTCTCTGCCCGGTTCGGCCGCGCGGTGCAGCTTGTCCACATGGGCGAGGATGTCGTGCGCCCGGTCGATGCCGCCTATGGCCAGCCGGGCGATGCCGTCGGCTTTGCCGATGGCTTCCCGCTGCTGGTCACCACCTGCGAATCGCTCGATGCGCTCAACGCGCAGTTGCCCGCGCCCATCGCGATGGCCCGGTTCCGGCCCAACCTGGTGATCGCGGGCGCCGCAGCCGCCTTTGCCGAGGATGGCTGGCAGGGCCTGCGCATCGGCGGCGTGACGCTGCGCCTGGTCAAGCCCTGCACCCGCTGCGTGATCACCACGCAAGACCCCGAAACCGGCGCGGCCGACAGCCGCGAACCGTTGGCCACGCTGCGCAAGATGGGCCGCCTGTGGCAGCGCCAGCCGATCTTTGGCGTCAACGCCATTCCCGATGGCACGGGCGATGTGGCGGTGGGGGACCGCGTCGAGCTGGCTTGATTAGGGCCTGTGGGGATTTAGGTCAGGGTGGAGCGAGAATGGCTGATTTCCGCGACCCGGAGCGCAGCGTACTTTAGGTACGTGAGCACCGGAAGCGCGAAAAGCGGCCGTTCGCAGCCCGCCATGGGCTAAATCCCCACAGGCCCTACTCGACCGCTTCGCGCAGCACGGCAATGCCCTTGGCGCGCTGGGCCTTGAGTTCCTGCTTCAACGCCGCCGGATCGCGCGCGATGACGAAGCCGAAGCTGACTCCGCCTTCCTTTCCGATCGTGGCGTGGTGCAGCTTGTGCGCCTGCACCAGGCGCTTGGCATAGCCGCGCTTGGGCACCCAGCGGAACCAGCGCTGGTGCACCAGGCCATCGTGGATGAAAGTATAGATCAGGCCATAGACCAGCACGCCCATGCCCACCCAGGTGCCCGGCCACCAGGCATGGGTGCCCATCACCAGCGGGCTGCCGATCGCGAACATCGAGATCGAGATCGCCGCGCCGACCACGGCGTAGAGGTCGTTCTTTTCCAGGAAGCCGTCGTGCGGTTCGTGATGGTCGCGGTGCCAGGCCCAGCCGAAGCCGTGCATGATATATTTGTGGCTGGCCCAGGCCACGAATTCCATGGTCGCGGCGGCGGCCAGCACGATCGCGATGGCAAGCAGGGTATCCATGGCGCCGGCCTATAGCGCGATGCGCGGGCGGGGGCGATGCGTTTTATCGGGCATCCTTGCTGAAACCCGAACGGCGCACTCGCGTTTGGTTCAGGCGTAGCTTGCCAGACATGGCATCAAGACGGCGCCGGGCCACGGCGCGGCCGCCGTCGGGACCAAGGAGTAAAGCCGATGAAAAAGCTCATTCTCGCAGCGCTGATTCCCGCTACCGTGGGCCTTGCCGCGCCGGCACTGGCCCAGCCCGCGCCGCCGCCACCCGGTGGCTGGCATCACGGCCCTGGCCCGGGGGCGGGCGGCTGGATGACGCCGCGCCGCGACGCCGCCATTCGCCAGGATATCGGCCAGTTGCGCTTTGCCATCGACCGCGCGCAGCGCAACCGCACGATTTCCCCGCGCGAAGCCGCCCCGCTGCGCCGCCAGGCCGCGATGGTGCAGCGCCAGTACCGCATGTATTCGCGCGACGGCCTCAGCCGCGACGAAGTGCGCTGGCTGGCCAGCCGCGTGAACCAGATCCGCCAGCAGTTGCGCATGGAACGCGCCGACTGGGACCGTGATCGCTGGTAAGCGCTGACACGCTGGCTCGTTGCAGCACAAAATGACGCATCGCCCCGGTCTTTCTTGCCCTTTCGTGCTTGAAATGCACCGGGGCGATGCTTAACCGCTCTTGCATGACCAAGATCACCCCTGGCACCGGCAAGACGCTCTACGAAAAGATCTGGGACGCCCACGTCGTGGAAAACCGCGATGATGGCACCAGCCTGATCTATATCGACCGCCACCTCGTTCACGAAGTGACGAGCCCCCAGGCGTTCGAGGCGCTCCGCCTTGCCGGGCGCAAGGTGCGCCGCCCCGATCTGACGCTGGCCGTGCCCGATCACAACCTGCCGACCACGGCGCGCCGCGACGGGCAGGGCAACCGCATTCCCATTGCCGATCCCGACAGCGCGCAGCAGCTTGCCATGCTGGAGCGCAATGCGCCCGAATTCGGCATCCGCTATATCGGCGATGCCGACGCGGCGCAGGGCATTGTCCACGTCGTCGGGCCGGAGCAGGGCTTTTCGCTGCCCGGCGCCACGATCGTTTGCGGTGACAGCCACACCGCCTGCCACGGCGGGCTGGGCGCGCTGGCCTTCGGCATCGGCACGTCGGAAGTGGAGCATGTGCTCGCCACCCAGACCCTGCTGCTCAAGCGCAGCAAGACCATGGAAGTGCGCGTCAACGGCACGCTGGCGCCGGGCGTTTCGGCCAAGGACGTGGTGCTGCACATCACCGGCGTGCTCGGCGCGTCGGGTGGCACTGGCTATGTCATCGAATATACCGGGCAGGTGATCCGCGACCTGTCGATCGAAGGGCGCCTGACCGTGTCCAACATGGCGATCGAGCATGGCGCCCGCGCCGGCCTGATCGCGCCCGATGACAAGACCTTCGCCTATGTGAAGGGCCGTCCCTATGCGCCCAAGGGCGCCGACTGGGACAAGGCAGTCGCCTGGTGGAAGAGCCTGGCGACCGATGCCGACGCGCAGTACGACAAGGTCGTGGTGATCGACGCGGCCGATATCGCGCCCTCGGTGACCTGGGGCACCAGCCCCGAAGACGTGCTGCCGATCACGGCCACGGTGCCCGCGCCGGAAAGCTTTGCCGATCCGTCCAAGCAGGATGCTGCGCGCAAGTCTCTGGAATACATGGGCCTTGAGCCGGGCACCGCGCTCGACTCGGTGGAAATCCAGAACGTGTTCATCGGCAGTTGCACCAACAGCCGCATCGAGGATCTGCGCGCAGCCGCCGCGATCCTGAAAGGCCGCAAGAAGGCCGACAACGTTCGCTGGGCGATCGTCGTGCCCGGCTCCGGCCTGGTCAAGGCGATGGCCGAGGACGAAGGGCTGGATGTGATCTTCAAGGACGCAGGGCTCGAATGGCGCGAGCCGGGCTGCTCGGCCTGCCTCGGCATGAACCCGGACAAGGTGCCGGCCGGGGAACGCTGCGCCTCCACTTCCAACCGCAATTTCGTCGGTCGCCAGGGGCCGGGTGCGCGCACCCACCTGGTCAGCCCGGCGATGGCCGCCGCTGCTGCCGTAACCGGCCGCTTGACGGACGTGCGCGAACTGGTCTGACGCCATCGCCGACGCGCGCAAATCCGCCTTTGCCCCGGTGGTCGACGCGCAGACCCGCGTGCTGGTCTGCGGCAGCCTGCCGGGCGAGGCCTCGCTCGCGGCCGGCCGCTATTACGCGCACCCGGCCAACCAGTTCTGGCGGCTGGTCGGCGGGGTGATCGCGCAGGATCTGGTGCCGCTGGACTATCCGGACCGGCTCGCCGCCCTGCTCGCGGCGGGCATCGGCCTGTGGGACACCGTCGCGAGCGCCACGCGGCGCGGCAGCCTCGACAGCGCGATCAAGGCGGCCGAACTGGCGCCATTCGCCCAGCTTGCCGCCAGCTTGCCCATGCTGCGCACAATTGCCTGCAACGGCGCCACCGCTGCCCGCCACGGCCGTGCACAAATGGCAAATTTGCCCGACATTTCATTCGTTCAACTGCCGTCAAGCAGCCCCGCCTATTGTGCCGTCACGCTGGCGCAAAAGCAGCAGGCGTGGAATTCTCTGCGGAAATTCCTCGATTGAGCGTTGCATTGTGCGGCGAGCGGGCCAATTCTTGCAGCCCGTAACAAGGAGGAAGGCGTGTCCAAGAAGGAAAACTGGGCCGGAACGGCTGTCCTGGCAGGGGCTGCGGCAGTGGGGTCGGCGGCGCTGGCGGCGGCGCTGCTCTATAGCAACCGGCGCAAGGAGCGCGCCAACAAGCCGGCCAAGGAATCCCCGCTCGGCGACAGTCCCGAAACCGATTGAGCGCCTTGCCCGCACAGAGGCTATTTCCGCCGTTGCGCGCCGCGCGGCGGCGGCTATAGCGGGGGCATGGAACCGGTAAACCACATCGAAGGCCGCGCCATTCCGTTCGGCCGCAAGAACATCGACACCGACGTGATCATCCCGGCCAAGTGGCTGAAGACGATCAGTCGCGAAGGGCTGGGCCGTGGCGCATTCGAATCGCTGCGCACCGATCCGGACAACCTGTTCGACAGCGAAACCTTCAAGGGTTCGCCGATCTTGATCGCGGGCGACAATTTCGGCTGCGGTTCCAGCCGCGAGCATGCCGCCTGGGCCTTGCTCGACCTTGGCATCAAGGCGGTGATTGCGCCGTCGTTTTCCGATATCTTTTCCGGCAACGCCTTCAAGAACGGCATCCTCACCGTGGTGATGCCCCAGGAGCAGGTCGATCGCCTGCTGGAAGTGGCGCAGACCGATCCGATTGCCATCGATCTCGATGCGCAGACCGTGACCACGCCGTTCCAGGATCGCTTCACGTTCGAGATCGATCCGTTCCGCAAGCACTGCCTGCTCAATGGGCTGGACGAAGTGGGCCTGACCTTGGCGCGCGGTGATGCGATCGGCGCGTTTGAAGCGACCGTGGCAGACGAGCGCCCGTTCCTGGCACAGGGCACCGGCGCAGCGGCCTGATCAGCCCGCCATGATCACCCGAGCGCCGGTTCCGCCACCGGCGCTACGTCCACCGACACGCGCAGCGCCTGGCCGCCGCCGCCGTGGAACACGCCGTCCATCGGCGCCACGTCGGCATAGTCGCGGCCCATCGCGGTGAACACGTGGTCGGTTGAGGCGAGCACGGCGTTGGTGGGATCGAAACCCACCCAGCCCAGCGCATCCCCGCACCACAGCGCCACCCAGGCATGGGTGGCATCGGCCCCGACCAGGCGCGGCTGGCCCGGCGGGGGCAGGGTGCGCAGATAGCCGCTAACATAGGCAGCGGGCAGGCCATGCCCGCGCGCGGCCACGATCATCACATGGGCAAAATCCTGGCACACGCCATGCCGCGCGCGAAACGCTTCGAGCGGCGGCGTCTCGGCCGTGGTGGCGCTGCCGTCATAGGTGAATTCCTCGTGGATGGCGTGCATCAGCGCCAGCCCGGCGTCCATCACGCTGCGCGCGCCGGCCAGGATCGGACTGGCCCAGCCGACGATCTCGGGCGAAAGCGGGGTCATCGACGAGGGATAGATATAGCTGGCGGGGCCAAGCGCGGAAAGATCGCGATGCGCGGCCGCGCGCGCGCCGATCTCGGCCACGCTCGGGGTCTTGGCCAGGGCCAGCTCTGGATCGGGTGCCCGCACCTCCACGCGGAAGCGGCTTTCCACTTCCAGCGCATCGAGTGGTTCGCGGATGAACAGGCGGCTGCGGTTGACCAGGAACGGCCCGGCTTCCTCTTCCATCGTCCAGGGCACCGGCGCCACCGTCAGGCGAAAATCGCGCACCGTCTGGGTGGGCCAGGGCGCCGGGCGCAGGCGCAGGTTGAAGCGCGCCAGCCGCACCGGCGCGGCATAATCGACGCGGGTCTTGTGGCGGATATCGTAGATCACGCGAGCAAGCTGCCCTTGGCCGGGCTGTCGGCCTTTTCGAATTGCAGGAAATAGCGGGTGGAGATCGTGTCCGACAGGGCCAGCAGGCGCTGTTCCACATCGGCCAGGCGCGCCAGATCCCACGCCGCCACCGGCTGGCTGGACAGCGGCGCCAGAATCGCGCGGGCTTCCAGCAGCGGCGCTTCGGGCAGGTTGTCTTCGCCCAGCGCCGGCAAGGCGGCGATGTGGCTGACCAGCGCTTCGGCCTGGAACGCCAGCGAGCGCGGGTTGGCGGGATCGAGCAGCAACAGGTCGAGCACCGGCGCGGTGCTGGGCGCGGCAAGGTAGCGCGCGCGATAGGTGATCTGGCTGTCGGAAAGATCGAGCAGCACGCCCAGCGCTTCGGCCGTGTCGATCTGTGCGGCCAGCGCGCGCAGCGTCTGGCACAGCGCCACCGCGCGTTCCAGGCGGCGGCCCATGTCGAGGAAATGGCGCGAAGGGCCGAGCGTGAAGTTTTCCGCCAGTAGCCCGGAAAGGGCCGAAAGCCGCTCGATCAATTCGCGCGCGGCGCGCAGCAGCACGCCCGGGCGATGCCCGTCCATCGCGGGCAGGGGGCGGCTGGCGATGCGCCAGAAATCGGTGGTGAAGCGGTCACGCAGAGTCAGCGCGGTGGCGCGGATCGCGGCGAACAGCGCGCCGACAGAGCCGTTCATCGCCGTGTCCGACAGCGCGGCACGGCAGGCCTGCGCGATCGGCTCCACCGCTTCCTCGCGCGAGAGGGCGCCCCATGACACCATCAGGTCCACCAGGCGCGCGATCACCTCCGGATTGTGCCCGGCGGCGGCGTCCACTTCGATCGAGCTGCCCAGCACGGCGCGGATCACCCGCACGGTGGTTTCCGCCCGCTCCATGTAGCGGCCGAACCAGAACAGGTTGTCGGCCGCCTGGCTGGCCAGGATGCCGCCGCCGCGCCGCACGGCTGGTGCTGCGCTGAGCACGGAGGGCGTGGCGGCCAGGCTGGCCAGGTCGGCCTTGGTATCCACCACGCAGACATCGGCGGAGATATCGCCTTCGCCCATCATCGTGGTGACCATCTCGCCCGAGGATGAGAGGCGGGCAAAGCCGCCGGGCATCACGGTCCATTCCCCCGCCGCGTTGCGCGCCACGAAAGCGCGCACGGTGAAGGCGCGCGGCACGAAGACATCGTCGATCAGTGCCGGCGTGGTGGACAGCGTGACGATTTCCTGCCCGCAATAGTCCACGGGGCGGCGGGCCATGGCGGCGAGCAGGTGGGCGCGCTGGTCCTTGTCCAGGCCGCGTCCGGCCAGCGGCCGTCCTTCGGGCAGGCCATCCACCCGCGCGCCGAAGGCCGGGGTGATCATCAACTCATCCAGCCGCGCCGCCACGTCCTGCGCTTCGCGCGGCTGGCCGCACCACCAGGTGGCGACATTGGGCAGGATCGGTTCTTCGCCCAGCAGCACCGAGAACAGGCGCGGCATGAATGCGGCAAAGGCCGGCGCTTCCAGCACTTCGACACCCGGCCAGTTGGCCAGGGTCACACTACCGCGCTCCAGTGCCTCGAACAGGTCGGGTACGCCGATCGCCGAACGCGCATCGAAGCGCAGCGGATCGAGCGCATTGGTATCGATCCAGCGCCACAGTGCATCGACGCGCTTGGGCCCGGCGATGGTGCGCACGTAAAGCCGGTCGTCGCTCACAGTGAGGTCGCGCCCTTCGACCAGCGGAAAGCCGAGGTAGCGTGCCAGGTGCGCCTGTTCGGGATAGGACTGGTTGAAGCGGCCGGGGGTGAGCAGGGCGATGCGCGGGTTTTCGCGCTGGCATTCTCGGGCAATGCCCCCGCGCAGATCGGAAAAGAACTGCGCCACCCGGCGCGCGCGCATCTCCGTCAGCAGCCCGCCGGTCACGCGCGAGAGGGCAAGGCGGTTTTCCAGGGCATAGCCGATGCCATTGGCCAGCCGCAGGCGATCGCCCAGCACGCGCCATTGCCCGCGCGGCCCACGGGCGAGATCGACCGCATAGACATGGATATGCGGCCCGCTGCGCGGCGCAACGCCCACCATGCTGCGCGCGAAATAGCGGCTGCCGGCGATCAGCGCGGCGGGCAGGTGGCCATCGGCGACCAGGCTCCCTTCGCCATAGATATCGTCGACCACCGCTTCGAGCAGGCGCGCGCGCTGGACCAGGCCGCGTTCCACCTGCGCCCATTCCTGCGCGCCGACGATCAGTGGCATCGGCGAAAGCGGCCAATCGCGCTCCTCGTCCTCACCGGTGAGGCGGAACGACATGCCCAGGTCCAGGATCTGGCGGCCGACCAGTTCCTGCACTGCCACGCCCGCTTCCTCGCGCAGCGCCAGCAGGCCACGCGCTGCCTGCTGCCACGCCGGGGCGACATCGGGCGCGGCATCGCGATAGAGATCGCCCGCGCCCACATCCACCGGATAGGCGGCCAGCCCCTTGGGAGGGCGCAGGTCGGGCTTGGCCGCCACGAGGATCAGGCCAGCCCGGCCGGGCGGCGCAAGTCGAGCGTCATCGGGAATTCCCCAGGCAGTTCGGCCGGCGGCACGGGCAGGGGGCCGGGCGAATGGCCATGATCCTGGAACCGCGCCTTGCGCCGCGCCTGCGCTTCATAGCCGTTGACCGGCACCGAATCGTAATTGCGCCCCCCCGGATGGGCCACATGATAGACGCAGCCGCCCAGCGAGCGGTTGTTCCACGTATCGAAGATATCGAACGTCAGCGGGGCATGGGGCGGCATCATCGGATGCAGGCAATTGGCCGGCCACCAGGCCTTGTAGCGCACCCCGCCCACCGCTTCGCCGGGTGTGCCGGTATGGCTCAGGGGCACGCGCCGACCGTTGCAGGTGATCACGTGGCGCCCCGGCACCAGCCCGCTGGCGCGCACCTGCAACCGCTCGGTCGAACTGTCGACATAGCGCACCGTGCCGCCGATCGCGCCGGTTTCGCCCAGCACGTTCCACGGTTCGAGCGCGTGGCTCACTTCCAGGTGCACCCCGCCGCCTTCCACCGCGCCGTGGACGGGGAAGCGGAACTGGCGCTGCGCCTCGAACCACACGGGATCGAAATCATAGCCTGCGCCGCGCAGGTCATTGAGAACATCCAGGAAATCGGCCCAGACGAAGTGCGGCAGCATGAACTTGTCATGCAACTGCGTGCCCCAGCGCACCAGCGGCCCATCCACCGGCTCGCGCCAGAACCAGGCGCACAGTGCGCGCAGCAGCAATTGCTGGGCCAGCGACATGCGCGCATCGGGCGGCATCTCGAACCCGCGGAACTCGACCAGGCCCAGGCGGCCGGTGGGGCCATCGGGCGAGAACAGCTTGTCGATGCAGATCTCGGTGCGATGGGTATTGCCGGTCACGTCCACCAGCAGGTTGCGGAACAGGCGATCGACCACCCAGGCCAGCGGCTGTGGCTGATCGGGGCCGGGCACCTGACCCAGCGCGATTTCCAGCTCATAAAGCCCGTCATGCCGGGCTTCGTCGATGCGCGGCGCCTGGCAGGTCGGGCCGATGAACAGGCCGGAAAACAGGTAGGACAGGCTCGGATGCCGCTGCCAATAGATCACGAAGGACTTGAGCAGGTCGGGCCGGCGGATGAACGGGCTGTCGAGCAGGCTCGGCCCGCCCAGCACGATGTGATTGCCCCCGCCGGTGCCGATGGCGCGGCCGTCGACCATGAACTTGTCGGCCGTCAGCCCCACTTCGCGGGCGCATTGATAGAGCGTTTCGGTGATCGCCACCGATTCCGCCCAGGATGCGGCGGGCTGGATGTTCACTTCGATCACGCCCGGGTCGGGCGTGACTTTCAGCACCATCAGGCGCGGATCGGGCGGCGGCGGATAGCCCTCGATGCGCACCGGCAGGCGGGTTTCCTCGGCCACGGCTTCCACGCTGGCGATCAGGTCGAGATAGTCTTCCAGCGTTTCGACCGGCGGGATGAACACGCACAGGTGATCGCCCTTGGGCTCCACCGTGATCGCCGTGCGCACCGCGCCTTCGATGGCGATGGTCTGTTCCACGCGGGCCTGGCGGGCCGGGCTGGTGCTGTGCAGGTCGTGGCCCTGGGCGCGCGCCTCGCGGCTGCGGTCTTCGGCGGACAGTTCGCCCTGCGTCATGGCGTCGCGGGTCTGCACCGCGCGCTCGATCGCCTGGCGGCGGAAATCGGCCAGTGGTTCGCGCGGTTCGGCGGTATCGCGCGGGTGGATATAGGGATAGGATGCCGGCGGCACATAGGGCAGCGAATTGAGCGGCAGGCGATAGCCGAGCGCGCTGTCACCGGGCACGGCGAACAGGGCCCCGCGCCGCAGTTTCCACTTTTCCGAATACCACGCTCGCGCCGGCTGGGCGCGCCGCGCCTGCCACGGCTGCATCCGCTGGATCGGCAGGACATGGCCGACCGGCTGGGTCAACCCCCGCTGGAACGTGCGGACGAACCGCTGGCGCACTTCCGGATCGTCCAGCTTGGGATCGGTGGGCACGGTGTTTTCGGGCAGTTCCGCCTCGCGCACGATCCATTCCAGCGCGTCTTCATAGACCGGCGCGACATTGTCGGGCGCCACGCCCAGCACCGTGGCGGTCTGGCGCAGGAACAGGGCGGCGTCCTCGGCATCGACGACGCTGGCGCTGTCTTCGGGCAGGCGGTCCCCGGCGATCAGGTTTTCGTCGCGCCAGATCGGCACGCCATCCTTGCGCCAGAAGATCGAATAGCCCCAGCGCGGCAGGCTTTCCCCCGGATACCACTTGCCCTGGCCGTGGTGGAGCAGCGATCCGGGCGCGAAAGCGCTGCGCAGCTTGCGGATCAGGCGATCGGCATACCAGGCCTTGGTTGGCCCCACGGCGCTGCTGTTCCATTCCGGCGCCTCGAAATCGCCATCGGCCACGAAAGTGGGTTCGCCGCCGATCGTCAGGCGCACGTCCTGCGCGGCGAGATCGGCATCGACCTGCTCGCCCAGGGCGTTCAGCGCGTTCCAGCGTTCATCGGTAAACGGCTTGGTGATCCGCACCGCTTCAGCCAAGCGGGAAACCTGCATCTCGAAATGGAAATCGGAATGGACCGGCTCCATCACCACGCCTTCGATCGGCGCGGCGGTGCGATAGTGCGGCGTGGCGCAAAGCGGAATATGCCCTTCGCCAGCAAACAGCCCCCAGGTCGCGTCCAGCCCGATCCAGCCCGCGCCCGGCACAAAGACTTCGGTCCAGGCATGCAGGTCGCATACGTCCTGCGCCACGCCGGCGGGACCGTCCACGGCGGCGACATCGGGTGTCAACTGGATCGAATAGCCCGAGACGAACCGCGCGGCAAAGCCCAGGCGGCGCAGCAGGTGGACCAGCAGCCAGGCCGAATCGCGGCACGATCCGGTGCCCACTTCCAGCGTTTCCTCGGGCGCCTGCACCCCCGGCTCCATGCGGATGACATAGCCCACGCGGCTGTTCACCGCCTGGTTGATCGCCACCAGGAAATCGATCGTGCGGCCTTCGTACCCGATGAACTGGGCCAGCAATTCCTCGAACAGCGGCCCTTGCGCTTCGGTCTCCAGGCAGGCGGCCAGGTCGGCTTGCAATTCCTCTGCATAGGCAAAGGGATAGGTTTCCGCGTATTCCTCGACGAAGAAATCGAACGGATTGATCACGACCAGATCGGCAAGCAGATCGACGGCAATCTCGAAATGATCGATCGGATCGGGAAAAACGATCCGCGCCAGCCAGTTGCCGTAAGGATCCTGTTGCCAGTTGATGAAGTGGTTGGCCGGGCTGATCTTCAGCGAATAGTTCGGCACGGCGGTGCGGCTATGCGCCGCCGGCCGCAATCGGATCACCTGCGGCCCCAATCGAACCGGCTTGGCATAGGAATAGCGCGTGAGGTGATGGAGGCCCGCCTTGATCATGGCTGTGGAAGGTGCCCCAATTCATGCTGCGCTGCAACGTGCAATTGGATGGCGTTTAGCAGGCCATGGTCCATGCTTCCACCACCCCCCGACCCCCTCCTCTGAAGAGGAGGGGGAGAACAGGGCTGACTCCCCTCCTCTTCAGAGGAGGGGCTGGGGGTGGTGGACTTCACGCACCACGATCGACGCTGTCTCCACCCCCTCCATAGGCCGGGATCGCCAGCTTCCAGCGGATCGCCGCAGCGCGCAGGGCGAAGCCGGCCAGGGCCGAGACCGCCCAGACCCAGCCCTTGGGCAAGTGCAGCGCCTGCCCGGCCGAGCACAGCGCGGCGGCGAGCGCGGCCGCCGTCACATAGAGTTCGGGGCGCATGATGATCGACGGGCGGCCCGCCACGCAATCGCGGATCACGCCGCCCACGCAGCCGGTGATCACCCCCATGATGAAGGCGGGCACCGGCGGAATGCCATAGGCCAGCGCCTTGGTCGTGCCGAGCACGGCATAGGCGCCCAGGCCCACGGCATCGGCCCACTCCAGCGCCGCGCCGCGCCACCAGCGGTGCGGCGTGATCCAGCAGACGACGGCCATGCCCAGGCAGACTAGCGCGACCCAGCGATCATGGACCCAGAACACCGGCGCGCCGATCAGCAGGTCGCGCACCGAACCGCCGCCGACCCCGGTGATCACCGCGAAAAAGCACATCGTCACCAGAGTCTGCCGCATCCGCGCGGCCACCAGCGCGCCCGACAGCGCGAACACGGCAATGCCGGCGAGATCGGCAAAACCGATCACGGCGGGCAGCGCAGGCGCAACGGCAGTCGGCAGCGAAGCGGGCAGGGGTGGAACCAGGGGCATGGCGCCACCTTTGCCCCGCGGTTCAGCGCATGTCGAGGCTGACCGTGGCCGTTCCCGTTCCTTCCACCGGCAAGTAAAGCCCTTGGCCAGCAGCCTTGAGGCGGCCGGTGCGGACGTTGTTGATCCGCGCCCGGATCACGAAATCGCCGGTGCGCTTTTCGGTCAGCGCGCGGTCGATCTTGCCCATCAGCTTGGCATAGTCGTTCTCGAAATTCTGGCCGAGCGCAGCGGCGATGGTCTCCGACAGTCCGGGCGTGTTGGCCAGGGCCAGTAGCACATCGGTGCCGGTGCTGTCGGTCACGCCCGAAACCGCCAGATCGGCAAAGCTGACTTCCCGCGAATTGGGTGCGTTGACCGGCGTTCCGGTCAGCCACACGGTGCCATGGGCGCCATTGGCGGCAAATTGAACGCCGACGGCCACTTTGCCGCCGGTGGTGCCATAGCAGGTGACCTTGCCGAACTGCGCGGTCACCGCGCCCAGGCCGGGCACGTCGAACGGCCGGGCCGATCGCTTGACCAGCGCCTTGGCGATCACCGGTTCCAGTTCACGATAGTCGGCGATGACCGGGATCACGAACAGCATGCGCCCCGGCGTGCTGTCCAGCGTGTGTAGCGGCGGCAGCGGGCGCACCGCCGGATCGGGCGGGCGGTTGCCGACAAAGGTTTCGGTCTGTGCCTGCATGCCCAGGCGCAGCACGAGCCGCTGCCCTTCCACGGCATAGCCGCCATAGCGCAGCTCTTGCGGGGTGACGCGCATCCACACCGGTGGATTGGCGTGGTTGAGTTCCAGCGAGGTGAACGCGCTGGCCCAGGCGCGGCTGATCTCCCGGTCCAGGTGCAGCTTGTCGAGTTCGCTGGGCAAGGTGCGCTCCAGCTTGGCGATCACGCCTTTCAGCTTGGCATCGGCCTTGCTGGTGAAGGTGATGCGCTGGCCCAGGAAGTCGATGCCGGGTTCGTTGGTCCAGTCATAGTGGATGTCCAGCGCGGCGCGTGGCTTCCAGTCGCGCGCCAGCGACAGGCGCACATGGGCGCGCACCATGGCATCGCCGGTTGCGGTTTCCTGCTTGAACACGCCGGCGATGTCGCGCGCGCGCACTGTGGCATGAAGCGGCAGGGTGACCACCAGATCCTGTCCCTGGCCACTGAGCGTGATCGGCCCGCGCACCACGTTGCCCACGATGTGGCATTCCACGCGCGGCGTCTTGAGCTTCACGCCCAGCACCTCCACGCGCTTGGAGGCCACGCAATCCTGGCCGGGCTGATCGATCGACCACAGTTCGCGCGGCACTTCACGTTCCAGCGCGGCGGCCAACTCGTCCAGCCGCGCGGTGATCGGCACGGCAATGGTCGAGGCCTGGGGCGGCACGGCAATGGCGTCCGTCGCGCGCGGCGGTGCTGCGTCCATCGGACGATGATGACAGGCGCCAAGCGCGATCAAGGCGGCCAGCGCTGCCGCGCGGCCGGCCACAAGCGGACGTTTCATGTGCATTTGCCCCGTTTGGGCGCACTACGCGCCAGTGCAGGGCAAAGTTCCCGAAACGAAAAGGGCCGCGCCCGGTTGCCCCGGCGCGGCCCTGTTTCATCGGCGATGCGAAGCGACGATCACATGTGGATCGGCTTTTCGCGGATGCCCATCGCCGCTTCCTTCAGCGCTTCCGAATGGGTCGGGTGCGCGTGGCAGGTGTAGGCAATGTCTTCCGAGGTGGCGCCGAACTCCATGGCGAGCGCGGCTTCGGCAATCATCGTGCCAGCCACCGAGGCGATCGCCCAGACGCCCAGCACGCGGTCGGTCTGCGCGTCGGCAATCACCTTCACGAAGCCGTCGGGCTCGTGGTTGGTCTTGGCGCGGCTGTTGGCCAGCATCGGGAACTTGCTGACCTTGATCTTGGACTGGTCGCCACCGGCCTTTTCCAGCGCGGCTTCCTGGGTCAGGCCCACGCCGGCGAATTCGGGGAAAGTGTAGACCACGCCGGGGATCACGTCATGGTTCACGATGCCGGTCAGGCCGGCAATGTTCTCGGCCACGGCAATGCCTTCATCCTCGGCCTTGTGCGCCAGCATCGGCCCCGGAATCACGTCGCCGATCGCCCAGACGCCGTCCACCTTGGTGCGGAAATCGTGGTCGGTCTCGATCTGGCCGCGCTTGTTCAGCTCCAGCCCGATCTTGTCGAGGCCCAGGCCATCGGTGTTGGGCTTGCGGCCGATCGCCACCAGCACGCAATCCGCCTCGATCGTTTCGGCAGCGCCACCGGCCGAAGGCTCGACCGTCAGCGTGGCCTTGCCGCCATCCACGGCAACGCCGGTGACCTTGGTCGAAAGCTTGAGCGCCATGCCCTGCTTCTTGAAGATCTTGGCGGCTTCGCGGCGCACGTCGCCGTCCATGCCGGGCAGCAACTGGTCAAGGTATTCCACCACGGTGACCTTGGCGCCCAGGCGGCGCCACACCGAGCCGAGTTCCAGGCCGATCACGCCGCCGCCGATCACGACCATGTGATCGGGCACACGGTTCAGCGCGAGGGCACCGGTCGAATCCACCACCACGCCCGCGTCGTTGTCCACGGTCACGCCCGGCAGCGGGGTGACCGAGGAACCGGTGGCGATGACGATGTGCTTGGCCGAAACCTTCTGCCCCGCCACGGTCACGCTGTGCGCGTCCTCGAACGTGGCATAGCCCTTGAGCCAGGTGACCTTGTTCTTCTTGAACAGGAATTCGATGCCGCCGGTCAGGCTCTTGACCGAGTCGAGCTTCTGCTGCTGCATCGCCGACAGGTCCAGCTCGACCGGGCCGGTCTTGATGCCATAGCTGGCAAAGGTGCCGTTGACGGCTTCCTCGAACTTTTCAGAACCGTGAAGCAGCGCCTTCGACGGGATGCAGCCCACGTTGAGGCAGGTGCCGCCCAGGGTTTCGCGCCCTTCGGCGCAGGCGGTCTTGAGGCCCAGTTGGGCTGCGCGGATCGCCGCGACGTAGCCGCCCGGGCCGGCGCCGATCACCAGGACATCATAATCGTATTCAGCCATTGCGGCCTCCTGTTCGCGCGCCCCTGGAACTGTGGTGGGACTGGCGCGACTTATCACACAAAATCGCAGCGATGCACGCCTGCGCGCCCGGCTTTGGTGGCCGGGCGCGGCACGCTTGGTCGATCAGAGATCGATCAGCAGGCGGGTGGGATCCTCGATCGCTTCCTTGATGGTCTTGAGCGCGGTGACCGCTTCGCGACCGTCGATGATGCGGTGGTCATAGGACAGCGCGATGTACATCATCGGGCGGATCACGATCTCGCCGTTGCGCACGACCGGGCGGTCCTCGATGCGGTGCAGGCCGAGCACGGCCGACTGCGGCGGGTTGATGATCGGGGTGGACATCAGGCCACCGAACACGCCGCCGTTGGAGATGGTAAAGGTGCCGCCCTTCATGTCTTCCATGGTCAGCGCGCCTTCGCGGGCCTTCTTGCCATAGTTGGCAATGGCCTTTTCGATGCCCGCGAACGAGAGCTTGTCCGCGTCGCGCACCACAGGCACGACCAGGCCGTTCGGCGCCGAGACGGCGACCGAGATATCGACATAGTCATGGTAGACGATCTCGTCGCCCTGGATCTGCGCGTTGACGGCCGGAATGTCCTTGAGTGCCAGGCACGAAGCCTTGGCGAAGAACGACATGAAGCCCAGCTTCACGCCGTGCTTCTTCTCGAACACGTCCTTGTACTTCTCGCGCGCGGCCATCACGGCCGACATGTCCACGTCGTTGAACGTGGTGAGCAGGGCGGCGTTTTCCTGCGCGCTCTTGAGGCGCTTGGCGATGGTCTGGCGCAGGCGCGTCATCTTGACGCGCTCTTCGTTGCGGCCCGGGGCAGCGACGCTGGCCGGAACGGCAGCGGCGGTGGCCGCCGGAGCGGGCGAAGCGGCCTTGGCCTGGGCGGCGGCGAGCACGTCTTCCTTGGTCAGGCGGCCGTCCTTGCCGGTGCCCTTGACGGTCGACGGATCGATGCCGTGCTCAAGCACCGCGCGGCGCACGGCCGGCGAGAGGGCGGCAGCGGCGGCATCGTCACCGGTCGGAGCCGGGGCCGGGGCCGGAGCGGCGGCGGGGGCCAGCGTATCCGAAGCGGGCGGAACGGGCTTTTCCTCGCGCGGGGCGACAGGCACGTTGCCGGCCGCGGCCACGCCGTCTTCCACGGTGCCGAGCAGGGCGCCGACCGTGACGGTCTCGCCTTCGGCAACCAGGATCTGGCCGAGCACGCCGGCGACGGGCGAGGGCACTTCGACGGCGACCTTGTCGGTTTCGAGGCTGACGATGGGCTCGTCCAGAGCCACCGCTTCACCGGGCTTCTTCAGCCACTGGCCGACCGTCGCTTCGCTGACGCTTTCACCGAGCGTCGGAACCTTGACTTCGATGGACATGACTTGGTGTTCCTTGGGGAGAATTCAGGTGGACGAAACGGCCGGGTCAGGCCTTCTTCTTGCGGCGGATTTCCTCGCGCACCGACAGCGCCAGGGCATCGGCCACCAGGGCGGCCTGCTCGGCATTGTGGCGCTTGGCCAGGCCCGTGGCGGGCGAGGCCGAGGCGGAGCGGCCGGCGTAGCGGGCGCGGCCCACCTTGCTCTTGGCGGCCTTGAGCGCTTCCTCGACCAGCGGTTCGGCAAAGAACCACGAACCGTTGTTCTTCGGCTCTTCCTGGCACCATACCACGTCTTCCAGATTGGCCATGCGCGACAGACGCAGGGCCAGCGGCTCGCCCGGGAAGGGATAGAGCTGCTCGATCCGGATGATCTGGGTATCGGTGATGCCGGCCGCGTCGCGCGCCTCGATCAGGTCATAGGCGACCTTGCCCGAGCACAGCACGACCCGGCGGGTGTCCTTGTCTTCCGGCGCCGAAGGATCGGACAGGATGCGCTTGAACTGTGCGTCGCCCAGGAAATCCTCGGCCGAAGACTTGGCCAGCGGATGGCGCAGCAGCGACTTGGGCGTCATGATGATCAGCGGCTTGCGGAACGAGCGGTGCATCTGCCGGCGCAGCACGTGGAAGTAGTTGGCCGGGCTGGTGATGTTGCACACTTGCAGGTTGTCTTCGGCGCAGAGCTGGAGATAGCGCTCCAGGCGGGCAGAGGAGTGTTCCGGACCCTGGCCTTCATAGCCGTGCGGCAGCAGCATGACGAGGCCGTTGGCGCGCAGCCACTTCGCTTCCGACGCAGCGATGTACTGGTCGATCACGATCTGGGCGCCATTGGCGAAGTCGCCGAACTGCGCTTCCCACAGCACCAGCGTCTTGGGATCGGCGCTGGCATAGCCGTATTCGAAGCCGAGCACGCCATATTCCGACAGCGGGCTGTCGAGCACGTCGAAGCGGCCGTGGGGCAGCGTCGAAAGCGGCACGTACTTGTGCTCGTCGGTCTGGTCGACCCACACGGCGTGGCGCTGGCTGAAGGTGCCGCGCCCGCAGTCCTGGCCCGAAAGGCGCACGTTGTAGCCTTCGGTGACGAGGCTGCCATAGGCAAGCGCTTCGGCCGTGGCCCAGTCGAACCCGGCGCCCGAGTTGAACATCTCGCGCTTGGCATCGAGCACGCGGCCCAGCGTCTTGTGGACGGTGAGGCCTTCGGGGATCGCGGTCAGCGTGCGGCCCAGGCTGTCGAACAGCTTCTGCTCGATGCCGGTGGCCACGTTGCGGCGTGCGGTCACCGGGTCAGCCGGCTTGTTCAGGCCTGCCCAGCGCCCGCCGAACCAGTCGGCCTCGTTGGCCTTGTAGCTCTTGGCGGCTTCGAACTCGTTTTCGAGCGTGGCGGTGAAGTGGTCTTCGGCCTCGCCCTTCCAGTTCTTGTCGATCACGCCTTCGGCCACCAGGCGTTCGGCATAGAGCGACGAGACCGCCGGGTGCTTCTTGATCTTGGCGTACATCAGCGGCTGCGTGAACGAGGGCTCATCGCCTTCGTTGTGGCCAAAGCGGCGGTAGCACCACATGTCGAGCACGATGTCGCGGCCGAACTGCTGGCGATAGTCGATCGCCAGCTTGCAGGCGAAGGTCACGGCTTCGGGATCATCGCCGTTGACGTGGATGATCGGCGCCTGGACACCCTTGGCCACGTCGGACGGATAGGGCGAGCCGCGCGAGAACTGCGGGCTGGTGGTGAAGCCGATCTGGTTGTTGATGATGAAGTGGATGCAGCCACCGGTGTTGTAGCCTTCCACGCCGGAAAAACCGAAGCATTCCCAGACGATGCCCTGGCCCGCAAAGGCCGCGTCGCCGTGGATCAGCACGGGCAGCACCTGCTTGTGCTTGCCGGGGCCGACGTCGTCGCGGAACTGCTGCTGCGCCAGGGTCTTGCCCAGCACGATGGGGTCCACCGTTTCCAGGTGCGACGGGTTGGGCAGCAGGCTCATGTGCACCTTGGTGCCATCGAACTCGCGGTCGGTGCTGGTGCCGAGGTGATACTTCACGTCGCCCGAGCCACCCACGTCCTCGGGATTGGCGCTGCCGCCCGAGAATTCATGGAAGATCACGCGATAGGGCTTGGCCATCACGTTGGCGAGAATGTTGAGGCGGCCACGGTGGGCCATGCCGTAGATGATTTCCTTCACCCCGCGCTGGCCGCCGTACTTGATCACCGCTTCGAGCGCGGGGATCATCGATTCGCCGCCGTCGAGGCCGAAGCGCTTGGTGCCGACGTACTTCTTGCCGAGGAACTTCTCGTACTGCTCTCCGCGCACCACGGCCGAAAGGATCGCCTTCTTGCCTTCGGACGTGAAATCGATCGACTTGTCGCCGCCCTCGATGCGGTCCTGGAGGAACTTGCGCTCTTCCACGTCGGCGATGTGCATGTATTCCAGGCCGATCTTGCCGCAATAGTTCTTGCGCAGGATATCGACCACTTCGCGCACGGTGCCCCATTGCAGGCCCAGCGTGCCGCCCAGGAAGATCTTGCGATCCATGTCCTTGGCGGTGAAGCCGTGGTATTCCGGGCTGAGATCGGCCGGCAGGTCCTGCTTGGACAGGCCCAGCGGATCGAGATCGGCGGCCAGGTGCCCGCGCACGCGATAGGTGCGCACCAGCAGCATCACGCGCAGGCTGTCGCTGGCGGCCTGCTCCAGCGCGGCTTCGTCGAGCGCGGCGCCGGCCTTCTTGGCGGCCTTGGCCACTTCGACCTTGAGCGCCATGGGATCGAGCGCACGGGTCAGGTCATCGCCGGCGAGCGCGTCGGTAATCGGCCAGCGCGGCGATTGCCAAGAGGGGCCCTGCTGCGGCGCATCCTGGGCAGGATCGACTTCGAACTCGTGCACGTCTTGTCCCATCGTCAATTCACTCCTTTGCCCCCGGGGAGGGGAGGGGCTTCGGAAAGAGGCATGAGGCAAGCCGCGAAACCCAAAGGCGGCCTGCCTGTGATTGTCATCGCTTGGCCGGTGTCATTGCCGGATCGGCGGCCATCGTCCGCAGCGATTGCGGGGATGGGCCGGTCATCCTTAATGCCGCCCGGTCAAGGCCCTCCGAAGAGGGCCTTAAGGGTATTGCCCGGCCGGAAATACCGGCCCGGCTTGCAACGCGCGATGCGGCCCGCGCCCGCCGCGAAGGGCAGGCGCGGGCCGCGCACGGGATCAGGCGAGCGAGGGATCGATGCCCTTGCACGCCACCAGCAGTTCCTTGACCGCGTCGACCGAGACCTGGAGATTGGCCTTGGCGGTTTCATCGAGGTTGATCTCGATGACCTTTTCCACGCCGCCGGCGCCGATCACCACCGGCACGCCGACATAGAGGCCGTCAACGCCATAGGCGCCGTCGACATAGGCGGCGCAGGGCAGGATGCGCTTCTGGTCGTTGAGGTAGGCTTCGGCCATGGCGATGCCCGAGGCGGCCGGGGCGTAGAACGCCGAACCGGTCTTGAGCAGGCCGACGATTTCGCCGCCGCCCGAACGGGTGCGCTGCACGATCGCGTCGATCTTTTCCTGGGTGGAGGCACCCATCTTGATCAGGTCGGTGACGGGGATGCCGGCGACGGTGGAATATTCCACCACCGGAACCATGGTGTCGCCGTGGCCGCCGAGCACGAACGAGTTCACGTCGCGCACCGAAACGCCGAATTCCCAGGCGAGGAAGGTGCTGAAGCGCGCCGAGTCGAGCACGCCGGCCATGCCCACCACCTTGTTGGCGGGGAGGCCCGAGAATTCGCGGAGCGCCCAGACCATCGCGTCGAGCGGGTTGGTGATGCAGATCACGAAGGCGTCGGGCGCGTTGTCGCGGATGCCTTCGCCCACGGCCTTCATCACCTTGAGGTTGATGCCGAGCAGGTCATCGCGGCTCATGCCGGGCTTGCGCGCCACGCCGGCCGTCACGATGATGACGTCCGCGCCGGCGATGTCCTTGTAATCGTTGGTGCCGATGATCTTGGCGTCAAAGCCTTCGACCGGGCCGCACTGCGAGAGATCGAGAGCCTTGCCCTGGGGAACGCCTTCCACCACGTCGAACAGGACGATGTCGCCCAGTTCCTTCTGCGCGGCCAGATGCGCCAGAGTGCCACCGATGTTACCCGCGCCGATCAGCGCGATCTTCTTGCGTGCCATGTGCTTTACGGTCCTTTCCCGGAGTCGTCGCGGGACAAGCGTTCAAGCGTTGCCGGCAAAAGCCCCCGGATGGAGGTCCCCCCGCGCCCGCGAGACGGGAAGGGTTGCCGGCAAGTGGAGGGGCACGTAGGCCTGCCGGGGAGGGATTGCAACCGCAAAAAACCCCGCATTCGCGGGTTTCTTTGATATCAGTTCGCAATATCGTTAAGCGGTAAATCCACCGTTCATACGCATGCGCCCGGCGGTCTCGCGCCGGGTGGGAAGAACGGCGAGGACGCGGCCATTTTCAGGCGCGGCGTGACACGCGCACCACGACACTGCAATTCACGCCAGCCCGGCCAGTTCCCGGCGCAGTGCCTGCGCCTTGCGCCGGTCCAGCGTGTGGCACACTTGCGCCCACCAGTCGGCCTCTTCGCTGTCTCCGGCGATCGCCGCGCGGGTGGCGGCGCGGGCGGCGTGGCCGGCGGCAGCATGGCCGTGGCTGGCAAACAGGCGCAGCGCCTGCGCCAGCAGGGCATCTTCTTCCAGCCGGTTTGCCAGGCGCCCGGCCATGGCGCGCACCGGCGAAGGATAATCCGGGGCAGCTTGCAGCGACCAAGCGGGGTTGTCGTTGGCGGCTTGCGCCGGCCGCCCGGCGGGGCGGCGGAGACAGGGCGAGATCATGCCGTAGCGAGGGGCGAAACGCAGCATGCGCGGGTGGTCTCCGTTGTTGGTCGCGACACCGAATGATCGGCTTTTTTCCGATTCTGGTGGCGACGCCGGGGTTAAATCCGGTGCCGCCGTGCCGTCCTTGTAAGGGGCACCGCGCTAACAGGGCGTGAGACGAGACGGTAAACGGCGCGTTGATGCTGACGCTTGGGTCGATTTTTCGGCAGCGAGCGCGATTGCGCGATATCAGCCGTGCGGCTGGGCGATCCACTTGCCTGCGTTTTCATAGGCTTCGCGCGCTTCCGGGCGCAGTTGCGCGTTGGGCGCGCCGGGCAAGGGCGCTGCCGTGGGCGCAACAGGCGCGGGCAGGCCCGCGCGCAGCGGCGACTCGGCCTGGCTTGTTGCAGGCGCCGGGCTGGCGGCGCGGTCCAGCGCGCTCATCCGGCCATCCTCGAATGCCTTTTCCAGTGTCAGCGGATCGGCCAGGTCAGCCGCAGCGGGAACCCAGGTGCGCGGGTGCGGCGCGGCCAGCGGCTCCCCGCCGCGATAATCGCCGGTGAACGCGGTCGGCTGGCCGGCGCTGCCGGCCCAGCGATAGAACCGGTGTGCCCCGATCGTGCCGATGAAGGCCAGCTTGTCGGCCCACAGCGGATGGACCGCGCTGGTGTGATAGTGCGTGGCCAGGCCCACCGGGGCAAAGACATTGCCGGCCAGGGCATCGGCGGCAACGCGGCGCGCGCGGTCCCAGAACTGCTGCACCGGGCGGCGGGCCATGGCGCCGTCGCAGGCAAAGCTGAACTGGCAGCCGGGCCGTTCCGACCCCTGGAACACCACGCCGCAGACGGTCTTGGGAAAGGCGGGATGGGCCACGCGGTTGAGCACGACCTGGGCCACCGCGCGCTGGCCGGCGTCCGGTTCGGATGCTGCCTCGTAGTAGATCGCGGTGGTCAGGCATTGCAGCGCGCGCCAGCGGTCTTCCCCGCTGCCTGTGGCAAACAGCGGGCGCGCCGCCGGATTGCGTCCCCATGCGGCAAGGCCGGATGCGTCGTCGGCATCGCTGCGGATTGCGGCGACCTGGCGGTCCCAGGCCCGCGCGGCATCGCCGGGCGCGACCAGGCCGCTGTCCTGCGCGGAAACATAATAGAACGCCGAGCCGGGAAAGCTTTCGCCGGCGCGTTCGAACGGTTGCAGCGCGCCGTCGCGATCGTGCGCGGCGGCGGCATCGATCCCGGGCGATCCCCAGCCGATCGCGCCCAGCACCACGCCAATCGCCCCGATCGCGGCAATCCCGGCGCTCCGTTCGGCCAAGCGCGAAGGCGCGCGATGCTGGTGGCGCCACGAGGTCATGTCGCGGCGGCGGATGCGCGCGGTGAAATCGCGCGGGCGCACCGATGGTAGCGTCAAGGCCTGGAGCAGCGCCGCGTCGGTCTGCCGGCGTTCCGCCATGGCCACGCGCTCGGCCGCGTCCGGCGGCGGCAGCAGCGCCTCGGGCGGCAGGGTGGGCGTGGCGCCGGGAAAGGGAATCGGGTCTGGCATCGGGTGAGGGGCCTGGTCGGGCAATGGTGCCTTAGTCGCAGCAGGGCAATCCTGCACGGCGGGAATTGTCCTCGTCCCGATAAGGCACAGGCTGCTGCGGTTTGGTTAATCGCCGCTGCGGGCTTGCCCCTTGGTACAGGGGGCGCTATCGGCCCTGCCTGACGCCACCGGTGCCCGTTTCGCGCGGGCTAAGAGGGAAGCCGGAACCAACCGGCGCTGCCCCCGCAACTGTTTCCGGACGAGCGCCGCGCCCTTGTGCGCCACTGGTCCGCCACGGGCTGGGAAGGCCGGCGTGTCGCGATGACTCCGGATGAGCCAGGAAACCTGCCGGTGTGTGGTCGTTCCGCGGCCGGGCGGGGTGTACCGGGCGCAAGCGTGACGAGCTTTCCGCCAAGGCCCGGCGGACCCTCGCGCCATGGACGGCAAGACTGTCCAAGGGCCGGGAGGAACACAAAACCATGAAGACCTCGCTTGTCGCGCTGGCCGCTGCCCTTGTCATGCCGATTGCCGTGGCGCTGCCCGCTTATGCCGATGAAGCCGGCCCAGTTGCCGATGGTGCCGCCGATGGCGCCCCGATCACGGTGCTCGCCACCGGCAGCGACCGGGCGCTGGACCAGACCGGCCAGGCCATCACCGTGCTGCCCCTCCAGACGATCGAGGCGGTGCAGGGCGTGGATCTCACCCGCGTGCTCGACCGCGTGCCGGGCCTGACCTGGTCGCGCACCGGCGGCCTGGGCGCGCAGACCGCCGTGCGCCTGCGCGGCGGGGAAGGACAGCATACCCTGGTGCTGGTCGATGGCGTGCGCGTGGAAGATCCCTCGGCGCCGTCGGGCGGGTTCGATTTCGGCACGCTGACCAGCAGCGGGATCGAACGCATCGAGGTGCTGCGCGGCTCCAACTCGGTGGTCTGGGGCAGCTCGGCGATCGGTGGCGTTATTGCCGTCACCACGCGCGAGATCGATGGCGTCGAAGCCTCGGCCGAAGCCGGTTCGCGCCGCAGCTATGATGCCGATGCCGTCGCGGGCGTGAAGCGCGAGGCTTATGCGTTCTCGCTCAACGGTGGCTATGCCACCACCGATGGCGTCTCGGCAGCGGCCAGCGGCACGGAGCGTGACGGCTATGACCAGTGGCACGTGGGCGGCAAGGGGCGCCTCAATCTCACCGACACGCTCTCGCTGGTCGCCACCGCGCGCTATGCCGATGGCAAGACCCAGATCGATGGCTATGACGCGGATTTCAATTTCACCGATACCCCGGAATACACCATCACCCGGCAGTTCTTCGGCCGCGCCGGGCTGCACTATGCCGGCAGCGCGCTGACGCTCGACGCGGGCTATGCGCTGTCCGACACCCGCCGCCGCTATTACACCGGCGGCGCCGACGACACGTTCGAATATGGCTACAACGGCCGCAGCGAGCGCGCGGAACTGATCGGCCGCTATGCCCTGCCGGCGAACCTGGCGCTCGATTTCGGGGCGGACCGGGAATGGACGCGGTTCGACAGCACGTTCGACGCGCGCCAGACCGCGCATCTCACCAGCGGCCACGCCATGCTCGGCTGGTATACCGCCAAGGCCAGCCTTGCCGCCGGCGTGCGCTATGACGAACAGAGCCAGTTCGGCGGCAATGTCAGCCTGGGGGCCAATGGCACGGTGGAAGTGGTGCGCGGGCTGCGCCTCAACGCCAGCTATGGCGAAGGCTTCCGCGCGCCCACGCTCTATCAGTTGCTTTCGCCCGACTATGGCAACCGCAATCTCGATCCCGAGCGCAGCCGCAGCTACGATCTGGGCCTGGTCTATACCAGCGCCGATGGCACGTTCCACGCGGGGGCCACGCTGTTCCGCCGCGATACGCGCAACCTGATTGCCTATGTCTCGTGCTTCATGGTCGAAAGCGCGCTGTGCGAAGGCCATGCCTATGGCGTCTATGACAATGTCGGCAAGGCGCGCGCGCAGGGCGTGGAGCTGGACGTGGGTGCCGCGCTCAGCCCGCGCGTGAAAGGCACGATCGCCTATGCCTATACCGAAGCGACCGACCGCACGCCCGGCGCCGCCACGTTCGGCAACGATCTGGCCCGCCGCCCGCGCCATGCCCTGACCACCTCGCTCGACTGGACCACGCCCTGGGCCGGCCTGGCGCTGGCGGCCGACGTGCGCTTCCAGTCGGAAACCTTTGACAACGCGGCCAATACGCTCAAGCTGGAAGGCGGTAGCGTCACCACGCTGCGCGCCAGCCTGCCGGTGCTTCAGGCTTCGGGCCATGGGGTCGAGCTGTTCGGCCGCGTGGAAAACGTGTTCGACCGGCCGCTGGTGACGGCAGCGGGCTATGGCGCGCTGGGTCGTTCCGTGTTCGGCGGGGTTCGCCTGCGTTACTGATGGCGCCGTGGCGCCGGCAAGAGGAATGACCGTGACGTGATCGTGGTGCCCCGCCCGTTTCCCTGGCGTCTCGCGCGTCGCTGCCGGCTGCTGCTGGCGGCGGCCGCGATCGTCGGGCTGGCGGGCTGTGCCCAGGTCTCACCGGGGGAGCAGGCCGGCAGGCGCGCCGATCGTCTGCCCCGGATCGTCTCGCTCAATCCGTGCAGCGATGCGATCCTGGCCGAGGTCGCCGATCCGGCACAGATCGCCGCGCTGTCGTTCTATAGCCGCGATCCGGCGCAGACCTCGATGGACGTGGACCTGGCGCGCCGCTTCGCGACGACCGATGGCGCGGTGGAGAGCGTGCTGGCGCTGCATCCCGATCTGGTGGTGACTAGCACTTATGCCGATCCGGCCACGGTGCGGGCACTGCGCGGGCTGGGCCTGCGCGTGGAAACCGTGGGCATTGCCGCCTCGCTCGATGCAGCGCGGGACCAGGTGCGCGATGTGGCTGCCTGGGCTGGCCAGCCTGCGCGCGGCGCGGCGCTGCTGGCCCGGATCGACCGCGCCGTGGCCGATGCCGCGCCGCCGCACGGGCAGCCGCCCATTCCGGCCGTGCTGTGGGAGCCGGGCGGGCTGGTGCCCGGCCGCCAGACGCTGGTGGCCGATCTGATGACCCGCGCCGGCTTTGCCAATTTCAGTGCCCAGCGCGGGTTGGGGCAGTCCGAGCGCCTGCCGCTCGAACGCATGCTGGCCGATCCGCCGCGCCTGATCCTGGCCGTGGCGGACAAGGTCGGGCCGGAGGGCGACCGGCTGCTGTTCCATCCCGCGCTGGCTGCGCTCACGCAGACCCGGCGTGCGGCGATTTCGCCCAACCTGATCTATTGCGGCGGCCCCACCATCCCGCGCTTCCTGGCGCGGCTGGTGGCGGTGCGCCGCCAACTCGAAAGCCCTGCGTTGGACCAGCCGCAATGAACCGCGCCACTCTTCCGCTCGTGCTCGGCGCCTTGCTGCTCGTGCTGTTTCCGCTGTGCCTGCTGGCGGGGCAGGTGTGGATCAACCCGTTCGATCCGGCCGGGGCCAATGCCACGGTGATCCTGGCGCAACTGCGCCTGCCGCGCGCGGTGCTGGCGGTGGTCGTCGGCGCGGGCCTGGGGGCGGCGGGCGCGGCGATGCAGGGCTATCTGCGCAATCCGCTGGCCGATCCCGGCCTGTTTGGCGTGGCGCCCTTGGCCGCGCTGGGCGCGGTGCTCTCGCTGTTTGCCGGCTATGCGGTGCAGCCTTTCGTGCTGCCGGCGATGGCGCTGGCCGGGGCGGCGGGGGGCATGGTCCTGCTCGCGCTGATCGCCTCTGGCCCGCGCACCGGCCTGGCCGGCGGGGTGGCGCTGTTCACCCTGGCGGGGATGATGCTGTCGAGCCTGGCCGGCGCGCTCACCAGCCTGGCGATCAGCCTGGCGCCCAATCCCTTTGCCCTGACCGAGATCGTCACCTGGCTGATGGGCGCGCTGACCGATCGCAGTTGGCACGACGTGGCGCTCGCCGCGCCGCTCACCGCGCTGGGCCTGGCCGTGCTGTGGCGCGCCGGGCCGGCGCTCGATGCGCTCACGCTGGGCGAACTGGCGGCGCGCTCGATGGGGCTCGATCCGGCGACCTTGCGCTGGATGATGGTTGTCGGCGTCGGCTTGGTGGTGGGGGCTGGCGTGGCGGCGGCGGGGGTGATCGGTTTTGTCGGGCTGATGGTGCCGCATATCGTGCGCCCGTTCACGGATCGTCGCCCCTCCAGCCTGCTGCTGCCCAGTGCGCTGGCCGGCGCGCTGTTGCTGCTGCTGGCCGATGCGCTGTGCCGTTGCCTGCCGCTGGCCGGTGGCGAACTGCGGCTGGGTATTGCGCTCAGCCTGCTGGGCGCGCCGTTCTTCCTCCACCTCCTGCTGCGCCTGCGGCGCGGCCTGGCCTGAAAGGGGCCGCGCATGGATCTGGTTGCCGATGCCGTCACCGTGGTGGGCCGCCTGCGCGAAGTGCGCGCCGGGCTCGCGCCCGGGCGCCTGACCGTGATCTGCGGCCCCAACGGCGCGGGCAAGTCCACGCTGCTCTCCGCGCTCGCCGGGCTGGTGGAGCCCGATGGCGGGCGGGTGTGCCTGGGCCAGCATCGCCTGGCCGAACTGACCGCGCGCGAGCGGGCGATTGCCATCGGCTATCTGCCCCAGGCGGGCGAAGTGGCGTGGAACGTGACGGTGGAAACGCTGGTGCGGCTTGGCCGCCTGCCGCACCGCACCCCGGCGCGGGTCGATGCCGCCGCCACCATGGCCGCGCTCGACGCGCTCGATCTCAATGCCCTGGCTGCCCGCGAAGTGGGCACGCTCTCGGGCGGCGAACGCGCCCGCGCGCTGCTGGCCCGCGTCCTGGCCGGGCAGCCGCGCTGGATCCTGGCCGATGAACCGCTGGCCGCGCTCGACCTGGCGCACCAGCAGGCGCTGCTCGCCCATTTCCGCCGCCTGGCGGGGCAGGGCGTGGGCGTGGTGGTGGTGGTTCACGATCTGGCGCTGGCGATGAACCATGCCGATCACGTGATCGTGCTCGATCGCGGCACCGTGGCCGCCAATGGCCCGCCGCATGTGGCCTTGGCGGAAGAGGTGCTGTCGGGCGTCTGGGGTGTCAATGCGCGCTGGGTGGGCGATGGCCGCACCCGCGCGCTTGCGATCGGCTGATCGGCTTCCCACATTCCGGATCTGTCTTCCCTGCCCACCAAGCCATCTTGCAGCGCACTTGCTGCGCTGCCACAGGCTTGCGTGAATCGAACAAATCTGGAACACCGCCCGTCATGTCGACCGCTCCTTCTCGTGCGCCCAGTGCCGCTCGCTCTGCGCTGACCACCCTTTCCGTGCGTGGTGCGCGCGAACACAACCTCAAGGGCATCGACGTCGATCTGCCGCGCGACAGCCTGGTGGTGATCACCGGCCTGTCCGGCTCGGGCAAGTCCAGCCTGGCGTTCGACACGATCTATGCCGAAGGGCAGCGGCGCTATGTCGAATCGCTTTCGGCCTATGCGCGCCAGTTCCTGGAAATGATGCAGAAGCCCGATGTGGAGCACATCGACGGCCTCTCGCCCGCCATTTCCATCGAACAGAAGACCACCAGCCGCAACCCGCGCTCCACCGTGGCGACGGTGACGGAAATCTATGACTACATGCGCCTGCTCTGGGCGCGGGTGGGAATTCCCTATTCGCCGGCCACCGGCCTGCCGATCAGCGCGCAGACCGTCAGCCAGATGGTCGATCGCGTGATGGCCCTGCCCGAGGGGACGCGCGCCTATCTGCTCGCCCCCGTGGTGCGCGGCCGCAAGGGCGAATACCGCAAGGAACTGGCCGAGTGGCAGAAGGCGGGCTACACCCGGGTGCGGATCGATGGCGAGCTCTATTCCATCGAGGATGCCCCGGCGCTCGACAAGAAGTACAAGCACGACATCGAAGTCGTGGTCGACCGCATCGCCGTGAAGGACGGCATCCAGACGCGGCTGGCCGACAGTTTCGAGCAGGCGCTCAAGCTCGCCGATGGCCTGGTCTATATCGACCTGGCGGACACGACCGTGGCCGAATTGAACGGCGAAGCGGCGCCGGAAAAGCCCAAGAAGGGCAGCGCCGCCAAAAGCGCAAAGGGGGGGCAGCTCAAGGGCGCCGGCCTGCCCGACAACCGCATCGTCTTTTCCGAGAAGTTCGCTTGCCCGGTCTCCGGCTTCACGCTCGACGCGCTCGAACCGCGCCTGTTTTCGTTCAACGCGCCGCAGGGCGCCTGCCCGGCCTGTGACGGGCTGGGCGAAAAGCTGCTGTTCGATCCGCAACTGGTCGTGCCCAACGAGCACCTCAGCCTCAAGCAGGGGGCCATCGTGCCTTGGGCCAAGTCGAACCCGCCCAGCCCCTATTACATGCAGGTTCTGGCGAGCCTCGCCGACCATTTCGGCTTCAGCCTCGATACCCCGTGGGACAAGCTGCCGGGTGAAGTGAAGATCGTGATCCTTCACGGCACGGCGGGCAAGGCTGTGCCCTTGACCTTCATCGACGGCAAGAAGAGCTACACCGTCTCCAAGGCCTTCGAGGGCGTGATCGGCAACCTCAATCGCCGCATGCTGCAAACCGAAAGCGCCTGGATGCGCGAGGAACTGGGCAAGTTCCAGACCGCGCAGCCCTGCGAAACCTGCAACGGCGCGCGGTTGAAGCCCGAGGCGCTGAGCGTGAAAGTGGCCGGCAACGACATTTCCGCCACCACGCGCCTGTCGGTCAGCGATGCGCTGGAATGGTTCGCCACGCTCGATGGCAAGCTGACCAGCCAGCAGAGCCAGATCGCCAAGGCCATCCTCAAGGAAATCAACGAGCGGCTGGGCTTCCTCAACAACGTCGGGCTGGATTACCTCAACCTCGACCGCACTTCGGGCACGCTCTCGGGCGGGGAGTCGCAGCGCATTCGCCTGGCCAGCCAGATCGGCTCGGGCCTGTCGGGCGTGCTCTACGTGCTCGACGAACCCTCGATCGGGTTGCACCAGCGCGACAATGACCGTCTGCTCGAAACCCTGAAGCGCCTGCGCGACCTCGGCAACACCGTGATCGTGGTGGAGCACGACGAAGACGCGATCCGCGCGGCGGACTGGATCGTCGATCTCGGGCCGGGCGCGGGCGTGCATGGCGGGGACATCGTCGCCCAGGGCACGCTGGAAGACATTCTCGGCAACGAGAACAGCCTCACCGGCCAATACCTCACCGGCGCGCGCCGCATCGAAGTGCCCAAGAAGCGCCGCAAGGGCAACGGCAAGAGCCTGGTGGTCGAAGGCGCGCGGGCCAACAATCTCAAGAACGTGACCGCCAAGATCCCGCTCGGCACGTTCTGCTGCGTCACCGGCGTGTCCGGCTCGGGCAAGTCGAGCCTGACCATCGACACGCTCCAGGCCGGTGCGTCGCGCGTGCTCAACGGCGCGCGCGTGGTGGCGGGCGCCCATGATGCGATCAAGGGCCTGGAGCATTGCGACAAGGTGATCGAGATCGACCAGTCGCCGATCGGCCGCACCCCGCGCTCCAACCCGGCCACCTACACCGGTTCGTTCACCCTGATCCGTGACTGGTTCGCGGGCCTGCCGGAAGCGCAGGCGCGTGGCTACAAGGCCGGGCGGTTCAGCTTCAACGTCAAGGGCGGCCGCTGCGAAGCCTGCCAGGGCGATGGCCTGATCAAGATCGAGATGCACTTCCTGCCCGACGTCTACGTGACGTGCGAGGAATGCGGCGGCAAGCGCTACAACCGCGAAACGCTCGAAGTGAAGTTCAAGGGCCACTCGATTGCCGACGTGCTCGACATGACGATCGAGGACGCGGTGGAGTTCTTCAAGGCCGTGCCCCCGATCCGCGAGCGCATGGCGATGCTGAACGAAGTGGGGCTGGGCTATGTCAAAGTCGGCCAGCAGGCCACCACGCTATCGGGCGGCGAAGCCCAGCGCGTGAAACTGGCCAAGGAACTGGCCCGCCGCTCCACCGGCAAGACGCTCTACATCCTGGATGAACCCACCACCGGCCTGCACTTTGAAGACGTGCGCAAGCTCCTGGAAGTGCTCCACCGCCTGGTGGAACAGGGCAACAGCGTGGTGGTGATTGAACACAACCTCGACGTGATCAAGACCGCCGACTGGATCATCGACATGGGCCCCGAAGGCGGCGTGCGCGGCGGGGAAGTGGTCGCCGAAGGCACCCCGGAACAAGTGGCCAAGAACAAGGCCAGCTTCACAGGGCAATATCTGGCGCCGCTGCTGAAGCGGTAAGGTCGAAACTCCTCCCCGGCACGGGGAGGGGGACCGCCCGCGAAGCGGGTGGTGGAGGGGTGGCGCTGTCCAGAACGTCGCTCGCTTAGCGGCTCTACGTATGGGGTAGGCTAGCGGTGGCGCGAATGGGTTTACGACCGTTGAGCCTCCGTGCTCATAAACGTGAGGTGGTAAGCTTGATGGCGTATGGTGTACGACGCGCCTTATCTGAGGCGCGGGCGATGATATGGGGCTGCTGTCTCTTAAATGACCCCTGCTTTCTCTATGCTAGACGGATGCACGAAATTATGTTATATTCTCGATAGTTGTATTTTAATCGGGAGTGTAGGGGCAATGTCGAATGAGCTGAGTATAATCGAAAAAATTAAGGATATTGTCCTCAATGTTGATCCGGCCAGCATCGTTAAAGATGCCCAAAGCATGGGAATAAATGTTTCAGAGGCTGCGGATTTTGCACGTCAAGCGCACAACTATATACACATTGAACGGCTTTCTGAAAAATATGCTGCGATGACGGCGAAGCTTTGTGCTGCAAGTGGTTTTACCAGTGGCGTTGGCGGTGTTACCACTACGCTGGTCTTGGCTGGCGCTGACATCGCAAACATGGCGGCGCAGCTTTATCGGCTCAATCAAAAGCTTGCGTTGCTCAATGGGTTCGATCCCGAGAACGAACTGCATAACGAGCGGGCGCAGGCAATATTTATGGCTGCTCTAGGCATTGATGCAACTGCTCAGGCGGGAATTCGTGCTATTGTTACAAAGGCGGCCACAGAAAATTTTGCCAAGCGTGGTCCAGCATCTACACCCGTTATCCGTTTGGTTATGGAAATCGCGAAGATTTTGGGTGTAAAATTAACAAAGGCGCAAGCTGGAAAGCTGATCCCATTTGTGGGAGGTTTTGTTGGTGGAGGGGTGAATTACATATTCGCTAAATCAATGACCAAAAAAATGATGTCAGACTACAAGTCGGATTATTTTGATCGCTGGCAACTTCAAGCTAATAACGCTGAGGCGCTCTAGGAATTCTGAAGGCAGCATACTTATCTCATTGCCGCCGCATAAGCGCGCCAATGACATGGCACGCAGGGGGGCGTGGCTCGCCGAATCCAATTTTCTCACACGAAGGCGCGAAGAGGCTGATCATCTTCGTGCCTTCGTGGCTTCGTGTGAAATCAATGCAGTACCTGCGTTGCGCGCGTGTTCCGGGGCAGGGCGTTCTCGGCCGGCATGCCGAATTCCGGGGACAGAGCGGAATTCCGGGGACAGTATACTTATCTCGTTACCGCTGCGGAATTCCGGGGACAGTATACTTATCTCGTGGAATTCCGGGGACAGTATACTTATTTCATTGGCACCTCAGAAGTGCGCGAATGACGTGGCATGCAGGGGGCGTCGCTCCCCATCCCCTATTTGCTCACACGAAGCCACGAAGGCACGAAGAGGCTGATCATCTTCGTGCCTTCGTGGCTTCGTGTGAAATCAATTGAATATCTGCGCTGCGCGCGCGTTCCGGGAACGGAGCGTTCTGGGGCGGCGTGCCAATCAGCCTTGCCTTTCACCTCACCACCCCTCCACCACCCGCTGCGCGGGCGGTCCCCCTCCCCGAACCGGGGAGGATCTTGGTGGTCAGCGGAGTTTGGCGATGGGGAGGCCGTCGGCCTTGGCGCGGTCTTTCACGGATTCCTCGGTGCGGGTGAGGGCCTTGGCGATGGCTTTGAGGCCCATGCCTTTCTTGGCGAGGGTGTGGAGCTTCTGGAGTTCGGCGGGCGTCCAGGGCTGGCGGTGACGTTCGAATTTTTCGGCCATGGCTGGGGGTAGGCGATCGGGCGCGGGCTGTCCAAGGAAACGCCGTGCCAAGCCGTAGCAGGCCGCAAAAACGGGGGCCGGCATCGCTGCCGGCCCCCCATGCGCGCGTGGCCGTTTGACCGGCGTTGGGATCGGCGCGGGCCACGTCTCGCGGGCGGGGGCCTTCCGGGGCACGAAGCCCCTGGGCCGTTGGCGGCGTCTGGCTGGGCAGGCGGCGCCAAAGCTCCCGTGCGCGGTGCGTATCGCTCGCTCGGGGAAGAGCGAGGCCCGACCGGCCTTGCAACGCCGCTTGCGGGCGGCATCACGGGCGTGGCCTTTGCCGCGAAGCACCGCTCCCACGCGCGCCGATCATGAACGCACGGGACGGACCCCACCGGGGCAAAGGACAGGCAGATGGTTCCTTGCGCACCATCCCAAGCCGCGTGTCCTGACACGAGCGAGTGCGGGATTGCTGCGCACAAAACCACTGCCGCAAGCCCCCTCGCGGGCGCCAGCCATCCAGCTCACCATGCCGTGAAGGCACGAGCGAAGAAGGCCGGTGTTCCGTTTGGCAAAAGGCTTGCTCTTCCAGAAAAGAGCACTGCAAATCAGGGGTTTGCACCGGCTGATTGGCGGCACTGTTTCCTGTCGATGAAGGAATGCTGCGCCTGTCTTTCGAGTCGCGCAAGAGGGAATTTTGCGGATGGTTTGACGGGTGGGATGAGTGGTTTTCTGGGGGTGTTGGGCAAGGCTTCGCACCACCCCCCCGACCCCCTCCTCTGAAGAGGAGGGGGAGAAATATAAAAAAGCCCCCTCCTCTTTAGAGGAGGGGGTTGGGGGTGGTGCGAGGCCTCAAGCAAGGCCTGCAAACTGATGGAAAATCAGCGCCCCTGCTGGGCCAGCAAGCGCAGGCGCAGGGCGTTGAGCTTGATGAAGCCGGCCGCGTCCTTCTGGTCATAGGCGCCGGCGTCGTCTTCGAACGTCACGTGGCGTTCGGAATAGAGGCTGTCGGGCGACTGGCGGCCCACGACCGAGGCGAGGCCCTTGTAGAGCTTGAGGCGCACGGTGCCGTTGACCTTGGCCTGGCTGTGGTCGATCGCGGCCTGGAGCATTTCGCGCTCGGGCGAGAACCAGAAGCCGTTGTAGATCAGCTCGGCATACTTGGGCATCAGCTCGTCCTTGAGGTGTGCCGCGCCGCGATCGAGCGTGATCGATTCGATGCCGCGATGCGCCACCGCATAGATCGTGCCGCCCGGCGTTTCATACATGCCGCGGCTCTTCATGCCGACGAAGCGGTTTTCCACCAGATCGAGGCGGCCGATGCCATGCTTGCGGCCCAGCTCGTTGAGCGCGGTCAGCAGCGTGGCCGGGCTCATCGCCTCGCCATTGAGCGCCACGCCGTCGCCCTTGGCGAAATCGATGGTGATGTATTCCGGCACGTCCGGCGCGTCTTCCGGGTTGACCGTGCGCGAATAGACATAGTCGGGCACTTCCTGCCACGGGTCTTCCAGCACTTTGCCTTCCGACGAGGTGTGCAGCAGGTTGGCGTCGGTCGAGAACGGGCTTTCGCCGCGCTTGTCCTTGGGCACCGGGATCTGGTGCGCTTCGGCCCAGGCGATCAGCGCGGTGCGGCTGGTCAGATCCCATTCGCGCCACGGGGCGATCACCTTGATGCCCGGTTCCAGCGCATAGGCCGAAAGCTCGAACCGCACCTGGTCGTTGCCCTTGCCGGTGGCGCCGTGGGCCACGGCATCGGCGCCGGTCTCGCGGGCGATCTCGATCAGGCGCTTGGAAATCAGCGGCCGCGCGATCGAGGTGCCGAGCAGGTAATCGCCTTCATAGCGGGCATTGGCGCGCATCATCGGGAAGACGAAATCGCGCACGAATTCCTCGCGCAGATCGTCGATATAGATGTGCTCGGGCTTCACGCCCATCAGCTCGGCCTTGGCGCGGGCCGGTTCCAGTTCCTCGCCCTGGCCGAGGTCGGCGGTGAAGGTCACGACTTCGCAGCCGTATTCCACCTGCAGCCACTTGAGGATGACGGAGGTATCGAGCCCGCCCGAATAGGCCAGGACGACACGCTTGATCTCGGACATGGGCGGGCAACTCCTCAACTGAAAGACGCGGGAACCAAACGACGGGGCGCGCCTAACAGGGAGGGGGGGATATCGCAAGGCGCGCGGGGGATTTTCGGCCCCCGCGCATTTGCCGCCATCAGTTCATGAACCAGCCGTGGCTCGCCACCAGCGACTGGCCGGTGAGCGCGTTGCTGGGGAAAGCGGCAAAGAACAGCGCCACTTCGGCAATGTCGTCCACCGTGGTGAATTCGCCATCCACCGTCTGGCCGAGCATGACCTTCTTGATCACCTCGTCCTCGCTGATGCCCAGTTCCTTGGCCTGCTCGGGGATCTGCTTGTCCACCAGCGGGGTGCGGACGAAGCCGGGGCAGATCAGGTTGGTGCGCACGCCCTTCTTGCCGCCTTCCTTGGCGATGGTGCGCGCCAGGCCCTCCAGCCCGTGCTTGGCGGTGACATAGGCGCTCTTGAGCGGGGAGGCTTCCTTGGAATGGACCGAACCCATGAACAGGATCGCGCCCGCGCCCTTGGCATACATGTGCGGCAGCACCGCCTTGCTGGTGAGGAACGCGCCGTCGAGGTGGATCGCCAGCATCTTCTTCCAGTCGGCGAACGCAAAATTCTCCACCGGGTTGACGATCTGGATGCCCGCGTTCGAAACCAGGATGTCCACGCCGCCCCAGGCCTCCACCACCTTGGCCACGCCGGCATTGACCTGGTCTTCGCTGGTCACGTCCATTTCCACGGCCATGGCGGCACCGGGATGATCGGCATTGATGCCATCGGCGGCGGCTTGCGCGGCATCCAGCTTGAGATCGGCAATCGCCACGCGCCCGCCGGCCTGGGCATAGCGCTTGGCAATGGCGAGGCCGATACCGCTGGCCGCACCGGTGACGATGGCGATCTTGTTGTCGAGATTCATGGATTCACTCTCCAGGTCTGGTCGGTCCCCAGAACGGGTGCCCGCCCTGCATCATGCAAGATCGAGCGTGACGATGCCGCGCTGTGGGCGCTGGCGGTTTTTCCAGCGGGGGCTGGCAAACGAGCGCTCCACATCGCGGCGGCCATTGTCCCAATGGCCTTGCACCGTCATGCGCGAGAACTCGTAATCCTTGCTTTGGGTTTCATAGTCTTCGCCGCGATTGATCAGGTGCAGGATGGTCACCGGCCCGTCCTGCGCATGGGCGGTGAGCGTGGCCATGTCCTCGTCCTGCGCGAATTCGGGCGGCAGCTTTTCCGCCAGGCGCGCGGCGGCTGCTTCCAGCGCCTCGATCCGCTTCTGCATGTCGGTGTTGAGCCGGGTGCGGCTGGAAAAGCGGATGTCCTTTTCGCGCTGGGCGCTTTCGGCCAAGCTGCGGGGCATCATGCCGCGCGCCGAAAACAGGTCTACCTGGAACACCAGCACCGGGTCGCGCGCCGCCTGGGCGCGGGCCGAATCGTGGCGGTCGGCTTCTCGCGCGCGCTCGTCGAGCACGAATTGCAGCGGGGTGTTGGAAACGATGCCGCCGTCCCAATAGGGTTCGCCATCCACCATCACCGGCGGAAAGCCCGGCGGCAGGGCGCCGCTGGCCATGATGTGCTCGGGCTCGATCAGGCGGTCGCGGTTGTCGAAATAGGCGAAGTTGCCGTTGAGCACGTTCACCGCGCCCACGCTGAAGCGGACCTTGCCACTGTTGATCAGGTCGAAATCGACCAGCTCGAGCAGTGTCTCGCGCAATGGGCTGGTGTCATAAAGGCTGATCGAATCGGGCGATCCGGGCAGCGCCAGCCACGGTGGCGTGGTGCGCGGGGTGAAGAAGCCGGGAATGCCGGTCAGCGCCACCGAAGCGGCGGCCGCCTCGTTGAACAGGCGGCGGCCCCAGCCATCGGCAAACGGGGAGGGGAAGGGGATGCGCGAGGAGGCCTGCTCCCAAAACGCGCGCAGGTTGCGCACGCGGCGTTCGGGCGGGTTGCCGGCAATCAGCGCGGCATTGACCGCGCCGATCGAAATGCCCGCCACCCAATCCGGGCTATAGCCGTTGCCGGCCAGCGCCTCGAACACGCCGGCCTGGTAGGCGCCCAGCGCGCCGCCGCCCTGGAGCACCAGGACGCATCTTTCCCGCGTTGCATCGGCCATCTTGGTTTCCCGTCCATGCACCGTCTTGTGCAGTGCGGCGCAGTCTGGGGGGGCAACGTGAAACTGGCAAGACGGGTTCCGCACGGTGGCTTTCTATTGTTGGCGGGGCACTTGCAGATTCCGCACGTTCTGCCGCTTTCCTTGCGGGCAAAGGCACCCTACATGGGCTGAACCATGGCAAGACCAACCCCCCAGGCCTTCGACAAGAAGAAGATCGTCGCCGAAAACCGCCGCGCGCGGTTCGAGTATTTCGTGGAAGACGTCTATGAGGCGGGCATCGCGCTGACCGGCACCGAAGTGAAATCGCTCCGCTTCGGTGAAGGCTCGATTGCCGAATCCTATGCCGAAGTGAAGAACGGCGAGGTCTGGCTGGTCAATTCCAACGTGCCCGAATTCAGCCACGGCAACCGCTACAATCACGAGCCCAAGCGCCCGCGCAAGCTGCTGTTGAAGGAACGCGAGATCGCCAAGTTCCACGGCGCGGTGGAGCGCAAGGGGATGACGCTGGTGCCGCTCTCGATCTATTTCAACGGGCGCGGGCGGGCCAAGGTGGAACTGGCCCTGGCCAAGGGCAAGAACGCGGCGGACAAGCGCGCCACGATCAAGAACCGCGACTGGCAGCGCGACAAGGCGCGGATCATGCGCGAACACGGCTGAATGCGGTTTGTGGAGCACCGGGCTTCATGGTCCGGCAAGCTTTAAGGAGGCAATCTCCACAGGTGCAGGATCGCATTTGCCACACGCCAGGGGAAACATCCGTTACGATGCGCCGCAAGATTGCCACGATGGTCCGCTCAACCATGCCCACGCGCGCGCAGATGGAGCGCAACCGGTTCACCGGCCCGCTCGCCGCGCGCGCGGAACTGTGGCGGTTCAATCGTCGATCGGTGCCGCGGGGCGTTGCCATCGGCCTCTTGGTGGGCATCTTCGCGATGATTCCGGGCGTGCAGATTGCCGGTGCGGCGGCGATGTGCCTGCCGTTTCGCGGCAACATTCCGATTGCAGCGGGCATGACGTTCCTGTCCAATCCGGCGACAACGCCGCTGTTCATCGCCGCGTCTCTGGCGCTAGGCAACTGGTTCGGTTTTCATGCCGACGTGGCAACGTTCATGGCCTTGTTCGAGCGCGGCGCCAGCCTGGGCGAATGGACCGGCTGGCTGCTGTCTGACGCAGCCCCGGCGCTGGTCTTCGGCTTGCTGGTGATTGCGGTCGTGGCGGCGGTTGTGGGCTATGTCATCGCCGCATTTGCCTGGCGCTGGTGGACGGTGCACAAGCGGCGTACGCGCCTCGCCCAGCGGCTCTGATCGCAGGCGCGATGGCCCGTGGCCCGATGCGTGGCGGGGGCGGGTGTGCTGGGGGCGGGCGTGGAAGGCGCAGTGGTGAAGGGAGCAAGCGTGCCGGCCGCAGCGGGCAATATCGATGAAGAGGATGGCCTGACCGGGGCGGGCGCGTTGATGGATGGCGCCTGGCGCCGCGACGCGGCGCTGGTTGCACTGGCGGCGCTGGCCGGGGCGGCGCTGCTGTGGTTTCTGGCCGGAGACGCGGTGCTTGCGGCGGCCTATCTATTGGGTCTGGTCGCGCTGGCCCTGCTCGCCCGGCTGATGGTGCGGTTCCTGCCTCGGCGCGCCGAACCGGCTGCGGCCGCGCCCGATTGGTCGGTCACTTTCGCGGCGATCGAGCGGCCCGACGAAGCCCTGGCGATCATCGATCGTGCCGGGCGCCTGGTCTGTGCCAACAGCCGCTTTGCCCAATGGTTTGGCCATGCCGCGCCGCCGCGCGTGCCGCTCGACGGCAGCGACGGCGAAGCGCTCGATGGTGCGGTGCGAGCCGCCTGGCGCGACGGCCGGGCGCAAGTGGCGCAGGTTTCCTCTCCCAAGGGCCGCTGGCGGGCAGAGCTGCTGCGCGCCGGGCGCGGGCAGGATCACCTGGTCTGCCGCTTCGTGCCCCTGGCCGAGGTGGACCTGGTGGCCGACCTGGCCGTGCATGTGACCGGCAAGCTCGGCCGCGCCCTGGCCCGCGAAGGCATCCAGGCGGCCGTCGTGCTGCCCGATGGCCGGGTGCGCGCGGCCAACACGGCCTTTGCCGCCCGCGCCGGGGGCGAAGGCGCGCAAGTGGCTGGCAGCGATTTCGTCTCGTGGTTCCGCGCCGATGACAGCGAGCGCATTTTCTATGCCCGCGAAGGCGCGCGGGGCACGCCGGTGCGCTTTGTCCACGTGCCGATCGCCGATCCCGATGGCGTGGCTAGCGCCGATCCGGCGCGGGTGCCCTCGCTGTTCCTGATCATCGACAACGATGGCGCGCTGGGCGATGCCCGCGCCGGGCTGCCGCAGATCGAGGCGCTGCTCTCGCGCCTGCCGCTGGGCCTGGCGATGACCGATCGCGACGGGCGTTTCCTGTTTGCCAACCGCGCTTTCCTGCGCGCCGCCGGGCATGACGATACGGTACCGCCGCCCTATCCATCGGACCTGGTCATCCGCGAGGACAAGGGCGCGCTCGCCGATGCCGTGCGCCGCTATACCCAGGGCGCGCCGACCGCAGGCGACGTGGCCGTGCGCCTGCGCGCCTCGCCGGAAGAGCCGGTTTCCCTGAGCCTGGCCGGCGTGCGCGGCATGGGCGAGGGCGCCGTGCTGCTCAGCCTCAAGGATTCGACCGAGGAAGCCCGCCTCAAGCGCGAGATCGCCCAGGCCACCAAGATGCAGGCGGTGGGCCAGCTCGCCGGCGGCGTGGCGCACGATTTCAACAACGTGCTCACCGCGATCATCGGCTATTGCGACCTGATCCTGATGCGCCACACGCCCGGCGACAGCGATTACGACGATATCCAGCAGATCAAGGCCAATTCCAACCGCGCCGCCTCGCTCACCCGGCAATTGCTGGCCTTTTCGCGCCAGCAGACGCTGCGCCCCGAAGTGCTGCAACTGCCCGATGTGGTGGCCGAGGTTTCCACCCTGCTCAAGCGCCTGCTGGGGGAGAAGATCCAGCTCGACGTGGTCCACGATCGCGATCTCGGGCTGGTGCGGGCCGATCCGGTGCAGCTTGAGCAGGTCCTGCTCAATCTGGCGGTGAACGCGCGCGACGCGATGACGGCCAATGGCACCGACACCAAGGCGGGTGGCACGCTGCGCATCGCCACCCGCCGCGTCACCGCCAACGATGTGCGCGCGATGAAAAGCGAGATCCTGCCGATCGCGGACTATACCGCACTGGTGGTGGAAGACACCGGCCACGGCATCAAGCCCTCGCAGATCGGCAAGATTTTCGAGCCGTTCTTCACCACCAAGGAAAAGGGCAAGGGCACGGGCCTGGGCCTGTCCACCGTCTATGGCATCGTCAAGCAGTCGGGCGGGTTCATCTTTGCCGACAGTGAAGTGGGCAAGGGCACCCGGTTCACCATCTATCTGCCGGTCCATGTCCCTGATCCGGCGGAAACGGCCGAAGCGGCCCGGCCCAAGGCCGAGGTGCGCCGCACGCAATGGACCGGCGGCGGGCGCGTGCTGCTGGTGGAAGACGAAGACACGGTGCGCGCCGTGGCCGAACGCGCCCTGGTGCGCCAGGGCTATGAAGTGACCACTGCCGCCGATGGCGAGGATGGGCTGGAGGCACTGGCCCGCATCATCGCCGCAGGCGGCGATATCGATCTGGTCGTGTCCGACGTGGTCATGCCCTCGATGGACGGGCCGGCCATGGCGCGCGAGATTCGCCGGGTGAAGCCCGAACTGCCGGTGCTGTTCATGTCCGGCTATGCCGAGGAGCAGTTGCGGCGCGAGATCGACATTCCCAACATGCATTTCCTCGCCAAGCCCTTTTCCGTGGCGCAGATCGTCGCGGCGGTCGAGCAGGTGCTGCGCGGCGGCTGAGGCGCGCGTTGCTGCCACGATGGCCGCATTTTCGTGCGCGTTCATTTGGGCGATTCGCCGTGTTTGCAGGCCCGGCGCGGGTTGTGGATGGGTCGCGGAATCCCCATGATTTCAAGGCGTGGTGATTATCGCCACCAGTTTGAAGAGAATTTTTCGTTCCCCTCTTGTTCCAAAAGAACAGAGCGAGTACATTGTTCTGCGTGTTGACGGTTCGTGTCAGCCATCTCTAGGCAAGGGGAAGCAGCCATGGCGGCGCAGCTCAAGCTCATTCAGGAAGGCAAAGAAAAGGACATGGATCGTCAGAAGGCGCTCGACGCCGCACTGGCCCAGATCGACCGCGCATTCGGCAAGGGCTCGGTCATGAAGCTGGGCTCCAAGGAGACGATGCAGGTGGAAGCCATTTCCACCGGCTCACTCGGGCTGGACATCGCGCTGGGCATCGGTGGCCTGCCGCGTGGCCGCATCATCGAAATCTATGGCCCGGAAAGCTCGGGCAAGACCACCCTGGCGCTTCACGCCATTGCCGAAGCGCAGAAGACTGGCGGCACGGCGGCCTTCGTCGACGCGGAACACGCGCTCGACCCGGTCTATGCCAAGAAGCTGGGCGTCAACATCGACGAGCTGATCGTCTCGCAGCCCGACACGGGCGAGCAGGCGCTGGAAATCGTCGACACGCTGGTGCGCTCCAATGCGATCGACATCCTCGTGGTCGACTCGGTGGCCGCCCTGGTGCCCCGCGCCGAAATCGAAGGCGAAATGGGCGACAGCCACGTCGGCCTCCAGGCCCGCCTGATGAGCCAGGCGCTGCGCAAGCTGACCGGCTCGATCAGCCGTTCGCGCTGCATGGTGATCTTCATCAACCAGGTGCGCATGAAGATCGGCGTGATGTACGGCAACCCGGAAACCACCACCGGCGGCAACGCGCTCAAGTTCTATGCTTCGGTCCGTCTCGACATCCGCCGCACCGGCCAGATCAAGGACCGCGACGAGATCACCGGCAACACCACCCGCGTGAAAGTCGTCAAGAACAAGGTCGCCCCGCCGTTCAAGCAGGTGGAGTTCGACATCATGTACGGCGAAGGCATTTCCAAGATCGGGGAAATCCTTGATCTCGGGGTCAAGGCCGGTCTGGTTGAAAAGTCGGGCGCGTGGTTCAGCTATGACTCCGTGCGTATCGGTCAGGGGCGTGAAAACGCCAAGAACTTCCTGCGCGAAAACGGCGAACTGCGTGACCGGCTCGAAGCCGCGATCCGTGGCCGGACCGAGCAGGTGGCCGAAGGCCTGATGGCTGGCCCGGACGCCGACGACGATCTGTAATCTGTGATGCGGGGCGGTGGGCGAACCCCACCCCACGCCCAACCGCATCGCTCCCGGCGCGCTGTTCCTTTGTGAATGGCGCGCCGTTTGCGTTTCGGCATCGATCGTTCCTGGTCGCCAAGACTGCCGCGATGTCCTATCCCGGCTGGCATGACCCAAGCATCGGATTGGCAGGGCGGCGTCGGCCGCGCCTGGGCAGAGGAATGGCAGCGCACCGATCGCACCTTTGCGCAGCTCACCCCGGCCTTGCTGGCGGCGATCGCGGCGCAACCAGGGGCAACCGTGCTCGATATCGGCTGCGGAGCGGGAGAGCTGTCGCTCGCCCTCGCGGCCGCCCGGCCCCAGGCACACGTGCGGGGGGTGGACGTGTCGGCAGACCTGGTTGCCGCCGCGCAACGGCGCGCGGCAGGTCTGGGCCAGGTCCGCTTCGAGTTGGGCGATGCCGGGGCTTGGGCTGATCCGGCGTATCGGCCCGATCTGCTGGTCTCGCGCCATGGCGTGATGTTCTTCGCCGATCCACCGGCCGCGTTCCGCAACCTGGCCGCCGCGGCCGCGCCCGACGCGCGCCTGGTCTTTTCCTGCTTCCGCCATCCGGCCGAAAACGGCTGGGCCAGCGCGATGGCCGGGCTGGTGCCCAAGCCTGCCAGCCCGCCCGATCCCCATGCACCCGGCCCGTTCGCCTTCGCCGATCCCGATCATGTGCGGGCGATGCTGGCCGGATGGCAGGACGTGACGTTCCAGCCACACGATTTCCATTACATCGCGGGCGAGGGGGACGATGCGCAGGACCAGGCCCTGGCGCTGTTCCGACGCATCGGCCCCGCCGCCTCTGCCTTGCGCCAGGCGGCCGAAGCGGCGCGGCCGGGCATCGAGCAAGGGCTGCGCGCGGTGATCGCGGCGCACCATCGCGACGGGCAGGTGAGCTTTCCTGCCGCCGCCTGGATCGTTACTGCCACGAAAGCGTTAGGCGATCACGGTTAGCGATGAATCCCGCTTGTTCGTTGGCCACGCCTCGCCTAATCGGCGGGTCATGACTTCGACGAACGAAATCCGCCGGTCCTTCCTGGAATACTTCGGCTCGCAAGGCCACGAAGTGGTGCCGTCCGCACCGCTCGTTCCCTACAACGACCCGACGCTGATGTTCACGAACGCGGGCATGGTCCCGTTCAAGAACGTCTTCACGGGCCTGGAAACGCGCGCCATTCCGCGTGCCACATCCTCGCAGAAGTGCGTGCGCGCCGGCGGCAAGCACAACGATCTGGACAACGTGGGCTATACCGCGCGGCACCACACGTTCTTCGAAATGCTCGGCAATTTCTCGTTCGGCGATTACTTCAAGGAACAGGCGATCACCAACGCCTGGACCCTGCTGACCAAGGTGTGGGGCATCCCCGCCGAAAAGCTGCTGGTCACCGTCTATCACACCGATGAAGACGCCGCCGCATTGTGGCGCAAGATCGCCGGCCTGAGCGATGACAAGATCATCCGCATCGCCACCAAGGACAATTTCTGGGCCATGGGTGACGATGGCCCGTGCGGCCCCTGCTCGGAAATCTTCTACGACCACGGCGCGCATATCCCCGGTGGTCCTCCGGGCAGCCCCGATGAAGACGGCGACCGTTTCATCGAGATCTGGAACCTGGTGTTCATGCAGTTCGAGCAGGCCGCCGGCGAAATCGTCGGCGAACTGCCCAAGCCCTCGATCGACACCGGCATGGGCCTCGAACGCATCGCCGCCGTGCTTCAGGGCGAACACGACAACTATGACACCGACACGTTCCGCGCGCTGATCGCCGCCTCGGAAAGCCTGACCGGCGTCAAGGCCACCGGCGAGCACACCGCCAGCCATCGCGTGATCGCCGACCACTTGCGCTCGTCCAGCTTCCTGCTGGCTGATGGCGTGCTGCCCTCGAACGAAGGGCGCGGCTATGTGCTGCGCCGGATCATGCGCCGCGCCATGCGCCATGCCCACCTGCTGGGCGCCAAGGATCCGCTGATGCACCGCCTGGTGGGTTCGCTGGTCACCGAAATGGGCCAGGCCTATCCGGAACTGGGCCGCGCCCAGCCGCTGATCGAGGAAGTGCTCCAGCGCGAGGAAACCCGCTTCCGCCAGACCCTGTCCAATGGTCTGCGCCTGCTCGACGAAGCCTCGGCTGGCCTGGGCGAGGGCGACAAGCTGCCCGGCGAAACCGCGTTCCGCCTCTATGACACGTATGGCTTCCCTTACGACCTGACCGAAGACGCCCTTCGCGCCCGTGGCGTGAGTGTCGATCGCGAAGGCTTCGACGCCGCCATGGCCCAGCAGAAGGCCGCCGCCCGCGCCGCGTGGAAGGGTTCGGGCGAAGCTGCGTCGAGCGAAGTGTGGTTCGACATTGCCGAGCGCGAAGGCGCCACCGAGTTCACCGGCTACACCGCCACCAGCGGCGAAGGCGTGGTCGTGGCGCTGGTCAAGGACGGCATCGAAGTGACCGAGGCCAAGGCCGGTGACAGCGTCACCGTGCTGACCAACCAGACCCCGTTCTATGGCGAGAGCGGCGGCCAGATGGGCGATGCCGGCACGATCGCCGGGGCCGATGGCCTCAAGCTGACCGTGGCCGACACCACCAAGCCGCTGGGCCGCCTGCATGCCCACCAGGCCGTGGTGGAAGCGGGCACGATCAAGGTGGGCGACGCGGTGCAACTGGTGGTCGACGTGGTGCGCCGCGATGCCACCCGTGCCAACCATTCGGCCACGCACCTGCTGCACCAGGCGCTGCGCAATCGCCTGGGCGCGCATGTCACGCAAAAGGGCTCGCTGGTCGCGCCCGATCGCCTGCGCTTCGACTTCTCGCATCCCACGGCGCTCAGTGCCGAGGACATTGCCGCGATCGAGGCCGAAGTGAACGCGGAAATCCGCGCCAACGAGCCGGTGACCACCCGCCTGATGACGCCCGACGATGCCATTGCCGCCGGCGCCATGGCGCTGTTTGGCGAAAAGTATGGCGAGGAAGTGCGCGTGCTCTCGATGGGCCGCGCCACGGACAAGGCCTATTCGGTGGAACTGTGCGGCGGCACCCATGTGCGCGCGCTGGGCGATATCGGCGTGTTCCGCATCGTGGGCGAAAGCGCGGTCTCTTCGGGCGTGCGCCGGATCGAGGCGCTGACCGGCGAAGGCGCGCGGCAGTGGCTGATCGGCCGCGAAGACGTGCTCAAGCATACCGCCAGCCTGCTGCGCACCACGCCCGACGAAGTCGAAGCGCGCGTTGCCGCGCTGATCGACGAACGCCGCAAGCTGGAACGCGAACTGGCCGAAGCGAAGAAGGCGCTGGCGCTGGGTGGCAGCGGCGCGAAGGCCGAAGCGGCCGACGAAGACGTCGGCGGCGTGAAGTTCGCCGGCCAGGTGCTCGAAGGGCTGGACCCCAAGGAGCTGCGCGGGCTGCTCGACCAGGCCAAGCAGCGCCTGGGCTCGGGCGTGGCGGTGATCGTTGCGGTCAACGAAGCCCGCGCCTCGATCGCGGCAGCCGTGACCGCAGACCTCGTCGGCAGGGTCAGCGCGGTGGACCTGGTGCGCGCCGGCGTCGAGGCGCTGGGCGGCAAGGGCGGCGGCGGCCGTCCCGACATGGCCCAGGGCGGTGGCCCGGATGGCAGCAAGGCCGCCGACGCGCTGACCGCAGCCAAGGCCGTGCTCGCGGCCTGAGGCCAAACGACACGTTGTGCCGGGCGCCCTTCGACAGGCTCAGGGCGAACGGAGGAAAGCCTGATCGTCTTTCCCATCCCGTTCGGGCTGCGCTTGTTGAACCACTCTGGTCCCGGCGCAATTTTTCCGTGCTTCGACAGGCTCAGCCCGAACGGATTGCAAGGTCGGGTCTTTCATTCCCCGTTCGCCCTGAGCCCGTCGAAGGGCATTGGCCCTGGCGCAAGGTTTCCGGGGCTTCGGCAAACTCAGCCCGAATGGATTGCAAGGCCAGGTCTTTCATTCCTCGTTCGCCCTGAGCCCGTCGAAGGGCGCTGACCCTGGCGCAAGGTTATAGACTTGGCCTGAGCGGAACGGATCGCACTCTTCGCTCCAATCCGTTCGGGCTGAGCCTGTCGAAGCCCCCAGCCGCAGCATTGCCCCGAGCTACCTATCCCGCAACCGGCTCGCTTTCAGGCGGGGCGGGGTGGCCAGTTCGCCCTCGGCCATGATCTGCTGACGGAACTGGTCGCGCTTTTCGTGGATCGAGGCGATCACCGGGCCCATCGGGACGCCCAGGTCGACCAGCACGGCTTCGGACAGTTGCAGCGAGCTTTCCAGCGTTTCGGGCACGGCATGGCTGGCCCCGGCGCGATAGAGTTGCGCCGCGTGGCCGGGATCGCGCGCGCGCACGATGATCGGCACCTCGGGCGCCAGCGCGCGCAGCTTGCGCACGATGCGAAGGGCCAGCACCGGTTCGTCCATGGTCACGATCACCGCGCTCGCTTCGGCCAGGTTCAGCCGGTCGATCACCGCGGCGCTGTCGATGTTGCCGAACAGCACCGGCTGCCCTGCCGCGCGCGCGGCGCGGACGACGGCGGGCTCGGCATCGATCGCCAGATAGGGGCGCTCGTGCTCGGCCAGCATTTCCCCGATCAGGCGGCCGACACGGCCAAAGCCGAGGATGACGGTGCGATGGCCTTCGGGCTCTTCCACCTCCACCGCTCCGTCACCGCCGTGTTGCCGCACCTGACCCGCGCCAAGCTGGCCCACTTTGGCCAGCAGCGGCGTGATGGTCAGGCCGATGGCGGTCACGATCTGCCAGAATTGCGCCGTGGCGGGCTGGATCAATTGCGCCGTGGCCGCCGTGCCCAGCACGATCAGCGTGGTTTCCGAAGGGCTGGACATCAGGATGCCGGCCTCCAGCGCAGTCGCCCGTTCCTTGCCCCAGAACAGCAGCAGCAGCCCCGTCACCAGCGCCTTGGCCACGACCACGCCCAGCACGCCCAGCGCCAGCGGACCGAAATTGGCGGCCAGCACGCGCAGATCGATGCCCATGCCCACGGTGATCAGGAACACCCCCAGCGCCAGGCCCTTGAATGGCTTGGTGATCGCTTCCACTTCGGTGTGGTATTCAGTCTCGGCAATCAGCAGTCCGGCCAGCAGCGCGCCCATAATCGGGGACAGGCCCGCCGCGCCGGTGGCCAGCGCGGCGACGATCACCACCAGCAGGCTGGCGGCGAGGAACAGCTCGGGGCTCTTGGTCTTGGCCGCCTGGGCAAACAGGGGCGGAAGGCCAAACCGCCCGAACACCAGCAGGGCGACGATCACGGCGGCACCCTTCCACAGCGTTTCGACCAGGCCGGGAGCGCCGGCAGCGGCCACCGGGGCGAGCGCGCCGAGCAGGAAGATGATCGGCACCAGCGCGATATCTTCGAACAACAGCATCGACAGGGCCGCGCGCCCGACCGGGCCTTGCGTGCCGGAAATCGGCAGCACGAGCGCGGTGGACGATAGCGCCAGCGCCAGCCCCAGGCCCAGCGCGCCGGCCACCGACTGGCCCAGCAACATCAGCCCCAGCCCGATCAGCAGGGCCGAGCCGATCAGTTCCATCGGGCCGAGCCCGAACACCAGCCGGCGCATCGACCACAAGCGGTTGAACGAGAGTTCCAGCCCGATTTCGAACAGCAGCAGGATGATGCCGAACTCGGCAAAAGGCTCGATCGCGTGTGGATTGGATATGGTAACGTAGTGCAGCCAGGGCACGGCTTGCGCCAGCGATCCCAGGCCATAGGGGCCGACCAGCAGGCCGACGAGAATGAAGCCGATGATCGGGGTGATGCGAAAACGGGCGAATGCGGGGATGACGATGCCCGCCGCCCCCAGGATCACCAGGGCATCGGAAAGTGCGGAAGTGGGAAGTAACTGGCCTGCCATGCTGGTCAGGCTAGGGGGTGCGGCCGGGCTTGGCCAGTCCCGGCGCGTGTAAGTTTATGTGGCTTGGGACAGAAAAGCCGCCGTTTCAGATCGCTGGAGCGACCATTTCGGCGGTATCGAGCCGGCGCGCGGCCAGGTCATCGGGCGCGATCCAGAATTGCAGCACATGATCGCCCAGGTGATGGCCCAGTGCCTCGTCAGTGGACAACTCGAGCAGCAGCACCTGGCGCTGCACCCGCGAGGATTGGTCCGCTTCGGTTTCGGATGGCGCGGCGAGCAGCCGATCGGGCACGCGGGCATGAACCCGCGAGGCGGTACGCACGGCTAGGGCGTGGCGATAGGCGAGCCGCGCGATCAGTTCATCGGGAAACACGGCGGCCTTGCCGGGCAGCGCATGCAGCGTGGTTTCCACCGCCGCCACGCAGGCGCCTGGGGCCACCAGCCGGGCCAGCGGAGCATGGCTCGAAAACCATTCCCAGAACGCGGCGCGCACCGGTTCGGTCACATCGGCAAAGGCCGGCTTGGTGCGAGCCAGGGCATGCCATTCGGCACATTCGCTTTCGATCCGGGCGAGCAGATCGCGGCGGGCGTCCTCATCCAGATCGGGCCAGAGTGCGCGGGCGCTGGTCGGCGTGGTGCGCGCCGCTTCGCGCAGGAGCATCGCCACGAGCGTCTGGATCGCCAGCCAATCATGCGGGAAGCCAGGCCAGGGGCGGTCCATCTGGCCATTCCCGGCCAGGTTGAAATCGTTGGGGGACAAGGCAAAGACCGCCACCGGCGTGCCTTGCGCCGCCAGCAGGGCATCGGCCGTGGTCGGGCCGTCTGGCCAGGTGATGGCGGAGCCGGTACGCGTATCGGCCCCCGCAAGCAGCTCGATGACCGTGGGCACGAAGGGCCAGCGTGGCAACACTTGTGGCGCATCCTGCGCATCGATAGCCCAGGGCCAGGCCGGGGCGCTGCCTTCCGTCCGCTCACCGGCATGGGCCGGGGGCAGGTCTGCCGGGGGATCGGCCTCGGTCCAGGTGGGCTCGTCGCTTTCGTCGATCCAGATCACCCGGCCTTCGGCGGGCGTATCGTGGCCCGGTGTGCCGGTCAGATCGGCAAAGAACAGCAGGGCGCCGCTGCCGGGCAGCACGGTGAGCCGGGCGCGGGGCGCCACTTGCGCGCAATCCACTTGCAGCAGGAAGTGCAGCGGCAATCCGGTGCGGGCGGACCGGGGCCAGTCCAGCGGGGCCGGCGTCAGCGGCACGCCGCCGTAAAAGCTGCGCGCGCCTGCCGGGGGCGGTGGAAAGATCTGGCGAAACACCACCGCCTGGGCCAGCGCATCGGCAGCCACGGACGGCATGCCCTGCGATGCGGCCGGCGATGGCGGAAGCTCGGGCGCGGCTTCATGGGCGGAAGCGGCCTGCGCGGCGGTCACGAAAGCAGGCAGGCTTGGGCTGTCGTCTTCGCCGGCTTGGCCCTCCTGCTCGGCCAGGGCGATCCCTGGGCCAAAGTTGCGGCGGCGCACCGGGGCAGGTGGGGCTTCTGCTTCTGCTTCGAGTTCGGCGGCAGCCAAAGCGGCGGCGCGGCGGCGGCGCACGAGCAGCAACGCCACCAGCGCGCCCAGTGTTGCCACCACGGCTAGCCCGATCCCGGCCAATGCCGCCAATTCCGTCATGCTACCCCCTTGCACGCGGCTTCACTTCGCAAAACCGCAAGCGTTCCTGCTAGCCGGTTCCCACCCCAAAAGAAAAGGCCCCGGCGAGCGCCGGAGCCTTTCTTTTTCATGCGAAATGGCGCGGGTTCAGGCCCAGGCGGACATTTCCTTTTCGAGGTTCTCGACGATCGCCTCGAAGAACTTCTCCGTGGTCATCCACGGCTGGTCGGGGCCGATCAGGATCGCGAGATCCTTGGTCATCTTGCCGCTTTCCACGGTTTCGATGCAGACGCGCTCCAGGGTTTCGGCAAAACGCACCACTTCGGGGGTTTCGTCGAACTTGCCACGATACATCAGGCCGCGCGTCCAGGCGAAGATCGAGGCGATCGGGTTGGTGCTGGTCGCCTTGCCCTGCTGGTGCTGGCGATAGTGGCGCGTCACGGTGCCGTGGGCCGCTTCGGCTTCCACGGTCTTGCCGTCGGGCGTCATCAGCACCGAGGTCATCAGGCCCAGCGAGCCGAAGCCCTGCGCCACGGTGTCGGACTGCACGTCACCGTCATAGTTCTTGCAGGCCCACACGAACTTGCCCGACCACTTGAGCGCGGAAGCGACCATGTCGTCGATCAGGCGGTGCTGGTATTCGATGCCGGCGGCGGCAAACTTCTCCTTGAAGCCTTCGGTGTCGAACACTTCCTGGAACAGGTCCTTGAAGCGGCCGTCATAGGCCTTGAGGATGGTGTTCTTGGTCGACAGGTAGACCGGCCAACCCAGGCCGAGGCCATAGTTGAAGCTGGCGCGGGCGAAATCGCGGATCGAATCGTCCAGGTTGTACATCGCCATGGCGACGCCCGAGGACGGGAAATCGAACACTTCGAGATCGATCGACTCGCCGTTCACGCCGTCGAACACCAGGCGCAGCTTGCCCGGGCCGGGGATCAGGGTGTCGGTCGCCTTGTACTGGTCGCCAAAGGCATGGCGGCCCACCACGATCGGGTCGGTCCAGCCCGGCACCAGGCGGGGCACGTTCTGGATCACGATCGGTTCGCGGAACACCACGCCGCCCAGGATGTTGCGGATCGTGCCGTTGGGCGACTTCCACATCTTCTTGAGGCCGAATTCTTCCACGCGGGCTTCGTCCGGGGTGATCGTGGCGCACTTCACGCCCACGCCGTACTGCTTGATGGCGTTGGCCGAATCGATGGTGATCTGGTCACCGGTCTCGTCGCGCTTCTGGACCGAAAGGTCGAAGTACTTCAGTTCGAGATCGAGGTAGGGAAGGATCAGGCGCTCGCGGATCCATTCCCAGATGATGCGGGTCATCTCGTCGCCGTCGATCTCGACGATCGGGTTCTTCACCTTGATCTTCGCCATAGCCGTCCTGTTGCCTTGCCTGGGGAGTTGAACTTACCCGCCCCCTTAGCAGGTGCGGAACGCGGTGCAAGCGCAGGCCCGGCGATTCTTGGCGGGGGCTGCGGTTTTCACGGCGTGGCCCGCAAGTCATAGATCGCCTCGCCCACGCGCACCCTGTGGCGCCGCACGATCTGCCAGCCGGCCCGTTCCAGCAGCCGGGCAAAGCGCAAGGGGCCATGGCGATGCAGCCAGATCACTTCCTTGCGGCGCAGGCGCAGCGCCCAGAGCACGTCCTGGACCGAGGCGTGGTTATACGACAGCACGACGCGATCGAACTGCCGCAACTGCGCAAACAGGCGGGGCAGGTCGGTGACATATTCGACCACGCCCAGCATGGCCGCGGCGCGCTCGCCAAAGCGGGGCAGGGGATCGGCGTTGAGATCGGTCAGCACCGTGCCGGGACCGCGATCGACAATGTCCACGGGCACATAGCGGGTGCCGGCGGGCAGGTAATCGCGCAGTGGCATCAGGCCACAACCGATATCCACCACGCCCGGTTCGTCCGCCAGCCAGGCCGCCGCCTGGCGCGTGCGCCGGTCCCACCGGTCCTGGAGTGCGGACCAGTAGAGGCGCTGGCACGCCAGGGCCGTAGCGGTGGTGGCATCGTTCATGCCCGGCAAGTGGCCCGGGGCGCGCCATGCGATCAAGCCGAGTTGGCTCGCATGTGGCGCAATTGCCGAGAAAACCCGCCAAGCCGGGCTATCGCTGGCGCCCCATGTCCTGGCGACCGACTGAGCCCTGCCAGTGCCGATCAGGGCCACGCGGCCACGCGCAGATAGCCGACCAGGCTGGCGCCATCGCGCCGCCGGGCTGGCGCGTCTGCCGTGTGACGCGGGCCGACGGTGGCCGTGGCGCGCAGCCCCAGCGTCAACCGGCCCGACACGCGCATCACGCCGGCCTGGAGGTCGCCATAATCGCCTTGTGGACGCAGGCGCCAGGTGGCTCCTCCGGCGCGCGCGCGGCCCAGCGAATAGCCGCCGCCCGCATACACGGTGAACGCGGTGCCGGGCAGGCCGCTCGCCACCATGACGTGAACATAGAGGTTGTCGCCGCCGATGGCCGCCTGGCGCGGCGCGTAATCGGCGCCCAGCGCCAGGCGCAGCGGGCCGATGGTGCGCGTCGCCCCGGCATTGAATTCGGCATAGGTCAGTGTCCCGCTGCCATCTGATTCCCGCCCGGCGAACACCCGCCCGGTCGCGCCGGCGCGCCAGGTCCAGCCTGCTGCCGTGGTCGAGAACGCCGGTGCCAGCGTCAGCCCCAGGTCACTGCCCCCGTGGCGCGCACTGCCGCGCAAGGTGGTGGCCGCCATCTCGATTGCCAGCGACTCGGCAGGTGCCCAAGTGCCGAGCACCTGCACCGCCGCGCGTCCTTCGCTCTGGCTCAACCCACGGGCGCGCCAGTCGCTGGCCGCCTCGATCTCCACGGTCAGGTCCGGCGCCGCCTGCGCGCCGGCTGTCGCGGGCCACGCACCGATCGCCACGGCCACTGCGCCGCCAATGGCCTTCACCGCGCCGCCAGGGCGTGGGCCGCCTCGATCGCGGCGAGCGCGGCGGGCTGGTCCTGCGCGGCGGCTTGCGCCAGGAACTGCGCCACCTGGGCCGAGCGCCGTGCCATGGCCGCGTCGGCGGCTGGCGTCGCCCGACATGGGCCGGGCATCGATACTCGCCAGGTTCGCGTCTGCGGCAGGCGATGGCGCAGAGTGGCGGCGCCGTTCGGGGCGTGGATGCGGCGTTCGGCCAAGACCGTCAGCGTTTCTTCGCAGCGTTCATGCGAGGGCCGCGCCGGCGCCGCCATGCCGACGGTCTTGTGCCGCACGTGCGGCACGGCGTGGTAGTCCACGGCATAGCGCTCGCCGCGGTGGTCCACATGCGTGCGGGTGGTGGTTGCCGGTGTCTGATCCGCCAGCGCGGCGGCCATGGCGAGGAATCCAAGCCAGTTCATCGTTGTCTCTCCCGCTTGTGCCGGCAAGGCTCAGGCCAAGACCTGTCCCCGCCGGGATGAAGCAAGCGCTAGCGCGCCTTGCCTTGCGGTGTGTTTCCCGATGGTGAGGTTTTCTGGATAGGGCGCCGGGCAGGGTATCTGGCTCGCGGGCATGAAAAAGCCCCGCCAAAGCGGGGCTTTTCAAGAGTTTCGATGGTGGGCGTAGCAAGGATTGAACTTGCGACCCCTACGATGTCAACATAGTGCTCTACCACTGAGCTATACGCCCGCACCATCGATTGTCCGTCAGCCTCTCGGCGTCGGGAGCGCCCCACTAACCGCGCCGTCCGGCCTTGGCAAGGGGGCAAATCCGGATTTTTTACGCGGCGCTGGCAAAGATCCGGTCCACCTCCATCACCAGGTCGCGCAAGTGGAACGGCTTGGACAGCACGCGGGCCTGCGGCGCCTCGCGATTGGCCTTGAGCGTGACGGCGGCAAAGCCGGTGATGAACATCACCTTGGTGGCCGGGCTGATTTCGCTGCACCGCTGCGCCAGTTCGATCCCGTCCATTTCGGGCATGACGATGTCCGACAGCAGCAGGTCGAAGCGTTCGCGCTCCAGCAGGGGAATCGCCGCTGTCCCGCGATCGACCGCCACCACGCTGTAGCCGGCGTTTTCCAACGCGCGGGCAAGGTAGGTGCGCATGGCCTCTTCGTCTTCTGCCAGCAGGATGCGGATCATGTTACCCTTCTGATTTTCCATGTCGTTTTCCAGATGCACCCGGTTGGTGTGCCACGCCGCCGCCGGCGCAGGCCCGCTGCCGGGGCGCTTGTCATAGCGCCCGGCGGGTTAACAATCTTTCGGCCAGCGCCATCGGCTTGATCGAGGGCGCCGGGTGTGACCCCGCGCGGTTTGTCCGGTTGGGGTTTTGACAGAACCGGCAAAGCATTGCAGCCAATGGCCATGGATGCAACCGATCGTCCCGCTCCTGATTCGTATCACCTTGGGGCAGGTGCCGAAACCACCATCAGCCACAGCGAAGGCGGAACGATCCCCGGCGAGGGCGGCCCGGCTTTTGTCTTGCAGCAGCCGGTGCCGGCGCCGATCCCGGTGGTGCTGGCCGTGCCGCATGCGGGCCGGTCCTATCCGCCCGCGCTGCTCGCCGCTATGCGCCACCCGGCCCAGGCGGCGCGGCGGCTGGAGGATCGGCTGGTCGATCTGGTGGCACAGGCGGTGGCGCGGCAGACCGGCGCCGCGCTGCTGATCGCCCGCGCCCCGCGCGCGATGATCGACCTCAACCGGGCGCCGGATGATCTCGATCGCGAGATGATCGTGCCCGATCCGGCCCTGGCCGATTTCCCGCCGGTGCCGCGCAGCGCCATGGCCGCGCGCCGCGCGCAAAGCGGGCTGGGGCTGGTGCCGCGCCGCCTGGCGGGCCTGGGCGAGATCTGGCGCCAGCGCACCCCGGCTGCCGACGTGCAGGCGCGAATCACCGAGATCCATGCGCCCTATCACCAGGCGCTGTCGGGCGTGCTGTCCGGCCTGGCCGCACGCTGGGGGGCTGCGCTGATGATCGATCTGCATTCCATGCCCCCGCTGCCCCGCCGCGACGCGGCCGAACCGCCACCGACTTACGTGCTGGGCGATCGCTTTGGCGCGGCCTGTTCCGGCGCGCTTATGGCCACGGCCTTTGCCCACATGGCGGCCTGCGGCGCTCGTGCGGCGCACAACCGGCCCTATGCCGGGGGCTATGGCCTTGAGCGCCAGGCGCGGCGTGAGGCGGGTATCCAAGCCATCCAGGTGGAGATCGACCGCAGCGCCTACCTCGACGCTGCCCTGGCCGAACCCGGCGAGGGCTTGCCCGATGTGGTCGAGACCATCACGGGCCTGGTCCGCGCGCTGGCGAGCGACGTGGCCACGCTGGGGCAGGCCAAGCAGCGCTGGCCCCGCGCCGCAGAATAGCCGCGCCGCGCTTAGCCCAAGAAAAAACCACCTGGAGACAAGCTCCAGGTGGCCAAGGTTCAGGGAGGAGGTGCACCAAGTGCACCAATCAAGCCGGGCCATGAGGGGAGCGCCGGCCTGATGTGATGAAGATAGGCAACACTTCTGGACCATGCAAGGGGGTGGCGCAGAAATTTATTGCATTTTCGGTGAATCTTTGTTTGCTGCGCGGCCCTTTCCTGAACGCCGAATACACTTCGCGTTAAGCATCGCGGCCCGCGTGGCTGATTCTCGCTCTGTTTTGCATTGTCTTGCTGCGGCTTGAAGACAGCCTTGCGGGCAATGCGGATGCAAAAAGCCCCCGCCGTTGCCGGCAGGGGCTTCTGGTGATTCGGTGCTGCGGCGATTCGGATGCGATCGTCGGGCCGGATCAGAGCGCGGGCATCGCCACCGGAGCGGGCGCCTTGCCCTGTTCGGCCTGCATGCCGAAGATCGTGCTCATCAGGTCGAGCGAGAAGATGTGCGCATAGAGCAGCGGCAGCAACCCGCTCTGCGCCCAGCCGCGCAGCACGTCGCCACGGATTTCGCGCAGCTTTTCCTGGTTCACCATCTGGAATCCGCGATAGATGAACGGCTGTTCCACGCCGGTCTGCTGGATGGCGACTTCGCCTTCCATCAGCAGGTTGTGCTTCTTCAGTTCGTCGATGAAGGCCTGCGTGCGCTGGCCGGCCTGCTCGAACTGTTCGCAGAACTGCAAGGCCTGCTTGGTCGCTTCGCTCGGCTGGTCGCCGTCGAACAGCGGCTCGCCGTCCTCGAATTCACCCACCAGGCCGCTCGACGGATCAAAGCACAGCGACAGGTCGTCGCTGTCGGGCGTCAGCTTGGCCAGCATGAACGGATAGCGGCGGGCATAGGCGGGCAGGTAGATCGGCTGGTCGATCTTGCCTTCGGCATTGACGAAAACGTTGACGCCTTCGTTCAGGCCCATCAGCGCCAGCGGCACGGGATTGTCGCCCGAAGCGAAGATGATGGGGAAGTGACGGGCGGCCTGCGGGAATTCTTCCACGGTCAGCGGCACGGCATGCTGGCCGATCAGCCAGGGGGCGGACTGGGCGCCGCGCGCACGCCACGTGGCGTGGTCGCGCGTGTTGAGCGGCATGAGGTCCTGGTAGAACAGGGGCAGGTTGGCTTGCGGCGCGCTGGCCATGAACTCTCTCCGAAAACGATAACAGGCCCGTGGCCAGCACGGGCGCGCGCCGGGCATAAGGCCTCAAGCGGGCAGTGACAAGCGCGGGGCCGCGTACGGCTGGGGGTTTGTCGGCCCAGACGTGCGCGATTTGGCGCCCGATCAAAACGTCAGATGAGCTTGCCGGGGTTCATCAGGCCCTTTGGATCGAGCGCCTGCTTGATCTGGCGCAGCATCGCCAGGGCCACCGGATCGCCCAGCCGCGCCAGTTCGTCGCGCTTCAACTGGCCGATGCCGTGCTCGGCCGAGATCGAGCCGCCCCAGGCGGTGACCATGTCGTGCACCTGGCGGCTGATCGCCTTGCCATCGCCCGCTTCCCAGGTGGCGCGGTCGGCGCCCTGAGGCGCGATCACATGGAAATGGATGTTGCCATCGCCCAGGTGGCCAAAGCCGATGGCGCGGGTGCCCGGCCACTGCGCTTCGAGCAGCGGCACGGCTTCTTCCACGAAGGCCGGCATCTTTTCCACCGGCACGCTGATATCGTGCTGCACCGCCGGGCCAAGCGCGCGTTCGGCCGGGGCGATGGTTTCGCGCAGGTTCCAGAACGCCTCGGCCTGGGTCTCGTTGGCAGCCATCGTGGCATCGTCGATCAGCCCGGCCTCGAACGCCTCTTCCAGCACGCTCTGCGCCAGCTCGGGCAGGCGCTCGGCACCATCGGCATCGGCCACCAGCTCGATCAGCACGTGCCAGGGGTGATCTTCCGCCAGCGGCTGGCGCGCGCCGGGCAGATAGTCGCGCACCGCGTCCAGGCTGTGCTGGGGCATCACTTCAAAGCCTTCCAGAGCCTGACCGGCCAAGCGTTCGGCCAGCAGCAGCAGTTCGCGCGCCTTGGGCAGGCTCTGGGTGCCGGCCCACAGCACTTCGCGCGCGGCCACGGCCGGCTCCAGCTTGAGCGTGGCGGCGGTGACCACGCCCAGCGTGCCCTCCGATCCGATCAGCAACTGCTTGAGATCGAAACCGCGGTTGTCCTTCTTGAGCGGCACCAACTGGTTGAACACGGTGCCGTCGGGCATCACCGCCTCCAGCCCCAGCACCAGCGCCCGCATCGAGCCATGGCGCAGCACCTGCGTGCCGCCCGCGTTGGTGGAGATCAGGCCGCCCACGGTGGCCGAACCCTTGCCGCCCAGCGAGAGCGGGAAGCGCAGGCCCTTGGCTTCGGCGGCCTCGTGCAGCACCTGGAGAATGACGCCGGCTTCGCAGGTGGCGCTGCGCGTGGCGGTATCCACCACGCGCAGCGCGTTCATGCGGCGCAGCGAGAGGACCACGGCATGGCCGGTCTCGTCCGGCGTGGCGCCGCCCGACATGCCGCTGTTGCCGCCCTGCGGCACGATCGGCACATTGTGCGCGGCGCACAGGCGCACCAGGCCGGCCACTTCCTCGGTGCTGGCCGGAGAGGCCATGCCCAGGGCGCGGCCGGTGAAGCGCTGGCGCCAGTCGGTCAGCCAGGGCGCAATCGTCTCGGGATCGGTGGTAAAGCCCTTGGCGCCCAGCAGGGCGGCGGCGGCTTCAAGGAACGGCGCGGTTTCCGCGCGGGGTGCAAGCGTTTCGACCATGGCTCCCGGCTACGCCCGCGCGCGGCTGGCAGCAATTCCTTTTTCATCGCGGGCGGGTTAAGGCGTTGTTCAAGCGTCGGCTGCAAGGCACGGCGCTTGTCGGTTCGGGTCGGGTGCCGAAGGGGGGCTCTGGCCACGAACATGAGGGATCGTAGGTTCTTGCCGATTTGCTGATGCCTGGTCTGGTCCATCCTTTCGTGGCCATGGCAGCGCTTGCGGGCGTTGCCATCGGGCCTGGTGCCGTGACCCTGGCTCCGGCGGAGCATGCCCTGCTGCCGGCTGTTCAGGCAGCGCCCGCGGCCACGCTGCCCCAGCCGCTGCGCGATGAAGCCAGCGGCCCGACCAGCGAAGGCGCATCCGGCCTGCTCGATGGCGCGAACACGCCGGGGGAAGACCTGGCCGATGCCCCCTGGCGCCAGGTGCGGATCGAACAGCGCCTGATCATCCGCATCACGCCGGGCATGGGCCGTGATCTGCCGCCGCCACCGCCGATGCCCCAGCCGATGCTGGTGCCGCGTGGACGGCACGGGGTTTCCTGCGTGGCGCTGGGCGGGATCGCCGCGATCGCTCCATCTTCGTCCGACAACCAGATCGTGCTGCTGTTGCGCGATCGTCGCCAGATCGTGGCGAACCTGGAAAAATCATGCAGCGCCCGTGACTTCTACGTGGGTTTCTATGCCGAACGCAGTGCCGATGGCATGCTGTGCACCGGGCGCGACGTGATCCATTCGCGCGCCGGGGCAAGCTGCACGATCACCCGCCTGCAACAGGTGGGCCGCTGAACGCGGCGTCTGCGCGGCTTTCCTTGACTTTCCGGCAGGTTTCGGCATAGCGAGCCCGCATTGAGTGTCGGGCCGCGGATGGTTCGGCCCCGGTGGTTTTGGCCCATGGCGGCGGCGCGCATTCGGCGCCTCGTTGCCAGGCGGGAGAGCCGCCCTGCTTTCGGAACATTACCCGCATGAAGTTTGCCGATCTCGGCCTCTCAGACGAATTGCTTAAGTCGGTCACGGATGCCGGCTATGACGAGCCGACTCCGATCCAGGCCCAGGCCATTCCCTCGGTCCTGATGATGCGCGACATCATCGGCATCGCCCAGACCGGCACCGGCAAGACCGCCGGCTTCGTGCTGCCGATGATCGACATCCTCGCCCACGGCCGCCGTCGCGCGCTGATGCCGCGCTCGCTGATCCTGGAGCCGACTCGCGAACTCGCAGCCCAGGTGGCCGAGAACTTCGAGAAGTACGGCAAGAACCACGATCTCAAGATGGCGCTGCTGATCGGCGGGGTGCAGATGGGCGACCAGGTCAAGGCGCTGCAAGAAGGTGTCGACGTGCTGATCGCCACGCCGGGCCGCCTGATGGACTTGTTCGAGCGGGGCAAGATCCTGCTCACCGGCTGCGAACTGCTGGTGATCGACGAGGCGGACCGCATGCTCGACATGGGGTTCATCCCCGACATCGAATCGATCTGCTCCAAGCTGCCGGCGCAGCGTCAGACGCTGCTGTTCTCGGCCACGATGCCGCCGCCGATCAAGAAGCTGGCCGACCGCTTCCTGTCGAACCCCAAGTCGATCGAAGTCGCACGCCCGGCCAGCACCAACACCAATATCGTCCAGCACAAGGTGAAAGTGGCGGCCCGTGCCAAGCGCGAGGTGCTGCGCCATCTGCTGCGCACCGACAACGTCTCGACCGCGATCGTGTTCTGCAACCGCAAGACGACCGTGCGCGAACTGGCCAAGAGCCTGAAGAGCCACGGCTTCTCGGCGGGCGAAATCCATGGCGACATGGACCAGTCGGCCCGCAATGCCGAACTCCAGAAGTTCAAGGACGGCGGCATCAACATCCTCGTCGCGTCCGACGTTGCCGCGCGCGGGCTCGACGTGAAGGGCGTGAGCCATGTGTTCAACTTCGACACGCCGTGGCATCCGGATGACTACGTGCACCGCATCGGCCGCACGGGCCGTGGCGGTGCCACCGGCCGCGCGTTCACGCTGGTCAGCCCGGAAGACGCCGAGGCGATCGAGAACGTCGAAAAGCTGACCGGCAATCCGATTCCAGTGATGACGCTGGAGATTGGCGCGCCCGAAGCCGAGGAACGCCCGGCCCGCAAGACCCGCGACAAGGCTGAAAAGCCCCAGCGCGCGGCCAAGGCGGAAAAGGCGGCGCCGGACAAGGCAGCACCGGAAAAGCCGGCGCGCCGCAAGAAGGACAGCGCTCCGGCGCCCCGTGAAGAGGCGCCTCGCGAAGAGATCGCTCGCGAGCAGCCGCGTTACGAGGAACCCCGCCGCGATCGGGGCCAGTCGAACGAGCGCCGCCGCGACTATCGCAGCGAACCGCCGAGCGCGCCGGGCGAATGGAACGGTCCGATCCCCGGCTTCCTGCACGTTTCCGCGCTTTGAACCGACCGCGCCGTTTCCACGCGGCGCGGCTGTCCCTGATCCTGGCGGCGCTGGCCGTCGGGATTGGTGGCCTTGCCTGGACGGTGCATCAGGCCGCGCGGGATGCAGAGGCCTCCGCGGTGCCTGTCGCGCCGGTGGCGATCACGCTCAGCGGGCGCGTCACCGATGCCGCGCACCTGCTTTCGCCCAGCGATAGCGCGGCGCTCGATCGCCAGCTTGCCGAATTTGAGCGCCACACCGGCCACCAGATGGTCGTGGTCACCGCGCCTGGCCTGGGCGGGGCCGATATCGCCACGTTCACCCGCGCGCTGGGCAACGCCTGGGGCATTGGCCGCAAGGGCATCAACGACGGTATCATCGTGCTGGTGGCTCCGGTGGACCGGCAGGCCCGCATCGCCGTGGGCGACGGGCTGCGCGCGCGGCTGACCGACCAGGATTGCGCCGCGATCCTGCAACAGCGCATGGTCCCGGCGTTTCGCGAGGGGCATTATGGCCAGGGCCTGCGCGCGGCCGTCGCCGCGATCACCGCCAAGCTCCCGGACTGATCTGCAACAAGCGGAAATCCCGTGGCGTTTCATCAAGGTGTCATCAAAACGGAATTGTAGAGGCCATCCCTTTTGCCAGGATGATGCCATGCAATTCCATCGCCGCCAGTTCATCAAGACCGCCGCTTTCGGCACCGGCGCCTTGCTCCTGCCCGATTGGGCGCGGGCGGCAGACCTGCTCGCCGCGCGTGGTTTCACCCATGGCATCGCCAGCGGCGAGCCGGGCGCGCATGAAATCCTGCTGTGGACCCGCTATGTCCCCGCCAATGGCGACATGGCCGATGTGGCCGTGGAACTGTCGGACACCGCCGACTTTGCCCGCGCCATAGCCGGCGGCACGATGCAGACCGGCGCCTGGCGCGATTACACGGTCAAGATCGTGGCAACCGGCCTGGCCCCGGCCAAGACCTATTACTACCGCTTCATCGCGCCCGATGGCAGCAAGTCGCCTGTCGGCCGCACCCGCACGCTGCCTGCCGACGGCCAGCGGCCCTGGCGCGCGGCGGTGTTTTCCTGCTCCAACCTGCCGTTCGGCTGGTTCAACGCCTATGCCCACGCCGCGCAGAACGATGCGTTCGATTGCACCATCCACCTGGGCGACTATTTCTACGAATATGCGCCGGGTCACTATCCCGAGCCCAAGGACAGCCTGGCGGCGCGCACCGTGCTGCCCGATGCCAACACCGTGCATGTCGCCGATTACCGCCTGCGCTATGCCAGCTATCGCGCCGATCCCGATCTCCAGGCGCTGCATGCCCGCTTCCCGATGATCGCGCAGTGGGACGACCACGAGAGCGCCAACGACAGTTGGGCCGGCGGCGCGCAGCACCATGATCCGGCCACCGAAGGCGATTGGGGCGTGCGCAAGGATGCCGCGATGCAGGTCTATCGCGAGTGGATGCCGGTCAGCGAGGCGCCGTGGAAAGCCTATGACATCGGCGGCCTGGCCACGCTGTTCCGCACCGAAACGCGCCTGCTTGGCCGCACCAAGCAGCCCGACGTGGCGCCACTGTTCCGGGCGGCCGATCCGATGGCGGCGCTCAAGGCGTTCCGCGACGGTGCCTGGCAAGACCCGGCCGCAACGATGATGGGCAGCGAGCAGGAAGCCTGGCTGGCTGGCGCGATGCAGGCCTCGGTCAAGAGCGGACGGGCGTGGCAGATCGTCGGCTTTGGCACGATCATGGGCGAAACCGTCATGCCCGCCACTGCGCAGGATTGGGTGCGCGGCCAATCGGCGCAGGCCGAACGCTATGTCGGCGCGGGGATTCTGGCGGCCAAGGCCGGCCTGCCGTTCAACTATGACAACTGGGGCGGCTATCCGGCGGCGCGCGCGCGGTTCCTGCGCAGCGTGCAGGCGATGGGCGGCAACACCGTTGTCATTTCGGGCGACAGCCACAACGCCTGGGCCTACAACCTGCGTCAGGATGGTCACGCCACGGCGGTCGAATTTGCGGGCCATTCGGTCACGTCGCCCGGCTTCGAGCACGACGTAAGCGTGGCGCCGGAAACAGTCGCTGCCGGCCTCGTCGGCGCCAATCCCGAACTCGCCTGGTGCGACACGTCGCGGCGCGGCTACATGGCGTTGACCGTCACGCCGCAGGCCGTGACCAACGAATGGATCATGATGGACACGATCCAGCAGCGCAATGCCGCCGGGCGCATCGGCCACCGCGCCACGGTGCGGCTCGGCCGTCACGCGATGGAGGCCTGATCAGGTCTTCAACCGCTTGGGCATCAGGAACACGACATAGCCCTTGAACTGCGGTTCGCGGGCCAGTCCGGGGGGCGGCGTCCAGGCGCCGCCCTCGGCCAGCGCTACGCGAAACGGCAGCGGGAAATGCGCCATCTTGCGGAAATAGGCGTCGTATCCCGGGATCGTGCTGCGCCCCTGATAGGTCTGCACCACCACTTCGTCGATCACCGGCTTGAGCCTGGCCAGCGCGGCTGGATCGCCATTGGCGCTCCAGTCCATCAGCCCGGTGATCGAAAGGCGCCAGGGCCGGGGCACATGGGCGCGGGCATCGGCCAGGAACGCGGCATAGCGATCGAGGCCTTGCGTGGCCGCGTCGAAATCGATCTGCAAGCCCTGCACATGGTTGCCCGCCGCCTGCCAGCGCTCCATGTCCGCCAGAATTGTCGCCCAGGTCCGCTCGCCCAGGTCGAGCCGGTCGATCCGCACCACCAGCCACAACTCGGCATCGGGCAGGCGCGGCAGGCCGGCGCGCAGGCGGGTGAACCGGGCCGGGCCGGGGCGGCGGCGCACTTCGCCATCGAGCAGGTAGAGCGTGTGGGCCTTGAGGTCCGCCGCCGGACGCACGCCCGGCCAGACATAGAATGCGTCGAACCCGTGGGGATCGACTTTGGCTGCGGTGGCCTTGGCCGGTGTTTCCGCTGGCGCCGGCTGCTCGCGCTGGCAGGCGGTCAGCAAGGCCAGCGTCGCGAGAGCAAGGCGCTTCACCAATAATACCGCAGCGACTTGGCCCAGCGGCTGGCGGGATAGCGAGCTTTCAGCTCGTCATACCAGGCCTTGCGCTGCGCCTTGGGCACTTGCTGCGCCTGCATCGCGGCATAGTCCGTCGCAGGGCCGGAGCAACCGTTATAGCCCGAGGGCGCATAGCACATCACGGCGCGGTAAAGCGCATAGGCGCGCAAGTCGGCAGGCGCGGCCTTGTCGGCAATGATCGTGGCATAGATCGCATCGCGCGACAGCGGCTTGCCGGGGAACTGGTCCTTGCCCCGGCCAAGCTGCTCCACCTTCTCGAACGGCGTATAGAGCGCAAAGCCGTCGAACCCGTTGAGGCGGTAGAATTCACCCAGGCAGACGCGCGCCGCCGCATGGCCCGGTTCGCGCGCCAGCGTCGCGGCGGTCTGGGCCAGCGGCGGGCAGGGCCAGCCGTCCTACCATTGCCCGCGCGTGAAGCGCTGCGCCGCCGGAGTGGCCAGGCCATTGCCGTACCATGCCGTCAGGTCGACCTTGGGATCGGGCGGTACCAGCGCCAGATCGCGCACGACATCGCCATAGGCGCCGCGCGTCAGGCCTTTGTAAAGCAGTGTGAACCGCGCCACGTTGCGTTCGTCATCCGGACGGCTGGGATCGGCGGCATTGGCGCGCAGCGTGGCCGGGGCGGCCATGGTCTGGAGCATCAACTGGCGCAGCGTCATGTCCGCAATCGGGGACTTGCTGGCCAGTGCCTGGTCGATCCGCCCGTCGCGCTGCCAGCGCAGCGCCAGGCCCAGTTGCGCCAACTGGCCCTGCCACAGCCCCTTGGCGCCGCCCATCAGTTCCTGCCAGAAGCCCGCCTCGTTGGCATCGTGCGCCTTGGCCAGCGCCATGCCGCGCAAGGCCTGGCGGCTGAACGCCAGCGGGGTATAGGCTCGCTCGCGCGCCGCATCGGGCAGGCGCGCCAGGATCGTGCGCGGCGCTTCCCCGGCATAATAGGCGCGCGTGGCCTCCAGCAGGCCATAGAGATCGGCCTGCCGGGCAAAGACCGGGGCCTGCGCCGCCAGCGTTGCGGCGGGCAGGGGCATCGGCTTGGCCGGATCGGCCGGGCGCATCGCCTTGAGATCGGCAATCGCCATGAGCAGCGGCGTCTTGCCCTGGGCGATGATCGCCTGCGCGCCGCCATCGGATTGCAGCAGCGTGTTGTCGATTTCCTCGGCCAGGTCGGCGGCGGCTTCCTGGCTGCCGGGCGTGGCACGCAGCAGCGCTTCATAGCGTTCGGCCAGCGCGTCGGTCTGCCCCGTCAGCCACAGCACGCGGCGCCGCAACCCCTGCGCAGAGGCGGCATAGCGGCCCTGTGGCCAGGCCTGGAGATAGGCATCGATCGCCGCGCCCGCCCGGCGCGCGGCGGCCTTGTCCACCGCGTCGATCCCGGCAAAATCGCCATACTTGTCCACCGCCCCGGCAACCGCCGCGCGCAGGCCCAGGCGGATCTTCATGTAGGCAGCGGTTTCGCGCAGCCAGGGCGAGGCGCTGTTGGACAGGCCGGCAAAGGCACTGCGCGCGCCGTCGTACTGCCCTTTGTAAAAGGCATCGGCCCCGCGCAGATAGGCGGCATAATCGCGCCCGGAGGCACTGGTGGTCTTGATTGCCATGTCTGCATCCGCGCAGCCCGCCTTGGCGCGCAGGGCCATCAAGGCGGTGCGATCGCCGTCCGGCACGGCCTTGTCTGCGGCGAGAGCTGCAGCAAAGGCATCCTGCGCAGCCTTGGGCGCGGCGCATTCGGGGGCGTCTTGCGCGGCAGGCGTCTCGGGCTCTTCGGGGTGAGGCCACAGCGTGTCGCGCAGCCCGTGCCAACTGAAGAATACGTGCCCGAGCTGGCCGTCATCCCATTCCGGCTTGGCATAGGCCAGCCCGGCCTCGCTGACAGGCGCCAGGCTGCGCATCAGCAGCAGCAGGTTGATGCGCGTGTCGTTGCCGGGGCTGAGCATTGCGCGCCCTTCGCAGGCATAGTCGGGCGCATCGAGCCGCCAGACCGGGGAGCAGGAACTGTCCGCGCAAGACCAGGCGACGGTTGCCGCCAGCCCGCTTGCCCCGATCAGGGCCGCTGCCAAAAGCGCCTTACGCTGCCATCCCCGCATTGCCTTCCCCCTGCGGCCCGGATCAGGCCGGTTTCACGAAACTGTCCAGCACACGCTTTTCGCCCGCGCTGTCGAAGTTGATTTCCAGCTTGTTGCCTTCCTGCCGCTGAACCGTTCCATAACCGAATTTTTCATGGAACACCCGCGCGCCCAGCGCCAGGTCGCTGCGCGGCTTGCTGGCAAAGCTCGCGGCGCTGCGGGTGGACTCGGCGATCTTGCGCGGCTTGGGGTCAAAGGCCTGCGCGGCAGCGCGCTGCCAGCCGGGGCCGCGTGCGGCGGCCTTGTTCGGGTGGTGGCGGGCCACATCTGCAAACGGGTCGCTCGCTTCGCTCCAGTTGGCGCGCCACATCGAGGCGCCGCCCGACAGCGTGGTTTCCTGCTCGACATGCTCGCCCGGCAGTTCCTCGATGAAGCGCGAGGGGATGGCGCTGGTCCACTGGCCATAGATGCGGCGGTTGGCCGCATGCAGGATCGTGCAGCGCCGCCGCGCGCGGGTGATCGCCACATAGGCCAGCCGGCGTTCTTCCTCCAGGCTGGCGAGGCCCCCTTCGTCCAGCGCGCGTTGCGAGGGGAACACGCCTTCCTCCCAGCCGGGCAGGAACACCTGGTCGAACTCCAGCCCCTTGGCCGCGTGGATGGTCATGATCGTGACCTTGTCCTCGTTGGCGGCGGCCTCGTTGTCCATCACCAGGCTCACGTGCTCCAGGAAATCGCCCAGCGTTTCATATTCTTCCATCGCGCGGACGAGCTCGGAGAGGTTTTCCAGCCGGCCATTGGCCTCGGCGGTCTTTTCCGCCTGGAGCGCGCCGGTATAGCCGCTTTCGTCCAGGATCGTGCGCGCCAATTCGGCCGGGCTGAGCGTGGCGACCTGCTCGCGCCAGCGCAGGAAATCGCGCACCAGCGCCAGCAGCGTGTTGCGCGCGCGGGCGGGCAGTTCGTCGGTATCGGCAATGTCATAGGCCGCGCGCAGCAGCGGCACCTGGTTGGCGCGGGCAAAGCGGAACAGCTTTTCCAGCGTCTTGTCGCCAAGGCCGCGCTTGGGGGTGTTGAAGATCCGCTCGAACGCCAGGTCGTCAGACGGTTGGCCCACCAGCCGCAGATAGGCGAGGGCATCGCGGATTTCGGCGCGTTCATAGAACCGGAACCCGCCGACGATGCGATAGCCAAGGCCGATCTGGATGAAGCGGTCTTCAAACTCGCGCGTCTGGAACTGCGCGCGCACCAGGATTGCCACGCGATCGAGCGGGCAGCCCTCGCGCTCCAGCCGCTCGATCTCCTCGCCCACGCGGCGCGCTTCCTCGGGCGCGTCCCACACCCCGATCACGCGCAGCTTGTCGCCGCCGTCGCGCTCGGTCCAGAGCTGCTTGCCCAGCCGCTGCGCATTCTCGGCGATCAGGCCCGATGCCGCGCCCAGGATATGCGGGGTGGAGCGATAGTTCTGCTCCAGCCGGATCACCTTGGCACCGGGAAAATCCTTTTCAAAGCGCAGGATATTGGCCACTTCCGCGCCGCGCCAGGAATAGATCGACTGATCGTCGTCACCCACCACACAGATGTTCTTGCGCACCTGGGCCAGCAGCCGCAGCCACAGGTACTGCACCGCGTTGGTGTCCTGGTATTCGTCCACCATGATATAGCGGAAGCGGTCCTGCCAAGTTTCCAGCACATCGCGGTGCTGGCGAAAGATCGTCAGCATGTGCAGCAGCAGGTCGCCGAAATCGCAGGCGTTGATGGTGCGCAGGCGATCCTGGTAAAGCTGGTAGAGCCGGGTGCCGCGCCCATTGGCATAGGCTTCGTTCTCCCCGGCATCGAGATCGGCCGGGCCAAATCCCCGGTTCTTCCAGCGGTCGATCAGCCCGGCAAGCTGCTTGGCCGGCCAGCGCTTGTCGTCGATCCCTTCGGCCTGGATCAACTGCTTGAGCAGGCGCAACTGGTCGTCGGTGTCGATGATCGTGAACGAACTGGTCAGCCCGACCAGTTCGGCATGGCGGCGCAGCATCTTGGCGGCGATGGAATGGAACGTGCCCAGCCAGGGCATCCCTTCCACCGCCGGGCCGATCAGGTGCCCCACGCGCTCGCGCATTTCGCGCGCGGCCTTGTTGGTGAAGGTCACGCAGAGGATCTGGGAAGGATAGGCCAGGCGCTGGCGCAGCAGGTTGGCCAGCCGTGCGGTGAGCGCGGCAGTCTTGCCGGTGCCCGCCCCGGCCAGCATCAGCACCGGACCATCGGTGGTCAGCACCGCCTCGCGCTGCGGCGGGTTGAGGCTGCTGAGCCAGGCAGGTTCGCCACCGGCAGGCGGCGTGGCGGAAGAGGCGGGGGAAGGGGGGGCAAAGCTCGTCACGCCGGAACAAGTAGGGAACCCGCCGCCCCGGTGCAAGGCGGATTTGCCCGCGCGGCGCCGTCCGGCGCGGGCTGCGAATGCCGCCTATTCATCTGCCGTACAGCAATACATTCACCACTCGTCGCATGTCCGGGGCAAGTCGGGCAATTGACCGATCCAAGATCACGTCTGGCCGAATGCACGGAAACGAAATGACAGCATCGGGCGTAACTTCGACAAATTCTGATCTTGGGAACAGGAGACGATCCCCATGCGAAAGATCATGTCCATCAGCGCTTTTGCGCTTGCTGTCGCCACGCTTCCGGCCGCGCTGCATGCGCAGTCGACCGCCGCACCCCCGCCCGCCGATCCGGCCGCTTCGGCTGCCGCCCCGGCTGGCCCGTTCACCATGACCACCGAGCAGAAGGGCCAGTACGATAGCTGGCCGGCCGATCTCAAGGCCAAGTACGATGCCTGGCCTTCGGCCCAGCAGGAATACTTCTGGTCGCTGAACGCGGACCAGCAGAAGGGCTGGTGGGCGCTGAACGATACCCAGCGCGGGCAGGTCTATGCCATGACGCCCGACCAGCGCTCGCAGATCTGGCCGTCGATCGTGGCCCAGGTCCAGGGTCGCGCCACGGCTTCGGCGGCGGGTAGCGCTCCGGCCGCACCGGCAGCGGGCGCGGATGCCGGCAGCAGTGCGCCGGGCGCGATGGCCGCCAATGATGCCCCGCCGCCGGCCCCTGCCGCCGCACCATCCAGCGACGCGGGCATGGCCAGCGCTCCGGCCAGTGGCAACCAGTATGCGTCCAACGCCGATGCCACGCCCAAGAAGTACCCCGTGTGCTCGCGCACGGTGACCGATAGCTGCCGCAACCGCGGCGGCGTCTGAAGCAACAACCCTGAAGGGTCGCAATACCGTTGCTGTGCCCCTGGGATGGGCAACGGGGAAGGGGCGCCGGGAAACCGGCGCCCCTTTTGCGTGAACGGCGTTCTCACGCGATGCAATCTTGACAAGGCGCGGCGCGGCGGGAACGTCCCGCAACCATGACCGCGACCCGACACCCGCTGCGCCAGCACGCCCGCATCCTGACTGCCAGCCTCGTCGGCACGGCGGTGGAATTCTATGACTTCTATATTTACGCCACCGCCGCCGCGCTGGTGATCGGGCCGCTGTTCTTTCCCGCCCAGGCGCCCGAGGCGCAAGTGCTGCTCTCGTTCATGACCTTTGGCCTGGCTTTCGTGGCGCGGCCGGTCGGGGCGATTGCGTTCGGCCATTTCGGGGATCGCGTGGGGCGCAAGTCCACGCTGGTGGCCAGCCTGATGCTGATGGGTGGCTCCACCATGCTGATCGCGTTCCTGCCCACCTATGCCATGGCCGGACCGGTCGCGCCGGCGCTGCTGTGCCTGCTGCGTTTTGGCCAGGGCTTTGGCTTGGGCGGGGAATGGGGCGGCGCCTCGCTGCTCGCGGTGGAAAACGCGCCCAAGGGCTGGGAAGCGCGCTTTGGCGCGGCGCCGCAACTGGGCGCGCCGCTGGGCTTTCTCTTTGCCAATGGGCTGTTCCTGATCCTTGGCCTTGCCTTGCCCGAAGCCGCCTTTGCCAGTTGGGGCTGGCGCGTACCGTTTCTGGCCAGCGCGCTCTTGGTTGGCCTGGGCCTGTGGGTGCGGCTCAAGATCGGGGAAACCGCCGCCTTTTCCCGCGCCGTGGAAGCCGCGCCGCCGCCCAAGGTGCCGTTCGGCCGCCTCATGGCCGATCATCCAGGGCAAGTGCTCGCCGGGATTGCCGGGGTGGTCGCCTGCTTTGCGATCTTCTATCTCGCCACCACCTTTGCCCTGTCGTTCGCGACCACCAAGCTGGGCTATGCCAAGCAGGAATTCCTGGCCGTGCAGCTTGCGGCCAACTTCTTCCTCGCCGCCGGCATTGCGCTGGCCGGCTGGTGGGCCGACAAGCGCGGCCCGGCCGCCGTGCTGCGCGTGGGCGCCGGCCTCACCGCGCTGGTTGGCCTGGTCTTCGGCGCGGGGCTGGGCTCCGGGCATCTGCCGCTGGTCTTCGCCACGCTGGCGATCGCGCTGTTCGTGATGGGTCTGGTCTATGGCCCGCTCGGCGCCTGGCTGCCCACGCTCTATGCCGTGCCGGTGCGCTACACCGGCATTTCCATCGCTTTCAACGTGGGCGGGATCATCGGCGGCGCCCTGGCCCCGTTTGCCGCCCAGGCCCTGGCCCAGCGCGGCGGCACCGCCAGCGTCGGCCTGTTTCTGACCGTGGCGGGGGCGGTGACGTTGCTGGGCGTGCTGTTTGCGCCAAAGGCGGCGCGTTAGGGCGCCGGGAATTCACGGCGCATCAGGGCATTGTCTCCCCTCCTCTTCAGAGGAGGGGTTGGGGGTGGTGCGAAGCCATGCGCAAGATGTCCACCACCCCCCGACCCCCTCCTCTGAAGAGGAGGGGGAGAAAAACACGCTTTTTCAATCCTTGGCCTTCAAGCGCAGCAGGGTCAGCCGGGCCTTGCCCACCTTGCGCTCGCTTTCCACCTCGCAGGCCTTGATCTGCGGCACTTCGTCGGCGTGGGTTTCCAGGCTGACCCAGGTGCCGGCGCCGATCCAGCCCAGCCGCACCAGCTTGTCCACCGCCACGGCGCCCGCGCCGGTGCCATAGGGCGGATCGAGCAGCACCAGGTCGAGCGGTTCCTTGACCGGCCCGAGCGACAGCACCGAAGACGCGCGCACATCGGCCTGGCCTTGCGCGCGGAACGCGGCAAGGTTGGCGCGGATCGCGCGGATCGCGGCGGCGTCTTGCTCCACGAACAGGCAGTGCGCGGCCCCGCGCGACAGCGCTTCCAGCCCCAGCGCGCCCGATCCGGCAAACAGGTCGGCCACTTTCAGGCCTTCGAAATCGCCCAGTCGGCTGGCCAGCATCGAAAACAGCGTTTCGCGCGTGCGGTCAGACGTGGGGCGGGTGGTGTCTCCGGCGGGCGCGTTCAGCTTGCGCCCGCGCCATTGCCCAGCAATGATACGCATTCGTTCAATTTTCCGGTTTCGGCTTTGCGGGAGCCGTCTTGAGCGTCTTGCGGAAGCGTTCGACCAGCACCTGCGGCACTTCCTCTGCCCCGCCGCGCGGCAGGTCGGCCAGCTCGAACGGGCCATAGGCGGTGCGCAGCAGGCGCGAAACCTGCAAGCCCAGGTGTTCCAGCACGCGGCGCACTTCGCGGTTCTTGCCTTCGGTCAGGGTCAGCTCGATCCACTGGTTGCGGCCGGTGCGGCGCTCCATGTTGGCGTCGATCTGGCCATAGCGCACGCCGTCGATCTCGATCCCCTCGATCAGCTCTTCCAGCCGGTCCTGGCTGATGTCGCCAAAGGTGCGGGCACGATAGGTGCGGGGAATGCCCGTGGCCGGCAGTTCCAGCGCGCGCTTCAGTTCGCCGTCGTTGGTCAGCAGCAGCAGGCCCTCGGTGCTGAGGTCGAGGCGGCCGACCGGCATTACGCGCGGCGTGCCCGGCGGCAGCGCGTTGCGCAGCGCGTTGTAGATCGTCGGCCGCCCTGCGGGGTCGCGCTCGGCGGTGATCAGCCCGGCGGGCTTGTGAAAGCGGAACACGCGCGTTGGCGCGGCGGCGGCAATCAGCTTGCCATCCACGCTCACGCCCTTGAGATTCTTGAGAATCGTGGCGGGCGTCGTGACCAGTTCATCGTTGAGCCGCACGCGTCCTTCGGTGATCAGGCGTTCCACCTCGCGGCGCGAGGCGACGCCGGCGCGGGCCAGCAGCTTGGCAATGCGTTCGCCTTCGCGGCCATCCTCGCGCGGCTGGGCGGGCACGGGCGCCGGGCGCGGCGCTGGCTTGCCCACCGGCGCGCGGTTGGCGATCTTGAAGGGCCGGTCGCCCTTCGGCCGTTCGCCGACGCGCGGCTGGGTGAGCGAGCGGGCCTGCGCCATGCCGCTCGGGCGCTCGTCGCGCGGTGCGGCAGGCTTGGCAGGAACCGGCTTGGGGCTCAGCTTGCCCTCGATCTTGGCGACGGGCTTGGACTTTGCGCCATCCCGCGGCGCTGCGCGATCCTTGTTCGGCGCGGCGCGATCTGGGCGCGGCGCGGGCTTGCCATCGGGACGGCGCGTACTTGCGGCCTTGTTGGAAGCGGCGGGCCGTCCCGGGCGGCCGCTCCTGCCTTTGGGGGGAAGTGTCATCGCCGGCCCATAGACCATTGCCGGGTTTGCGTCAAAGTGGCGTGGGTGTTGGGGTGTTGGGCAGGGGGCTTCGACAAGCTCAGCCCGAACGGAACCTCGGCTATCAATTCCGTTCGGGCAATTCCGTTCGGGCTGAGCTTGTCGAAGCCCCGCTCCCGCGCCTAGGGTGCCGCCTGATGAGCAAGGACACCACGATCGCATCGGCCCCGGCGCCGCAAAAGCCCACGGGCCAGAAACCCAAAGGTTGGCGCCTGTTCAAGCTGGCGCTGCAAACGCGCAAATCGGCCACCATGCTGGGTTTCGGGTTCTCTTCGGGCCTGCCCTATGCCTTGCTGATCGGCACGCTCAACGCCTGGCTGGGCGAAGTGAAGATCGACCTGGCGACGATCGGCGTGCTTTCGTGGATCGGGCTGTCCTATTCGTTCAAGTTCCTGTGGTCGCCGCTGGTCGATCGGCTGGCGCTGCCGGGGCTGGAGCGGCTGGGCCGGCGCAAGAGCTGGATCGCGCTGTGCCAGGGCGTGCTGGTGCTCAGCTTCCTGGGGCTTGCCGCCACCGATCCGGCCCGTGCCATCGGCACTTTTGCCTTGTTTGCGTTCCTGGGCGCGCTGGCCTCGGCCACGCAGGACGTGGCGATCGATGCCTGGCGGATCGACGTGGCGGACGAGCAGACCAGCGTGGAGCTGCTCTCGTCGATCTATCAATTCGGCTATCGCATCGCCTCGATCGTGGGCGGCGCGCTGGCGCTGGTCATGGCCGGGCGGATGAGCTGGCCGCTGGTCTATGTGCTGATGGCCGGGCTGATTGCGCTGATCGCGGTGGTCACCCTGCGCGCGCCCGATACGCCGCGCGCCGAGCAGGGCGCGCTGCATGCCACGCTGGGCCAGCTGGGCGAACTGGCGCCCCGCGCGCGCGGGCTGGCGCTGCTGGTGGTGGGGGTCAGTTGGGCTTGGGCCATCGGCACGATCGTGGCGTTCATGGTGCGCATGCTGCAACCGCTGGCGCCGGGGGAAAAGCATCCCTCGGTGGCCGCCTTCACGCGCGAGACGGGGCCGTTGATCGTGCTGGCCACCGTGGCCGTGCCGCTGCTGGTATCGGCCGCGATCAATGCGCTCAAGGCGCGGCGGGTGGCAGTGCTGGCCGCGCCCGATCCGGCCCATGGGCCACTGCGCACCGCGCTCAACCACCTCTATGTCGCGCTCGTCGCGCCGCTGGCCGAACTCGTCGGGCGCTTGCGCTGGGGCGTGCTGATCGTGATCGGGATGATCCTGACCTACACCTTGTGCTACAACATGTGGGCCAGCTTCGCCTTTCCGTTCTACCTGGAATTCCTGCACTATTCCAAGGACGAGGTGGCCTTCGCCTCAAAGCTGTTCGGCATTTTCATGACCATCGCCGGCATCAGCCTGGGCGGCTTCCTGTTCGTGCGGCTGGGACGCATGCCCACGATCCTGATCGGGGCGGTGCTGCCGATCCTGGGCAATTTCGTCTATGCCGATCTGGCCGAAGGCGCCCCGCTGATCGATCGGGTGGGCCATGCTGTGGGCCTGCATGCGCTGTTCGGTGCGTTCGGGTTCGATGATCGCATGGTGCGCCTGCTGCTCGCGATCAGCTTTGAAAACATCTCCACCGGCATCGCCGGCGCCGCGTTCGTCGCCTATATGTCGGGCATCGTCAGCCGCAGCCACACCGCCGTGCAATATGCGCTGCTCTCGTCGCTCACCTTCCTGATCGGCTCGCTGGGGCGCGGCATCGCCGGGGAAGCGTTCGATCTTTACGGTTATGCCACCGTGTTCCGCTATGCCGCCGCCGCGGGGGGGCTGGCAGTGGTGTTCGTGCTGCTGGAATGGCTGCGCGTAGGCCGTGGGGCTGCTGCTTCGCATGCCACCTGACGGCGCGGTCAGCGTGCTGGCTGGGGCGGCAGGATTCGAACCTGCGCCACCTGACGGCGCAGGCAGCAAAGCTGGCTGGGGCGGCAGGATTCGAACCTGCGAATGCCGGTACCAAAAACCGGTGCCTTACCACTTGGCGACGCCCCAGCAGAGCGCGCGCTTATAGCGGGCGAAACGCGAATGGGAAGGGGGTAGCTGGGGATAACTTGCGCGGGCCGGGCCTCCTTCCCGATGGGGCAGGAGGCCCGGCCGTGCCGGCAGGCTTCCGGCTCAGAAGCCCTTGACGATGCCCTTGAGCTTTTCGGGCGGCAGGCTGTCGAAATCGGCGGCGCTGTGGCGTTCCGACAGGCCCTTGGCGCTGTTCACCAGGCGGCCGCGCAGCACGCCGGGGCGCTGGTCGATCTCACCCACCCAGCGGCCGACGTGTTCGTATTCGTGCATCGACAGGAACGTGGCGGCCTCGCCATAGGCTTCGCCGCGATAGAGGTTGCCCATCCAGGTATAGGTGGCGATGTCGGCGATGGTGTAGTCGTCCCCGGCCAGGAAGCGGCTTTCGGCCAGGCGCCGGTTGGCCACGTCGAACAGGCGCTTGGTTTCCATCGCATAGCGATCGATCGCATATTCGATCTTCACCGGGGCATAGTTGTAGAAGTGGCCAAAGCCGCCACCGATGAACGGCGCGGAACCGATCTGCCAGAACAGCCACGAGAGGCATTCCGCGCGCGCCGGATTTGCCGTGGGCAGGAACATGCCGAACTTTTCGGCCAGATGCATCAGGATCGCGCCGGATTCAAAAATGCGGAACGGTTCGGCGCCGCTGCGATCGACCATCGCGGGAATCTTGGAATTGGGATTGATGTCGACAAAGCCCGAGGAAAACTGGTCGCCGTCGAAAATCTTGATCAGCCAGGCATCGTATTCCGCTTCGGCCACGCCGGCTTCCAGCAGTTCTTCCAGCATGATCGTGGCCTTCTGGCCATTGGGCGTGCCCAGCGAATAGAGCTGGAACGGATGCTCGCCCACCGGCAGGTCCTTGTCATGCGTGGGGCCGGCGATCGGGCGGTTGACGCTGGCAAAGGCGCCGCCGTTGGCCTTGTCCCAGGTCCAGACCTTGGGCGGGGTATATTCTTCCGACATGGTGGTTCCTCTGCAACGGGGTTTGTTAGCCTGCCTATCATTCTGGCGCGGCAGGGGTGCGACTGCAAGATGGGGAACTGCAAGATAGGGTGTGGCGTTGGCCGTTGGGAGGGGCAAGCCTGCGAAAAGGAAAGCTGTTTTGCCACAATCGCGCAAGCCGGGGCTGGTCTATGTGGATGACAGCGTGCCCGGCATCACCCGGCGCCGCGCCGGGCGGGGCTGGTGCTATCGCGATCACCAGGGAAAGCGCATTGCCGATCGCGCGGAAATCGCCCGGCTCAATGCGGTGGCGTTGCCGCCAGCCTATCGCGATGCCTGGTTCTGCCCGCTGCCCCACGGCCATATCCTGGCCACCGGGATCGACGCGCGCGGGCGCAAGCAATACCGCTATCACCCCGATTTCCGCGCCGCGCGCGAGGCGGAGAAGTTCGATGGCTGCGCCACGTTCGGCGCGCTGCTGCCCAGAGTGCGCGCGCGGGTGGAGGCAGCGCTGGCCGGCCGCACGCTGAGCGAGGAGCGCTGCATTGCCTGCGTCGTGCGGCTGCTCGATACCGGCACGATCCGCGTGGGGAATGAGGCCTATGCCCGCGCCAACGCCAGCTTCGGGGCCACCACTCTGCGCGCGCGCCATGCCGAAGTGCGCGGGCAAAGCCTGCGCCTGCGCTTTCGCGCCAAGTCTGGCGTGGAGCGCGACATGCGCCTGACCGACCGTGCCCTCGCGCGCTTCGTGCGCAAGATGCAGGACCTGCCGGGGCAGCACTTGTTCCAGTACCTGGACGAGAGCGGCTGCGCCTGCCCGGTCGATTCGGCCGACGTCAACGCCTGGCTGCGCGCGGTGACCGGCGCGGCCTTCACCGCCAAGCATTTCCGCACCTGGCATGCGAGCGTGCTGGCCTTTGCCGAACTCGCTCATGCGCCGGAAGATGTGCCGCTCAAGGCCCTGCTCGCGCATGTGTCTGATCGGCTGGGCAACACGCCCACGATCGCTCGCAAGAGCTATATCCACCCCGCCGTGCTCGATCTGGTGCCAGACCAGGCGGCCTGGCGCGCCGGCCTTAAACTGCCCCGCGCCACGCGCTGGCTCAGCCGCGAGGAGCGCGGGTTGCTGGCCTTGCTGGGAGAGTTCAGCCCAGGCGGCTGAGCGTGGGCACCAGCGCGTCGAAATGGTCGATCACCGCGTCCGCCCCCAGCAGCGGTGGCGGCAGGTCGTGGAACCCGAAGCTGACCGCCACCACCGGCAGCCCGGCGGCGCGCGCCGCGCCCACGTCGAACGTGGTGTCGCCCACGAAAGCGGCACGGCCGCCGCCGCAGCGGGCGATCATTTCGTTCAGCATGTCGGGCGCCGGCTTGGCCTTGCCCGGCCCCAGCGTGTCGCCGCCGATCACCGTGGCAAAGCGCGGCGACAGGCCCAGTTCGTCGAGCAATTGGCGGGCAAAGGCCTCGCGCTTGTTGGTCGCCACGGCCACGGTCACGCCGCGCGCGGCGAGTGCATCGAGCATCTCCGCCCCGCCGGGATAGAGCCGCGAATGCACCGCGATCGCTTCGCCGTAATAGGCAAAGAGCTGGTCCTGCAACGGCTTGAACTCCGCCTCGTCATAGCCGCCGCTTTCGGCCAGCGCATTGCGCAGCATCTGCCCCGATCCGCCGCCGATGAAGCGGCGCACCACGTCGAGCGGAAACGTGGGGCGGCCGGCATGCTCCAGCGTGCGGTTGAGCGCGTTGCCGAGGTCTGCGGCGGTGTCGCACAGCGTGCCGTCGAGATCGAACCCGACGATTGAAAATGGAAAATCGGTCATGTGCGCAGGCAGTGCCCACCCGTTCTGGAAACTGCAAGCATTAGCTGGCAAGGATGCGGGCATGACCACGCACACTCCGTCGCCTTCGGCCGCCGCTCCGCTCGCTCTTGTCATCCTCGCCGCCGGCAAGGGCACCCGCATGAAAAGCGATCTGCACAAGGTGCTGCATCCGGTTGCCGGGCGGCCGATGCTGCTGCACCTGATGGCCAGCGCCGCGCACCTGGCGCCGCAGCATCAGGTTGTCGTCGCCGGCCATGGGCGTGACCAGCTTGAAAAGGCGCTGGGCGGCCGCGCCACCATCGCCGTGCAGGAGCCGCAACTGGGCACCGGCCACGCCGTGCAGCAGGCGCAAGGCGCGCTGGCCGATTTTGCCGGTGACGTGCTTATCCTCTATGGCGACGTGCCGTTCGTGCGCGCGCAGACGATGCAGGCCATGCTCGATCGCCTCCACGCCCCCGATGCCCCCGCCGTGGTCGTGCTGGCGTTCCAGCCGGACGATGCGCTGCAATATGGCCGGGTGATTGCAGAGGGTGACCGCGTGGTGAAGATGGTGGAGCACAAGGACGCCACCGACGCCGAGCGCGCCTGCACGCTGTGCAATTCGGGCCTCATGGCGGTGAAGGGCGCAGACCTGTTCGCCTTGCTGGCGCAAGTGGGCAACGACAATGCCCAGGGGGAATATTACCTGACCGACATCGTCAACGTCGCCAATGCCCAGGGCAAGACCTGCGCGGTTGTGGTCACCGACGATCCCGATGAAGTGGCCGGCATCAACAGCCGCGGCGAACTGGCCCAGGCCGAGGCGCGCTGGCAGCACCGCCGCCGCCAGGCTGCGATGGCCGATGGCGCCACGCTGGTCGCCCCGGAAACCGTGTGGTTCTCGCATGATACCGTGCTGGGCCGCGACGTGACGGTGGAGCAGAACGTGGTGTTCGGCCCTGGCGTGACCGTGGCCGACAACGTGGTGATCCATGCGTTCTGCCACCTCGAAGGCTGCCAGGTGGACAGCGGCGTGTCGGTGGGGCCGTTCGCCCGCCTGCGCCCGGGCGCCCAGCTCGAACAGGGCAGCCGCGTGGGCAATTTCGTGGAAGTGAAGAACGCCCGCCTTGGCGCCGGGGCCAAGGCCAACCACCTGACCTATCTGGGCGATGCCGATGTGGGCGCGGGCGCCAATATCGGCGCGGGCACGATCACCTGCAACTATGACGGCTATTTCAAGTATCGCACCGTGATCGGCGATCGCGCTTTCATCGGCTCCAACTCTGCCCTGATCGCCCCGGTGCGGATCGGCGCCGATGCCATCGTCGCGGCTGGCAGCGCCGTCTCGCGCGACGTGTCTGACGGCGAACTGCGCCTGGTGCGCGCGGAACAATTGGTCAAGCCGGGCTGGGCGGATCGCTTCCACGACGCGATGAAGAAGAAGAAGGCCGAGGGGCGGAAGTAGGGGAGGGGCTGGTGGCGGCTGAGGGCAGCGAACCCAGGCAATGTGCTGAAGGGCGCGGCGCGAGGTGGGAGTTAAGTATACTGTCCCCGGAATTCCCTGTATCACTACACCAACGAGGCTGGCGCAGCGGGCATCGCGGAGAGCGGTTCGCTGAATCCGTCGCTGTGGCGCGTGGGGACGAAGGACGTTCGGTACGGCAATGGTCAGTACGTGTCGGATATCGTTCCTGGCACTAGAACGCCTTCCCAATTGTCGCGCGATTTCCTTGGTCAGCCGTTCCAGGGCAATCGTTTCACGCACTACGTTGAGATTGATGCTACCGGTTCGGGCGCTATCCAAGGTCGGCCCGGTGTATTCGTGATTCCCAACGAAGCGCCACTCGATCTTACTGGAAGGCTGCTCAGCAGCGGAAAGGTTCCGGTCAAATGAAATACGTGAAAGTGAAGTGGAAACACGATCTGCCGGACACTCCGGATGTGCTTTATAGCGAGCTGGACTCCGACCAGTGGGAAGTGAGGAAAGTAGAAACCTACCCCGATGGTCGGATGGATTTTGCGGATCACGAGGAGCGAACCGGTAGCACGAAGCTCGGCATAGAACCCATGCCTCCGCTAGACCTCATTGCTACCGATCCGGAGTTCGAGCCGCAGATCATCTCGGCCGAAGAGTTCGAAGCGGTGTGGGAGAAGGCGAAAGCAAGATAAAAGGTATGACACCCCTTCGGATGCAACCTGTTGTCTGTACATCGGTTTTTGGTAAAGTTGATGGCACCGTAGGCAGACCTACGGTGCCATGTTGCCAGTGTTCTACTACATTGGCGCACAGGGCCTCGAACCAAGCGCATTTCGCCCCCGGTTTGCCTAGGCCGAAAGCCTCGCCCGCCGCGTGAATGCCCCGTCGCGTACCCCGGAATGGCAAGCTAAGGGCAAATGCTCCGTAATCTGCCGTAAGCGGCTGCATCCGGCAAAGTCACCGGAGCGGCATAGAGCCATCCCCCACAACACCGTGTCTTGTGGAGATGGCCATGAAAGCCCCCAATCTTGTCGCCGGCTGCGCGATCCTTGCCCTGGCCCTGGCGAGTGCGGCCCACGCCGCGCCTGCCGGCGCTGCTGCCGAAAGCGTGGCGCCAGAGGCAGCGGAGCCGGCGCCATCCGAAGCCGCTGCGGCGACCGGGGCCGAGCCTGCCCGCAAGGTGGAAGTGTTCAGCACCGGCGTGGCCAAGGGTCGTGACCGGCTCGACAGCGCGATTTCCACCAGCGCGCTGCGCGGCGAGGATATCGTCCGGTTCGGGCCGCGTTCGGCCGGAGACGTGCTGCGCACGCTGCCGGGCCTGCGCGTGGAATCGGGCATTGGCGAGGGCAACAACAACTATACCGTGCGCGGCCTGCCGCTGGCCGCCGGTGGCTCGAAATACATGCAGATCCAGGAAGATGGCCTGCCGCTGCTGGAATTCGGCGATCTGTTCAACGCCGGGTCCGATGTCTATCTGCGCAACGATTTCAACGTGGCCGCGATCGAAGTGATCCGGGGCGGCTCGGCCTCCACCTTTGCTTCGGATTCTCCCGGCGGCCTGATCAACTTCATGTCCAAGACCGGGGACAATCCCGGCGGTGCGGTGCAGGTGTCGAGCGGGTTGAACTATGACGAAAAGCGCGTCGATTTCGATTACGGCGCGCGCCTTTCGGACAACCTGCGCTTTCACCTGGGCGGGTTCTACCGTTCGGGCGAGGGGCCGCGCCGCATCGGCATGACCGGCTGGCGCGGCGGGCAGGTGAAGTTCAACATCACCCGCAGCTTTGCCAATGGCTATATCCGGCTCTACGCCAAGCTGCTCGACGATCGCTCACCCACTTATGCACCCTATCCCGTGGCGATCAGCGGCACCAACGACAATCCGGTTTACACCAACCTGCCCAATTTCGACATTCGCCGCGATTCGGTGCTTTCGCCCTATCTCGGCCCGGTGGTGACGCTCGACAGCGCCAACCAGCCGGCCGCCTATCCCCTGGCTACCGGGCAGCATGCCGTGTCCAAGGCGCTGGGGCTGGAGGCGGAATTCGAGGTGGGCGGTTTCACCATCAGCGACAAACTGCGCTATGCCTCGAACTCGGGCGATTTCGATCGCGCGTTCAATTCCAGCATCAACACCGTGTCCGCCTTTGCCGCCGCGCATGGCGGGGCCGGGGCCACGGCGGCCTATGCCACCGGGCCGCGCGCGGGCCAGGCCATCGATGCCAGCGTCAACGGCAATGGCCTGCTCGCGCTCTATTACGTGTCCTATCTCCAGGTCCGCTCGCTCGACAATTTCACCAACGACCTGCGCGCCACGCGGGTGTGGAAAGTGGGCGGCGGCAACCTGACCACAACGCTGGGCGTCTATGCCGCCTCGCAGGCGCTCGACACCACCTGGCTGCACACCGCAATGGATATCGACGTGGCCGGGCGCGGGCAGACCGCGATGGTCAATGTGTTCAACAGCGCCGGTGTGGCGCAGACGCTCAACGGCTATTATGCCTTTGGTCGGGGGCGCTCGGGCCAGTTCCGCCGCTTGTTCGACGTGACCTATGGCGTGCTCGCGCCTTATGGCTCGATCAATTACCATATCGGCAAGCTGGCGATCGGCGGCAGCGTGCGGTTCGACAGCGGGCGGGTGCGCGGCTCGCTCTATGGGGCGGACCTGGGCGGCGGGCGCCTGGGCGTGACCAGCTATGACATGAACCGCGATGGCCAGATCACCGGGCCGGAAGCGGCCGTGGCCATGCTGCCGCTCACCCAGCCGGCGCCGGTGAACTACAACTACAGCTATGTCAGCTATTCCACCGGGGTGAACTATCGCGTGGCCGAACCGTTTTCGGTGTTCGCGCGCTATAGCCGGGGCGGGCGCGCCAATGCCGACAAGATCCTGTTCACGCCCCTGGTCGATACCGCCAGCGGCGCCGTCACCGATCCGCGCGGCAAGTATGATGCGGTGCGCCAGTTGGAAGGCGGCTTCAAGTTCCGCAAGGGCGGGATCACGCTCAACGTCACCGGCTTCACGGCCGATGCCGACGATCACAACGTGCTCAACGGATCGGCCAACCGCACCGACCGCACCTATCACGCCTCGGGCGTGGAGGTGGAAGGCGGGGTGGAGCGCGGCGTGTTCCGCCTGGCCTATGGCGCCACTTATACCAAGGCGCGCATCACCATCGATCGGCTGGACCCGACGCTGACCGGCAAGGAGCCGCGCCACCAGCCGACCTGGACGTTCAGCGCCACGCCGGAAGTCGATCTGGGCAAGGTGGCTGCCGGGGCAAGCCTGGTGACGATCACCTCCAGCTATGCGCAGGACAGCAACCTGCTGAAAATGCCGGGCTTCACCACCGTGAACGTGTTTGCCCAGGTGCGGCCGGCGAAAGGCGTCTACCTCACGTTCAATGTCAACAACCTGTTTGACGCGATGGGCATTTTTGAAGTGGCACAAAGCACCGTGCCGGCCAGTGGCCTGGGCTTTGCCCGCTCGATCACCGGGCGCACCCTGTCCACCTCGCTCGGGTTCAATTTCTGAAGCGCTTGCGCAGTGATATCGCGATATGATATCGCGATATCACTGTTGCGGAGCTTGTTCGTCGTGCGCACACTGGTCGATATTCCCGATGACGACATCGATCGGCTCGATGCCCTGGCCGCGCGCAGCGGCCGTTCGCGCGCGGCAGAGATCCGCGAGGCGGTGAGGGCGCACCTGCTGCGCAAATCGGGACAGGACTGGATCGCGCGCGGCGCCGGCTATTGGCAGGGTCGCAATGATCTGCCCGGTGACGGTCTATCTGGCGATCAGGCCTGATCGGGCGGCGATGTCCGATCCCATTTTCGATACCGGCATCGTGGCCGACTGGCTGGCCGGCAAACCCCAGGCGCGGGCCGAACTGCTGCGCTATCCGCGCCACCGCATCGCCCGCGTCACCTGGATCGAGCTCTGCGCCGCCGAGCCGATGGAAACGCGCGATCATGTCCGCGAATTAATCGCCCCGTTTGAAATCGTCGAGCTGGACGGGCGTATAGCCACGGCAGCGGCCGATCTGATCGCGCGCATGGGCCTCTCGCTGGCAGCAGCGGCGGTGCTGGCCACGGCGCAAGTCAGCGGGGCCATTCTGGTGACACGAAATACCAAGGATTTTCCGGCCATGATGCCGGGAATCCGCGTTCCCTACCAATCCTGAAGAAAGTCTGGGCCAAGATCGATGTGCGGAATTATCGGAATCGTCGGCAAGGATGAAGTCGCGGACCGGCTGGTCGATGGCCTGCGCCGCATGGAATATCGTGGCTATGACAGCGCCGGGGTGTGCACCGTGTTCGACGGGCACCTGGTGCGCCGCCGGGCCGAGGGCAAGCTGAACAACCTGGTCAAGGAACTGGCGGTCAACCCGGCGCCGGGCCTGATCGGCATTGCCCACACCCGCTGGGCCACCCATGGCGCGCCCACCACCAGCAATGCCCACCCCCACGCCACCGGCGAAGTGGCGCTGGTGCACAACGGCATCATCGAGAATTTCCGTCCCTTGCGCGAGGCTCTGATCGCGCGCGGCCGCAAGTTCGAAAGCGAGACCGATACCGAAGTGGTTGCCCACCTCGTGTCGGAACAGGTCGAGGCCGGCAGGTCTCCGGCCGAAGCGGTCAAGGCCGTGCTGCCGCAATTGCGCGGCGCCTTTGCGCTGGCCATTGCGTTTCGCCAGCATCCCGATCTGCTGATCGGCGCCCGGCTCGGTTCGCCGCTGGTGGTCGGCTTTGGTGACGGCGAAACCTATCTCGGCTCCGACGCGCTGGCGCTGGCGCCGCTGACGCAGAAGGTCTCCTACCTGGAAGAAGGCGACTGGGTGATCGTGCGCCGCGATGGCGTGGAGGTGTTCGACGTGGACAACAATCCCGTCGAGCGTCCGGTCGTCGCTTCGGGCGCCACCGCCGCCGCGATCGAGAAGGGCAACTATCGCCATTTCATGCAGAAGGAGATCTTCGAGCAGCCGATCGTGGTGGCGCAGACGCTGCGTTCCTACCTGCGTCGGGTGGAGCAGACCGTCTCGCTGCCGCAGATCGATTTCGACCTGGCCAGCATCAACCGCGTGACCATCGTGGCCTGCGGCACCAGCTATTACGCCGGGATGGTGGCGAAATACTGGTTCGAGCAGTTCGCCCGCCTGCCGGTGGACATCGATGTGGCCAGCGAATTCCGCTATCGCGATCCGGTGCTGGAGCCGGGCGGCCTGGCCCTGTTCATCTCGCAATCGGGCGAAACCGCCGATACCCTGGCGGCGCTGCGCCACTGCAAGGCGGCGGGGCAGACCATTGCCGTGGTGGTCAACGTGCCGACCAGCTCGATGGCGCGCGAGGCGGACTTGCTGCTGCCCACCCACGCCGGGCCGGAAATCGGCGTGGCTTCGACCAAGGCGTTTTCCTGCCAGCTCGCCGTGCTCGCCGCGCTGGCCGCGCACCTGGCGGTCAAGCGCGGGCGCCTGAGCCGCGAGGAAGAAGCGGTGATCGTCGACCAGCTTGCCGAGACGCCCGCCGCGCTCAACGCCGCGCTGTCGCACGACGAGGAAATCGCCGCGATGGCGCCGCTGATCGCCCCGGCGCGCGACGTGCTCTACCTCGGCCGTGGGCCGGACTATCCGCTGGCCCTGGAAGGCGCGCTCAAGCTCAAGGAAATCAGCTATATCCATGCCGAAGGCTATGCCTCGGGCGAAATGAAGCACGGCCCCATTGCCTTGATCGACGAGGCGGTGCCGGTGATCGTGCTCGCTCCGTCAGGGCCACTGTTTGAAAAAACCGTGTCCAACATGCAGGAAGTGCGCGCGCGCGGCGGCAAGATCGTGCTGATTTCCGACGCGGAGGGTCTCGCCGAAGCGGGCGAGGGCTGCCTCGCCACGATCGAGATGCCCAAGGTCCACCCTCTGATCGCGCCGCTGGTCTATGCCGTGCCGGTGCAATTGCTGGCCTATCACGTGGCCGTGGCCAAGGGGACCGACGTGGATCAGCCGCGCAATCTGGCCAAGAGCGTGACGGTGGAGTGATTGTGTGGGGGGCGGCTTAACATGCCCTCCCCCAGCCCCTCCCGCTCGCGGGAGGGGAGTTTCAAGGGATGCCCCTCCCGTTCCGGGAGGGGAGCAAAAAAAGACCCCGCAAAAGCGGGGGCTTCCTTAAGTCCCCCTCCCGCATGCGGGAGGGGTTAGGGGAGGGCATGTTCCCTCCCGATCAAGCCGAAACGTTCAGCCCGGCCAGCACGCCTTCAAACAGCTTGCGCCCATCGCTACCACCCTGCGCGGCTTCGATCATGCGTTCGGGGTGCGGCATCATGCCCAGCACGTTGCCCGCTTCGTTGAGCACGCCGGCAATGTCGCGCTGCGAACCGTTGACCGGCTCGGCATAGCGGAAGGCCACGCGGCCTTCGCCTTCCAGGCGGTCCAGCGTTTCGGCGTCGGCGAAATAGTTGCCGTCATGGTGCGCCACTGGAATAGTGATCACCTGGTCCTTGAAATAGCGCTGGGTGAACAGCGACTGGCTGTTTTCCACCTTCAGCGGCACTTCGCGGCAGACGAAGCGGATGCCGGCATTGCGCATCAGCGCGCCGGGCAGCAGGCCCGCTTCGGTCAGGATCTGGAAGCCATTGCACACGCCCAGCACCGGCACACCGCGCCCGGCGGCTTCGACCACGGCCTGCATGATCGGCGAACGCGCCGCCATGGCGCCCGAGCGCAGATAGTCGCCATAGGAAAACCCGCCGGGAACGGCGATGAAATCAAGGCCTTCGGGCAGGCTGGCATCGCCGTGCCACACGCGGTGCACCGTGCCGCCGCAGACCTCTTCCACTGCCACCGCCATGTCGCGGTCGCAGTTCGATCCGGGGAAGGTGATGACGGCGGAGGTGAACGGCATCAGGCGGCAACCTTTTCGATGCGATAGTTTTCGATGACCATGTTGGCCAGCAGCTTGCGGCACATCTCGTCCAGCGCTTCGTCGCTGGTGTCGTCGGCCACGTCCAGTTCGAACAGGCGCCCGGCGCGCACGTCCTTCACGCCGGCAAAGCCCAGCCCTTCCAGCGCATGGTGGATGGCGCGACCCTGCGGATCGAGCACTCCGTTCTTGAGGCTGACGTGGACACGGACCTTCATCGGCGGTGGGCCTTTCACAAAATAGGCAGATCGTGGGATCGGGACTCGCGGCCGCCTATGCCCCCGTCGGGCGCGAAGGGCAAGCCTTGCGCGTTCAAGACGGCGGCGCCGGCACGCCTTGCGGCAGCACCAGCACGGTCACCGCCTTGCCCGGCGCCAGCCAGCGCTGCGCCGCCGCCTGCACATCGGCCGGGGTCAGTGCCAGCAGCCGCGCGCGCAGCGCCTGGAACCGGGCGATGCGGTCAGGCTGCGATTGCGCGCGCAGGGCCAGGGACAGCCAGCCGCCATTGCCTTTCAGCGCATTGTCCACCCGCTCCAGCATCGGCGCGCGGGCGCGGGCAAACACGTCCGCCTCCACCGGGCGCTCGGCAAGCTCGGCCATGGTCTGGGCCAGCGCGGCGCGGGTGGCGGCCACGTCGGCCACGTCGACAGAGGCCTGCGCGGTGAACGTGCCCCATCCGGTCCAGACGTGCGACATGTCGCTCGACACGCTGGGCGAATAGGATTTGCCCAGCTTTTCGCGCACGGTGTCGAGCACTTCGATGCCCGCCACCTGCTCCAGCATGTCCATCGTCAGCGTCTGCACCGGATCGCGATCGTCGGTGGTCGGCCAGATCATCCGCACGATCGCCTGGTTGGCCGGGCCGTTGTGACGCACCACCTGCACGCCTGGCGCGGCGGCAAAGCGGCGCTGGCGTGACTCGGTCCAGGCGCCGAAGCGCGCCTCGCGCGCGGGCAGGGCGCCGAACGTGCGCGCCACGTCGGCAATCGCGGCGGCTTCGTCCACGTCACCCACCAGGGCGATTTCCACCGCGCCATGGGCCAGTCGCTCGTTGAGCAGCGGCTTCATTTGCGCAAAGGTCAACGCCTGGTAGGCTTGCGGCGGTTGCAGGGTAAAGCGCGGATCATGGCCCGACAGGATGCCGCCGAGCGCCGCGCCCAGTGCCGATCCCGGCGTGGCATCGCGCCGCGCGAAATAGTTGGCCATGCCCTGGTGAAACAGCTCCTCCGCCTCGGGTCGATAGCCGGGATCGGTGGCATAGGCGGCCATCAGTTGCAGTTGCAGCAAGAGATCGCGCGGCGTGGTCACCCCACCGGCCTCGAACACGTCGCCATTGGCACCAAAGGTGTTGCCCACGGCATGGCCCGCCAGCATGGTCTGCAACTGGTCCAGGCTATAGCGGCCCAGGCCCCCGGCCGGCACGCTGGAGGCCAGGTCCATCGCCAGCGGATTGTCCCGCGTTTCCAGCATCTCGCCGCCGTCGAGCGACAGGCGCACGAGAATGCGATCGGCCTCCAGCGCGGTGTGCTTGATGTTGAGCATCACGCCGTTGGCAAAGCGGATGCGGCGGATGCCGAGCGCGGCATCGGTGCTGTCGGCCACCACCGTGCCCGGCGTGCCGAAATCGGTATAGCCGAAGGCGGTGAGGGCACTGGCGCTGGTGGCGGGCAGCGGGGCGGCCATCGCGGCCTGCCAGGTGTGGCGCAGCGCGGCCGCGCCGCCGGCCGGGGCCTTGCGCCCCTGAAAGCGGATCAGCGGGTGGTCGAGCGGGACCGCCTCGCGGCGCAGCGCGGCCATCACGCTGGCGGGCGTGATCGTGGAAGCGAAGGCGTTGAACCGTGCCAGGCCACTGGCCGGCGTGGTCGGCACCATGTCGTCATGCAGCAGGGACAGCGCCAGGTTGACCAGGGCGCCATTGCTGCGCGTGTTTTCTGCGGCGGCGCCGTTTTCGATGCCGGTGCGCACGTTCGCCACCTGCTCGTCCACTTCGGCCTGGGTAAAGCCCCTGGCCATCGCTTCGCGCCACACGGTGGCCGCCGCGCTCAACCCGCGCGCCCAGCCGCCGTCCACGGTATCGACGATCAGGTTGGTGGTGCGGCCGATCTTGAACACGTCGCTGGTGCCGAAACCGGCACCGCGAAATGGCGCATCGACGCGGCGCGACAGGGTCTGGAAGCGGCGGTTGACAATGCCATAGCCGATCTGGCGCAGCAGGTTTTCGCGCCGGTTGGCGATGGTGTCGGGCTCGTCCAGCCAGCGGCCATGGCGCGCCACGGTCACCCGTTCGGCCAGCGCCGGATTGGTCCACACGTCGGTCTGGCTCTTCTGGCCCGGCAGCACTTTGCCCTGGTCCGGGCGCGCCGGGGCGGGGGCCGCCCGCCAATCGCCAAAGCGCGCGGCGATGGCCTGTTCCACCTTGGCCGGATCGACATCGCCGATCACCACCAGCGTGGTCTTGGCGGGCACGTAATGGCGCTGCCAGAAATCCTTGAGGCCCTGCGCCGTCGCGGCGTCGATCGTCGCCACCGTGCCGATCGGCAGGCGCTGGGGATAGGTCGCCCTCGGATAGAAGAACGCGAGCTGGTCGTGGAAATTGTCGAGCGCATAGCCCCGGCCATCGCGCAGTTCCGACAGCACCACGCCGCGTTCGCGCGCGACGGCTTCGGGCGAAAACGTCAACTCGCTGGCCGTCTCGCGCATCAGCATCAGCGCGGTATCGATCAGGTCGGCATCGTTGCGCGGCAGATCGAGCATGTAGGTGGTCTGCTCGAAACTGGTCTGGGCATTGGTATCGGCGCCAAAGGCCAGGCCCTTGCGCTCCAGCAGGCGGACCATTTCGCCTTCGGGCACATGGGTGCTGCCGTTGAAGGCCATGTGCTCCACGAAATGGGCAAAGCCGCGTTCGCGCGCCGTCTCGTCGAGCGATCCGGTCGCCACGTCCAGCCGCACCTGCACCGTACCCTTGGGCAGGGCGTTGGCGACGATCACCGTGCGCATGCCATTGGCCAGGCGGCCAAAGCGGAAGCGCGGATCGGGCGGCAGATCGGATTTTTCAAAGGCCCAGGTGGGTGCCGCGTTTGCCGGTTGGAGCAGCGCGCCGGCGGGATGGTTCAGCCCGGCGCAGGCGCTCAGCAGCAGCGCGGCGGCAAGGGGCAGGAGGCGGAATGCAGCCGTGCGGGGGGCAGTCATGGCCAGTGGGTTAGCCGCGATCTTCGTGCCGCCGCAAGCGTTTATCGTGGCCGCTCCGGGCAAGCGAAAGGGCCGGCGAATCGCTTCGCCGGCCCTTCGCGCAGCGTGGTGCTGGCGCTTACTTCTTGGAACGCAGCTTGCGGTGCGCGCCCAAGTCGAGCACTTCGCTCGGCCCGTCGTTGTCGAGCAGGCCCAGGCGGCGCGCCACTTCCTGATAGGCTTCTTCCTCGCCACCCAGGTCACGGCGGAAGCGGTCCTTGTCCAGCTTTTCGCCGGTGACCATGTCCCACAGGCGGCAGCCATCGGGGCTGATTTCGTCGGCCAGGATCACGCGGCTGTAATCGCCGTCCCAGATGCGGCCGAATTCCAGCTTGAAGTCCACCAGGCGGATGTTGATCGCCGCGAACATGCCGACCAGGAAGTCGTTCACGCGGATCGCCATCGAGGAAATGTCCTGCATTTCCTCGTTGCTGGCCCAGCCGAAGCAGGCGATGTGCTCTTCGGCGATCATCGGATCGCCCAGCGCATCGTCCTTGTAGTAGTATTCGATCAGGGTGTGGGGCAGCGGCTCGCCTTCGGGAATGCCCAGGCGCTTGGAGATCGAGCCGGCGGCCACGTTGCGGACGACCACTTCGATCGGCACGATTTCCACCTGGCGCACCAGTTGCTCGCGCATGTTGAGGCGGCGGATGAAGTGCGTGGGGATGCCGATGTGCGCCAGGCGCGTGAACACATACTCGCTGATGCGGTTGTTGATCACGCCCTTGCCGTTGATGGTTCCGCGCTTCTGCGCGTTGAACGCGGTGGCATCATCCTTGAAATATTGGATGAGCGTACCCGGCTCGGGACCTTCGTAAAGGATCTTGGCCTTGCCTTCGTAGATCTGGCGGCGACGCGACATGCGGCTTCTTCCTGCACGGCGGGGGCGATTCGGCCCGCCCCCATGGAAAAACAAGAAACCCCGGCAAACGAGGGAGCCGCATGGCGACTGCATCGTGTGGGCCGGGGCATTCCCCATCGCCCATATGCGAAAACGCGCGGAAACGCAAACGCTGGCCGAGCGTTCGGCATAACCGAACATTTGATGCAATCTTATCGCCCTATCTTGAAAGCCCGTTTGGCGGCACAAGCAGGGCAGACGGCGCGGCTCCTTCGCCCCGCCACCCGGTTTCTCCATTTTTATCAAGGATGATGTGTGATGAGCAAGGTTCTGGTTCTCTACTATTCCAGCTATGGCCACATCGAAACCATGGCCCACGCGATTGCCGAAGGCGCCCGCGAAACCGGCGCCACGGTGGACGTGAAGCGCGTGCCCGAAACTGCCCCGCTCGAAGTGGCGCAGGCCGCGCATTTCAAGCTGGACCAGGCCGCCCCGGTGGCAACCGTGGCCGAACTGGCCGACTATGACGCGATCATCGTCGGCACCGGCACGCGCTTTGGCCGCCTCAGCTCGCAGATGGCTGCGTTCCTCGACCAGGCCGGCGGCCTCTGGGCCAAAGGCGCGCTCAACGGCAAGGTCGGCGCGGCGTTCACCTCCACGGCCAGCCAGCACGGCGGCCAGGAAACCACGCTGTTCTCGATCCTGACCAACCTGCTGCATTTCGGCATGACCATCGTCGGCCTCGACTATGGCTTCCAGGGCCAGCTCACGCTCGATGCCGTGCACGGCGGCGCGCCTTATGGCGCCACCACGCTGGCCGGCGGCGACGGCAGCCGCCAGCCGAGCGAGATCGAACTCGACGGCGCGCGCTACCTCGGCCGCCGCGTGGCCAACACGGCCAACAAGCTGTTCGGCTGATCGCGCTGCGATGACGCATGATGGAGCGGTGCCGGGTGCAAACCCGGCACCGCTTCATTGCATATGGGCAATACAGCATGCCAAAACGGTATGTGGCAGCGGACGGGGCGATCGGCTAGCGCAGGGTTTAATCGTTTTGCTCTCACCCGGAGACCCGCCGATGTCGCGCGCCGCCACGCTTGCCCTGCTCGAAACCTATTACGCCGCGTTCAATGCCGGGGACTGGGATGGGATGCTGGCGTGCCTGGCGGATGATGTCGCGCACGATATCAACCAGGGCAGCCGCCAGGTCGGCAAGGATACTTTCGCCGCGTTCCTTGGGCACATGGAGCGCTGCTACAAGGAGCGGCTGGAAGACATCGTACTGATGGCCAGCGAGGATGGCAGCCGCGCCGCCGCCGAATTCGTCGTCCATGGCACCTATCTCACCACCGACGAGGGCCTGCCCGAAGCGCAGGGGCAGACCTATGTGCTGCCGGCCGGTGCCTTCCTCGCCATTGCCGACGGCAAGATCGCGCGCCTGACGATGTATTACAACCTGGCCGACTGGACCGCGCAAGTGGTGGGCGAATGACCATCCACGTCCGCCCGCTCGGCGGCGCGGAAGTGACCGCCGCGCTCGACGATCTGGCGGCCCTGCGCATCGCGGTCTTTGCCGCCTGGCCCTATCTCTATGACGGAGACCGGGAATACGAGGAGCGCTACCTCGCCGAATATGCCGCTGCACCGGGCGCCGTGCTGGTCGCCGCGTTCGATGGCGCCCGGATCGTCGGCGCGGCCACGGCCGCGCCGATGCAGCACCAGAAGGCCGAATTCCGCGCGCCGTTCGCAGCGCGCGGGATCGACACGGCCCGGCTGTTCTATTTCGGCGAAAGCGTGTTGCTGCCCGAATACCGCGGCCACGGCATCGGCCATGCCTTTTTCGATCACCGCGAGCAGGCCGCCCGCGCCGCCGGGGCGGATGCCGCCTGCTTTGCCGCCGTGATCCGCCCCGCCGATCATCCCCTGCGCCCGGCCGGCTATCGCCCGCTCGATGCGTTCTGGCAGGGGCGCGGCTATGCCCTGATCCCCGGCCTCGTCACCGATCTGGCGTGGAAAGAGCATGGCGAGGCGGACGAAAGCCCCAAGCCGATGCAATACTGGCGCAAGACGCTCTCCTGAAAGAAAGCCTGCCATGCCGCGCTTCACCGTTGCCGCCGCGCAATATCCGATCGATCGCCTGGCCGACTGGGCTGCCTATAAAGCCAAGCTGACGAGCTGGGTGGAACAGGCCGTGGCCGGGGGCGCCGCGCTGCTGGTCTTTCCCGAATATGGCGCGATGGAACTGGCCAGCCTTGATCCCGCGACGATGGCCGATCTGGCCGGATCGATCGACACGGTTTCCGCGCTGCTGCCCCGCGTCGATGCGCTGCACGCGCGCCTGGCGCAGGCCCATGGCGTGCATATCCTGGCCGCCAGCGCCCCCCGCCGCGATGGCGATGGGCGGGTGCGCAACGCCGCGCGCCTGTTTTCCCCCGGCGGTGCCATGGTCACGCAGGACAAGCTGATCATGACCCGGTTCGAGCGGGAGGAATGGTTCATCACCGGGGGCGAGGCGCTGCGCGTGTTCGATACCGCGCTGGGCCGCCTGGCGATCCTGATCTGCTATGACAGCGAATTTCCCCTGCTGGCCCGCGCGGCGGTGGAAGCGGGCGCGCAAGTCCTGCTGGTGCCAAGCTGCACCGACACGCTGCACGGCTATTGGCGGGTGCGCCTGGGCAGCCAGGCCCGTGCGCTGGAGGGGCAGTGCTTCGTGGTTCAGGCCCCCACGGTGGGCGAGGCGGCCTGGTCCCCTGCTGTCGACGTCAACCGGGGCGCGGCGGGCGTCTATGGTCCGCCCGATGCCGCACCGGCTGGCGGCGGCATGCCGGCCGATGGCGTGCTCGCGCTGGGCGAGGAAGGCCTTGGCCAATGGGTCTTTGCCACGATCGACACGGCCCAGGTCGACGGCCTGCGCGCCGATGGCGGCGTCTTGCTGGTGCGCCACTGGGCCGAACAGCCCGGCGCTGTCGCTTTGCCACCGGTGGACGTGATCTCGCTGCGCTAAGCAGCGTGGAGACATTTCATGGTCGATTACGCCCACTTGCGGACGAGGAATTTTGCCGTTCAACGTCAAAGCGGGACCCCGGATCAAGTCCGGGGTGACGTTAAAGCACTAAGATAAAAAACTTTCTCGTCGCCCCGGGCTTGATCCGGGGCCCCGCTCAGTGGCTTGAGTCTTGGCCGCTTTCCACCAATGTCCGTCTATGGAGTTCTAACTCGCGGGTAACGGCAGGATCGTTCGAAATTGCCCAACCTCCACCGTCGCCCCGTGCTTGACACGGGGCTTGGCTATTTTGCGATCTCGCCTTGCGATGCAGCCACTGGATACCACCGGTCCCATAGATGGAGCTAATCGGGGTTGTCCGCCTCAATCGCGGTCCGCCATGATGGTGACCCAGCCGCCCTTTTCCATTGTGCCAGCATGCCAAAGGCAAGGCCGCAAGGAAAGCCAAGCCCCGTGTCAAGCACGGGGCGACGGGTAACCTGTTTGACAGGGCGGCTCCCCACCAATTTCGGCCACGCCAAGCGCCTCAGGCGTCGTCCGCGATGCATGGTCATGATCCTGTCGCAAAGCCGGGCCAGGGCGCCCTTGGTATTGGCACAAGGAAGAACTCCATGACTGTTTCGCGCCGTTCGATCCTGGCCATGGGGGCCAGCGCGGCCATGCTGCCCGGCGCGCGCGCCCTGGCCGGCACCTTGGCCAAGGGCCATGGTCGCCACCCCCGGCCTGCGCATCCGCTCGTGCTGGGCCATCGCGGCGCCTGCGCGCATCGCCCGGAACATACGCTGGCGTCGTATCAGCGTGCGGTGGCCGACGGCGCCGATTTCATCGAGCCGGACCTGGTGCCTACCCGCGACGGCGTGCTGGTTTCGCGCCACGAGCCGAACATTGCCGAGACCACCGATGTTGCCGCCCATCCCGAATTCGCCGCGCGCAAGACCACCAAGGTGATCGATGGCGAGCGGCAGGAAGGCTGGTTCGTCGAGGATTTCACCCTGGCCGAACTCAAGACCCTGCGCGCCAAGGAGCGTCTCGGCGCCTTGCGCCCTGAAAGCATGGCGTTCGATGGCCAGTTCCCGGTGCTGACCTTTGATGAGATCGTCGCCTTTGCCGCCAAGGCTGCCCAGGGGCGCCGCCGGCCCTTGGGCATCATTCCCGAAATCAAGCATTCCACCTATTTCCACAGCCTGGGCCACGACATGGAGGCCAAGCTGATCGCCGCCATCCGCGCCCATCCCTGGCTGCAACAGGCGCCGGTGATCGTGCAGTCGTTCGAGGTAGAGAACCTCAAGCGCCTGCGCCCGGCCCTGGCGCGCTGGCGCAACATCGCGCTGATGCAACTGGCCGACGAGCCGGACAAGCGTCCGGGCGACGTGCTGGCGGCGGGCGGCGCGCTGACGTATGCGCAGATGCTGTCGGCCCCCGGCCTCGCCGAAGTGGCCCTTTATGCCGACTGGATCGCACCCTGGAGCCGCACCCTGATGGCCGTGGCGCCCGACGGCCGGCTGGCGCCGCCCCAGCCGATCATTGCCGACGCGCACCGCGTCGGTCTGCTGGTGGGCGCCTATACGTTCCGCCCGGAGCCGCAATTCCTGCCGCCGGCCCTGCGCCAGTGCGGCGCTGCGCTGCGCTGCGAGAGCGGCAGCATGGCCGAGATTCGCGCCTACCTTGCCGCCGGGCTCGATGGCTTCTTTACCGATGATCCCGGCCTTGGCCGCCGCGCGGTGGACGGGGCCTGATCGCGGCGGACAAATTCGGCGATCCCCGGCGGCGTAAGCCTTCGTGCTGGACTTTTTGCAATGCAGCGTATTTTATTGCGGTGCGACGGGCATCGCGGATACGCCATCTTGCAGGGCGGCCACGGCGTTGTGCGCGCAGGGATCATGTGGAAGGGAATGCGGTGAGCCAGCCATCCGTGCTGTTCGTTTGCCTGGGCAATATCTGCCGGTCTCCGCTGGCGGAGGCGGCTTTCCGGGCCGAAGCGGTCAAGGCGGGCCTGGCCGTCACGATCGATTCGGCCGGCACCGGCGGCTGGCATGCCGGCAACCCGCCCGATCCGCGCGCGCAGGCCGTGGCGTTGCAGCACGGCATCGATATCTCGCGCTACCGCGCCCGGCAGGTGACCGAGGAAGACTTCACCCGCTTCGGCCAGATCTACGCGCTCGATTCGCAGAACCTGCAAGACCTCAAGCGCATGGCCCCGCGCCGCACGCTGGCGCGCATGGGCTTGCTGATGGACCTGGTGCCGGGCCGGGAAGGGCAGGCGGTGATCGACCCCTATTACGGCGACGAGCAGGATTTTCTCGAAGCCTGGGATGATGTCAGCGAAGCGGCCCGCCGCCTGGTCGCCAGGATGCTGCGCTGAGCGGCGCGATAGCCGTTTATCCCTCTTGATTTGCGCCCCGAAACGCACGAAAGCACCGGCCATGCCCGCACGTATCTATCAGCGCCCGAAGAACGCCATGCAGTCCGGCAAGGCCCGGACCGCCGACTGGCTCCTGGAATTCGCCCCGGCAGAGGCCAAGCGCCCCGATCCCCTGATGGGGTGGGCCGGTTCCGGCGACACCCAGCAGCAAGTCGTGCTCAAGTTCGAGAGCGAAGCCGATGCGCGCGCCTATGCCGACAAGTACGGCATTGCCGTGCATGTCACGCCCACGCCGCCGCGCCGCCTCAAGCTGCAAAGCTACGCCGACAATTTCCGTTGATACCGGCTGCCGGCGCTTGCAATCGGCGCGCGCCGGCGCCATAGGGCGCTCCGGGAGTCGGGCGGACGTTTGCGTTCGCCAACCTGGTCAGGTCCGGAAGGAAGCAGCCACAACGGATTGCGGCGGGTCGCCCGGCTCCTTCATCGATGCTCTTGCGATCGATGCGTTGATCATCACGGTTTCAGCCTTGCTGGCCTGATGCTTTCATCCGCTCTCGCGCCGCGTGCCGAGAGCCCGTGGCCGGAACCAGTCCCGCCACTTTGCCCAGCCCGAAGGCGGGCATGTCCACATAGACCGTTTCGCTGTTGCCGGCTGGAACCACATAGGTTTCATGGAAGATGCCCACCGCGCCGGGGCGCTGCAGCACCGCATGGTTGAACGCGCGCCAGGCGGGCCAATGCGTCTGTTCCGGGGCGCGGGCATAGGCTTCCAGGCTGTCGAAATCACGCCAGTATTGCACCAGCATCACCGTGCGAAAGCCACGCAGCATCGGCTCATAGCCCAGAAAACCGCTATCGGGCGCGGCAGAGAGTTCCGCCAGCATCGGCCCCATGGCGCGGATCACCGGCAGCCAGGCACCGACCGCGCGAAAGCGGTTGATCCGCATGCCGATCAGGAAGACGACCAGCGGCGCGCTGGTCTGGGCGGTGACGCGGCCGGGCTGGATCGTGCTCATGATCAAGGCCTAGCAAATCGACAATGGTGCGCAAGCTTGCGGGAAACCGAGCCACCCCCTTCGACATTTGCAGCCATTGCGCCTACCTAGGGGCGCGATGGCCGATTCAACCGACATGTTTGGGCACGAACCCGAAACCCCCGATGCCCCGCCGATCGCGGCAGCGCCCAGCGCGGCTGACCTCGAAGCGGCCGGGCAGGGGGCCATGTTCGGCGATCCCGCGCCAGCGCCTGCTGCGCCGGCCTCACCTGCGCCGGCCCCATCCGCGCCTGCCGCCGCCCCGGCGCAGCCCTATCGCGTGCTCGCGCGCAAGTATCGGCCGCAGACCTTTTCCGCGCTGATCGGCCAGGAAGCCATGGTGCAGACCCTGGCCAACGCGATCCGTCGCGATCGCCTGGCGCATGCCTTCCTGATGACCGGCGTGCGCGGGGTGGGCAAGACCAGCACTGCGCGCCTGATTGCCAAGGCGCTCAACTGCATCGGGCCAGACGGGCAGGGCGGCCCGACGATCGACCCTTGCGGCCAGTGCGAGCCGTGCCTGGCGATTGCCGAAGGGCGCCATATCGACGTGATCGAAATGGACGCGGCCAGCCACACCGGCGTGGACGACGTGCGCGAGATCATCGAGGCGGTGCGCTATGCCGCCGTTTCGGCGCGCTACAAGATCTACATCATCGACGAAGTGCACATGCTCTCGCGCAATGCGTTCAACGCCTTGCTCAAGACGCTGGAAGAGCCGCCGGCGCATGTGAAGTTCCTGTTCGCCACCACCGAGGTGGACAAGTTGCCGGTGACGGTGCTGTCGCGCTGCCAGCGGTTTGACTTGCGCCGCATTCCCACCGCGCTGCTGGCCGATCACTTCGCCCACGTGTGCAAGGCCGAAGGGGTTGAGGCCGAGGCCGAAGCGCTGGCCATGGTCGCGGCGGCAGCCGAAGGTTCGGCCCGCGATGGCCTGTCGATCCTCGACCAGGCGATCAGCCACGCCGATCTGGCCGGCAGCGGCGAGGGTGGGGCGATCCACGTCACCGCCGGGCAAGTGCAGGACATGCTCGGCCTCGCCGACAAGACGCTGCAACGCCGCCTGTTTGCCGCCATGCTCAAGGGCGATGGCGCCGCGCTGCTGGGCGAAGTGGCGCATCAATATGCCCTGGGGATCGAGCCGGTGGCGATGCTGCGCGCGCAGCTCGATCTGGTGCACAAGGTGACAGTCACCCAGATCAGCGGGCCGGAAGGCGAGGCGCGCTCGCCCGAGGAAGCCGCCGCGCTGCAAGGCTGGGCCGGCGAGCTTTCGGCCGGGCAGCTTCATCGCCTGTGGCAATTGCTGCTCAAGGGGCATGACGAGGTCAAGACCGCGCCCGATCCGCTGGTGGCCGCACAGATGGCCCTGCTGCGCGTGCTGCACGCGGCCGAGATGCCCGATCCCGGCGGCCTGGTGCGCAAGCTGGAAGAGATGCTGGCGCAAGGCCCGGCGCTGGCAGCGGCCGCGATGGCGGCGGCGCCGGCGGCCGATGGCGGGGCGCCTGCTGCGGCCATGGCGCCCACCGGCATTGCCATGGACTGGCAGGCGCTGGTCGAGCAGGTGGAGGAACTTTCGCCGCTTACCGGCGCGACGATGCGCCTGTCGGTGCGCCTGATCGAACTGCGCATGGGCACCTTGCGCTACCAGCTCGCCCCCGGTCTGCCGGGCGATCCCACGCCTGATATCAAGAAAGCGCTGCAAAACATCACTGGCCAGGCCTGGCTGGTGGAGCGCCTCGATGGCACCGCAGCCGAAGGCGCGCAGCCCAGCCTGGTGGAAGCCAAGGCCGCCCTGGAAGCGCAGGCCGATGCCGCGATGCGCGCCGATCCGCTGGTGCGCGCTGCGCTGGAGGCCTTCCCCGGCGCTGAAATTCTTGACGAATCCAACCCCGCCACGTCCGAACGCCGGCCGTGGTCGCCTGCGCGGAGCAGACAAGCATGAAGTCCATGGAAGAAATGATCCAGGCGGCGCAGAAGGCCGCCGAAACCATCCAGAAGCAGATGGAGGATGCCCAGGGCCGCCTCGACGCCATCGAGGTGGAGGGTGCCGCCGGCGGTGGCCTGGTCCGGATCAAGGCCTCGGCCAAGGGGCGCGTGATCGGCGTGGCGATCGACGACAGCCTGCTGGTGCCGGCTGACAAGGGCATTCTCGAAGACCTGGTCGCCGCCGCGTTCAACGATGCGCGGGCCAAGGCTGATGCCGCTGCCGGTGAAGAGATGCAGAAGGTGCAGATGGCCGCCGGGATTCCGCCGGGCTTCAAGCTGCCGTTCTGATCGGCGGTACCATCTTTCCAGAATGCCGTTGTTGCGCCATGGCCGGTGACCCTGCACGTCCACTCGTTCAGGGTCCAGTCATGGTGACACCGCCTACGGGGACGTGATGATCGTATTGCTTGCTGCTGCCTTGGCGGGGACCACGCCGATTGAAGACGGCGCGCCGCTGAAGCCGGCGACGAACGATGCCGGCGTGGCTGCTGCCGCGCCGGCTTCCGCTCCCGCGCGTGCGCCGGACGGCGAGGTGCTGCCGCCGATCGTGCTGCCCGTGCCTGCTCCCGCTGCGGCCGGGCAAGTGGCCGGCCAGCCTGCGAGCCCGTCTGCCGCAGACGAGCAACCGGCCGAGGAAGGCGGCATTGTCGTCAATGCCCGGCGCGGACCGCCTCCGGGAGACCCGGTGATCGCGCTCAACAAGGTGACGTTCGCCGCCACCCAGGCGGTGGACCGCGCGGTGATCGAGCCGGCGGCCAAGGCCTATGGCAAGAATATTCCCTATCCCATCCGCGCCGGCCTGCGCCACTTCTTCACCAACCTGACCGAGCCGGTCGTCGCGCTCAACTTCCTGCTCCAGCTCAAGCCGGGCAAGGCCGCCGAAACGCTGGGCCGCTTTGCCCTCAATTCCACGGTCGGCATCGGCGGCTTGCTCGATGTGGCCGTGGCCAAGCCGTTCAAGTTGCCCTATCGCCGCAACGGCTTTGCCAATACCATGGCGTATTACGGCGTCGGGCCGGGGCCGTTCCTGTTCGTGCCGCTGGTCGGCCCGACGACTTTGCGCGACGTGATCGGCCTCGGCCTCGATCGGGCGTTCCTGCCCGCGATCGTCGGCGGCCCGCTGCGCAGCCCCTATTACGTCACCGGCAGCTTCGTGGTGCGCTCGCTCAACGATCGCCTCGACGATGATCGCCGCATCCAGGCGATGCGCAAGTCGGGCGATCCCTACCTGGCCACCAAGGAAGCCTATCTCGCTGCGCGCCAGGCCCAGATCGACGAGCTGAAAGGCCGCAAGCCCAAGCCTGCACCAGCCCAGATCGCGCCCACGCCGGCCCCCGCGCCCGCACCATCGGCGGCGGAGCCTGCCCGCGCGCCTGACGGACAGGTGTTGCCGCCGATCGTCCTGCCCGCACCGGCAGCCTCGGCAACCAGCACCCCCGTGCCGGCCCCCGCCGCGCCCTGAGCTAGGCGGGGCGGGCGCACCGGTCCGGTTCGCAGTAGCAAATCGCAAAAAAGTCCGGAAAGCCCTCAAATCGGGCAATCCCCAACCGTCTTGCCGCTTGGGCATTGCGAGGCGGCGCCTTGCACCCCATATCTGCGGTAAGCCCTGCCGGTTTTGGGTTCTGTGCGGCAGGTGGGACGGACATTTGCACTTATGACTTTGTATCCCCTGCTGCCCTTGCGCGACATCGTGGTTTTCCCCGGCATGGTCGTGCCGCTGTTTGTCGGTCGTGAAAAATCCGTAGCTGCGCTGGAAACGGCGATGGCCGGGTCGAAGGACATCTTCCTGCTGGCCCAGCTCGATCCCGGCTGCGACGATCCCGATCGCGACGATCTCTATGAAACCGGCGTGATCGCCACGGTCCTGCAACTGCTCAAGCTGCCCGACGGCACCGTTCGCGTGCTGGTCGAAGGCAACCAGCGTGCGCAGCTCAAGGCGCTCAATGCGCAAGACACCAGCCATGGCGACATGCTGATGGCCGAGGTCGAGCCGATCGAACCCGCTGCCGTCACCGGCACCGAAGTTTCGGCCATGATGCGCTCGGTGGTCGATCAGTTCGCCGAATATGCCAAGCTTTCCAAGAAGCTGCCGCAGGATGCCGGGCAGCAGCTCGGCGATATCGAAGATGCCGGCAAGCTTGCCGATGCGGTCGCGGCCAACCTTGCCGCCAAAGTGGCCGACAAGCAGGCCGTCCTGTCGGAAAGCGACGCGCTCAAGCGCCTGGAAATGGTGCTGTCGTTCATGGAAGGCGAACTGGGCGTGCTCCAGGTGGAGCGCAAGATCCGTGGCCGCGTGAAGCGCCAGATGGAAAAGACCCAGCGCGAATATTACCTCAACGAACAGTTGAAGGCGATCCAGTCCGAGCTGGGCGGTGGCGATGGCGAAGAAGCCAACGAGATCCAGGAGCTTCAGGAAAAGATCGACCGCCTCAAGCTGTCGAAGGAAGCCCGCGCCAAGGCCCATGCCGAGCTGAAGAAGCTCAAGACCATGCAGCCGATGAGCGCCGAAGCGACGGTCATCCGCAACTATCTCGACGTGCTGCTGGGCCTGCCCTGGGGCAAGCGCTCCAAGCTCAAGAAAGACATTCCGGGCGCGCAGGCGATCCTGGATGCCGATCACTATGCGCTCGACAAGGTCAAGGATCGCATTGTCGAATACCTGGCCGTGCAGGCGCGCACCAACAAGCTCAAGGGGCCGATCCTGTGCCTCGTCGGCCCGCCGGGCGTGGGCAAGACCTCGCTCGGCAAGTCGATCGCCAAGGCCACCGGGCGCCAGTTCATCCGCCAGTCGCTGGGCGGCGTGCGCGACGAGGCCGAGATTCGCGGCCACCGCCGCACCTATATCGGCTCGCTGCCGGGCAAGATCGTGACCAACCTGCGCAAGGCCGGCACATCCAACCCGCTGTTCCTGCTCGATGAAATCGACAAGCTCGGCCAGGATTTCCGGGGTGATCCGGCTTCGGCCCTGCTCGAGGTGCTCGATCCCGAACAGAACGCCAAGTTCCAGGATCACTACCTGGAGCTGGACATCGACCTGTCCGACGTGATGTTCGTGTGCACGGCCAACAGCCTCAACCTGCCGCAGCCGCTGCTCGATCGCATGGAGATCATCCGCCTCGAAGGCTATACCGAGGACGAGAAGGTCGAGATCGCCGAGCGCCATCTGGTCGACAAGCAGGTGGAAGCCCATGGCCTGCGCAAGGGCGAATTCACCCTGACGCAACCCGCGCTGCGCGACCTGATCCGGTATTACACCCGCGAAGCCGGCGTGCGCACGCTGGAGCGCGAAGTGGCCCGCCTGGCGCGCAAGTCGTTGCGCAACATCCTGGAAGGCAAGGACAAGAGCGTGACGATCACGCCCGAAAACCTGGCCGACTTTGCCGGTGTGCGCAAATACCGCCATGGCGTTTCCGACGAGGAGAACCAGGTTGGCGCGGTCACCGGTCTGGCCTGGACCGAAGTGGGCGGCGAACTGCTGACGATCGAAAGCGTCACGGTGCCGGGCAAGGGTGCGGTGCGCACGACCGGCAAGCTGGGCGAAGTGATGAGCGAAAGCGTCCAGATGGCGTTCAGCTTCGTCAAGGCGCGCAGCCCGGCCTATGGCATCAAGCCGTCGATCTTCCAGCGCAAGGATTTGCACATCCACTTGCCCGAAGGCGCCGTGCCCAAGGACGGGCCGAGCGCGGGCATCGGCATGGTCACCGCCATGGTTTCCACGCTCACCGGCATTCCCGTGCGGGCCGATGTGGCGATGACCGGGGAAGTGACGCTGCGCGGCCGTGTCCTGGCGATCGGCGGGCTCAAGGAAAAGCTGCTGGCGGCGCTGCGCGGCGGCATCAAGACGGTGCTGATCCCCGAGGAGAACCGCAAGGATCTGGCCGAAATCCCGGCCAATATCCGCGAGGGGCTGGAGATCGTCCCGGTCAGCCATGTCGATGAAGTGCTGGCCCGTGCGCTGGTCGCGCCGGTCGAGGCAATCGAGTGGACCGAGGCGGATGACCTGGCGACCCAGCCTGCGGCCGGAGCGCTGGGCAGTGGTGGGCAGACTGCCCCCACCGCTCATTGATAACGTCTGATTTACCGTAGTTTGACGG
>NZ_BMZP01000007.1:141792-232755 GCF_014652855.1 Novosphingobium pokkalii
CGCAACATCGTTGCGCGCGGCTTTCTCATGGCTGGAACGGCCCCGTTTTCCGGGATAAATTACGGGTTTCCCCTGCTTTTGCCTTTGACAGCAGTTTTTTTCTCGGCTCTTTTCCGCCGCACCCAAAATCGTGATTTTCCAACGCTTGCTATCCTGTAATTGGTAGGGGGTTCCGCACATGAACAAGAACGATCTGATCAGCGCTGTCGCCGACGTGAGCGGCCTGTCGAAGGGCGATGCCGTCAAGGCCGTGGAAGCCGTGTTCGAATCCATCACCGGCGCTCTGTCCAAGGGTGACGAAGTGCGCCTGGTCGGTTTTGGCACGTTCTCGGTGGCCAAGCGCAAGGCGTCGACCGGCCGCAACCCCCGCACGGGCGAACCGATGGCGATCAAGGCTTCGGCCCAGCCCAAGTTCAAGGCGGGCAAGGGCCTCAAGGACGCGGTGAACTGATCGCGCCAATTCCCGCAAGGCAAAAAGGGGCCGCGTCGCATGCCGACGCGGCCCCTTTTTTGTTGTGGAAAAAGAAATGCGTGCGGGCTGTCAGTCTTCCTCGGTCGCGCGCGTGGCGGCGGCATAGAGCGCAATGGCGGCCGCGTTGGAGACGTTGAGGCTTTCGATCGCCCCGCTGATCGGCAGCCGCGCGATGGAGTCGCAATGCTGCATCACGTTGTGGCGCATGCCTTCGCCTTCGGCGCCCAGCACCAGCGCCACCGGGCCGGCCGGCAGGGCATGGGGAAATTCGCTGGTGCCTTCGCCATCCAGGCCGATGCGCCAATAGCCGGCCTCGGAAATCGATTCGAGCGCGCGGGCCAGATTGACCACGCGCACCCACGGCACCACTTCCAATGCGCCCGATGCCGACTTGGCCAGCGTGCCCGATTCGGGCGGGGCATGGCGATCCTGGGTGATCAGCGCGGCCACATCGAACGCGGCGCAACTGCGCAGAATCGCGCCGACGTTGTGCGGGTCGGTCACCTGGTCGAGCAGCACCAGAGTGCGGCCTTCGGCTTCATCCAGCACGTCATCCAGCGCCACGTCATCCAGCGGCAGGCATTCCAGCACCAGGCCCTGGTGCGGCGCGTCGCGCGCCACCAGCCGGGCCAAGTCCACCGCCTGGGCATATTCCACCGGCAGGTCGCGCGGTAGTTCGGCGTCATGATCGTCCAGCATTTCCTGGATCGCTTCGCGTGTGCCCCACAGCTTCTTGGCCGTGCGGTTCGGGTTGGTCAGCGCCGCTTCCACCGCGTGGCGGCCCCACAGCCGCACCGTTCCGGTGCTGCCCCGGCCCGATCCGCGCCCACCCTGGTTGCGCCCGGCCCGGCCGCGCAACGCGCGCCCCTTCTTGCCACCATCGCGGCGGTTGTCTTGGTCATCATCGTGGCGGGGCATGGCGAACACCTGTGCATAAAAATCAAAAACTGCACTGCCCTTAGCCAGCCCCCCCATTGACAGGCAAGCGATGGTTCGCCAAAGGGCCTCTCACTCGGCCGGACGGACCGGATCGCTTCTCGCGAAACGGCCCATCAAACGCAGGAAAGCCTTGGAAAAGGCGCTCCTCGCACCGGCAAATCTGGTGTGGACAGGTGGCCGAGTGGTTAAAGGCAGCAGACTGTAAATCTGCCCGCGCAAGCGTACGCTAGTTCGAATCTAGCCCTGTCCACCACCAGTACTTCAGCCCGAGCCGGGGGCTGTTCTCCAACAAGCCATATAGCCATTCACGTCCTTTCCGGGCGCTGCGGCAGCGTTACGCGCGGATCGGGCGTGGCGCTGGGGACCAGGCCATAGTCATAGGTCTCGCTGGCCTTCCAGGTATGGCCGCAAACCAGATTGGTGCATTGATAATAGATCTCGCGGTGGGTGTCGGTCACCGGGCGGCTGGACCTGCGCTGGCCCGGCATGCGGCAGTGCGGGCAGCACAGCCGGCCGTGGCGCGCGGGCGGTGGGTTGGTGGGAAGGGACATCGTTCGACTCCGTGTATAGATATATCTATAATGCATTTTCCTATGCGACTGGCAATAGATATATCGATTGCATTTTATAGCTTTATCTATATTCTCGGGGCCCATGACACTGGGTGACCGCATTTCCGCGCGAATCGGCGCGCTGGGGCTTTCGCAGGCCGAACTGGCGCGGCGCGTCGGCATCTCGCAGCCGAGCGTGAACCATCTGATCCGCAAGGGCGCGCAAGGCTCGCGCCATATCCACGCGATTGCGCGCGCGCTGGAAACCAGCGTGGAATACCTTACCGGCGAGACCGACGATCCGGCGCTCGATGGCGAGCGCGCGCCCTCGGTGGCGGTTGTTGCCGGGGCGATGGGGCTGGTGCCGGTGCGCGAGGTCGACCTGGCGATCGGCTTGGGCGCGGCCTATCTCGATCAGCCGATTTCCGATGTGCAGCGCATGTTCCCGCGCGAATGGCTTGATCTCTACACTCGTGCCCCGGCCGAAAGCCTGATCATCGCGCGTGGATCGGGTGACAGCATGATCCCGACCATTCTCGACAACGACTTGCTGCTGATCGATACCACCCAGGCCGTGCCGCGCCTGGCGGACCAGGTCTGGGCCGTCAGCTATTGCGGCCTGGGCTGCGTCAAGCGACTGCGACCGAGCAAGGACGGCGGCTGGCTGTTGATGGCGGACAATCCCGCGATCAGCCCGATCACCGCCTATGACGACGAATTGCACGTGCTCGGCCGCGTCGTCGCCTATTTCCGCAAGATGTAGCGCAGCGCCACGCGCTCCAGCCGGCGCGGGCCGAGCAGGGCCAGTGCTGCCGTGAGGAGCGGAGCGGCGTCTTGCGGCAGCACGCCCAGGCGCATGCCGTACAGGGCAGCCGCCATATAGAGCGGGATGGCCAGGCTTTCGCGCCAGATCAGCCCGGCGCGGCTTGTGGGAAACAGTCGTGGTCCAAGGCGGACCAGCGCCGCGCAAGCGCTCGCGCTGAGGCAGATGATCGCATTGGTCCATAGGGCGGTGTTGAATAAGGGCATCGCAGGTCTCCATTGCTGATAGCCCGGTGTGCACTCGTCTGGCGGCCGGCGCGATGCCATCACGTTGTAGAACAAGGCTTTACAACGAGGTTGCGACATCTTGCGCCATGGCGTCCGTCGATTGGCGCAGGCCCGCGATCGAATGCCTGCATGCCACACGCTTGCCGCGCGCCGCGGCAACGCCTAGACCGCTGCCATGCCTGGTGACATTTTTGACAATCGCGGACGCGGCCATGCCGGTTGGTCCTGGCCCTCCATCCATCCCGAAGGACGCAAGTTCGGCGCCATAGCCGGTGCCATTGCCCTGGCGGCGGCCATATTCGGTGGCAGCATCGTGGCCTGGCCCTTTGTGTTCCTCACGCTGGGCGTGCTCGCGTTCTTCCGCGATCCGGTGCGCGTCACGCCGCGTGACGATCGCTTTGTCGTGGCGCCAGCCGACGGCCTGATCACGCTGATCCAGAAGGTGGCACCGCCGCGTGAACTTTCTGCCGATGATGGCAGCGGCCTGACCGCGATGGACCCGACCCCGGTCACGCGCGTGTCGATCTTCATGTCGGTGTTCGACGTGCACGTGAACCGCTCCCCGATTGGTGGCACGATCCGGCGCGTGGTCTATATCCCGGGCAAGTTCCTCAATGCCGATCTCGACAAGGCGAGCGAGGAAAACGAGCGGCAGCACTTCCTGGTTGAGCGCAGCGACGGCGTGAAGATCGGCTTCACCCAGATCGCCGGCCTCGTGGCGCGGCGCATCGTGCCTTTCGTCAAGAGCGGAGACATTGTTGCGGTGGGCCAGCGCGTGGGCCTGATTCGCTTCGGCAGCCGCGTGGACGTCTATCTGCCGGTGGGCACCGAGCCCAAGGTGTTGATCGGCCAGCGTGTGGTGGCCGGGGAAACGATTCTGGCTGAAATCGGTGATGCGCCGTTGATCGAGGGCATCAGCCAGTGACATCCATCGGGGATGAAGAAGCGTTTTCGGGCGAGGATTTCGGCCGGCACCGGCTGCCGCGTGGGTTGACCCTGCGCGCGCTGGTGCCCAACGCCATCACCTCTGCGGCGCTGTGCTGCGGGCTGACCGGTATTCGCTTTGCCATTGGCGGGGATTTTCGCGGCGCAGTGCTGGCGGTGATCCTTGCCGGCATGCTCGACGGCATCGATGGCCGGGTGGCGCGCCTGATGAAGGCGCAGTCGCGCTTTGGCGCGGAGCTGGACAGCTTGTCCGACGCCATCTCGTTCGGCGTGGCCCCGGCGCTCATCCTCTATCTTTGGTCGTTGCAGCAGATGCCGCGCTTCGGCTGGTTTGCCGCACTGGCCTTGGCGGTGTGTTGCGCGCTGCGCCTCGCGCGTTTCAACGCGCGGATCGACATGGAAGAGCAGCCGCACAAGTCGGCTGGCTTCCTCACCGGGGTTCCGGCGCCGGCCGGGGCAGGGCTGTCGTTCCTGCCGCTCTATCTGTGGATTGCCAGCGGGCGTGACGAACTGCGCCATCCCGTCTTCGTCGCCGCCTGGGCCGCGCTGATCGCGTTCATGATGATCTCGAACATGGCCACGCCGGGCTGGTCCTCGTTCCGTCCGCGAAAGACCATTCGTCTCGAACTGATTGCGCTGACCGGACTGGTCTTCGCCGCCTTGCTGACCGAACCCTGGCTGACGCTGGTGGGCATCTGTGCGCTCTATCTGGCGCTCATTCCGGTCGGTGTCGTGCGCTACGCCCGCCTCAAGCGGCAGCGCGGCGCGCTTTCGTAACAGTCACCGCAGGGGAAGCCACCGGACGGGGGGCGGCGCGACGCACGGTGCGCGGTACCGGCAGCATGGCCGGGGCGATATCGACCATCGGCGCCTCGATCAGGCGAGCGAGGAAGACACGATCGCGGTCCAGCGCGTCTGCCTGCTCCAGTGCGCGCGCATCGGCGAGCACCTGGCGGATGGCGCCGAGCTGGCCACGCCAGGTAGCCGCGACGGCAACCAGGGCTGCAACGCCGGCGCCGGCAATGACGAGCGAAGCGAGAGTGGCGAGCATGGCGATGCCTTTCCGAAGACAAGAGGGCTGGTGGCCAAACCGGGCGACCTGTGCCCAAGGCTTGACAGCAAGCGCTTGTGTTGTGGATAACTCGATCATTCCTGAACGGTTCCTGTTTGAACCGTTGACGTCCTGAATGTTCCACTTTTGTTCCAGCGCGTCAACTGGAATTTCAAGCGCTTTGGTGCGGTCACTAAGTGCTTGTGCTTATATCGAAAATCGATGGAACTCCGCGGGCCGTCCGCGCGCCTGGTGATCGAATCGGTCGCGATCAGGCGTTTCGGGGCTGCGTCGGGCGGCTTTTGAGTCTGGGTCCGAAAGTTATCCACGCGAATCACCACTAGGGGTGTTTCCGGTGGCGTTGCGGTTTCCCCCGCGCTATGGGCGCCGCAGCCCAGCGGTGATTCGCGGCAGTTCCGCCGCCATCATGACAGCAGGGCCAGTCCACATGGGGCGCGCACATACCGGTGCCAGCAGCGGGTTTCTCCGCGCGGTTCCAGCGCTCCAGAGGTGAAACCGGAAGGAAATGACTATGGCGGCTCCCGTCGTCACCATGCAGCAATTGATCGAGGCCGGCGCCCACTTCGGCCACCAGACCCACCGCTGGAACCCGCGGATGAAGCCGTACATCTTCGGCGCCCGCAACGGCATCCACATCCTCGACCTGTCGCAGACCGTTCCGCTGATGTCGCGCGCGCTCGAATTCATTGCCGCCACGGTCCAGGCCGGTGGCAAGGTGCTGTTCGTGGGCACCAAGCGCCAGGCGCAGGAACCGATCGCCCAGGCCGCTCGCGCCGCTGGCCAGCACTATGTCAACCACCGCTGGCTGGGCGGCATGCTCACCAACTGGAAGACCATCTCGGGCTCGATCAAGCGCTTCAAGGCGCTGGAAGAACAGCTTTCGGGTGACACCACCGGTCTCACCAAGAAGGAAGTGCTCCAGCTCACCCGCGAGCGCGACAAGTTCGAACTCTCGCTCGGCGGCATCCGCGACATGGGCGGCATTCCCGACGTGATGTTCGTGATCGACGCCAACAAGGAAGAGCTGGCGATCAAGGAAGCCAACGTCCTGGGTATCCCGGTCGTCGCCATCCTCGACTCGAACGTGTCGCCCGAAGGCATCGCGTTCCCGATCCCGGCCAACGACGACGCCAGCCGCGCCATCCGTCTCTACTGCGAAGCCGTGGCCGCTGCGGCCACCAAGGGCGGCCGTGACGCTGCCTATGCTTCGGGCGTGGACCTGGGCGCGATGGACGAACCGGTTGCCGAAGAAGCCATCGAAGGCTGATCGGTTTCCGGCATGACGGCGGCGGCGCTCATCCGGGCGCCGTCACCGAATTGTCCCGTTTCATGAAGTAGGGCCGCGGCGCGTGTTGCTGCGGCCGCACCGTTTCAGACATAAGGACCAACGCGATGGCTTACACCGCCGCTGACGTGAAGAACCTGCGCGAGCGCACTGGCGCCGGCATGATGGATTGCAAGAAGGCGCTCGACGAAGCCGCCGGCGATTTCGAAGCCGCCGTTGACGCGCTGCGCGCCAAGGGCCTGGCCGCTGCCGCCAAGAAGTCGAGCCGCACCGCCGCCGAAGGTCTGGTGGGCGTGGCCGTTTCGGGCACCAAGGGCGTGGCCGTCGAAGTCAACTCGGAAACCGACTTCGTCGCCAAGAACGACCAGTTCCAGGACTTCGTGCGCAAGGCGACCGAAGTGGCCCTGGAAACCGGCGCTGCCGACGTGGAATCGCTCAAGGGCGCTGCCTACCCCGACGGTGGCACCGTAGCCGACAAGCTGACCAACAACGTCGCCACCATCGGTGAAAACCAGCAGCTTCGCCGCATCAAGCACGTCGCCGTGTCGAACGGCATCGTCGTGCCCTACATGCACAACGCCGCTGCCACCAACCTCGGCAAGATCGGCGTGCTCGTCGCGCTCGAATCCGAAGCCGGCGCCGACGTGCTGGAGCCGCTGGGCAAGCAGATCGCCATGCACATCGCCGCGGCTTTCCCGCTGGCGCTGAACGCTGACGACCTCGATCCCGAGCTGATCGCCCGCGAACGCAAGATCGCCGCCGAAAAGGCCGCCGAAAGCGGCAAGCCCGCCGAAGTGCAGGCCAAGATGGTCGATGGCGCCGTGGCCAAGTATGCCAAGGAAAACGCCCTGCTGTCGCAGTTGTTCGTGATGGACAACAAGACCCCGATCTCGCAGGTCGTGGAAGCCGCCGGCAAGGCCGCTGGCACCAAGATCGCCCTCGTTGACTACGTCCGCTTCCAGCTTGGCGAAGGCATCGAGAAGGAAGAGACCGACTTCGCTGCCGAAGTGGCGGCTGCTGCCGGCCTCAAGTAAGCTTCGCTTGCTGTGCGTCCCCGCGCGGCGGGGGCCGGCCTTGCCATCGGGCAAGGCGCAGGCCCCTGTTGCAGCGGGGACGTTTGCGTTTGCGAAAACCGCACCCGCGCCCTTGGCACGGCCGGTGCGCTGCGTATAAGGGCGCGAACCGAGGGTGGTGGGGGCCACAGGTCGTGCCAGCCGCCATCCCACCCGACCCCCTAGTTGCGAGATCCGGACGCCCCATGACCAGCCCTGCAAAGTTCAAGCGCATCCTGCTCAAGCTTTCGGGCGAAGTGCTGATGGGCAACCAGCAGTTCGGCATCGACACCGATTTCGTCGCCGCTCTGGCCGCCGAAGTGAAGGCGGCAAAGGAAACCGGCCTGGAAATCTGCCTGGTGATCGGCGGGGGCAACATCTTTCGCGGCATGGCCGGCGCGGCCAAGGGCATGGACCGTGCCCAGGCCGATTACATGGGCATGCTCGCCACGGTGATGAACGCGCTGGCGATGCAGTCCGCGCTGGAAAAGCTCGGCGTCGATACCCGCGTGCAGTCGGCCGTGCAGATGGACCAGGTGTGCGAGCCGGTGATCCGCCGCCGCGCCGAGCGTCACCTGGCCAAGGGCCGCGTGGTGATCTTCGCTGCCGGCGTCGGCGCGCCCTATTTCACCACCGATTCCGGCGCGGCCCTGCGCGCGGCGGAAATGCAGTGCGACGCGCTGTTCAAGGGCACCAGCGTCGATGGCGTCTATAACGCCGATCCCAAGAAGGATCCGGCGGCCAAGCGCTTCGATACCATCGACTATGACACCGTCCTGGCCCACAACCTCCAGGTGATGGACGCCTCGGCCGTGGCGCTGTGCCGCGACAACAACATTCCCATCGTCGTGTTCTCGATCCGCGAGCAGGGCAATCTTGCCCGCGTGCTGGCCGGAGAGGGCACGCAGACCATCGTTCGGAAGGAAGCCTGATCCATGGCAAAGTATGACAAGGCGGACCTTGAGCGCCGCATGAAAGGCGCCGTCGAATCGCTCAAGGGCGATCTTGCCGGCCTGCGCACCGGCCGCGCCAACACCGCGCTGCTCGATCCCATCACGGTCGAAGTCTATGGCAGCCACATGCCGCTTAACCAGCTCGCCACCGTCTCGGCGCCCGAACCGCGCCTGCTCTCGGTGCAGGTGTGGGACAAGTCCAACGTCGGCCCGGTGGAAAAGGCGATCCGTTCGGCCGGCCTGGGCCTCAACCCGATCAACGACGGCAACAACCTGCGCCTGCCGATCCCCGATCTGACCGAGGAACGCCGCAAGGAACTGGCCAAGCTCGCCAGCAAGTATGCCGAAGGCGCGCGCGTCGCCGTGCGCAACGTGCGCCGCGATGGCATGGAAGCCTTGAAGGCCGACGAGGCCAAGAAGGAAATCTCGGAAGACGAGCGCAAGCGCCTGGAAACCGAAGTCCAGAAGCTGACCGACGACACCATCAAGGCCGTCGACGAAGCCGCTGCCCATAAGGAAAAGGAAATCCTGGGCAAGTGAGCGCCGCGCCGGTTCCCGTGCCGCAGGTGCGCGATGGGGGCGATGGCGCCCCCCTGGCCCGCCACGTTGCCATCATCATGGATGGCAACGGGCGCTGGGCCAAGAAGCGCTTCATGCCCCGTGCCTTTGGTCACAAGCGCGGCGTCGAAGCCGTGCGCGCGGCCGTCCGCGCCGCCGGAGACCTGGGGCTGGAGGCGCTGACGCTCTATGCGTTCAGTTCCGAGAACTGGAAGCGCCCGGCCGACGAGATTTCCGACCTCATGGGCCTGCTGCGCACGTTCATCCGCAGCGACATCGACGAGATCGACCGCAACGGCGTGCGCCTCAAGATCATTGGCGAATATCGCGCGCTGGCGCCCGATCTGGTTCAACTGATCGACGATGCCGTGGCGCGCACGGCCGGCAACACCCGGCTGACTCTGGCGATCGCCCTCAACTATGGCTCGCAGCAGGAAATCGCCCGTGCGGCGGCCCGCGCGGCGGCCAAGGGCGAAATCACTCCCGAAACCATCGCGGCCGAGCTGGACACGGCAGACCTGCCGCCGCTCGACCTGCTGATCCGCACCTCTGGCGAAGTGCGCCTGTCGAACTTCCTGCTGTGGCAGGCGGCCTATGCCGAGATGGTGTTCACCCCGGTGCTGTGGCCCGATTTCACCCCCGATCACCTGCGCCAGGCGCTGGACCAGTTTGCCGAGCGGGAGCGGCGCTTTGGCGGACGCTGAGCCTTCGGAGGCCACGAGCACCGCACCGGCCAAGCGCTCCGACTTGCCGGTCCGCGCAGCGTCGGCTGTGGTCATGCTCGCTGTTGCGGGCCTGGCGGTGTGGCGCGGCGGTGTGGCGCTCGATGCGTTCATCGCGCTGGTCGGCCTCGTCGTGTTCGGCGAATATGTCCGCCTGGTGGCGCGCATCGCGCCCGATCCGGCGCGGATGGGCGCGGCGGTGATCACCGGGGCAATCTACATCGGCTGGGGTGCGCTGGCGCTGATCGTGATGCCCACGCCCTTGCTGGTGGCGGTGATGGGGCTGGTCATCTGCACCGATACCGGCGCCTATTTCACCGGCCGCGCGCTCGGCGGCCCCAAGATCGCGCCGCGCATCAGCCCATCCAAGACCTGGTCGGGCCTGGCGGGCGGCATGGCGGCGGCCGGGCTGTGGACCGGGTTGTTCACGCTGGGTGGCGCCTGGATGATCAGCGGGCTCGGCCCCACCGGCCCGAGCCTTGCCGAAGCGCTGCACATCGCCAACCTCGGCGTTGCCGTGCTGGCCGGGGCGGTTCTCGCCGTGGCGGCGCAGGCCGGCGATTTCTACGAATCCTGGCTCAAGCGGCGGGCCGGCGTAAAGGATTCCTCGCGCCTCATTCCCGGCCACGGCGGCTTTTTCGATCGGGTTGACGGGCTGCTGCCGGTGGCGATCATCGTCGGCACGGCCTGGGCGCTGGGCGCGCCGGCATGAATTCGATCTTCGACATGAGCAACGGCATGAGCGTGCAGCGATCCATCACCGTTTTGGGGGCAACCGGCTCGATCGGGGCTTCCACGCTCGATCTGGTCCGGCGCAATCCCGGCGCGTTCCGCGTCGAGGCGCTGACGGCCCATGCGCAGGTGGCTGAACTCGCGGCGCTGGCGCGGGAATTTTCCGCGCGCCTGGCCGTCGTGGCCGATCCGGCGCGACTGGCTGACTTGCGCGCGGCGCTGGCCGGCTCCGGCGTGGAAGCGGCAGCCGGCCCCGAGGCCCTGGTCGAAGCCGCCGCGCGCGGCGCCGACATCACTGTGGCTGCGATCGTCGGCTGCGCAGGGCTGGCCCCGACCATGGCCGCGATCGAATGCGGCAAGATCGTTGCGCTCGCCAACAAGGAAGCGCTGGTTTCGGCGGGCGAGGTGATGACTGCTGCCGTCGCGCGCAGCGGCGCGACGCTGCTGCCGGTCGATTCGGAGCACAACGCCATCTTCCAGTGCCTGGCCGGCAACGCGCCCGAGCATGTGCGGATGATCACGCTGACCGCCAGCGGCGGCCCGTTCCGCGATTGGACCGCCGATCGCCTGGTTCACGCCACCCCGGCCGAGGCGGTCAAGCATCCCAACTGGTCGATGGGCGCCAAGATCAGCGTCGATTCGGCCACGATGATGAACAAGGGGCTGGAGTTCATCGAGGCCTACCACTTGTTCCCGGTGGGCGTGGAGCGGCTGCGTATCCTGGTCCACCCGCAGTCGATCGTCCATTCGATGGTCGAATATCGCGATGGCTCCACCCTGGCCCAGCTCGGCCCGTCCGACATGCGCGTGCCGATTGCCTCGTGCCTTGCCTGGCCGGCGCGGATGGACACGCCGTGCGCGCCGCTCGACCTGGCCGAGATTGGCGAGCTCACGTTCCGCCGCCCCGATGAATCGCGCTTTCCCGCCACGCGCCTGGCGCGTGAGGCGGTCCTGGCCGGTGGCGCCGCGCCGGCTGTGCTCAACGCCGCGAACGAAATTGCGGTGGCCGCGTTCCTGGCCGGTAAGATCGGGTTCACCCGGATCGTGGCATGCGTGGAAGCCGTGCTGGATCGGGGCCTGCCGCCGCCGCCCGCGTGCCTCGCGGATGTGATTGCGGTTGACCACGAAGCCCGCTTGCGCACACATGCGTGCATGGAGCCCGTTCGTTGATGCAGACCCCCGGCGTATTGATCAGTTTCCTGGGCTTCGTGCTCGTGCTGGGGCCGCTGGTCTTCCTCCACGAGCTGGGGCACTACCTCGTCGGCCGCTGGTGCGGGGTCAAGGCCGATGTCTTCTCGATCGGCTTCGGCCGGGAACTGGTCGGCTGGACGGACAAGCGCGGCACCCGCTGGAAGCTCTCGCTGCTGCCCCTGGGCGGCTATGTCCAGTTCGCCGGCGACATGAGCCCGACCAGCAAGCCCTCCGCCGAATGGCTCGCCCTGCCGGCGGCCGAGCGCAACCGCACGTTCCAGGCGAAGGCTTTGTGGCAGCGCGCGCTGATCGTGCTGGCCGGGCCGGTCACCAATCTGCTCGTCGCGCTGGTGATCCTGTCCGGCTTTACCATGGCCTATGGCAAGCTGGTGGTGCCGCCTGTGGTTGGCGTGGTCCAGCCCGGCTCGGTGGCGGAAAAGGCCGGCATCCGCGTGGGCGATCGCATCGTGGCGCTGCGCGGTGGTGCGGTGGATACGTTCCTCGACGTCAAGCGGCTGGTGGCCGAGCATCCCGGCGAACCGCTGGGCCTGGTGGTGGAACGCGACGGCAAGCGCCAGGCGCTGCCGGTTGTCGCGGCGCTCCGCAGCGACGCTGATCGCTTTGGCAATGTTCAGAAAATCGGCTTCATCGGCATCGGCCCGGCCAGTGTGCAACTGGTGCGCGTCGGTCCGCTCCAGGCCGTGGGCGAGGGCGCCCGGCAGATGCGCGACATCGTCGACACGATGGTCACCGGTGTGGTCCAGATCGTCACCGGCCGGCGCGAAGTGAAGGAACTGGGCGGCCCGATCAAGATCGCCAAGTTCTCGGGCGAGCAGCTCGTCTCGGGTTGGCAGCCGTTCGTGTTCTTTGTTGCGCTGATTTCGATTAATCTGGGATTCATCAATCTCTTGCCAATTCCTGTGCTCGACGGTGGGCATCTGGCCTTCTACGCGGCAGAGGCGGTGCGCCGCCGGCCGGTCAGTGCGCGTGGCCAGGAATGGGCTTTTCGCACCGGGCTGGCGCTGGTGGTGGCGCTGATGCTGATCGTCACGGTCAACGATGTCGCCTCGCTCGACCTGTTCGGTGCGCATGGCCTGTTTGGAGCAAAGGTTTTCGGCGGCTGATCCGTTGGATCAGGGCCGCAAGCGCACACGATGATGGGCCAGGGGCCGGGCAGGGGGCCTGGCATGGCCGGTGGCGCATTATTTTCCACAATCTGCGGGGCGAATGCGGTGCCTTGCACCATGCTTGCTTGATTGGCACAGCGGCATCGGGCACAGGGCTGCGGTGCCGGAATCCGGCAACCGCCGATCGTGGCGGAACATTACGAATTCAGACGGGATGGCGCTTGGTGATGAATGAACGGTACGCGAGCCTGACCGCCCCCACCGCTGGGCGGGCATCGAGCCCGGCGGCGGCGCGGGTTTCGACTCTCGCGGTGGCGCTGCTCGCCTCGACCACGCTGGCCAATCCGGCATTGGCGCAGGCCGTAGCCAAGGCCAAGCCGGCCGATGCTGCTCCGGCCACGGCGCCCGCGCCGGCAGCCCCGGCCCAGCCGGTCGAACTGGTCCGCTCGATCACCATCGATGGCGCGCAGCGCCTGGAGCCGGACACGATTCGCTCCTACATCCGCCTGCGCGAAGGCGATCGCTATACCCAGGCCGCGGCCGACCAGGTGCTCAAGGACCTGTTCGCCACCGAACTGTTCGCGGATGTCCAGGTGCGCAACAACGCCGGCGCGGTGACCATCCAGGTCAAGGAAAACCCGGTCGTCAACCGCATCATCCTGGAAGGCAACAAGCGCCTCAAGGAAGACAAGATCCTGCCCGAGATCAAGCTCGCGGCGCGCCAGATCTTCACCCGTTCCAAAGTGCGCGCCGACGTCTCGCGCATCATCGAGCTGTACAAGCGCCAGGGCCGATTCGCCGCCTCGGTCGAGCCCAAGATGGTCATGCTCGACCAGAACCGCGTCGATATCGTGTTCGAGATCAGCGAAGGGCCCAAGTCCAAGGTTCGCCAGATCAACATCATCGGCAACCAGCAGTTTTCCGATACCGAACTGCGCAGCGAGATGGTGACCAAGCAATCGCGCGCGTTCCGCCTGTTCTCGTCGGGCACCAGCTACGATCCCGATCGCCTCGCGTTCGACCAGCAGAAGCTGCGCCAGTTCTACCTGACCAAGGGCTATGCCGATTTCCGCGTGGTTTCGGCCGTGGCCGAACTGACGCCGGACAAGAAGGACTTCATCATCACGTACGTGGTGGAGGAAGGGAAGCGCTACAAGTTCGGCGACGTGAAGGTCGATAGCCAGTTGCGCGAGATCGACGGCGACAGCCTCGTCAAGAAGCTGCCGATGAAGCCGGGCGACTGGTACAACGCCAAGCTGGTGGAAGACACTGTCGACAGCCTGAGCGAAACCGCCGGCAGCCTGGGCTACGCCTTTGCCAACGTGCAGCCCGATTTCGCGCGGAACAAGGATGACCTCACCATGGGCATCAACTTCCGCATCGCGGAAGCGCCGCGCGTCTATGTCGAGCGGGTCGATGTCAATGGCAACACGCTGACGCAGGACAAGGTAATCCGTCGCGAATTCCGCCTTGCCGAAGGCGATGCGTTCAATTCCTACCAGATCAAGCGCTCGTCCAACCGCATCAAGTCGCTGGGCTATTTCCAGGAAAAGTTCGAGGTCGAGCAGAAGCCGGGCACCACGCCCGATCGCATCGCGCTCGAAGCCAACGTGGAGGAAAAGCCCACCGGGCAGCTCCAGCTCTCGGCCGGCTTCTCCAGCCTCGAAAGCTTCATCTTCCAGGCCTCGATCCAGCAGAACAACTTCCGCGGCCGCGGCCAGACGATCGGTCTCTCGGTCGACTATTCGTACTATTCGCGCAGCGTGCAGGTGAGCTTTACCGAGCCCTATCTGTTCGATCGCAACATCTCGATGGGCGTGGACGTCTATCGCCGCGATTACAACAGCTTCAACTACCTCAATTCCAACCGCAACACGACCTACAAGCAGACCACCACCGGCTTCCAGGTGCGCGCCGGCGTGCCGCTGACCGAGTACATGTCGCTGATCGGTCGCTACACGTTCAACGTCGACGACGTGACGCTGGACGAGGCCACCTATTATCTCAACGGCGTTTGCAGCCCGCTGCTTGCCGGCCGCTACCTGTGCGATGCCATCGGCCATCGCACCAGCTCGATCTTCGGCACCTCGATCGTCTATGACACGCTCGACAACCGCATGCGCCCGACCAAGGGCACCTCGTGGCTGCTCAGCGGCGACATCGCGGGCCTGGGCGGTTCGGTGAAGTATGCCCGCATCACCGCCAATGCGGCGCATTACTGGCCGCTGGGCAAGGGCTTCGTGTTCAGCCTGCGCGGCGAGGGCGGCGCGATTCACGCGCTGGCCAGCCGCTCCACCGATCCGACCATCGACGACGTGCGTCTGACCGACCGCTTCTTCCTGGGCCAGCCCCAGATGCGCGGCTTCGACATTCGCGGGGTGGGCCCGCGCGTGCTGCGCAAGTACTACTCGCGCAATTCGGACGGCACGTTCGGCGCGATCACCACCGACCGCAACTCGTGGGCCGACGACGCGCTGGGCGGCAAGTACTACTACATCGGCCACGCCGAGCTGGAGATCCCGCTGGGCGCCGGCGCCCGCGAAATGGGCCTGCGTCCCTCGATCTTCATGGACGCGGGCGCGGTGTGGGGCGTGACCAAGCCCGCCACCAGCACCGGCGTCGTGCTCTATACCGATGCGCTGACCGGCAAGATCACCACGGCCGCCAATGCGTCCGACGGTACGGCCAACAGCACCTACCAGAAGTACGACGAAGTCTACGTCGGCAATTCGCCGCAGCCGCGCGTCTCGATCGGCATCGGCGTCAACTGGAACTCGCCGTTCGGCCCGTTCCGCATCGACTTCGCCAAGGTCTTGAAGAAGGTCGACGGCGACGACACCCAGCCCATCACTTTCAACGTGGGAACCCAGTTCTGATGAAACTCCGCTTTGCCTCGGCCCTGATCGCGGGCCTGATGATCTCGGCTGCCCCCGCAGCCATGGCTGCCGCTCCCGCAGCGCCGGCCGCTTCTTCCGGACCGGTTGCCAATGGCATCGCCTTTGCCAACCCGCAGGCGATCGTCGGCTCGTCGTCGGCCTACCAGACCGCGATGCAGCAGCGCCCGGTGACCTACAAGGCCCAGATCGACCAGGCCAAGACCCGCAGCGACCAGATCAACGCCCAGCTCAAGCCGCTGGCCGACAAGTTTCAGGCCGACCAGAAGAACCCCAAGGCCGATCGCGCCGCGCTGGAAGCCGAACTGGGCCAGATCCAGCAGATCCAGGAAGACGGCAAGCGCGAAATCCAGCAGATCCTCGCGCCGCTCAACCTGGCCGAGCAGTATGTGATCGAGCAGATCTCGGACAAGCTGGACGATGCAACGCAGCGCGCCATGACCAAGCGTGGTGCCAAGATCCTGCTCGACAGCCAGGCCGTGGTGAAGGCGGACCCCTCGTCCGATATCAGCCGCGATATCCTGACCGAACTCAACGCCCTGATCCCCACCGCGCAGCTCGTGCCGCCGGCTGGCTGGATGCCGCGCGCGCAGCGTGAAGCTGCCGCCCAGCAGGCGCAGCAGCAGCAGGCAGCGCCGGCCGCTTCGGGCGCCAAGGCGCCGGAAGGCCGCTGAGCCAAGGCACCGGGGGCAAGATGACTCAGGACGTCCAGGCCGAAACGGCCACGCCGCTGTCGTTCGACGTGACCAAGGTGATGGCGGCGCTGCCGCATCGCTATCCCTTGTTGCTGGTCGATCGTGTCGCCTCGCTCGTGGTGGGTGAACGCATCCACGCGATCAAGGCGGTGACCATGAACGAACAGTTCTTCCAGGGTCACTTCCCCGGCCGCCCGATCATGCCCGGCGTGCTCCAGATCGAGGCGCTGGCCCAGGCGGCCGGCGTCCTCGCGGTGGAATCGCTCGGCCTCGCGGGCTCTGGCAAGCTGGTCTATTTCATGGCCATCGAAGACGCCAAGTTCCGCACCCCGGTGGAGCCGGGCTGCCTGCTCGATCTTCACGTGGAAATCACGCAGATGCGTTCGCGCGTCTGCAAGTTCGCAGGCAAGGCCATGCTGGGCGACAAGATCGCCACGGAATGCAGCTTCACCGCGATGATCGCCGATAGCTGACGCTTTTATTCGGCGTTTGCACGCCGAAGTGCGGCGCCGGCCCTCTCCCCCACCCGGCCTCCCATAAGATACCTCTGTAGGAAGACCGGGCGACGGAGAGGGCCGGCGCCGCACCAAGCTCAATACGCAGACTCGACAAGCGGCGCCCTTTCGATTAGGGGCGCCGCTTTCGAGATTACATCACCCGTTTCCCAGCCGCCGGTCGGAACCGGCGGCCCATCGGAGCAGTCCCATGAAGGCCAACATCCACCCCGACTACCACTTCATCAAGGTGCAGATGACCGACGGCACCGTGTTCGAAACCCGCTCCACCTGGGGCAAGGAAGGCGACACGCTGGCGCTCGACATCGATCCCACCTCGCACCCGGCCTGGACCGGTGGCAACCAGCGTCTGCTGGACCAGGGTGGCCGCGTGGCCCAGTTCAACAAGCGTTTCGGCGGCCTCACCCTCAAGAAGGGTTGAGCGTCCGTGCCGTGCGGGTGAGGCCTTTGGGCTTGGCCCCGGCGCAGGAAAGGGCGGCTTCGGCCGCCCTTTTTCGTATCTGGCCGGTCCGATGCGCCCCCACGTGGCACTCCTGTGAAATCTGCCGTCATGCGCGCTTGCCATGGCCCGCCCGCGCCATAAAGGTAACGCGATGCAGCCAACCTCTTCCCATCCCGCTTCCGCAACGCCCGGTTCGTCGACACCCGGCACTTCAGGCACGTCGCTCGATCGCCTGCTGGGGTATCAGTTGCGCCGCGCCTCGGCAGTGATGATGGCCGATCTCGCGCGCGAACTGGCCGACCTGGAAATGCGCCCGGCGGAAGTCACCGCGCTGCTGGTGATCGCCGAAACGCCGGGCTGTTCGCAGACCGAAGTGGGGCAGGTGTTGGGGATCAAGCGCGCCAACATGGTGCCGATCGTATCCCGCCTGATGGATCGCGGCCTGATCGATCGCGAGCGTGCCGATGGCCGCAGCCACGCCTTGCGCGTGACCGAGACCGGCGCAGAAGTGGTGGCCGACGCGCTTGCCCGGATCGAGCGGCACGAAGCGCGTTTCTCCAGCCTGTTCGACACGGCCACGCTCGATGCGCTGCACGCCGCCTTGCCCCTGATTCGCGGCCAGCGCGACGATAGCGACGGCTGAACGGCGCGGCGCCGGCAGCAGGATCACTCGAAAGCGGAGCGGCTTGGCTCCGAACCGGCCCCGGCCGTGCTTGCTCGCGCGGCCCATGCGGCGCAATCGCTGGCAGCATGAACCCTCCGCGCGCGCCGCTGGCCGAGGCCGGCTTTTCCCTGGTGGAACTGATCGTCGCGCTGGCGATCGCCGCGCTGGCCGCCACGGCCGTGGTGCTCGCGCTGCCCGGCCGCGCCGCGACGCCCGCGCAAGAGGCACAGCGCCTGGCCGCCCGCCTGGCCGCTGCGCGCGATCTCGCGGTGATCGGCGGGCATCCGGTTGCGGTCACGATCGATCCGTCCGGTTATGCCTTTGCCGTGCGCCGCGATGGCCAGTGGACGGTGCCAGCCGATCCGCGCCTGCATCGGCGTGTCTGGCCTGTCGGGCTGGCCGTGACCGGAGCGGCCACGGCGCGGCGCGCGGTCTTCGATGCGATGGGCCTGCCTAACGCGCCTTTCGCCGTGCGCCTGCGCGCCGATGGCGCCACGGTGCAAGTGTTGGTCGCTGGCGACGGCGCGGTCACCCTGGGCGGCGCGGCTCCGCCATGACCCATCCCGCATCACGCTCTCGTCGATCGGTCGAAGCCGGTTTCACCCTGCTCGAAGTGCTGGTGGCGCTGGCGATTTTTGCCCTGGCGGCCCTGGCCCTGTTGCGCCTCCAGGCCACCAGCCTGGCCAGCAGCGGCGCGCTTGACCGCCGCCTGGTGCGCGCGGTGGAGGCAGACAATCGCGCCGTCGAATGGCGCACCGATCCCGCGCCGCCGGTTGCCGGCGTGGCGGGTGGTGTCGTGGTCAATGGCGGCCGGCGTCTCGCCTGGCAGCGGGTGGTGCGGCGCGATGGGCCAGTCTGGGTGGCGCAGATCACCGTGCGCGCACTCGATGCGCCGCAAGAGGCCAGCGTCGCGCGCGTGGTCCGGGCCGCGCCATGACCGGCACACGGTTCCCGTCGGAGCGCGGCTTCACCCTGGTGGAAATGCTGGTGGCCCTTGCCATCTTCGCGCTGATCGCGGGCGCGGCGCTCGGCCTGTTGCGCGGCGCGGTCACCAGCGAGGCTGCCCTGCGCCGCCATGATGCCACCGCCGGCCAGGTGCGGCGCATGCTCGCGCTGTGGCAGGCAGACCTCAGTCAGGCCGAGCCCCGCCTCGGGTTTGCCGCCAATGGCGGGGAGGGCGCTCCGCTCGTGGCGCTGGTGCGCGATGGCTGGGCCAACCCGGACGGCGCGCCGCGCCCGCCGCTCCAGCGTCTGGACTATCGCTGGACCGGGCAGGCCCTCGTGCGGCGTAGCGCTTCGCACTTGGACGGGGCAGCGCCCGATACCACGCTCGTCGTCCTGCCGCTCTCGACCGTTCCACGCCTGCGCCTGCGCGATGCCGCCGGGCAATGGCACGATGGGCCTTGGCAGGGGGAGGGCCTGCCCGTTGCCGCCGAACTGGTCTTGCAGCCCGCCGGCTTTGCCGGCCCCTTGCGCGTGGTCACCCCGGTGGGGCAGCCGTGACTCCCGTGCCGGCAGGCCATGAACGGGGCGCGGCCCTGCTCGGCGTACTGTTGCTGGTGGCGATCATGGCCGTGCTGGCCAGCCTGATGCTCGATCGGCTGGGCCTGGCGGCTCGCCTTGCCGGCAATCTCGAAGCGCAGGCCGCCGCCCGCCGCGCCCTTGCGGAAGGGGAAGTGCGGCTGCTGGCCGCCATGCGCGATCCGGCCCATCGGCAGGGTGGCGGTGCCTGGCCGGTGCCGCGCGGGCGCATTGCCTGGACGGTGGCGCCCGGCGGCAACTGCTTCAACGTCAACGCACTGGTCGAAGCCATGCCCGATGGGGTGCTGCGGCCACGCCCGGCGGGCCAACTGGAACTGCGCACGTTGATGGTCACGTTGGGGCTGGCGCCGGGCGAGGCGGGGCCACTCGCAGCAGCCATGACCGACTGGATCGATACCGACGGCCTGGCTTTGCCCGATGGCGCGGAAGACACCGCCTATGCAGGTGGACCGCATCCCTATCGCACCGCAGGGCGCCCGCTGGTCACGGTGGGGGAACTGCGCGCCGTGCGCGGCATGACCCCGGCGCTCTATGCCCGGCTTGCGCCATGGCTTTGCGCGCTGCCCGAAGTGGGCACCTCGCCGGTCGCGCTGGCCAGCCTGGTGCCGGGGCAGGGCCGGCTGCTGACGATGTTCGCCCCCGATGCCCTGCCGGTTGCCTGTGCCGAGCAGGTCATCGCCCAGGCGCCGCCGGGCGGCTATGCCGAATTGCCTGCGGCCTTGGGTGCCGAACTCGGGTTGGGCATGGGCGAAATCACGCGCTCCGATCGCTGGCTGCGCGCCCGGTTGGAGGCGACCATCGATTCGCAGGCGTGGCAGGAAGAGCTGTTGATCGACGCCAGCCAACCGCGCCCGGCGATCGTGGCGCGCCATTGGGGTGATCCGGCCGATCGCTGAAAAAGTTATCCCCGGATGCAAGTTTTCGCTTTTCAAGGCGGCGGGATTGTTGCAAGGGCGGCCACCCGAACGGAGCATGCAGCGCAGGCCCCGGACGGAACGCGGAACAACGCCCCAGGGCGCCGCCGTGGCGATCGTAGCTCAGTTGGTTAGAGCGCCGGTTTGTGGTACCGGAGGTCGAGGGTTCGAACCCCTTCGATCGCCCCATTTTCTGCCCTGGGACGCACCACTTCGCAGCGTTCGGGCCTTTCATGCCCTCTTCCCGTATGCTCCGCGCCAGCGATCCGGCGCCGGCATTCTCCCAAAGGCCAGCGGGATAAATCCGCTGTTTCGCTTGCCCTTGATCTGGCGCAATGGCACAGCATGAGGGCCGCGCCATGGCGTGGTGGAGAAGGATCCCAAGTTCAAAAACATGCACGGTTTTGCCAACCCCGCTCGCTTCCTGCGGCTTGCCCGCTGGCTCATGCCACTGTTGCTCGGGGTAGGGCTGGTGCTGGCCTTTGGCGCGCTGGCCTGGGGCCTGCTGATGGTGCCGCCCGACCGGCTGATGGGGCAGACCGTGCGCATCCTGTTCATCCACGTGCCCTGTGCCTGGCTGGGCATGGCCGGCTGGAGCACGATTGCCGTGTCGAGCCTGGTCGAACTGGTCTGGCGCCATCCGCTGGCGGCGATCGCGGCGCGGGCGGCAGCGGTGCCGGGGGCGGTGTTTACCGCGCTCTGCCTGATCACCGGATCGATCTGGGCGCGCCCCACCTGGGGCACCTGGTGGGTGTGGGATGGTCGGCTGACCAGCTACCTGATCCTGCTGTTCCTCTATTTCGGCTATATCGCGCTCGCTGGCGCGGCGCAGCGCGATGCCGCTGCCGGCGGTGGGGCCAGCCGCGTCACGGCGGTGTTCGGCATGGTCGGCGCGATCAACATCCCGATCATCAACCGCTCGGTGGTGTGGTGGAACAGCCTGCACCAGCCCGCCTCGATCACGCTGGGCAAGTCCTCGATCGATCCCACGTTCCTGTGGCCCCTGCTGATCGGCGCGCTGGGCTTTTCCTGCATCTTTGGCGGCGTGGTGCTGGCGCGCATGCGCACGCTGCTGGCCGATATCCAGGCCGAGGCGCGCCTGCGCCGCAAGGCCATGGCCTGACCCGGCCGCTTCACGGAAAACCCCCTCCATGCACGAACGACTCGATCAATGGCATTACGTGGCAGCGGCTCTCACCATCGGGGTGGTGGGCACGCTGCTGCTGGTGGGGCTGACGCTGTGGTCCATGCGGCGGGCCGAGGCGCGGCGCGATGCCGTGCGGAACAAGCGAAAGAACGAGGCATGAGCGCGATCAAGGCCAAGCATCAACGCCTGGTGCTGCTGGTCATTGCCCTGGCGGCACTGATCGGGGCCGGCCTGCTGGCCGCCTGGGCGCTGTCGAAGCAGGCCAGCTATTTCTATGTGCCGAGCGATCTGGTCGCCCATCCCCCCGAACAGGGCCGCGCCGTGCGCCTGGGCGGCATGGTGCAGCGCGGCTCGATCAAGACCATGCCCGATGGCGTGACGATCACCTTCGTGGTGGGCGATGGCAAGGCCACCGTGCCGGTGCGCTATGCCGGGATCACGCCTGACCTCTTCGTGGAAGGATCGGGCGTGGTCGCCGAAGGCCGCATGGAAGGTACCACGTTCGTGGCCGACAACCTCCTGGCCAAGCATGACGAGAAATATGTGCCGCGCGAGATGAAAGACATGACGCAAGCCCAGGCCAAAGCCGTGGTGGCGGAAACCAAATGATCGCCGAACTCGGTCTTGCCGTCCTGTGGATGGCGGCGGCGCTGGCGGTGCTGCAACTGGTCGCTGGTGCCCTGGCGCTGCGGCCCCAGGGCGCGGCGATGCGCGGCGTGGTGCGCCCGGTGGCAGTGATGCAGGGCGTGCTGGTGGCGCTGGCCTTTGCCGCGCTGATCACGCTGTTCATCACCACCGATCTCTCGGTCAAGCTGGTGGCGGAAAACAGCCATTCGGCCAAGCCCTTGATCTTCAAGATCGCCGGCACCTGGGGCAACCACGAAGGCTCGATGCTGCTGTGGGTCACGATCATGAGCCTGGCCGGCGCGTTCGTGGCGCTGGTGGAAAAGCGGCTGGCGGAAAACACCCTGCTCGCCACGCTGGCGGCCCAGGCTTTCGTCAGCCTTGGCTTCTATGCATTCCTGCTGCTTTCTTCCAATCCCTTTGCCCGCCTGCCGCAGCCCGCGCCCGAGGGCGCCGGGCTCAACCCGCTGTTGCAGGATATCGGCCTCGCGTTCCATCCGCCCACGCTCTACGTCGGCTATGTCGGGCTTTCGATCGCCTTCAGCTTTGCCGTCGGCGCGCTGATCACCCGCGATGTCGGCCCGGCCTTTGCCCGCGCCATGCGGCCCTGGGTGCTGGGCGCCTGGATTTTCCTCACCGTGGGCATCACCGCCGGTTCCTATTGGGCCTATTACACGCTCGGCTGGGGCGGCTGGTGGTTCTGGGATCCGGTCGAGAACGCCTCGCTGATGCCCTGGCTGGCGGCCACCGCGCTGCTCCATTCGGTCTCGGTGCTGGCCGCGCGCAACGCCTTGCGCGCCTGGACGGTGATGCTCGGCGTGATCGCCTTCTCGATGTCGATGGTCGGCACGTTCCTGGTGCGCTCGGGCATTCTCACCTCGGTCCACGCCTTCGCCGTCGATCCCGCGCGCGGCAGCTTCATCCTGGCGCTGCTGGCGATCTACATTGGCGGCGCCCTGCTGCTGTTTGCCTTGCGCGCCGGCACGGTGACCGAGGGCGCGCGCTTTGCCTTCGTCAGCCGCGAGGCGGCGCTGGTGTTCAACAACGTGATGCTCTGCGGCATTCTCGGCATCGTGCTGGTCGGCACGCTCTATCCGCTGCTGACCGAGGCGTTCGGGGTCAAGGTTTCGGTGGGTCCGCCCTATTTCAACCCGGTCTCGGCGATCTTTGCCTTCCCCATGCTGGTGGTCATGGCGGTCGGCCCGCTGCTGCGCTGGAAGGATGATCGCGGCGGCCGCGTCGCGCCGATCCTTGCCGTGCCGGCGCTGGTCGCGCTGGCGGCTGGCGGGGCGGCGCTGGCGGCGGGCGTGCGCCTCCTGCCCACGCTGGGCCTCGCCCTTGGGGCCGGGCTTGCCGTGGCCAGCCTGCTGCCCCTGCGCGGGCGCAACCTGCGGCGCACGCCGCTGCCGATCTGGGGCATGGTGGTCAGCCACCTGGGCCTGGCCGTGGCGGCGATGGGCATGGCCAGCGAAAGCGCGTTCTCGATCGAGACACTGGCGGCGCTCAGCCCGGGCGAGACTCGCCAGGTCGGTCCTTATGCGCTGACTCTCGATCGCATCGATCCGGTGGCCGGCCCGAACTGGACCGCGCTCCAGGCCACGGTCTCGGCCCGCTATGCCGGGGGTGAGGCCGACACGCTCACGCCGCAGGCCCGTGTCTTTGCCAATCCGCCGGGTACGCGCACCGAATCCGCGCTGAAAACGCGCTGGAACGGCCAGCTCTACGTGGTGCTGGGGGAAGAGGCGCAGGACGGCCGCTGGCAGATGCGCTTCTGGTGGAAGCCGTTCGTGCCGCTGATCTGGCTGGGCGGCTTGCTCGTCGGCCTGGGCGGTTTCCTGGCCCTGATCGGCCGCGTCGCGCGCGATGTGAAGCGGCTGGTGGCGATCGACAAGATCGCCTTCCGCCGCGAAAGGCAGGGGCGATGAGCGAGACGGTCTCTCCGCCCGCCAAGAAGCCGGGCCTGGCGCTGTGGCTGCCCTTGCTGCTGTTCGGCGGGTTCCTGGCCCTGGTCGTCTATGGCCTGGTCCGGCCAGACAATCGCGAAGTGGCCAGCACGTTCATCGGCAAGCCGATCCCGGCGTTCAGCCTGCCCCCGGCCAGCGCCGATCGCCCCGGCCTGTCCAACGCGCAGTTCGTGGGCGGTAAGCCGCGCCTGCTCAACATCTTCGCCTCGTGGTGTGGCCCTTGCGCGATCGAATCCTCGCAACTGGCACAACTGGCCAAGGCCGGCGCCGAAATCGATGGCGTGGCCATTCGCGACCGCAAGGACGATCTCGCCCGCTTCCTGGCCGCCAACGGCAATCCCTTTGCCCGCATCGGCCAGGACGATCTCAGCAAGGTGCAGATCGGCATCGGCTCGTCCGGCGTGCCGGAAACTTTCGTGGTCGATGCCCATGGCGTGATCCGCCACCAGCATATCGGCGCGATCATGCCCGAAGACGTGCCGGTGATCCTGCAAAAGCTGAAGGAGGCGGAACAATGAAACGGCTTCGTTTCATTCTTGCCGCCGGCCTCGCGCTGGCCACGCCGCTGGCGCCATTGGCCGCGCAGGACAGCCTGCCGCCGGCGCCCTATGCCTATCGCCAATTGCCCGATCCGGCGCAGGAGGCCAAGGCGCAAGCGCTGATGGAAACGCTGCGCTGCCTCAAGTGCCAGAGCCAGTCGATCGCCGATTCCGACGCCTCGATGGCCGGCGACATGCGCAACGAGGTGCGCACCCGGATTGCCGCGGGGGAGGATCCCGAGGCAATCCGCCAGTGGCTGATCGAGCGCTATGGCGATTATGTGAGCTATACCCCGCAGGTGAAGCCGCTGACCTGGCCGCTGTTTGCCGCGCCGGCGGTGTTCCTGGGGCTGGCGGCCCTGCTGCTGCGCGGGCGTTTCCGCCGCGCGCGCCATCTGCGCAAGGATAAGGCATGAGCGTGGGCATGACCTGGGTGATCGTTCTGGGCCTGGCGGCGCTGGTCTTTGTCGCGCTGGTGCTGGTGGCGCGCCTGCCGCGCAGCGGCTGGGAAGTGACCGGGGCGGCGCTGCTGTTCGGCCTGGCCGGCTATGCGCTGCAAGGGCATCCCGGCCTGGCTGGCGCGCCCACGCCGGCGGTGGAAAACCCCGCCGTGGCCGATGCCACGCTGCTGAAAGAACGGCAGCAGATGGGCAACGCCTTTGGCAAGGGGCGCAGTTGGCTGATCCTGGCCGATGGGCTGACCCGGCAGGGGCAATATCGCGCCGCCGCCGATGTGCTGGCCAAGGCGGCGCAGGAAAATCCCGACGATGCCGATATCGAGGTGGCGCTGGGCAATGCGCTGGTGGGGCACAGCGAGGGGCTGATCACCCCGGCCGCGCAATATGCCTTCCGCCGCGCGGCGGAGATCGATCCCACCCATCCCGGCCCGCCGTTCTTCATGGGGCTGGCCATGGCCCAGTCCGGCCGCCTGGCCGATGCCCGCGCACTCTGGGCCGATCTGCTTGCCCGCGCTCCGGCCGATGCGCCCTATCGCCAGGATCTGGCGATGCGCCTGATGCGGTTGGACCAGATGATGGGCGCCACGGGCGAAGCGACGCCGGCAGCCGGGGGCAAACCCGGCGCGGCCACCCAGGCACCGGCCGCCAGCGCGCCTGCGGGACAGTGAAAAATCGGGAACCGCTTGCCACGGATGGCGGTTTGGTCACCATTGCTTCAGGTTGGGCGCCGGTGCTAAGCGCCGCCCCGATTCGGTTCTATTGCGGACCGGACGGTACAATATGGCCCGCGTGGCCGGGGGCAGTTTGGCCATGAACAATGCCGTGGGTGATGCCGTGGGGAGTGCTGCAAGCGCAGGAAATCCGGCCACGGCCAGCGCGGTTGCGCCTGCCGCAACCCAAGAGACCGCAGCTCATCCACACGGTCATGGCCACGGCCAGGCCAGCCTGATCAAGATGGCCGTCGGTGCGGTCGGCGTCGTGTTCGGCGATATCGGCACCAGCCCGCTCTATGCGCTGCGCGATACCTTTGCCGGGCATCATCGCCTGCCGCTGGACCAGACGCATGTCTATGGCATCGTCAGCCTGATGTTCTGGTCGATGATGATCATCGTGACGCTGAAATACGTCTCGGTGATCATGCGGGCAGACAACAAGGGCGAGGGCGGCAGCCTGGCCCTGCTGGCGCTGATCAACCAGCATACCGCCGGCAAGCGCTGGGGGCGCGGCATCGTGCTGCTGGGCGTGTTCGCCACGGCGCTGTTCTATGGCGATTCGATGATCACGCCCGCCGTGTCGGTGATGGGCGCGATCGAGGGCCTGTCGGTCTATCAGCCCAGCATGCAGAGCTGGGTCGTGCCGATGGTGGTGGCGATCCTGATCGCGCTGTTCCTGATCCAGAGCCGGGGCACCGAGCGCGTCGCCACGTTCTTTGGGCCGATCATGCTGGTCTATTTCGCTACGATCGCGGTGCTGGGCGCGGTGAGCATCGCGATGCTGCCGGAAGTGATCGGCGCGCTTTCGCCCCACCATGCCGTGGCGATGTTTGCCGCCGATCCGTTCCGCGGCTTCTTGGCGATGGGCGCGGCGGTGCTGGCCGTGACTGGGGCCGAGGCGCTTTATGCTGACATGGGCCATTTCGGGCGCAACCCGATCCGCGTTTCCTGGCTGGCGCTGGTGCTGCCCGCGCTGGTGCTCAACTATCTGGGCCAGGCCTCGCTGCTGATGCGCGAGGGGCAGGCCGCGCTGGTCAGCCCGTTCTATTACCTGGCGCCCGACTGGTTCCAGTGGCCGCTGCTGATCATTGCCAGCCTGGCGGCGGTGATCGCCTCGCAGGCGGTGATCTCCGGGGCGTTCTCGGTCACGCAGCAGGCGATCCAGCTCGGCTTCATTCCGCGCATGACGATCCGCCACACCAGCACTTCGGCCGGGCAGATCTATATCCCGGTGATCAATTCCGCGCTGATGGTGGCGGTGATCCTCCTGGTGCTGATGTTCCGTCACTCGTCCAACCTTACGGCGGCCTATGGCATTGCCGTGACCGGGGCGATGATGATTGACAACGTCCTGCTGGGCGTGGTGCTGGTCAAGCTGTGGCACTGGCGGCCGGTGCTGGCCTCGGGCCTGCTGGCGCTGTTCATGGCGATCGACCTGGGATACCTGGGCGCCAACCTGACCAAGATTCCCGATGGCGGCTGGGTGCCGCTGGCGATGGGCATCACCATCTTCACGCTGCTGACCACCTGGTCGCGCGGGCGGGCGCTGATGCGGGCAGGGATGGCCGAAGGGTCGATCCCGCTGGAAGTCTTCACCAAGTCTGCCCATTCCAGCGCGGCGCGGGTGGCGGGCACGGCCATCTTCATGGCTTCGGCCTCCAACGGCGTGCCTTCGGCGCTGCTGCACAACATCAAGCACAACAAGGTGCTGCACAATCGCGTGGTGATCCTGACGGTGCAGATTCAGGACGAGCCCTATGTCGATCCGGCGCAGCGGTCAGACGTGAAGGACTTCGGCAATGGCTTCTATCGCCTGAAACTGCGCTTCGGGTTCCTGGAAGAGACCGACGTGCCCGCCGCGCTCAAGACCATCACCACTTGCGGCGAACCGTTCGACATGATGAAGACCAGCTTCTTCCTCTCGCGCCAGACGCTGATCCCGTCGGACAAGCCGGGCATGGCCTTGTGGCGCGAAAAGCTGTTCGCCTGGATGCTGCGCAACGCGGCCAGCGCGATGGAATTCTTCCGCTTGCCGACCAATCGCGTGGTCGAACTGGGCAGCCAGCTAAGGATTTGATCGGAAACGGCGCGGTATCGTCTTGGCGCTTGCGATGGACGTAGCAAACTGCAAAGTCTGGTAAATTCCCTGCGCACAAGGGGGACCGCCCGCGCATGAACGAAGCCGATATCCTGCGCGACATCCTTGATGCGCAGTTGGACATGCTGTGCCGCTTCACGGCCGATGGCACGATCCTGTTTGCCAACACCGCCTATGCGCGGATGATGGGCCATGCGCGGGAAGACCTGACCGGGCGCAACCTGTGGCAGTTCGTCCCGGAAAGCGAGCATGCGGCGATCCGCGCCGAATTGGCCGATCTCACCCCGCAAAATCCTTCGCGTACGATCGAGAACCGGCTGGAGGCGGCCGATGGCAGCGTGCGCTGGACGCTGTGGCGCAACCATGCCTTGGCGTTCGACGCGCAGGGGCGCTGGCAGATGGCGCAGTCCACCGGCATCGACATCACCGAGCGCAAGATGCTGGAAGACCGCCTGCGCCTGTTGCTGGAGGAATTGAACCATCGCGTGAAGAACACGCTGATGGTGGTGCAGGCCATGGCCTGGCAATCGTTTCGGGGCATGGACGGGGCAGCGGAGGGGGTGGAGAACTTCACCGCGCGGCTTCACGCGCTGGCAGCGGCGCACACCATTCTCAGCCGGCGCCAATGGGCCGGAGCGCCGATGGCCGACGTGGTGCGGCAAGGCCTGACAGTGTGCAACGGCGAACTCGGCATGGGCGGGGCGCGGCGAGTCACGGTATCCGGCCCAGACCTGACGATCGGCGCGGCGCCCACCGTGTCGCTGGTGTTGGTGCTGCACGAGTTGGCCACCAATGCGATCAAGTATGGCGCCCTGTCCAACGCGACCGGCACGGTGTCGGTTTGCTGGACGGTGGAAGCCGATGGCCGGGTCAGCCTGGAATGGCGCGAGCAGGGTGGCCCTTCGGTCAGCCCGCCCAAGCGCAGCGGCTTCGGCACCCGGCTGATCCGGGATGCGATTACCCGGCAACTGGGTGGTGAAGCGCTGGTCGATCATGCCCATGATGGCGTGGTGGCGCGCTTCGTCCTGCCGACGGGGCATTTCAATCCCACCGGCATGGCGGCTATCGTCACCAATCCAGAGCTTTCCAATCCAGATGGGGAATCCGCATGACTGACTCCACCTTGCCCCTGGCGGGCCGCCGCGTGCTGGTGGTGGAAGACGAATTCATCGTGGCGGCCATGCTGGCCGATGCCCTGGAAGATGATGGCGCGGACGTGGTCGGCCCGGTCGGCACGCAAGCCGAAGCCGTCGCCGTCGCGCAAGCGGAGGCCATCGATCTCGCCGTGCTGGACTGGAACCTCAATGGCGAGCCGGGATCGCCGGTGGCGCGGGCCTTGCGCGCGCGGGGTGTGCCGTTCGTGATTTCGACCGGCTATGGCGCGGTGGAGGCGGAATTCGCCGATGTGCCGATCCTGCACAAGCCCTATGCCCCAGCTCGCCTCACCGCGTGTCTCGTGGACCTGCTTGGAGGTTGAGCCAGGGCGGCACGGGCGTTCAGTGCTTGAGCGTGTCCGAGGCTTCGTCGGCGCCCTGCTTCACGCGATTGCCAAACTTGTCGGCAGCAGCGCCAGCCTTGTCGGCCGCCTTGTCCAGCTTGCGACCGGCATCGTCTGCCGCCTTGTCGGCAGCCTTGCTGGCGTTGTCGAGCGCCTTGTCTGCTGCGGCAGAGACGCTGTCGGCGGCCTTGTCGGCAGCGCGGCCCGCGTCCTTGGCAGCATCGCGCGCGTCATCGGCGGCGGAATCGGCAGCAGCGGCCGTCTTGTCCTGGGTCTTTTCCGAGCAGGCGGCCAAGCCGGCGCCGGCAAGCAGCAGGGCGGGCAGGGCGAAATAAAGGCGACGCATGTGACGGTCACTCCCGTTCGAGGTGGTTTGCTGTGGCCAACGCAGGACCGGTTTGCGCGGTTCCCCGCTCAATCGTGGGGCGTGGTCGTTTCCGCTTCTTCCACGGCCTGCTCGCCGCCCAGGCCATGGCGCAGCAGCATCGGGATCTGCACGAAGGTGAACAGGAACGAGAGCGCGCTGACGCCCCAGACCTTGGCCGCCAGCCAGCCATCAAAGGTGAGCGCATGGCGCAGCACTTCGTTGAGCGCGGCCAGGAACAGGAAGAACCAGGCCCAGTTGCGCGAGAGCTTGCGCCAGCCGGTTTCGTCCAGCCCGTCGAACGCGCTTTCCAGCAGCATGCGCAGCACGGCCTTGCCGCGCGCCAGCCCGATGAACAGGCCCCCGGCAAACAGCAGGTAGATCACCGTGGGCTTGATCTGGATCCAGAACGGATCGCCCAGGAACACGGTGAGCGTGCCGAAACCCAGGATCAGCGTGGTCGAAAGCCACAGCATCGGCGAAATCCGGCCCAGGCGCCATTTCGACACCACGAGCGCGAGCACCGTGGCGGCCATGAACACCACCGTGCTCTTGGTGATCGCCACCACCGCGCCCACGCCCGAATCCGCGCTCTTGTCCGGGCTGAAATGGCGATAGGCGAGGAAGAACACCAGCAGCGGGCCATAATCGACCGCCAGGTTCACCCACGAAGACTTGGGCTTGGCCTTGTTCTGTGGCTCGCTCACTGGAACACCCCCGCAATCACCTTGGCGACCAGGTCGGGATCGAACGGGCGAAGGTCGTCGATGGTTTCACCCACGCCGATGGCGTGGATCGGCAGGCCATATTGCTCGGCCGCCGCCACCAGCACGCCACCGCGCGCGGTGCCGTCCAGCTTGGTCATGATCAGGCCGGAAACGCCTGCCACATCCTTGAAGATTTCAATCTGTTGAAGTGCGTTCTGCCCGTTGGTGGCATCGAGCACCAACACCACGTCGTGCGGGGCTTCCGGGTTGAGGCGGCCGAGCACGCGGCGCACCTTGGCAAGCTCGTCCATCAACTCGCGCTTGTTGTGCAGGCGCCCGGCCGTGTCGACGATCAGCACGTCGGTGCCCGCGTCAGTCGCAGCCTTGACCGCATCGAACACGATGGAGGCGGGATCGCCACCTTCCGGGCCGGTGACGATCGGAATGGCCAGGCGATCGGCCCAGACTTTCAACTGGCCGATGGCGGCGGCGCGGAACGTGTCCCCGGCCGCGAGCATCACCGAATAGTCCAGTTCCTGGAACAGATGCGCCAGCTTGGCGATCGTAGTGGTCTTGCCCGAACCGTTGACGCCGATCACCAGGATCACCTGCGGGCGCGGGAAAGCCACGATATCGAGCGGCTTGGCCACGCCGCGCAGGATCGTGGCGATTTCCTCGGCCACGGCGCTGCGCAAGGTGAGGTCGTCCAGCCCCTGTTCGAACCGGGCGGCGGCGAGCGTCTTGCGGATGCGGGCGGCGGCGCGCGGGCCAAGGTCCGACATGATCAGCGCATCCTCGATATCGTCGAGCTGCGTATCGCTGAGCCGGGTGGCGCCGCCAAAGCCCGCCAGATTGCCGGCCAGGCGCTCCGAGGTCTTGCGCAGCCCGCCGACCAGACGTTCCGACCAGCTTTCGCTACTCATGCCAGCATTCCTTCTTCGATTCCTTGCGGTGTCAGCGTGATCAGGCTGCCCGGCACGGTGCCGGCAGGCAGGCGATAGGGCGCGAAATCCGGGCCATGGCCGGTGCCGTCGCGTTCGGCAAGCACTTGTGCAGGGCGGCCGACCAGGCCGTGCAGCCAGTCGGCGCGGGTTTGCGCCACGGCGGCGCGCAACTGCGCCGCGCGTTCGCGCACCAGCGGCGGCGGCACGGGCGGCATGCGCGCGGCGGGCGTGCCGGGGCGCGGCGAATAGGGAAAGACATGGCCATGGACGATGCCGGCAGCCGCCACGATGCTCAGGTTGTCGGCATGCATCGCGGCATCCTCGGTGGGAAAGCCGGCGATCAGATCGGCGCCGATGGCCATGTCCGGGCGGTGGCGGCGCAGGGTGTCCACCAGGTCCAGCGCCTGCGCGCGGGTGTGGCGGCGCTTCATCCGCTTGAGCACCATGTCCGCCCCCGATTGCAGCGAAAGGTGCACATGGGGCATCACGCGCGGCTCGTGGCACAAGAGGTCCAGCAGCAGCGGGTCGATCTCGACGCCATCCACCGAAGACAGGCGCAGGCGGGGCAGGGCGGGGAAAGCGCGCAGGATCGCCGCGACCAGATCGCCCAGCCGCGCCGGCTCGGGCAGATCGGCGCCCCAACTGGTCAGGTCCACGCCGGTCAGCACCACTTCCGCCACGCCATGGGCCAGGTGCCCGGCCAGGGTTTGCAGCACCTGCGCGATCGGCGCGGAGCGGCTGGCGCCGCGCCCGGCGGGAATGATGCAGAACGTGCAGGCATGGTCGCAGCCGTTCTGCACCGCCACGAACGCGCGGGTGTGGCGTTCTGATGCCGCCACCGGCACGGGTGGCGCAGGCACCTGCCAGCGCGCGGGATCGAGCTTGGCCGAATTTTCGATGACGCCGTCGACTTCTTCCATCGCGGCAAAGGTGGCCGGATCAATCGTGGCCGCGCAACCGGTCACCAGCAGGCGCGCCTGCGGGTGGTCGCGGCGCAGGCGGCGCACGGCGCGGCGCGACTGGCGCACCGCCTCGGCCGTGACGGCGCAGGAATTGACCACGACGGTGGCGGTCGGCGCGGCGGCCAGCAGGCCCCGGATGGCCTCGCTTTCCGAAAGGTTCATCCGGCAGCCGAGCGTGACGACTTCGGGTGGGGCGGCCTGTTCGGGCAAAGTCGCCTCAGAGGGGGTAGAGCGCGTCGTCGAAAGCGCCTTCGAAGCTGGTGGTGGCCGGGCCGGTCATGGTGATCGTGCCGCCTTCGGGCCAATCGATGCGCAAGCTGCCGCCGGGCAGGTCCACCGCCACGCTGCGCCCCACCAGCTTGCGCCGCATCGCCGCCACGGCCGTGGCGCAGGCGCCGGTGCCACAGGCGCGGGTCAGCCCGGCGCCGCGCTCCCACACGCGCAGGGCAAGGTGATCGGGGCCGATCACGCTGGCGACATTCACATTGACCCGCTCGGGAAAAACCGGGTCGTTCTCGATGATCGGGCCAAGCCGGGCGAGGTCCACCGCGTGGACATCCGGCACGAAGAACACCGCATGGGGATTGCCGACGTTGACTGCCACCGGGTTTTCCAGCGTCTCCCAGCCGAGCGGCATGGCCATGGTGTCCATCGCATAGGCAAGGGGGATGGCGTTCCAGTCGAACCGGGGGGCGCCCATGTCCACGGCGATTCCGGCGTCGGTGGCCTGCGCTTCGATCAGGCCGCCGGCGGTTTCGATGCGGGTGTGCCCGGCGCGTTCGGCGCCGAGCAGCAGGCCCACGGCGCGGCTGGCGTTGCCGCAGGCGCCCACTTCGCTGCCGTCGGGATTGAAGATGCGCATCTTCACGTCTGCCAGCGCCGAAGGTTCGAGTACGATGAACTGGTCGCAGCCGATGCCGGTGTGGCGATCGGCCAGCGCCGCAGCGCGCGCGGGCGAGACCGGCAGCGCGGTTTCGCGCGCGTCGATCACGACGAAATCGTTGCCCAGGCCGTGCATCTTGATGAAGGGAATGCGCATGGCCCGCGATCTAGGCGCCAATGGCCCCCCGCGCAATGCCTGCGCAGTGGATCAGCCGTTCGCGGCGCGATCCTGCGCCGGGGCAGCATCGGCGTGATCGTGGCCGCCGACCAGCAGATCCTCGGCGGCCAGCGCGGCGCGCACGGTCTGCGCGTCCTGCGGTTGGCCATAGAGGAAGCCCTGGCCCTTGAACGAGCCGAGCTTGCGCAGTTCTTCCAGCACGCCTTCGGTCTCGATGCCCTCGGCGGTCAGCGGCAGGTCCAGCCCCTGGCCCAGCGAGGTGATCGCGGCGACGATCGTGGCGCTGTCCTTGCAGCGATCGAGCGTGGACACAAAGCTGCGATCGATCTTGATCCGGTCGAACGGCAGCGAGCGCAATTGCGCGATCGAGCTGTAGCCGGTGCCGAAATCATCCAGGCTCAGGCGGATGCCCTGGTTCTTGAGGCTGGCGACGAGCGAGCGCACCAGCGGCAGGTTTTCGTGCAGGCAGGTTTCGGTGATTTCCACATCCAGCCGGTGCGGCGGGAAATTGGCTTCGACCAGCAGCTTGAGCAGGCGCTGCGCAAACCACGGATCGCGCAGTTGCAGCGGCGAGACGTTGACCGAGAGCGTGAGCGAGGGATCCCATTCGCGCGCATCGATCAGCGCTTGGCGGATCAGCGCTTCGGACAGCTCGGCGATCACGCCGATTTCCTCGGCCACCGGGATGAACACATCGGGCGCAATCAGGCCATGACGCGGCGATTGCCAGCGCGCCAGCATTTCAAAGCCGGAGAGACGGCCGGTGTCGATATCGATCTGCTTTTCGTAATAGGGCACGAATTCGCCCCGCGCGATGCCTTCGCGAATGCCGCTTTCCAGATCGGCGCGAAAGCGCAGTTCCTTTTCCATCGCCGGATCGAACCAGCAGAAGCGGTTTCGTCCGCTGCTCTTGGCCTGGTACATGGCCAGATCGGCGTGGTGCTGGAGCCGCGCCGCGATGGCCGCCTCGTCGGCCTCCTGCGGTATCATCGCGCCATCGCTGCGCGCCAGGCCGATCGATCCGGAAATGTCCACGTTGCAATCGGTCAGATGCACTGGTTCGGCGAGAGCGGCGTTGAGCTGGCTGGCCACCTGTTCGACCATCGCCGCGCGGGCCGGGTCGAAGCGCAGGGCGCAGGTGAATTCGTCGCCGCCGATGCGGGCGATGATCGCGCCGGGCGGCAGGGTTGTGCGCAGGCGCTCGGCCGTGGCGACAAGCACCGCATCACCGGTCTGGTGCCCGTGTAGGTCGTTGGCGCGCTTGAACTTGTCGAGATCGAGCATGAACAGCGCGACCGCTTCGCCCTGGGCATGGGCCTCGCGCACCATGGCCTCGATCGCACTGTCCAGGCTGCGGCGGTTGAGGCAGCCGGTGAGGGGATCAGTGAACGCCAGGGTGCGCGCGGTTTCCTCGGCGCGGCGGCGTTCGCGCACTTCGCCGGTCAGTTCCACGTAGCGGCGCCAGCCGAAGATGATCAGCGCGATGTTGAGCAGCAGAGCGTTGGCCAGGATCGAATCGACGCTGGCCCCGCCGAACAGCACATGGCGCACGGTGCGGGTAAGCACGGCCGAGCCCGAGCCGACGAACAGGATGATCGCCGCTGCGATGATTCCCAGAGCCACGATATCCCGCTCCGCGCGCGGAATGCCGGGCGTTCCTGACGCGGTATTGCCGCTGTCCATTGCCGCGCTTGCCATGCCGTACCCTGCTCGTCTTCCCCCAAGACCGCCCCCTGGCCGTCCTGTCTTGCACTTGCGGGAACTTACGTGGGGGCTGTTGAAATATTGGTTAAGACTTGCGCGATGGCCGGATTCCGCCGGGTTTGGCGCAGGTGCAGGGTTGCAATCAAGCAGGGCGGGGGGTAAGGGCGGCCCACTGTGGAAGCCGGGAATCGCCGGCATCCGGCAGATTCGTTTTGTACGCCCCTGATGGATGGCGCACGCTGGTCGGCGAGGTTTCGCCCACCGGCGTTTTTCGCGTTATCGACCAGAGGCGCTCGCTTTGGCAATGGAGCAGCGCGTGTTCGACAGTCTTTCCGACCGGCTTGGCGGCGTATTCGACCGCCTGCGCGGGCGCGGCGCGCTTTCCGAAGACGACGTGCGTGGCGCCATGCGCGAAGTGCGCATTGCCCTACTGGAGGCCGACGTGGCCTTGCCGGTGGTGCGCCGCTTCGTCGATCGCGTCACCGAAGAGGCGGTGGGCCAGTCGGTCCTGAAGTCGGTCACGCCCGGCCAGCAGGTCGTCAAGATCGTCAATGATGCCCTGGTCGAAATGCTCGGCAGCGAGGCGGCCGATCTCGATCTGGCGGCCACTCCGCCGGTCGTGATCATGATGGTCGGCCTGCAGGGTTCGGGCAAGACCACCAGCACGGCCAAGATCGGCAAGCTGATCAAGGAAAAGCGCGGCAAGAAGGTGATGATGGCGTCGCTCGACGTCAATCGCCCGGCCGCGCAGGAACAGCTCAAGGTTCTGGGCGAGCAGGCCGGCGTCGCCACGCTGCCGATCGTGCCGGGCCAGTCGCCGGTCGAAATCGCCACCCGCGCGCTCAATGCGGCCAAGCTCCAGGCCGTCGACGTGCTGCTGCTCGACACCGCCGGGCGTCTCCATGTCGACCAGGCGCTGATGGACGAGATGAAGGCGGTGGCCGCCATCTCGACGCCGCGCGAAACCCTGCTCGTCGTCGACTCGCTGACCGGCCAGGACGCGGTCAACGTGGCGCAGGCCTTTGCCGGCGAAGTCGACCTGACCGGCGTTGTGCTGACCCGCATGGACGGCGACGCGCGCGGCGGTGCGGCGCTGTCGATGCGCGCCGTCACCGGCAAGCCGATCAAGTTTGCCGCCACGGGCGAAAAGCTGGATGCCATCGAGCAGTTCCAGCCCGAGCGCGTGGCCGGCCGCATTCTGGGCATGGGCGATATCGTCTCGATCGTCGAAAAGGCGGCCGCGACGATCAAGCAGGACGAAGCCGAAAAGCTCGCCGCGCGCATGGCCAAGGGCCAGTTCGACATGAACGACCTGCGCACCCAGTTGCAGCAGATGCAGCGCATGGGTGGCCTGGGCGCGCTCGCGGGCCTGATGCCGGGCATGAAGAAGGCCAAAGCGGCGATGGCCCAGTCCGGCATGGACGACAAGGTGCTGCTGCACATGGACGCGATCATCGGCTCGATGACCGTCAAGGAGCGCGCCAAGCCCGAACTGCTCAACGCCAAGCGCAAGATCCGCGTGGCCAAGGGTTCCGGCACCACGGTGCAGGACGTCAACAAGCTTCTGAAGATGCACATGGAAATGGCCAAGGCCATGAAGCAGATCAAGAAGATGGGCGGCCTCAAGGGCCTGGGCGCGCTGTTCGGCAAGGGTGGCCTGGGTGCCGCCATGCCGGGGCTGGATCAGCAGGGCGGCGGTATGGGCGGCCTTGGTGGCTTGGGTGGCGGCGGCCTGGGTGGCCTGCCGGGCCTGGGCAGCGGCGGTCTGCCCTCCAACCTGGGCGATCTGCTCAAGAAGAAATGATTTTTCCGGTATTCTCAATTTAGTCGAAAGGTAGTCGAATGTCTGTTTCTCTGCGTCTGTCGCGTGGCGGTTCCAAGAAGCGCCCCTATTACAAGATCGTCGCTTCCAACAGCCGCGCCCCGCGCGACGGCAAGTATCTGGAGCAGGTGGGCACCTACAACCCGCTGCTCGCCAAGGACGCCGAAGACCGCGTGCGCCTGGTCGAAGACCGCGTGCGTTACTGGCTCGGCGTTGGCGCCCAGCCGACCGACCGCGTTGCCCGCCTGCTCGACAAGGCCGGCATCAAGGAGCGCAAGCCCACCAACAACCCGCAGGCTGGCGAACCCGGCAAGAAGGCCAAGGAACGCGCCGAAGACAAGGCTGAAAAGGCCGCAGCCGCCGCTGCTGCTGCTGCCGAAGCGGCCGGCGAAACCGCCGAAGCCTGAGGCCTGTAGAACGGCATGACGCACGATCGTCCGGTTACGCTGGCGGCCATCGCCGGCGCGCATGGCGTAACCGGCGAGGTGCGTCTCAAGCTGTTTGGCGAAGGCGTGGCGGCGTTGAAGGCCTACAAGGCGTTCAACGGCGGCACCCTGACGCTGCAAAAACTGCGCGACGACGGCAAGGGCGGGGCGATTGCCCGCTTTGCCGAAGTCACCACGCGCAATGCCGCAGAAGCCCTGCGCAGCACGGCGCTGACCGTGCCGCGCTCGGCCCTGCCGCCGCTCGCCGAGGGCGAGTATTACCACGCCGACCTGATCGGCCTGCCCGCCCATTCCACCGACGGCACCGTGCTCGGCACCTGCGTGGGCGTGGACAATTATGGTGCGGGCGACGTGCTCGATATCGAGCGACCCGACGGCAAGCGTTTCATGGTGCCGATGCGCGCCGAAGCCGTGCCCGAGTGGGACGCGAGCCGCCTGGTGATTGACGCGCTTTACGCGGAATAGTATATACCTCCGGGATATACGGAGGCTGCGATGGCCGAGCAATTCACTGTCCGAAGTTTCAAGTCCGGCAATTCGGTGGCCCTGCGCCTGCCGAAGGGGCTTGGCATCGAGGCCGGGGAGGAACTGATCGTGGTTCCCCACGCCGACGGCAGCATGACGGCATGGCGCAAGGCGCTGTCGCGCGAGTCCTTCCTGCGGCTTTTCGGCAGCGTGTCCGAAGGCTTCATGGCGCAGGGGCGCGGCGATACCGACCAGGGCGACTATGACTGGCCCGAAACGCCGGACCATCCGGCAGCGGCCTGATGTACCTGCTCGACACCAACGCCTGCATCGATTTTCTGGCCGGGCGCAGCGAACCACTCGCGGCGCGCATGGGTAAGCATTTCGGCAAGCTGTTCGTTTCCACGATATCGGTCGCCGAACTGATGGCCGGTATCCGCACCTCCACCGAACCTGAGCGGGATGCCAAGAAGATCGATATCTTCGTTGCCAGCTTGGAAACGCTCGATTTCGACCGTGCCTGTGCGCGTCGTTATGGCGACGTTGTGCGCGCCATCGGCGTTCGGCGGAAAAGCTTCGATCGCTTGATCGGCGTGCAGGCGCTGGAACGCGGTTTGACGCTGGTTACGCGCAATGCGCGCGATTTTGCCGATGTGCCGGGGTTGAAGATCGAGAACTGGGCGGATTGAAGCCCGGTTGCCAAGGCCCCTCCACCAGCCTGCGGCTGGTCCCCCTCCCCGTGTCGGGGAGGATCGAGCAGGACTTTTTGCATGACTTTCCACGCTGCCGTTCTCACGCTTTATCCCGAGATGTTTCCCGGGCCGCTGGGGGTGAGCCTGGCCGGGCGCGCGCTGGGGGAGGGCAAGTGGACGCTCGATCCCGTGCAGATCCGTGATTTTGCTGCCGACAAGCATCGCACGGTGGATGATACGCCCGCTGGCGGTGGGGCGGGCATGGTGCTGCGTGTGGATGTGCTGGCCAGAGCCATCGACTATGCGCGTGAGAGAATGGGGGAGAGGGTAGCGGCGGATGACCCCCTCCACCAGCCTGCGGCTGGTCCCCCTCCCCCGATGGGGGAGGACCTTCTCGATCCTCCCCATGCAATGGGGAGGGGGACCGCCGCCGCAGGCGGTGGTGGAGGGGCCGAGGCCATTCCCGTCATCGCCATGACGCCCCGGGGCAAGCCCTTGACCCAGGCGCGGGTGCGCGAGCTGGCGGCGGGGCCGGGGGTAATCGTTGTCTGCGGGCGGTTCGAGGGGTTTGACGAGCGCATTTTCGAAGGCCGCCAGGTGGAGGAAGTCTCGGTGGGAGACATCATCCTCTCGGGCGGCGAATGCGCGGCGCTGATGCTGCTGGATGCTTGCATTCGCCTGCTTCCCGGCGTAATGGGCGCGGCTTCCAGTGGGCATGAAGAGTCGTTCGAAAACGGGCTGCTCGAATATCCCCACTATACCCGCCCCCAGGAATGGGAAGGGCGCATGATCCCGCAAGTGCTGCGATCGGGGGATCATGCGAAGATCGCGGAATGGCGGCAACGCCAGTCCGAGGATGACACACGGTTACGCAGGCCGGACCTTTGGGAGCGCCACGTCGGCGCTCGGGCCCAGTCTGCCTCTGGCGCGCGGCAAAAAAGTGCAGGACGTTTGAAAAATGAACCTGATTCAGCAGCTTGAAGCTGAAGCCATCGCCGAATTCAAGGCGAAGAAGTCCATTCCCGAATTCCGCGCCGGCGATACCGTCCGCGTGGGCGTGCGCGTTGTCGAAGGCGACCGCACCCGCGTTCAGGCTTACGAAGGCGTGGTGATCGCGCGTTCGAACCGTGGCCTGGGCTCGAACTTCACCGTCCGCAAGATCTCGTTCGGCGAAGGCGTGGAACGCGTGTTCCCGCTCTACTCGCCCAACATCGATTCGATTACCGTCGTCCGTCGGGGCGTGGTGCGTCGTGCGAAGCTGTACTATCTTCGCGGCCGCACCGGCAAAAGCGCCCGTATTGCCGAGCGCCGTGACACGCGCCCTGGCCAGGAAGGCTGAGAAGCCACCGCTTCGACACGGAAAAGACCGTGAAAAGGGCGTCCTGGTATATCCGCCAGGGCGCCCTTTTTGCTTATTGGGACCTATCCCTTGCCATGCGTTTTCGCTCTGCCCTGCTTGCTACGGCGCTGCTTTGCGCCCCTGCCTTCGTTCATGCCGCGTCATCTGGAACCGCAACGGTGAGTGCGCCCGCCCAGCCGGGGAGGCTCACGCTCGAGCGCGTCTTTGCCAGCCCTTCGCTCAACGGGCCAAGCCCGCGCGGCGTGCAGGTCTCGCCCGATGGGCGCTATCTCACTCTGCTCAAGAACCGCGCCGACGATCGCGAGCGGTTCGACCTGTGGGGGTTCGATCGCAAGAGTGGCAAGTGGTCGATGCTGGTCGATTCGCTCAAGCTCTCGTCGGGCCGCGTGCTGAGCGAGGCGGAGAAGATGCAGCGCGAGCGCCAGCGTATCGGCGATCTCAAGGGCATCGTCAGCTACGACTGGGCGAGCGACAGCAAGACCGTGCTGGTGCCGTTGGATGGCGACCTGCTGCTGGCCGGGCTTGACGGCACGGTGCGCAAGATTGCCGGCACCACCGGCGACGAGTTGAACCCGCGCCTGGGGCCGCAGGGCGATCTGCTGGCTTTCGTGCGCGATCGCCGGCTGTGGGTCGTGCCCGCCAATGGCAAAGCCGCGCCGCGCGCGATCACGCCCGAGGAAAGCGCTGCAACGATCCACTGGGGCGAAGCCGAATTCGTGGCGCAGGAAGAACTGGCGCGGATGAGCGGATTCTGGTGGGCGCCCGATGAAAAGCGCCTGGCCGTGGAGCGGTTCGACGAAGCCGCCGTGGGTGTGGTGACGCGCGCGGCGATCGGCGCGGATGGCACGCGCACGTATGACCAGCGCTATCCGGCCGCCGGCGGGGCCAATGCCGATGTCTCGCTGTGGCTGATGGACGCCGATGGCGGTCACCGGGTGCAGGTAGACCTCGGGGCGGACAAGGATATCTACCTCGGCCGGGTGGACTGGGCGCATGACGGCAAGACCGTCTATGTGCAGCGCCTGAACCGCGCTCAGACGCGGCTGGACATGCTGGCCGTGGACCCGGCGACGGGCGCCGCGCGCGTGCTGTTCACCGAACAGGCCCGCGACAAGAGCTGGATCAACCTGTCGAGCAACTATCGCTTCCTCGATGACGGCAGCCTGATCTGGTGGTCGGAACGCGATGGTTTCGGCCACCTCTATCGCTTCAAGAATGGCCAGTGGCAGCAGTTGACCAAGGGCGACTGGGTGGTGACCGACCTGGTTGGCGTGGACCAGAAGGCCGGCCGCGTGGTCTTTGCCGGCACGAAGGACGATGTGCTGGCGGGCCAAGTCTATGCCCTGTCGCTCAAGGCGCCCGAGAAGATCGAGCGGCTGACCGACCTGGGCTTTGACAACAAGGCGAGCATGGACGGCAAGGGCCAGACCCTGATCGTGACGCGCAGCGCCGATGCGCAGCCGCCGCAATCCTACCTGGCCGATGCCACGGGCAAGCGCCTGGCCTGGATCGAGGAAAACAAGGTGGACGCGGGCCACCCCTATGCACCTTATCTAGCGGCGCATCGGCCGGCCACCTTCGGCACGATTCCCGCTGCCGACGGCACGCCGCTGCACTACATGATGATCACCCCGCCGATGGAGCCGGGCAAGCGCTATCCGGTGTTCACCTATCACTATGGCGGCCCGACCGCGAACGTGGTGCACGAGGGCTGGCAGGGCGCGCTGGCCCAGGCGATCGTGGCCAAGGGCTATATCTATTTCGCGCTGGACAATCGCGGCTCGGAACACCGCGGCGTCGATTTCGCCAGCAAGATCTGGCACGCGATGGGCACGGTGGAAGTGGAAGACCAGCTTGCCGGGGCGCAGTGGCTGAAAAGCCAGCCCTATGTCGATCCCAAGCGGGTGAGCACGTTCGGCTGGTCCTATGGCGGCTACATGACGGTCAAGATGCTCGAAGCCCATCCGGGCGTCTGGGCGGCGGGCATTGCCGTGGCCCCGGTGACCAAGTGGGAGCTTTACGATACCGCCTATACCGAGCGCTATCTGGGTAACCCCAAGCAGGTGCCCGAGGTCTACAAGGCGGCCGGCGCGCTGGAGCGGACGGGGCAGATCCGCGATCCGCTGCTGCTGGTGCACGGCATGGCCGACGACAACGTGGTGTTCGAGAACAGCTCTGCCCTGATCGCCAAGATGCAGGGCGAAGCAGTGCCGTTCGAGATGATGCTCTATCCCGGCTACACCCACCGCATCAGCGGCCCCAAGGTGAGCCAGCATCTCTATGAAACGATGTTCCGCTTCCTCGATCGCAACGGGGCGGGCAGCGGGAAATAAGACGTTTGAGGGGCACAAGCCCCTTTCACTTGGCTGGTTGGAACCAGCCGCTAAGGAACGGGCGCGCGCAAGGCGCCCGCAAGGGAGTGTAAGTTACCATGGGTTATCGGGTTGTAGTGGTGGGTGCGACGGGCAATGTCGGCCGCGAGATGCTCAACATCCTGGCCGAGCGCGAATTCCCGATCGACGAGATCGCGGTGCTGGCGTCCTCGCGCTCGCAGGGCAGCGAGATCGACTTCGGCGAAACGGGCAAGAAGCTGAAAGTCCAGAACGTCGAGCATTTCGACTTCACGGGCTGGGACATCGCGCTGTTTGCCGCCGGTTCCGCGCCGACCAAGATCTATGCGCCCAAGGCCGCGTCGCAGGGCTGCGTGGTGATCGACAACTCGTCGCTCTATCGCATGGACCCCGATGTTCCGCTGATCGTGCCCGAAGTGAACCCGGACGCCATCGACGGCTATACCGCGCGCAACATCATCGCCAATCCCAACTGCTCCACCGCGCAGATGGTCGTGGCGCTCAAGCCGCTGCACGACAAGGCCAAGATCAAGCGCGTGGTCGTGGCCACCTACCAGTCGGTGTCGGGCGCCGGCAAGGAAGGCATGGACGAACTGTTCGAGCAGAGCCGCGCGATCTTCGTGGGTGACCAGGTGGAGCCCAAGAAGTTCACCAAGCAGATCGCGTTCAACGTGATCCCGCATATCGACACGTTCCTGGACGACGGCTCGACCAAGGAAGAGTGGAAGATGGTGGCCGAAACCAAGAAGATCCTCGATCCCAAGGTCAAGGTCACGGCCACGTGCGTGCGTGTGCCGGTGTTCATCGGCCACTCCGAAGCGATCAACCTGGAATTCGAGAACGAAATCTCGGCGGCCGAGGCCCAGGACGTGTTGCGCGAAGCGCCCGGCGTGATGCTGGTCGATAAGCGCGAGAACGGTGGCTATGTCACCCCGGTGGAATGCGTGGGCGACTATGCCACCTACGTTTCGCGCGTGCGCGAGGATTCGACCGTGGACAACGGCCTGTCGCTGTGGTGCGTGTCGGACAACCTGCGCAAGGGCGCCGCGCTGAATGCCGTGCAGATTGCCGAGCTGCTGGGCCGCCGCCACCTGAAGAAGGGCTGATTGCGGCCCGCCAGCCTGGCGTCATGAAAATGGCCCCGGTATCCAGCGCGGATACCGGGGCCTTTTTGCATGTGCGTCGGCTTACTGACCCTGGGTGATCCGCGTGGTCGTGGTCACCGTGCCGGCGGCCGAGGCGGTGCGCACCGGGCTGTGCGTGGTGCGACGCGCGACCTTCTTCACCGTCACCTTCTTCACCGGGGCGCGGGCGGAGCCTTGCGTGGTAACGGTGGTTTCGACCGTGGCCGGGGCAGGCTGCGGCGTGGTCATCGCCACGGCGGCAGCTTCGCGCGCGGCGGCGGCATCGGCGGCCGAGGATTGCGCGGCGGCCGTCGCCACGTCGGCGCGGGCGTTGGCGGCGTCTGCCTGTTGCTGGGCCGCCTGGGCCTGCGCCTGGGCATCGGCAACGGCGGCGGCGGACTGGCGATCGGCCATTTCCGCCTTGTGCTTCTGCATCATGCCGATCGCGGTATCGGCCAGGGCCGAGGCGTGGATCGCATCGTCGATCGCTTCGGGCTTGTGCCCGGCCGCAAGGTTTTCCTGGGCATGGGCGAGGGCTGCCTTGGCCTGGGCGGTTTCGCCGGGGCGGAACTCGGCGGTGCCGAGCTGTTCGGCCGTGTCGATCTTGGCCTGGGCGGCGGCAATCGCCTGGCGGGCGCGTTCGGCTTTGCCGGCGGCATGGGCGGGGGCCGAGAAACCGGCGATCATGGCAGTGGCCGCCAGCAGCGGCGCGACGAGCTTGGTCTTGGTCATCGAACGAACTCCATAACGGGATGGGCTCAAAGGGTCTGGCCGGGGACGTGGCCGTGTTGGCAGGGGGAACCGCAAGCCCTGCGATTGCGTTCCGCCCGGCTTTCGGTTCATCGCCATGGGCGCGCGCCTGGGCTTGAAGCTGTTTCCCGCGCGCGGCGAACCGAACGGAAAGGGCTTGCGCGCCGCAGCGGCAAAAGAAAGAATGCCAAGTCCAAAACTAGAGATTGGTGCACCAGGCATTGCCGAGGCGCACCCGCCGCCAGTATGGCCGCCGACAGTTGGTCTTTTTGCAGGGCCGGGTTGGTCTTTGCACGTTGCCGGAGGGACAATGCTGGAACACTTCGACGCCCTGCATGCGGTTGCCGGCCTGCTGGTCGGCATTCTGGTGGGCTTGACGGGTGTGGGCGGCGGCTCTTTGATGACGCCGATCCTGGTGCTGATCTTCGGCATCAATCCCGGCACGGCCGTGGGCACCGACCTGCTGTTTGCCTCGCTGACCAAGATCGTCGGCTCCACCGTGCATGGCAAGCGCAACACCATCGACTGGCCGATCATGGCCCGGCTGGCCGCGGGCAGCGTGCCCGCCGCGATTGTCGCGCTGGTCGTGCTGTCGTGGGCGGGCAAAGTGGGCAAGCAGACCAGCCACACCATCCTGCTCGTGCTCGGGGTCATGCTGGTGCTCACGTCCATCGCCACGCTGTTCCAGAAGCGCATCGTCGCGCTGGCGCGTGGGGTGGAGGCAACGCAGGTGGGGCAGGGCACGGCCGATGTCGCCAAGCCGGTCTGGGCCACGGTGGTGCTCGGCGTGGTGCTGGGCGTGCTCGTCTCGATCTCGTCGGTAGGGGCGGGCGCGATCGGCGTGACGGCGTTGCTGATGCTTTATCCCACGCTGCGGATTTCCCGCATCGTCGGCACCGACATTGCCCATGCCGTGCCGCTGACGCTGGTGGCCGGTTTCGGCCACTGGATCATCGGCGATGTCAATCTGGCGCTGCTGGCGGCACTGCTGCTTGGCTCCATCCCCGGCGTTATCGTCGGCAGCCTGTTGTCCACCCGCGCGCCCGACCGTATCCTGCGCCCGGCGCTGGCCGCCGTTCTGCTGATATCCGGGATCAAGTTGCTGAGCTGATGGACACGACGACGACGTTTTTCGAGAGTTTCGACGGCACGCGCCTGGCGCTGCACGAAGTGGCGCCGGAAACCGGCCATGGGCGCCCGGTGATCCTGCTGCACGGGCTGTTTTCGTCCGCCCAGGTCAACTGGATCAAGTTCGGCACGGCGGCGCAACTGGCCGCCGCCGGGTTCCGGTGCCTGATGCCCGATCTGCGCGCGCATGGGCAAAGCGCGGCGCCGCATGGGGCGCAGGCCTATCCCACCGACGTGCTGGCGCGCGATGCGCAGGCACTGGTGGCGCATCTGGGCCTCGATCACTTCGATCTCGTCGGCTTTTCGCTCGGCGCGCGGACGGCGGCGCGCAGCGTGATCGCGGGCATGGCGCCGCGCCGCCTGGTGCTGGCGGGCATGGGCCTGGAAGGGCTGGCCGGCTGGAACCATCGCATGGCCTTCTTCCGCAAGGTGATCGACGGGTTCGGCACGTTCCGCCATGGCGATCCCGAATACCTGTCACAGCAGTTCCTCAAGACCAGCGGGATCGACCGCGTTGCCGTACGCGAACTGCTCGGCGCGATGGAAGATACCGATCCGGCGGCGCTGGCAGCGATCACCATGCCCACGCTGGTGCTGTGCGGAGACCAGGACAACGACAACGGCAGCGCCGACAAGCTGGCGCAGGCGCTGCCCGACGCGCGGCGCGCCACCATTCCCGGCACGCACATGGGCTGTGTCACGCGGCCCGAGCTGGGCGCGGAACTGGTTTCATTCCTCACCACTTCGGCTTGACCTGAGGGCGTTTGGGCGGCACCCCATGGGACACAAGCCGGGCGGCAAGCCCGGCTCGTGTCCCCAGGGAGTGCCCCTTTCATGAAAACCCTCGTTTCAACCATGGCGCTGGTGGTGGCCGCGCTGGCCGCGCCGGCTGCCATCGCTGCGCCAGCCGCACCCGCCACCGCAGCCACCGCCACCCCTGCTGATGTCGATGCCTGGCTGGCCCAGGCCGACAAGGCCTATGCCGAGCAGACAGTCACCTCGGGCCGCGCCGAATGGGTCTATGAGACCTATATCACCGACGACACCGCGCAGATCACGGCAGACGCCGGCGCGACGATGAGCAAGCTTCAGGTCGCCCAGGCCAAGCAGGCCGCCGAATTTGCCAAGGTGCCCGGCCTTTCGCCCGAAACCCTGCGCAAGCTGACGATGATCCGCACCCAGATCACCAGCCCGGCGCCCTCCACCCCCGGCGCGGCGGAAGAGTTCTCCGCGCTCCAGGCGCGTATCCAGGGTCTTTATGGCAAGGGCCATGGCACCCTGCGCGGCCAGCCGATCAACGGCAGCGACATCGAAGAGGCGATGGCCACCGATCGCAATCCCGACGAGCTGAAGGAAATGTGGCTGTCGTGGCACGACAGCGTCGGCACGCCGATGAAGGCCGATTACGTGCGGATGGTGGACATCGCCAATGCCGGCGCGCGCGAGCTGGGCTATGCCGATACCGGCGCCTTGTGGCGCGCGAACTATGACATGAGCCCCGACCAGTTCGCGGCCCTGACCGAAAAGGTCTGGGCGCAGGTCCGCCCGCTCTACCAGCAGTTGCACTGCTATGTGCGAGGCAAGCTCAACGCCAGGTATGGCGACGCGGTGCAGCCCAGGAAAGGCCCGATCCGCGCCGACCTTCTAGGCAACATGTGGGCGCAGGAATGGGGCGGCATCTATGATCTCGTCGCGCCGCAGGGCGCGGGCGACATCGGCTATGACCTGACCAGCCTGCTCAAGGACAAGGGCTATGACCCGCTGAAGATGGTCAAGACCGGGGAAGGGTTCTACACCTCGCTCGGCTTCCAGCCGCTGCCCGCCACGTTCTGGCAGCGTTCGCAGTTCACCAAGCCGCGCGACCGCGAGGTGGTGTGCCATGCCTCGGCCTGGGATCTCGACAATGTCGACGATCTGCGCGTGAAGATGTGCATCAAGGTGGATGCCTCTGACTTCGTGACGATCCACCACGAGCTGGGCCACAACTTCTACCAGCGCGCCTATAACCAGCAGCCCTCGCGCTGGTACATGGAAGGCGCCAACGATGGCTTCCACGAAGCGATCGGCGACACCATGGCCCTGTCGATCACGCCCGATTACCTGGTCAAGCTGGGCCTGCTTGATCCCGCCCGCGTGCCGGGGCCGGACAAGGATATCGGCCTGCTGCTGCGCCAGGCGATGGACAAGGTGGCGTTCCTGCCGTTCGGCCTGCTGATCGACCGCTGGCGCTGGGGCGTGTTCTCGGGCGAGATTGCCCCGGCCAACTATGAAAAGGCGTGGAACGACATGCGCCTAAGCTATCAGGGGGTGGTGCCGCCGGGGCCGCGCGGGGCCGATGCTTTCGATCCGGGGGCCAAGTATCACGTGCCGGCGGGCGTGCCCTATACCCGCTATTTCCTGGCACGGATCCTGCAATTCCAGTTCTACGAAGCGGCCTGCAAGGAAGCCGGCTGGAAAGGCCCGCTGCATCGGTGCAGCTTCTATGGCAATCCCAAGGTGGGCGCCAAGCTCGACGCCATGCTCAAGATGGGCGCGTCAAAGCCCTGGCCCGACGCGCTGGAAGTCTTCACCGGCACGCGCGAGATGAGCGGCGGGGCCATGCTGCGCTATTTCGCGCCGCTTTCGGCCTGGCTCAAGAAGCAGAACGCGGGACAGGATTGCGGCTGGTAAATCCCGCAGCGCAACCGGGCATGGCATGCCTTGATGGAGGCCGGATTCTTCGCGAATCCGGCCTCTGTTGTTGTGCGGCGCAGCGTAACTTCACGATTTCACTGGGTGAATTTACACGCTTGCCAGTCGTGGGCGAGTGTGAGACGCTTTCCTCAACAAACAAGAACATGTTTTTTGAGGATGCTGGGGATGGAAATCAGACTTCCCGCCATTGCCTGCGCCGTGATCGGCGGCATCATGCTGGCGACCGCGCCCAGCGCCCGGGCGGAAACGGTTTCGGCCATGACGCCGGCCAGCGTGGTCACCGCGCTCAAGGCGCAGGGCTATCAGGCCACGCTGGGTGAGGATTCCTCGGGCGATCCGCTGGTCACGGCCGATATCGGCGGCTGGCGTTCGCAAGTGGTGTTCTACGATTGCAACGAAGTAACCCACGCGGCTTGCCAGTCGTTGCAGTTTTCCAGCAGCTTCCACCCGGAACGGCCATTCGACGCGGAAAAGGCCGTGGCCTTTGTCAACGCCAACCGCTTTGGCGCGGTCTCGGTGGCGGCGGACAAGTCCGTCACCGTGTCGTGGGACGTGATCACCGGCAGCGGCATCGACACCTCGGTCTTCGCCATGGTGGTCAAGTCCTATCGCATGGCGCTCGATTCGATCGGCAGCGAAGTGTTCCTCGCCAGCGGCCACCCGCAACTGGCCAGCGCCGCGCGCTGAGCGCGCGCCACCTGACCGAGCTATGGGGAGAGCGGGACGCGAGCCGTTCCATCCCTGCGGGCTGATCTTGTCGAAGCCTTCCGGCTGCCAATCTTCCCGCCGCTTAGCGCGGCTTCCGGGGCGTAATCGTCGCCGCCTTGGCTGCGCGCCGGCTCTTGCGGCGTTCATAGAGAGCCTTGGCCACCAGGCCGCCGCCGACGAGAATGGCGCCGGGCACGGAGCGGGTGGCCACGCGGGCAATCGCCGTGCCGACCAGGCTGCCGGCAAGCGAGGGTGCCGGCAGCAGGCCACCGGGGCGGCGCAGCGGCAGGGCCTTGCCCAGCACGCGCCCGGCCATGCCACGCCCCGCCACACTGCGCGCCAGCAATGCGCTGCCTGCGCTCATGGCAATGTCGGTGAGGATCAGCGTGGTCAGCGGCGTGCCGCCAGCCTTGTCCTTTGGCGCTTCTTCTGCGGGCGCAACAGTGCCTTTCGCCGGCGCCGCAGTGGTCTCGCCAGTGGTGCCGGTGGCGTCAGTCGCCCCGTGCTGATCGATCTTGGCCGCTTTGCCCTTGGAAACCATCTGTGGACGCCCCGTATGCCTTGCAGGCCCGCGGCAAGACCCGATTACCTGGGCTGCGGCGGGCGGTTACTTCTTGCGGCCGAAATCGACCGTGACGACGTTGGAGCCGTCGTCGCTGCGTTCAACGGCGGGCTTGTCGGAAGTTTCCCCGTCGAGCGCCGAAGAATCGTTCTCGGCGTCCTCGTGGCCTTCCTCGTCCAGATCGTCGGCGGCCTGGAATTGCAGGCCGAAATCCACCGCCGGATCGACAAACGCGGTGATCGCGCGGAATGGAATGATCAGCGTGGATGGTACCTGGTTGAAGCTCAGCCCCACCGAGAAGCTGTCTTCCTCCACCTTCAAGTCCCAGAACTTGTTCTGGAGCACGATGGTCATCTCGTCGGGGAAGCGTTCCTTCAGGCGGTTGGGGATCGAAACCCCCGGCGCCCCGGTGCGGAACGTGATGTAGAAGTGGTGCTGGCCGGGAAGCATCCCGCCGGATGCCTCCACCTGGCCCAGGACGCGGCCTACCACGGCGCGCAGGGCTTCCTGCACGATTTCGTCGTAGGGGATCAGGCTGTCGGGCGTTTCGCTCATATCCAGCACAACTGGCGCTGGCACGGGCGCGGGTCAAGAGGGAGAGATTGATTCTCGCCCCTCTGGGCGTATAGGCATGCGCCATGCGCACCGGATCGATCACCCGCACCACCGCCGAAACCGACATCAAGGTCAGCGTCAACCTCGATGGCACCGGGGTCTATGACGTGAACACCGGGGTCGGTTTCCTCGATCACATGGTCGAGCAGTTCTCGCGCCATTCGCTGATCGACGTGACGCTGCACGTGAAGGGCGATCTCCACATCGACGCGCACCACACCGTGGAAGACAGCGCGATCGCGCTGGGCCAGGCGATCGCCCAGGCCCTGGGCGACAAGAAGGGCATCACCCGCTACGGCTCCACCTACGCCCCGATGGACGAGGCGCTGGCTCGCGTGGCGCTGGACATTTCCGGCCGCCCGATCCTGGTGTGGAAGGCTGCGTTCAGCCAGCCGCGCCTGGGCACGATGGATACCGAGATGTTCGAGCACTGGTTCCAGTCGCTGTCGCAGGCGGCCGGCATCACGCTGCACATCGAATGCCTCTATGGCACCAACAACCACCACATCATCGAGGGCATCTACAAGGGCTTTGCCCGCGCCATGGCCCAGGCCATCGCGATCGACCCGCGCAAGGCCGATGCCATTCCCTCCACCAAGGGGATGCTGGGTGGCTGAGCGGCTCGCCCTGATCGATTATGGCGCGGGCAACCTGCGCTCGGTGGCCAATGCGCTGAAAGTGGCCGGGGCCGACGATGTCCTGCTGACATCCGATCCCGATGCGGTGCGCCGGGCCGATCGCGTGGTGCTGCCCGGCGTTGGCGCCTATCGCGCCTGCGCGCAGGCCTTGCGCGGGGTGGCCGGCATGATCGATGCGCTGGAAGAGCGCGTGCTGGTCGACGGCGTGCCGTTCCTGGGCATTTGCGTGGGCATGCAACTGCTTGCCTCGCGCGGTGTGGAGCACGGCGTGACCGAGGGGCTCGACTGGATTCCCGGCGAAGTGCGCCTGATCGAGCGGACCGACCCGGCGATCAAGGTGCCGCACATGGGCTGGAACGATGTTTCGCCCATGCATCACGCCGATGGCGCCGCGCTGATCAAGGGTGGCGAGGCCTATTTCCTGCATTCCTACCACTTTGCCGTGGAGCAGGGCAGCGACGTGGCCGCGCTGACCGACCATGGCGGCGGCCTGGTCGCGGCGGTGGCGCGCGACAACATCCTGGGCGTGCAGTTCCATCCGGAAAAGAGCCAGGCCTATGGCCTGGACCTGCTGTCCCGTTTCCTCGCCTGGAAGCCCTGAACAAGGGGCAGGCGGAGGAACTGCCAGGCGCCTGACGCTTTCCTGACCATATGCATTCAGGAACAACGACAGGAGCAGGCATGGCCATCGCAACGCGGAACATCGGCGCGCGTGGGGCGGCGGCATGACGGCGTTTCCCCATGATCGTCTGGTGATCACGCCCCATGTGATCGATCTGGCGCGTTCGCCGCTGGCCGGGCATTTCGACGCCGAGACTTATGTGCTCGGCGCGTTCAATCCGGGCATGACGGTGCTGCCCAATGGCAATGTGCTGTTGATGGTGCGCGTGGCCGAGGCGCTGCGCGAGCCCGTGCGCGACGGCAAGGTCCACGCCATTCGCTGGGACGGCGATGGTCGCGAAATCGGCGGGCAGGCCTTTGGGCGCTACGTACTCGATGCCTGGCCGCTGGAACTGGTGGACACGCGCGATCCGCGCAAGTTCATGGTGCCCGGCGGTGGCTGGAAAGTCATGGCGCTCACCTCGCTGTCGTGGTTGCTGCCGGTGGAAATGACGCCGGACGCGATGGACATCGTGGCCATCCACTATGACAAGGCCATTGCGCCGCAAGGTCCGTGGCAATGCTATGGCCTGGAAGACGCGCGGATTTCGCGCGTGGCCGAGGGGCAATATCTGATGACCACCTGTTCGGTCAGCCCGGAGCGGCATTCCACCACGCTCTATTCCTCCAACAACGGCCTGGACTGGACGTTCGAGGGGCTGGTCCTCGATCACCAGAACAAGGACATGCTGATCTTTGAAGGCTTGGTGAACGGGCAGTACTGGGCCCAGACGCGCCCGCTGGGGGACTTGTGGTTCGCCTATCCCCCTGGCAGCCCCTGGCGGGCCGGCCCGTCGATCAACCTGGCCACCTCGCCCGATGGCCGCCACTGGAAGCCGCACCTTTCGCCCCACATCCGCCCACGCACCGACAGCACCGCCAGCGCGCGCATGGGCGGCGGCGCGCCGCCGATCCTGACCGAAGTGGCCGGCCGGCGCGGCTGGCTGAGCCTGTGGCACGGGGTGGAACCCAAGGAAATCGTCGGCGTCTACCGCACGTTCTGGACGCTTCTCGATGAAAACGATCCGACCCGCGTCCTGGCGCAGGGCGAGGCGCCGCTGCTGGAACCCGATGCCGAACTGACCCGGCCGCTGGAAGACCTGCTCTATCTGCGCGACGTGGTCTTCACCACCGGCGTGATCGACCAGGGCGACCGCTTCATCATCGCCTCGGGAGAAGCGGACCTGGCGTGCCGGATCACCCATGTGCCCAAGGATGCGATTGGGTAAGCGGCTGGAATGGGGTTTGAAATCAGGCATTTTCTCCCCTCCTCTTCAGAGGAGGGGCCGGGGGTGGTGCCGGGCCTTGCGCGAGGTATCCACCACCCCCCAACCCCCTCCTCTGAAGAGGAGGGGGCGTAAGCGAACCGTTCGCCCTGAGCTTGTCGAAGGGCACCCGCGCAGCGCCAGAGCAAAACCCGTTGGACATGGCCGCGCGCGATGCTAGGCGCGCGGCCATGATCGTATTTCCCGCCATTGACCTCAAGGGAGGTCAGGTCGTCCGCCTTGCAGAAGGCGATATGGATCGCGCCACCGTCTATGGAGACGATCCCGCGCACCAGGCCCGCCTGTTTGCCGAGGCAGGTTCGCAATATCTCCACGTGGTCGATCTCGACGGCGCCTTTGCCGGCGAAGCGCGCAATGCCCAGGCGGTGGAAAGCATTCTCAAGGCCTTTCCCGGCCATGTGCAACTGGGCGGCGGCATCCGCAATCGCGTGGCCGTGGACGGCTGGTTCGACCTTGGCGTGTCGCGCGTGGTGATCGGCACGGCCGCGCTGAAAGACCCGCAGTTCGTCAAGGACATGGCCAAGGCCTATCCGGGCGGGATCGTGGTGGCGGTGGACGCGCGCGACGGCATGGTCGCCACGGCCGGTTGGGCCGATGTCTCGGACGTGTCGATCGTCGACATGGCCCGCCGCTTCGAGGATGCCGGCGTTGCCTCGCTGCTGTTTACCGACGTGGGCCGCGATGGGCTGCTCAAGGGCTGCAACATCGAAGCCACGGTCAACCTCGCGCGGGCCACGCGCCTGCCGGTCATCGCCAGCGGCGGGGTGAAGGGCATCGATGACATTGCCATGCTGAAAGTGCATGAAGCCGATGGTATCGAAGGCGTGATCACCGGCCGCGCACTCTATGACGGGCGGCTCGATCTGGCCGCCGCGATCCAGATCGCCGAACGCTAAAAGCCAAGGCAACGAAAGGCGCCCCTGTCATGACCGTGCGTGTCCGTGTCATTCCCTGTCTCGACGTGGCCGAGGGCCGCGTGGTCAAGGGCGTCAACTTCGTCGACCTGCGCGATGCCGGCGATCCGGTGGAGCAGGCCCGCGCCTATGACGCGGCAGGGGCCGACGAATTGTGCTTCCTCGATATTTCCGCCACGCACGAGGGGCGCGGCACGCTGCTCGACGTGGTCGCCCGCACGGCGGAAGTGTGCTTCATGCCGCTGACCGTGGGCGGCGGCGTGCGCGCGGTGGAAGACGCGCGCGCCCTGCTGCTGGCCGGCGCGGACAAGGTTGCGGTCAACAGCGCGGCGGTGGCCCGGCCCGAGCTGGTGCGCGAGATTGCCGAGAAATTCGGCGCGCAATGCGTGGTCGGCTCGGTCGATGCGCGGCGGGTGGCGCCGGGCAAGTGGGAAATCTTCACCCACGGCGGGCGCAAGGGTACCGGCATCGATGCCCTCGTCCATGCCGAGCGGCTGGCCAGCCTGGGCGCGGGCGAACTGCTCGTCACGTCGATGGATGGCGATGGCACCAAGGCCGGTTATGACCTGGAACTGACCCGCGCGATTGCCGATGCGGTGCCCGTGCCGGTGATCGCCAGTGGCGGCGTCGGCACGCTCGATCACCTGGTCGCGGGCGTGACGCAAGGCCATGCCAGCGCGGTGCTGGCCGCGTCGATCTTCCATTTCGGCACCTATTCCATTGCCCAGGCCCATGCCGCGCTGCGCGCCGCCGGCCTGCCGGCGCGGGGCTGACACAACCGGGACGGGCACCGGACAGGGGCTTGACCCATGCCCCGCGCCGTTCCATGCCCCCGCCATGGACCAGACCAACGCGACCCTCGCCCGCCTGGAAGCGACCATTGCCGCGCGCCGCAGTGCCGATCCCGATGCCAGCTATGTCGCGCGCCTTCATGCCAAGGGGCTGGGCAAGATCGCCCAGAAAGTGGGCGAAGAGGGTGTGGAGACCGTCATTGCCGCGCTTTCGGGCAGTGCGGACGAACTGGTTGGCGAGGCGGCCGATCTCGTCTTTCACCTGATGGTGCTGCTCGGCGCGCGGGACGTGCCGTTCGCCCGCGTGCTGGCCGAGCTGGACCGCCGCGAAGGGCTTTCCGGCCTGGCGGAAAAGGCCGCGCGCCCGCGCGATTGAGGCTGTTTCACAAGTCTGAAAACTTCACCATATCGAACCATCTGCGGGAGCCTGTCCCATGCCGATCGATGCCACGCTGCCCTATGACGATCAGAACGTCTTTGCGAAGATCCTGCGCGGGGAAATTCCCTTGAAGAAGGTCTACGAAGACGCCTTCGCCCTGGCGTTTCACGACATCGCGCCGCAGGCGCCGGTGCATGTGCTGGTCATCCCCAAGGGGTCTTATGTAAGCTGGGACGATTTTTCCGCCCATGCGCCGGCAGAGCTGATTGCCGGTTTCGTGCGCGCGGTGGGCAAGGTGGCGCGCGATCTCGGGCTCGTGGAGCCGGGCTATCGCCTGCTGGCGAACCTGGGTGGCCATGGCGGGCAGGAAGTGCCGCACCTGCATGTCCACCTGTTCGGTGGCGCGCCGCTTGGGCCGATGCTGGTTGGTTAATCCTTTCGCAGTGCAGCACTATGGGGTAACACCTATCCCGGCATTCCGTCGCAACGCAGGCACACTTCGTCCATGACCGGCCCGGACATTCCCTCTGGCTGCCTCGACGGCAAGGTCCATCGCTTTGCCGTGCGCGTCTATTACGAAGACACCGACCTGTCGGGCGTGGTCTATCACGCCAACTACCTGCGCTGGTTCGAGCGCGCACGGTCTGACCTGTTGCGCCTGATCGGCATCGACCAGCGCCGCGCCCACGAAGCGGGCGAGGGCGCCTTTGCCGTGGCCGACATGGCGCTGCGCTATGCCAGCCCGGCGCGGCTGGACGATGGCGTGGTGGTCGAAACCCGTCTTGCCGCGCTGAATGGCGCCAGTTGCACCCTGCTTCAGCAGGCGTTCAGGCAAGAAATCCTTCTTTGCGCCGCGCGCGTCCGCGTCGCCTTTGTCACGCCAGGGGGACGGCCGCGCCGTCTGCCGCGCGCGTGGCACGATGCCTTTGCCGCCCTGATTGACTCCGCACAGGATCTTGAGAAAGCCCCATGACTTTGGCCCTTCTTGCCGCCGCCGCAAGCGTGACTGCCGGCGCCCCGACCCGCCTCAACCCGGTCGCCCTGTTCCTGCATGCCGATATCGTGGTGCAGATCGTGATGAGCGCGCTGGTGCTTGCCAGCGTGTGGGTGTGGATGATCATCGTTTCGTTCAGCCTGCGCATGGCCGGTGCGCGCCGCCGGTCCGACCGCTATGAGCAGGGGTTCTGGGACGCGCGCGACATCGACGCCTATCACAAGGACAACGGCAAGGGCGACGTGCCCGCCGCCCGCGTGGTCAGCGCCGCGCTGGGCGAATGGCGCCGCTCCACTGCCGGCAAGAACGTGGACCGCGAAGGCACCCGCCAGCGCCTGCAAGTGGCGATGGACAGCGCGGTGGCAGCCGAGACCGACCGCCTGTCGGGCCGCCTGAATTTCCTGGCCACGGTTGGCTCGGTGGCGCCGTTCGTGGGCCTGTTCGGCACGGTCTGGGGCATCATGGACAGCTTCTTCAACATCGGCGCGCAGGCCAATTCCTCGCTCGCGGTGGTGGCGCCGGGCATTTCCGAAGCGCTGTTCGCCACGGCGATCGGCCTGGTCGCGGCGATCCCTTCGGTGATTGCCTACAACCGCTTCAGCAACACCGTGAACCGCTTCGAAGCGCGCCTGTTCCGCTTTGCCGACCGGTTCCACGCCACCCTCAGCCGCGAGCTGGAGCAGTAAGCCATGGCCATGAACCTGGGCCAGGGCGGGAGCAGCGGAGGCGGCCGCCGGCGCCGCTCACGCGGCGCGCCGATGGCGGAAATCAACGTCACGCCGCTGGTGGACGTGATGCTGGTGCTGCTGATCATCTTCATGGTCACCGCGCCGATGCTGACCGCCGGGGTGCCGATCGACCTGCCCGACAGCAAGGCCGAGGCGTTGCAGGAGCAGAAGCACGAGATCACCATCAGCATGGATGGCCAGGGGCGCATGTTCCTGGATGACCAGGAACTGGCACCGGGCGAACTGGGCGAGCGGCTGGCTGCCGTGCAGAAGCCCGAAGGCAAGGCACCGCTGGTGACGCTGCGCGCGGACAAGGCTCTCGATTATGGCCGGGTCATGGCCGTGATGGGCGAACTGAACGCCGCCGGGTTCAAGCAGATCTCGCTGGTCAGCAATGGTACGGCAGGTGGCGGGGAAGCCGCCACGGCGCCGGCAGCGGAAAGCCAGCCCTGATCCCCATGGCGACGCGCGATCCCCTTGATCCCCAAACCACCGGACTGCACCGGGAAGAGGCCCTGGCGCTGGGGCTGGCGGTGGCGGCGCACGCGGCGCTGATTGCCGCGCTCACGCTGTCTCCGCCGGGCAAGAGCATCAAGCCGCCGCCCGAGCGCATGGTGGTGACGATTGCCGACCAGGTGGCCGATACCGCCACCTCGCCCGATCCCAATGCCCAGGCCGCGCCCGACGTGGCGCCGGAACTGGGCGAGCAGCAGGCCGCCGCCGAGCCCGAGCCAGCGCCGCCCGCGCCTGTGCAGAAGCCGCAACCGGCGCCGCCCCAGCCGACTCCCCCTAAGCCGGCGCCGCCAAAGCCCGTTCCGCCGCAGCCCGCACCCCGGCCGCAGCCGGCGCCCCGGCCCGTGCCGCGCCCGGAACCAAGGCCGCAGCCTGCGCCGCCTAAGCCGGCCCCGCCCAAGCCTGCGCCTCCCCGGCCTGCACCTGCCAGGCCGGCTCCGGCCAAGCCCGCGCCGGCCAGGCCTGCGCCCGAAGCGCCGCGCCATGCCGAGCACGCGCCGGGCCGGGCCACGCCTGCGCCCACGCCGCCGCACAAGGCGCCACAGGGCGGCAACCGCATCGGCAAGGATTTCCTCGCCGGCGTGCCCAGCACCAGCAACCCTGGCACATCGCGCACGCCGCCGGCGCAGACCGCCGGACCTGACGTGCGCGCCTCGCTCGGCATGGCACTCTCGCGCCAGATCAAGCCGCACTGGCTCGGCCCGTCCGGCGTGGACGTGGACAAGCTGGTGACGGTGGTGGCCTGGAACCTCAATCCCGACGGGTCGTTGGCCGGGAAACCGGTGGTGGTATCGCAAAGCGGGATTACCGACGCCAACCGTGCCCAGGCCCGGCGCCACGCCGAACTGGCCATCCGCGCGGTGGAACTGGCCGCACCGTTCGATCTGCCGCCGCAATACTACAATAGCTGGAAGCGCGTTTCGGCGTTTCGCTTTGACTGGAAGCTGTCGCAATGAAGCCTTTGTCCTTCGCCGTTTTTGGCATTTTCCTGGCAGGCCTTGGCGCTGCCCCGGCCCTGGCGCAGCAGCAGGCGCTGCCCGCCTCCAGCGCACCTCAGGCTGCGCCTACCGCCGCCGCGCCCGACGATGGTGGCCTGACCGGCTCGGTAACCGGCGAGGGCGCCTGGCAGGATCTGGGCGTGGCGATCCCCGCGTTCCCCACCGACAATCCGGTGCCCACGGCGGCCGAAGGCGGCAACACCGGCGCCCTGGGCAAGAGCCTGGCGCAAGTGGTCTACAACGATCTCAAGAACAACGGCCTGTTCAAGCCGACCGGGCCAGATGCGCTGCCCGGCATTGCCTATTCCGAAGTTTCGGCCCCCAATTTCGGCAATTGGCGCGCTCGCTCGGCCGAAATGCTGGTGCAGGGCTTCGTGCGGGCCGCGCCCGACGGGCGGCTGACGGTGGGCTGCTATCTCTATGACGTGGCGCTGGGCAGCGAACTGGCGCGCCAGGGCTATGTCGTGCAGCCGGCCGACTGGCGCCGCGCCGCGCACAAGTGCGCCGACATGGTCTATTCGCGTCTTTCCGGCGAAAGCCCGTTCTTCGACAGCAAGATCGCCTATATCGCCGAGACCGGCCCCAAGGACCACCGCCGCAAGCAACTGGCGATCATGGATTCCGATGGTGCCAACCACCGCTTCATCACCAATGGCCAGGCCACGGCGCTGACCCCGCGCTATTCGCCCGATTACCAGCAGATCGCCTATCTGTCGTATCTCAACGGCAATCCACGCATCTATGTCTATGACATCGGCACCGGCACGCAGCATCTCGTGCTGCAAAGCCGCAACCCCACGTTCGCCCCGCGCTGGTCGCCCGATGGCAAGTCGCTGCTGTTCTCGATGGCGATCGGCGGCAATACTGATATCTATCGCATTCCCGCCACAGGTGGCGAGCCGGTGCGGCTGACCAACACGCCGGGCATCAATGTCGGCGGCTCCTATAGCCCCGATGGCAAGCGCATCGTGTTCGAAAGCGATCGTTCGGGCAGCCAGCAGGTCTACGTGATGAACGCCGACGGCACCGACCAGAAGCGCATCAGCTTCTTCGGTGGCCGCGCCGCAACCCCGGAATGGAGCCCGCGCGGCGACCAGATCGCGTTCACCTGCATCTGCGGCAACCTGCGCGTGGCGGTGATGAACCCGAGCGGCGGCGACATGCGCTTCCTGACCAATAGCTGGCAGGACGAGGCGCCGACCTGGTCTCCCAATGGCCGCATCGTGCAGTTCTTCCGCACCGAAAAGAACACCGGCCATACCTCCATCTGGCAGGTCGACCTGACCGGCCGCAACGAACGCAAGCTCAATACCCCGGTCGATGCCTCCGACCCGGCCTGGGGTCCTGTCTTGCCGTAACCGGTGCAGCCTTCGGGCTGCGCCATCCCTCTGACCCTACCGTTTTGTGCCCCTGCAAAACTTTCTCATCCGCCCTGAGGAGAATATCATGAAGCGCACACTTGTTGCCGTCACCCTCCTGGCAGGCAGCATTTCGCTGGCCGCCTGTTCGTCGAATTCGGCGAAGAACCGCACGGCCGCCGAACTGCCGCCGCCGCCGGCTTCGTCCACCACGACCACGCCGCCGCCCGCGCCAACTGGCCCGGCTGCCGGCAGCCAGGCCGATTTCGTCGCTTCGGTGCAGTCGGACACCATCCATTTCGACACCGACCGCTACAACGTCGATGCGCAGAGCCAGGCGATCCTGCAAAGCCAGGCACAGTGGCTGGCGCGCTACCCCAACAAGCGCGTGACCATCGAAGGCCACTGCGACGAGCGCGGCACGCGCGACTACAACATCGCGCTGGGCGAACGCCGCGCCAATGCTGCCAAGAACTATCTGATCAGCCTGGGTATCGACGCCAGCCGTATCAGCACGGTGAGCTATGGCAAGGAACGCCCGATCGCGCTGGGTTCGGACGAAGCGGCCTGGGCGCAGAACCGTCGCGCGGTGACGGTCACCATCCAGTAAGGGACGGCTTGCGCCGGAGGGCCGCCGGCGGTTAAGAGCGAATCCGTCTTAGAGGGGGCGCCTTGTGCGGCAGTGGCCGTGCGGGGCGCCCCGTCCGCGTTTGGAGAAAGTGGCAGGGCCGATGGCACGGCAAGGGCGATCCACCGACTGGGGCTTTCCCCGTTGGCGCGGCTATGGCAGCGCGCGCGAGGCCGTGAACGTGCGCCTGTGCGACCGCGCCGGCTGCAACGAGCCTGGCAACTGCCCGGCGCCCAAATCGCCCAACAGCCCCGATCGCTGGTATTTCTGCGAAAAGCATGCGGCCGAATACAACGCTGGATGGGACTATTTCGCGGGCCTGGACAAGGAAGAGGCCGCCGCGCGCGAGCAGGCCGAACGGCGCACCAACGAAGGCTATCGCGATGCCTCGTGGAAAGCCTGGGCCGGGCCGGGCGACGGCAGCCGCAGCCGCGATGAACTGCGCGCGCTCGAAGCCTTGGGGCTCGATCCCGATGCCGCGTTCGAAGATGTGCGCAAGGCCTGGCGCACCCGCGCCAAGGAAGTGCACCCCGACGTGCGCCCCGGCGACGAACAGGCCGCGGCCGAATTCCAGAAGCTGCAACTGGCCTACGAAGTGCTGCGCGCGGCCGAGGAACGGCGGACGTGGAAGGGCACGGCCGGATAGGGACACTTCGGGGGGAGGAGGCAAAGGCTGTGGCCAAGGTTCGGTTCGATTGGGAAGATGCGCTGGGGCTGGACAGCCAGTTGACCGGCGAGGAGCGGATGATCCGCGATGCCGCGCGCGCCTTTGCCCAGGATCGCCTGCAATCCCGCGTGATCCAGGCCTTTGCCGACGAGACCACCGATCCCGAGATCTTTGCCGAAATGGGCGCGCAGGGCCTGCTCGGCGTGACTCTGCCCGAACGCTTTGGCGGGGCGGATGCCTCCTATGTCGCCTATGGCCTGGTGGCGCGCGAGGTGGAGCGGGTCGATTCCGGCTATCGCTCGATGATGAGCGTGCAGTCGAGCCTGGTGATGCATCCGATCCATGCCTATGGCTCTGACGCGCAACGCGAACGCTATCTGCCCCGGCTGGCGCGGGGCGAGGCGATCGGCTGCTTCGGCCTGACCGAGCCCGATGCCGGATCGGACCCGGGCGGGATGCGCACCCGCGCCGAGAAGATCGACGGCGGCTATCGCCTCAACGGCACCAAGACCTGGATTTCCAACGCGCCGATTGCCGATGTCTTCGTGATCTGGGCCAAGAGCGACGCGCATGGCGGGGCGATCCGGGGCTTCGTGCTGGACAAGAGCACCAAGGGGCTTTCGGCGCCAAAGATCGCTGGCAAGATTTCGCTGCGGGCCTCCGTCACCGGGCAGATCGTGATGGAGGACGTGGTCGTGCCGGAGGAGGCGCTGCTGCCCGGCGTGGAAGGGCTGAAAGGGCCGTTCGGCTGCCTCAACCGGGCGCGCTACGGCATTGCCTGGGGGGCGATGGGCGCGGCCGAATTCTGCTTTGCCGCCGCGCGCCAATATGGGCTGGATCGGCACCAGTTCGGCCGTCCGCTGGCCGCGACGCAGCTTTACCAGAAGAAGCTGGCCGACATGCTGACCGAGATCACCCTGGGCCTGCACGCGGTTCTGCGGCTGGGGCGGATGATGGACGAAGGCGCCTGCCCGCCCGAGGCGATCTCGATCCTCAAGCGCAACAACGTGGGCAAGGCGCTGGAGATTGCCCGCATGGCGCGCGACATGCACGGCGGCAACGGCATTTCCGGCGAATACCAGGTGATCCGCCACATGGTGAACCTGGAAACGGTGAACACCTATGAAGGCACGCACGATATCCATGCCCTGATCCTGGGCCGGGCGATTACCGGAATCCCGGCGTTCTGAGCCAGGCCCTCTGCCCGGCGCAAATGCCGCAGGCTACACGGCCAAGTGGTTGACAAGGCTAGTCCATGGCTTTGATGGTGCCTGGCGCAGGGATAACCGCGGGGGCGGAAAGCATGGGGTTGCGATGAAGCATGGCGTGATGGCGGTGGCTTTGTTGGCGGGCGCAATGGCGTGCCCGGCTCTGGCCCAGGCCAAGGGACTGGGCGTGGAAGCCACGGGCGGCAAGGCCGATGGCGAGTGGGGCGCGGAACTGGGCGCCAGCTACAGCATGGGGTTTGGCCCGTTCACCGTGCGGCCGGTGGTGGGTGCGTTCATTCCCACCGAGGATGGGGCGAGCACGTCGGTCTATGCCAAGGGCGAGGCGACGTTAACCATTCCGGCCGTCGCCGAACTCGGCCTGGGCGCGCGCCTGGCCCATGAAAAGGTGCGGGCCTATGCCCTGGCGGCCTTTCCGATCATGCCCAAGTTCAAGCTGACCTTGCAGGGCGGCGAGCACTATGGGGCGGCTGGCCTGAGATTTTCATTCTGATCCAAAATTCGCCAATGGCGAATTTTGGGTTCGGCGCCGGCCCGCTCCCGTCCCGAAGGCACCGAAAACGTCCGGGGGACGTTTTCGCTGAGGGGGCCGACCTCCCATAGGGTACTATCGTTGGGAGGCCGGGTGGGGGAGCGGGCCGGCGCTGAACCATTACAACTCCGTCAACGACGGAGTTGTAATCAAACAACCACCGCCTGGCCCAGGCCGGGCTCGAACACCGACCAGCCGGTGGCCTGCACCAGGCGTTCCAGCGCCAGGGTGCCGGCCAGCGAATTGCCGCGCTCGTTGAGGCCGGGCGCCCATACGGCAATGCTGGCCACCCCCGGCGCGATCGCCAGGATGCCGCCGCCCACGCCCGATTTGCCGGGCAGGCCGGTGCGGAACGCGAATTCGCCCGATCCGTCATAGTGCCCGCAGGTGAGCATCAGCGCGTTGATGCGTCGTGCCCTTTGCGGCGAGACCACGCTGCGCCCGGTATCGGGATTTTGCCCGCGCGCCATCAGATAGCGCCCAGCAAGCGCGAGCTGACGGCAGCTCATCGCCAGGGCGCACTGGTGGAAATAGAGGCCCAGCACCTTTTCCACCGGATGGCGGATGTTGCCGAAGGCGCGCATGTAGTTGGCCAGCGCCATGTTGCGATAGCCGGTCTCCTGCTCGCCGCGCGCGACGTCCTCGTCCACCACGATGCTGTCATCGCCAGCCAGGGCGCGCACGAAGCGCAGCATCTCGCCGATCGCCTCGCGCGGTTCATAGCGGCCGAGCAGGATATCGCTGACCACGATGGCCCCGGCATTGATGAACGGATTGCGCGGGATGCCGTGTTCGCTTTCCAGCTGGACGATGGAATTGAACGCGCTGCCCGAAGGTTCGCGCCCCACACGCTGCCACAGCGCATCGCCCACCGCGCCCAGCGCCATGGTCAGGGCAAAGACCTTGGAAATGCTCTGGATCGAAAAGGGGACGTCGGCGTCCCCCGCCTTGTGGCAGGTGCCATCGGCCATGACCGCGGCCATGCCGAAGCGATCGGGGGCGATGCCGGCCAGCGCGGGAATGTAGTCGGCCACTTTGCCCTTATCGGGCAGTGCGCGCATTTCCTCGGCAATGTCGCGCACGATGGCGCCCAGATCGGCCATGGCATCCTCCTGGTCCGTGCCGTTCCACAAGCTGCGCCGGCGGGCAAGTGCGGGATAGCCAGCGCAGGCTGTTAAGGGTTATGGGCCGGGCCATGGAACCTCTCACCGTTGCCGCGCTCTATCAGTTTGCCCCCTTTGCCGATCCGGCGGCGCTACGCCCGCCGCTGCTGGCGCTGTGCCAGGAGCAGGGCATCAAGGGCACGCTGCTGCTGGCCGGGGAAGGGATCAACGGCACCATCGCCGGCCCGGCACAGGGCATTGCCGCCGTGCTCGATCACGTGCGCGCATTGCCCCATTGCGCCGGGCTGGACGTGAAGTATTCCACCGCCGCCACGATGCCGTTTGCGCGGATGAAAGTGCGCCTCAAGCGCGAGATCGTGACGATGGGAGTTGAAGGGATCGATCCGCTCGCCAGTGTCGGGACGTATGTCGAACCGCAGGACTGGAATGCCCTGATCGCCGATCCCGACACGATCGTGATCGACACGCGCAACGATTATGAAGTGGCCGTGGGCACGTTTGCCGGGGCGATCGATCCGCATACGCGCAGCTTCCGCGAATTCCCCGCCTGGTTTCGTGGGCAGCGCGAGGCCCTGCTGGGCCAGGGGCGCACGCCCAAGGTGGCGATGTTCTGCACCGGCGGGATTCGCTGTGAAAAGTCCACCGCCTTTCTCAAGAGCGAAGGCGTGGAGCAGGTCTATCACCTGAAAGGTGGCATTCTCAATTACCTGGAACACGTGCCCGAGGCGGAAAGCCTGTGGCAGGGCGAATGCTTCGTGTTCGACGAGCGGGTGGCCATCGGCCATGGCCTGGCGCCCGGCAGCCACGTGCTGTGCGGCCCCTGCGGTCGCCCGGTGGACGCCGCCGGCCAGCAATCGCCACGCTATCGGCCGGGCGTGTCTTGCCCGGCGTGCCATCAGGATGGTGATCAATAGGGGAAGTGGTCGGGGAGACAGGATTCGAACCTGCGACCCTCTGCTCCCAAAGCAGATGCGCTACCAGGCTGCGCTACTCCCCGACACGGAGACCGCCCTTAGGTATGCTGCCCGGATCGCGCAAGCGGGAAGTGCGCGATAACGGTGGATCAGGCTGCCACGCTGAAGCGCGTGGCATAGCGCTGGCTGATCTGTTCGACCGGGAGCACGACGCAGACGTCCACGGTGTTGAACGCATGATCGATGAACGCGCCATCGCCGAAGCGGGCGCCGCAGCGCAGGTAGCCCTTGATCAGCGGCGGCAGGGCCAGCATCGCGCGGCGCTCGTCATAGCTGCCGCGCGGCAGGCGTTCGAGCGCCACGGCGCAACCGGCGTTGGGGCGCACCTGCGGGCGCTGCGCGGCCGGGGCCAGGCAGGTGTGCGCCAGCAGCGACAGCGCCGGGGCATGGGCATCGGGGTCTATGCCGGGAAACGAGGCGCAGCCGAACATCAGGCCGATATCGTGCGCCGCGATGTAATCGGCGATGCCACGCCACAGCAGCGAGATCGTCGCGCTGGTGCGAAACGCCGGCAGTACGCAGGAACGGCCTAGTTCGAGCAGTTCGCCACCCACCCGGCCTTCCCCGGCCATGAGCGGAGCGAGATCGAATTCGCCGGCGCTGTAGAACCCTTGCGCGGCGCGGGCGACGCTTTCGCGCAGCAGGCGATAGGTGCCCACCACCGCGCCATCGGCGACCAGCGTGCCGGGCTGGTCTTCGTCGATCACCAGCAGGTGATCGCACAGCGCATCATAGGGATCGGCATCGAGCTGATCGAGCAGGCCCTGGGCGCGGGCGCCCATCTCGTCGAAGAACACCTGCCAGCGCAGATGCTGCACCGCCGCCAGATCGGCCGCATCGCGCGCCAGGCGCACGGCCAGGCGGCGCGGCCGCTTTTCGATCCCGATCACATCACCCATGCCTTGCGCCCTCCGTTCGGAACGGTTTAGCGCGTGGGCATGACGCCGATTTTGCAGAACGATGATGGTCTTGCGTCAATTGCCGCCGCGCTGTCGCGCCGCTGTCGCAATTGCGGGGAAGTATCGACCGGGGGAAAGGGTTTGGTAGGCCCGGCAGGATTTGAACCCGCGACCTAGCCGTTATGAGCGGCCAGCTCTAACCACTGAGCTACGGGCCCCCGTTGCGCTTCCTGCCGTTAAAGCGCCGCCGCGCACTTGGCAAGAAAGCGTGTGCATGCGCGCTAAATCTGCGCCGCCTGCATGATTTCCTGCACCCCGGCCGGCTTGATCCCGCAGCGCTGCAAATGGCTGAACACCGCGCGCCACCAGTCATAGAGCTGATCGAGTTGCCGGGCGTCGCGCACATAGGGCGTGTGCCCCGGGCGCAGCGAAGGGCTGTGGAACGAGAAGACCAGGATCGGCAGGCCATCGGCGAGGCTGAGGTCGATGCAGCGGATCGCCTCGGCGGGGGTCACGCCTTCGGGCGTGAGGGGCACGCGGTTCATCAGGCCGGTCCGGGCCATCGCTCCGCGCAGGCGCGGCACCCGCCACAGGCGCGGGAACAGCCATGGCCCCTGGCGCCGCAACAGGCCGGAAAAGACCGTGGTCAGCGGCAGTTCCATCAAGCCGCCGACCTTGTCCACCCACCAGGGATGCAGCGGCAGTTCGGTGAAATCGGGGCCGCCCTGGCTGGAATAGTCGAAATGGCTGCGCACCGAGGTGTCGATGGCGAGGCCGGATTCGGCCAGGATCTGCGCCGTTGCCGGCCCCACGCCATAACGCCCGGCGCGATAGATGCGCGGCGCATCGCCAAAGGCAGTGGCGATCGTGTCGCGCAGCTTGACCAGCTTGGCCCGCTCCAGCGCCGGGGGCAGGTTGCCGGCAAAGCTGTTGTAAACAGTCAGGTCTTCGCGATGCGGCGGATTGACCCAGGGGTGGAGCTGGATGCCGATTTCGGCACGCCCGGCGCACACCGCCGCGCCCAGGGCATCGGTCACGGCCGGATCGCTGGCGATGGGATAATCGATCAGATAGACCGGCGCGACGCCGAAACTTTCGCAGAACTGCTGGAACTTGGCGAGGCGCGGCACGTGGCCCAGGCCATGGCCGGTGCGCTCGAACGGCTTGGCCCAGTCGAATTCCTCTTCGGTGTCCACCGTGACGATGAACCGCTGGCCAAAATCGGGCGCAAAGCGGACGCGCGCCTCGGGCAGGGGTGGGGCGGTGATCCGCGCCGGGGCCTGGTGGCCCTGTTCCGCACCCGCACGCCGGGATGGCACGATGGCTAACCCGCTTGCGCCGGGGTGGCGCCATGGGCGCCGTCGGTTTGATCCGGTGCCAGCGCGGCAGGCAGCCGCACCAGCAGGCGCGCGCCATCGCGATGCAGGCTGCCGCCCATGGCGCGCAGTTCGGCCGCGGCCAGGCGCAGGGCAAAGCCGTTGCCCATCATCCCGCCTGCGCCCAGGCTGCTGCTGCCCTGGCCGCGCGCGCTGTCGGCGGCAAACAGGGTGGCATCGTCACGCATGGCCAGCGTGGCGGGCAAGGGCAGGTCGAGCCGGGCCTGATCCCCGTCTGTATCGAGCGCAATGGCCAGGCGTTCGCCCGGTGCGGCGGTGCTGGCGATCACGGCGAGCAGGCGCCAGACGGCGTGCTCCAGCTCTGCGGCGGGTGCCCGGACCGGTAGCGGCGCGGCAGGGGCAGTCCAGCGCAGCCGCACTTCGCGCGGGCCGATCACCGGATCGAGCTGGGCGATCTGGCGCGCCAACAGCGCGGCAAGGTCCGTATCGGCTTGCGGTGCCGGCATGTCTGCCGCGCCGGTTTCCAGCCTGGCCAGGCGCTCCAGGTCTTCAAAGCCGGCCAGCATGCGCGCGGCATCGGCCGCGATGCTGGCTGCCAGGCTGCGATACTGGTGCGGCGTGGCGCCGAACACCTGCTGCTGGATCATCTCGGCAAAGCCCTGGATCGCGTTGATCGGCGTGCGCAGCTCGTGCAGCGTCTGGCGCAGGCGATCGGCGCCCTGCGTTGCCGGGGCTTCGCTCTGCGCCGGGGCGCTGGCTTCGCCGGGGGTGGGGCGGCGCAGCCGGGCGCGATAGCCGGCAAAGGCGCCACCGGCGCGGGCGAAGACCGGCACGGCATCGATCTGCCAGGCACCGGCGATGGCCGGCGCGCCTTCGAGCAGCAGCAGGCCGGCGGTGATCGGGCGCCGCGCGGCAAAGGCGCGAATGCTGCGCCCATCCAGCCGGGCCGGCGCGTGGGGCTGCCCGGTGAACGGGCGGTGGCCCACCAGCATCGGTGCCCAATCGGCATCGGCAGCGACCACCGTGCCGAGCGAGTCGATCGCCAGGTCGATGCTTTCAGGATGGAGTGCGGTGGGCGGCGGTTCGTCGGCAAACGGCAGGCGCGGATGCGGATCGGCGGGCGAGGCGGTTGCTCCGCCAGCCGGCGCCTGTCCGGCAGGCCGGGTTTCCCGATCGCGGCGGAAGGCCTCGATCCGGCGGACGATCGCGCCGATGCCTTCGCTGGCGGCGGGTGACAGCAGCGGTGCGGGCTGCTCGAATGCGATCACTTCGGCGCTGGCGAGAGCGGAGTCCGGCTCCGGTTCTGGTTGGGCCATGGCTGCCGGTTCGGCTGGCGGCAGATCGGGCGCAGCAAGGGCAAAGTCGTCGATGCCGAGTTGGCTCAGCAGCGCCTCCACCGCCGGGCCGAGATCGCGGCGGTGGCGCAGGAAGCCGCGCGCCTGGATCGGCAGGCGTGGCACCAGCGCCAGCCAGGTCGCTTCGTCCAGCCGCGCGGCGCGGATCGCGGCGAGTGCATGGCGCGGCGCGAGGGCGGCAAAGTGCGCCACCAGGCGGGCATGGGCCAGCGGCGTACCGGCAAGCAGCGCGGCAGCGCTTTCGTGGCCGCCGGGGGCGCCGCCGATCGCCTGGAACAGATCATCGAGCCGGGCCAGCGCCTCGTCATGCCGCGTGGTCCATGTGCCCGGCGTTACGCGCCCGAGCAGGTCGGCAAGCTGGCGAAACTGCACGCGCATGCCGGCCGGCCCTGCCGCGCGCGTGCGCAGCACGGTGTCGAGCCGATCATCCACCACCAGCGCGGCGCCGTCCGTCATGCCGACGGCCGGTGCGGCACCATCCGGCGCGGGCGGCACCGACGGAAAAGGAGGATCGAGATCGGCAGGCATCGGTGTGGCGCCAAGGCTTCCCTTTTGTGCGGTGCTCTGCAATGGGCCATCGCCCCGCGCGAGGCAAGCCGGTTACGGACCGTTTCGAAACACAGGCCCCGGCTTTAACGCTGAGGCATTTAACAAAGTGTGCCGATCTGGGGCGGCGCCTGGCAGGCTCGGTTCGTTCATCGTGGAGCGGGTTTTTGCCGGCTATGCACCGCCTTTGGTGATGGTGCGTTGCATTGTAGGACAATTGCGATATGAGCTAATAATATTAGCTTCACTGCCAGCGGTGACGCACAATCTTGCGGATCGAGCGGCTAACGAACACGAACATGGCAACATTGGACGGAATTGACAGAAGGCTGCTGGCCGAGCTTCAGGAAGAGGGTCGCGTCACCAACGTGGAACTGGCCCAGCGCGTGGGACTGACCGCGCCACCCTGCCTGCGCCGCGTGCGCGCACTGGAAGAGGCGGGGGTGATCCGTGGCTATCACGCCGATCTCGATCCGGCCAAGCTCGGTTTCGCGATCACGGTCTTTGCGCTCGTCAGCCTGAAAAGCCAGGCCGAGGAATCGCTGCGCCAGTTCGAGGAGCACATGCGGACGCTGCCCGAAGTGCGCGAGTGCCACATGCTCAACGGCGAGATCGATTTCATCCTCAAGATCGTCAGCCGCGACTTGCAGAGCTTCCAGGAATTCCTGACCAGCAAGCTCACGCCCGCGCCCAACGTGGCCAGCGTGAAGACCTCGCTGACCATCCGCACCGCCAAGCAGGTGCCTGGCGTGCCGTTCTCGGAATAACCCGCTGGCACGGGCGCGCCGCCGCAGCGGCGCACCCGTTGCCGCTCAGCGGAACGGCGGCTCGTTGAAAGCGCGCAGCTTGCGGCTGTGCAGGCGATCGCCCTCGGCACGCAGCAGGGCGCAGGCGGTCGTGCCGATTTCGAGGTGGGCGGCAATCGCTTCCTCGTAGAACCGGTTGGCCTGGCCGGGCAGCTTGATTTCCCCGTGCAGCGGCTTGTCCGACACGCAGAGCAGGGTGCCATACGGCACGCGGAAGCGATAGCCCTGCGCGGCGATCGTGGCGCTTTCCATGTCGATCCCCACCGCGCGGCTCAGGCTGAGGCGGCGGGCGGAATGGGCATAGCGCAGTTCCCAGTTGCGATCGTCGGTGGTGACGATCGTGCCGGTGCGCATGCGGGTCTTGAGGTCCGCGCCGCCGCTGCCGCTGACCACTTCGGCCGCCTGGGCCAGGGCCACCTGCACTTCGGCAATGGCCGGCACGGGAATCTCCGGCGGCAGCACATCGTCGAGCACGTGATCGTCGCGCAGATAGGCATGGGCCAGCACATAGTCGCCGATCTTCTGCGTCGGGCGCAGGCCGCCGCAGTGGCCGATCATCAGCCAGGCTTCCGGGCGCAGCACGGCGAGGTGATCGCAGATCGTCTTGGCGTTGGACGGCCCCACGCCGATGTTGACCAGCGTGATGCCCGAGCGATCCGGGCGGATCAGGTGATAGGCGGGCATCTGGTGGCGGCGCCAGGCGGTGTCTGACAGGCGTTCGCGCGCATGGGGCGTCGCCGCGTCCAGCGCCAGGCCGCCGGCACCGGTCAGCGCCACGAAATCGTCCTGGCCCAACTGGCGCCCGGCCCAATCGACGAATTCATCGACATAGCGGTGATAGTTGGTGAACAGGATATAGCGCTGGAAATCGGCCGGATTGGTGCCGGTGTAGTGCGCCAGGCGGGCCAGGCTGAAATCGGTGCGCAGCCCATCGAACAGCGCCAGCGGCGCCGCGCCTGGGCCGCCATCGAGGCTGGCATCGAGCGCGTCGGCAATCTCGTCGCCGATATGGGCCAGGTCGGTGGTGGGGAAATGCTTGGCCAGCTCGTTGGGCGAGACGGTGCCGAAGCCCAGGCTGCCATCGACCACGTAGGGGAAGGGGATTTCCTGGCTGGAGGTCGCCACTTCGAGCGTCACCTCGTAATCCACCATCAGCAGGCCGAGCTGCTCTTCCAGGTAATCGGCAAACAGCGCGGGCCGGGTGATCGTGGTGGCATAGCTGCCGGGACGGGTAAGGCGGCCAAAGGCGCGGCCGGCGGCAGTGCCGTGGCTCACCCCGTCGAAATGCAGGCGCAGTTCGGGATAGCAATAGGCGCCGCCCTGGCGCCGGGCGGGATCGGGCAGCGTACCATCGGCGATATAGCGCGTGATATCGGCGCGCAGCCGGGCGCAGGCCGCGTCATGGCGGGCGGCGAGTTCGGCAACGATGGCGGCGGGGGAAGTGGCGGTGAAAGTGTCGCTTGCGTTCATGCGAATGGTTTAGCGTTCAGTGATGACAGCGCAAGGGCGGGAACCCCAAACAAAAAAGGGCGCCCCGGAGGGGACGCCCTTTTTGCTTTGCCGGACCGGCAGGAGAGAGATCAGGCTTGCGCCTCGCCTTCTTCCAGCAGATCGGCCGGGATTTCGCCCGGTTCGGCATTGGGATCGTAGTCTTCGGTGAAACCGCCGGTTTCGCCCTCAAACATGGCGTCGATGACGTCCACGCCCTTCGACTGGAGTTCGGCTTCGTCGGGCGAACGGGCGACGTTCACCTTGACGTTGACCGAAACTTCGGGGTGCAGGGCGACGCGCACGTCGAACACGCCGATGGTCTTGATCGGGCGTTCGAGCACGATCATCGCCTTGGTCACCTTGGCGCCGGTGGCGACCAGGGCATCGACGATGTCACGCACGGAAACCGAACCATAGAGCTGGCCGGAGTTGGACGAGGCGCGGATGAGCACCACTTCCTTGCCTTCGACCGAGCCGGCTTCGCCCTTGGCTTCTTCGCGGCGGGCCGCGTTTTCAGCTTCGATGCGGGCGCGGTTGGCTTCGAAGACCTTACGGTTGGCTTCGTTGGCGCGCAGGGCCTTCTTGTTGGGCAACAGGAAGTTGCGGGCGTAACCGTCCTTGACGGTCACTTCGTCACCGATGAAGCCCAGCTTCTCGATGCGCTCGAGCAGGATGATCTGCATGGCTGGCGCTCCTTACTTCACGATGTAGGGCAGGAGGCCGATGTGCCGGGCGCGCTTGATCGCCTGGCTCAGCTCACGCTGCTTCTTGGCCGAAACGGCGGTGATGCGCGACGGGACGATCTTGCCACGTTCGGACATGAAGCCCTGGAGCAGGCGCACGTCCTTGTAGTCGATCTTCGGAGCGTTCTTGCCCGAGAACGGGCAGCTCTTGCGACGGCGGAAAAACGGACGAGCCATGGCTTATTCCCCTTCGCGTTCGCGGCGGCGGCTGCGCTCGCGGTCGTTCTTGCGCATCATCACCGACGGGCCGGCTTCGTGTTCGTCCACGCGCACGGTCATGTAGCGGATGACGTCTTCGTTGATCGCGGTCTGGCGTTCCAGCTCGGCCACGACGCCCGCGGGGGCTTCGATGTTGAGCATCACGAAGTGCGCCTTGCGGTTCTTCTGGATCTTGTAGGCCAGCGAGCGCAGGCCCCAGGTTTCGGTCTTGGTGACCTTGCCCTGGTTCGATTCCACGATTTCGGTGGCGGCGGCGGCAAGCGCATCGACCTGAGACTGGCTCAGATCCTGGCGCGCCAGAAACACATGCTCGTAAAGCGGCATGCTTCGCGTCCTTTATCTAGTCTAACCGATCGCTGGCTTGTCCGCGGGATTGCGGGGCCCCTCCGGCTTTCTTCCGTTTCCTGCGGCGATTCGCGCGCAAGAGAGGTGGCCCTTAGCCGTTCTGGGCCGGATTGCAAGCCATTCAGCCCTGCGGCGCCCGCGCGCGGGGCGAGACACGCTGCCCGCCAAACACGACCGCCAGCAGCGGTACACGCCGCACGACGAGGAAGACGAGGACGGAGAGGCCCAGGACCAGCGCGGACAGCGCCATCCACTGCATCGTGGGGAAGGGCCAGTTCGCGGCGCCGAGGTGCGCCATGGCGAGGATCACCAGCATCGCCACGATCATGTGGAACAGATAGATGGTCATCGCGCCATCGACCAGGAACGAGACGGCCCGGCTCGGCTTGTCGAACAGGTGGGCGAGCAGGCGGAACACGATCAGCGCCATGGCATAAGTGAGCGCGCAGGCCAGCGCGCCGTCGAGCACGCGCAGCGGCGCTGTGGGATCGGCCTCCCATCCCAGATGCGGGCGCACCAGTGGATCGAGCAGGAAATGGCCGATCATCAGCGGCGGCGCCGCCCACAGCGGCCAGCGTCCGGTAAACGCGAACAGGCTGTTGCCCAGCTTGAGCCGCCAGCCCAGCGCGCCGATCGCGAAGGCGGGCAGGTATTGCAGATAGCGCAGCAGCAGTTCCTGTTCGAACACCGCTTCGCTGTCTTGCAGGCCCAGGGTCTGCGCCGTCCAGGCCAGCCCGGCGCCCCAGAGCGCCAGGGCCAGCAGGGGCAGGGCAGCCGTCCAGGGATCGAGCCCGAGCAGCGGGCGCCACGCGGAATCGGGCACCAGCCGCCGCGCCGGGCGCAGCGCATACGTGAAAATGAAGCCGAGCAGCACGATCAGGAACCACAAGTGCTCGAACGCCAGCGGCCAGCCATAGAGCCCCGGCGCCCAGGCGGCCGAAAGCATGACCTTGAGATGATATTGAACCACTGCAAGGCTGGCGACGCTGGCCACCAGCGGCAGGGCCACGCGCATCATCCGGTCGGCCAGCCAAGCCGAACGGCCGCGCCGGGCGCTGGCCATGCCGGAGAAATAGCCGGCCAAGATGAAGAACGCCGACATGCGGAACGAGTGGATGAACGACAGGCCCACGCCCAGCACCGGATTGGCCATCCACGCCGGAAAGCCGGGCGAAAGGATCATCGTGGCCGTGGTGCCAACGTGAAAGGGAATGCCCAGCAGCAGCAGCACCGCGCGCGCCGCGTCGAGATGATGGAGGCGTTGCGGCATCAGCGCGGATCAGGGGGCAGGAATGGCGGCGGGGCGAAGCGCATGGCCTGCCCGTAACCCCGCCTTGCGTGTGCGTCCATGGCCAAGCGGCGCCTTGCCGGCAAATGCGGGTGATTGGCGACAGGCGACGGGATCAGGCCGCGTCGCGCAGGTTCCGCTTGCTGCTGCCCTCGCTGCCTTCGGCATCGGCTGGCGTCGCGACGGCCGGCCGCGCGCGGCCTGTAGCCATGCGGCGGTAATGGCCCACGGCAAAATCGCTGACCAGTGCCGCGAACACGTCTTCGTGCAGCGGATGGTCGAACTCCAGCCCCGAGGTCATCGGTTCGGACCAGGCGACGAACGCCAGCTTGGGCTTGAGGCCGGGCAGCATCAGCATGATCGGCTCGCCGATGCGCTGTTTGTCCATGCCCTCGATCCGCGCGCCATAGGGCGTCAGATCCTTGAGCATGACGGTCGAGCGCACCACGCCATGCTTGACGCGCACCGGCAGTTCCACGCCGATTCGCGGGAAGCGGCGCGCTTCCGCGCTGTCCGCGCCGGGGGTGGGGGGCATGCCGGGGCCGCCTTCGCGCGGACCGGATTCGTCCAATTCCTGCTTGCGAAACATGGTGTTCTCCACTGGCATGGGCCTTTGCCAGGGAAGAACGGTGGGTTTGCGGAGGCTTTCAGTCGGCGCTGAAAAATAATGGATTACCCTTATGACCCGGTAAGGGATTCATCGCTGGGCCAATTGCTTTTCGACCAGGGCAATCGCGGCGGCGACGGCCGCTTCCCGGCCCAGGGCCGAGGTGTCGAGCAAGGCGGCGCCTTCGGCCTGGCGCAGCGGCGCGGTGGCGCGGCCGGCGTCGCGCGCATCGCGGGCGGCGAGGTCGGCCTCGATCGCCTCGCGCGACACCTGCCGGCCCTGCGCGGTCATTTCCGCCCAGCGGCGCAGCGCGCGCGCGGCCACGCTGGCGGTGATGAACAGCTTGGCATCGGCGTGGGGAGCGATCACCGTGGCGATATCCCGCCCATCGAGCACGGCGCCGCCGGGCTGGTTGGCAAAGGCCTGCTGCCGCGCGAGCAGTGCGGCGCGCACTTCGGGGTGGATCGAGACGCGGCTGGCGAGGCCGCCGCTGGCTTCGGAGCGCAGTTCGGGATCGGCCAGCAGGCTTTCGGGAAAGGCCGTGGCGGCGAGCGCATCGGCGGGATCGTCGGGATTGCCGCCGTTCAGCGCCACCTGGCGGCCGACCGCACGATAGAGCAGGCCGGTATCGAGGTGTGGCAGCCCGAAATGGGCAGCCAGCGCGCGGGCAATCGTGCCTTTGCCCGAAGCAGTGGGGCCGTCGATGGCGATGATCATGATGGGGAACGCTTTCTTTCGCGCAGGGCCTTGGCCAGGCCCCAGATGGCGATGGCCGACCAGAACCCTTCCAGCACGAGCGAGGCGGGGTTGAGGTTGACCATCAGCGACACGGTGAGCAGGGCCGCGCCGGCCAGGTTGGTGCCGTGCTGCACGAACGGATTGGGCCGTCGGCCATTGCCGTTCTCGCGCGTGGTATAGCCATAGGCCACGATGATGCAGGCCATGCCGATGAACCCGCAGATATTGGCAAACAGCGGCGAGAGAGTCATGCGGCGGTGGCAGACGCGATAAGCTGCTCGAACACCGGGAAGCTGGTGGTGATCGGGCGGGTATCGTCCACTTCCACGCCGCCCTGGCTGGCCAGGCCCGCCACGGCCATCGACATGGCGATGCGATGATCGAGATGGGTGGCAACCGGCTGGTTGTTGGCGCCGCGCAGCCCTTCGCCGCCGGTGCCGTCGATGATCAGGCCATCCTCGGTTTCCTGCACACGCGCGCCGGCCTGCTCCAGCGCCACGCGCATCACGGTGATGCGGTCGGATTCCTTGACGCGCAGCTCTTCCAGCCCGCGCGTGACGGTGCGGCCCTGGGCATGGGCGGCGGCGACGAACAGCACCGGGAATTCATCGACCATGCTGGGCACGACCGCCGGATCGACATCGATGCCGGTCAGCGTGGAAGCGCGCACCCGCAAATCGGCCACCGGCTCTCCGCCCACGTCGCGGCGATCGAGTTCCTCGATACTGCCGCCCATCAGGCGCAGCACGTCGAACAGCGCGGCGCGGGTGGGGTTGAGGCCGACGTTCTCGATCACCAGGTCGGACCCCGGCACGATCAGCGCGGCCACCACGAAGAAGGCGGCCGAAGACGGATCGCCCGGCACGGTGATCGTTTGCGGTTTGAGCTCGGCTTCGCCCGACAGGCGGATGACGCGGGCGCCATCGCTGTCGATTTCCACCGACAGGTCTGCGCCAAAGCCGCGCAGCATGCGCTCGGAATGGTCGCGCGTGGGGATCGGCTCGATCACCGTGGTCACCCCCGGCGTGTTGAGTCCCGCCAGCAGCACGGCGCTTTTCACCTGGGCCGAGGCGACCGGCAGGCGATAGGTCAGCGGCACGGGCGTGGCCGCGCCTTCCACGATCAGCGGCAGGCGTCCGCCGGGATAGGCCGTGAAGCGCGCGCCGGTTTGCGAGAGCGGATCGATCACCCGGCCCATCGGCCGCTTGGACAGGCTGGCATCGCCCACGAAGCAGGCAGTGATCGGGTGGCTGGCCACAAGGCCCATCAGCAGGCGGGTGGACGTGCCCGAATTGCCCATGTCGAGCGCGCCGGTGGGTTGCAGCAGGCCGCCCACGCCCACGCCGGCCACCAGCCAATCGCCATTGGCCTGGCGCTCGATCGTGGCGCCCATGGCGCGCATCGCGGCGGCGGTGGACAGCACGTCTTCGCCTTCGAGCAGGCCGGTGACGCGGGTTTCGCCCACGGCCAGCGCGCCCAGCATGATCGAGCGATGGCTGATCGACTTGTCACCCGGCACGCGAATCCGGCCCTTGAGAGGCCCCTGGGCGGAAAAGCGACGGGGGCGCATCTGGGCGAGGTCGGAATGGCTGCTCACGGTCCTGGTCTTTCCAAACTGGCAAAAGGGCGGCAAAAACGCGCGGCTTTTGACAGCGCGCGGCCACTATGGCAAGGCGCGCGCCGCGGTCTGTCGTGCGCACGCTTGATTTCCGGGCAACGCGCCCCCAAGACGGCTTTTGGCACGACGCTTTTTTGGTTTCGGCCCGCGCCCCAAGGGCAGCGGGCGAGCTTTTCGAGGATTATTCATGGTCAAGCCTGAATGGGGCGCCAAGCATAGCTGTCCGAAGTGCGGCACCCGCTTTTACGACCTCGGCAATGCCGATCCGGTGACTTGCGTGGAATGCAAGTATGCCTGGCATCCCGAGCCGGTTCTCAAGTCCAAGCAGCCGATTCCCTATGAAGAAATTCAGAAGGAGAAGGTGGAAGCCGACGCCGACGTCGATCTGGCCGACGAGGATCTGGACATCGACGACGACGGCGATTCGCCCGACAACGACGTCGACCTGGGTGGCGACGACGACCTGGGCGTGGGCGCCCACGAAGGCGAGGACGACGAAAACTAAGGGTTTTGCGGGCCCGGCGAAGATGTCCACAGGACTTTGATCGCCGGGTCTGCTAAAAACGGCGGGAGGCCAAAAAAGCCTCTTGCCAGCCGCCAACCTCTCCCTTAGAGGCGCGGCTCCCGGCGATGATCACCACCTGATCGGCGGCGGGACGGATCACCTCCCAGGGTGTTCCGGCAGACTTTCGGGGCCGTAGCTCAGCTGGGAGAGCGCTACAATGGCATTGTAGAGGTCAGGGGTTCGATCCCCCTCGGCTCCACCAGTCTGCGAAAAACCCTGATCCCTCAGGGCGCGTCGCTTTCTTGTGGGCGATGCATCAACATGAACACGTGGGGCCGTAGCTCAGCTGGGAGAGCGCTACAATGGCATTGTAGAGGTCAGGGGTTCGATCCCCCTCGGCTCCACCAGTTCACCCAAAAAAGCCCCGCTTGCGCGGGGCTTTTTGCGTTTCGGCGCTTATTCGCGTTCCGGCGACTATTCTCGTTCCGGTACAGGCACGTTGAAGCCGTTGAGCGTGACCGAAACCATGGCATAGAGCCCGACCAGGAAGATCAGCTCGTTGGTGCCGGCCTGGCCGAAGGTCTTCACCGCCAGGGCATAGACCGGCTCGGGCAGCACGCCGCCGCGCGCCAGGGCATAGGCGAGATCGAAGGCCACGCTTTCATCGGCGGCAAGGTCAGCCGGCTTGAGATCGGCGGTCAGGGTGGCCAGCCGCTCGGCGCTCATGCCTTCCTTTTCCGCCACGGCGACATGGGCATAGATTTCATAGGCGGCATCGAATCGCGCGCCGACCGCCAGGATCACGATCTGGCGCACGCGATCGGGCACGGTTGCTTCGGCGGTGAGGGCCAGGGTCAGATCCCAGATGGCCTTGCCGATGCGCGGCGAATGGAGCCAGGGGTTCCATGGCCCCATCAGCGCGCCTTGCTCGTCGATCACCTTGAAGGCGTTGAAATTGCTGGCGATGCCTTGGCGCATCGCCTCATAGAGCGGCTTCTGCTCGTCGGTCAGTTGCGAAGGCGGAATAAGCGGCAGGCGCATGGGCGTTCCTTTTTGTGCGGTGCAACAGGTCCCATGCCCGCAATCCGCCCCGCGCCTGCCGGTTCCGCCTCACATCACATTTTCAGGCCGATTTCGCGCAGGCGCTCCTGGAGATAGTCGTCCGCCGTGATCGAGACCGGATAGCGATCCGGGTTTTCTGCCGTGATGCACTGGGGCAGGGTGTGGAACGGAAAATCGCTGCGCAGATGCAGGAAGAACGGCATCGAATAGCGGCTGAAGCCGGCCCGCGCGCCATCGGGATTGCGCACGCGGTGCGTGGTCGAGGGCAGCACGTGGTTGGTCAGGCGTTGCAGCATGTCGCCGATGTTGACCACCAGCGCGCCGGGCGGGGGCGAAACCTCGATCCAGCGGCCATCGCGGGCGAGCAGTTCCAGGCCGGCTTCCTCTGCCCCGAGCAGCAGGGTGATCAGGTTGATGTCTTCATGCGCGCCGGCGCGGATGGCGCCATCGGGCGCGCCGGGCACCGGGGGATAGTGCAGCAGGCGCAGCACGGAATTGCCATCGGCGATCGCGCCGTCGAACCAGTGTTCGTCCAGCCCCAGCCACACCGCGATGCGCGAAAGGATGCGCGCGCCGACTTGGTCGAACGCGGCATAGAGCGTGGCGAAAGTCTCGTGAAAGCCATCGATCTCGGCCGGCCAGACATTGGGCGGCATGGCGCCTGCCAGGGGATGCCCCGCTGGCAGATCGCGGCCCACGTGCCAGAATTCCTTGAGATCGCTGACCTTCGCGCCCTTGGCGATCTCCGTGCGGAACGGGGTGTAGCCACGCGCGCCGCCGATGCCGGGAATGGCATAGGTGCGCTTTTGCGCGTCGGGCAGCGCGAAGAAAGCCTGGGTCTGCGCCCAGGCGCGTTCCACCAGTGCGGGATCGAGCCCGTGGTCCTTGACCATGGCAAAGCCGAATTGCTGGAAACTGGCGCCAAGATCGCGGGAAAGCGCCGCTGGTTCGGCAGCGAGCGAGAGAACGGGCAAGGTATCGAGGTTCATTTGGCTCCCCGGGGGAAAATGCGATATGGGCGCGCTTCTATCCCCATATTCCGCAAGGTTTCCATGATTCAGATCAGTGCCGATACCCAGCTTTGGCTGATGAAGTCCGAACCCGACGTGTACAGTTGGGACGATCTGGTCAGCGAAGGCGAGGGCACCTGGGATGGCGTGCGCAACCATCTGGCGGCGCGGAACCTGCGGACGATGAAGGAAGGCGACCTGGCGTTCTTCTATCACTCCAACATCGGCAAGGAAATAGTTGGTATTGCAACCATCAGCGTGCCCGGGCTGATCGATCCGACCGATCCGGACGGCAAGTGGGCGGCGGTCAAGGTCAAGCCCGTGGCCAAGCTGGCCAGCCCGGTGAGCCTCAAGACGATCAAGGCCACGCCCGACCTGGCCGAGATGGAATTGCTGCGCCTGTCGCGCCTGTCGGTCTCGGCAGTGAAGCGGGCCGAATGGGATCATGTCCTGGCCATGGCTGGCGGAACCATCTGACGGTTCGTCGCACCGCTCGTCGCATCATCCGGAACCAACCCGCCGCGTGGCGCGTAGTGGCTTCGAAGGATGCGGCCGGCCCCCCTCTCACGGCCGCATCCACCCCCAAAGCAAAGGAGATGCACCATGGGTGAGCTCAAGGATCGCGCCAAGGGTCTGGCCAACGAAGCGGTTGGCAACGTCAAGGAAGGCGTCGGCAAGATGACCGACAATGCCAAGCTCCAGGCCGAAGGCCTGGCGCAGCAGGCCAAGGGCAAGACCCAGCAGGCCGCTGGCAAGGTCAAGGGCGCGCTGGGCGACGATATCTGATCGACGCCGCTTCAAGTCCCTGAATTGGTTGGCGGGCCGCCCTTTTCCCGGGGCGGCCCGCTTTCTTTTGGCCTGTCCCATGGCGGAACGGCGGCAAATTGGCGCCATCCGGCCCGGTGCCATTGTGGTTAAGATCGCGTTACAGCGGGCAGCCATGCTTGATTCCGCGCCTCAGCCCGCCGGCCCTTTGCGCCCGCCTGCCCGCCATCCGTTCCGCGCCAGCCTGCCGCGCCGCGTGCTGCTGCCGATGCCGGTTTATGAGCCGGAAGTGCAGGCGGCGATGGCGCGGGCCGCGCTGCGCTCCCAGCCGGTGGATTGGAAGCGCATCACTGTGCAGGACGTGAAGGAATTCCTGATGGCCTATTGCGCCTGCTTCATGGCCATCATCGCCTTCTTCGGCTGAGTTTGATCAGCCGACCATTTCATCGAAGGTGTGTGCTTCACGCTGGCCGAGGTGGGCGATCTCGGCGCGATGGAGCAGCCAGCCAAGCCAGGCGGACACCAGGCAGAGCAGCCCTGTGAGCAGCAACTGGTCGACAATGCGCACGCCCACGGCGGTCAGCCCCATGGCCAGCAGCGAGCCGACCAGCATCGCGGCCGAATTGACGATGTTGTTGGCCGCGATGGTGCGCGCCGCCTCGCACTTTTCCACCACGGTGGTGAGGAAGGCATAGAGCGGCACGATGAACATGCCCCCCGTGATCGAAATCCCCAGCAGCGTGCCGATCAGCGGCAAGGCCAGCGGCGCGGTGACGAACCCGGTGAGATCCAGCAGCTCGCGCTGTTCGGGCACCGGCCAGGCGGCGCAGACGAAGTGGAAGCCGGCCACGAACAGCCCGGTGCCGACCACGCAGATGGGGGCGTAGCGCGCCGAGACCGTGCCCTTGAGCAGGCGGTTGATCGAGATCGAGCCGATCGCGATGCCCACCGAGAAGATCACCAGGAACAGACTGGCCACTTCCTTGCTGCACCCCAGCACGTTCTTGGCAAGTGGCGGGAACTGCACGAACAGGATGGCGCCCACCGCCCAGAAGAAGCTGATCGCCGAAATCGCCAGGAACACGCGCGGGTGGCGCGTGGTGGAATGGACCAGGCGATAGAGCGAGACGACCTGATCGGCGACCACCACTGGCACCAACCCGAGCGCGCGCACGGCGTTGCGCGGGCGCGCCAGGAACGGGCGCAGCAGCGGCAGGGCGAGCGGCTCGTCGGGCTTTTCGGGCGGTGCATCGGGCACGCGACGCCCGGCGAAAAAGCCGATCAGCGCTGTGACGATCACGGTGATCGCCGCGGCCGGCGCGGAAATGTAGCCGGCCACGATGGTGCCGAGCAGAATGGCCAGATAGGTGCCTGCCTCGACCAGGCCGGTGCCGGCCAGCACTTCGTCGGCATGCAGGTGCTGGGGCAGGATGGCGTATTTGATCGGGCCGAAGAACGTGGAATGCACGCCCATGGCGAACAGCGCCAGCAGCATCAGCGGGATGGCGAGGCCTTCCACGTGGAAGCCTTTCCACGCCAGCAGCAGGCCGGTTGCGCCCACGGCCATGATGCCGATTTCGCAGGTTTTCACGATGCGGATGATGCGGGCCTTGTCGCGCATGTCGGCCAACTGGCCAGACAGCGCCGAAAGCGCCACGAAGGGAATGATGAACAGCGCCGTCGCCATGCCGGAAAAGTGCGCCTCGGCCTTTTCCGAATTGTAGACGCTGAACACCACGAACAGCACCATGGCGTTCTTGAACAGGTTGTCGTTGAACGCGCCCAGCAACTGGGTGACGAACAGGGGCAGGAAGCGACGGGCGCGAAGGAGATGCGTGGTAGTGGTCATTCTAAGCGGTGCCGGGCATCCCTGGTCTGTCTCCCGCCTGCCTTAGCGCCCCACGCGGGGTGGGCAAGGGGCAAGCGACAGGACTGCGAGATTTGCCCGCAGCCCATCCTACATGGGTGGCGCCGTGGCGCAGGGCAAGATGGCCCGGCCACGGTCTGCCGCAGGGCCGGTGATGGCACCCCTTTCGTGCACAAACCGTTTCCATGTTGGCGCGTGGCGCCGTATTGCAGGCGGCGATGCTCACGCTGCCCAACATTCTCACGCTGTCCCGCATCGTTGCCGTGCCCCTGCTGGGCGCCCTGTTGTGGTGGCCGCACTGGCCCATGGGCTATGCGCTGGGCTTTGCCATGTATTGCCTGATGGGCGTGACCGACTATTTCGACGGCTACCTCGCCCGCGCGCAGGGCACGGTGTCGAAGCTGGGCGTGTTCCTCGATCCCATCGCCGACAAGATCATGGTCGCCGCCGTGATCCTGGTGCTGACCGCGCAAGGCGTGCTGACCGGCCCCTATGTGGGGGACATGCACGTGATCGCCGGACTCGTCATCCTGCTGCGCGAGATCGCGGTTTCGGGCCTGCGCGAGTTCCTGGGCGGCATCCAGGTTTCGGTGCCGGTGTCGAAACTGGCGAAGTGGAAAACCACGTTCCAGATGATCGCGCTCGGCTCGCTGATCCTGGGCGGCGCCACGCCGTGGTGGACGCTGACCCTGGCCGGCATCGTGATCAACGTGCCGCACACGGTGGGCCTGGCGACGCTGTGGGGCGCGGCAGGGCTGACCGTGATCACCGGCTGGGATTACCTGCGGGTGGGCTTGAAGCACATGGATTGAGGGGGCGGCGGCACGGTAGGCCTCGCCCAACCTCCACCGTCGCCCCGTGCTTGACACGGGGCTTGGCTACTTTGCGCTCTCGCCTTGCGATGCAGCCACTGGATACCATTGGTCCCATAGATCGAGCCAATCGGGATTGTCCGCCTCAATCAATGCGAATTTCCATTCCCGGCGCCATTTTTTGACCAGTTTCTCGCGAGCAATTGCGGGTTCGATTTCCGTGTGCCGTTCGGCGTAGACCAGCTTTGTCTTGCCAAAGTCCCTTGCGCGAATTGAGCCACGGCCCTCGCGATGCTGCCACACGCGCCGGATCAGGTTGGATGTGACGCCAATATACATTCCACCGCGATAGCGGTTCGCCATGATGTAGAGCCAGCCGCCCTTTTCCATTTTGCCAGCATGCCAAAGGCAAGGCCGCAAGGGAAGCCAAGCCCCGTGTCAAGCACGGGGCGACGGGTGGACTGTCGGGCAGGGTTCGCTAACCACCAAATCCCGGCCGTTTGCGTCCCACGCCCCTCACAAACTCTCCGCCAGATAGCGGTCCGGGCGGTGCCAGGTCATCACCATCAGGTTGGCGCAGGTGGCGCTGACCAGGGACCAGATCGCGCGTTCGGGGCCGAGGACGAGGGCCGAGGTGGCGATGATCGTGGCGTCGGTGATCATCAGCAGGCGGCCGAAGTTCCAGCCTTTCTTGCGGCTGAGCCAGCGGGCGATCACGCTCGATCCGCCCACGGCGGTGCCGTGGCGCGTCACGGCGAGGAGGCCCATGCCCATCACCGTGCCGCCGATCACCGCGGCGGCGGCGGGGCTGGCCGAGGTGAGCGGCAGGCCCTTGGCCACCAGCGTTACCATGCCGGTGATGGCCAGCGTCGCGACCAGGCTGCGCAGCGTATAGGGCGTGCCCTGGCTGCGCCAGAAGAGCAGGAAGATCGGCAGGTTGAGCACGGCAAACAGCGTGCCGGGGGAAAATGGCGCGAGGTAGGACAGCAGCAGGGCGAGGCCCGCCATGCCCCCGGTGATCAGCCGCGCCTGGTGCAGCAGGTGCAGGCCGAGCGCCAGGAGCAGGCATCCGGTGGCAACGCCATAGAGATCTTCCAGCGCGTTGTGGCGCTGCACTTTCATGGCGCGCGCAGTTCCTGGGCGAGCAGCCTGAATTCCTCGGCGCGAGGCGAGTTCTTGCGCCAGACCAGCGCGATCTCGCGATAGGCGTGATCGGATTGCAGCGGCCGGGCGACGATGTGGGTATCGTGCAGGATGCCGGCCTCCACCGCCATTTCCGGCAGCATGGTCAGGCCCAGGCCATTGTCCACCATCTGCACCAGGGTGTGCAGGCTGGTGCCGATCATCGTGGCGCTGGCGCGCAGCTCGGGGCGATTGCAGGCGGCCAGCGCATGCTCTTTCAGGCAGTGCCCGTCTTCCAGCAGCAGCAGGCGATTCTCGTCGATCAGCGACGGCGGAATCGATTCGGGCGGGTTGCGCGGGTCATCCTGCGGGAAGGCGACGTAGAGCTTGTCCTTGAACAAGGGCGCCACGTCCACGTCGCCGGTGGCGAAGGGCAGGGCCAGCAGCACGCAATCGGCGCGGCCATGGTGCAGCGATTCGATCGCGGCGGCACTGGGTTCCTCGCGCAGGAACAGCTTCAACTGCGGGCGTTCCTGGCGCAGGCGCGGGAGGATGCGCGGCAGCAGGAACGGCGCGATGGTGGGGATCACGCTCATCCGCAATTCGCCCGCCAGCGGCACGCCGTGCGACTGCACGAGTTCGGAGAGTTCCTCCGCCTCGCGCAGCAGGCGGTGCGCCTTGGCCACCACCTGGTTGCCCAGCGGGGTGAAGCGCACCACGCGGCGCGTGCGCTCCACCAGCGTGACGCCCAGCAGCGATTCGAGTTCGCGCAGCCCCGCCGAAAGCGTGGACTGCGAGACGAAGCACGAATCGGCGGCCTTGCCGAAATGGCCATGCTCGTGCAGCGCGACGAGGTATTGCAACTGCTTGAGCGTGGGCAGGTAGGTGCTCATTCCCCGCCGGACTCTTCTGGCGCCGGAGCGGGGGCGGGCGCGCTGTTGCCGCCGATATCGTCGATGTGCGCCATCTTGAGCTTGCCGTTGACGACGGCAAAGGCGAGGCGCCCTTCGACCAGTTCCAGCGCATCGCGGCCGAACTGTTCGTAGCGCCAGCTTTCCAGCAGGGCCAGGCCCTTGCGCTGCCCGGCGGCGAGCGCCTCCAGGTCGTCGCTGCGGGCGAGCAGGCGCGAGGCCACGTCGATCTCGCGGCTGCGGATCTTGAGCAGCAGCTTGAGCAGGTCGGCCACCAGCGCGCCTTCCTTGCCCAGCGGCGCACCACGCGGCGCGCGCGGGGGCATTTCCGCCTCGGTCAGGGGCTTGGCATCGCTAAGGGTCTGCATCAGGCGGCGTCCGATGTCGTTGTCCTTCCATCCGGTGGAGAGGCCACGCACTTTGGCCAGGTCAGGCTGTTCGCGCGGCGGGTGGCTGGCAATGTCGGCCAGGGTTTCGTCGCGCATGATGCGGCCGCGCGGGATGTTCTTGTCCATCGCTTCGGATTCGCGCCAGGCGGCCAGCGCGCGCAACCGGCCGAGCACGGCGGGATTGCGGCTGGGCGGGCGGATCTTTTCCCACACCTTGCCCGGATCGTTGCGATAGTTTTCCGGGTCGGCCAGCTTTTCCATCTCGATGTCCAGCCACTCGCCGCGTCCGGTCTTGATCAGGCGCTTGAGCATCCGGGGGAAAATCTTGGACAGGTGAGTGACATCGCCGATGGCATATTCGATCTGCCGCTCGGTGAGCGGGCGGCGCGACCAGTCGGTAAAGCGCGCGCCCTTGTCGATCGACAGGCCGAGCCACGCTTCGACCAGGTTGGAATAGCCGATCTGCTCGCTTTGCGAGAGGGCCATCATCGCGATCTGCGTGTCGAAGATCGGGTGCGGGGTGCGGCCCGACAGGTTGTAGATGATTTCCACGTCCTGCCCGCCGGCGTGGAAGACCTTGAGCACGTCCTCGTTGTCGACCAGGAGGTCGAGCAGCGGAGAAAGATCGATGCCCGGCGCCAGCGGATCGATCGCGGCGGCCTCTTCCTCGTTGGCGATCTGCACCAGGCACAGTTCCGGCCAATAGGTGTTCTCGCGCATGAACTCGGTGTCGACCGTGACGAAGTCTGACTTGGCCAGCCGCTCGCACAGATCGGCAAGCGCGGCGGTCGTGGTAATCAGCGGATGTATCTTCATCGTTCTTTTCTGTATGGCCCGATCCATCCGCAGGTGGCAGACACCCGCAAGCTGGCATGGGGCCGGTGGTGCCCCCGTCCGGGAGCGGCGGCTTGACAAACGCGCGGCCATCGCCTCTTGGCCGCGCCTGACATTTAAGCCTGTCTCACCTGCCTTATTGCAGACCGATTGGAAAGAGTTTCGATGCATCCTTATCGTTCCCACACCTGCGGCGCCCTCTCGCGCGAGCATGTCGGCGAAAACGTGCGCCTCTCGGGCTGGGTGCATCGCAAGCGCGATCATGGCGGCGTGTTGTTTGTCGATTTGCGCGATCACTATGGAATCACCCAGATCGTGGCCGATAGCGACAGCGCCGCGCTGCCCCTGCTCGAATCCGTCCGCGTGGAAAGCGTGGTGACGATCGAAGGCGTGGTGAAGGCGCGCAACGAAGCGACCGTCAATGCCAACCTGGCGACCGGCGCGATCGAAGTCTTCGCCAAGGCGGCCACGGTGCTTTCGGCGGCGGAAGAACTGCCGATGCCGGTGGCGGGCGAGCAGGAATATCCCGAGGATATCCGCCTGCGCTATCGCTTCCTCGACCTGCGCCGCGAGACGCTGCACGCCAACATCGTCACGCGCACGCGGATCATTTCCGACATGCGCCGCCGCATGGAAGGGGCCGGGTTCACCGAATATTCCACCCCGATCCTGACCGCATCCAGCCCCGAAGGCGCGCGCGACTTCCTGGTGCCGAGCCGCATCCACGCCGGCAAGTTCTATGCGCTGCCGCAGGCGCCGCAGCAGTACAAGCAGTTGCTGATGGTGGCGGGTTTCGACCGCTATTTCCAGATCGCGCCGTGCTTCCGCGACGAAGACCCGCGCGCCGACCGCCTGCCGGGCGAATTCTACCAGCTCGACCTGGAAATGAGCTTCGTGACCCAGGAAGAGGTGTGGGAAACGATGGAGCCGGTGATCGGCGGCGTGTTCGAGGCCTTTGCCGAGGGCAAGCCGGTGACGCCCGTGGGCCAGTTCCCGCGCATCCCCTATGACGAGGCGATGCTGAAGTATGGTTCGGACAAGCCGGACCTGCGCAACCCGCTGATCATCACCGATGTGTCGCACCACTTCACCCAATCGGGCTTTGGCCTGTTCGAGAAGATCGTGGGCGGCGGCGGCGTGGTCCGCGCCATTCCCGCGCCGGGCACGGCGGACAAGAGCCGCAAGTTCTTCGACGAGATGAACGACTGGGCGCGCGCCGAAGGCCATGCCGGGCTGGGCTATGTCACCCGCAAGGGCGGCGAATTCGGCGGCCCGATCGCCAAGAATCATGGCACCGAAGGCATGGCGGCGCTCTATGCCGAACTGGGCCTGGGCGAAAACGACGGGCTGTTCTTCGCCGCGGGCAAGGCCGACCAGGCCGCCAAGCTGGCCGGCCTGGCGCGCAACCGCGTGGCGGCGCAGCTCGGGCTGGTGGAAGAAGGCACCTACAAGCTGTGCTGGATCGTCGATTTCCCGTTCTATGAATGGGATGAAGACAACAAGAAGGTGGAATTCAGTCACAACCCGTTCTCGATGCCGCAGGGCGGGATGGATGCGCTGACCAACCAGGACCCGCTGACGATCAAGGCGTTCCAGTACGATCTGGTCTGCAACGGCTATGAAATCGCCTCGGGCTCGATCCGCAACCAGTCGCCCGAAACCATGGTCAAGGCGTTCGAGATCGTGGGCCTGACCAAGGCCGACGTGGAGGAGCGCTTCGGCGGGCTCTATCGCGCGTTCCAGTATGGCGCGCCGCCGCACGGCGGGATGGCCGCGGGCGTCGATCGCATCGTCATGCTGCTGTGCGGGGCGCAGAACCTGCGCGAGATCACTCTGTTCCCGATGAACCAGCGGGCCGAAGACCTGCTGATGGGCGCGCCCTCTCCGGCCGAGCCCAAGCAGTTGCGGGAACTCAACATTCGCGTTGTCGAGCAGCCCAAGGGCTGAACGGCGGCGCATTCCGACCGGCGCGCGCGTCCCACGGTTGAAAGGCCAGGATGCGCCCGCCTCTTGCCAGCGGTTCAACAGCCTATTAGGGCGATGCTGACCCGCGACCACCAACCAGTTTCCTGCGAAGGGGCATATAATGAGCGATACCGCCGACCGCGTTAAGAAGATCGTTGTCGAGCACCTCGGCGTCGAGGCCGACAAGGTCACCGAAGACGCCAGCTTCATCGACGATCTCGGCGCCGACTCGCTCGACATCGTCGAGCTGGTCATGGCCTTCGAAGAAGAATTCGGTGTGGAAATCCCGGACGATGCGGCCGAGAAGATCTCGACCGTGTCGGACGCGATCAAGTACATCGACGAAAACAAGGGCTGATCGCCCCGCTTCCCCGTGAGCGCCCCGGCCATCGCCATGGCAGGGGCAACAGGGGATGAATTCGGCAGGCTCAGTCCCCAACTGTGCGGGGCTGGGCCTGTTCGTTTGTGATTTTGCGGAGAAAAGAATGCGTCGTGTCGTCGTAACCGGCCTCGGCCTTGTCACCCCGCTGGGCGCGGACGTCGAAACCGTGTGGGCGAATCTGCTGGCCGGCAAGTCTGGCGCAGGCCCGATCACCCGCTTCGATGCCAGCAACCAGAAGTGCCAGATCGCCTGCGAAGTGAAGCCGGCCGACCATCCCTATGGCTTCGATGCGTCGCGGCGAGTCGATCACAAGATCCAGCGCCAGGTCGATCCGTTCATCGTCTATGGTATCGATGCCGCCGGCCAGGCGCTTGAAGACGCCGGCCTGGTGGACATGGACGACGATCTCAAGGCGCGCACCGGCTGCTCGATCGGTTCGGGCATCGGCGGCTTGCCGGGGATCGAAAGCGAATCGATCGTCCTGCATGAAAAGGGCCCGGGCCGCGTCTCTCCGCACTTCGTCCATGGCCGCCTGATCAACCTGATCTCGGGCCAGGTCTCGATCAAGTATGGCCTGATGGGGCCGAACCATGCGGTCGTCACCGCCTGCTCCACCGGCGCGCACTCGATCGGTGACGCAGCGCGCATGATCAAGGATGGCGATGCCGACGTGATGCTGGCGGGCGGTGCGGAAAGCACGATCAACCCGCTGGGCGTGGCCGGCTTTGCCCAGGCCCGCGCGCTCAATTGCAGCTATAACGACCGCCCCGAACAGGCCAGCCGCCCTTATGACAAGGACCGCGACGGCTTCGTGATGGGCGAAGGCGCCGGTGTGGTCGTGCTGGAGGAATACGAGCACGCCAAGGCGCGCGGCGCCAAGATCTATGCCGAAGTGGTCGGCTATGGCCTGTCGGGCGATGCCTATCACGTCACCGCGCCGCATCCGGAAGGCAAGGGCGCCGAACTGGCCATGCGCATGGCGCTGCGCAAGGCCGGGCTGGAGCCGGGCGACATCGACTATGTCAACGCCCATGGCACCTCGACCATGGCGGACACGATCGAACTTGGCGCGGTCAAGCGCGTGCTGGGCGATGATCTGTCGGGCGCGTCGATGAGCAGCACCAAGTCGGCCATCGGCCACCTGCTCGGTGGCGCGGGCGCGGTGGAAGCGATCTTCTGCATCCTCGCCATTCGCGACCAGATCGTGCCGCCCACGCTCAACCTCGACAATCCCGACGAGGGTACCGAAGGGGTGGACCTGGTGCCGCACGTGGCCAAGAAGCGCCAGGTGCGCGCCGTGCTCAACAACTCGTTCGGCTTTGGCGGCACCAACGCCAGCCTGATCATGAAGGCGGTTTGAGCCGCAAGGCCAAGCGTCGCAAACCCTCAGGCCGCAGAACAAGGAAGCCCACGTCCATGATTGCCCGCATCGGTAAAGTCCGGCTGGTCATCCTGGGCGTGCTGCTTCTGGCGGCGGCCTGGGGCACGCATTTCCTGTGGGGCTGGTATGGCCCCGGCCCGCTGGCCAAGGATACCGCGTTCGTTGTGCCCGATGGCGCCAGCGTCGGTTCGATTGCCGACAAGCTGGAAGCCGAAGGGGCGGTAGCCTCGGCCACCACGTTCCGCGCGCGGGCGCGCCTGCTGGGCGACAAGGCGCCGATCAAGGCGGGCGAGTTCAGCCTGCCGGCCCATGCCAGCGGTTCGACGATCCTGAAAATCCTGCAAGGCGAGCAGGGCACGCTGCGCCGCCTGGTGACCGTGCCCGAAGGCATGCCGGCGATCATGGTGCAGGAACGCCTGATGGCCCAGCCGCTGCTGACCGGCACGGTCGACGTGCCGGAAGAAGGCACCGTGCTGCCCGACAGCTATGAAATCCGCCGCGGCGAATCGCGCAAGGCGGTGCTGGCGCGCATGCAGGCGGCGATGGCCAAGACCCTGGCCGACCTGTGGGCACAGCGCAGCCCGGACACTGTCGCCAAGACCCCGCAGGAAGCGGTGATCCTCGCTTCGATCGTGGAGAAGGAAACCGGCAAGCCGGCGGAGCGTCGCATGGTGGCCGGGCTCTATTCCAACCGGCTGCGCAAGGGCATGCTGCTCCAGGCCGATCCCACGATCATCTATCCGATCACGCGGGGCAAGCCGCTGGGCCGCCGCATCCGCCAGTCGGAAATCCAGGCGGTCAACGATTACAATACGTATTCGATGACCGGCCTGCCCAAGGGGCCCATCACCAATCCGGGCCGCGCCTCGATCGAGGCAGTGCTGCACCCGGCCAAGACGGAAGCGCTCTACATGGTCGCCGACGGCACCGGCGGGCATGTCTTTGCCGATACCCTGGCCGAGCACAATGCCAACGTGGCCAAGTGGTTTGCCATCCGCCGGGCGCGCGGGGATCTGTAAGGCTGGCCTTGGGCGTGGCGAGCGGCTATCACGCTTTAGGGGGTTTTACGGATTTGCCGCCTGAAGCGCTTGCGCCTCGCTCCGGCTGTTCCGATTTCTCCCGCGCGGCGGGGCACGCCGGGTGAGCGGGCCGCTGGTCCTTACCGCCCGGCTGCCCGCCGCGCTGTTTGGCCAGATGCAGGGCTTGCGCGGCGCGCATTACCCGCCCGATCGCAACCACGTGCCGGCCCACGTCACCCTGTTCCACGCGCTGCCGCCTTCGGCGCAGGCCGAAGTGCAGCGGCTGGTCGCGCGCCTTTGTGCCGCCACGCGCGCTCCGGCGGCGCAGCTTGCAGGGGTGGCAGACCTTGGCACCGGAACAGCCGTCGCCGTGCGCAGCCCGGCGCTGGAGGCTGTCCATGCCGATCTGGCAGAAGCGCTCCATGGCCTGCTTGGGCTGGCCGACCAGGGGCGTCCGCGCTTCCACATCACCATCCAGAACAAGGTCGCCCGCCCCGAAGCGCGGGCACTGCAATCGGCGCTGGTCGGACGGTTCGAGAGCCAGACGTTCGCGTTTGCCGGCCTTGATCTGCACGCGCTGCAACGTCTGCCGCAAGGTGGTGGGAGCTGGCAGCCGCTTGGCGCATGGAGCTTTCGCGGACGCTGAATGCCTCCCCGTGCCGGGCAGGGGAATCGCATATGGGCTTGCGCTGCTGATTGAATAGGATTCTTGGGGTGTCTCCG